>ONHW01000021.1 GCA_900317745.1 uncultured Bacteroidales bacterium | reverse complement strand
CGCCATCCGTTGCTCACGAGTAAAGCGCATTTTTTGTCGATCCATGATGTAGACTTTTTTATTGTTTCACAATGTGTCTACTTTTTTCAGGATAAGACACGATAATTGTTGACTTTAACTCGCCTCACGCGGATGTGAGGGCGCGTAGATAGTTGTTCCTTGGTAGTTGTTTAGCACTTATCGGGGGCTGATCACTCACATACGAATGCGTTTATATTTATGGAGTGAGCATAGCGGACGTATTTTTCGGAGATGTCGCAGACATCGTATTTTCGGTCAAAACAATTTTCCCGACCATAGCTGTCGCAGAAAATCATAGACATACATGATTTCAATATTGTCAACCGTTCGGCGTGTAAATCTGTCAAGTGCTACTACAATCCGTCGGCAGTCAGGATGTTCGTCGGCAAATGTGCGCAACCCCTTAAGATGCTTGTTTTGAACATCCTCCGTAGATTTGATTTCAATAGCTAACTTTGCACCGCCAAGCAAATCATTCCCGATAACCGCATCCACTTCTACTCCGTCCTTTGTACGCCAGTAGGACAGCCTGTTGTCATTATGCGTATATCCGATATATGCTATCAATTCTTGCATTACGAAATGCTCAAATGCATGGCCATATTCTGTTGTCCCGCGCACAACTTCCTTACGGTGTAGCAAATAATTGGTTACTCCGATATCAAAGAAATAGAATTTCGGCGATAGCACTATCCGACGCTTGACTCTTTTGGCAAAAGCTGGGATCATATATCCGACAAGTGTATCCTCCAAAATCGAAAAATATTCTTTAACAGAATTGGCACTAACACCGCAATCTGTCGCAATGTTATTGTAGTTGACTATTTCACCATCCGTCAGAGCCGCGGCATCCAAGAACCGTTGGAAGTTGGACAGATTCCTAACTAACGCTTCCTCCTTTATTTCTTGCCGCAAATACACATCCAGATAACTTGCCAATAATCTGTAAGCGTTCTTCGCAGTATAGAATGCCGGAAGCATGCCTTTGGTCAAAGCCGTATCAATGTCAAAGTCCGGTATTTCGGCACTTACCAACGGATACAAATAACATGGCAACGCACGGCCGCCTAACGTGTTGTAGCCCTTTCTGCGAAGTTTTCTGGCACTGCTGCCACATAAAATAAAACGTATACCTCTCTTATGTATCAATCGATGAACCTCATTGAGCAACAAAGGTACTTGTTGGATTTCGTCTATTATAACAACGGTATTACTATCGCGGTCTTTGTACATCTCGAATAATGTTTCGGGATAGTTGGAGAACTTCCGTAGTGTGACCGAGTCCAACAAGTCAATATACTCAGCGTTGGGAAATTGCTGCAAAAGCAATGTCGTTTTTCCGGTTTGTCTTGCCCCGAAAAGAAACACGCTGGTATCTAACTCTTTGTCTAATTGATAATAACGAGAAAACATATATACTTCATTTAATGGTAAAAATCGAATCTGTATTTCGTATTTGTCAGCCAAATCCGCAGAGCAACATCGTATTTGTCTGACTAATCCGCAGCAAAGATACTAAAAATATTTGAAATATGCAAATTTTTGAACAACAAATTAAAAGATATTGTGTATTTTTTAAGGTTTTTATGGCTATTTCTAAAAAAATGTACGTTTTTAAATCCCCAAAAAGATAAAAACAACAAGTTTCTAACCGCTACGCTGTTCCGCATAACCCGAGACGGATATGAGAGCAAGGCAAGAGCAAGGCAAAAGCAAATTGAAAGCAAGTTAACCCGAGACTTATTTGCTTTTCGGCTGACACTTTTATCCTCAAAACAGGCTAACTTTTCGGATTATATTCCAAAAAATAGGCTGAATTTTCGGATTATATTCCAAAAAATAGGCTGAATTTTCGGATTATATTCCAAAAAATGATAGATTTTTTTGGATTTTTAACAAAATAATTTGCAAAATTCAAAAAAAAGCAGTACCTTTGGCAGGCAAAACCAAATCGTCCGCTGAATCAATGAAAAAGAATCTGTTTATCCTCTGCCTAATAGCAGCCCTTGTGCTGCCGGTGAACGCTGTAGCACAGCACCATCACCACCACTATCCCGGTCCGTCGCGCCGCGAGCTGCCGCCCTGCGCCACAGCCGAGCAGATGCAAGCCGTGATGCAGACCCTGAAAGGTCAGTCGTTTGATGACAAGAAACTGGAGATAGCACAACTGTGCGTAGTGATCGGTCTGTTCTGCACGGACGATCTGGCTGTGATGGCTAAGACGTTCTCGTTTGAGGACAACCGTCTGGCGTTTCTGAAGTTCGCCTATCCGTACTGCACCGATCCCGAACGGTATCCAACCTTGCGGGACAGTTTCTCGTTCTCGTCGAACTACGACGCGCTGATGGATTATATCTATCCGGATATGCGCCGCTAAAGCGGATCAGAGTTCTACCGCGTCACGTTTCTTCGGGATAGTCAGGTTGCGGAACCCGACATCGTGCAGATGTCCCTTGAACGCCTCCTGCGCCAGCGGCTCACCGTGTACGATAAACGTCTGTTTGACCTGCTTGGGGTCGATGCTGCGGCTCAGGTAATCGGTCATCTCGCGGTAGTCGCCGTGTCCGGAGAACGCCTCGATCTTGATGATCTCGGCATTGATCTTGCGGTCCATACCGAAGATACTGATCCAGCGTTTGGTAGGATCCTGAATACGTGCGCCGAGTGAGGTAGGCGTGCAGTAGCCGACAATCAGGATCGTAGTGCTCGGGTCGGCAATATGGTTAGCCACATGGTGCTTGATGCGTCCTGCCTCCAACATTCCCGATGCAGCAATGATGATACACGGTTCGTCGGAGTGGTTGAGCCGCTTCGACTCGTTGATATCTTTGATATACTTGAGCGTGTTGAACCCGAACGGGTCGCTGTCGAACCGGAGCACATCCTGTACGCCCTCGTTGAGGTCGGACATATACAGGCGGAATATCTCTGTAGCATTGACCGCGAGCGGCGAATCGACATATACGGGAATATGTGGCAGACGGCCGTCGTTATACAGATTGTTGAGCACGTACACTATCTCCTGCGTTCTGCCAACGGAGAACGACGGAATGAGCAGTTTGCCCTTCTTGCGCACGCAGGTGTTCTCCACCACCTCCAGCAGTTCCTCCTCGGTAGCCTGTTCGCTCTCGTGCAGCCGGTCGCCATAGGTGGACTCGGTGATCAGGTAGTCGCATTGCGGGAACGGCATAGGCGAGGGTAGGATATGGCTCTCGGGACGACCTATATCTCCGGTGAACGCTATACGCTTCTTCACAACATTCTTCGGCGCGGGCGCAAAGGCGGACATGTTCTCCATGTACCACTTGTCTTTCTTTGTAGGTTTCTCCGTGAACCCCTCCTGCTCGGTTATCTCCAGGTTGCAGATAGCTGAGCCTAACATGTGCCCGGAGTTGGTGAAGGTGAGCATCGTGTCGTCGAACATGCGTATAGGCCGGTCGTAACTGACGGTAACAAAATGTTTCATCACTCCGTCCACCTGCTTCAGGTCGTACAGCGGTTCGGCTTTGGGCTGGTGGAGTTTGTCCATCTTCTTGTTGTACCAGCGTATATCCTGCGCCTGGATATAGGCGGTATCCGCCAGCACAATAGCGCACAGGTCGCGCGTAGCGGGCGTACAATATATATCACCGCGAAAACCGAGTTTGTAGATGTACGGCAGCAGTCCCGAGTGGTCGATATGCGCATGGCTGAGCACGACGCAGTCCAGCGATTTGGGATCAAAACCCAGATCGCGGTTGGCGGCATCGGTCTCCATACCTTTACCTTGATACATACCGCAATCCAGTAGGATAGTGTGCCCGTTGTTGGTGGTAATGAGATGCTTGCTGCCGGTCACCTCTTCCGCAGCACCGAGGAATTGTATTTTCATGGGTAGTTAGATTTATACGTAAATTACTACAAAAATCGTACCTAACCGTGCAATCCGCCCGCCAGACCGTCAAAAAAAATGCACCTCACCGCCCAAACACCGCCCGAATATGCTCCAATGATATGTGCATATTGCAAAAATGGCGATTTTTATGCTATAAAACATATTTTTTGCCAAATAATTTGCATATATGCGTAAATTGTTGTACTTTTGCATCGTGTTTTTCATGGTATTAGATTTAAGGTTAATGGAGATTGGGTTGCCGGGAGGCAATCCTTCTTTTTTTGTAGTCGGCAGTAAGCGGTCGGCAATCAGAAAAAAATCTATAAAAATTTGCAAATATCAATAATTTTTCGTAACTTTGCAGGCGAAAGCGATATTGTGGGCAGAAGAATAGACTACCTGTACGGTTTGCATTAACCCCCACAGATATGAAAACAACGATTAGACGAGCGCTCGTGTGCATATTTGCACTGGCGCTGATCATGCCGGTTGAGGCACAGTTCTTCGATCATTTGATTAAGAGTGCCGGGAAGTCTGCCGAGAAGGCCGCGCTAAGAACAGACGTGTGGAATTTGTAAAGAAATAGTGCTAACATGATGAAACGACTCGGAATCAGTCTCCTGCTGCTGACGGCCGCCTTGTGCGCGGTTTCGCCCGGCATGCTGGCAGCAAAGCAAAAGAAAGTGTTTGTCAACAAAGACATGCACATCATCGCACAACCGGACAAATACGGCGTGTACGCCAAACTGACGTACGAGAAAGAATATATCGATGCCAAGGTGTACAATTCCCGCGATATGCTGGTGTATAAGTTGCGCCTGAAGGAAATCAGCGAAGATACAATCGTCTATGACGGGTTGCAGGAACATTACTTCTTCGGCGAACTCAACGAGACGTACCGCTACGTTGACAATCAGGTGGTTGAGCACACATCTTTCCGCGACGGCAAACCAATCTTCCGCGAGCCGGTGGCTGTGGGCGATACGGTTTGGTTCTTGCAGGGGTATATCGTTTATCCGAGCGAGGCGAACGTCTATGGTGTGATTACTGCTTACGACGAGCATGCAGGCGCATACTCCGTCAGTTTGTACAACAAATCCAAAGGCGAACTGATTGAGAACAAACGGTTCGCAAACTTCGCCTATGGCGTGTCGTATGCAGAGCAGAAACGCGTGCTCGGCTCTATCACTTCCGCCAACGATGGCGTAAACCGTTTGCCCGACAAATTGCCCGTGTTCCCGGGTGCACAGACCGGCTTGTACAAGTTCCTGTCGGAGAACGTGCAGTATCCCTACAAAGCGCAACAGCAGGGTATGCAAGGCAAAGTGCTTGTCTCATTCGTGGTGGACAAGGACGGCTCGGTAACCGAAGTGACTGTTGTCAAACCCGTACACAAGCTCTTTAACGACGAGGCCGTAAGGCTCATCAGAAAGATGCCGAAATGGGAACCTGGGATGAAGGACGGTAGCCCTATACGATGCAGGTACTTGCTGCCGGTGAACTTCAGCTTACATTAAACATCAACATACAAAATTATCAAAATTCTATGGCAAATATTTTAGCTATAGTGGGACGTCCCAACGTAGGGAAATCGACCCTCTTTAACAGACTGACAGGCACACGGCGTGCCATTGTAAACAACACCGCCGGCACAACCCGCGACCGCCAGTACGGCAAAGCGGAGTGGTGCGGACGCGAGTTCAGCGTGATAGATACCGGCGGATGGGTGGTGAACTCCGAAGATACATTCGAGAGCGAGATCAACCGTCAGGTCAACCTGGCTATCCGCGAGGCGGATGTGGTGCTGCTCGTGGTGGATGTGAACGAAGGTGTGACGCAGTTCGACCAGGAGGTGGCGCACCTGCTCAGGCAGGCGGGCAAACCCACCGTGCTGGCTGTGAACAAAGTGGATACGTACGAGAACCAGTACGGCGCGCCGGAGTTCTATAAACTCGGTTTGGGCGAGCCGTTCATCCTCTCTGCCGAGAACGGCTTGGGCACAGGCGACCTGCTGGACGAGATCTGTTCGCGGTTCAAGTCCGACAGCGGCGATGAGGAGATCGAAGACCTGCCGCGATTTGCTATCGTAGGCCGTCCGAATGCCGGCAAGTCGAGTATCCTGAACGCCTTTATCGGCGAGGAACGAACCATCGTGACGGATATACCCGGCACAACGCGCGACAGCATCTATACCCGTTACAACAAGTTCGGCAAGGACTTTTACCTCGTGGATACCGCCGGAATACGCAAGAAAGCCAAGGTGACCGAAGACCTCGAGTACTACAGCGTAGTGCGCTCGATACGCGCTATTGAGAACTCCGACGTCTGCATCCTGATGCTTGATGCCACACGAGGCATAGAGTCGCAGGATCTGAACATCTTCTCGCTCGTGCAGAAGAACAAGAAAGGTCTGGTGGTGTGCGTGAACAAGTGGGATCTGGTGGAGAGCAAAACCAACGCCGACATCAAAGGTTACGAGAACGCTATCCGCGAGCGGCTGGCGCCGTTCACCGACTTCCCGATCATCTTCACTTCGGCTGTGACCAAACAGCGAATATTCAAGGTGATGGAGACAGCTCTGCACGTGTATGAGAACAAGAACCGCAAAGTGCCTACCGCCAAACTCAACGAGAACTTCCTACCGTTGATAGAGAACTATCCGCCACCTGCCACCAAAGGCAAGTACATCAAGATCAAATATTGCACGCAACTGCCTAACACACAGATACCTACGTTCGTGTTCTTCGCCAACCTGCCACAGTATGTCAAAGAGCCCTATCGCCGCTTCCTGGAGAACAAACTGCGCGAGTGGTGGGACTTCAACGGCACGCCCGTGCAACTGTTCATCCGGGCGAAGTAAAACAAAAGTAAGGTTTTGCAATTTGCAATGCAAATGTGCAGAAGTTGTGAAAAGATGTACAAAATTTGCGGAAGGCTTGCAAATATGAATAATTATTTGTAACTTTGTAGGCTTTTTGCGGGCGCGTTCGGCAAGGTATCGCGCAGAAGCCCCGCTCAGCGGCGCTTAATGCTCAGCCTGCCTCCGCTCTCCCCAAAACCAATCGGTGATTGCTTTCGGGGACCCTAAGGGATGAAGATAATAGGCATTACATATTACGACGGTAGCGAGAATATCGTGCTCAAGAGCGACAGCTCGCTGCTGGTCAACCGCAAGCCGTTGTTTGTGCCGGAGCGTGTAACCGACCTGCAGGCGTTGCCGTGTATCGTGCTCCGCGTGTCGCGTCTGGGCAAATGTATCGCCCCGCGGTTTGCGTCGCGCTACTATGACGCAGTTGCCGCCGGCGTGGACTTCTTTGCCGCCGACCTGTTGCGCGAGGCGAAAGCTGCCGGACGTCCGTGGACGGAAGCCGTGGCGTTTGAGAACTCGCTGGCTGTAGGAGAGTGGGAGACCCTCGACTCGGTGCAGGCGGATGCCGGTCGCGAATGGCAACTGATACGCGGCGAGCAGGCGGCAGAACGCTTCACCTGCACGCTGACCGGACTGCAAGAGTCGCTCGATAATGCCGTGGCACGCGCCAGCGAACTGCTGACCATTAGGCAGGGTGACCTGATTTATGTGGCGCTGAACGTGCAGCCGTGGCAACTGCAAACCAATGATATGATACGTGCCGTGGCACAAGACCGCGAAACCTTATACTGCAAACTGAAATGAAAAGACTGAACTTCATATTGCCTCTGTTGCTGCTTGCCATAGCAAGCGGTAATGCGCATACATATACCTCACAATCCGTGCTCAGCTCAGGCAAGTGGGTGAAGATCCGTGTGGCAGAAACGGGCGTGCATTGCCTGACCTACGACGAACTGTCGGCTGCCGGACTCAACCCCGCCAATGTGCGTATTTACGGCTACGGCGGGGCGGCGCTGTATCAGGATTTTCGTCTTTCGCATATCGACGACCTGCCGCCTGTGGCGTTTTATATGAACAAAGGTGCCGATGGCATATTCAATGCCGGCGACTATATACTGTTCTACGCCCAGGGCGTGGATCGCTGGGATTATACTGACGAACACTTTGTGCACACACGCAATCCGTATAGCAGATACGGCTACTATTTTCTGTCCGACGATACAGGTGAGCAGCGCCTGATAACCACGGCTGAGGCTCTGACGAGTTTCGCCTATACGGCGGATACGTATTCTGCCTACAGGGTACATGACGTGGATTCGGTCAACCTGGTGGACGTATCCGGCAAGGCAGGCGGCGGACGCGAGTTCTACGGCGAGCAGTTGAGTACCATCCGCCGGAGCCTGAACATCACTATCCCGCTGGACAACGTAGTGGCAGGCTCAAGTCTGGATATACGTTGCCGCGTGGCGGGCGTGTCGCGCGAGCCTTCGACGTTCACTATGTCCGTTGGTTCGAACTCATATCAGTGCGTCACCGAAGGTATACTCACCTCCGAAAATTATAAGCGCGCGACAACCAACAGTGCACGCGATCGCTTCACCCTGCCGGCAAACGGCACGGGCAATCAGGTGCTGAAACTGTCGTTTGCCAACTCCGTATCCGGCAGCCGCGGCTATCTCAACTATCTGGAGATGACCGCCACTTGCCGACTGACAATGGTGGGCAAAGAGATGCTCATAACCAATGTCGATCACCTCGGCGAAGGCGGCAACACGCAATATACGCTGGCTGGCGCAACCGCTGATATCGAACTTTGGGATATAAGCGACCCCACAGCTATCAAACGCATACCTGCCACATTGAGCGGCAGCAACATGACGTTTGTGGGCTACAACACCGCGCGCCAGACTATCCTGGCAGTCAAACCCGGTTCGGCATCAGGTTGGCTCAAACCGAAAGTTCTTGATGCAGTACCCAACCAGAACCTGCACGCCCTGGCGAACATCGATATGGTGATCATAGCTCCCGAGCAGTTTGTGCCGGCAGCACGAATCATTGCCGACGCCCACGAGCGTTACGATGCTATCACCACGGCGATAGTGACCGACCAGCAGGTCTATAACGAGTTCTCCTCCGGCACACCCGATGCCACGGCGTACAGGTGGATCATGAAGATGTTGTACGACCGCGCTACCAACGCCACACAGAAACCCAAATCGCTCTTGCTGCTCGGCGACGGATCGTACGACAACCGCAAACTGATGCCAACCTCCGCACCGAACATCCTGCTCACTTATCAGGCTATGGATAGTGAGGATGAAACGCAGGCTTATGCCACCGACGACTATTTCGCCTTCCTCGACGACAACGAGGGCGAACCTACTCCCGACGGCTTGGATACGACAGGCAAGATGGATATAGGCGTAGGCCGTTTGCCCGTTCGCGACGAGGCTACTGCCGAAGGGGTGGCAAGGAAGATAGTGGCATATCTGGACAACACTAATCCCGGCAAATGGCGCCAGCAGATCGTGTTCGCCGCCGATGACGGTGACCACAATATGCACACGAGCGCCGCTGACCATGCTGCCGAACTGCTGCGGCTACAGAATCCCGCGTTTGTGGTCAACAAGGTATATATAGATGCCTATCCGCAAGAGGTAAGTGCTTCCGGCGAGAGTTCGCCGCAGGCGAAGAACCGCTTTGCCAATCTGCTGAACGAAGGGGTGTTGTTCATGAACTACTCCGGACACGGAGGCTACAACAATATCTCCAGCGAGAACCTGCTGACAATGAACGAGTGCCGCTCGATGACGAACACCAACCACGGCTTCTGGATGCTGGCTACCTGCGGATTCGCGCACTTCGATGCCACCGACCAGAGCGCCAGCGAAGAGGCGGTGAATAATCCTATAGGCGGAGCAATAGCCGTCATGTCGGCGTGCCGAACCGTATATGCCAGCGGCAATGAGGTGATAAACATGAACTTGTGTAGTAACTTGTTCAAGCACTCCGACGATTTCACTTACAATATGACTATCGGCGAGGCGTGCCGGTTGGCTAAGAACCAGACCTCGGGCATGAACAAGTTGCCGTACGTGCTGCTGGGCGACCCGGCTATACGGCTGCATTACCCCACCGATTATCGCGTGCGTACAGAGCAGGCTTCCGACACGCTGAATGCTATCACCCAGCATACTTTCACCGGATGGATAGAAAACGCCGAGGGAGATACCGCACGCGAGTTCAACGGAGTGGTGAACATCGCTATGATGGACAAACTGCAGCGGATAACTACGCTGGACAACGATGAACCCGATCCCTCGAAAAAACAGACGCATACGTACAACGATTATCCCAACACTTTATACAAAGGTATCGCGCGCGTAGAGAACGGACATTTCCGTTACACGTTTATGGTGCCGAAAGATATCCGTTATAACTTCGGCAACGGCAGAATAACGTATTATGCCCTGGATAGCATCAACGGCGAAGGTATAGGTCACTACGAGAACTTCGTGATCGGCGGTTCGGCTGCCGTAGCGGTGGTTGATACACTCGGTCCTGACGTGGATATCTATCTGAACACCCGCAGTTTCCGTGACGGCGACAAGACAACCGAGAATCCGCACTTCTATGCCGATATCTACGACGACCACGGCGTGAATACCGTTGGCTCGGGCATCGGTCACGACCTGATGCTGACCATCGACGACGATCCGAAAATGATGTACGTGCTCAACGATTACTACGAGCCTACAGGCGGTTATCAGTCGGGTAGCGTAAGTTATCGCCTCAACAACCTGAGCGAGGGCAAACACTCGCTGACCTTCCGCGCATGGGATATGCTCAACAACAGCACCACGCGCACGCTGACCTTTGATGTCACTCTGGGACTCGAGCCCACGATGTACTCCGTGATCGCTTATCCCAATCCGCTGCGCGTGAACGAAGCGATGCAGTTCCGCATCGATTATGACCAGCCCGACGAACTGATGGAAGTACACGTGTACGTCTATTCACCGCAGGGCGAACTCGTATATCACTCCATGCGCAAAGGCACCGAGCAACGTGCGTTTGCTGTGGATGATGCTCGTCTTAAGCCGGGTGTGTTCCTATACCGTGTTTCGCTCGTCACAACAAAGGGCGTAACTGTAGGCAAAACCGGCAAACTGATTGTATATGAGAAATAACAATATATAACCCAACAGGTAACAAACAGAGCCTATGAAGCAACTTTAATAATGTATCAGCCCCATTGGGCTGAATCGAGTATCTATCAGTCATGTTTGGCTGATCATCTCAATCAACGAAAACAAAAAAAATCAATCAACAATAAAATGAAAAAATCTTTTTTAGTTATCGTAGCAACCATGCTGGCAGTTATGCCGACTGTTGCGCAACCTTCAACAAGCGATTACACTAACCCGATTATTACCGGTCAACCTTCACTCAGTATCACACCTGACGCACGCGGTGCTGCCATGGGTGACGCAGGCGTTGCAACCAATCCGGATATGAACTCCCAGTATTGGAACCCTGCCAAGTATGCATTTATGGATATGCGCGGCGGTATCAATGCGTCTTATACACCGTGGTTGCGCAAACTCGGTGTAAACGATATCGACCTCGCCTACATCTCCGGCTTCTATAAGTGGGACGATGTTCAGGCTGTGGCTATGTCAATGACATACTTTTCGATGGGTAAGGTACAGATGACCGACATCAATGGTACAAACCTGGGCGAGTCCAGCCCGCACGAGTTCTCGATCGACGCTTCGTACTCGCGCAAACTGCATGAGTATGTGTCGATGGCTGTGGCTCTGCGATTCATCTATTCCGACCTCACCAACGGTATGAAGGCTTCTACCGACAACAATGCCGAGAACTATCACCCTGCCGTTACTGCTGCCGCTGACGTATCGGTGTACTACCGCCAGCCTATCGCGCTGCCCATGGGTGACAGTTATATAAGCGCAGGTCTGAACCTGCAGAACCTCGGTGGCAAACTCTCGTACAACGACCGTGTGCAGAACTTTATCCCTGCTACCTTGCGTCTGGGTGCTGCTTACGAGATTCCGTTCGACGACTACAACCGCCTGCAGATGACCGTTGAGGCACGCAAACTGATGGTTCCGTCCAAGAAATCGAAGTTCGCACCTAATTTCGACCCTAGCAAGCCGGAGGACAACAATACCAACCAGTACTCAACCGAGCAATACTCGGCGCTGACGTCCGTTAAGGGTATCTTCCAATCGTTCGCTGATGCGCCGTTAGGTGCCGGCGAGGAGTTCAAGGAAGTAGGATGGGGCGTAGGTGCCGAATATTCCTACAACCGCCAGTTCTTTGCACGTCTCGGCTACTCGCACGAAGATTTCATCAAGGGTAACCGCCGACTGATTGAGGTCGGTGCAGGTTTCCATCTGTCGATTTTTATGTTGGATTTCAACTACACCATTGCCACGGCTGCTACCAACCCGCTGGATCAGACCATGCGCTTCACGCTCGGATTTGACCTCGCAGGTATAAAGGACCTCGTAAACAACCGCAAATAAGTCTTACTGCTGACTGCTATTATGAGAATAGGCTTAGGCTATGACGTTCACGCTTTTGCCCCCAACCGCCAATTGTGGTTGGGAGGCATTTGCGTTCCGTACGAACTGGGCTTGGATGGACACTCCGATGCAGATGTACTGATCCACGCACTATGCGACGCCATACTCGGCGCTGCGGCTATGCGCGATATAGGCTATCATTTTCCTGACACCAAAGGCAATGAGTACGAGGGCATTGATTCCAAGATCCTGCTCCGCCGTGTCATGGCTATGGTGCGTGAGGCGGGGTACGAACTTGGCAACTGCGACTGCACCGTTTGTGCGCAGGCGCCCAAACTCCTGCCGTATATCCCGCAAATGCAGCAAACGCTCGCCGAGGTAATGGGCGTGGACGTCAGTCAGGTCAATGTCAAAGCCACCACTACCGAACATCTCGGATTCGTTGGACGAAAAGAAGGAATAGCGGCATACGCCATTGCCCTCCTGACGTAAAATCGTTCCGTTCGATCGGGGTTTTATCGAGGGTATATCGAGGGTTAGTCGTGGTTATTTAGAATTATTATGCGCGGAAATCGGATAATTTTATGGATACTGTTCCTGCTCTTCTGCTACTCGCTCAAGGCGCAGAATGCACAGGAAATGAAGATTAGAGCCACCGGCTCTATTCTGCCTAAGGAGTATCTGTACCTCGTAGGCGGTGACCTGAACGTGGAGCAACACGGCGAAACAACGCGTTTCATTCTTGCCGACAGTTCGTATATCGACCTCTATTATTACGGCGAAAACGATTCGATCCTGCTCATCCGCAGCCAGTGTGCACCGCTGTGCGCTTCTTTTGTACGTGTATATGACGAAGATTGGAAGGTGCTGCGAACCGTTGCTGCACCGCGTACGATGATTCTGCCCGAGGCGTATGTGCAAAACGGCCAACTCCTCTGGCGCGACAACTACCGCGACGACGAATCGCCCAAATAACCCAATCCCAAATCGTAAATAGTAAATAACTAAATCGTAAATCCCTTGGTTTTTCCTGTTTATCTCATAGGGTACATGGGCGCCGGCAAGACTACTGTCGGACGCATGCTGGCTGACAAACTCGGCTGGCATTTCGTTGATCTCGACGAAGCCTTTCATGAGATACACGGACTCTCGCCTGCCGATTATATCCGCACGTACGGTATCGAGGCGTTCAGGCGCAAGGAGAAGTATGTGGTCGAAGATCTGGCTGAACTGCCGATTGAGAAAGTGGTCTATGCCACCGGTGGCGGTTATCCGTGCTGGGAAGACAACATGGAGTGCCTCAAGGAACTTGGCACGTCGTTCTACCTGCGCTGGCACCCGCACCACCTGGCTCAGCGCCTGGCTATGACCGACCTCAACGAACGACCGCTCCTGCACGGCAAGAATGCCGAGGAGATACTCTCCGTCATTATGCCGCAACTCATGGCGCGTATCCCGTACTACGAGCAGGCGGATTATATCATTGATGCACCGGCCTCTCTCGACTCGCCGCTCGACGGCACTGAGGATGAGCAGCTGGCTGATATCCTCTACGACCTTGTTAATTCATCAGCCAAGATTGGCTGATAATACTCACTAATAATGAAATCTATCAACGAAATACAAGACGAGATTATTGAAGAGTTCGACATGCTCGACGAGTGGTTCGACCGCTATCAGGCTCTCATTGATTACGGCAAGGATCTGCCGCCTTTTCCTGAAGAACTGCGTACTAAGCAGAACCTGATTGATGGTTGTCAGTCAGAGGTGTGGTTCGTCGCCTCGCTCAACGATGGCAAGGTCTGCTATCAGGCTACCAGCGATGCAGTTCTGGTCAAAGGTATAGTGGCTCTTCTGTTGCGCGTGCTCAACAATCAGACTCCGAAAGATATCGTGGACGCCGACTTGTATTTCATTGAAAAGATAGGCTTACAGGAGCACCTCTCGCCAACGCGTAGCAACGGACTCGCTGCCATGCTCCACCAGATGAAACTCTATGCCTTGGCACTCTCCGCAAAATCGTAAATCGTAAATCCCCAAATCGTAAATCCCTTTATGTCTCCCGCTCAAGTTTTCAAAGTATATATATGGCTGGTTGACACCATTTCTTCAGGACGTCTTACCAAAGAGGATATCGACCGCCGCTGGTCGCACTCGTCTATCAATGTCTATGGCGAGCCTTTCTTCCCGACTCGTAAGTTTCATCGTTACAAGGAGGAGATTCTTACTTTGTTCGGTATCAATATCCGCTGCAATCGCAAGTCCGGTTACTACTATATCGATAGCGACAATGACGTACATAGTTGGGGTGATATGCGGCGGTATATAGTATCGGCATTCTCTTTCAAGGCTACCTTGGACGAGGCGGAAGGTTTGGAAGACAGCATTCTGTTTGAGCCTATACCTGCCGGCACACAATATCTTACAACGCTCATGCGTGCTATCCGCTCGCGCAAGCAACTGCTTGTCACGTATCACTCGTTTGACCGCGATACCGATTCGGATATGTTCTTCTCGCCCTACTGCCTGCGCGTGTTCAAACAGCGCTGGTACGTGGTTGGCGAGGCTTCTACGCACCCCGGTGAAACACGCGTGTATGCCCTTGACCGCATTGTTGACCTGCACATGCTCGACAACGATTTTGCTATACCGCAAGGCTTCTCGCCCAAGAGGTTCTTTGCCGACTATTATGGTGTCTTCCGTAACGCCGAGCCGGTGTTGTTACGCCTGGAGGTCCTGCCGCGTGCAGCACAGTTCCTGCGCACGCTGCCTTTGCATCCGTCGCAACGCGAACTGGGAGAGGTGGAGGCAGCAAAGTATCGCCGTGAGGAGGATACCGTCCTGTTTGAATACTACGTTGCGCCAACGTTTGACTTTATTCAGCAACTTCGCACCTTTGGCGCCGAACTGCGAGTGCTGGCACCGCTTAGCCTCGCCAAGCAGATGCAGGAAGAAGCGCTCAAAGTCCTTAGCCGGTACAACGATACACCGGATAACCTCAAATAAGTTAATATGAAAATATCTGTTCGTTTGCTCACAGTTCTCTATGTGTTTTGTTTGCTTATGTGTGTCTCGTGTTCTCAACACTCCGAATCCCTCTCGCCTGTTACGCTCAAGGCTTTGCAGCAGGAGTTGCAACAGGCTAATCCCGATATCAATGCCGCACGTGTCGAACGCGGTATCAGTCAGGCTGCCGCCTTGTGGACTGCTGAAGATGGTTCGGAGGAGAACTTCCGAACACTGGTACGCGAGCACTTCTGCACCACCGATAGCGAACGTGTGGCACTCTTCGAATCCTTGAGCCGCATCCTGGAGAATTGCTATCAGTCAGCCGACATGCTTACTGTCGATTTGCTCAAACCGACACAACTGACCGATTCCGGCGAGCCTACTGCGGCTGATTATATCATGTCGGCATATAGTCCCATGGCGCATTTTGCCGATGATATGTTTGCCAACAAACTCGCCTTTATCACCATTATGAACTTCCCGCATTACTCGCTGGAGGAGAAAAATGCTATGGGACGTTCGTGGTCGCGCCTGCAATGGGCAATGGCGCGTATGGGTGATGTGTTCACCACGCGTGTGCCGGCTGCCGTCAATGCACAGCTGGCGCAAGCCAATGCCGATGCCGAGAACTATATAGCCGACTACAATATCTATATGGGTAACCTGCGCACCGAGGACGGCAGGCAACTCTGGCCTGACGACAAAGTGCTGCTCAGCCATTGGAACCTGCGTGACGAACTCAAGGCGCTCTATGCCGACAAACAAGGCGGGCAGGAAAAGCAGGAAATGATTTACCGCGTCATGCAGCGTATTGTCAATCAGTCTATCCCTGCCAAGGCAATTAATAATCCTGATTATATATGGCAACCATACAGCACCGAGGATACCGCCGAACCCTATACGCGCTACGAGCGGATATTGGCAATTGCTCACGCTTTGTTTGAAGAAGACCGCTTCTGCCCATCGGCACCTACAGGTATTCAGCGAAACTTTGAGGAAGGTGTGGAGATTACCGCCGGCGAACTGGACAGCCTCTTCCGCGCACTGATCGGCTCGGAGCAGGTCGGACAGGTTGCCTCTATCATCCGTGACCGTTTGGGACGCGACCTGCGCCCGTATGATATCTGGTTCGACGGTTTCAAGGCGCGCGCCTCGCTCAATGAGGACGAACTCACTGCCGCTACACAACGCCTCTATCCTGACGCGGATGCTTTTGCTGCCGATATGCCGAGGCTGTTGGCGCGTATGGGATTCAGTAGCGAGGAGGCAGAAAATATTGCCAGACATATTGTTGTAGAGCCGGCACGCGGTTCAGGGCACGCGTGGCCATGTCTCGGACGCAAGGAAGAAGCCCGCCTGCGTACGCGTATTCCCGCTGCAGGTATGGATTATAAGGGATACAATATCGCGGTACACGAGTTCGGACATTGTGTCGAGCAGGTGCTGGATATGTATATGATTGATCATTACATGCTTTCCGGTGTGCCGAACACTGCATATACCGAAGCCTCCGCCTTCCTCTGGCAACACCGCGACCTGCAACTGCTGCCTGATGCCAAAACGGCCATGCAAACTTCGCAGGCAGGGCAGTTGGCGGCTGACGAGATCTTCGATCAGTTCTGGTCAATGTACGAGATCATGGGTGTCAGTCTCGTGGATATGGCTATGTGGCGATGGATATACGACCATCCTGACGCTACGCCCGAACAACTCTGCAATGCTACACTGCAGATTGCCAAAGATGTCTGGAACGAATATTATGAGCCTGTTCTCGGTGAGCATGACTGTATTCTGTTGGCTGTGTATAGCCACATGGTTAATGCACCGATGTATCTGCCTAATTATCCGCTCGGACATATCGTGCAATATCAGTTGGAAGAACATTTGGCGCAATATACGCGGCAGCAGGATTTTGCCGATGAATATGCACGTATATATCGCCTCGGAAGGCTCACTCCCAAAGAGTGGATGATTCAGGCGGTTGGCACTCCGCCTTCCATCGAACCCGTTCTGCACGCAGTGCAACAATGCACATCTAATGGTCTCGGACATACAAAATAATAGAATTTCATTCTATTTGTGAAAAAAAATCCCGTAAAACTTGCAAATATGGGATTTTTTTTGTATCTTTGTGGTCGCTTTAACTTTATAGGCAAACAATATAATCCGTAATGGTATGAAAAAAGTATTATCTATTTTGTCAGTAGTTCTGCTGGTCGGACTTGGTGTTTTCTTGTATGTCAAGTTCTGGTATGTGTATAGCGATGGCGTTAACGAGGGAGATATCAACTATTTCCAGCGCGAGGGCTTTATCTTCAAGACCTACGAAGGCAAGATGATTCAGACCGGCTATAACTCCAAGAACACCTCTTCTACTATTCAGTCGAACGAGTTCAAGTTCTCTGTTGAAGATGAGCGTATAGCCCAGCAGATCAACAACGCGTCGGGCAAGCAGATCAAACTGCACTGGAAGCGTTACCTCGGCACTTTGCCTTGGCGTGGCAATAGTCAGTTCGTTGTGGACTCGATTTTCTCTACCCGTGGTGCGCAACAGTTCGATGACCCCTTTGATGCACAATTGCCTCCCGATGTGGAGTAATACTCTGCCTGAAGGGTAAAACAGCTATTTATATGCCAAAAGGCAAATGCCGGATGGCAAAAGATTTAATCATACTATCGTTATGTTAACCGACGAAAGAAACAATCTGGTCAAACGTTTCGAGACCTCGTTTCGCGAGCATTGGGATCTGCCCGCTGTTACCGATTGGGGGACAGATAAAACGCTGACTTACGGTCAACTGGCAACAGTGATTGCACATCTGCATGTCATGTTCGAAGAAAATGGCTTGCAGAAAGAAGACAAAGTCGCCCTCATGGGCAGAAACAACTCCTGCTGGGTAGCCACCTTCCTGGCTACGATTACCTATGGCGCCATAGTTGTGCCTATCCTGCAGGACTTCAAGGCTGCCGATGCCATACATATCATCAATCACTCCGATGCCAAACTGCTGTTTATCAGCGATAATATATGGGAGGGCATTGACCTCGACCAGATACCTAACGTCAAAGTGGTTGTTTCGCTCAACGATTGGCACCCGATCTCTCAGCAGATGGAGGTAGCGCATATCACAATGTCCTATATCCAGAAGCAGTTCGTAAGGCGCTTTGGCGGACGTCTAACGCCCGATAAACTGCATTACGACGAGCGCCCGAACGACGCGATAGCGTCTATCAACTATACGTCCGGTACTACGGGATTCTCCAAGGGCGTTGTTACGCCTTGCAATGCGCTCGCAGGCAATATCAAGTTCGGAGTGGATGACCTCAAGATCGTTTATCCCGGTTGCCGGCACGTAGCCTTCCTGCCGCTGGCTCATGCCTACGGTTGCGCGTTTGACTTTCTCTGCTGCCTTGCTGCTGGCGGTCACTCGTTCCTGATCGGGCGCACGCCTGCACCGAAGATTCTTCTCAAGGCTTTTGCGGATGTCAAACCGACACTGATCCTCTCTGTCCCGCTTATTCTTGAGAAGATCTATAAGAAGATGATCGTTCCCCAGATAAGCAAAGCACCGGTTAGTTGGGTCCTGAAGATCCCTTATCTGGACGAGATCGTGCTCGGCAAAATCCGCGAGACGCTTATCAATGCTTTCGGCGGTGAATTTCAGCAGATTATCATCGGCGGTGCACCGTTGAACGCAGAGGTGGAAGCTTTCCTCAAGCGTATCAAGTTCCCTGTATCTGTCGGCTATGGCATGACGGAGTGTGCTCCGCTCATATCGTTCACCCCATGGGAGAGTTACAAGACTTTCAGCTGCGGTCAGGCTCTGCCCGGACTGATGGAAGCACGTATCGCTAATCCCGATCAGGATGGAGTAGGCGAGATCGAAGTAAGGGGCGAAAACGTGATGTACGGCTACTACAAGAACGATGAAGCCACACGGCTCACGTTCAGCAATGACGGATGGCTCAAGACCGGAGATCTTGGCACGATTGATGAGGACGGATTCATCTTTATCAAGGGACGTAACAAAACCATGCTGCTCGGCCCTTCAGGGCAGAACATCTATCCCGAGGAGATTGAATCCAAACTGGATAATATGCCTTACGTGAGCGAATCGCTTGTTCTGCAGAACAATGAGAACCAACTTGTGGCACTTGTCTTCCCTGATATGGAGGCTGCCGATGCCAACGGACTGAGCGAGGCGCAACTTGAGGAAATTATGGAGGATAATCGCAAGGCGCTCAACCCGATGTTAGCTTCTTACGAACCCATAGCCAAGATAAAAATCTATCCGCACGAGTTCGAAAAGACGCCGAAGAAGTCTATCAAACGATTCTTATACACCAGCATGGCGGATTGATTATGAACCTCTGCATCGACCAAGGTAACTCACGCACGAAAGTGGCATTGTTCCGCGAAGATGGCAAGATTGTCAAGCATTTCTTGTACAAGCATTTTGCCTCTGCCGAAGTGGAGCAATTGTTCCAGTTGTATCCTATTGAGGACAGCATTATCTCTTCCGTTGTGAATATCGAGCCGGCTGTAGTCAATGCACTGAACAAACATTCGCGGCACTTTGTGCTGTTCGATCACAACACACCGCTACCCATCAGGAATAATTACGGCACTCCCGCAACCTTGGGGCAGGATAGAATGGCGGCCGCTGTCGGTGCAAACGCTATCTATCCCGCGGAAAATGTGCTTATCATCGATGCCGGTTCGGCTATCACCTATGATTTTCTGGCGGAAGACGGAGGGTTCGTGGGAGGAAATATCGCTCCTGGTATCAAGATGCGGTTCACTATCTTGCACCGGATGACAAAAAAGTTGCCGCTTGTCGAAGCCGAGGAAAATGAGATGTTGCCGTTGTTCGGACGTAATACACGTGATGCAATAGCAGCGGGCGTGATCAGAGGCGTTGTGTTTGAGGTAAAAGGCTATATGCGTGATTTACAAGAGCAAATACCGCATTACAAGACAATCATTACAGGAGGTAACGCACCGTTTATCTTGCATGGCTTGCAAGCCGATGTACGCTTCGAGCGACACCTCGTTTTGATAGGCTTGAACCAGATATTACTCTATAATACAAAGCAGTTGCAATAACTTTGGCACGATAGTTGTACCTGATAGATTACGATAGCAGATTCGTGCTGCATGATTGATTGAACATGAAGAAATTATTCGTTACATATATCTTTGTCTGTCTGGCTCTGGCTGCAGGTGCGCAGAATATGACCAGTTCGCCCTATTCGCGCTTTGCGTATGGCGATTTGGGGGATGATACGCCGAATACCTTCCGGGGTATGGGCGGAGTAGGCATTGGTATGCGCTCGAATAAGGCTATCAATCCGCTGCAGCCTGCCTCCTATACAGGTTGCGATAGTACCACGTTTATGTTTGACCTGGCGGGTAGCGTGTCTTGGACCACGTATGTCGATGCTTCGGGGCGCAGAAACAGGGCAAATGGTAACCTGGAATATATAAGCCTGCAATTCCCGATATACAAGCATTATATAGCCTTTTCGGCCGGTGTTATGCCGTTCTCATCGGTAGGATACAATTTTTCGCTGAGTGATTCCATCAACTCCGATTACCACTATTCGGCTACTTATGCCGGCGAAGGAGGTATAACGGAGGTGTATGGCGGCTTGAGTTTCAATATAATGGATTGGTTTGCAGTGGGCGCAAATGTGTACTACATGTTTGGCGAAGTGTCCAACTATCGTGCACTGACCTTTACCGAAGCCGGCATGCAGGATGTAGCGATGTACAGTATGCTCAATGTAAGCAGTGTGCGTACACGTGTAGGTGCACAATTGTTCCACACTTTCGACAATCAGGATGCTTTTGCCGTGGGCGCTGTCTGGGAACCGCAACTTCCGTTGCGTGGCAAATATACGGTGGTGGAAACAAGTTGGGGAGATACCGTGCAAAGCGGAGGTGCTGCCATGAAGGTGCCGATGCAATGGGGAGTAGGCGCGTCCTATACCTGGCAACAACGTCTCACACTCGCATTTGATTACACGTATCAGGGCTGGGGTAGCGTGCAAACATTCAGTAATCAGGCGCTTCGCTCGAGAGCAATTTATGCGGCAGGTGTCGAATATCGCCATAACCCGTACGGACGCAATTATGTAGAGCGTGTATGTTGGCGATTGGGTGCCAAACTTACTGACCCGTATCAGAAGAATGTGGAGGGCAAAGAAATCAAGGTGTCCATCGGTGTGGGCTTCCCCTTGCGAAACGCCGGAACAGTGTTCAACGCCACTGTTGAGTACGGACATAGGGGAGCACTGCTTAAGGAGGATTATTTGAAACTCACCATCAATGCGGCTATCAATGAGACATGGTTCTTCAAACGCAAGCTCTGATAACCCCGTTGCAGAAAAGAGACTACAAATAGTGAATATGTTAAATCAACAAAATAGTTTATAGATATGAGAAAGTCAATTATTGCATTAGTTCTGGTGGCTACGATCCCTGCGTTTGCATTGGCAAAGAAACCGCAGAAGGCTGCCGAGACTGCTTCTGCTCCTGTTGTGGAAGAGGCTGAACCTACTATCACGGAGGAGTGCGTAATCAACGTATCGCTCTTCAATGAGTCTGTCAAGAACAAACAGTATGCTGATGCCTGGGATCCCTGGTGGCAGGTTTATACTACATGCCCGAATGCCAACAAGGCTATCTACACCCGTGGTGACGAACTTGTAGAGTGGAAGATTTCGCAAGCTCAGGATCCGAAGGAGTATGATGAACTGCGTCAACTCTTGCTCAAGTTGCACGATAGTCGTATCAAGTATTTCGGTGACGATCCCAAGTATCCGAAGGCATATATCCTTGGACTTAAGGGTGTTGATTATTGCAACTTCTTTAAGGAAGATCCTCTTAAGGAGCCTGCTTACGGCTGGCTGAAGGAGTCGATCGAAGGCATGGGCAATAAGTCGCAGATTCTGGTACTGAAGACCTTTGCCGACTTGAGCAATGCGCGCTACAAATCTGATCCGGATAAGTACGGTGCTGCTTATATCGCTGACTACCAACTCGTGTCAATGACTCTGGCTGCTCAGGCTGCTGACCCTGCCAACAAGAATGCTGCACGTGCACAGGAGAACAAGGATTATGTCGATCAGATGTTTGCTTCTTCCGGCGCTGCCAACTGCGATAAGCTGGACGAGATCTTCGGCCCGATTGTTAAGGATAACGTCTCCAATCTGGATATGTTGAACAAGATTATGAGTATGTTCCGTCGTGTTAAGTGCACGGAGAGTGAGATTTACTTCGCAGCTGCTGAGGCCTCTCACAAGTTGGAGCCTACCGAGGAGAGTGCTGCCGGTTGCGCCAAGATGTGTATGAAGAAAATGGACTACAAGGGTGCTGTAACCTATTATGAGCAGGCTATCGAATTGGCTCCGGAAGATGACAAGGAGGATCGTGCTGAGTACCTCTTCGATATTGCTTACATCTACTTCGACAAGATCAAATCTTATCAGTTGTCGCGCCAGTACCTGCGTCGCTCGCTTGAGTTGCAGGCTAACCAGGGCCGCTGCTATATCCTGATGGGTATGCTGTATGCCGCCTCGCAACCCTATGGCGAAGGTATGGCTCCTGCCAAGGCCGCTATCTTGAACAAAACCGTGTTCTGGGCTGCTGTGGATAAGTTCCAGAAGGCAAAGATGGTTGACCCTGATGTGGCTGAGGACGCCAACAAACTGATAGCCTCTTACTCGAAGTATTTCCCTACTCGTGAGGAGATCTTTGACCTGCCTGAATTGCAGGATGGTGCTTCATTCACTGTAGGCGGATGGATCCAGGAAACAACAACCTGCCGTGCTGCTAAACAATAAGCAACATAGTATCGTATTGAGCATTGCCATCGTGTTGGTGGCAATGCTCATCTTTCCTTCTTGCCATCGCAAGGAGGTTAAGTTGCGCATGGATGCTATCAATGATCGCTCCGCAATGCCGGTACTTGATGCCCAACAGGTTACTACACTTATCTCTGATTCAGGCGTAACACGTTTCCGCATCACAGCCAGCGAATGGCAAGTGTACGACAAAGCCAAACCTTCGTATTGGGAATTCCCTAAAGGCATCTACCTCGAGCAGTTTGACGCCATGCTTAATACTTCTGCTACCTTGCGGGCAGATTACGCCTATTACGATGATCAGCAGGAGATTTGGCATCTGACAGGTAATGTAAATGCCACCAATGTGAATGGCGAACAGTTTGAAACACCTGAATTGTATTGGGAGCAAAAGACTGAACGCGTCTATTCCGATTCTGCCATTACTATCATTCAGCCGCCTACGCAGGCCGCAATAAAGGCTGATGGCGACAATGCCAAAGGCACAGTTATTCAGGGAGTGGGATTTGAGTCCAATCAGGAGATGACTAAATATACAATCCGTCGCCCAACGGGTATTTTCTCAGTAGATGACTGACGCAC
Source organism: uncultured Bacteroidales bacterium (assembly GCA_900317745.1). GTDB lineage: Bacteria > Bacteroidota > Bacteroidia > Bacteroidales > Paludibacteraceae > Colicola. The sequence continues at coordinate 17,626 of ONHW01000021.1, read as the reverse complement.
AGGCGCTTGTCATCTTTTTTTGAATAGACTATGGAAAATAGAGAGATTGAACGTAAGTTCCTTGTGAATGATAACTCGTACCGCAAATCTGCATATACCCATTATGATATAATTCAGGGCTATATCTGCAAGGAGCCCGGTCGTACAATTCGCATCCGGCTTCGTACCGATGCCGATGGTACACAGCAGGCGTATATCACTATCAAATCCCGAATGGAATCTATCACGCGCTTTGAGTGGGAAAAACCTATCTCTGTTGCAGACTTTCAGGCTCTCTTGCCGCTTTGTGGCAATCGTGTCATAAGTAAGGTCAGATATCTGGTGGCTGCCGACCCCGAACCGCTAAAGTGGGAGATTGACGAGTTTCGCATGCCTAATCCCGGCCTTGTAATGGCAGAGATTGAATTGCCTGCTAAAGATACTTCTTTTGAATGCCCGCCGTTTATTGGCGAAGAGGTGACGCATGACGCGCGTTACTACAACGCCAATATGATTTAATCCGGCAAAACTTATTCTTTACATCCTTTAAAAGCGTTCTTGCCAACGATGCAGTCGTCAGGCAGAGCAAGTTGGAGTGAGGGCAGCATTTCGCAATCGCGAAATGCTTCTTCGCCTACTTCTTTCAGTTTGGCAGGCAACTCCACTTTACGCAGTTGCTTGCATTGTGCAAAAGCCCGTGCGCCGATTCGCTCCAATCCCTTAGGTAACTTAATTTCTCGTAACCCGCGGCAGGATTGGAAGGCTTCGCGGTCGATATATCGCAGACTCTTGGGCAGAGTGAGCTTGCGCAAACCGTAGCAGCCGTCAAAAGCGCCTATGCCGATTGATGTCACTTCGCCGGGTATATCCATTTGTTCAATGCGCGTGCAGTTGGCAAACGCTCCGTCCTCTATCGTATGCAAATCTTCGCCCAGATTAACTTGCTCCAGCGATGAGCAGCCTGAGAATGCATCTTTGCCTATGGTAAATGTGCGATCAGGTATATCTATCCGCTCCAATCGTCCGCAACCGCGAAAAGCACCGTTATGGATAGCGTAGAGATTCTCGGGAAGCACTGCTTTGTATATGTGGTTGCAGCCTGCAAACGCTTCTTCGGAAATAACAATAATCTTTTCCGGAATAATTATTTGCTCCAAGCCTGTGCATCCGGCGAAGCATTGCTTACCTATGCTCTCCAGCTTATCCGGCAGTTTGATTGATTCCAATCGAATGCATCCGGCAAACGCACCGTCACCTATCTGCTTGAGTGCCTGAGGCAAATGAAATGCCGTGAACGACTTGCAGCCGAAGAAGCAGGCTTTGCCTATTTCTTCAACTCCTTCCGGCAATGTCAGATTGGATAATGCGCTGCATTCGTAGAATACTCCGTCACCGACTTTCGACAGTCCGGCAGGTATGTTGATATCCTTCAGTAGCGAACAGCGGTAGAACGCGAATGCTCCGATCTCTCGCAGCGCGGCAGGTAGTTTTACATTCTGTAGGTTAGCACACTCGTAAAAGCATGCGGCAGGCAAGGTCTCCAGCATGGGAGACAGTTCCACCGATTGAATAACCGTATTTTGCGCGAATGCTCCTTCTGCTATCAGGCGGTACGGAGTCTTGTATTGCACCTTGGCGGGCAATTCTTTGTTGACCGCTATAAGGCATGAATCGACATACAATATACCTTTCTTCCATTTCTTCTCGTTCAGGTATATTCCAGAGCCGGTGAATGCATCGCGACCAATGGAGGTTATGTGTCTGCCAAAGGTGACCTTTTGCAGATTCTTGCAGTCGCGGAAAGTGAATACATCAATTCTGCTCACGGATTGAGGCAGTACAACTGCTGTAACTGTCTTATTGCCCTGAAATGCTCCGCCTGCTATCACGCGTGTATCATCGGCTACAACAAACTTGGGCTTGCTGATTGTTTTGTCAACGGCTATCAGGCAACCGTCGATATATAATGCTCCATCGTTCCATAGTTCGCGATTGGCAAATACTCCTGTTCCTTCGAGCGATGAACGGTATAGTTGTTTGATTGTGGGTGGCAGAACGATCGATGTCACCCCTTTGCATCCCTTGAATGCTTCTGCGCTCAGTGAGGTAACGGTATATGTTTTGCCTTCGCCGTCCTTGATCTGCTCGGGGATAATAATGTCGCCGCTTGCTTTCGGATTGGCTGCTACTTCAGCTGTGTGGTGTGCGTAATCAAGGGTGTAAACAAAATTGTCAACGTATGCCGTTGGCTCTGCGGCAAAACTGATTGTACCGGCAATTAGGATGACCGATATAATGATTGTTCGTTTCATTTGATAGAAGTATTATATTATTCTCTTTCTCCGAAAATGGCGGAACCTATACGCACCATGGTGCTGCCTTCGCTTATCGCAATAGGGTAATCGTCCGACATGCCCATGGATATTATTGGTGCGTTCTCGCAGTTTACACAACCGCAGTGGTTCATATCTTCGGCAAGGCGGTACAGTTGGGCAAAGCATCGGCGTATCTCAGTCTCCTCATCGGTGTTTGTAGCCATGCCCATGATTCCGCAAATGTGTATGTTGTGATAGGGGTGTTCGTTGAGTGATGCCAATAGAGCCCGAAATTCCTCGGGAGAGAAGCCGCTCTTCGTTGCCTCTGCCGCCACGTGAATCTCCAGTAGGATATTTTGTACCAGACCTTGTTTGCCGGCTTCCGCATCAATGGCAGCAAGCAGCCGCTCGGAGTCAACCGACTGAATCAGGTAAGGATTGAGCCGTAGCAAATCGCGTACTTTGTTGGTTTGCAGGTGCCCTATAAAGTGCCAGCGGATATCTTTCGGCAGTGCTTCTTGCTTGGTGCGAAGTTCCTGCACTCTGCTTTCGCCAAAATCCCTGCAACCGGCAGTATACGCTTCTGCAATCTGCTCAATTGAATGGTACTTGCTTACCGCTACCAATTGTACATGTGCGGGCAGCAATTGTTTTATCTCAAGCCAATGATTCATATCCTTTCTTTGTGCATCCGGGTTATTCCAGCAGCAGCGCTTTTATCTGTGTGGCATCGGTTATTCCTGTCGGGAATGCCTGATATGCGCCCGACCATATCATTACCGGTACGGTAGGCGAGGCTTCTACAACATGATCAAGCAGATTGTTGTCATTGGCCTTGAGTAGCCAGTGCGGCTGCAGCGTGAATACCACATCTCCGAACCCTTTTTTGTTTACAGTATTTGCCAAGGCAACACTGCCTAATGCTTCTGTAAACGGAAATGCTGCGGCTACACCCTCAAAATCCATCAGAAACGCTGCCACCTGTTGTTGTAGTTGGGGCAGTGACAGATGTTTCTGTTCAATCAGTGAGCGGTTCAGATAAATCGACTGACCGTACCCTCCGTCCACCCAACGTTCTGTGCCGTACAATGCCATTAGATAGGTGGCGGTAAGTGCTGCGGCACGGTCAACATTGAAGTATTGTACCGGCATTCGCGCGACTTGTAATGCCGCAATGTCCTGCCCGAGTCGTGGTAGCCCTACCACAACTACACGCAGGTGCTTGGTATCCACGATTCGTGCCAATTGGTCAATCAGGTAACCTAAATCTTGATTGAGCCACAGGTACATATCTTCTTGCTCAGCCGAGCGTAATTGGTCGGTGGTGGCTGCCGGGCTGCAGGTTGTCAGGTGCAGGCATAGCAGGTCGGGAATATTGTCTTCTCCCAGGTGCTCTTGTTTTTGCAGAGCGAGTGCACTTTCAATCACCATGGTGTTTGCTGCAGGTGTATGCAGCAGTTGCTCGGTCGTATAGTTGAATCCTTTCTTCTGCTCTTGTTCGGTAGGTGCGCTGTACAGATCAATGTCTATACGCGGAGTCCACGTGCGCGCAAGCAGTTCGTCGCGCCGCGTACCTTCGTTCCATGTATTAAGTGCTTTGGGCAGTTCGTTGCCATAGTACGAGGTGCTTACCCATTTGGCAGTCTCCTGATCCAGCCAGCAGCAGCCGTCGGCAGCATGTCCTGCCATCAGGATACTGGTGTTGGCATCCAGCCCTAAAGCGTAGATATGTGCGCGCTTGCCGTATCTGACCCGAAGCTCGTCACCTATAGTCGAGGCGGGTAAGTTAAGCGGTGACAGGGAGCATTGTACGCCTATTCCATGCTCGTTGCCGTCTTCCAGAATCGCATGTGCTCTTCTGTCGCTACGGCGGAAATAGGTGTCGGCTGCGATGCTGTGTTCTGCAGGCGTAGTGCCGGTCATAAGAGTGGCTACGCATTCGCTGCCGCCATATACGATGTGCGGAAAACGGATAGTTGTCTGATAGGCTTCTTCCGACAAGGTGCGTAATCCGCCTTGTTGCCAATACGGACGAAGTTGGTCAAGCGTCTCCTGACGCATGCCGTCCACCGTGATCAATACAGTCAACCGAGGAGCTGACTGAACGCTGATGCTGATCAGCAAACATATTATCGCCAAAGATAGATGATTCGTGCGCATAGATGAATCGTAGGTATAATCAGCAGGTACGGTCCGTAACCTACCAACGGATGAATAGAAAAGAATGTGAGGAACGTTACCAATAGTAGCAGCAACGCATATATGCCGTATAAAATGTAGTCCACCCATTTGGTGCGTGCTCCGCGTTTGCGGTCGAATAGTGACAATGCAGCCAATACTGCAAACAATACCGCCATGCCGAAGTACCAGGTCTTGTACCAGGGCACCTCCTCAATGGTGAAAGGCTGCACATGACTGCCTTTTACCAACGATTTGCCCCCGATTATGGTGCACGCTTCGATGTAGTTCATCAGTTCTTCCGGAAGGAACAATCGCTGCTCACCTTGCATGGCTTTGTCCGCTTTTGGACCGAACAGCAGATTGATTCCCAGGTCGCTCCAGGAGCCTTTGGGTGTATAGTGCCTGATGAACTGCCGGTAGGTCATACCCTCTGCACCTTTGTACGATGATTGGATAGTCTGCGCCTGGCTACTGTCTGCCTTCAATGCATCCATCAGCAGGTGGTAGGGGCGTGTGGCACAGTTGTCGAATACGAAGTTGTACAGGTAAACGCGGTTCTCGGGATAGTAGTTGATGATTAGTGCGCGGTATATGGCATCTTTGTCTTCAGGCGTCAAGTTCAGTTCCTGAATATAAACCTCGCGACCGCTGTGCTTGTATATGCGGAAGAACCAATCGGCACTCTCTTTGCCTAACTGATAGTACGTCTCTCCGCGTACAAAACGCCAATAGAAGTGTGGCGCATCAAAGTCAAATATACCATAGTTATACACATCCGAGATACCTAACTCGTTGTCAATCACCATCAGCGCAGTGTGCCCGTAGCGCTCGTATAAAGCCTCTCCCGGGCTGCATGTGAGCAGGTAGATCTTTGCTTCCTCACTTAGCAGTCGCACTTCGTCAGCGCGTGAGGGAGACGCCACGAGCAGCGAACCTGCCAGTAGCAAACTGCTCAAAATGCTAAATATGGTATTCTTGCCAGTCACCTTTCAGTTAATTATAAACTTTCTGCAACCAGGTTGGGCAGGAATGTCGCCATTGTGCCCAATAGGTAGCCGCATATTACTTGCAGTGGAGTGTGTGAGCCGTCATATACGCGGGCAAACATCAGCAGTATGGCTGCTATCGAGCAACCGATCAAAGCCGGTATAGCACTTACTCCGGTACTCAGGCTGAAACTCATCATAGCTCCGAACAGACCTCCCAACGCTGCCAGATGGGCACTGATCTTCCACGTGCGGTTAATCAGCAGAATCAGCAGGAGCACCACCGTTGATCCGATAGCTGTTAGCACGATGAATTGCGGCAGATGCATCACTTGACTGCAGAAGTATGCCCAAAAACCGTAGCAGATAGTCGAATATATATACGGCATAGTACGTTGCTTCGGGTTGCGGATGTAAATGTCTGTCAGATTTCCGCGATGAATCATCACCAGAATTACCGATAGCGGCAACAGACAGGTGAATACCAGCGTACCAAGCACTCCTATCCATATCAGTGGAGCAGGGTAGGATATAAACTCTCGGAGTGACAGAAAGTATATCAGCATTCCGTATGTCGGAATGAACATCGGGTACAGCACTGCCGACAAGCTGCGAGATAGGTAATATAGCGTATTGTTCATCTTCTATTCGTATTCCTTGTGCAACTAAAGTTGTTTTCTCAGTCGCGCGATAGATTTGCCTATCTGTTGGCGATACTTGCTTACCGTTCGTCGTGCTATGGTGTAGCCGGCAACCTTCATCGCCTCTACCAGCTCGTCATCGTTCAGCGGGTGTGACTTGTCTTCGCGGTCGATAATCTCGCGTAATGCCTGTTTGATTTCGCGCGTGGACACTTCGTCGCCTTCGATGTTCTGCATTCCTTCGGAGAAGAAGTGTTTTAGCGGGTATATGCCGAACTCGGTCTGTACATATTTGCTGTTACTTACGCGTGAGATGGTGGATACATCGTAACCGGTTTTGTCCGCTATGTCCTGCAGAATCATCGGCTTGAGAGCCGAGTCATCGCCTTCATAGAAGAAGTCGCTTTGCGCCTCTACAATCGCCATCATGGTGCGTGTCAGTGTCTCGTTGCGCTGCTTGATGGCGTCTATAAACCATTTTGCACTGTCAATCTTTGATTTTACAAACTGCACGGTCTCTTTTTCCGCGTCCGTCAACTGGTTCTTGCGTCCGGCATAGTTCTTCATCATCTCCTGATAATCCGAGTTAACGTGCAGGTCGGGTATCTCTCCGTCCAGCAGTTGCATCACCAGTTCGCCATCTCTGTTCTCTACAAGAAAATCAGGTATTATTGTAGCTCCGTGATTGTCATAACTCGTTCCGGCCCATTCTGCACCGGGTGTAGGATTGAGGTGTTCTATCTCGCTTATAACGTCACGCATCTCTTCTTCGGTCAAACCTAAGCGTGTGCGGATGCGGTCAAAATGCCTGCGGCTGAATGCCTCAAAATGTTCTGTCAATACCTGTATTGCACGTTGATTGGCTATCGTGGGTTCGCGCTGCTGAAGTTGTATCAATAGGCACTCCTTTAAGTCGTGAGCACCGACACCGGCAGGATCAAACTGCTTGATTTGCTCTATAATATCCAGCATCTGCTCATGCGGAACAATCAGCGATTCGCGGAAGGCCAGATCATCCTCCAGCTCCTCGGCAGTGCGACGCAGATAGCCGTCTTCGTCAATGTTGCCGACAACGAATTTGGCTATGTGACGTTCGGGCTTGGTCATCTTCGTCAGATAAACCTGAGACTTCAGGTGCTCTATCAGCGATGGCGTGCCGGTGAACGTGTTGTCCATTGTATCTTGCGGATCGCTGTAGTTTGTGATGCGCGTCTTGTAGTCCGGCGTCTCGTCATCCGTCACATAATCATCGTAGTTGAACTCGGGATTGTCCAGCGGGTTGGCGTAGTCGGAATCATTGTATGTCGTGTCTGCTTGCGACGATTCGCTTGAGTAGGATTCGCCCATTGATGCTTCGCGATAGTCGTCTGCATCTGACTCATCGTTGGCATAACTGTCATTACCGTACTCGTCACCGTCAAACTCTTCGCTGCGCTTCTGCTCATCCTCCTCGCGTATGGCTTGCGGATCCTTGCCTTCGTCCAAAGCAGGGTTTTCCTGCAACTCTTCGTTGATACGGCGTTGCAGCTCCACACCGGGAATCTCCAGCAGGCGTACAATCTGTATCTGTTGCGGACTAAGCTTGGTTAGCAGACTCTGGCGTTGGGTAAGTGATAGATCCATAATCCAGTGCGTTTAGTAGATCATTCGTGAGGATAGTTACGCCTCTACGGCGCGTAACACTTGCTCGGTTATGTATGCCAGTTGCTCGTCATCCAACTCGGTATGCATCGGCAGCGATAGTACGCTGGCAGCCAGTTGTTCGGCTACGGGAAAGTCGCCTGCTTTGTAGCGGGGATCCTGATAGGCTTTCTGCAGGTGCAGAGGGATGGGGTAGTATATCATTGCCGGTACTCCGGCTGCGGTCAGAGCCTCGCGAACTTTGTTGCGGTCTGTACCCGTAATACGCAGAGTGTATTGGTGAAATACGTGGGTGCTGTTCTGGCTGCGTTCCGGAGTAAGTATCTTGCTGCATCCGGCGAAAGCCCGGTCATAGTATGCGGCTGCGCGCTGACGTGCGGCTATGTACTCATCCAGATGGGGCAGTTTCGTATCCAGCACTGCGGCTTGAATAGTGTCCAAACGTGAATTGACACCGATCATATCGTGGTGGTAGCGCACTTTCATACCGTGGTTGGCAATGGTGCGGATAGCCTCTGCCAATGTGTCGTCGTTGGTGAACAACGCACCGCCGTCACCGTAGCAACCCAGATTCTTTGACGGGAAGAAACTTGTGCAGCCTATATTCCCCATCGTGCCGGCTTGCGCTGTATGTCCGTCGCTGAAGGTGTATTGTGCACCTATGGCTTGAGCCGTATCTTCCACGACGTACAGATTATGCTCCTTGGCAAGCGCCAATAGCGGCTCCATGTCAGCACATTGCCCGAACAAGTGTACCGGAACGATAGCTTTCGTCTTGGGCGTGATGGCACGCTTCACTGCTTCTACCGACATGTTCATCGTGCCCCATTCTACATCTACAACCACAGGTGTCAAGCCGAGCAAAGCGACTACTTCTGCAGTCGCGATGAATGTGAATGTCGGTGTAATCACTTCATCCCCGGGTTTTAAGCCCAGAGCCATCAGGGCTATCTGCAGCGCTTCTGTGCCGTTAGCCACAGGAATAACGTGGTGTGAACCGGTATAGTTCTCCAGGTTTCGTGCAAATTGCTCTACTTGTGCACCTTTTACAAATGCGGCGCTGTCTATTACTGCTTGAATGGCAGCATCCATCTCGGGCTTAATCTTCCGATACTGTTGCTGCAGGTCCACCATCTGAATGGGTCTCATAATTCTCAATTAAGTATTCTACTTCTTCGGGTTTGATGCGAATATGCGTAATATGCGGATTGTGGCTCGCTATGTGTACGGGCAGGTGATCAATGTCGGGCTGAGGCATATCTACCGAGGCTTCAATATCTCCTTCGCCCACGCGGTTGAACCATGTAGCGCCTACGCGGAACGTGACTGTTACATGACTCGGAAACAGATGTAGCGTTTGTCCCTTATCTGTCAGGTCGGGAGTGCTGATTGTCAGCTGTATAGCCTTCTCGGTGAATAACTCCGCCACGGCTTGTAACTCTATGCTGTCGGGTTTCACGCGTACACCTTGCGGCGCAATCAGTGCCAATCGGGTGGCAAAGGTGTCTTGTACGCCTTCGTAGTCTGTCAGGCTCGTTTCTACATGGTTGATGCCTGATAGAACCTGTTCCGTTCCGTAAATTTTTGCATAACGCGGGCTGAGTGTCACTTCGCCGCATAACTGGTGCTGCGAGGCGGGCTTGATCTGCCCTGTATATACAATCGGTACAGTTTTTTCGTGTTGCCGGGAGTAACTTCCGCTCAGTAGTTCAGGTGCAAAAGCCGCCAGTGTGGCATCGCCTGCCAACTGTTGTGCTATCGCCTGCCGGAGTACGTCCATCGGAATGATGAACGAGCCTTCTTCGCCCTCAAAGTATTCTGATAGATCAAACGACAACTCATACTTCCTGCTTCGGTTGCGAAACAGATCAACACCTTCGTCTTCCAGAGTCACATGCACATGGTCTGAAGGCGCAGTGGTGAAGATGCAGTCCTCAGGGATATGGGTGTAAGTCACAGGAATAGTCAATGTGATTGTCCTGCGCGTACTCAGGGCATTGGCCAGCCATATTAGGGTGGCTAACAATACAAACAGCAAGTACACCAAGGCATCCTTGCTGTGTATGAATACTTTGAACTTACGCCACTGCTGGCGGAATAGCTCTTTCACGACTGCTGATCACTGATTGTTGACTGCTGCGCCAGGTTACGCTTTTTGTGCAGGCTGGGCGTCCTCTGCGGATGCATAGACGCTGTTCTTGTCAACGCGGATCACTACGTCCTTGTCTATCGTGATAAGGAAGTAGTTCTCTTTTACCTCTTTAATCTCACCATAGATGCCGCCTGCAGTTACAACCTTGTCACCTTTCTTCATCTCTTCGCGTTGTTTCTGCAGCTCTTTTTGCTTCTTCGTTTGCGGACGAATCATAAAGAAGTAGAATACTACGAAGATCAGGATCATCATGATCCAAAACGACCATTGGTTACCTGCCTGAGCGCCATCTGCGCCGGCTGTTGCTTGTAATAAGATGGTTGATAACATACAATTATTTTTTTATTTAATAATCACTAAACACTAAACACTCAACACTCAACTCTCAACCCTCAGTCCACCGCCATTGCTTTCAGCAGTTTGTCTTCTCTTTTCAACTGGCGGATAATGCCGTCCAGTATGCCGTTGATAAAGAAGTAGTTCTTCTCGCCGGAGTATTCCTTGGCTATCTCGATATACTCGTTCAGGGATATCTGCAGAGCTATCTCCGGGAAGTTCATTATTTCCGCCATAGCCACAAGCAGTATAACTCTGTCCATCCATGCTACTCGCTCCGGATCCCAGTTATTGAGGTGGGCGTCAATCAGTGCATCGTATTCAGCGCGGTGCTCTATCGCATATTGCAGCAGGTCGGTAGCGAACTTCAGGTCTTCCTCCGAGTCAAACATCTCCAACAGCGATTGCTCTACACCTTCCTCCTCGCGGAATCGGCGAACGGATTTTACTACATACGACAGCACGAAGTCCATGTCCGTCACCCACGTGAAATGATCAAGTTCCAACTCCATCTCTTCCAACGCCGACAGCACGGCCTCGTTACTTGGAAGCAGTTCTGTATATATCTTGCGCCAGATGCGTTTGTCGTCCTCGTATGTACAATCTGCCTGCTCCATGTATTCTTTATACCATGGCGTTGCTACCAGGTTCAGGTACACTGCTTTCACGGCAGACATACCTGCCTCCCATGACAGATGGCGCTCCTCCAATTCATGACGCAAACGCTGGTTGTTGAATAGTTGCTCTGCAAAGCGGTTGCGGATGAATCGCCTGTTGGGAGAAAAGGATGTGTGCGTCGCCTGCGAACGGGCTATGCGCTCTTGCAACTGCTCGTCCGCATAGGTCGTTAGGGCGTTCGCAAAATCCAGAAGGAGTATGTACAGGTCATAGCAGTCTGCAAAACTGTGCATCAACTGTTTCCTGGCTTCTGAGGGCATTGCGTCCTCGTTCTGGAAGTAGCCGAACAGGGTCTGTACGACTTTGATTCGTATTAGGGTTCGATTGATCATAGTGCTGTTTTCAAATTTGCCCGCAAAGATACGAAAAAAAATGCACATTTGCAAATTTTTCTTCTGTAACTTTCCCCAAAAATACAAAAAAATACACTTTTACTTGCAAATATCATTTATTTTTTGTACTTTTGCATCCGATTTCGTTTGCATGCGGAATCTGCACAGAGCAGCACATGCTCAATTGGTTTATTTTTTTGAGGGGCTAAAGCCCGATTGTAGAGATGGAAAATCGTAAGTTTGATGAGAGACGGGAGTCGGAGATTGTGTATTCCCGTTCGGTGAAAGCAGGTAAACGTATTTATTACCTTGACGTCAAGAAGGATCGTACCGGTGATCATTACCTGTGTATCACGGAGAGTAAGAAACGAGTGATGGGTGAAGAGGCCCCGCAGTTCGAGAAACACAAACTCTTCCTGTACAAGGAGGATTTTGCGCACTTCTGCGAAGGACTGGACGACGTCATTGCATACGTCAAGAGTCAGGTAGGAGAAATCGAGTCGCGCCGCGAATGGGTGCCCGAGGATGGCGAAAAAGCTGAAGAAGCTAAGGCTGAAGAGAATGCAGCTGAACCTGAGAAGAAGCGCGGCTTATTGGACCGCCTGATGGGGAAGGATTGATACTATACCTTCCGCAATGTCGGATTTGGAGGCGAGAGGCAAACGAACACTCTCGCCTTCTTTTTGTTGCTCTTTGCTGACAACTGACTGCTGATTACTGATTCCTGACCTCTTGAATATGGTCACACTGTTAGTGTCTGTTCCGAACCCTGCACCCGGCTCGCGCAGCGAGTTCATCACAATATAATCCATATTCTTGCTCTCGAGTTTCTTCAGCGCATTCTGTTGCTCGTTGTCTGTCTCCAGAGCAAATCCTACCAGGTATTGCCCTTCTCTCTTGCTTGCGCCCAAGCTGCGGGCAATGTCTGGCGTTTCTTTTAGCGTAATGCTGTCTGTCAGGTCTATACCTTTTTTCAGTTTGTGATCGGCCACTTTTATCGGGGTCATATCGGCGACTGCTGCAGCCAGTATCGCTACATCGGCATTTTGCCAGGCTGCTGTCGTTGCCTCGTACATCTGCTGTGCCGATACCACATCTACGCGCTTCAGTTGACCTATACCTTGCATCGCCGGGTGATACACTACAGGTGTCCATTGCTCGGCTGTCGGTCCCATCACCAGTGTCACGTCGGCGCCGTGATGTATCAGTGCCTGTGCCAGTGCTATGCCCATCTTTCCTGACGAATGGTTGCTGATGTATCGTACGGCATCTATGGCTTCGCGAGTCGGACCGGCGGTTATCACTACGCGCATGCCCAAGCGGTCTTTCTCCGTCACTGCAGACTCAACGGCTTCCAGTAGGGCTGCCGGCTCCTGCATACGTCCGCGACCGTTCGTTCCGCAGGCAAGAAATCCGTCTGCGCAGTCCAGTACATCGATGTTCTTCCGCCCGGCAAGTGTGCGTAGCGCTTCTTGCAGCGCTTCACCGCTGTACATCTTGTCATTCATCGCTGGAGCGATGATTACAGGCTTGCGCATGGCTGCAAGTGTTGTGGTCAGTGCGTCATCTGCTATGCCGGCTGCCATCTTGCATATCACGTCGTGGGTCGCCGGAGCTACGATCATTGCATCTGCCCAATCAGGTAGGGAGATGTGCTCTGTCGAGTGGTCGTTGATGGCGGCAAACACATCGCTGTAAACCTTGTGCCCGCTCAGCGTTTGCAAGGTCAGGTCGGTCACAAACTCCAAAGCATGTTTCGTGGTTGTAACCTTCACTTCTGCTCCGCGTTTGCGTAACAGACGAATAAGTTCGGGAATCTTGTATGCCGCAATTCCCGAACCTATACCTACTACTATGTGCTTACCTGCCAGGTTCATTAGCGCAACAACTCATCACGCGAGCCGTTGTTGCACACAATCTGATTGTCAATCAGCTCTTGTGTGGCAATCAAGGTCGGTTTGGGCAGCACTTCGTACGAACGGGAGATCTCAATCTGCTCTCTGTTCTCAAAGGTCTCCTCTATATCGCCGCGGTCAATGCTGAAGTCTTGCAACTTGGCATCCAGTTCCTTCTTCAGCGACGCACTGATCTGGTTGGCACGTTTGCTGATGATGGCTACTGCCTCATACACGTTGCCTACCTTGCTCGTCAACTCGTTCATATCACGAGTGATAGTAGTCTTCGGAGCTTTGCTTTTCTTGTAATCCAAATTAAATGTTGGTGTCATATTATCTCTTGTTTTTGTTTCAATATTTTTCTGTCTTCTGTCAGCGCAGCGGTCTGTCTTCTGTCAGCGCAGCGGTCTGTCTTCTGTCAATGCAGCACCTTATCCACATCCTTCTTGATGCGGTCGGCGGCTTGCCGGTGTTTCGAACTCGGATAATCCGTCACAAAGTTGTAGTATTCATCCTCTGTTGCACGGGCGCGATCCTTCTTCTTGTCCTCAAACGAGTTAACCATCTGCTGGTATTTCGACTGCAGGATGATCCAACTCAACTCTTCGGTATATTTGTTCCCCGGATACTTCTTGATGGCGTTCTTTGCTACTATCTCTGCCGACAGGTAGTTGTTGCCCAGGTACGTCCCCAGGTTGTAATACAGGTTCGCGCTGTAGTATTCTTTTTCTGCCAACCGGTCGTTCAACTCGTCAATCTGCTTGTATGCATCCTGCGCATACGGACTCTCTGGGAATAGTTCTACAAACTGTGTCAGCCATTGTATGGCTTTGCGAGTTATGTCCTGATCCAATCGGGCATCCGGTGCGTCCATGTAGTAGCAGTGACCTATCTGGTAGCGCGCCTCAACGATGTACTTGCCCTTGGGATAGTTGCGCGCGTATGCCTCGTAGTATTCAGCGGCTGTGGCATAATCCTTGTTGCCGATGTAGCAACGCGCCAGGTAACATACCACATCCTCGCTGCGTTCTGTGCCCTTGTAATACACTGCTACATCATCCAGCAGCGTTTGTGCACGCATATACTGCTGCTCGTTGAAGTACCGTAGTGCCGCCTGATACTTGGCGTCAGGATCCTTCGACTTCAGCAGTTTCTGGTATTCACCGCAACCCGACAACAGCACAACGGCAACTGCCGCTGCTATTGCGTGGAGAATATGTCTGTGTATGTTGCGCATCGCTGTTCGCACAAAAAGCCTACAAAATTACAACTTTTTTTTTGTTTTTGCAAATAATTCTGCTAAATTTCGTAATTTTGCAATTATCACCTTTCATTGTTGCGCATGATGGATCATGTCAGATCGTACCCGTAGTGCTTCAGTCGCGAGGTGCTCGACCGCCAGTCTTTATCCACTTTTACGAACAGCTCCAGGAACACCGGTTTGTCGAAGAATGCCTCTATATCCTTGCGTGCCAGCATACCTACTTTCTTCAGTGCTGCGCCTTGGTGACCGATGATTATGCCTTTCTGGCTGTCGCGCTCCACATATATTACTGCTTGTATGCGTATGAGCCCGCGCGGGTGCTGCGCGCTCGTGGGTTCATCTTTGTAACTCTCTACCTCTACCTCTGTGGAGTAGGGAATCTCCTTGTCGTAGCATAGCAGAATCTTCTCGCGAATAATCTCGTTTACAAAGAACCGCGCAGGCTTGTCGGTCAACTGGTCTTTGTCGAAGAACGGCGGACACTCTGGCAGTGCCTCTTTGATCGCGTTGAACAACTGGTCAATGCCGAAGCGCTCCTTGGCGGAGATAGCGAAGATCTCTGCCTCAGGCAACTCTTTCTGCCAGTAACTTACCAGATTGTCAAGAGTCTCCGGGGTCGTCAGGTCAATCTTGTTGATGATTACAAATACCTTTACTCCTCCATTCTGCTTGTTTTCTCCGCCTTGCTGGCTTCTGGCTGCTATCTTCTTTACTTTTTCCAGAAACGCGGCGTTCTTGTCGGGCGTGTCTTGTACGTCTGTTACGTATAGTAACACGTCGGCATCCACCAGCGCTCCCTGACTGAACTCTAACATCTGCTCCTGCAGCTTGTAGTTCGGTTTCAGCACACCCGGGGTGTCGGAATATACAATCTGAAAATCCTCACCGTTCACGATACCCATTATCCTGTGCCGTGTCGTTTGAGCCTTGCTGGTGATGATACTCAGCCGCTCGCCTACCAACGCGTTCATCAGCGTCGATTTGCCCACGTTCGGGTTTCCTACAATATTTACAAATCCTGATCTATGCATTTTTCTTTTTATTGTTATCTCTATCTCTCTTCTGTCAGCGCAGCGTTCTCTCTTCTGTCAGTGCAACGGTCTCTCTTCCGTCAGCGCAGTGGTCTCTCTTCTGTCAGTGCAACGGTCTCTCTTCTGTCAGCCGAAGGCGGTCTCTATCACATCTCCAGCAGCACTTTTCCGCATTGTCCGCTTACCATCACGTCAAATCCTTTCTGGAAGTCGTCAAACGCAAATCGGTGTGTTATCACCGGACTCAAGTCCAGGCCGCCTAACAGCATCTGCTCCATCTGATACCATGTCTCCCACATCCTGCGACCGGTTATACCTTTTATTGTCAGTGCATTGAATATCACATCGCTCCAGTTGACTTGCGTGTCTTTCGGCAATATACCTAACTGGGCAATGTTCGCGCCCTTGTACATGTGTTCGATCATGTCGTTGAAGGCGGCGGGAGCACCTGACATCTCCAGTCCTACATCGAAGCCGCGTATGCCTAATTGTTTCATCGCCTGCTCCACGGTCTCGCCCTTGCTGCCGTCCACAATCACATCTGCGCCCATCTTCTTGGCTATCTCCAGTCGAAGCGGATTGATGTCTGTCACTACGATATGTTTCGCGCCCGCGTAGCGGCATATACCTGCAGCCATCGTGCCTATCAGTCCTGCACCGGTTATCAACACATCTTCGCCCAGCAGCGGAAACGCCAGTGCTGTGTGGGTCGCGTTGCCGAACGGATCCATGATCGCTGCAAAATCGTCGGGAATCTCCGGACGCAGCTTCACAATGTTCGATTCGGGAATAGTCACATATTCCGCAAACGCACCATCCTTGCCGAAAATACCTACCGACAGCGAGTTTTCGCAAACGTGCCCCATTCCTCGGCGGCAGTTACGGCATTGCCCGCATACGATGTGACCTTCAGCGGTCACACGCTCGCCTATCTTGATGTTCCGTACGCCCGAACCGGTATATACCACTTCGCCTACAAACTCATGTCCCATGATATAGGGCGGTTTGCAGTGACTCTGACTCCACTCGTCCCATTTGTACATGTGCAGGTCTGTGCCGCAGATAGCGGCTTTCTTTACCTTGATCAGTACATCGTTCACTCCTACTTCCGGCATGGGTACATCTTCCATCCATATGCCCGGCTTTGCATAGCGCTTAACTAATGCTTTCATCTTTATGTGTGTTTTTCTTCTTAATTGTTGTCAATTGTTGATAATTGTTGACTTGTTGATATGATCTGCCGAACGCGAAGCGAACTCGCATCCGCAGTACATTTGATTATAAAAATTGTATTCTTTCAGCAACTCGTTCCTCCGATCTTGTAACCCATCTTTCCGCCAGTTCTGTGCCCAGAACTTTACCTGCCCACCTGCTGCTTCTGCCGCCCGCATGCCAGCGGCATTCACTTGCTCCAGGTTCTTCCACCGCGATGATGCCAGTGTGGTTGCAAACCATGTTATACCCAGCTCCTGAGCTTTCTTTGCCGTTGCCAGCAATCGGTAATAGAAGCACACCTCGCACCGCTTGCCGCGCTCCGGTTCGCGCTCCAGCCCTTTCACTGCTTCCCGCCATTGTTCGTGCCCGTAGTCGTAGCACGGAGTAGGGGAGTCAGCGTTGTCATCATCCAGCCAGCGTATGCCTAATGATTCCGCGTGTCGTTTGCTTTCCTGCTTGCGTATCTCGTATTCTTCCTGCGGATAGATGTTCGGATTGAAGTAGTATATCACCGGTTCTATCCCGTGAGCCAGCAGCCATTCAACGATGGCTGACGAGCATGGCGCGCAGCACGCATGCAGTAGCACTTTCGTCAACCCTTCCGGTACAATGATATGACTGCTTTTCTGTTTTTGCATTACTTCGTTTGTTTCGTAAAAATTCGTCAAAGATAGTATTGGTATATCTTGTTGAAATTTTCTGCAAAGTTACACATTTTTTTTCAATAATGCAAATAAATCGTTCATTTTTGTTAAAATATTTGTTTATTTCCTTACCCATTTCTTTGTTGCGTGCTATGTGTCCCGTACCGGCTTTTTAGTGCTCGCCGCAGTCCCGGCGAGTCTATTGTGTTCTGTGCGGGCGATTTCCATGAGCCCGTTTTTCCTTCCTCCTTGTGCACTATCCCCCTCCCTGTTCATTCTTTCCTCATTTTCCCCTTCTGTCGCATATTTGCGGCAGTGTTATCCTGTTCGGTGTCC
>ONHW01000018.1 GCA_900317745.1 uncultured Bacteroidales bacterium | reverse complement strand
GGTGTTCTCGGGAGTTCTCGGTCGGCTTAGTCTCCCCGACTGCCTTCCCTTTTCGAAGCCAAAAGTCAATTGGCTTCTCCATCCCGTGATGGTCGCGTGGAACATTATGTCTGCACAAGAGGTTGTTTTTTCTCAATCCATGTCAATGTAACCTAACCAGCTCAATGATGTATTGTAAAAAAATGAATGCAGAAACCATACTTATTATGGAATTTCAGAGCATAAATGATATTTATTTGCATTTTTTTACCGAAATATTTGTTTATTTCGCAAAAAAATAGTATCTTTGCACCGAATTTGTGTTTAATATAAAAATCACAAATAATGAATTTGTGTTCGTTGCAAAAAACACAATTGCGCTATTTTTGCTCATCTCATTAAACAAATATTATAATGAAGAATCTGATAGACAAGCATGTGCGTTACTACAAGCAAACGCCAATGACGATAGTTCGTCAGTGTGGTACTGAGATCAATTGGAATGTCCCATTGTTGGCATTGCGTGGCCCTAAGGGAGTGGGGAAGAGTACAATCATGCGCCAGTATATTAGGCTACACTATCCGATATCTGACAGGTCAGTGCTCTATTGCTCATGTGATGGAGCATACTTCGCCTCGCACACATTGCTTGACTTGGTAGAGCAGTTCTACAAAACCGGTGGAAAACACTTGTTCTTGGACGAAATTCACAAGTACCCTAATTGGAGTCGCGAAATAAAAGAAATGACTGACCTTTATTCCGACATGCGCATTGTTATCAGCGGCAGTTCGCTGCTTAGCTTGCAGCAAGGAGATGCCGATTTAAGCAGACGTTGCATCAATCACGACATACAAGGACTAAGTTTTCGGGAATTCTTGCGTTTTTACAAAAACATTGACCTTCCCAAATATACGTTGGAGCAGATTCTTTCCAATCCATGGCCATTAGCTGAAGAAGTGAATAATCAATGCCGACCGCTTCAGTATTTCTCGGAGTACTTGCAATATGGTTATTATCCGTATTTCTTGCAACTAAAGAATAACGTGGATTATTATTCGGCGATAGAGAACACTATTAGTTATATAATAGATGATGAACTTCCGCGTATATGTAAGGTTTCGATAGAGAATACTCGGAAAATAAAGGCGCTCGTTAATATCTTAGCCAACTCCGTACCATACGATATTGACATCAAACGCCTATCTATCCAAAGTGAATTGCAGCGGACTACTATCTTAGAGTACCTCAATTATTTGGACAAATCCAAGATTCTTCGTCTGGTTTATTCTGATTTTGTGAATGCCAAGAAAATGCAGAAACCGGACAAGGTGCTCATGGATAACAGCAATATGCTTTATTCTTTAGCTGCACAAGAGCCAAATATAGGCACTGTTCGAGAGTGTTTTGCCGCAAATCAACTATCGTTCAATCATCTGGTTGAATATGGCAAGAATCATGGAGACTTCAAGATCGATGGCAAGTTTACGTTGGAAGTTGGGGGTGCCGACAAGGATTACGAGCAAATAGCCGATTTGCCTAATTCATATATCCTTGCCGATGATATGGAGTTTCCGAATGGTCACAAACTTCCACTTTGGATTATTGGTTTTTTGTATTAAGAGGGAGTGTCGTATCATTGCAGGTGCTGATGTTGATGAAACGCATCGCTACTGATGAGCAAACTGACAAATTAACCGCCTAATGATACACCCCAAGCAAGATGGATTCGTTGCTTGGGGTGTTTGTAGTAATGGTAGATGGCTACCCATGATCATTGTAACCGATCACCGGCATCCGGCTTCGGCATCGAAGGAGGCGGGTACGTCGAACTGCTCGTCGGGCGAGTAGGGGAGGGACTCATCGGCAAGCACCTTTTGCATATACAGCGCCCAGATAGGCAGTGCCATCGATGCGCCCTGACCATCGGACATGCGGTCGAAGTGGATAGCACGATCCTCACCGCCTACCCAGCATCCGCTGACCAGCGAGGGCGTGAAGCCCACGAACCATCCGTCGGAGTTGTTCTGCGTCGTACCGGTCTTGCCACCTGCCGGCATCTTCAGTCCGTACTTGAAGCGCGCACGTACGCCCGTGCCATGATCCATCACGTTGCGGAGCATATAGATCATCTTGTAGGATGTCAGTTCGGATATGATCTCTCGTTGCTGCGGGTGGAACGTAGCGATGATATTGCCCTGTTTGTCCTCGATGCGGGTTACGTACAGCGGATCGACACGAATGCCATGGTTGGGGTAGGTGGTATAAGCGTCCACCATCTCCTTGACGCTGACCTCACACGGTCCGAGGCAGATAGATACGACAGGGTCGAGTTGCCCCTGAATGCCGAAGGAGCGCATGAGCCGGACGAGCTGGTTAGGCGTATAGAGCGACATGAGGTAGGCAGAAATCCAGTTGGACGACTGCTGCAGTCCCCAGCTGAGCGTAACGGTGTCGCCCTGGTTCTTGGTGTGCTCGTCGCGCGGCGTCCAGCGCACACCGTTGCCGTCGATGAGGGTGACGGAGTCGTTGACCGTCTTGTCGCAGGGCCACATACCTTCGTCCATCGCCAGGGTATAGAGGTAGGGTTTGACGGTTGATCCGACCTGACGTCGACCGAGCGTAACCATGTCGTACTGGAACTGCCGGAAGTTAGGTCCGCCCACATACGCCTTGACATGGCCGGAGTGCGGATCCATGGACATAAATCCGCAACGCAGGAAGTGCTTGGTCCAGCGTATAGAGTCGAGCGGCGACATGGTGGTGTCGATCATGCCGCTATAGGAGAACACCTGCATGGGTACAGGCGTGTTGAAGATCTCGCGGATCTGCGCCTCGGACTTGCCTTGGCGCTTGAGTCCACGGTAGCGGTCGGTTTGGCGCATCGAGCGTGACATGATTCCGTCGATCTCCTCGCGGCTCAGGTCGCGGGAGAAGGGTGCGTAGGATTTGCCTTGTTTCTCGCGGAAGAAGCGCGTCTGCAGATCCTGCATGTGCTCGCTGACCGCCTGCTCGGCATACTGCTGCATACGTGAGTCGATGGTGGTATAGATACGCAATCCGTCCTGATAGAGGTCGTAGTGCGTGCCGTCGGGTTTGGTGTTCTTCTGGCAGAAGCCATACAAAGGGTTATTATCCCACTCATAGCGGTCGATCTCGTACTGCAGTTGGTTCCACTCGGAGTAGTTGCTCTGCTGGGGCTCCTTGGCAGTAAGTGTGAGTCGCAGGAACTCGCGGAAATACGGAGCCAGACCCTGCTTGTGATCGACAGAGTGGTACTTGACCTCCACGGGCATAGCGGATAGTGAGTCGTACTCCTGGCGGGTGATCTTCTCGTACTTAACCATCTGCGAGAGCACGGTGTTGCGCCGGTTGAGTGCGCGCTGCGGGTGACGGATAGGGTTGTAGAGCGACGGGTTCTTGAGCATACCTACGAGCATTGCCGCCTGCTCAATCCTGAGGTCTGACGGAGTGGTGTAGAAATAGACGTACGACGCCGACTGTATGCCTACCGCATTATAGAGAAAATCAAACTGATTGAGATACATCAGCAGAATCTCATCCTTGGAGTAGAGTCGCTCCAGTTCGGTGGCGATCACCCACTCGATAGGTTTCTGCAAGGCGCGCTCAAAGAAACTGTTCGCCCTGGGTGACCATATCTGCTTGGCTAACTGCTGTGTGAGCGTCGAGCCACCGCCGGCACGACCTAACTTCAGCACGGCGCGGAACAGCGCCTTGAAGTCCACACCCGTATGGTCGTAGAAGCGTGCATCCTCGGTAGAGATAAGCGCGTCGATAACGTACGGACTGAGGTCGGTGTACTTCACACCCACGCGGTTCTCCTTGATATAATAGCGCCCCATGCTGACCATATCTTCGGTAAAGATCTCCGAGGCGTAGGTGTTCTTAGGGTTCTGCAACTCGTCCAACGGCGGCAGATAACCCACCCAGCCGCGAACGATACCAACGAACACCAGGTACACAACCAGTACACCTGCGGCAAACAAGCCCCAGAACCAAAGTAGAAACTTAGTTTTCTTATTCATTACTCTTGCATTAAATCTGTTATGATAGTATTCAATATGTTTATGCCTTCAATCGAGGCAATGATTCTTCCGTTGTCAACGTACAGTCTGCCCGTGTTGAGATACGGCCGTGCCTTGCGCAGCAGTTCGTCGGTAGCCTCTATCCCACGGCAGGTACGCAGCGCGAGCATCAGTCGCTCGTTGTATTGCTCGGTAGGTGTCAGCACCTCGCGTTTGTAAGGCACCTTGCCGCCAATGATAGCACTGATGTAGCGCTTGAGGTTAGCCACGTTCCATTGCCGCGATCTGCCGTCATACGAGTGTGCTCCGGCACCCAGACCGAGATACGGCGTGCCGTCCCAATAACTGCTGTTGTGCCGGCTCTCATAGCCCGGCAGCGCGAAGTTGCTGACCTCGTAATGGCTGTAACCCGCCTGCTTCAGCCGCTCGCACAGGCAGGCGTACATGGCGTTAGCCAGATCGTCGCTTGCGTCGTGCACTATGCCTTTGGCGCGCAGGTTATACAACGGCGTGCCTGCCTCGTACGACAGGCAATAGGTGGATATATGCTGCACGCCGAAACTCAGTGCCTGATCGATATCCTCCTGCCATTGCTCCAGCGTCTGGTAGGGCAGGGCGTACATCAGGTCGATACTGATATTCGTGTAGCCCATGTCCTGCGCCAGGCGTATAACCTTCTTCGCCTGCTTGCTGCCGTGCCTGCGGTTGAGGAACGCGAGTTTCGTATCATTGAACGACTGCACGCCGATGCTCAGTCTGTTGATACCCATTTGCCTCCACGCCTTGAGTTTGGCTTCGGTCATATCCGACGGATTGGCTTCGATAGTCACCTCTTCGGCCTGCTCGACGGGCAGTGCGTTCAGCAGCCGTGCCAGATCCCGGTTGGCAATCTGCGAAGGCGTACCGCCACCCAGGTAGATCGTGCGTACAGGTTCGCCTTGCGGCAGATAGCCGCTACGCAGACCATATTCCCTGATCGCGGCATCGATATACACGCTGCGCATCTGCAACTCGGTGGTTGAGAAGAACGCGCAATACGAGCATCGCGAGTAGCAAAACGGTATATGTATATATATAGCAGCCATGCAATTTTGTTTAGTGTTTAGAGTTTAATGTTTAGTGAAGTTTAAAAGTTATAAGTTTAGAGTTAACTCATAACTTCTAACTCTGAACTTCTCTCAACTCTCAACCATCAACTCTCAACTATCTCCCCACAGGTGTTTCATCCACTCTGCCATTCGTTGTTCGGCAGGACTGCCTTGTGCGTGCCAGAACTGCCTCCCTTGCAGTTCGTCGGGCATAAACTGCTGTTTGACGAAATGGTTGGGATAGTCGTGTGCATACTTGTAGCCCTCGCTGTAACCCAGTTCCTCCATCAGTTGTGTAGGTGCGTTGCGCAGATGCAAGGGCACCGGCAGATTGCCGCTCTGCTGCACCTCTCTGAGAGCATCATCGATAGCCAGATAGGCGGAGTTGGACTTCTGCGAGGTGGCGAGATAGACGGTAGCCATGGCGAGGGGTATACGTCCCTCGGGCCAGCCGATCTTCGTGAGCGTGTCGAAGCACGCATTCGCCACGAGCATGGCGTTCGGGTTAGCCAGACCTATATCCTCGCTGGCGGAAATAACCAATCGCCGCGCGATGAACTTCGGGTCCTCGCCTCCGGCAATCATCCGCGCCAGCCAGTAGATCGCTCCATCGGGATCGCTGCCGCGGATAGACTTGATGAACGCGGATATGATATCGTAGTGCAGTTCGCCGTCTTTGTCGTAGGCTACAGGGTTCTGCTGCAGCAGTTGGGTGATGGTAGTGTTGTCGATAACCGTGGTGCCGGAGTTGCTGACGAGCTCAATGATGTTCAGCATCTTGCGTGCATCGCCGCCGGCGTAACGGAGGATACTCTCCGTCTCACGCACCTCGATATGTTGCTCGCGGATCACTTCGTCCTGCTCCAGCGCACGGTGCAGCAGGGTGAGCAGATCATCCTTGCCCAAGGGCTTGAGCACATATACCTGACAGCGGCTCAGCAGTGGCGTGATAACCTCAAAACTCGGGTTCTCGGTGGTGGCGCCGATCAGGGTGACTAATCCTTCCTCCACCGCGCCGAGCAGACTGTCCTGCTGCGACTTGCTGAAGCGGTGGATCTCGTCGATGAACAGAATAGGTGAGCGCTGGTCGGTCTGCCCGGCAAACAGTCCCTGCTGTGTGCGACGCACCTGACGCGCCTTGTCAATCACGTCGCGTACATCTTTTACGCCCGATGTGACAGCACTCAGCGTGTAGAACGGACGCTCTAATTGGTGGGCAATGATCTTTGCCAGGGTGGTCTTGCCCACGCCCGGAGGTCCCCACAGGATGAACGACGAGAGGTTACCGCTCTCAATCATCTGCCGGAGCACGGCACCCTGACCAACCAGGTGCTGCTGGCCGATATACTCATCTAACGTATGTGGACGTAACCGTTCTGCTAATGGAGACATGAGATTTACGATTTGGTTATTTACAATTTACGATTTATGATTTTTGGTTGGCGGCTGATATCAGTTCGTGGGCATTCTTGATTGCTGAAGGGGTAGGCGTATTGCCGCTGAGCATCGTAGCGATCTCGGTGATACGTTCCTCCGGCGTGAGCGGGCGAATATGCGTTTCTGTACGTTTGTTCGTATCCTGCTTATAGACCTTGATATGCTGCTCGCCATAGGCTGCAATCTGCGGCAGATGGGTGATAGCAATCACCTGCCTGCTCTGTCCCATACGGCGGAGTATATCCGCCATACGCGTAGCCACGCTGCCGCTGACACCGGTATCAATCTCATCGAAGATGATCGTAGGCAGCGCCGTGGTATCGGCAGTCAGTGCCTTGATAGACAGCATGATTCGTGCCACCTCGCCGCCGGAAGCCACATCCGCTACGCGTTGCAGCGACTGCCCGAGGTTGGCGGCAAACAGGAAGTCCACGATATCATGACCGGTAGCCGTATAATCCGTAGCGGGGGTGATGCTGACCTGCATGTTGGCGTGTGCTATGCCCAGTTGGCTCAGGTCGGTTATGAGTCTTTCGGCTATCGGCTTGCAGACCGCCAGACGCGTCTTAGTCAGCGCATCAGCAGCCTTGCCCATAGCACGGAACGCTTCCTCTTTCGCCTTGGTCAGACGCTCAATCTGCTCGTCGAAATGCTCGAGCACCTGCGACTGCTGCTCCAATCGTGCCTGCTCCGCCAGCAGATCGCTCACGGTTCGGCAGCCGAACTTACGCAGCAGGGATTGGATGAGCATCAGTCGCTCCTGCACCTGTTCCAACCGTTGCGGGTCGGCATTCAGACGCCCGAGCAGGTGCTCCGCCTCGCCGGCTATATCCTTGAGCTCGATGTAACTGCTCTCGATGCGCTCCTGCAACTCTTGCGACGCGTCGCCAACGTGCAGCGCATGCAGGGCTTGCAGCACCGAGCGGTTGTCGCCACTCAGAGTATCAATGGCTTCCGTCAGACTGCTGCGGATCTCCTCGGCGTGTGACAGGGTATATTCCTCCTGCTCCAGTTCTTCCTGCTCGCCGTCCCGGAGGTTGGCTTCGGTGAGTTGGCGGAGTTGGAAGAGAATATAATCCGCGTCTCGCTGTGCCTGTGCGGCTTGCCGCTGCAGGTCGTCGAGGGCAGCCGAGGCGGAGAGGTAATGCTCGTAGGCAGCGGTATATGCCGCGCGCTCGTTAGCATTCTTGGCAATAGCGTCCACCACATCGGTCTGAAAGCCGGTGTCAGCCAAGAGCAGGTTCTGGTGCTGGCTATGAATATCAATGAGTCGTTCGCTCAGCGCCTTAAGTTCGGTCATGCTTGCCACCTCGTCGTTGACGAACGAGCGTGAACGTCCGTTGCGGCTCAATTCTCTCCGGACAATGATCTCTCCGTCACGTTCCGCGAAGGTAGCTTCGATCACGCATTTGTCTTCGCCCTCGGTAATGGTTCGTGTGTCGGCTTTGGCACCCATGACCAGCGCCAGTGCACCGAGCAGGATACTCTTGCCGGCACCGGTCTCGCCGGTCAGAACCGTGAAACCGTCCTGTAGTTCAAGTTCCACATCCGCAATCAGGGCGTAGTTATGTATGGCTAAATGTTTCAGCATAATATTCTATTAGTCGAAAGTCGATAGTCGAAAGACAATAGTCGATAGTCGAAAGTCGAAAGCGGTCATTATTTCTCGTTGATTCTGTCGTATGTGTTCTGGCGTGTAGGGTCGATCCGCATGAGCGCTTCGTACACATCTTTCTTCTCCTTGTCGGTGCCGCCGTGGAAGATATCCGCCAGTTCATCGGCTTTGGCGTCCAGGAAGATCGTTACGATGTACGTAGCGGGTCGTGCCTGATTAGCCTTGACGAGCACATCTATTCCTTCGGCAATACGTGCGCGTCCGTTGGCTACGTTGGCAGACATCTGGTCGAGCCCGAGGCGGTGGTACTCGTAGATATATTCGCGGAAGGGCTTGAACGCCGCATCGTTGAGATTGGAGATGATTGCGTAGCGGTTCTTGTTGCCGCTGCTGCGGTCGTAGGCGAGCCACGCCTGCTGCTCGTGTTCGGTCATACTTGCGCTCTGGCAGGTCTGCACAATAGACTCGCACGCATCAAAGCACCCCTGTCCGCCCATGCGCGAGTACGTAGCCAGATCGAAACCGATAACCAGATAGCAGTAGTACGCCAGCATGGCGGTGAGGTTGGTGGTGAAGGTGGACTGCTGATAATCGAGTCGGTCGAACTCCTGGTAGGTGAAGTTGAAATACTTGTCGCGGATGTTCAGCACCGGTGTGGTATATGAAGTGCCATATACGGGGCGACGGCTCTGTAGAGTCATTTCGCACGTATATTCGTTATCACTCACACCGCTCACGATAATCATCATGTTGCACTCGATACGCTCCATGTCGGCAAAGGTCATGTTCGTCCACTTGGTGGTGTTGATATAATCCTCAACGGACTTTTGCAGCGTTTCGAACACCTGCTTGTTAGAGCCCTCTATCTTGTCGCTGTTGACTGTTACATGGCAGTTGATCTCCTGTGCATAGAGAGGAGAAAACTGAAAAATGAAAAATGAAAAGACCAATAGTCCCCAGTAATATATTCGTTTGCTATCCTTCATTGATTACTCTTTTATCTTTTATCTTTCGACTTTCGACTTTTGACTATTTATTTCTCGATCGAAACAATAGCCCCTGTCAGCGGATTGAATGTGATGCGTGTCTTTCCGTCCAGCAGAGCACTGTTCAGGGGCACGCTGACCCCCCATTGTGCCACCTCGACAGGATGATTGATCATCACCTGCTCGCCGTACGTGACCGTGAGGTTGCTGCCTGCCGGCAGGTTGTAGTAGAGGGTAGGTGCACCGGACTTGGCAGGTTTGTCGGGCGTAACCAGTTGGTGAGCAGCCTTGCTGATCTGTATGTTCACCGGCTCACCGCTTAGATCATCGTTCGCCACGACACCGAAATGCTTGCTGAAGCGCAGCAGGATCTTATCCGTATTCTTGCCGTTGGCGGCCGGCGTATAGGTCACGTGATGGATGTGATGGGTAACCGTTCTGCGTCCGATGAACAGGGCAGTCAGTTCCTGCTCGCGTTTATCCATCTCGTTCAGTACGCGCTTCAGCGCATCGCCATCGGCAGGATACTTCTCCACATCACCCGCCAGCAGGTTCAACCGCATCTCGCGTATGCGGTAGATCAGCTTGGCAGCACCTTCCGCCATCTTGGCAGTGGAGGAAGCCATTAGTTGCTCCTCAAGCAGTGGCATGAGGCGGGTCGTTTCGGTGCCAACGAGGTTGTCGCAGCCGGTCTTGCAACGCTCATTACCGGTTTTTGGCTTGCGGTTGACGGTTTTCGGCTCAATGTTGTAACCGGTCAGTGTGCCGTAGGGCGACAGACTGACGAGTTGTGCTTTGCCCGATTTGTCCTGCAGGATATAACTGCGTGTCGTGTCGGCAGATGCGATGGGGTGGAACGTGATCTTGTTCAGCACGAATTGCTTCTCGGATTTGGTGAGCACATCCATGGTACCCAAATAGCGGGCAGAGTACTGGTAGAACGGTCCGACCTCGGTGACTATCTCATCGTACTCCACGGTGAACAGCAACTGCGTGAGCGGCATATAGTACGCCACCACCGGTTCATCGGCAGGCAGGGTTAACGCCTGTGACTTACTAAACGGAACGCAGCACAGTGCTGCCGCCATTATCCAACATGTTAATCGCTTCATATATGTTTCTCCTTTCTATTGTCAAAAATCATTTATTCTTCTTGAAAAAATATTTTCATTGCTGCCTCTGCCTGTGCAAGAAACATTTCGCGGCCGTTCACGATGTGTGCGCCCTGCTGTCTGCCGCGTTGCAGGAACAGCGTTTGTTCGGGGTTGTAGATACAATCGAACAGCAGATGTTTGTCGGTAACAAAATCCCAAGGAATATCCGGCGTCTCGCTTTCGTTGGGGAACATACCCAACGGTGTACAGTTGGCGATAATCCTGTTGGTGTTCATTACCTGTTCGGTCAGGTCGGCATAAGTCAGGTCGCCTTTGCCGGCAGTACGGCTGACAATCTTCACATCCATGCCCAAGTGCTGCAACGCATAGCGCACGGCACCTGCCGCTCCGCCCGAGCCCAACACCAGCACGTGCTTGTCGTCCGGGGTAAGATACGGCTTGAGTGCAGCGGTTACGCCTATCCAATCGGTATTATAACCGCGATGGCGGTGCACAACGTTGACCGCACCCATCTCTTGTGCTACAGGATCAATGCTGTCCAGGTAGGGTATGATAACCTCTTTGTAAGGCGAAGTGACATTCAGACCGTTCAACAGATCGAGCAGCGGCACGACATCTTCTATTGCGTCCAGTTCGTGAATAGAATAGTCTGCGTCAATTCCGTCGGCAGCAAAGCGTGCATCGAAGAACAGTTTCGACTGAGAGTGCTTAAGCGGTTTGCCTATTATTCCGAAATGATATTTCATGATGATTTACTGATTTGCAATATATGTATGATTATGATATTTGGAGTTCCAATTCATGTTTTTTCACTACAGCCGTTGCACCGTTCAGTGCAAAACGTTTGCCGCTTTCGCCGCGTTGCATGGCTTCGTAGATAGCCTCAATGTCCTTGGGCTGATAGTTCTTGAGTTGTTCGTACAACTCCACCAATGCCCGTGCGCGTGTGAACTGACCATCTTGCATGTCGGCGTAACCCTGCATGTGATCGGCTGTGGCGCAGATATTCTCAATCTCACCTTTGCTGCGCGTGCTGAGCCATGCTCGTATGCCGTTGCGGCGGATGGAGGTGTCGGCGTTGGTCGAATCTTCTACCCATGT
Source organism: uncultured Bacteroidales bacterium (assembly GCA_900317745.1). GTDB lineage: Bacteria > Bacteroidota > Bacteroidia > Bacteroidales > Paludibacteraceae > Colicola. The sequence goes on along the minus strand of ONHW01000018.1, from coordinate 88,051 downwards.
GAGGTGGCGTATGTCGCGCAGGTAGTGGATGATATAGTCGTGTGTGGTACAGAGCATCGGACGAATGATCATCGGTTCGCTGCCTGTCACGGGGTTGACGCTTTTGGCGCGCATGCCTGCCAGACCTCGCAGTCCCGAGCCGCGCAGCAGGTTCAGCAGTACGGTCTCTGCCTGATCGTTTTGGTGATGGGCAACGGCTATAGCAGTACAATGCTGCTCGCGTGCCAGTTGCTCAAACCATCTGTATCTCAGTTCGCGTGCCGCCACCTCGATGCTGGTGTGGCGGTCGGCGGCGTAGGTCGTGGTGTCGAACGATGCTACGTGCAGTGACACGCCGCGTTGTGCGGCTATATGGCGCACGAAAGTCTCGTCGCGGTCGCTCTCTTCGCCACGCAGGTGGAAGTTGCAATGCGCTACAATGCATTCATATCCGCCGCGCTGCAACACATCCAGCAATGCCACGGAGTCTGCTCCGCCGCTCACGCACACCAGCACGCGCGCTGCCGGCGAGAGTAACTGTTGGGTACGTATGTATTGCTGCACTCTGCGTAACATAATTCGAGATTCAAAGATTGGTAAACTCCACACTCTCTATATCTATCAGATGATTGACAATAGCGTATATTGTCAGTCCGGCAGTGGAGTGGATATTCAGTTTGCGGGAGATGTTCTTGCGGTGCGCAATCACGGTATGCAGTGACAGATGCAGCCTGTCGGCTATCTCCTTGTTGAGCAGTCCTTGTACCACGAGCGTCAACACCTCCTGTTCGCGTTCGCTGAGTTCATCCTGACTTTTGGCTTTCGACTTTCGACTTTCGGCTTTCGACTTTCGGCTTTCGACTTCGGATTTCCGGCTTCTCTCCAGCGCCGGACGGAGTATGTCGTCCTCGATAGCACAATGCGTCTTCAGTTCTTCCTCAGCCTGATATACTCCCATCAGGACGGTAGTCATTAGTTCGTTGGCGAACGGGTAGGTGGAGTGGGCAGGGTAATACTTGATAATCAGGTTCACCAATTCGTGCAACTTCTCGGTTATATGCCTGTCGTCGGTGGCATGATTCTCCATCAGGCCTTCGTTCTCGTGCTGAATATGGATACGTATTTCTTGCACATATTCGTCGAAGTACCGCACGATGAGCAACGGTATCTTGTTATCCGTCACTGTAGGGTTAATGGCTTCTATCAGTTGCCGGCGCAGGCGCGGCAACAGAAACTCCAGGAAGTACGTATGCGCATTTCTCAGATAGGTCTGCAGCGTGGGCAGATCAATCTCTGCTGCCGGACGGTCGGATTGTCCGTTGTTGACAATAGCGAGGAACGTAGGCGTATGTATGTTGTGCTCCCGGCACACGGTGTCGATGGTCTTGTCGCCCACGCCCATGGGTATACCGAAGCGGTTAACTATCTGCATGGCGCGCCGATCCTGCGTCAGCAGATCGCTCATCCTGTTTGTCTCGCGGAAGATCATTGTGCTGAAATATTGACGTCAAACTCTATCTGTTGCGACGGTAGAATATGGTCGGATGTTATACGTACGTTGTCAGACGCGGCTACTGCGGCTATCTCAACGTTCTGTTCCTCACCGGGCAGCAGTCCGCGCAGCGACTCTTGTGCGCGCACGCCGCCTACGGTCACATACGCATCGCGGTAGATGGGAGCAATGCCGGTGTTTGCGACAGTGATGCGGCTGTTCGTGCCGTTGGTGCGGCAGTCGGTGATACAGAAGTTGTAGCCTGCGGCAATACCGGCCTCCGTCACACGCTGCTGCGTGAAGTACGCTCCTTCGGGCGCGTTGTTGCAGATAACGAATGTCATGTGGTACTTGCCGGCAGCTTGCTCCCATGTCACGCCGTACATACCTTCGGGGTTAAGGAAGTTATGCTGGTCGTCGCGCGTGTAGTAACTTATCTCTCCACCGCACACGCCGTTCTTCCAGCGCTCTATGCCGCTCCACAGCCAGCATTGCTCGTTCCAGCCGTCACCCTGACTCAGGTCGTGCTGGCTATGCATGAACGTGTCGTCAAACAGTCCGAACGCCAACTCGCGCGTATCGGCGTGTACGCATACGTCCGAATATACCTTGTCGCCTGCGTCCACGCTGGTCAGCCAGGGGATGGAAAGTACCTGGGACAGATGAGTGAACAACTCGCGCTGGTAAGCCGGGGTGGGGAAGTTTGTGCCGAACGCAACAGGTGTGCCGTAAGTGTGGTACTCTGCCCAATGGCCGAAACCAACCTCTACAAACGCAATGCGCGGATCGTTGTTATAGCGCGCAGCCAGGTCGCTGTAGAACTGCTTGACAAACCATTGCAGTTCGCTGTTGCTCCAATCGGGATACCATGTAGGACCATCGCCACCGGGGTTGGCGGAGTACGTCTCGCGATAGTCAGGTAGTTGGCGAATATAATCCGGCACATACGTGCCACCGGGTTTGCCAATACAATTGCTGCGGTTCGAAGGGTAGCAGAGCGGAAAACGCACTACCATCTGATGTCCGCGTGAGGCTGCGGCTGACAGTTTGTCGTCCAGATACGTCCAATCGTAGGATATAACACCGTTGGTTTTTCCTGTCACCAGGCGGCAGGGCTCAACGTACGAAAACTCCAGACTTATGCAATCACCGTGTGTGCTATCCATCGCGGCAGCCAGATCGTTCCACAGCACCAGGCCTGTCATAGGCTGGACATGGGTGACCTGACCGGTTAGGGATACGGCTTTGTATGCCGAGTCATGACCGGTACACGATGTGTGGAGCATTATGCCGCAAACAAGTATGGCGGCGAGGTAGCAACTGATAATTTTGTCCATAGGTGTAGGGGTTGTTATCTATGTGCGTGTTAGTATGTTTGCTGTTAGTGTTGCGCCCGCGCAGGAGCGCTTGCGCACAAGGCGCACGCAATTCAGCCCACAAAGATACAAAAAAAAATGCACATTTGCAAACTTTCCTGAAGAAAAATTATTTGGAAAATGCTTTTTTTGCAAAAAGACTTGCAAGAGACAAAAAAAATTAGTAACTTTGCAGTAAATTATCGAACGATTGCAAAGTAACTAATCGTCAGCACCCGATATATCAACATTGAAAAGCCAAAGAAGGCCAAACACCGAGACAAGTGAAAAATATATACAATCTGATAGCAGTAATCGTGCTGGTAGTAACTGCGTATGGCTGTAGCAGCGAGAGCCGTGACGGACGAGAAAAGCATGAGCAGGAGATAGTGGAAGACAACATGGTTGCCTATCCCGGACGTACTTTCAATTACAAACAGAAGTTCAACGACCTGCAGCAGAAGCAGCACGCTGTGGCGAGCCGTATAGGTTTGAAGCGCTCGCCTAAGGACCGCGCGGACGCAGCGCAGATGCGCAAGCAACTGGTGGAGGTAAAGACATGTGACAACTACGTAGTGGACGAACTGACACATTCCGTGCCATATCTCATACCATCCGCCAAGCGCGAACTGGACGCAATAGGCGACGAATGGGCGGATATACTGCGGCGCAACAACCTGCCGCATTACAGGTTTCGTGTGACATCGATTCTGCGCACACAGGAGGATATACGCCAATTGCAACGCAGCGGAAACATCAACTCCGTTACGCAAAGCTGCCACTGCTACGGAACAACGTTCGATTTGGCATACTTCGGCTACGACAAGGTCACACGTACGCGCGACTACATGCATGAGGATAATCTGAAACTCGTACTCGGACAAGTGCTGCTCAACCACCAGAGGGCCGGAAAGATATACGTCAAGTACGAAGCCAAGCAGTCCTGCTTCCATGTGACGGTGAGGGAATAAAAAAACGGCTCGATCGAGCCGTTTCTTGTTTTGTATTGTGTATTGAGTGTTGTGTCTTGTGTACGGTGTATGGTGGGTTATCTTTTCTCCAGACTGTCGTTGAGGTCTTTGCGGAAGAACAGGATGATCGCAAATACCGCCACGGTGATGTACGAGTCGGCGAGATTGAACACAGGGCGGAAGAACAAGGTCTCGCCGGCGGCGTTGTGGATTAGCGGGAAGTACAGCATATCTACCACACGACCGTAGAACCAAGTCTCATAGCCGAACAGGCGACCATAGCACACACAATCGATGATATTGCCGAGCGCGCCGGCTGTGATGAGCGTAACCATGGCGATATACCACGGGCGTGCGTTATGCCTGAGCAGCGAATTGATGTACCAACTCAATATCCCCACCATAACTATCCGAAACGCTGTCAGGCACCACTTGGGCAGCCATTGTATGCCGAACGCCATCCCGTTGTTTTCCACAAAACAGAGTTGGAAGAACGGAAGAATCTCGTGCGCCTCACCCAAAGCAAAATGGGTGCGGATATATAGTTTCAAGGCCTGATCCAGCGCCACAAGCAGGAGCACAGCACCGGCTATAAGCCAAGACTGTTTTGTATGTTCACAATTGCTCATTGTTTCATTTTTAGAGTTTGAATGCCTTGCGTATGTCGGCTACGCGGTCGAGTTTCTCCCACGTGAACAGTTCGACCTGACGTGTGAACGATTTGCCGTCGGAGTCGATGAACGACTTGGTTACCACCTCGTTGGTGCGTCCCATGTGCCCGTAGCGTGCAGTCTCCTCGTACATCGGTTGGGTGAGTTTGAGGTCGCGGATGATTGCCGCCGGGCGCAGGTCGAACAATTTGCCTATACGTTTGGCAATCTCCGCATCGCTGAGGTTGACTTTGGCAGTGCCGTAGGTGTTGACATACAGGCTCACGGGTTGAGCTACGCCAATGGCGTAACTGACTTGCACGAGCACCTCGTCCGCCACACCGGCAGCCACCATGTTCTTGGCAATATAACGTGCTGCGTATGCAGCCGAACGGTCCACCTTCGAGGGATCTTTGCCCGAGAACGCACCGCCACCGTGTGCTCCGCGTCCGCCGTAGGTATCCACGATGATCTTACGTCCGGTCAGTCCGGTATCGCCGTAAGGTCCGCCAATCACGAAGTTGCCTGTCGGATTAACCAGCAGTTCGGTGTTCTTGCTGTCATTGAGGAACGTCTCCAGCAGAGCCGTATAGCGCACATCACGCTTGGCTACTCGCGGCAGTAGGGTAGAAATAACATCCTGCTTGATGAGTTCGGGCGTAACTTTGTGTCCGTTGGCAGTGAACTCGTCATGCTGCGTGGATAGCACTATTGTCCGGATACGAACAGGGCGGTTCTTGGAGTCGTACTCCATTGTAACCTGACTCTTGGCGTCCGGACGGAGGTAAGTCATCTCCTTACCTTCTTTGCGAATGCGCGCGAGGGTATATACGAGCGTATGTGCCAGATCGAGAGTGAGTGGCATAAAGTTGTCGGTCTCTGATGAGGCGTAACCGAACATCATTCCCTGATCGCCGGCACCTTGTGCCATTTTTGACTTGCGACTCACGCCCATATTGATATCCGCGCTCTGCTCGTGCAGTGCCTGCAATATACCGCAGCTTTCTGCCTCAAACTTGTAGGCTGCTTTGGTATATCCTATATCATTGATAGTCCGGCGGATGATAGCCGGCAGATCGATGTAATGTTTGGCAGTGACCTCGCCTGCCACAACCACTTGCCCTGTGGTAACCATCGTCTCACAGGCTACATGGGCATTGGGATCAAGAGCAAGGAAATTGTCAAGAATAGCGTCGCTAATCTGGTCAGCGACTTTGTCTGGGTGTCCCTCGGACACCGATTCGGAGGTAAATAAGTAATTCTTATTTACGCTTTGATTAAACGATTGTTTCATTGTTTTTAGCATTTAATAGAGGGTTGCAAGCATTCAAATCTATCCCTCGGGTTAAATATATGCCATTGGCTGTCAGCTGTCAGTTGTCTGTACCCGGCCTTTGGCGGTTAGTGTAATATTTTGTAGATTAGTTCTTTCCACAAGTCAAGCTCGGTGGCAGAACCTGTACCTATACCTTTGCTGCGTGCATCGGTCTCTCGGAAGTACGAGATTATTCTGAAGGTCTTGCCTGCCGTGAACCGTTTGGCTGCGCGTGCGTAGTTCTTGACAATGAACGGATTGATCTTCAGCGCTGCCGCCACAGCACGTTCGTCGCCTTTGTTTGGCAGGTAGTGGTAGAGCATTAGGTTGGCAAAGAACCCGAACAACAGCGGCAGTTCTTTCTGAATAGGGTGGTCTTTCGATGAAGCGAAGTACCGGACAATCCTGTTTGCCTTGACCGGATCGCCGTTGATAAGTGCGTCCTGAAGTTCAAAACCGTTGAAATCTTTGCTGATACCTATGTTCCTCTCCACGAGTGACGCGTCGATCACGTTGACTCCTGCTGGGCGACCGTTTACCAGTTTCTCGAGCGACAGCACTATCTGCTGCAGGTTCGTGCCGAGGTTATCTGCCAGGATCTGTGTTACTTTAGGATCGATAGTCACGCGGTCGGCTTTGTCTTGTGTGGACTGTTGCTTGTTCCAATCCTCGATGTAACGAGTTATCCATCCTGCTACCTGATAGTCGCGCAGTGCTGTGGATTGCATGAGTGCCACATGCGGTGAGGCAGGTACCTTGGGCGCAGCACCCTTGCAGGCTATTACGAGTATCGACTGCGGTTGCGGTGCAGCAATGTACTGCTCGAGTGCCTGCCACTTCTTGATCATCTGCGCCTCACGGACGATAACCACCTTATAGCCGCCCATCATGGCGAATCCTCGCGCCTGCATGACAGCCTCACCTATGCCTGCCTCTGCCAGATCACGACCGTACAACACCACCTGGTCGAACGACTTGCCGGCTTCGTCGAGCACGTTGTCCTCAATATAATCGGTGACCTTGTCGATGTAATACGGTTCATCGCCATAGAGGATGTACACGGGTTTGTACTGCTGCTGCCTGAGCTGCAACATTACCTGGTCGTATGTCAGTGTGTTTGCTGCCATTATTTGCCTCGAATGAGGTTGATGTCGCCGGAGAGTTGGTAGATACCCACCATCTTGTCGGAGTTGAGTTGTGCACGCCTGTATGCCGCCTTGGTGGTGTAGCCCTGCTTGGGATCTGCATCCGTACCGCGGGCACGGATAACGTAGAAGTACGCACCTTCAGCTGCCGGACGTCCGTTGATGGTACCATCCCAACCTTTGGCAGGGTCGGTCCATTCATATACGAGTTTGCCCCAGCGGTTATATACCCAGCAGTGGAACTCAGCCAGCGAGCGGTACTGCACGCGGAACTCGTCGTTCAGTCCGTCACCGTTGGGCGTAAATACGTTAGGCACCTGCAGGTCGGATACAGAGATGTTCACGGTAATCTCCGTAGAATCGATAGTACATGTCTCACACGGGCACTCGGTGCCGGTAACGATACAAACTACGCGGTATGCAGCCGGTTCGCTGAACACCTCGAACAGATTCTCGTCGTTGCGCGAATAGATGAGTGCCGTGCCTTGATAGACGCGCCAACTGAAGTACGCGGCAGCCGGTGTAGGGTTGCTGTTGAACTGAATGCGCAACTCTGCCGAGCCGGTCAGCACGGACTCATCGGTCGGTCGCTCCAGTTCATTGCTCAACTCGCCTTTCTTGCCTCGCACCTCCGTACGGCTGGTGACGTGAGACTTGACGGCAATGGGCGTAGTGAGTGTTGTGGTTACCGAGTCGATATCCATTCCTAAAGCTTTGGCAATGTTGTCAACAGCCAGTGATATATCTGTAGCCTGATATATTGCCGGCAGGTAGAACTGCGTGTTCGGGAAGTCAAACGTGGCAACTGCCGCCGAGTCCTGCCAATGCATATCTGCTTCGCTCCATGCCAGATCGGTGTACGATATGGTGCAAGTGCGTGGCACGGTGCGTGTCCTGCCCTCACCGGTTGTGTATGTGAGCGCATCGGGCAGAGTGCCGCTGAGTGTTAGAATAGTGGATTCGCACTTAGGCTCAACGCTCAGTTCCCAATCGGCGGTGTTGGCTTTGTAGTCAGCGTAAGAGAAGACATAGAAATATTCCGGCTCGCCGTTCTGCAAGGTGTAGTACCCTCCGTTGTCAGGATAAATCTCATCGACATTCGATTGGTAGAGCGAACCATCCGCATTATACCAATCCGTATTACCTGCAGGGTGGCGCATGTCAATGCCCGAGGCGAAGATATAAATCGTGTCGCCATCGTTGTCGATGAACGTATAATCCTTGTCGGGCTCACCTACAGGCACTACGTGTAACGCCCAAACAGACCATGCGCAGCATAGTCCGACGAATAAAAGGATAAATCTATTTCTGCTCATTAACTTCAAACTGTCAACTCTCAACTTTCATTCAACACTCAACACTAAACCCTCAACTACTTGTTCACCTGAAATTTGGTTACTCCGTTCTCGATGAAGTCCACGATCTGCCGTGCTGCGGCTATGCCTGCGTTGATGTTCGCTTCGGCAGTTTGTGCGCCCATCTTCTTGGGCGTAGCAAAATAACGTCCGGCAAACAGTTCGCGGAACTTGGCATCGGCAGCGGGCATAATATCCGTCATGTACTTCAGATCCGTACGCTCCAGCATGAGGCTGATCAGTCCGTCCTCGTCAATTACCTCCTTGCGGGCTGTGTTGACCAGAATGCCGCCTTTGGGCAGCAAGCCAACGAGGTCGTGGTTGATGCTGTTCTTTGTTTCCGGAGTGGCAGGGATATGCAGGCTGACAATATCGCATATCTTGTACAACTCCTCTGCCGAATGCACGGGCTTGACGTTAGCGGCCAGCATAGCCTCGTCCGGACAATAGGCGTCATAGGCATAAACCTCCATGCCGAATCCTTGTGCGATGCGAGCCACGTTTCTGCCCACATTGCCAAAGGCGTGGATACCGAGTTTCTTGCCTTTCAGTTCAGTGCCGCTTGTGCCGTTGTACAGGTTGCGTACGGCATAAACCATCAATCCGAGAGCCAGTTCGGCTACTGCGTTGCTGTTCTGACCGGGTGTGTTCATCGCTACGACCTTGTGTGCCGTAGCGGCAGCCAGATCAATATTGTCATAGCCTGCACCGGCACGCACAACAATCTTCAGCTGCTTGGCAGCGTTCAACACCTCGCTGTCCACAATATCCGAGCGGATGATCAGCGCGTCAGCATCGGCTACTGCGTCTAGCAGTTGCTGTTTGTCAGTATATTTCTCCAGCAGGGCAAGTTCGTAACCTGCCTGCTCAATCACCTCGCGTATGCCGTCAACGGCAACCTTGGCGAAAGTTTTTTCAGTTGCTACTAATACTTTCATCTTAATTACGAATTAAAAATTGCGAATTACGAATTAGTGCAAAGATTCGTATTCTTTGATGCAATCTACGAGTGCCTGTACGCCCTCCAGATCCATGGCGTTGTAGCACGAAGCGCGGAAGCCTCCAACCAGGCGGTGACCCTTGATACCCACCATGCCGCGTTCGGTGGCAAACTTGAAGAAATCGTCTTGCAGATCCTCGTAACCGGGTTTGAGAACGAAGCAGATGTTCATACGGCTGCGGTCTTCTTTCTCCAGAATGGTCGGTGTGAACAGTTTGGAGTGGTCGAGGCAGTTGTACAGCAGTTCGGCTTTGGCTTTGTTACGCGCCTCAATCCATTTGACGCCACCGTTGGCCTTCAGCCAACGCAGTGTGAGCAGTGCGGTGTAGATCGGCAATACAGGCGGTGTGTTAAACATCGATCCGCCATCGATATGCGTCTGGTAGTTCAGCATGGTAGGTATATACCGGCTGACCTTGCCCAGTGCACTCTCTTTGACGATAACGAATGTTACACCTGCCGGAGCAAGGTTCTTCTGTGCTCCACCGTAGATAATGTCGTATTGGCTGACGTCTATCGGGCGGCTCAATATATCCGAACTCATGTCGGCTATGAGAGGTACATTGCCTTTCTTCTTGTAGATTTCCTGCAACTTGGCGTCGCTGATTTCCGTGCCGAAGATGGTGTTGTTGGTCGTGATATGGAAATAGTCAGCATCCTGAGGGATATCGTAATCATTGGGGATAGAGTTCGTGCTGGCGGCAACCTCAACAACCTCGCCGAAACCTTTGGCTTCCTTGATAGCTTTCTTGCTCCACACGCCGGTGTTCAGATACGCGGCTTTCTTCTCCAGCATATTGAACGGCACCATGCAGAATTGCAACGAGGCACCACCTCCCAGAAACAGAACTCTGTACCCTTCCGGTACACCCAACAACTCTTTGAACAACGCTTCCGCCTCGTCCACTACGGGTTGGAAATACTTGGCGCGGTGGCTGATCTCCAGTACAGACAGACCCTCGCCCTGAAAGTCCAGTACGGCTTCGGCGGTCTGCTTGATTACTTCTTGCGGCAGGATACTTGGTCCTGCATTAAAGTTATATTTTTTCATGATTTCAGAAATTTGTGCTTGTTGATTGAATACCCACACCTAACACGTGTGCATGCACACACGCAACTTATTATAGGTTATAGCGGAAATGCGGTCGTATGACCCATTTCCGCTATTGGCGCAGTAACACAATTATGTGCTCCGCGTATTATTCGCCAAATTCGGGAGTTGCGGTTGCAGCCTCCTGCTCGGCAGCAGCGTCCTGTACCTGGTTGGAGATAGCGCTCTGACCTTCCTGCTGCTGCTCACGAACATCGCTCTTGTGTACGCCTACAGCCAAGATGCTCAGTACGGCAATAACGGCTACGAGTGTCCATGTTGCTTTCTCAAGAAAATCTGCGGTCTTCGGGGCGCCCATAACCTGGTTGCCGCTTGCAAAGTCTGCTGCCAATCCGCCACCCTTGCTGTTCTGAATCAATACCAACAGAACCAACAAAATAGAGGCGATGATAATCAGTGTGATAAATAAATTGTACATATTGTTTAATTAATTATATTTCCGCTTCAAAAAAACGCGACTGCAAAGATAATAAAAATTTTTTATATTTGCAAATATTTCCGCTAAAAAACTCTTTCCCCTTACAATTTTTAACTTTCAACTTTCAATTTTCAATTTTCCCCTTTCAATTTTCCTACCATTTTGCCACCGTGTCGTTGTAGATGTTTTCCGCCAGTTCGGTGATCATTGTGGCGCACAACTCGTCTTGTACGTCGGTGAGTAGCCGTGAGGAGTCAAACGTCTGGAAGGCGGAGTAGGTTTTCTCAAAACTCTCTTCGGGCGCCTTGTTGTTGGTGAAGCGCACTTTGATGGTGATGGTCAGTTTGGTTTCCGCTGACAGGTTGTCGGCAGAGATTGCCATCGGGGTAAGTGCGTAATCAACAATCTCGCCCTCCAGTTCCATGTCGCCGCCTCGACGCAGAATCTGCAGGCGTGTCTGGCGGGAGTAGATGTCGCGTATGCCTTCCGACAGGTTGTTCGACAGGTTGGGGTTGACCATTGCCGCATTGTTCGGAAAGTCGGCTATCGAGATGGATTGTGTCTTGCTGTAATCAATACTGGCACCATTGAAGCGGTAACTGATCATACATGACGACAGAGTGACAACAGTTGCCACCAGAGTTAGCCATATAATCAGTTGGTGTCGCATCACTTATTCCAGACTTTTGAGTTTGCGATAGAGTGTCCGTTCGCTTATACCGAGTTCTGCAGCAGCCTCTTTGCGGTTGCCGTTGTGGCGCTCAAGTGCCTTGCGGATCATCACTTCCTCGGCATCTCCCATGGTCAGCGGTTCGTTGCCGGTCACTATGGGATCGCGTACAACCTCAGCCTCCTGCACCTCCGCCTCCTGGTGGCTGTCGCGGTGTTCGGGGTAGGGCATTATATTGCCTGTCGGCACGATTGTACTTGCAGCAGGCATTGGCGTGCCTGCAGTGGCGGCAGCCATCTGCTGCTTGAGGTCGGCTATGTCGCGCTTCATGTCGAACAAGACCTTGTATAGCAGTTCGCGCTCGTTCACGTACGGGTCACCGCCCATGTTCTGCGCCGCACCGAACAGTGTCAACTGTTGCTCATGCTCGTTGGCAGGCAGGTACTTGCGCAGGGTCTCCGCACTTATCTCGCGGCTCTTCTCCAGCACGCAGATCTGCTCGGCTACGTTCTTGAGCTGGCGTACGTTGCCGTACCAGTAGTAGGCTTTGAGCAGTTCGGTAGCCTCGTCGGTCAACTGCACGCGAGGCATAGCGTATTTGTTGGTGAAATCCGAGGTGAATTTGCGGAACAGAAGAGGTATATCATCTTTTCGCTCGCGCAAAGGCGGCACATGTATCTCCACGGCGTTGAGCCGGAAGTACAGATCCTCGCGGAATCGTCCCTCGGCTATTGCACGTTTCATATCCAGGTTCGTGGCGGCAACGACGCGTACGGAGGTCTTCTGCACCTCCGAGGAGCCCATGCGTATGAACTCGCCCGTTTCCAGTACACGCAGGAGCCGCGCCTGAGTGGATAGCGGTAGTTCGCCTACCTCGTCCAGAAACAGTGTACCGCCGTCGGCTTCCTCAAAGTATCCTTTGCGCTCAGCGCGTGCGTCGGTGTAGGCGCCCTTGACGTGCCCGAACAACTCGCTGTCGATTGTTCCCTCGGGTATAGCGCCGCAGTTCACGGCGAAGTATTTGGCGTGCTTGCGCGGTGAACAGGCGTGGATGATTTGCGGAAAATGCTCCTTGCCTACACCCGATTCACCGGTGATGAGTACACTTAAGTCGGTAACTGCCACCTGAGCAGCTATCTCAATATTTCTGTCCAGCATGGGCGATGAGCCAATGATGCCGAAACGTTGCTTAATGTTCTGTAACTCCTGTGTGGTCATGTGTGTTTTATCAAAAAAAAGAACTCCGCTAAAGTTTCCCTTGACGTCGTTCTTTATTTCTTGTTAGCCGAAGGCTTCGTGATCCATGCAGGATTCAAACCTGCAACCCCCACATCCGTAGTGTGGTACTCTATTCAGTTGAGCTAATGGACCATGCTTTTCTTCAAAAGCGGATGCAAAGGTACAACAATTTTCCGAATTATGCAAATAATTTCGTCTAAATGTGTTTTTTTGCGGTGTTTATTCCGCTATTTTATAATCTGCGTTTGGCAAAAACGCCATTTTGGGCGTCGCACTGCCCGCAAAATTTGCAAATATGGGATTTTTTTTGTACCTTTGCGCCGCTTTTACTTTTAGCCGCTTGCCCAATGAACCATACAGCGAAGCAGATTGTTCGACTGATGGGAGATTAGAATGGTAAATGAGTAAATGATTTGGGGATAATTGGTTTTGACAGCAGGTAGAATAGGTATGTAAGCACGCCGAGCACTGCAGAGACGCTCGTAAATATCGTCTGTAAAACAATAACTGGCAACAACAATGTAGCTCTCGCTGCTTAAACCGAAGTATAGTAGGTTGGCTTTGTGTCGGCACAAGGTGCTGACCCGAGACGTCACTCCAAGCCGAGTCTGTGGGCTGAATGGATCAAGTGGCGCGGAAATTCACAGAATAGCATGCGCAGGCTGCGATGCGCGTGTGAAGATTTAGCAGATAAGCCGGTAGTTGGTGGCTTGGGTCTTGCTGCCGGACGAAAATCGAGGCCAAGATAAGCGTGTAGAAAGCGTATTGATTCCTTGTTTGGACGCGGGTTCGACTCCCGCTATCTCCACGCGTTCGGCAAATGGTGCTTACAGATGCCGCTCGGCGGCATAAAGCGCACCATTGCCTCCGCTCTCCGAAAAACCAACTTGGCAGTTGCTTTTTCGGGTTGGGGCAACCGATGGTTGCCGAGAGGATAGCTGACTGCTGATAGCCGATATCTGATTACTGACTACTGATTGCTAAATGAAGAATATCCGAAACTTTTGTATCATTGCCCACATTGACCATGGCAAGTCAACACTCGCAGACCGTATGCTGGAAATAACGCATACGGTGGATGTGCGTCAGATGGAGAATCAGGTGCTTGACGACATGGATCTGGAGAAGGAACGCGGCATAACTATCAAGTCGCATGCTATACAGATGGAATATAGATCGTCTTCGACTGACAGAGCACAGATCGCTGACGCTGACAGAACACAGACTGATTCTAAATATATACTGAATCTAATTGACACTCCGGGGCACGTGGATTTCTCGTACGAGGTGAGCCGCAGTATAGCCGCCTGCGAAGGTGCTGTGCTCGTGGTGGATGCCACGCAGGGCGTGCAGGCGCAGACGATCAGTAACCTGTACATGGCTATCGAGCATGACTTGGAGATCATACCCGTACTGAACAAGTGCGACATGGACAACGCTATGCCCGAGCGCGTGGAAGATGAGATCATCGACCTGTTAGGCTGCAAGCGCGAGGAGATCATCCGCTGCTCTGCCAAGACAGGCGAGGGTGTGCCGGAGATATTGGACGCTATCGTTGAGCGTATACCTGCGCCGAAAGGCGACCCTGACGCACCGCTGCAGTGTCTGGTGTTTGACTCGGTGTTCAACTCGTTCCGCGGAATAATCGCATACTTCAAGGTAGTGAACGGAACGATGCGCACGGGCGACCGTGTGCGGTTTGTGAACACCGGCAAGGAGTATGACGCCGACGAGATAGGCGTGCTCAAACTCGATATGGATCCGCGCAAGCAGATCAGTGCCGGCAATGTGGGATATATCATTTCCGGAATCAAGACGAGTACCGAAGTCAAGGTAGGCGATACAATCACCCACGTGGCGCGCCCTTGCGACAAGGCTATAGCGGGTTTTGAGGAAGCCAAACCGATGGTGTTTGCCGGCGTGTATCCGATAGAGGCGGAGGATTATGAGGACCTGCGCGCGTCGCTCGAGAAACTGCAACTGAATGACGCCAGCCTGACGTTCCAGCCCGAATCGTCAATGGCGTTGGGCTTCGGTTTCCGCTGCGGCTTCTTAGGACTGCTGCACATGGAGATTGTACAGGAGCGTTTGGACCGCGAGTTTGACATGGATGTGATAACCACTGTGCCGAACGTAAGTTACAATGTCTATACCAAGGATGGCCGTATGATCGAGGTGCACAACCCTGCAGGAATGCCTGATTTGACGGAGATCGACCATATAGAAGAACCGTATATCCGCGCATCGGTTATCACTACAGCGGATTATATCGGACCGATCATGACGCTCTGTCTGGGCAAGCGCGGCGAACTGGTGAAGCAGGAGTATATATCCGGCAACCGTATGGAGCTGCTGTTCGATATGCCGCTGGGCGAGATAGTGATAGATTTCTACGACAAACTCAAGTCGATCAGCAAGGGCTATGCGTCGTTCGATTGGCACATGAATGGTTTCCGTCCGTCTAACCTCGTCAAACTGGATATATTGCTCAACGGCGAACAGGTGGACGCGCTGTCCACACTCACGCACAGAGACAACGCTGTGGATTTTGGTCGCCGCATGTGCGAGAAACTCAAGGAGTTGTTGCCGCGCCAGCAGTTCGATATAGCCATTCAGGCGGCTATCGGCGCAAAGATCATCGCCCGCGAGACGGTGAAGCAGGTGCGCAAGGATGTGCTTGCCAAGTGCTACGGCGGTGACGTGAGCCGTAAGCGCAAACTGCTGGAGAAACAGAAGCGAGGCAAGAAACGTATGAAGCAGATCGGAAACGTTGAGGTGCCACAGAAAGCGTTCCTCGCCGTGCTGAAGCTGGATTGACATGAAGCCTACCGTCGATTTTATACGCGAACATTTCGAGTTGTACAATCGTATGATGTTTGGCGGGACATTGACTGTCCCGCCTATTCATTTAACAAACGCGCGCACGTACATGGGGATGTTGACCTACAAGCGGCGGGTAGGGCTGTTCGGCGGAAAGCGTTTTTCGGATTTTGCGCTGCGTATAAGCCGGCGGTTTGATTATTCGGAAGCCGAACTGCAGGATACGCTTATTCATGAGATGATTCACTACTATATTGCTGTCAATCAGTTGAAGGACGGTTCGGCGCACGGGTTGTTGTTCCGGCAGATGATGGAGGATATCAACCATCAGTACGGCAGACATATCACTGTCAGCCACCGCACCTCGCATGAGGAACGTGTGCAACTGTTAGGCAGCCAACCTCGTCCGCGGGTGTTTGCTATCATGCAGATGGCGGATGGCAAGTATTGTATCAAGGTTGTGCCGCGTATCGTTGAGCGTGTTCGTACTATGCACAGGCGGCTGACCATGGATCCGCAGGTTAGGACTGTCAATTGGTACTTCTCCACCGATCCGTTCTTTGCCCTCTATCCGTCCTCTATGGGCAGACGCATGCAGTACGTGGATATAGATGAGGTGCGCACGCATCTTGCTGCCGCCACGCCGATCACGGATCTTACTTCCATTTAAGGAAATTTTACGCAAAAAGTATATAATACATAGTATTATATAGTATAAGGCTAAAATATGAAAAATGAGCCTGTTATTCTACGGGTATCATACGGTTATGTTGCGGTTATCATTTGGTAAGGGTTCGATATGCACCCGAAAACGGAGCGGGATTGGTAAGGTGAAAGGTGAAAATTGAAAATTGAAAGGTTGTCATTCGGATAGGGTGATTTCAAAAAACGTTCCGTTCGATCGGGGGAATATCGAGGGAATATCGGGGGAATGTCGGAGGGTTATCAAAGTTAAATCAGGCCTTTTGCATAAATTTTTAACTTTTTTATTCTTCTCAGCAAAAATCTGCACCGAAAATTTGCATATTTCAAAAAAAAGTTGTAACTTTGTAGCGTAATTTTCCGGATGCCAAGATAGCCAAAAATGGATTAATGGTAAATGGCTGAATAATAAGTGCTTTTATGTCGAGTCGTGAAAATATCATAGTGAAAATCCAGGAGATAGCGCGCCAAGTGCTACCTCAGGGAAGTTCGCTATATTTGTATGGCTCGCGTGCTCGTGGCGACCATCGCGCAGATTCCGATTGGGATCTGTTGGCTCTTGTGCCGAATCAGAATTTCTCAAAAGATGACAAACTTAATCTCTCGTGCGATTTTTGGGAGCAAGGGCAGAGTATAAATCAGGAATTCAACACATTTGTCTATACGCAGCGCGAGTGGGAAGCAGCACCTCCGTCAATCTTTAAGTTTAACGTTCGTAACGAAGGAGTGAAAATATGGGGTTAACCAACGATGAACGACAATCAATCGTCAATTACAGGATTGAAAAGGCGCAGAGCACTTTTGTAGAGGCTCAGAAGATAGTTGCATTGGGAATTTGGAACATAGTTGCCAACCGCTTGTACTATTGTTTGTACTATGCAGCTACTGCATTGCTGATACATAATCAGATAGCAGTACATACGCATGGAGGAATGTTGACCCTTATTAATCAACATTTTGTGCAGAACGGTCAACTCTCCAAGGATGATGGTCGTCTGTTGAGAAAAATGTTTACACTTCGCCAAGAAGGCGATTACGAGGATTTCGTTGAAGTAACTGAGGACGAGATTCGGATGTACCTTCCGTTGGTAGAGAGTTTGATGAATAAAATCATAGCATTGATCGGCTGATGCCGAATAGATAGCATCCCTGTTGCTTGATTCAGGGCCCGGCGAGTTCGCTTGCCGGAGATGGATATGACATATTGAAATATAGCGTTTGCTAACGCTTGTTTGTCTGAGTAAACGAAATGTAGGAAGTTTCAGTTTGTAGTTCAGCAGCAAGTCAAAGCAGATGCCTGTGTGTGTATTTCGCGTGTACCTTAAAGTTTTTATTAGTACGCGTGGAATATACAACGCGGACAACTGTATTGATTTTCCGACTACATGGGTCTCCTACAACCTCGTTTACCAGATAACAAACAGTTGTCCGCTTTTTTTGTATGTGCCTGTTTGAACTTAACGGACTGAAAAACACTGCAAAGATACGAAAAATAGTTGTGATTTGCAAATGCAAAATGAAAAAGGACCAAAATGGACTATGGAAATTTGAAAAAAAAGTTGTATCTTTGCAGTTGGAAATGAATTTATAGCATGAAAGGACTAACATTTTCGCTTAAGCGTGCCGTTGGCATCAGCGGCTTGAAAAACAAAATTGTCCGCAAAACGGGTATCCCCACCACCAGACAAGGCCTCGAGCGCAAGGTCGGACAAACCGTGCTATCTGCGTTCACAGGAGGAAGAAAACGTAAGTAAACAACAATATTAACCTAAAAATTTATTTATTATGCCAAGTAAAGTTCGCGTTTATGGTAAGGCGCAAAACCGTACTTCATTGGGCATCATGCATGCCTACTTAGTAATGTATCCCCAAGCAACGGTTGAGGATCTGAGAAAAGCGTTCCCGAAAGCAGACATCAATCCTGATTCGGGCGTGAGTGAGATTTTCGTTCATGATTCAGAGCCGGACTACAAAGCTTCCGGAGAATGGTACTTTGAGAAAGAGGACGAAGTTCTTGTACTGGAAGATGGTTCAAAGGTGGCAGTTTGCATGATGTGGACCAAGGCCAGTTTTGATCGTTTGGTTAAGCATGCAAAGTTGTATGACATCGAGGTGGCAGAGTTCGAGAAAGGTCAGAGAGGTGAGAAGGGCGGTTTCCGCCTGGAGTACCTGAACGGCTATGTTCCTCCTGTACCTGCCAAGAAATCCAACAAATGGTTGTGGATCTGTCTGGCAGCTCTCGTAGTTATTGCAATTCTGGTTATTCTCTTGCTTATGAAGGGCTGCCAGAAACCTGCTGAACCGCAGATTGTAGAAGTGGAGAAAGTAGTGGTTGTTCACGACACACTCTATGTGCAGCAGATCGAGGAGATTGAGAAGAACTTCAATGCAGCCGAGTTCGTCAAGGGCAAAGCCGACTTGAGCGAAAGTGCCAAGTTCGTGCTTCATGATCTGGCAAAAATCATGCAGAAGAATCCTGAGATCCGCCTGCGTCTTGAGGGACACACATCTGCCGAAGGCGATGCCGAGTTCAATCAGAAGCTCAGCGAAGCACGCGCCCAGGCTGCCGTTACATTCCTTGTAGAACATGAGGGCATTGATGCATCCCGTTTGGAGGCTGTCGGCAAAGGTTCTACCGAACTGAAGAACACCGCTGATCCTATGGCATCGGAGAACCGTCGTACGGAATTTATTGTTCTGGAATAAGTACAAAAAGTACACAATATATCTAATCAATTAACCCTAAAACATCACAATTATGGCTTGTGTAAGAAAAAACGCCGATGGAACGGTTGACAAACGCACCAAAGAGGGCAAAGCAATCTGCGCCCGTATGGCAAAGGCACGTCGAGCAGCCGCAAGAGCTCGTAAACTTCAAAAGAAAACTAAAAAATAATTTCAGCTATGGCAGTAAAGAAAAAAGCAGATGGTACTGTTGATAAACGTACCAAAGAAGGTAAGGAGATTTGTGCACGCATGGCAAAAGCCCGCAAAGCGCAAAACAGTTTAGCAAACCGTATTAAACGCTTATTCAGATAAGGAGGAAGTATGAAAACAAGTCTTGAAAATATTGCTGCTATCATTGCAGCTGCAATCTGGGCAGACGGTGTCTATGATCCCGCAGAGGAGATTACCGTAGAAGAAATAGCCGAGGCTCTCGAACTCGATGAGGCAAAGTTCAAAGCAGCCGTTAACAAATGTGTCAAGGGTTTGAACGGACTATCCGAGAACCAGGCAAACGCTGTGCTGAAAGATGCAGCAGAGGCTGTGGAAGATGAAGAGATCGGAATTGTATTCGAAGCTGCAATGCAAATGCTTCTCGCCGATAGTGAGCTGAGTCGTGCAGAGGTGAGCAACCTGCTCGTTATAGCCGAGGCGCTCGGTATAGAGGAGGAAGATGCTATTCTCATGCTTGCCGATATGGTTAAGTCCGAACCGGACCTGACCATCAATATGGCTGATTAACAATGTTTAACTTCAAATAATTTAGTATTTATGGAAATTAAAGTAGATGGACGCCTATTGGTGTCAACCTTGTGCAGCCGATTCAAAGAGGAATTTGGCGGAACTCTTCGTGTTTATCAGGGCAACAAACGTCTGACCGGTGCTGAGAAAGTAGCAGATATTGCTACGGCTACCGGTTCGTACGAGTGCCGTGGCAGCAAGACTGTAGGTGGCTTTGAGAAAGATTTGCTTGACAATTTCGGTCTCAAAGTACAAGTTGCTTCTGCTGATGACTGGGTTCTCGCTCTTGATCAGATGACTTTGGCTAAACTGCCCGATATCCCCAAGCAGGCAACCAAAGCCGACATGGAGTCGCTGAAAGCTAAATACGCAAAGTAAACGGTTCATTTTCAGGCAGGTGGGTTTGGCTGCCCGCCTGCTTACAACAATCTTAAAATCAGAGCAATATGGCATATAGCAGAGACAAAGATTTGAAGCAGAACTTCAACGAATTCTTCGGTAAATTCGGAGTAAATGACTTGTATTCCAAACTTTCCGGGCGGGATTTGATTGAGCTCAAGAAGTTGCTAAGTTGTATTAATAATATCATTACATTGCGTACAACCCGGGATTTTGTGGAGAAGTTGTATGCTGACGGTTTCCTGACAAAATCAGAAAGAGAACAAATACTGAAAGATGTAGATTCCCAGCACGCCAATGCCAATGGCTTTGATGTCCAGTATGATGGTAAAGACAAGAAGATTATCGCTGAGGTTAAATGCAATATCCCTGTCAATGTAACTTCTTTTGGAGCGGCGCAAGAAGAGGGTATTTTAGAAGACATTGAGCATTTGCTGAAAGGCAAGAAGAAAAGCGATATCCCTTCTGTTGCTCCGTACTACAAGTTCATGGTTGTAATGGATTGCAGCGATCATATTGATGAATGCGTAGCCAAGATCATCAAAAAGACCGAGCACGTCAAGTTGTATTCTCCCGCTGAGCATTTGGATACAAACAATATATATATAATGTACGTGTGAGAAGACGTCGGGAAATAACGTATAGGACATCGCCTGCAGTCCTTAACGTTGCAGGCAATAAATGATCATTTATTAACTTTAAATTTTTACAATTATGGCAGATCTTAAGATTGACGGCCGCATGAAGGTAAAAACTCTGAAAGAGAATTTCAAGAAGAACTTTGGCGCTACTCTGCGCGTGTACAAAAGTGTAACCTGCAAAGGTGCATTTGCTGACGATGATGCTACTTTGGCATCGCTTCGTTCCGCAGACGCAAAGGGTGGTGAAGTTACCGTAGGCGGCAACAAGCGCGTTGGTAACTTCGAGAAAGAGTTCGCTACTGCATTTGGTATCGGTGTTCAGGTTGCTAATGCAAAGGACACTGACCTCGCAGACAACGACGGCACAATCGCAGCTGCTGGTAAGTAATCTTACCGCACTGGGCAGGGGAGTTTGACCGCTCCTCTGCTTACAAAACACAATAAACAATGACTAAAATACAATCTTTCAAATTAGAGCTAGCTCGCGTCTTCGACGATGACCTGCACACCAAACAATGGCATAACTATGTCGATTACGCTATTATCGGACTAATCATCCTTTCGACGGTTGAGGTCTTTCTTTCTACGTACGATGGCATCGTGGAGAAGTACGGTCTTTGGCTCAAAGTGGTGGATTATTTTACCACAGTGTTCTTCACCATTGAAGTCTCGCTGCGTATTTGGTGCGCCGACCTCATTGACGACAAATACAAAGGTTTTTGGGGCAGAGTGCGTTACTGCTTCTCGTTTTATGGCCTGATAGACATCCTCTCCACATATCCCTTCTACCTGCATTTCTTCATGCCAATGCCTTATGTGGCACTCAAGGCATTGCGAATAGCCCGTCTGCTGCGTGTGTTCCGATACATGAAGGCGTTCAATGTCCTCTCACGTGCCATGCGTGCCAAGAAAGATGAGATGTGGGTGTCTGTTCAGTTCTTGACAATCATCACACTTATCCTCTCGTTCATTCTATTCTTTGTTGAGCACGAGGCGCAGCCTGAGGTATATAATAATGGATGGACATCTGTTCTTTGGGCATTTGCGCAATATATTGGCGATCCTGGTGGCTTCGCAGACACACCGCCTATTACCATCACCGGTCGTATTATAGCCTGTATCATCGGTGTACTCGGAATAGCTATATTTGCCGTTCCTGCCGGATTGATTGGCTCCGCTTTCTCCGAAGTGATGGAGAAAGATGAGCGCAAAGAGAAATCCGAAGGATGGGCTGAGCGTTTGCACTTGGCTTTTGAACGTAAAAGAGACCGTTTTACACAATTTTTTGCTACGCCAAAATTTGTCTCTATTGCCGATATCCAAGTGCGCTTGGGACTAAAAGAAGACGAGATATTCGATGCGGTAGCTAACAGTGATGAGTTCCGTTTAATCAATTTGGCAGCGACACGAACAATAGAAGAACAGGCGGAAGACAAATTGGCAGTGGAACATTTCCCACTCAATCGTCCTTATGGATGTTGTATCAACCGCCATTCAAAAATTACCATCATGAATGCTGTAGCT
The DNA here is from genome assembly GCA_900317745.1 of uncultured Bacteroidales bacterium. Classification (GTDB taxonomy): domain Bacteria; phylum Bacteroidota; class Bacteroidia; order Bacteroidales; family Paludibacteraceae; genus Colicola. The sequence goes on along the minus strand of ONHW01000018.1, from coordinate 65,800 downwards.
TCGGCTGATGCGATTACCGGATGGGCGGCATTTTATCTTGCCAAGATGGGAGGATTTAACTATATCAGCAGAGAAATAGGAGCTCCGCGACCATTTAAATCATTTTATCTCAATGATGGGGAAGACACAGTGCCATATCTGAAAGAATACATGGATGATTTGCGTGAATTGGCGCCCGATGAAGACTCGTGGGTAATTACTCTGATGGCAGCCAGCGGAGCGCAGGAGCCTATTTATCCTACACAGATTCATTTCACTTGCGGCGTGAAGAAAGGGGATGAGACGTACAGCGACCCCAATATCACAATCCATGATATTCCGTTGTACGACAAGATGTGGCATGCAGTAGCGGATGCGCTGAAGAAGCAGTTTGATTTGGATACAGATAATCAGCGTTATTATGACAACTCAAGTCCACGCGTTTATGCCCGTAAATGGCCGTTCAAAATAAATGCGTGCGGACTACGGATTGCTTGGAGTGTCATGTGTTGGGATACGCGTTCGATGCAAGTGCTTCAAACAATAGCCGAGCAGATCAACCAGCAAATCAACCACACCGGTAATCCTGAAGTGCAGGATTTGAAAAATAGTGGTATTGGATATAGTGATTATGCAGACTAATGTGCGCATTCTTGTAACTGCTTTTGAGCCTTTTGGCGGAAGCGACACCAATATTTCGCAACGAGTGTTGGATGCTATTCAGGCAGATGTTGCGGTAAAACAATTAAACCCGGTAAGCAAATATTTGCTTGTCTCTCAAGTTTGGATGCGGGCAAAGTTATGAGAGGTAGTAAAATTGACAAAATAACTAACGATTTATACTGCTCCCTTGATTGCTTTAGAAGAGCTAATTAAATTTTCTTTTGAAATAAATAAAGAGGGTTCTAATTATTTTGAACGAGAAGTGCTTAATACATATTTTGGTGATTCATTGTCACTAACACCTTTTTGTTCATTGCTTTTGTTAGCCAAACAGAGTTGGGGAGTTTGAACGCTCCCTCACTCACAAAACAAAAAATATTATGAAATATAGACATTTTTTATACGTTTGTGTTGTGGCGTCAATACTTATGTTTGCGAGTTGTTCCGATACTGAGACCTACAATGTAGCACCAGAAAATGGTTTGAACGTTCGTGCTACGCCATCTAGAAATGGGAAAATTATCGGAAAAATAAATCATTTAGATGATGTAGAAGTGATATCATTTGAAGGGAGTTGGGCAAAAATTGAATATGGTGATAAGGAAGCATACGTATATGCTGAATATCTAAATGTAGGAAGCAACAAGCTTGTTTGGCTCGTGCCGATACTACTATTAGCAGGCCTCGGTGGTGGTGCAGTGGTTCACTTAAAAAAAGACGGCACACCAGACATGCGTTTTAAATCTAATCGGAGATGAGTTTAGTATATAATGATGGTATCTAGACTGCATAAAAAAACATAAAGGAGTACTAAAACATTTATAATAACTCCCAATCCACTAATTTCGCACGCAATCTGCAACATAAAGTCAATGCGGTCAGTCAGCGTGTTGCGTGGAGTGTCATGTGTTGGGATACGCGTTCGATGCAAGTGCTTCAAACAATAGCCGAGCAGATCAACCGGCAAATCAACCACACCGGTAATCCTGAAGTGCAAGATTTGAAAAATAGTGGTATTGGATATAGTGATTATGCAGACTAATGTGCGCATTCTTGTAACTGCTTTTGAGCCTTTTGGCGCAAATGACACCAATATCTCGCAAAAGGTATTGGATGCTATTAAGGCAGATGTTACGAAACTTCTTCTGCCCGTTAGTTTTCGTCGTGCGCCTGAAGTGCTCAACGAAGCGATTGAGAAGTTCCAACCGGATGTGATTATCTCCATGGGACAAGCGGCTGAAGGAGACAAGATTCGCCTGGAACGTCTGGCAATCAACATGATGGATAGCGCCAAAGGAGACAATGACGGCTATATTCCGGATGAAGAATTGATCTGTCCCGAAGCGTCTTTGGCATTAAAAACCGCTCTTCCTGTTAAGCAATTATGTGCCGATTGTGTAAATGCCGGATTACCGACTAAGGTTTCCAACTCCGCAGGCTTGTATGTTTGCAACCGCATCTATTTTGAGGCTCTGCGACACACCACAAATTCGCTTTTCGTCCATATCCCGAAGAACATGGATGTAGAAACAGCAAAACAAACAATAAATCAGTTAATTAAATATTTCTAATTCTATAAACCTATGGGACTTTTTAATCGAAAAAGCGAGCAGTATCAGCTGCCTGCCAAACTTGAGGCTTTGTTAAATATGGCTCTCAAAGATGGGGAAATAACCGAGAAGAAACTGAATGTCCTGCGTGCCGAGGCCGCAAAACATGACATCAGTGAGGACGAACTGGATTTGATTATCGAAAGTCGCCTCCCAAAGGCACCTGCAAAGAAACAGAAAGAGGATGAGCAACCTGCACAGGTTAGTCCGGAAGAAGTGAATGCTGTTATCAGTGCCAATTTATATTCACCAACTGACTCAGTAACCCAAACATTTCAGAAATACGAAATCCTTTCCGATTTCTCAAACAAGAAACTGGAGAAAGGTGATAGGGAAAAACTGCACCGTGCACAGTTGACGTATATTAGTAGCATCGTTTCTCCCGCAAATAAGGAAACAATGCTTGATTTGATTGCTCATGCTCTTCCTTACACCAAGAAAGACTTGTCGACTAAGGCCTTAAAAACAGCAACCAATATCGGATTTGTAGCGCTTAAAGCAGTCACTCTGACTGCCAAAGTCGCTACATTAGGCATTGCCGGAAAAGCCGTAGATAATCTTGAGCAATTGGCGCAGCAAGCCATTGTTAGAGATGCTGAAGAATTAGCCAACGCTTGGCGCAGCAAGGTGGATAGTCTCTTTACCGATGCAAAAGAACTCGCAGGAGGAATGTTTAATGGTGATAGACAATTTAAAACTAAACTATCCGAATTATCCGAACAATACAAAAAGTATAAATAGCGTATTTATGGGATTTATAGATTCTATCAAACAAACAGCTTCTGCTGCTTCACAAAAAGTATCAGAAAGCACAAACAAAATGAAGGCTTCCATTTCTGAGATTAAGTTGGAAGATATTACTGCCAACCTTAATTTGTACGAGAAATATTTCTCGGAAAGTGAATTGTGGCAGAAAATAGGTAAGTTCGGAAAATCTATCGGTGCCACTGTCCTTTATCCTGTGTTTTTGTTATTCTACTTGCTTAAATCAGGAGATATCAATCTGAAAGAGAAGGCTATGATTATAGGTACTCTCGGCTATTTTGTACTTCCTGTGGATCTTCTCCCTGATGCAATTGCAGGAATGGGTTATACTGATGATATAGCAGCAATTACCGCCACTATTACAGCACTTGCATCTTGCATAACGGAAGATATTCAAAATGAGGCGAAAGAACAATTACGCAATCTTTTTGGAGAGTTCGACGAAAAAGCATTGGACTCGGTAACAGAAATTATAAAAGGAGCAAATAATTTTATAAACAAAAGATAATCCATGACTTACAAATATTCTTCTTCCGAAGCCGCATTGTTGGCTAATGGCCGTGCTGCGGATATATTGACACCGTGGCAAATAGAGATTGACACCGATGAACAAACCATCACTATCCGCAAGCGCAACAAGTACCTGATCGGTGTTGACGAAGATACGCTGGCTTTCCGCTTTATCCGCCGCGTGGTGGTTGACGAGCACTTAATTGGTGCGGATATAACCATTCAGGCCGTTGGTGGCAAACTCACTGCCCGTTGCCTTGACAAATCTGCTTGCAAACAAATCAAGCAGGTCTTGATGAACTACAACAAATATTCCAAAACGCAGCACAACATTTTCTCATAACACAATGCAGGGGAGCCAAATCGCTCTCCTGCTTGCAAAATGGACAATCATATCATTTGCCATACTGCCAGTACGGGATTTTTTTAATTTCTATTTCAAATATTCATTGAAAATTTTAGTTTCTATTTCATTCAAATATTCATTGAAAAATTGCGCCGGAGTAACCACTCGCGGATCAATGTTTTTCGGCGTTCTCGCGTGCCAAACGTTCCTTACGCTCACGACGAGCAGCACGAATCTCTTCGTTAATCTCATCCAATGTCAACTCTGGGGTTTCCGGGTGGGGAGCATAGAACGCTTCCAGTGCGCGTTTGATCTTCTTTTGCGCTAATCTCAAAGGGAATAGAGCGCGTACGAACAACGGCATTGATAAATACATTCACTGCCGCATTCACACTCATACCGAATTGCTCGCAGAGAGCGTCAAACTGCTTGCTGTTTGTGCCATAATTGTTCCTCCTATTTGATGATATTTGATTTCAATATGATTTCATTTTGACTGCAAAGATACAAAAAATCCGAATTTGCAAACTTTTAAGTAAAAAAATGATGTTTATGTGCTGTTTTCGTGTTTTTGCATAAAAAATCTGTTTTCTTTGCTACATTAAGAAAAGAACTAAAAAGAAATTTGCAAATATCAAATATTTTTTGTATCTTTGCAATCTAAATTCATTCGGTTATCCTGTATGCCTTAAAAAGAATAAACAATAAGCTATATACACTCATGAAAACCAAATCTATCCTTATCCTAATCACTGCCGTGGCACTCGCCGCATGTGGTGGCAAGTCTGCAAAAACATCTGCCGACGGGCAGCAGGCAGCACAACAGCAAACACAGAGCGCGGAAGATGCATTCAAATCCGAATGCCAGAAAACCATGCAACAGGTGGATGTCCTGCAGCGCAAGCTGGCTGATCCGCAGCAGTACACCACGCTGCAAGGTGTTGACGAACTGCAGCGCCTGGGCAATGAACTGTCGCTCAATTACAACGCCGCCGAACTTGATTCGGCAGATCTGGCGATGGCGCAGCAGGTCAACGAGCTTATAAATGAGGTAAAACAGCAATTACCCTATAAGATTCAGCAGAACGTCTGCAACAAACCACATACGCTCATCAGCAAACCGGAAGAACTGCTCTCTGAAACGGCAGAATATCCCGTTTATCTCGAGCGGGGCGACAAACTGATGCTGAACATCGAAACCGAGAAACCTGCCGACATCCGCATCTATAATACCGACAGCCGGCAACTGCTCAAGTCCTATATCGGCAAGAAACTTGTCAAGGATTCGCTCGACATCAAGTTCTCAGCTGTTTATCTGCTGGAGATCAATCCCAAAGGCCGCCAATACGCAAGCATTGACATCGCATACAAACCTAACTCAGTCAATCGTGCATTCACCACCAAGACCGTCGAGTCGCGCGAGGTTGAAGGACAGAAAGGCGATTTTCGTGTCAGAGCGATTCCTGGCATCAAGATGCAAAACCTGTTTGAAGAACCGCGCAAGTTCACGCTCCGCAGCCAACTGAAAGCCACGTTCTCCGGCACAACGAATGCTGATAGGGCTATTGTCGCTATTCAGGTACCAGCCGGCGCAAAAGATGTGCTGTATTCGTTGCGCATATCCACCAACGAAGGGCAACGCTCGTCCGATGGTAAGTTTGGCGACAATATGTTGAAATCTTACAAGAAAGTCAAGTTCCTGGGTATTCCTCTCTACGAACGCAACTCGTCACATGGCTCCGGTCTGTTCGAACTCTTGCTCGGTGAGAACCAGCCACCGCGCGAGGAAGAGGCATACATCAATATGTACGTGTTCTATAGTGCAGATCAGGCAAAAAAGTTCCAGGACGGAGCCAATCCTGCCAAACTGCAATACAGCGTCGATTATTCTACCATGGGTACGCAGTCTTGCAACGGACGTATTCCCACTAAAGGCAACCGCACCATTTATATGGGCTATCAGAACGAGCGCGTTCGTTACAACAACTACGTCTGGCTCGAAGCCGTTAGCGCCGTGCCTAACAACGAGTACCTCAAAACGGAATATACTGTCCGCTAACCTGCAATTGCTTTCTTGCTGCACTCGAACAATTTTTTTCATGAAATATTTGCAAATGTGCATTTATTTTTCTTATCTCACATGCGTTCGAACGATTATTTTTTATGAATTATTTGCATAACTCAAAAAATTTTCGTAACTTTGCGCAATGAAGCAGAATAATCAAAAAATCTGAAATCAAAAATCCAAAATCAAAAATATACCATGTTACAAACCATTTCCTCAAACATGCATAAGGAGGCATTGAGTCTTCCGTTTAACTTGCCCGAAGAGTGGGTGAGTGCCCATCAGTGTGTAGCCGTTTTGACAGGCGGTACAGAGGCTTTGTTCCTCAAGCTGGTCAACACCGGCAAGGTGTCGCTGGCCGAACCAATCTACCTGCTTGCGTCCGGTCAGAGCAACTCGTTGGCAGCCTCGCTGGAGATACTGTCGTGGATCAATCAGCATGGCGGTACAGGACGCGTGCTCACCTCGCCGGAGCAGATAACCGATGTTTGTCAGCCCGCTTTGCCGGCAGCTGAACCACCGCTTTCAAAAGAGTGTCTTCCGCACGCCGGACTGCGGTTGGGCGTAGTGGGTGAACCCTCGGATTGGCTGATTGCTTCGCATGTAGATGATAAATATGTCTTTGAACAAACGGGCATACGAATGGTGCACATCCCGATTGCAGAAGTTACTTCGCTCGGTGAAGTCGATAGCGGAATAACGGGTGCAGAGCGGATATACGAACGACTGAAAGAGCTGGTTGCACGCTATGAATTAAACGGGCTGACGCTGCGCTGCTTCGACCTGCTGACCACGGTGAAGAACACCGGTTGCATTGCACTCAGTCACCTGAACGACGAAGGTATACCTGCGTCCTGCGAGGGAGATATACCCTTGCTGCTGACGATGATTCTCGCCAAGCAGAAGTACGGCCAGATAGGTTTTCAGGTTAATCCTGCGCGCATCGGTGACGACGGGCGGATGCTGTTCGCCCACTGCACGATTCCGCTGAAGATGACGAGTTCGCACGTGTATGACACGCATTTTGAATCGGGCATAGGAGTAGGAATCCATGGCGAACTGCCACTCGGCAAGTACCGCCTGATGAAGTTGTCGGGCGATCTGAAGCACCTGGTGGATGAGCCTGTAGAACTCGTAGCTAACCAGTACGAGCCGAACCTGTGCCGCACACAAGTATGGCTGCAGGCTACACCCGAATTGGCGCAACAACTCCTCACGCATCCCCTCGCTAACCATCATCTGCTCATTAAGGCATAACCTGTGAATAGACTATGTTAACAAAAATATGATACTTTTGAAGGGTGGCGAATAAATAATGAACTGTTCTCGGTGCGTTCTCGTGGAGTTCTCATTAGGTCGTTCTCGGGAGATGGTCCCGTGATGGTCGCGTAATTGAACGTATATCCGTAATATGTAGTCTGCGTGTGGCAGAAATGCCGAAAAATAAATGTTTTGCAAAAAAAATAACCCAAACACTTGCAAATTTGCAAAATATTTATTATCTTTGTAAGCGAAATGAATGAGGGGACCCGAAAAGGTCTCCTCTCGCGTTAAGAATAGAAGAGAGACCGCCTGTGGCTGACAGAAGAGAGAAAAAAGATTATGATGACATCCGAACAAGACATACGTACCTGCATTGAGCAATTCATAGCCGGAACAGGCTACGAACTGATAACGTTAGCTATCCGCCCTGATAACTCGATCCTCGTTGAGGTGGACCGGCTGGAAGGCACTGATGTGGATTTCTGCGGCGAATTGAACAGGGTGCTGGTGGATTATCTGGAAGCACAAGGCGAGCCGGATTATGCGCTGGAGGTCGGTAGCGTGAGCCTGGTGGATCCGTTCAAGACGAAGCTGCAGTATCAGAAGCACCTCGGGCACGAAGTAGAAGTGCTGGCTGCCGACGGCAAGAAGTATCGCGGACAACTCGTGAGCGTGGATGAAGAGACATTCAGTGTGGACAGCGAGGAGAAAGTGGCTGTGGAGGGCAAGAAGCGCAAACAGACGCAGGTTATCACCCGCACATGGGCGTACGGCGAACCGAAATACGTCAAGTACGACCTGAAACTGTGATTAGACCGCTGCGCTGAGAGAAGACAGACCGCTGCGCTGAGAGAGGATAGAAAGTGAGAATTATAACAACACAAAATAATGGCAACAAAAAAAACTGATTCAATCAATTTGATTGAGATTTTCAAGGACTTCAAGGAGTTCAAGAACATTGACAAGCAGACATTGATCAACGTGCTTGAGGAGTCGTTCCGCAGCGTTATCGCCAAGATGTACGGTACGGACGCAAACTACGACGTGATTATCAACCCTGACAAAGGTGACCTGGAGGTGTACCGTAACCGTCTGGTGATGGAGGATGACGACGTAGCCAACGAGAATACGCAGATCGCTCTGAGCGATGCACTCAAGCTCGACGACGAAGCAGAGGTTGGCGAGGAAGTTACCGACCGCGTGGATTTCAGCGTGTTCGGTCGCCGTATGATTCTGAACCTGCGTCAGACGCTGGCAACGAAGATCCTGGATCTGAAGAAGGAAGACCTGTATATGCGTTACAGCGAGAAACTCGGACAGATCGTCAGCGGTGAGCTCTACCAGGTATGGAAGAAAGAGATGCTGCTGCTGGACGAAGAGAACAACGAGCTCTACCTGCCCAAGCAGAACCAGATTCCTACCGACTTCTACCGCAAGGGTGATACCGTTCGCGCCGTAGTCGTACAAGTGGATAACAAGAACCAGAACCCGAAGATCATCCTGAGCCGTACGAGTCCGCTGTTCCTGCAGCGATTGTTCGAGCAGGAGGTGCCCGAGGTGCATGACGGTCTGATCGGTATAAAGAACATCGCCCGTATCCCGGGTGAGCGTGCAAAAGTAGCTGTGCAGAGCTTTGACGACCGCATTGATCCCGTGGGCGCATGCGTAGGTATAAAAGGTGCACGTATTCACGGTATAGTTCGAGAGTTGCGCAACGAGAACATCGACGTGATCAACTACAGCTCGAACATCAATCTGTATATCCAGCGCGCATTGTCGCCTGCGAAAATATCGTCGATGACCATCAATGAGGAGGAGAAGAAAGCCGAAGTTTATCTGAAGAGCGAGGAGGTAAGTCTTGCCATCGGTAAGGGTGGTTACAACATCAAGCTTGCCAGCATGCTGACAGGTTATGAGATAGAGGTTTACCGTGAGATGGAGGGCGAGGATATCGAGGATATCTATCTGGAGGAGTTCAACGACGAGATCGACCAGTGGGTGATCGATGCCCTGAAAGCTGCCGGACTGGATACAGCCAAGGCTGTGCTGGCGGTTGACAAAGACGAACTGATCAAGCGTACTGACCTTGAGGAAGAGACCATCGACGATGTAATCCGCATACTTGAGGCTGAGTTCGCTGATGATTGATTTTTGATTTCTGCTCAAAAACAAAATCAAGAATAGTATAGAGGGACAGACCTCACTAATATAAGAATAAACAGTATAAATTTGTACTATGGCAATAAAACTGATTAAAGCGTGTAAGGAACTGAACATCGGCATGGCAACTGCCGTTGAATTCTTAGGCAAACATGGTATGAACATTGATACGGATCCTAACCTCCGTATTGATGACGATGTATATATGAAACTTGCCAAGGAGTTCAGCAAGGATCTGGCTCTCAAACTGGAGGCCGAGCGCCAACAACAGCAGCGCCAGGAACGCGATATTCAGAAAGTGCTCACTCTGGACTCTGCCCAAGAGGAGGCTGACCGTCGTGCGGCGGAAGCTGCGCGTCAGGCTGCTCAGGAAGCTGCCGAGGCTGCGAAGAAAGCCGCAGAAGAGGCTGCCCGCAAAGCTGCCGAGGAAGCGCAACGTGCCGCCGAGGCTGCAAGAAAAGCCGAGGAGGAAGCTGCACGACTCGCTGCAGAGCGCGAAGCGGAAGAACAGGCACGCCGTGAGGCGGAAAAGGCTGCTGCCGAAGAGGCTGCTAAAGCACAAGCCGAAAAAGCTAAACAGGCTGCTCAGGATGCTGCTGCGCAAGCCGAGCCGGAAGAGCCAAAGCCCGAAACCAAGAAAACCGAGATATTCACGCTCGGAAAACCTGTACTGAAGAACCAGCCGAAGGTGGTGGGCAAGATTGACCTGGATACGCTGAATCAGGCTACTCATCCGCGTCAGAAGACCAAGGAGGAGAAGAAGAAAGAACGTGAGGAACGCGAGCAGGCACGCCGCGCTGCACAAGGCGGTGGTGAGAAACGCAAACGCGAGCGTATCAAGCAGAACAAGGTGGACGTAAATGACGTCAAGAACCAGAAGGGCGGCAAGAACGCCTCGAAGAAGAAAGGCGTACGCGTTGAGGTGGACGACGAGGAGGTACAGCGCCAGATAAAAGAGACGATTGCACGTCTGCAAGGTAACAAGGGTAAGACCGCTACATCCAAGCACAAACGCGAACGCCGCGAGCAGGAGCGTGAGAAGGCCGCTACCGAACGTGCACAGGAGCAGGCACAGAGCAAGGTGCTCAAACTTACCGAGTTCGTGACTGCCAACGACCTGGCTGTGATGATGAACGTGCCTGTAACGAAGATCATCGGTACATGTATGTCGCTGGGTATGATGGTAAGTATCAACCAGCGTTTGGATGCCGAGACAATCAATATTGTTGCCGAAGAGTTCGGTTTCCAGACGGAGTATGTCAGCGCCAAGGTTGCCGAGCAGATTGCTGAGGAAGAGGAGGCATACCGCGAGGAGGATTTGGAGCCTCGCGCACCGATCGTAACCGTGATGGGTCACGTTGACCACGGTAAGACATCGCTTCTCGACCACATACGTAACACAAACGTCATAGCCGGTGAGGCGGGCGGTATAACGCAGCACATTGGTGCATACAACGTCAAGCTCAGCGAATCGGGCAAACACATCACCTTCCTGGATACCCCGGGTCACGAAGCGTTCACCGCTATGCGTGCACGTGGTGCACAGGTGACGGATATAGCTATCATCATTGTTGCAGCCGACGATGGCGTAATGCCGCAAACCCGCGAGGCTATCAGCCACGCACAGGCGGCAGGCGTACCGATGGTGTTTGCCATCAACAAGTGCGACAAGCCCGGTGCGAACCCTGACAAGATCAAAGAGGAACTGGCGAACATGAACCTGCTCGTAGAGGAGTGGGGTGGCAAGTATCAGAGTCAGGACATATCTGCCAAGAAGGGTACAGGTGTTCACGAACTGTTGGACAAAGTGTTGCTCGAGGCAGAGATGCTTGACCTGAAGGCTAATCCCAATCGCCGTGCCAAAGGTTCGATCATAGAGTCGTCGTTGGACAAAGGCCGTGGCTACGTGGCTACTGTGCTCGTATCCGACGGAACGCTACACATGGGCGATGTACTGCTCGCAGGTACGTTCCACGGCAAGGTTAAGGCAATGTTCAACGAACGCGGTCAGCGCATACAAGCCGCCAAGCCGGGTGAGCCTGCTGTGGTTCTTGGCTTGAACGGCGCACCGCAGGCAGGTGACGAGTTCAACGTACTGCCGACAGAGCAGGAGGCGAAAGATATCGCTTCGAAGCGCGAGCAACTGCAGCGTGAGCAGTCTATCCGCACCAAGAAACACGTTGGACTGGAGGAGATCGGTCGTCGTCTGGCTATCGGTGACTTCAAGGAGCTGAACCTGATCATCAAGACCGATGTGGATGGTTCGGCAGAGGCTCTGGCAGACTCGATGATCAAACTTTCGACAGAGAATATTCAGGTGAACGTTATCCACAAGGCTGTAGGTGCAGTCAGCGACAGCGATGTGATGCTCGCAGCAGCATCCGACGCCATCATCATAGGCTTCAACGTACGTCCTACTGGTTCGGCCAAGAAGATGGCGGAGCAAGAGGAGGTGGATATACGCGTATATTCCATCATCTATGATGCTATCGAGGAGGTCAAGGCCGCTATGGAAGGCATGCTTTCGCCGGAGATCAAGGAAGAGGTTACCGCTACCGTCGAGGTGCTGCAGACCTTCCATATCAGCAAGGTAGGAACGATTGCCGGTTGTATTGTGCGTGAAGGTAAGATCAAGCGTGGTAACAAGGTTCGCGTCATTCGTGACGGTATTGTTATCAAGACAGCCGAACTGGCATCGCTCAAGCATGTCAAGGACGATATCAAGGAAGCCGGCGTTAACACCGAGTGTGGCTTGAGTCTGAAGGCTTACGATGACCTGAAGGAGGGTGATATACTCGAGTCGTTTGAGGAGATAGAAGTAGCCAAGTCTCTCTAATCGGACGATTGATTTTATTCATGTCCGCAATAGCGACAATAGGATTCTTTGACGGAGTACATAAAGGTCACCGTTACTTGTTTGAGCAACTGCGCGGGTATGCAGAGCAATATGATGAGCGTGCGCTGATCTTCACATTTCTGCAACACCCGCGTGGCGTGTTAACCCATGATTGCCCGCCGCTCCTCACTACCACTGAGGAGCGCGAGCGTTTGTTAGGGCAGTTCGGCGATGTGCATTTCTTCGACTTTGCCGAGGTGCAACCGCTCACTGCACTACAGTTTCTCGACTATCTTGCTGATCGATGGAAAGTCAAGCATCTGCTGATGGGCTACAACCATCATTTCGGTTCTGACGGACAGATGACTGACGAACAGTATGCTGCCGTGGCGAAGCAGGTAGGTATAACTATCATACGTGCCTTGCCGTATAGCCAAGGTGAGTTGCGACCGTCGTCCACCAAGATACGTAATCTGCTTGCTGCCGGCGACATTCAAGCCGCCAATCGAATGCTCGGTTACGATTATATGTTGTCGGGCAGGGTAGTGCACGGGCGGATGATTGGTCGGCAGATAGGTTTTCCTACAGCCAATATACTGCCTGATCCAAGCAAGTTAGTGCCCGCTGCAGGAGTGTACAAGGCTATAGCTGTGATAAACGGCGAGAATAGCGGCAAAGCACTAAGCTGCGAGAAAACGGCGTTGGTGAATATCGGCACAAATCCTACCGTTGGCAATACCCATCAGACGATTGAGGTGCATATTCCCGGCTTCTCCGGCGACCTGTACAATCAGTCGCTTACTTTGCGACTGATTGACCGCATACGCGAAGAACGCCACTTTGCATCGCTGGACGAACTGAAAAAACAGATACAACAAGATTTGCAAAACATCTGATAGTATGAAAAAGATTCTCCCTTTACTTTTTGTCACGTTCCTGTTGGCAGCGTGCCATCCGCAGCAGACTGCGAAAGAAGACCTGCAGAAGTTCACCGAACGTATTGAGCAGAAGTCCGATAAATGGTCGGATGCCGACTGGGATGATGCGGCTATGCACTACTCCGAGATTTGTCAGACTATCGAACGTTACGATTACTCCGACGAGGAGTTGCGCGAGATAGGAAAACTCAAAGGTCGCTGTCTGGCTAAGTTCAGCAAGCACTCGTTTGACGAAGGCACCAAAGGCATGCACGACGCATTTATCGAACTTGGCGGTGCACTTGAGGGATTGTTCGAGGGCTTGGGAAAGTAAATCGTAACAATCAGAATCATACCCATTTCACATGGTACGGCTGCAACATTTATTCAGTCTTTTGCTTGTGGCAGTTTTTTGCCTGTCGCTGCACGCAACTGTTTATACTCCGTCAACGGTTCCGCATCCGCGCAGGATGGACGCAAAGGCGTTTGTGTCCAACCCCGATGCTATACTTAGTGTATCGGAGACGGCTGCTATCCAGCGTGTGGCTCAGCAACTAAATCAGGTGACTGGTGTTGAACTGGTGACTGTCGTGCTGAGCGATATTGGTGATGCTGATGCATTCGAATTCTCAATTGAGTTGTTCAACCGATGGGGAATAGGTGACCGCGAGAAGAAAAACGGAGTGCTTGTGTTCTTTGCCCTGCAGTCGCGTGATATACGTATCATTACCGGCGGAGGCATGGAGGGTCTGCTGCCGGATGCAACATGTTCGCGAATAGTGCACGACGTGATGATACCTCTACTTTCCGACGGTCAGTATGGTGCCGGATTGTTAGCCGGCAACAAGGCTATAGCAGTCCGATTGACAGACCAGAATGCGCTTGAAGAGCTGTTGCTTGGTTACCAGCGTCAGCCGATTAGCGAGAGCCCGTGGATGGAGTTGAGTATCCTGTCGCTACTGGTGGCACTGATAACATTGCTGTACTACTGTTTCCTGCCTCGCTGCCCGCGATGCAGGCAGAAAGGTATCAAGGTGCGTTCAACTGTCGTGACTAAAGCTACATACGACAAGGAGGGTAAAGGCGTGCGCCACTACACATGCAAGTGTTGCGGACATACATGGGATAAGACGTATGTCATACCTAAGGTGCAACGACCTGTTGTATATACTTCATCAGGTAAGAACTATGGCGGAGGATTCGGTGGCGGATTTGGCGGAGGAAGCTTTGGCGGTGGTTCGTCGTTCGGCGGAGGTGCTGGCGGTAAATTCTGATATCTGACAACTTAATCACAAAACAATATGAAAAAGAGTGTTACAATTATTATTGTCATTGCGCTGTTGGCTGCAGTGGCATTTTGGCTTGTTGGCAAGTACAATGCAATGGTGTCTGCCGATGAAAACGTAAAGACTGCCTGGGCACAGGTCGAGAACCAATACCAGCGTCGTAGTGATCTGATTCCTAACCTTGTAGCCACGGTCAAAGGCTATGCTGCGCATGAGAGTCAGGTGTTGGAGTCGGTGGTTGCTGCGCGTGCCAAAGCAACACAGGTGGTTGTTGATCCGTCAAAGACCTCGCATGAGGATCTGGCTGCATTCCAGGCAGCACAGGGTGAACTGTCGCAGGCTTTAGGTCGATTGCTTGCAGTGACGGAGAACTATCCTGATCTCAAAGCTAACCAGAACTTCCTGGAACTTCAGGCACAATTGGAGGGAACAGAGAACCGTATCACCGTAGCACGCAATGCATTCAACGAGTCGGCAAAGGAGTATAACAAACTTATTCGTATGTTCCCGAACAATATTGTTGCATCTTGCTTCGGCTTTGAGCAGAAAGCGTATTTCGAGGCTGAATCAGGTGCAGAGAAAGCACCGATTGTGGCTTTCTAATAAAACGTGAGCATAGCAGGCAAGATATCCTGCATGCATAAATCAAGAGGCTGTACGTCGTGTACAGCCTCTTGATTTGTTATGGTTGTTACCAATTGATGTTTGCTACAACTTATCCGAGCATTGTAAGCAGGATACCTGCTGCTACAGCAGAACCGATCACACCGGCTACATTCGGCCCCATGGCATGCATGAGCAGGAAGTTTCCGGGGTTCTCCTCCTGACCAACCTGCTGGCTTACGCGTGCAGCCATCGGTACAGCCGATACTCCGGCAGAACCGATCAGCGGGTTGATCTTCTCCTTGCTGAACACATTCATCAGTTTAGCGAGCAGTACACCACCGCCACTGCCCAAACCAAAGGCCACGATACCCATCACGAGAATCATGATTGTTTGCAGGTTCAGGAATGATGCTCCGGTAGCTGTTGCGCCAACTGACAAACCGAGGAAGATAACCACGATGTTCATCAGTTCGTTTTGAGCAGTCTTGCTCAAGCGATCTACCACACCGCACTCTTTCATCAGGTTACCGAGCATCAGGCAACCGATCAGCGGTGCAGCGTCCGGCAGGATGAGAGCAACGATGGTTGTAACCATAATCGGGAAGATTATCTTCTCGGTCTTGCTTACTGCACGCAGTTGTTTCATCTTGATGGCGCGCTCCTCTTTGGTGGTCAGCAGTCGCATGATGGGCGGTTGGATTACCGGCACAAGAGCCATATAACTGTACGCAGCTATAGCAATCGGACCCAACAGATGCGGTGCGAGTTTGGAGGTCAGGAAAATACTTGTCGGTCCGTCAGCACCACCGATGATACCTATTGAACCTGCTTCGGCCTCGGTGAAACCCATGGCATTGGCGCAGAGGAATGTAATAAATATACCAATCTGCGCAGCAGCACCCAGGAGTAGGGACTTCGGATTAGCAATCAGCGGACCGAAATCCGTCATTGCACCCACACCGATAAAGATCAGGCACGGATATACACCGGCTTTCACACCGATGTACAGTACATCCAGCAAGCCTCCTTCTTTTAGAATGGCACCATAACTATGGTAAGCCGGGCTGCTCGGGTCAAGAAATGCCGACCACAATTCCTGATGGAACATGTTCGCACCCGGCAGGTTCGTTAGTAACATACCGAATGCTATCGGCAGCAGGAGCAAGGGCTCGTATTGCTTCTTGATGGCAAGATAAAGCAGGAAGAACGAGATACACAGCATAGCCAGTTGTTGCCAGCCGACGGATAGAAAATCTGCGCCCATCTGCATGAATCCCATGCCACGGAAGAATTCTAAAATGTCATTCCACATAATAATTCGTTTTTAGTAGAAAGTCAAAAGACAAAAGCCAGATTATCCCAGTACCATCAGCAGATCATCCTGCATAACGTTCTGTCCGGCGCTGACAGTTATTTGCTTAACCGTGCCATCTTGCTCAGCCAGTACAGGATTCTCCATCTTCATCGACTCGAGGATGAGAAGAGTGTCGCCCTTCTTGACAGCCTGACCTTCGCTTACGGTAACCTTGATTACCGAACCGGGCAGTGGTGATGTAACTTTCAGTCCGGCAGCAGGTGCTGCAGCAGGTTTAGGTGCTGCGGGTTGGGGAGCCGGAGCGGCTTTTGGTGCTTCAGCCTTAGGTGCAGCGGGCGCAGCTGCAGGAGCGGCAGCGGTGGCAATTTCCACCAGTTTGTCCTCTTGCATTACATTCTTGCCGGGCTCGGCGTAAACGGCTTTTACAACACCTGCAAACTCTGACTTGACGGAGTTCTCCATCTTCATTGACTCCATGGTCAGCAGCTCGTCGCCAACTTTTACGTTGTCGCCAACCTTGATGTTGACCTTGACAATCGAACCGGGCAGCGGTGATTTAACCACCTGCACGCCTCCGGCAGCAGGAGCAGCAGCCTGCTGTGCGGCACTAACTACTTTCTGTGCTGTAGCACGTGGAGCAGCGGCAGCCGGTTGCTCTTTCTCTATTTCTACTTTGAAAGTTGTACCGTTGACGGTTACTTCCGCCAGGTTGCCTTCCAACTCATTGACAGTCGTTGAGAACTTATGACCATCAATTATAAACTTAAATTCTTTCATATTAGTTTCTGTGTAGATTATTCATTCCCATGATTTTTGCATTCCATGGCGAATATTTACGTTCAATTTTCTTGATGGTTATGTGCGTAGGCTCCTCGTCGTGTACACCATTGTAGTACAGATGCAGTGCCATGGCTATAGCCGCAGTAGCCTGACCCGTCAGGGTGATATGCTCGTCAGTTTCCTTACGCGGAGCACCGACAGAAGCGTGTACCTCTTGGGGCTTTTCGGTCTTCACGCGAGGTTGCATGATTCGGCCGAAAAGCTTCAAGACGTATATCAGCACTACCAGCAGGACGAACACCAGACCAAAGCCCAGGAGCGTCACAAACCATACATGTGGCCAGTTGGTTGCTAAAAGTGTCATAATTACAACGGAATATTAGAGTGTTTCTTAAGCGGGTTGGTCAGACGCTTGGTCTGTAACATCTCAAATGCACGTATGATGCGTGCACGGGTGTTACGCGGCTCAATAACGTCATCGATATATCCGCGGTTGGCAGCCTGGTAGGGCGATGCAAACTTATCCTTGTACTCAGCCTCCTTCTCGGCAATGAATGCTTTCTTCTCGGCAGGATCCTCGATAGCCTTGATAGCCTTAGCCTGCAGCACACCTACTGCACCGCTGGCACCCATCACGGCAATCTCGGCGTTAGGCCAAGCGTAGCACATGTCACCGCGCAACTGCTTGCAGCTCATCACGATATGGCTGCCGCCGTACGACTTGCGAACGGTGATAGTTACCTTAGGCACGGTAGCCTCGCCGTATGCGAACATCAGTTTTGCTCCGTGATCGATGATACCGGCATACTCCTGACCTGTACCGCACAGGAAGCCCGGTACGTCAACCAGCGTCAGGATCTGGATATTGAATGCGTCGCAGAAACGAACGAATCGTGCTGCCTTGCGGCTGGCGTCGCAGTCAAGCACACCGGCAAGCCAGTTAGGCTGGTTGGCGATGATACCTGTCGAACGACCGTTGAAACGTGCAAAACCGCAGATGATGTTCTTGGCATAATCCTTCTGAACCTCCATGAAGTCGCCGTTATCAACGATGGTGTTGATAATGTCCTTCATGTTGTAAGGCTTGTTCGGATCATCAGGAACAATCTCGTTCAGGCTGTCCTCGATACGTGCAGGATCGTCGGTGCACTCAACGAGCGGAGCTTCCTCCATGTTGTTCTGCGGAATGAACGAAACGAGACGACGAATCTCTGCCATAGCCTCATCCTCGGTGGCGGCAACGAAGTGCGTTACGCCGGACTTGGTGGCATGAACCTTGGCACCACCGAGCTGCTCAACGGTCACATCCTCACCGGTAACGCTCTTCACTACCTTCGGACCGGTGATGAACATGTATGAGTTCTGCTCAGTCATCATGATGAAGTCCGTCAGGGCGGGGGAGTAAACAGCACCACCGGCACACGGACCGAAGATCACGCTGATTTGTGGTACAACGCCTGAAGCAAGAATGTTACGCTCGAATATCTCGGCATAACCAGCCAGAGCGCATGCGCCCTCCTGGATACGTGCGCCACCCGAATCGTTCAGTCCGATGATTGGTGCACCCAGCTTCATAGCCATATCCATCACGTGGCAAATCTTCTGAGCCATGGTTTCTGACAGCGAACCGCCGATAACTGTTGCATCCTGTGCGAATACAAATACCAGACGTCCGTCAATCGTACCCGAGCCGCAGGCTACACCGTCGCCGAGGAACACTTTCTTCTCCATACCGAAGTCTGTGCAACGGTGGGTGAGGAACATATCAACCTCTTCGAACGAGTCGGGGTCCAACAACATATTTATACGCTCGCGTGCAGTATAACTGCCTTTGGCATGGTGTTTCTCTACGGCTGCTTCGCCGCCACCTGCCATCGCTTTCGTACGCGAGTCTATGAGTTTCTGTAATTTTTGACTATCCATATTTTTTTCAATTTAATGCAATTATTCTAATTTTGAATTTTTAGGATGTAGATTGCCGTTTTTGTGTAAGGGAGTTATGCGGGCATAATAACCGCGCCAAAGACGGTAAGATACACCTAAAAAGCAAAATTATTTAGGTTGCTGGCAAAGTTCGGTCAATACACCCTTCGTCGATTTCGGATGCAGGAAGGCAATCATCAGGTTCTCGGCGCCTTTGCGCGGAGCTTTGTCGATGAGTTGGATACCTGCAGCCTCGCACTCTGCCAGTGCGTCTGCTACGTTCTCTACGTTGAATGCTACGTGGTGTACGCCACCGCGACCGCCGTTCTTCTCGATGAACTTGGCGATGGTTGATTCCGGCGAGGTCGGCTCAAGGAGCTCGATCTTAACTTCGCCTACCTTGAAGAAGGCGGTACGAACTTTCTGATCCTCTACTACCTCGATACTGTAGCAGGGAGCGCCTGACAAAAACTCGAAGAAGGGAGCAGCTTCTTCAATGCTGGTAACAGCAATTCCTAAATGCTCAATGTGAGTTGGTTTCATAAAATTTTATAAATTTTAAAATTAAATTAACTATGTTGTCTATATTCAATCAGTGCAACGGTCTTTATTCTGTCAGCACGAAGTGCGGTCGTTTGCAAAATACTTCCACAATGGCGCAGCCATCAGTGCTTGAATGATCATGCCTCTGTCCAAAATCCCTTTTACCTCTTCGCGGGAAAATACATGAACATTGATATCTTCCGTAGCTTCCTGGTGCTGCTCGCTCAGTTTTTCCACATCGCGGGCAAGGAAAGTATATACCAGGTTGTTGTGGTTTGTCGGGTTAGGGGAGAGAGTCATAAATAGTTCCCATGTCCCTCCGCCGTATCCGGTCTCTTCGCTCAATTCGCGTTGTGCGGCTTGCAGCGGTGTCTCGCCCGGGTCAACCACGCCGGCTACAATCTCGTAGCAGGTCTGCCCCAAGGCATGGCGGTACTGGTCGTCGTCCGGAAGGCAGTTCTACTGTCTCTTGCCTGACGCTCAGCCACTCGCCAAGATGGAGAATATTCTCCGACTTAACGACCTTCCATTTCCTATTTTCTAATACCGGTACCACAATTCTAATCGCTAAACTCTCAACCCTCAACTCTCAACTCTTAAAGCACTGCCTCCATGTTCTTCGGATTGTGCAGTGCCTTGCCTTCTTGCGTGTATGCATAATCAATTCTGTCGGCAAAGTACGTCTCAACCTTTCCGCGCACCACTTTCATTGTTGAATTGACGAGGTGGTTCTGCTCGGTGAATGCTTCCGGCAGAATTGCCAGTGCTTTGGGCAGCCATGCTTCCGGGAACACGCCGGCATGTTTGCCACCGGGCTTGTAAGCATCCACCTCCGCCTGAATCTTGTCAAGCATCAGTCGTTGTCCTGCTTCTGTTTTCGGGTCAACGCCTTGCTGCTTGCAGTAGTCGCGCAGTGTATCTTTGTTCGGCACAATCAGGGCAATGGTGTAGGGGTTCTGGTTGTTGTGCAGGATACATTGCTCAACATACGGCGAACCGTCTGTCAGACCGTCCTCAAAACCTTCCGGGCTGTACTTCTCGCCATCGGCACTGATCAGCAGACTCTTGAAGCGTCCTACTACCCACAGGAATCCCGGATGTTTCTTCGTTACATATCCCATATCGCCGGTGTGCAGCCAGCCGTCGATGATTGTTTTCTCTGTTGCTTCAGGGTTCTTCCAGTAGCCTGCCATCACGTTCTCGCCGCGAACAACTATCTCGCCGCGTTCGCCGTCAGGCACAATGTTTCCCTCGCTGTCGCATATCTTCACTTCCTCGTTGGCTACTATTCGTCCGCTGGAGCCGAAGATTGCCGCTCCGCCGGCGTTCGAGCAGATGATTGGCGTCGCCTCGCTCAGTCCGTAGCCCTGGAACATCGGCATTCCTACGGCGCAGAAGTATCGCTGCAACTCTATATCCAGCAGCGCACCGCCGCCTACAAAGAACTTCATCTTTCCGCCAAAACCCTGTCGTACGGCTTTGAATATCAGCCGGTCGAACAGTTTGACCAACGGATACCGCCAGCATTGCCAGCCGCCACGGTTCCAATACTCCTTGTTATAGGCGATGGCGTTGCGCAGGGCAAAGTTGTATAGTTTCTCCACTTTCGGTCCTTTGGCTTTGATGCCCGACTCAATGTTCTTGCGGAAGTTCCGCGCCAGAGCAGGAACGGACAGCATGATTGCCGGCTGTGTCTCGCGAATGGCGATAGGTATGTTCCTCAGCGTTGCCATAGCCGTCTTGCCAACCGGCACAGTGGCTATCGAACCGCCGTAAGACATCATGGTGTAGAAACCCGCTACGTGGGCAAAACAGTGATCCAGCGGCAGGATAATCAGCATCACGTCGTCCACATCAATGCCCACTACCGAACGTGCCTGCTCCACATTGGCGGTGTAGTTGCGGTGAGTGAGCAATATACCTTTCGGGTCGGCTGTGGTGCCCGAGGTGTAAGAGATGTTCGCATAATCGTCCGGCTGGACGCTCTTGTAGCGTTGCTCGAAGGCTTTAGGATCTTTCTGCAACTGCTCGCGACCGAGGCGGATCACTTCATCGATACTTATCTCGCGGTCCTCATACTTCTCCAGCGTGTCAAACACAATCACTTGGCGCACATTCGGACATTGCGGCAGGATCTTGCGAATCTTTGGCAACTGTTGCTCCGAAGTCATAATCATCACAGCGTCCGAGTGCTGAATACGGAACAACAGGTCTGACGCTTCCTCCAGTTTGATGGACAGCGGCACGTTGACTGCACCGGCATACAGGATGCCCAATTCGCCTGTCACCCAGAGGTTTCTGCCTTGTGAGAGTAGGGCTACACGCTCACCTTTCTTCAGTCCGAGTGCCATCAGTCCGGCACCGATGAGGTGTGCTTGTTCGCGCGTTTGGGTGTACGTGGTGGCTGTCCACTCTTCGTTCACTTTTTCGCGCAGGAACACGTGGTCGGCATATTTTGCCGTGTTGTGTTCTACAAAATCAATTATCGTTGGTCTATTCATTACAGAATCTTTAAATCTTTAAATTTTCAAATCTTCAAATCTTCATATCTCCTCAATCTGCGCAATCTGTGCCGCGCCTACTACTACCATCTTGTCAATCATCGTTTGGCGCAGCGTTTGTATGTTTTCGGTCAGTCGCAACGGTGTGTGGCGCGACAGACGGATGAACCGGTACAATTGTTGCACATAGTTCTCCACGGGTGTCAGTTCTGTCTCGCGTTTGTGAAGCGTATGTTTGCCGTTGCTGATCATCATCATCCGTTGGAAGTTCATATCAACGGACTCCAGCGAGTCGATATCTATATCTTGCTCCTTCAGTTGCTCGACTATCATGGGCATATATTGCTTCAGGATAACCATCAGCGCATACTTGTCGCTGTCGCACACGTTCATTGCGTTGAAGAACAGCTCCGACACTTTCCATTCAAAGTCGTCCAGTTCCTCCACTTTCCCGCGCTCGAACGGCTCAAAGAACAGTTCCGGAGCGTTGGTGAAAGGCTGCATTCCGTATATGGGTTTTACCATATCCAGGTTACGGTCGTACACCTCGGGTTTGCCGGTCTGCAGGATCGCTGTCCATGCTTCGTATGCCGCCTCGCTCTCGTACGACAGCATTTCTGCCATCTGGTCCAGAGCCCATTCGTCGGTAATGTTCAGCCTGCCGCAAATCAGCAGCAGCCCGACTAACGCACGGGCGCGTACAACTTCTGCACAATGGCGACTCATAGCCCACAGCAGCATCTGGAATCGCCCACGGTCATAGCCGTGCTCCAGCTGATACAGGGTCAGAGCTGTAATCGCCATGGCAGCCTGAGTAGGCTGCTCGGCGTCAAGCAGAATGACTTGGAAATCCGCCAAATCTTCCACCTCTACCGCTTCGTTCGTGCGAAATATGTGAAACAGGTCTTTCAACTCAATTCGTGTTTAGTTCCGATGATTTGTGTGCCAAATATGCACACTCAACCAAAAAACGTACAAAGTTACAAAAAAATAATGACATTTGCAAGAGTTTTTTGATTTTTTTTCAAATGTCTCTCTTCAAATGTCATTATTCAGTTTTTCTTACTCAAATCGGTTGTGATAGATATTCTCTTCTTTCCATTTGTCTTTTACTGCCGGTTGCTCGGCGGGATATCCTACCGGCACGATACACAGCGGTATCAGATTGTCGGGGATATTCAGTATCTGTCGTGCCTTGCGTATGCGTTCGGCGTTCGGCTGAATGGCGCACCACACGGCTCCCAGACCCATAGAGTGGGCTGCCAGCAGCAGGTTCTCCGTGCAGGCCGATACATCGTGAATCCAGAACTCCTGCGCCTCACCTTCCATTGTCTTGCTCAGATCGCCGCACATCACAAAGCACAGCGGAGCATTGTTCTGCACGCGGGTGTTCGGCAGCGAGTCGCCTATCTGCTTCAGCAATGCCGGATCATCCACCACGATGAATGCCCAAGGCTGACGGTTGACGGCTGATGGAGCTGCCATAGCGCAGCGAAGCAGTGTCTGAACCTGCTCGTCGCTCGGACGCTCACCCGTGAACTGACGAACGGACGCGCGCGTCATAATGTTGTTGATTACCTGCTCCTCTGGCGAGGGCTGAGGCTTGTTACACGAAACCAATGTACTTACTGCCATAGCAATAACGATAAATAAATTTTTCTTCATAATATTGAGTTTGTCGTATTATTTTTTCACTCCTTCAAAATGTTCGACTATCTTAACCTTGACATCTTCAAACGAATCGACAATCTTTACTTTCACATCCTCAAAACTGTCAACTATCCGCACCTTGCAGCAACTGTCCTCAAACGCGTCAACTATCTTGATATCAACATCTTCAAAGCAATCCACTATCTTCACTTTTATATCTTCGAAGCTGTCCACAATTTTCACTTTGCCGTATAGTTTGTATGTCTTGCCGTCTTTGATTATGGTGCAGTTCTCTTTGTCAATTTTCACTTCGCCGGCAGTCATGTTGCCTGCTGCCAGAATCATGGCAACCATACAGGTCAGAATCCGTTTTGCCATATTTGCGTTGGTCAGAATCCGTTTCATATCCTTTCGTTTTTTAGGTTAGGATGAATGCTTCGTTGATTGAACGTGCAAAGATAAGCATTATTTTGACATTTGCAACTTTTCTTTCATCTTTGTGCAAAATAGCACCATAAATTTGCAAAATCGTTCCGTTCCATCGGGGGATTATCGAGGGATTGTCGAAGCATTGTCGTGGTTGTTTTATATTTTCTCCACCAGCGTTAGCCCGTTCTTGTCGCCCATGGTGTAACCTTCGTATATCTTTTCGCCGGAGCGCAGATGATCAACTGCCAGCTGTTCGCCTTGGCAGAGCATGCGGCAGAAGAATGTGTCACCGGCGTGTAACTTGCCGTTTTGTACCTCCGTTACGCGCCAGGCATAGTTGCCTGTATATTCTATCGTACAAACTCTGTCCGGCAGCCATGCTATGCGCACTTTGTCGCCTGGCTGCAGATCATCGGCATTGAGGGTAGAGTGGTAGATATAGTTCGATTCCTCGCCGGCATGTCCGTAGCTGTTCAGCGTATCTATCACCGAATGCCGGACGTGGGCGTAGCCTTTCTTGTAACCCCACAGGCGACTCAGCGTGTCGCTGCTGATGTCATGACCGGTCGCCTGCTTGATATGCAGACTGAGCTCTGCAAAATCAGCGGGACTGTTCGGGCGTTTGCCGTAGCGTGCTTCCGCGGCTTGTTTGGCTTGTTGTACAGCGGTGCTGTCAGTGAGAAATGATGTTATCATACGATTATTTTTCGAAATCCGCCACAAAGTTACAAAAATATTTGCATATTTCCAAATAAATTCGTATCTTTGCATCCGAAATGGAGCAAAATAATTTCACATCCGGTCCTGTGCGTACACTTAGTTTGCAAGAATTAGGCGTAGATCGTTTGACGGATTATGAGTTGTTGTCTGACTCTGGCCACAACTTGGTTTATCGTGCGCAAATGGGTGGTAAATGGGTGGTTCTGAAGGCTGCCAAACCCACCGAAGGCGAACTGACCCGCAACCGGCTGTTGTTAGAGCGCGAATTTGAGATCATGCATCGTTTGGATTCAATCTACGTGGTCCAAACGATAGCCATGGTGGACAATCAGCAATTAGGCCGCGCTATCCTCATGGAGTATGTACATGGCCGACCGCTTGACCGTTTTCTGGCGGAGAATCCTTCTCTTTCCGAGCGTCGCCGCGTGGCGGATGAACTACTGGAAGCACTGATTTTTCTGCATGAGAGGCAGGTTGTCCATGGAGATCTCAAGCCCTCCAACATCCTCATTACTGATACGGGCAACCATGTGAGACTCATTGATTTCGGCTTTGCAGATAATGATGCCTATATAGCCAAGAACATCGGCTCCTCGCCCTCTGTTGCAACAACTGTTCCTTCTGGAAACGAGTATCTGTCCGTAGCCAAAGACATCTACGCGCTGGGCAAGATCTTACAGATGCTTTTCCTCGGACGGATGAGGGGGATTATTCGCCGTTGCTGCTCTGTTAAACCGACACAGCAGTATGAGTCTGTCCGGCAGGTGCGTGCGGCAGTGCAGCGTTATTGGCGGATGAGGTGGTTGTTGCCGGTATTGTCAGGTGTGTTGCTTGCCGTTGCAGCGTTGTTGTGGCTGTCGCGTGCGTATGAGCCCTTGCAACAACTGGTCGCAGAGTCGCCATCGGTGGACTCCGTATGGCTGTGCGCACGAAACGAGGCGGAGGAGCAATTTGCATCTCTATGTCAGATTTATGTCGATTCGCTAAGATTCGTGCCGGAGAAGACCATGAACGCGGCTATGCCGCTGCTGTCCAACTATGCGAATAGGATGTTAGAGGAGCGCAACAGACTGATAGAAACCTATCCGCAATATGAGGATTCCTTGAATCAATTCTATCTTTCTCGTTTACTCCGTGATTATCAACGCTTGCGGAATATATGCGAAGATTATCCGTTGGTTTATTCCAAATCGGAGTAATGCCAAATTTTTCCTAAAGAAATATCAGTAATTCTAAGTCGGATTTAGGGCTTATTAGGGCGTAAAGGCTAAAACCTTTGCGCTTTTCGTTTTTTTGTTGTATCTTTGCATCGTTTTTATTCGGCACAATAAGTATGCGAAATAATGGAGGAAGCTGAAAAGCCATAAGTGAGTAAGCAAAACTAATCAATCTAATTAATGTAATGAAAAAGTGTTTATTTATTATCCTGGGAGTGATTTTCCTCGTTGGATGTAAATCTGAACAAGAGAAAGCATTGGACGCTGCTATCAAAACCCAACAACTTTCTGCTCTCCGCGAGTTTGAATCCGCTTATCCTGACAGCATCATGGAAGCGAAGGTCAAGCCGCGTTTCGAAAAAGCGTTGGATATGCTCATAAAAGATTCTGCGTACTATGAAATGGCTACCAATGGCAATAGTATTCTTATTAGGTATAATGCCGCGACCGCGTATGTCAAGGAATTTCCAAAAGGATCTCATGTCGTCGAATTGCAGTCTGTCATTACCGAGACTCAAGCTACTGCTGAAAAACTAAAAGCCAAAATTGGTGAATTAAGGAAAGTTTTTGAGCAATATAAATTTGTGGAAAATGATAAAGATGGGGGATACTATGAATTTGATTTTCAAGCTCCCAATGATTATGGGCAAGGAGATGTACTGATTAATGCCAGCCCGATAGATATGAAAATTCAGGATGTGTTTACGTATCGCTTGGGAAGAGTTACAAGAAATTGTACCGGAACGTATTATATAAATGATGATTTAAAGGTCGTTCTGGATGTGGATGAGAAACGGACATACGGCCGTCAACCCGGTGCAAACCAATATGATAAGGAGGGGATGGAAGAATTGATCTATAGTCTTAAGTATTATTATCCGGCTCCCTCGCATCGAAAAGTTATCTTAAGTTATTCCGATAAAGATTTCCCGCATTTTACAGGTAAGGATAATAAAAACAGAACTATTCGTATGAGCGCAAAAGTAAAATAATCGGGCGTTTACTCTAAAAACGTGGAATTTTTAGAAATGCCCATAATATTAACCAACTAAAAATAAACAAACATGAAGAAATTATTCTTTCTGGTCATTGCTGCAATGTTCGGCATGACCGCTGGCATCAATGCCAATGCTGCTACCTCTTCCGTGATGTCTGCCTCTGCTGTAGCTGCATCTTCCTCCTCGTCCGATTGGGACAAAGTGCTTGACTCTTATGAGAAGTATGTCAATGAGTACATCGTTGTCTACAAAAAAGTACAGGCTGGCGATGCAAGTGCCTATTCCCAGCTGGCTTCTCTTATGGAGAAATATCAGAAATTGGCAGACCAATTGGATAAAGCATCAGATGAATTGACGGCATCTCAGTTGGCACGCTTGCAGAAGATCAATGCCAAACTCGCCAAAGCCATCCAGTAGTCGCGCAATTATATCAATTTATAGCAGCATTTTATAGCAATTTATAGCAATATATTATTGATTATATCATTGCTGTCCTGCTAAATCTTTAACTATTTACACCTGCTACCTGAATTGTTAGCAGGTGTTTTTTTGCGCCTTTTGCTTTTTTGTATGTTGTATCTTTGTATCGTGTTTCGGTTGCAGAGCATCTCACCTGCCACTTCAGCATAACTCAAGACGGATATGAGACGAGAGCAAGAGGGAGGCTAAAGCGAATTGAAAGCGAGTTAACCCGAGACTTATTTGCTTTTCTTGCTTCACCTGAACTATTTTTTCACTGATAAATTTGCAAATGTGCATTTTTTTTCGTACCTTTGCACTCTGAACAGAAAACACATCAAATAAATCTATTATTATGAAAAAATATTTACTCCTATTTACTCTGGCAATCGTAGTATGTGCCGCGTTGCAGGCGCAGGATTGTCTGTATCCCGAACTGGACGGCAAGAAAGGTGAAGAGATCCGCACCGTGCTGTTCAACAAGATAAAAGACCACAAGGTCCTGTCGTACAACAGCGTGTGGGCGAGTGTTACCGGTGCGGATGATCGCAATGACGGTTCGGGTACAATATGGGATATGTACTCCGATTGCGTGTTCGACAAGTGGGACGACAAGTGCGGCAGCGGCGAGTCGGAGGACGACTGCGAGTGCTACAACCGCGAACACAGTCTGCCCAAGAGCTGGTGGGGCGGTGATGCGGATGTGCCGATGTACACTGATCTGCACCACTTGATTCCTACCGACCGACTCGCCAATTCGCAACGCTCGGCGTGGCCGCTGGGTGAGGTGAGCAGTGTGGAGTGGACCAATGGCTCAAGCAAACTGGGCTACGGCACATTCGGTTCCAACGGCAACAATATGACATTTGAGCCTGCCGACGAGTACAAAGGCGACTTTGCGCGCATATACTTCTATATGGCAACCTGCTACAAGGATCAGGACTTTACCGCCGGCGGTAAAGGCTACAAGGTGTTCATCAACGGCACAGCAAACTTCGTGAACACGGCGCTGAACCTGTACCTGAAGTGGCACAGAAACGATCCGGTGTCTGACAAAGAGATACGTCGTAACAACGCCGTAGCGAAGAAGCAGGGTAACCGTAACCCGTTTGTAGATGCGCCCGAGTTGGCGGAATACATCTGGGGAAACAAGAAATCCGTTGCATACAGTTGCGGTACAGGTAGTGCCGTGGAGGATGTTAACGCGGGCGAGACTGTACGCGTGAAGAAAGTAATCGAAGGCGGGCACCTGTATATTATCCTGCCGGATGGCACGCGGTACACCGCCACAGGAATGCTCGCAAAGTAGCGTAGAGACCGGCGGCAAACAAAACAATAACCCTAACTATATCCATAACACAAGATGAAAAAGATTACAACAGCACTGATTGCCGTTTGGCTGACGGTTGTGCCATGTCTGGCTGACGGATTGGATTATCCGTGCCAGAAACTGATTCAGAAGAACGAGTTTGCCAAAGCGCACAGCGAGATTTCTGCGCTACTGCAGAAGAAACCCGAAGATCTGTCGGTTATCTATGCCGCATTTTGTCTGTACTTTGCGGAAGAGAACCCGAACAGAAACATTGAACAAGCCTATCGCTATGCCTGCAAAGGCAAGGATATAACTGCCACCAAAAAGGACAAAGAGACAGCCAAGATGATGGGCAAAGGTTATACCCGGTATGTGTTTGAGTACGCTATTGACCGTTGCGTGCGTCACGAGATAGATGTAGCGAAACAGACAGACACGCCGGAAGCGTTCCAAGCCATAAAGGTTAAGTTTCCCGATTGCAGTTCGTCGTTACGCACTATGCTGAAGGACGGTGAGGAAACTGCAGCCTATCATCAGGCATGTGCTGCGAACACGATAGAGGCATACGAGGCGTTCATCAGAAACTACCCGAAATCGAAACTGGTAGAAAAAGCGCAGTGGAATATCCATGAATCCGCCTACAACGAACTCGCCCGGTATAACTCACGCAAGGCACGTACCGACTATCTGATGCGTTACCCCGACAGCCATCGCTGTTTGGATGTGCTGAACAGTCTGTACCCCGCACCGTACCGTGAAGACGAACTGGACGAGAGTACCTACTGGGCTTACCGCCAGTTGACAGATATGAAGGAAAACGAGCCTGTTTCCGCCTTGCTTATGCAGCGTTCGCTGATGCGTTATGCACAACGGAACAAGAATTATTACATATCAGAATACGGCGCGAAACATTTTGTAACACCCATTCGCGACTCTTGTTGGCTGGTGCTACACGACGTGTTTATGGAGTGCAATGAGGTGGATAAGTTCAAGTACTTCTATGACCAATATCCGAACAAACGTTTCCCGGACATAGTGCGTCATGACAGCATTGTGATACGTGAAGGCAGAAATCCCAATTCGGTTGATTTTATCAAAGTGGCTGCCCCGTACCCGTTGGCATACGACATGATGGTGGAGAATATAGCCGAGTTTGTCAACAAGGGCAAGTGGGAGGAAGCGGCAGCGTACTGTTCGCAATTCAGTGAGGCGTTTGGCGACGACCGCCGCTACAAAGGCTTGATGGATGTGCTGACTGCACCGATTGACAAGGCGATAATCAGGCAACGGCTGCCGAACACAATCAATACGAAGGACGGTGAGGAATATACTCCCATATTGAGTTTTGACGGGCAGTCGATGTACTTTACGGCTCGATACAGAAAGGACAACATCGGCAAAGAGGATATATTCGTCACCGCCAAAAACAAAAAAGGCCAGTGGGCAAAACCGCAAGTCGTATCTGCCCTAAGCACCTACAGCGGCAACGAAGCGCCGGAGGCTATCTCAACGGATGAGACAGAGCTGATCTTTTTCCAGAACGGCAAACTGCTAAGTTCGCAAAGGACGGAGACGGGATGGGGTAAACCTCAACCCCTCTCGGAAAACATCAACATAGCCAAGTGGCAGGCGGACGTAATGCTGACCAGTGACGGCAAAGCCATGCTGTTCACGGCTCAAAAAGGCACCTCGCGCGAGGCGTACGTATCCAGGAACATCTTTGTTTCGCTGAAGGACTCAGCCGGCAACTGGAGCAAGCCGATAGAGTTGGGACCGAGCATCAACACCGCCCGATCGGAGCGAACAGCGTATCTGCACCCGGATATGACTACACTGTATTTCAGCTCCGAGGGACATAGTTACCTGGGCGAGTTGGATGTGTTCAAATCCACGCGTCTGAATCCAAACAGTTGGACGGAGTGGAGTGAGCCGGTAAACCTGGGCAAACAGGTAAACACAACCGATGACGATTGGGGCTACAAGATATCAACCGACGGCAAGACTGCATATTTCTCTGCCGATAATGACTTGTATAGTATGGATATGCCGGAAAATATGCGTCCGAATCCTGTAGTCGCAATTTCGGGATATGTAACGGACAATGCCGGCAATGTAGCCAAGGTTGCCGTGCAGTGGCATAACGATGATCTGGACATCGATGCGGGAACGATAAAAATAACGACAGACGATCGTGACGGAGCCTATTTCTATGTGCTGCAACCGGGGTATATATACAGTTATTCCGTGAACGACGACAACTATCAGCCCTATAGGGAAACCATCGACCTGCGTGGCATAAACGAGATGACCAGCAAAGAGGTGAATATACGCCTTACTCCGATCAAAAAGAGCGGAGTAGGAATGCAGAAAGTAACTGAAGATTAATCACAATCAAAACAGAAAACTATGAAAAAGACGATATTGTTGATAGGCTTGTCCATCGTGTTTGCTGTTACGTGTATGGCAGCGGAAGCACCCGAATATCCGTATCAGAAGCAGATAGCCAAAGGTGACTATTCCAAGGCAGAGAAGGAGATACTGAAGAAACTCACCCAGTCGCCCGACGATATACCGCTGCTGTATGCCGCTACGCAGTTGTATTTCGCCTCAGGCAACCCGCAACGTGATATCAGTCGGGCGTACGCGTATGCGTGCGAATGCAATAAATACTATAGGTTAGCCTCCGTCAAGGATGTAGCTAAGTGGGAAAAGAACGGTCTGACCGCCGAGGTCGTTGCGAGCGCAGTGCACGATTGCTGCGTAGCCGCACGGGATATAGCACATAAGGCGGATCAGACGGAAGAGTATGAATCGTTTCTGCGCACCTATACCGAGTGCTCAAGCAGCATTCGTGACGAGGTGACCGTATGGCGGAACAATGCCGCCTATCGCGACGCCTGCCGGGAGAACACCATTAAGGCTTACGAGAGATTCCTGCATCTATACCCGGATGCAGAGCAGGTGGCTGACGCGCAAAACAAGATTTACGATATAGCGTACAATGCTGCAGTCAAATCCAACCGGAATGCAGCATATACGGAATTTATCCGTACATATCGCTACAGCCCGCAGATATTGGATGTACTGAACCGGTTACATCCCGGCACGTACAAGCAGGGCGGTATTACGGCATTCAACTGGAAAGAACATATACCTGCCGCAACCGACACTGCGGAAAGCGAACTGGCGGCAACAATGCTTACGCAGCGCGAACTGATGCGTTTGGCGGTAGCCGGCACCAACTATGAGATAGCCAGGTTCGGCTACTATAATTTCTACGACCCGATGCTTGACTCATGCTGGTTGGTGCTGCACAAGGTGCATAGCGCAACAGGGCAACTGCGTGATTTGCAGGATTTGTACAGACATTATCCCAACGACCATTTTCCGAACCTCAAAAGCCACGAACAGCAGGTGCTGGCTGCGTGTCAGAAATTCTATACCGACCAATCTATGAGTGAAGAGGATTTTATCCGTGCGGCAGCGCCGGATAAGATAGCCTACGACCAACTGATTCGCGCCATATCGCCCAATCTGAATACCGGAAACATAAGTGCCTGCATCCGATATTGTGAGCAGTTTGCCCGTCAGTTCGGTGACGACAGCAGGTATAACTCATTGCTGGATATACTGAAAGGCAAAGACGAGAAAGTGGAGAGACGTCCGTTGCCCGCAGCCATCAACACGGCTGAGGGCAAGGAATATCTGCCTATCCCCTCGGCTGACGGCAATACAATGTATTTCGTAGGCACCTCGCGCCGCGACAACCTTGGCGGTGAAGATATATTTGTCGCCACCAGAGATTCCTTTGGCACGTGGCAGCCGGCAACCATCGTGCGTGAACTGAGCAATGCCCAAACTCACGAAGGCGTGCATTCGGTGAGCACCAACGGTGCGTCACTGATCGTGTTCAAAGAGGGCAAACTGCAGATCACCGATCACACGGCGGACGGCTGGAGCGCCATGACACCGCTGCCGGATAATATAAACATCTCGTCGTGGCAGTGTGACGCCATGATATCCAGCGACGGCAAAGCCATGCTATTT
This sequence comes from uncultured Bacteroidales bacterium, assembly GCA_900317745.1. GTDB lineage: Bacteria > Bacteroidota > Bacteroidia > Bacteroidales > Paludibacteraceae > Colicola. The sequence goes on along the minus strand of ONHW01000018.1, from coordinate 32,900 downwards.
GCCGCACGATACCCGACAGCGTACGAGAAAGATACCTCCATCAATATCTTTGTCTCGCTCAGGGATACAACCGGGCAATGGGGAACGCCGTTCGATATAGGTCCGGCAATCAATACACCGTATATCGACCGTTCGCCGTTCCTGCATCCGGATATGAAAACCCTGTACTTCAGTTCGGGCGGGCACGGCGGTTTGGGCGGATTGGACGTATATAAATCCACACGTCTGAATGACGACTCATGGACCGAATGGAGCGAGCCGGTGAACATAGGCAAACAACTGAATACCACGCGCAACGACTGGGGGTACAAGTTCACAACCGATGGCAAGACCGCCTATTTCTCCGACGGTGATGATATATACAGTGTAGCCCTGCCGGAAAGCATGCGTCCGAATGCCGTGGCAACCGTGTCAGGACATGTGACGGACGGATACGGATCGCCTGTCAAAGTGGTTATCCGCTGGGAGGATCTGGATAATCACAAGGATATCGGTCAGTCGGAGACGGATGCCGCTGACGGTTCGTTCTTCCTGGTTCTGCCACTCGGACGATTGTACGGCTATTATATCGATGATGAGCGGTTTTATCCGCTGTCTAACAATATCGACCTGCGTGACATAACCGAGATGACAACTATCCGCAAAGATATCCAACTGGTGTCGTACAAGCAGATGGTGGAGGAGGGAATGGCGGTGAATGTGAATAATCTGTTCTTCCCGGTCAACGAGTGGGAGCTGTTGCCGCAATCCGAAAACGAACTATTACGAGTGGCAGCCATCATCAACGCTCACAACTTCCGGGTAGAGATCAGCGGTCATACGGACGCTTCAGGCGATGCGAAAAAGAACAAAGTGCTCTCGCAGCAACGTGCTGATTCCGTACGTGACTTCCTTATTCAGGCAGGATGCAATCCCGACATGTTGACTGCCAAGGGATACGGCTCCACCAAACCCGTTGCCGACAATACGACCGACGAAGGCAAACAACTGAACCGAAGGGTGGAGTTGCGATTCCTGGACAACTGAACAATTTTTTGATTGACGCAGGTTATCTATTGTGTGCAATTTTGGCGAAATGTCCGTAAAATATAATATTTTCTACCAGAATAGTAAAAAAATGTCTCAAATATTTGCATATTTGAATAATTTTTTGTATCTTTGTGCCGAGAAACATCATTTTATTTGTCAATAATAAAAATCCCAATACAATGAATCTATCCGAATTAACCGACAAGATCTACGCTGAGGGCGTGGAGAAAGGTAAAGAACAAGCTTCTGCCATCGTAGCCGAGGCTGAACAGAAAGCTGCAGACATCATTGCTGCTGCCGAGAAGAAAGCTGCGCAGACCCTGGAGGCTGCCAAAGCTGCTGCTGCCGAACTGGACAAGAACACACGTTCGGAGCTCAAACTCTACGCCGAGCAATCGGTGAATGCTATTAAGACCGAGGTTACCAACCTGCTGACCGACAAATTGGCTGCTGATAGCGTGAAAGCCGCTACAGCCGATGCCAAGTTCATGCAGAAGATCATCGCCGATCTGGCAGCACAACTCGCCAAGGGCGGAGAAGTGGTGATCGAGGCCAAGGATGCCGAAGCACTGAAGAAATACTTTGCCGCCAACGCCAAGGAGCTGCTGGGCAAGGGCGTAGAGATCAAAGAGGTCAAAGGTATAAAGACCGCGTTTGCCATCGCACCCAAAGACGGCGGATACAAGCTTGCCTTCGGCGACGAGGAGTTCATTGCTTACTTCAAGGAATTCCTGCGTCCGCAACTCATTGAACTATTATTCTGATTTACTTGATGGCCAAATAAATGACCAAATGGTAAATGACTAAATGGTAAATGTCATGGGTTACGAATATTTAATAGCAGGCTTTGAGGACATTGCGCTCAGCGAGCGCGTGCAGACCTCCGAGGAGCAGTTGCTTGAGTTGCTGGACGAACATTTGTCCGACAGCGACAAGCAGTTGCTGGCTTTGCTGCGCCGAAAGAACGACGATCCCACAATCATGGAGTTGTTGGAGGACGATGCCATTCTGGACCGCAAGGCAGAGCTCAACCTCAGTGACGAGGATTTTCGCACGCAACTGCTGTACGAGCAGGGCCTAAAATGCCGGAACAAGTTCGTGCGCGACTGGTTCGCTTACAACATGGATGTCAACAACGTGCTCGCCTCTACCGTGGCAATCAAGCACGGCATGGATGTGCAGAAAGTTGTGGTAGGCGAAACGGAGGTTGCGCAGGAGCTTCGCAAGAGCGGTTCGGCGGGCAACAACGCCCGTCTGGCGGCACTCGTTCCCGACCTGAAAGAGGTGGTGGACATAGCCGCGATAAGTAACCTGCTTGATCGCGAGAAACATATCGACGCGCTGCGCTGGCAATGGCTGGAGAACCGCACCTTGTTTGAGGTGTTCAATATCGAAGCCGTGCTGGCGTATTACCTGAAAGCCTCCATCTTGCACCGCTGGGACAACCTGACGGTAGAGCAGGGCGAACAAGTGTTCCGCGCAATGGTGGCAGATATGAAAAAAGGTGTTAAGCTGGATTAGCCCTTTACTCGTGCCCTTTAGGGCTAAGAAAAAAGGAATAAAATTAGATTAAAGATATGACAACAGGAAAAGTAAAAGGTATCATCGCTAACCTCGTGACCGTAGGTGTGGATGGTCCTGTATCGCAAAACGAAATCTGCTATATCCACATCGGTGATGTGAAGTTGATGGCAGAGGTTATCAAGGTTACCGGCGACAACGTGTTTGTTCAAGTGTTTGAATCAACACGTGGTCTGAAAGTTGGTGACCCGGTAGAGTTCACCGGCCACATGTTGGAGGTGACTCTCGGTCCCGGTCTGTTGAGCCGTAACTACGACGGTCTGCAGAACGACCTGGACAAACTGACCGGTGTGTTCCTCAAGCGCGGTGAGTACAGTTTCCCGCTGGACGAGGACAAGAAGTGGGCATTCAAGCCGCTCGCTAAAGTCGGTGACAAAGTAGAGGCTGCAGCTTGGCTGGGTGAGGTTGACGAGAACCACCAGCCGCACAAGATCATGGTGCCGTTCGTGTTTGAGGGCGAATATACGGTTAAGTCTATTGTCAAAGAAGGTGAGTACACAATCAATGACACGATAGCCGTGCTGACCGATGCCGACGGCAATGAGAAGAAAGTAACAATGGTGCAGAAGTGGCCGGTGAAGAAAGCCATCACTGCTTACAAGAGCAAACCGCGTCCGTTCAAACTGCTGGAGACCGGGGTACGTACCATCGATACGGCTAACCCGATCTGCGAGGGCGGTACAGGATTCATTCCCGGTCCGTTCGGTACAGGTAAGACCGTGCTGCAGCACGCTATCAGTAAGCAAGCCGAGGCGGACATCGTGATCATCGCTGCCTGCGGTGAGCGTGCCAACGAGGTAGTGGAGACCTTCACCGAGTTCCCTGAACTCGACGACCCGCACACCGGCCGCAAACTGATGGAGCGTACCATCATTATCGCTAACACATCGAACATGCCTGTGGCTTCGCGTGAGGCTTCCGTTTATACCTCAATGACCATAGCCGAGTATTACCGCTCGATGGGTCTGCGCGTTCTGCTGATGGCTGACTCGACATCCCGTTGGGCACAGGCTCTGCGTGAGATGTCCAACCGTATGGAGGAGTTGCCCGGTCAGGATGCTTTCCCGATGGACCTTTCCGCTATCATCGGAGCATTCTACGCACGCGCGGGATACGTGTACCTTAATAATGGGGCTACAGGTTCAGTTACGTTCCTCGGTACGGTTTCACCTGCCGGCGGTAACCTCAAGGAGCCTGTAACTGAAGGTACGAAGAAAGTTGCCCGTTGCTTCTACGCACTCGAGCAGGCTCGTGCTGACCGCAAGCGTTATCCGGCTGTTAACCCGATTGACTCGTACTCGAAGTATATCGAATATCCCGAATTTGCCGATTATATTACCAAGCGTATCAACGCTGAGTGGCTGCCTAAGGTCAATGATATGAAGACCTATCTGCAGCGCGGTAAGGAGATTCAGGAGCAAATCAACATCCTGGGTGATGATGGCGTACCTGTAGATTATCACGAGAACTTCTGGAAATCCGAAGTAATCGATTTCGTTATTCTGCAGCAAGACGCGTTCGACAAGATTGACGCAGTCTGCCCGCTGGAACGCCAAGAGTATATGCTTGACCTGGTAATGGATATCTGCAAGCACGACTATGAGTTCGACAACTTCCTGGACGTAAGCGAATACTTCAAGCGCGTAATCAACCTGTGCAAACAGATGAACTACAGCGAGTTCAAGTCCGAGCAGTTTGAAGACTACCGCAAAAAACTTGCCGACCTCTTGGCTGAAAAGCAGATTGCTTAAACGGCTAAATGCTTAAATGACCAAATAAATCGTAAATCGTAAATGACTAAATCGTAAATAACATGGCAAAAGCATTTCAAAAAATATATACGCAGATTACTGCGATTACCAAAGCAACTTGCTCACTCAAAGCCAGTGGAGTAGGTAATGACGAGCTTGCTACGGTCAACGGCAAGTTGGCACAGGTAGTAAAAATCATGGGCGACAACGTAACGCTGCAGGTGTTTGAGGGTACGGAAGGTATCCCTACCAACGCCGAGGTCGTTTTCCTGGGCAAAGCTCCGTCGCTGAAGGTGAGCGACCAGCTTGCCGGACGTTTCTTCAACGCCTACGGCGATCCTATCGATGGCGGTCCTGCTATCGAGGGCAAAGAGGTTGAGATCGGTGGTCCGAGTGTGAACCCCGTTCGCCGTAAGCAACCGTCGGAACTTATCGCTACCGGTATTGCGGGTATTGACCTGAACAATACATTGGTTTCCGGTCAGAAGATTCCGTTCTTCGCCGACCCTGACCAACCGTACAACCAGGTGATGGCTAACGTGGCTCTGCGTGCGCAGGCTGACAAGATCATCCTTGGCGGTATGGGTCTGACTAACGACGACTACCTGTATTTCAAGAACGTGTTCAACAACGCCGGTGTGCTGGATCGTATCGTCAGCTTCGTTAACACAACGGAGAATCCGCCAGTTGAGCGACTGCTGATTCCGGATATGGCGCTGACAGCTGCCGAGTATTTTGCAGTGGAGAAGCATCAGAAGGTGCTCGTGCTGCTGACAGATATGACACTCTATGCCGACGCTTTGGCAATCGTAAGTAACCGTATGGATCAGATTCCTTCGAAAGACTCTATGCCGGGTTCACTCTATTCCGACTTGGCAAAGATCTATGAGAAAGCCGTTCAGTTCCCCGAGCAGGCAGGTGGCGGATCAATCACCATTATCGCCGTAACAACGCTGTCAGGCGGCGATATTACCCACGCTATCCCTGATAACACGGGTTATATCACTGAGGGTCAGCTCTATCTACGCCGTGACTCGGATATCGGTAAGGTTATCGTTGATCCGTTCCGTTCGCTGTCTCGTTTGAAACAGCTCGTTGCCGGTAAGAAGACTCGCGAGGATCATCCGCAGGTAATGAACGCTGCTGTACGTCTGTATGCCGATGCAGCCAACGCCAAGACCAAGCAGGAGAACGGTTTCGACCTGACGAACTACGACGAGCGCTGCCTGGCGTTCGCTAAGGACTACTCGTCGAAGATCCTGGCTATCGACGTCAATATCAATACCACCGAGATGCTTGACATCGCTTGGGAGTTGTTTGCTAAGCACTTCAAACCCGAAGAGGTGAATATCAAGCAGGTATTTGTTGACAAATACTGGGTAAAATAACCCAATGACCAAATGGCCAAATTAATGATATAATTGTAAATGACCAAATGGTAAATTAAAATGGCAATAACATATCAGTTTAATAAAACATCGCTGCAAGGTCTGGAGAAGAACCTCAAGATGCGCCAGCGTACACTTCCGACCCTTCAGAACAAAGAGAGCGCGTTGCGCCTCGAAGTGAAGAAGGCGAAAGCCGAGATCAAAGAACTCGACGACGAAGTGAACCGCCGTATCAAGGATTATGACCAGATGCTTGCGCTTTGGGGTGAGTTCGACACATCGCTCATTCACGTGGATGATGTGCGGATGTCCATCAAGAAGATTGCCGGTGTACGTGTGCCTGTGCTGGATGAGGTCGTGTATTCTACCAAGGAGTTCAGCCTGTTTTCGTCACCCAAGTGGTTTATTGATGGATTCGAACAACTCAAGGCTATCGCGGAGGTAGGCATCCGTCAGGAGTTTGTGCGCCGGAAGGTTGATCTGCTTGAGTATGCTCGCAAGAAAACTACTCAGAAGGTCAACTTATTCGAAAAAGTGCAGATTCCCGGTTATCAGGATGCTATCCGCAAGATCAAGCGATTCATGGAAGACGAGGAGAACCTCTCCAAGTCAAGTCAGAAAATAGTTAAGAGCAAGCGCGAGCGTGAGGCAGCAGCTGAAGCTGAGTCGCAAGCAGGAAAGGAGGGTGCATTATGATTGAGTCAATGAAGAAATATACGTTCCTCGTTCTAGCTTCGCAGTACGATGCTTTCCTTGAGAAAGTACGTGAGGCCGGCGTAGTGCATGTCACCCTCAAAGCCGAAGGTTTGGCTGAAGACGAGCAACTGCGCAAGACTATTGCCGATGCCGATGCTTTGCAGCGTCTGATTGAGGCGGGAGCCCCCGAGCAACTGCTCAGCGAACGCAACGCTGTCATAGCCAAGATTGAGGCTACGAAGAAAGAGGCGCAACGCATGGCAGTCTGGGGCACGTTCAGTAGCGAACGAATAGCCGAATTGAAGACTGCCGGTTATGACCTGCACTTCTTTACCTGCCCGAAGAAAATCTTCCGTGAGGAGTGGGGCAGTATAGTTGCCAACGAGGGCGATACACTCTACTGCGTGGCTGTCACCAAGCGTCAGAATGATACTGTTCTTACTCTTGCCGGTGAGCCATACAGCCTGCCGGAGGGATGTGTTGAGCAGACACTCAATGAGCATAGTTCAGCCGAACTGCTGACCGATGTAGAGGCACTCACAGGGCTGCTTGCTGCAGCCGATGCACGAATCGATGCATGGGGCAAAGCAAACCTTGACGCCAAACGCGCCGAACTCGCAGAGCTGCGCAGGAGCATTGACTGGCAAAAGGTACAACTATCCTCGGATACCGCAGCCGATGGCGCATTGCGCCTGATGGAAGGCTTCTGCCCGACGGAAAAGACTGCCGAACTCAACAAAGTCCTTAATGAACTTGACACATATTACGAGGTTGAAGATCCTGTCGAGGGTGACGCTACACCGGTGAAACTGAACAACAACAAGTTCGCCAAACTCTTTGAGGTCTTTACCGGCATGTACGGTTGGCCAACGTATGGCGAGTTTGACCCGACGCCGATTTTGGCTCCATTCTACTTGCTGTTCTTCTCGATGTGTATGGGCGATGCAGGTTACGGTATATTGCTCATGTTGTTCGGATGGCTTACCTACAAGGGCAAACTGAAGATTGACATGTTTGATGGCCTTGGACCGATTATCATGACCCTGGGCGTCGGAACACTTGTCGTAGGCTTCTTCCTCGGCACAGCGTTTGGCATGGATCTGAGTGCGCTGTTCCCGAGCATCGATTACCTGTTCCTCAACGGCAAGGTTATTACGGAGGGCGGATTCCAGTACCTGACCAAAGCGCAATATGCAGCCTCCGGTATAGAAGGAGGCTACGACGTAGCGATGGTGCTTGCATTGGCTATCGGCGTGTTCCATATCTGTCTGGCAATGGTTGTCAAGGCGTTGTGTTACACCAAGCGCTTCGGCTTCCGCGCACAACTCGGTACGTGGGGCTGGACGCTGCTCATCGTGGGCGGTATAGCGGCACTGATCATCTGTATGGCTCTTAGTGTGCCGATGGAGGTTACCAAGACTGTGCTGATCGTCATTGCTGCAATCTCTGCACTGGGGATTTACGTATTCAACACGCCGGGGCGCAACCCGCTGTTAAATATCGGTGCGGGTTTGTGGGATACCTATAACATGGCTACCGGAATCTTGGGTGATACACTTTCGTATATCCGTCTGTATGCTCTTGGCTTGGCTGGTGGTATGTTGGGCGGTGCGTTCAATAATCTCGGACTGATGGTTATGGGCGGCTCAACCGAAGGTGCTACATGGCAGTGGATACCGTTCGTACTGATTCTGCTTCTCGGACACTTGTTGAATCTCGCCATGTCTTCGCTCGGTGCGTTTGTTCACCCGCTGCGTTTGACTTTTGTCGAGTACTTCAAGAACTCCGGCTACGAGGGTAAAGGTAATCTCTACAAGCCGTTTGCTAACACAAAATAAATATACTAGCCGTCTGGTAATGAGTCGTCTAGTCAACTTGTAAAATAATTAACAAAAATAAAAAACACATTATTATGGAATTTTTAGGATTTCTTGGTTGGGGACTTATGTTAGGTCTCGCCGGTGTAGGCTCCGCCTACGGAACAACTATCGCAGCTAACGCTGCAGAGGGTGCACTGAAGAAGAACCCGGGTAAATCGGCTTCGTACATGATTCTTTCTGCACTGCCTGCTACCCAGGGTTTGTACGGATTCGTTGCATTCCTTATGTGGGACAAGGCTGCAATTGCTGCTAATCCTGCTCTGTACTTCGGTATTGGTCTGGCTGTAGGTCTTGTATGCCTTCTGTCGGCTATCCGTCAAGGTATGGTTTGCGCTAACGGTATCGCCGGTATCGCCGGTGGACACGATGTTCAAACCAACACGATGATCTATGCTGCTCTTCCGGAGTTCTATGCTATCTTGGCACTCGTTGCTGCTCTGATGATCTAATTGGCAGTGCTTCTGCTGAAGCCTGCAAAATGGTCTGCTAACCCGTAACTGCTCTTTGTAACCCGGAGAGTAGTTGCGGGTTGGTAATACAGAAAATTATCAATTGTATGAAAAAATACGAAGAACTGCAAGTGGCAGAGGGCGTGTATGTTCCTCAGATGGGAATCAACTATCCGGAAGACAACCCTTACGAGCAACTTGTTCAGCCGAAGTTTACCAGCGTATTTACCGTTGATGAGAATTATCCGTTTGTGGATGACAGCCTGCGTGCGCGTATCAATACCGCTATACTTGTTCCGCTGATTGTTCGGTTTCTACTCCGCCTGAAACTGCGTATCCAAATGGGTCTGCGCTACAAGGGTAGGGAAAATCTTAAGAAGTTCAAAAAGGAGTTGTCCGGCGGTGCGATAACGATAGCCAACCATTGTTTCCGCCTGGATTGCCCGTGCGTGTTGCTTGCCGCGAAGGTGCCAATGAATGTCAAAATCCCTATGTTCGCACCTAACTTCGGCACAAAAGACGGATTCTTTATGAAGACTGTAGGTGGTGTACCTATCCCGGATGCAGAGGCAGGAATGGCAGCGCTGAAGAAGTTCAATGAGGCATTTGACGAGTTTCATCGCCGCGGATATTGGATGCACGTGTTTCCCGAGGCGAAACGATGGGATTATTACAAGCCCTTGCGTCCGTTCCAAAAGGGTGCATTCACGATGGCATACAAGTACGACATGCCCCTCCTGCCGTGCGTGATAACGTATCGTGAACGTACGGGTATTTTCCGCCTGTTCGGACCGAAGAATATGCCCTTGTTGCAGGTGGAGATTGGTGAACCCATTTTGCCTGACAAATCGCAACCGCGTGCACAGGAGGTGAACCGCCTGTTGGAACTCTCGCACAAACGTATGGAGCAAATGGCAGGAATAACACATAATCCCTGGCCTGATACATTGTAAGCTGCAAGGCTGATTGACATTCGACCGTGTACTTGATTGGTGCACGGTTGTTGTATGTATGGTAACAAAATTACGCTAATAGTTGAGAAAATAGCGTAAATATTTGCAAATATCATTTTTTTTTTGTAACTTTGTGGCGTTAATATGTGCGCGCGCCCAAGTGCGTGCGTAAAATGCTGAAATGACAACAACGTAAAACTATAAAATGCAATTATATGGAATTTAAGTATGCACCTATGTTCCAACTCGGCAAGGACGAGACGGAATACTATCTGCTCACCAAAGATCATGTCAGTGTGAGCGAGTTTGAAGGTCACCCCATCCTGAAGGTTGATGCAGATGGTCTGACTATGATGGCTCAACAGGCGTTTCACGACGTAAGTTTTATGCTGCGCCGTACGCACAACGAGCAAGTAGCAAAGATTCTGCGTGATCCGGAAGCAAGTGCCAACGATAAGTATGTGGCTCTGACATTCCTTCGTAATGCAGAGGTTGCTGCCAAAGGACAACTGCCTTTGTGCCAGGATACGGGTACTGCTATCATTCACGGTGAGAAAGGCCAGCAGGTATGGACAGGTTTCTGCGATGAAGAAGCATTGAGTCGCGGAGTGTTCAACACCTATACGGAGTGCAACCTGCGTTACAGTCAGAACGCTCCGCTGGATATGTACAACGAGGTAAACACCAAGTGCAATCTGCCGGCACAGATAGATATAGAGGCTACCCATGGGATGGAGTATAATTTCCTGTGCGTAACCAAAGGCGGCGGTAGTGCCAATAAGACCTATCTGTATCAGGAGACCAAAGCACGCATCCAGAACGAAGGTACACTTATCCCGTTCCTGGTTGAGAAGATGAAGAGTCTGGGTACTGCAGCCTGCCCGCCGTATCACATCGCTATTGTCATTGGCGGCACATCAGCGGAGAAGAATCTGCTGACAGTCAAACTTGCTTCAACGCACTACTACGACAGTCTGCCTACCACAGGTGACGAGACGGGGCGTGCGTTCCGCGATATTGAGCTTGAGAAACGCTTGCTGCAAGAGGCTTACAAGATTGGTCTGGGTGCACAGTTCGGCGGCAAGTACATGGCGCATGACGTGCGCGTTGTCCGTCTGCCGCGTCATGGCGCAAGCTGCCCGATCGGCTTGGGCGTGTCGTGCTCAGCGGACCGCAATATCAAGTGCAAGATCAACAAGGACGGTATATGGATTGAGAAGATGGATAACAATCCCGCATCGCTCATACCTGCCGAACTGCGCAATGCCGGCGAGGGTGATGCGGTACGCATTGACCTTAATCAGCCGATGGCTGACGTTTGCAAGATATTGACAAAATATCCGATTGGTACACGTCTGAGCCTGAACGGCACAATCATCGTCGGTCGCGATATAGCACACGCCAAGATCAAAGCCCGTCTGGATGCAGGCGAACCGATGCCTGAGTATCTGAAGGACCATCCTATCTATTATGCCGGTCCTGCTAAGACGCCTGCAGGCATGGCTTGCGGTTCGATGGGTCCGACTACAGCCGGGCGTATGGATCCGTACGTTGATGAGTTCCAGGATCATGGCGGAAGTCTGATCATGCTTGCCAAGGGCAACCGCTCGATTGAGGTGACCAACGCATGTCAGAAGCACGGAGGATTCTACCTCGGTTCGATTGGCGGTCCTGCCGCTATTCTTGCGCAAGAGAATATCAAAGCCATCGAGTGCGTGGAGTATCCCGAGTTAGGCATGGAAGCTATCTGGAAGATTGAGGTGGAGAACTTCCCTGCATTCATCCTTGTGGACGATAAAGGTAATGATTTCTTCAAGCAACTGAAACCTTGTACGGGTTGTACAATTATCAAATAATTGATGAGAGAAGAAAGTTGGTTCAGGCGCATACGCCACAAGAGGCGCTTGACGCTGATTGACGATGACACGCTGCGTGAGTTCTGGCACATTCATGTGTCGGGACTCGGCGTGTTCACCGTGGTGTTTCTGATGTTTCTGCTTACTATCGGTATATTGTCGTTGCTGATTGTGTATACGCCTGTCCGGAATTTTCTGCCGGGCTACTCTGCGAGTTTGAGACAGGAGATTATTGAAGAGTCAATGCGTATTGACTCGTTGCAACACACCATGGACCTGCAGACGCAGTATATCAGCATCGTGCGCGATGTCGTGGCAGGCGAAGTCAAGAGTGATACAGTGGTCAGCCTAGACTCACTGCAGATAATCATGCAGGAGCAGTTGCTGGAAGCAAAGAACGAAGCCACAGAGGCATTTCTTGCCGAATATGAGTCGCGCGAACGGGATAACCTGTTGCTGTTCGATGCGCCTGCCAGTACGCCGGTATTCTCTCTTTATACTCCTGCACACGGTGTGATTATTAATACGTATGCTCCTCAAGAAGGCAGGCATGGTGTGACCATCCAGACGCCTAACAAAGAAAACGTCTGCGCCACACTGGATGGCACTATCGTATATGTGGATGCCGAGGAAAACGAGACATTTACCGTCATGGCTTTGCACAGAACCTATCTGTCGGTGTATAGAAACGTGGGACGCGTGCTGTGCAAGGTAGGCGATGCCGTACAGACGGGGCAAACCATAGCTGTCGTTCAGGACGGTACACCGTTCGTATTCGAGTTGTGGAAGCAGGGGCAGGAGATTAACCCCGAAGAAATAATAGCTTTTTAACAGACTGCACATTTGGTGCTCAAAGAAAAAAGGACCGTTTTACTGAAAGAACAAAGAGGGATTAGGCTTGTATCATTTGTCTTTGAGTGCGGAGCACGGTCTTTTGACTAAATAAAATGAAACAATTAGCAATATTAGGCAGTACCGGCAGTATAGGTACACAGACGTTGGATATTGTTCGGAATAATCCCGAACGGTTTGGAGTGTATGCTATTTGTGCGAACCGATCGGTAGATCTGCTGATCAGTCAAGCCAAAGAGTTTCATCCCGAAGTGGTGTGCATTGCTGATGAAGCATTGTTTCCGACTCTGAGAGAAGTTCTGAAGGACGAGCCATGCAAGGTGTGGGCAGGTGCTGATGCTATCGCGGAGATGGTAACGTTCGCACCGATTGATATAGTTGTGGCTGCTATGGTCGGCTATGCCGGTTTGCGTCCGACTATAGAGGCCATCAAAGCCGGAAAGACCATCGCCCTTGCCAACAAAGAGACCTTGGTTGTAGCCGGTGAACTGATTTGCGAACTGGCGCAGAAGCACCATACTCCGATCTTGCCCGTTGATAGCGAGCACTCGGCAATCTTCCAGTCGCTGATAGGGGAACAGGCGGAGATAGAGAAGATTCTGCTTACAGCTTCCGGTGGTCCGTTCCGTAACTTCACTTTGGAGCAGATGGAAACTGTTACGCCGGAGCAGGCACTGCAACACCCGAATTGGAACATGGGTGCGAAGATTACCATTGACTCTGCATCAATGATGAACAAGGGCTTTGAGGTCATTGAGGCCAAGTGGCTGTTCGGCGTGCCGGTAGAGAAGATAGAGGTGCTGATTCATCCGCAGTCGATAGTACATTCAGCCGTTCAGTTCGTGGACGGTGCTATCAAAGCGCAACTCGGCGCACCGGATATGCGCGTGCCTATACAACTGGCACTGACCTATCCCGAGCGTATCGCATCAAACTTCCCACGTGCTGATCTGGCAGCACTTGGTGCACTCACGTTCGACAAACCGGATTTGGCACGTTTCCCTAACCTCGGTCTTGCCTACAAAGCTACAAACCTTGGCGGTACAGCACCTTGTGTGCTCAATGCTGCCAACGAAGTGGTGAACCTCGCTTTCCGCGAGCATAGATGCAAGTTCTTGCAGATGTCCGAACTTATCAGCCGCGCGATGGATGAGATGCCGTTCATAGCCAAACCGACATACGACGATTATGTGCGCACGGATGCCGAAACGCGTATATTTGTGGATGCTTTACTCAATTAACCGATTAACGTTTTGTCGCAAACAAAACCATTTTTAACTATTTAACGTCGCATAGCGACAATATAACAATCAATTATGGCTGCAATACAGTGGATACAATTACTGATAGCATTAAGTTTTCTGGTAGTAATACATGAGTTGGGACACTTCACGTTTGCGCGTCTGTTCAAGGTGCGTGTGGAGAAGTTCTACATGTTCTTCAATCCCCGCTTCTCGCTTTTCCGCATGAAGAAGGTGGACGGCAAGTGGCGTTTTGCATTCTTTGCTCCGAACGTTGAACCTGCTGCCACCGAACAGATAGATCCGCTTACCAACCAACCGAAGAAAGATGACAAGGGCAACGTCCTTTATCGTCCGATGACCGACGAAGAAATCAACGCTCTGCCTGAAGGTGACTGGCGTCGTGATCCCGACAACACGGAGTGGGGTATAGGTTGGGTACCATTTGGCGGTTACTGCTCTATTGCCGGTATGGTGGATGAGACGAAAGCCGCTACCGACCTACCCAGCGAACCGCAACCATGGGAGTTTCGCAGTAAGAAAGCCTGGCAACGACTGCTGATTATCCTTGGAGGTATATTGGTGAACTTCGTTGCCGCATTGCTGATGTTCGGTGCTATATTGTATCATTGGGGCGAGAACTCGTTACCGCTCAGCAAGATTGACAGCGGTCTGTACTACGCTCCTATACTTGAAGAGGAAGGTTTCCGTCAGCAAGACAAGATTATCAGCATCGATGGTACGGAGCCGGAGTTCTTGGCAGATATCGTACAGAGCCTGATTATTGAGGGCAAACGTGACGTTGTTGTGCTGCGTGCAGGACAGGAGGTTAATCTGCGTATGTCGGAAGATCTGGGTACACGGTTCCTTGCCTTGCATAACGAGCATGATCGCGTAGAGCGTGCCAAGGCTCGTCAGGACAAGACGTATCAGAAGCGTCCGTATGTGTTGGTTAACTATTTTGTGCCGTTTGTCGTGGACTCGGTGATTGAAAATAACGCTGCGTACTACGGAGGTATGCAGAAGGGTGACAGCGTGATAAGTATCAACGGTGAATCTACACCGTGTACCGTAATGGTTCAGAACGCACTGGCACTCCATCCGTGCGACAGCGTGACTGTTGGTTTGTACCGCCAAGGCGAATATCGCGAGGCTCACTTGTTTATCGGTGATAGATGTATGATGGGCGTAATGATGAAACCGCTGGACGCTTTCTTCACTCCTGTGCACAAGGATTATACGTTGGCAGAAGCCATTCCTGCCGGTATCCGTTACGGTTGGGAGCAACTGGTGATGTACGTCAAGCAGTTCCGAATCGTGTTTACCAAGGAGGGCGCTGAGTCGCTTGGCGGTTTCGGCGCAATCAAGAATATGTTCCCGCAGGCATGGAACTGGCAGGCGTTTTGGTATATGACTGCTTTCTTGTCGCTTATTCTCGCGTTCATGAACTTCCTGCCTATTCCTGCTTTGGACGGCGGCTATGTGCTGTTGCTCCTGCTGGAGATGATCACGGGCAGACAGATTCCTGACAAGTGGCTGGAGAAAATCAACAATGTAGGCTTCTGGTTGCTGATAGCGCTGCTAATTTACGCCAATGGCAATGATATTTTCAAAGCATTCTTCTGACACCCCCTGGCCCCCTCTCAGAGGGGGAAAAGAGAAATGCTACGGTCATGAATACTGCAAAATATAATACTGCTAATCCTTTGACTTATGGATTGCTGAGGGAGAATGCTATGCGAAATAAACGCAATCCTACGGAAGCGGAAAGTATAATGTGGACGTTATTGCGTAGGAAACAATTGGGCGTAATCTTTCGTAGGCAGTATATCATTGATGAATTTATAGTTGATTTTGTTTGCTTAAGCAAGCAGCTGATAATTGAAGTAGATGGTAAGTACCATAATTTGGCGGAGCAAAAAGAAGCAGATAGAATTCGCGAAGAACGATTATGTTCTATGGGATTTAGAATAATACGATTCACTAACGAAGAAATTTTAGTGTTTCCGGAGCAAGTGATAAGTAAAATAAAGAATGAACTTAATAATGATATATTATGAACAACATTAGTTCTCTAACACAATCCTTTTCCCCCTCTGAGAGGGGGTTAGGGGGTGTCTTTATTCACGAATCGTCCTACGTGGACGAAGGTTCGCAAATCGGCAAGGGTACAAAGATTTGGCATTTTTCGCATATAATGTCCGGTTGCACGATTGGTGAGGATTGTAATATAGGTCAGAACGTCGTTATCTCGCCTAATGTGGTGCTGGGACGTAACTGCAAGATTCAGAACAACGTGAGCGTCTATACAGGCGTGCGTTGCGAGGATGATGTGTTCCTTGGCCCGAGCATGGTGTTCACCAATGTGATCAATCCCCGTGCTGCCGTTTCGCGCAAGGACGAGTACAAACCTACTGTACTGAAACGCGGTTGCTCGGTAGGCGCCAATGCTACTATTGTGTGCGGACATACGTTGGGCGAATATTGCCTGATAGGTGCCGGTAGTGTGGTGACCAAGGATGTACTGCCGTTCGCGTTGATGGTTGGCAATCCTGCACGGCGCATTGGATGGGTGAGCCGTCATGGCGAGAAGTTGCAGTTCGATGCTGACGGAAGAGCCGTTTGTCCTGCTACGGGTGAAAAGTATCTGCTGCAGGACGGAACGGTGAAGGTTATTTGCCAGGACGTGCCCACCGATGAAGAAAAACCTGAGTCTCCCACCGACCACTATCGTGTAGATTATCTTGCATAAGTATCGGCTGCTCATACTGCTGTTGCTTCCGCTATGCTTGTTTGCCCAGGTTACGCGTGACTCGTTGGCGTCGAAGGACACCGTCAGTTTTCGTATTCGGGAGGTAGAGGTACTCGGGCATCAGTCAATATCCAGTCCCGAGTCGTCGCAGATGTCAGCGGTGGAAGTGCCAATGTTGCAGATTCAGACGATACCTGCATTGGGCGGTGAGATAGATGTGCTCAAGGCTATCCAGCTCTTGCCGGGCGTACAATCGGCATCGGAAGGTTCGACGGGCGTGTATGTACGTGGCGGCGGACCGGATGAGAACCTGATCATGCTGGACGGTGTGCCGTTGTATAACGTCAGCCACGCCATGGGAATGTTCTCGGTGTTCAATGCGGATATATTGCAGAACGTGACCCTGTATAAGGGAAATTTCCCTGCCCGATACGGTTCGCGACTGAGTTCGGTGATTGATGTGGAGCAGACTGCAGGCAGCAACACAATGTGGCACGGCGGCGTGAGTGTAGGACTGATATCCGCCAAACTCAATGTGCAGGGACCAATCTTCACAGGCGAGCAACTGCGTGCACGCAAACTGTCCGATCAGAAGGATACCATCGTTGCCCGCACAACGTTTGCCATTGCGGCACGGCGCACATACTACGATGCACTACTTGCTCCGCTCATGGCTGTCGTTTCAGCCAACGAACTGCAAGGCGGCAGTGCGGTAGGCGGATATTACTTCTACGACGTGAACGCCAAGCTTCAGCACCGCTTCAAGAACAATGACCGATTGTCCGCCTCGTTTTATATGGGTGATGATGTGATATACATACGATATAAGACCGATGAATCCTATCCTTTGCCGGAAGGCGGTAGCGAACGGCAGCAGGCCAAACTCGGATTGCGATGGACCTCGGGAAACATTATGGCAAAACTGCAGTACGACCATCGCTTGCGCGAGAACCTGAGTATGCAGACGCACGTACATTTCCTGCGCTTCGGCTACAACCTGTCGGAACAAATGAATGCCACTGTTACTTCGGACGAATCCGGAAAGTCGTCACTTGACCAGACGTTTGATTATAAGAGCAAACTTATTGACGTAGCTGCACATACCGATTGGCTCTATGACAGCGAACAACACTCCGTACACTTCGGTGCAGGCTACGAGATGCACATGTTTCGTCCGCAGATAGGTAACCTGATGTTTGCCGAGATGGGTATATCCGAACTGAACTTTGACACGCTGTACACCAGCGGCACTACATTCGGTCACGAGGCGTATGTATATGCCGAGGATACGTATAAACCCGTCAACTGGTTTACGTTGAACTACGGCTTGCGCGCATCGCTATATGGTATCAAGGATAAGGTTTATCCGTCCGTCGAACCGCGTATAGGCATGCGGTTTCTGTTGCACAAGGATGTGGCACTCAAGGCGTCGTACTCGTATATGTCGCAGTACGTACACTTGTTGTCGAACACGTCAATCTCCTCGCCAACCGACCTATGGGTACCCGTTACGGCAGATATACCTCCTATGCGTTCGATGCAGGTGGCAGCCGGACTGAGTTACAACATTCTGCAGCAGGCAGAACTGTCGGTGGAAGGTTACTACAAGCGCTCGACTAATCTGGTTGAGTACAAGGAGGGCGCATCGTTCTTCGGCTTGTCGGGCAGCGGATGGGAGAACAAAGTGGCAGTGGGCGACGGATGGAGTTACGGAGTCGAACTGCTCCTGCAACGCAAAATCGGGCCTGTTACGGGTTGGATAGGTTATACCTGGAGCCGGACAATGCGGCAGTTCGACCGCGAAGGAATGGTGATCAACAACGGCAAACCTTATCATGCCAAGTACGACCGCGAGCATGACCTGAGTATAACGCTGCAGTACAGGATCACGCCCAAGTTCGAGATTGCCGGTACGTTCGTGTATGGTACAGGCAGCCGTGCGACACTGGCTATGCAGCGGTACTTTGAACCGCAAGAACGGGATTGGGTGGATTATATATCCGAGCGTAATAACTTCCAGATGCCTGACTATCACCGTCTTGATCTGGCGCTCAACTGGCACTTGCCGCACAAGCGAAGCGGTGACTCGGCATTGTCCAAAGGCGGATGGCTGAAAGATGCCGAACATCTTGTCAGTCTGTCGGTGTATAACGTGTATTGTCACCGCAACCCGTATATGATGATTATCGAGGGTAACGAACTCAAGCAGATCTCCCTCTTCCCGATTCTGCCAACGGTAAGTTATGCGTTCAAGTTCTGAAACAACAATGAAGAAATATGCATTCATACTCGTTTTGATCCCGTTTATCCTGCACGGTTGTGACTTTTTTTACTCCACGGTGGAGTATAAGGGTCGTGAAGCCGAGCCGCGGCTATGCGTGACGTCGCATGTAGAGGCGAACTCGTCGTTGGCACGCGTGGATGTGCTGCACTCGGAGTTCTTCCTGAACGCCGCCAAAGACTCGCTGCCTGTTCTGCGCGATGCACTCGTGACGCTGCAACGCAACAGTGACGCTCCTGTGTCGCTGACCTATGTGCCCGGACATGATACGGTTACCAGCTATTCGGAGAATGGCTGGAGTGTCAGGAAGTTCCCTTTGGGGCATTACGAAGCACCAATAACCTTTTATGAATGTGATACGGTTCGTCTGCATGTCGAGCATCCCGATTATGGCAGTGTGGATGCCATACAGGTATGCCCGATGATGCCGTTTGCCGAATTGACGATTGACTCCGTATCGGTGTATAACGAAGTGTATTGCCGCCTCTCTCTGCCGCCGTATAGGAGGTTCGGAAGAGGTGATCTCACGGATGTGCTGATGCTGACGGCTACTGTTGGCGCGGGAAAGACGGTTTATTATTCTATGAATCCGGCTTACATGTACTCCCGCGATCCGGCACTCACAACCTACCAAAAATATCAAACGACTACCGGATATTACGGCGGAATAGCATTGTTCCTGCCCGTTTCCGATCAGCCGAGAGAGATTCAACTTATACTCGACCACTATACGTCATATAGTGATGAACCGTTGCCGTATGATGAGTATGACGACGATACGGATGATGATGAACAGAAACTTTTGGTCGATATTAACCTCCAATCGCATACATTGGATGGTTACCGGTATATGTACACGTTAAGTCGTACTCTTGACAGTCCGTTTAGCAACTATATGCCGGATCTTACTTCCGAGAGCACAATGCGTGGGGATGATGTGCCGGATATCAATATCGCGGAAATATTCAATATAATTAGCGAAGAGTTCAGCGTACTTGGCAACGCCGAAGGTTATCAGGTTTATAGTAATCTGACGGGTAAGAACAAACGGAACCTGCAACCGTTCGGATGCTTCCGGATGAGTAATTGGTACTTAGTATCGCAGACCGTTCCTCTCCCTGCAAACAAACCCCAATTGTAAATAATTAAATCGTAAATAATTAAATAGTAAATAGTGTTATGATCCAACGTATTCAAACCGTTTATCTCTTACTGATTGTCATTTCATGCGTAGTGCTGCTGTGGAGACCTGTACTGTCGTTTACTTCGGCAGAGGACGCAGGTGTACAGCGTTTTGCTACGCTTAGTGCCATTCCCGGCTTGCAGGAGCAGGCTCTGGTTGAGGATGCAGAGTTCGTGCCTGATGCCGATGTGCAACCGCTTACGCTCAACGGTACATGGGGACTGCTGGTTACGACAGCCCTGATTGCCCTGCTCGCACTGGTGGATATCTTCCTGTACAACAAGCGTATCCTGCAGGCGCGACTGAACATCTTCCTCGCTTGCCTGTGCGTAGGTTATTATGGCGTCTTGTTCATGTACGTATGGTTTGCCAAGATGAATCTGGGCATGGACTGGCATATCTTGCCGTGGGCTGCCGTGCCTCTTGTATGTTTTGTATTAACCCTGATGGCTACGCGGGCTATCCTCAAGGATGAAGCTCTGGTGCGTGCAGCCGACAGAATACGATAATTTAAAGCCATAATTCTTTGAACTATGTTATTCTTACAGACACCGCTATCCATCCTTTTGCAGGTTCCCACTATTACTCCGGAGGAGATTGAGCAGCGCCGTGACTCGGTGCGTCAGGGAGCGCAACAGATGATTGAGTTTGCCAAGACCGACCCGCACGGCTTCTGGCAAACCGTAGGCGAGACAATGCTTCAGTTCGGACTGAAGGTGCTTGCAGCCTTGTTGTTGTATATCGTAGGTATGTGGCTTATCAGCCTGCTCAAGCGCGGACTGAAGCGTATGTTCGAACGCCGCAATACCGAACCGACATTGGCTTCGTTCATAACGTCATTTGTGTCCATATCGCTGACTATCCTGCTGGTAGTTATCAGTGTCGGCACGCTGGGTGTCAATACCACCTCATTGGCTGCTCTGCTGGCTGCCGGAGGTATGGCTATCGGTATGGCGCTGTCCGGCACGGTGCAGAACTTTGCCGGCGGACTGATGTTGCTGGCGTTCAAGCCGTTCAAGGCGGGCGACTTCATTGAGGCGCAAGGGCAGAGCGGTACGGTGATTGAGGTGAACATCACTGCCACCAAGATCCTTACGCCCGACAACCGCGTGGTCATACTGCCTAACGGCGCATTGTCCAACGGCACGATCAATAACTTCAGCGGTCGTCCGTTGCGCAGAGTGGAGTGGGCAGTCAGTGTGTCCTATGGCGTGGATGCCGCGGCATGCAAGCAGGCTATACTCGATATTATCAATGCCGACCAGCGCGTGCTACAGGCGGATACAGATATGGAAGCTCTGTATAAGAAACTGAACATCAGTAAGTTCCAACTATCTACTGTCAATTATCGCATGGATGCTATCCCTGCACCGTTTGTGGCACTCAAGTCGCTCAACGAGAATGACATCACGTTCGTTGTGCGTGCATGGGTCAAAGGTGCGGATTATTGGGGCGTGTATTTCGACATGCAGGAGCGCTTCTACACCGAGTTACCGCCGCAGGGCTTCACCTTCGCATATCCGCACATGGATGTAACCATGCTAACTTAATAAATCAGCCAAACTTGGCTGATTACCTCATAAATACTACAACCATGAACTACCCACTTGATAAAAACCTTGTTGACAATGTGTGCCGGGCTTTTGGCCTGATGGATGCACACGAGTTAAGCAATGCCACTATCCGCCAGATGGTAGGTATAGTGCGCGAGATTGAACGTCAGGCTGACTGCGAGTATGTGCACATGGAACTGGGCAACCCCGGTCTGCCGTCCGAGCAGATCGGTGTGGAGGCGCAGATCAAGGCGCTGCGCAACGGGTGTGCCAACAAGTATCCGCTCATCACCGGCATTCCCGAACTGACCAAAGCCGCCTCGGATTTCATCCGCGCGTTTCTCGGGCTGACTATTCCCGAGGACTGTATCGTACCTACCGTAGGTTCGATGCAGGGATGCTATGCCTTGGATACACTAATCTCACAGTTGCGGCCGGATAGGGACACAATCCTCTTCCTTGATCCGTGTTTCCCTGTGCAGAAGCAACAAAGCCGCGTTATCGGACTGAAGGTGGACTCCATCGACATCGGCGATTACCGCGGCGACAAACTCCGTGATGCATTGGAGCAGAAACTGCAGCAGGGCAATATCTCCGCTATCCTGTTCAGCAACCCGAACAACCCGTCGTGGATGTGCCTGACAGAGGCGGAGTTACGCACCATTGGCCAACTCGCCAACCGCTATGATACGATTGTGATTGAGGATGTGGCGTACCTGAACATGGATTTCCGTGACTCGAATCGCGGCAAGCCGTTCTGTGCACCGTTCCAACCTACTGTAGGACGTTATACGATGAACTGTGTGCACCTCGTTTCGTGCTCGAAGATCTTCTCCTACGCCGGCGAACGTGCCGCGGTTATTGCTGTGCATCCCGACCTGGCACACCGGCATTTCCCGGCACTCACCACGCGCTACAACAGCGACGGACAGTTCATGCGTACGCTCGTTTATCAGATCTTGTACGCCATCTCCTCCGGTGTGTCGCACTCCGTGCAGTACGCTATGGCTGCTATGTTCAAGGCGGCAAGCGAGGGCAAGATCAACTTCGTACAGAACACCCACGTCTATGCCGACCGTGCACGGCGTATCAAGGAGATCATGGCGAAGCATAATTTCCATGTTGTGTATGATCTGGATGCTGACAACCGCCCTGTTGGCGACGGGTTCTTCTTCACGTTCACCTATCGCAACTGGACGGGCGAGCAACTGATTAACAAACTGATCTACTACGGTGTATCGGCTATCTCGCTTATCTCCACCGGTGCCAAGCGCGAAGGTCTGCGCGGCTGTGCCGCCTCGATGCGTGAGGATCAGTTCGATGCACTCGACGAGCGTCTCGCACTCTTTGACCATGACTTTAGCCCCAAACAATACTAATCCATCAGCCAATCTTGGCTGATCAATACGCTACCATTATGCAATATATGACTCCTGCGGAGGCTGTCCGCCTCGTTCGCTCCGGCGATACGATTGTAGCCCAAGGCTCGACCTCAGTGCCCAATGTCCTGTTCCGTGCGCTCACCGAACGCGCTGCCGAACTGCGTGATGTCAAGATCATTGTAGGTTTTGGCGTTTGTCCGGAAGATGCACCGTATGCCAAACCCGAGTATATTGACTCGTTCCGTGCACTGTCGATCTTCGTGCCGAACTATCTGCGCCGTGCGATGAAAGAAGGTGTGGCGGATACTATACCATGTTTCCTGGGCGAAGTGCCGTTCCTGTTCCGCAGCGGACAAGTGCCGGTGGATGTGGCGTTTCTGAATGTCTCCGAGCCTGACGAGAACGGTTATTGCTCCTACGGTATCTCTGCCGATATCGCTTTCTCGGCTGTGGAGTGTGCGCGTGTGGTGATTGCGCAGGTCAACAAGTATATGCCCCGCACGTTCGGCGACCCGGTTATTCATGTGTCGAAGATCAGCGCTATGTGCCGTGGCGACGAACCGCTGGTGGAAGTGCCTACGCCAGTGCCTAATGAGATTGAGACGAAGATCGGTCGCTACATTGCCGAGCAGATTCCTGACGGTGCAACGCTCCAGATTGGCGTAGGCGGCATACCGAATGCGGTTATCAACGCCCTGAGTGGTCACAAGCACCTTGGCTTGCATACCGAGGCTATCACCGATGGCGTACTGCCACTGATAGAGCGGGGGATAATCGACAATTCGCAGAAAGCCTTGTATCCCGGCAAGTCTGTCGGCAGCCTGATTCTCGGTTCGCGGCACTTGTACGACCATGTGGACGGCAATCCCGACTTTGTCATACGCGATGTGGCGTGGACCAACGATCCGCAGAATATCCGTCAGAACCCGCGTGCCATGGCTATCAACTCCGCTGTGGAGGTGGACCTGACCGGGCAGATCTGTGCCGACTCGATTGGCGAGACGGTTATATCCGGTGTGGGCGGACAGCATGATTTTATGTACGGCGCAGCCTTGTCCGAAGGCGGCAAGTGCTTCATCGCTCTGCCCAGTACGACAGCCAAAGGGCAGTCGAAGATCGTGTCGCACCTGCAACCTGGAGCGGGAGTGGTTACCACGCGGTTCCAGGCGCAATATATCGCCACGGAGTACGGCATTGTCTATCTGCGCAACCTTCCGTTAGCTGAACGTGCCAAGGCACTTATCTCTATCGCGCATCCGTCTGTTCGCGAAGATTTGGAGCGCGAAGCCGTGCGTCGTTTCGGTGTGGGGTTTCTTCGCCTGCGTTAAGCGCGCTTAAAGTTAGCATGACGACAATCAGCAAAATAAACAACAAATGGGGCAAACGCCCCATTTGTTGTAACTCTCAACCCTCAACTCTCAACGTTCAACTCTCAACACTCAACACTCAACACTCAACTCTCAACCCTCTCACTCCCCTTCTGAGAAGGGGTCGGGGGATGTCCTACAGCAGCACCATGATCATGATCTGTGCCGTCAGTACGCGCAGGAACATTGTGAGCGGATACACGGTCGAGTAGGCAACCGCCGCGTTGTCGTTCTGGCTGCTCTGCGAGGTGGCGTATGCCAGTGCAGGAGGATCGGTGGTTGAACCGGCTATCAGTCCCATCAGCGAGAAGTAGTCAAGCTTGAGCCACAAACGTGAGAGCACACCCACTATCAGCAGCGGAATAACCGTAATCAGCACGCCGTAACCAATCCAAACATAACCGCCGTTGAGCAGGGTGGCTACAAAGTCCTTGCCTGCACCCAATCCTACTGCTGCGAGGAACAGACTGATGCCTATCTCACGAATCATCAGGTTGGCGCTGGTGGTGGTGAACGTGATCACTTTGTATTTTGGTCCGAAGTACGACAGCAGGATAGCCACAATCAGCGTGCCGCCTGCCAAACCTAACTTGAACGGTTGGGACAATCCCGGCAGACTGAACGGTATGCTGCCCAAGCCTATACCTAATACGATACCGAAGAACAGCGATATCAGGTTCGGCGCATCCAGTTTCTTTGCGGAGTTACCCAGCAACTTTTCTACTTTCGGCATCACGCTCTCCTCGCCCACAACGGTCAGTCGGTCACCGAGTTGCAGTATCAGGTCGTGCGTAGCCAGCAGATCCACACCGGCGCGGCGTATACGTGTGATCGACACGCGGTACGTCTCACGCACATGCAGGTCGCCTATGCGCTTGCCGTTCAGTTCGGGTTTGGTAACCACGATGTGCCGTGATATGAGTGAGCGCGGAGCCTCCAGTTGGTCGTCAAGTTTAGTCTGCTCGCCCAGCAGCATGATGTTTTTCTTGTAACGCTTGTCCACTACCACACGTATCATGTCGCCCGAGTGAAGCACACTGTTGCCATCGGCTACCATGTCCGTGCCGTTGGGATGCACCAGGCGTGATACGATGAAGTGCACGTTGCAGTACTGCCCCAACTCCGATATACGCACGCCGTCCACCTGCGGGTTAGTCAGACGGATGTCGATATGTTCTATCTCGTCCTGCTGTTTCTTGGTGGCGTTCACTTTCTCCTCCTCTTTGTCCAGCGACATACGGAAGATCCACTTGAAAACCATCAGTGACAGGATGATACCTACCACGCCCAACGGATAAGCCATAGCGTAGCCGGCTGCGATGTTCGGGTTGCTCATGCCGCGTATATCCATGTACGCCTGCTCGGCTGCACCCAGTCCCGGAGTGTTCGTTACCGCACCGGACAGCACGCCGACCATCGTGGCTATATCTACGCCCGACGTCAGATGGATGATGTACGCCGTTGCGCAACCTAACAGCACGATCGTGGCGGCCATCAGGTTCATCTTCAGACTCTGCTTGCCGAACGACGAGAAGAAACTCGGACCGACTTGCAGACCAATCGAATACACAAACAGTATCAGTCCCAGATCTTTGGCGAACGCCTCAACCAGCGGGTCCAGACGCATACCGAAATGCGAGAAGGCAATGCCGCAGAACAGAATCCACGTTATGCCAAGCGTGATACCTTTGAACTTCAGTTTATGGCTCAGGAATATACCGCAGCCTATCACCATGCACAGCGCGAAGATAGAGTGGGCGATACCTGTTCCGAAAAATAGGTTTTCTAACCAGTTCATAGTCTTTTGTTCGTTTTTTGTTTGTTACAGACAAGGATTGTTTCTTGCCTTGTCAGTAATCGTTGCAAAGGTACATAAATTTTCACGGAAAAGCAAATTTTTTCTCATAAATCATGCTCTGACTTACCTCCGCGCATACTTTTTGCTAAATTCATATATAAATCCTTTGCTGCCGGTTCGCTGCTCGCACTGCTCCTGGAGGAATTCAGTACGGGCGACCTGATCAAACTGCGGGCACGGAAAGGACAGAGCGTGTTGAGTGCCTCGGTGAAGATGCTGCTGAGTCGATGGCGTAAGAACAGGCGCATAGACAAGGCAGGCGAGGGGCACTGGAAACGACTGATGTAGCATCGAAAAAAAGTAACAAAGTAACAAAGTAACATAAAAATGTAGGTTGATAAAAATGGCATTATATATTATATATAATATATAATAATATAATGAGGAAAAATCCAAGCTACACGGATGTGTTACTTTGTTACTTTGTTACCTTTTGTTGGTGGATTGCCACATGGATGAAGGCGGTAAATATATCGCCGAAAGGGAAATCGTGACGGGACGAAAAGAAAAAGTGCAAAAAAAATGAAAAAAGTTGCGAAAAAATTTGGAAAGCACAAGTTCTTCATAGTATTTTTGCAGTCGCGTTCGGTAATCGGGTCGCACAGATGACGCACACGTCATAAAAGCGACCGATACCTCCGCTCTCCCCACCGAGTGCACTACGTTAGCGCTCGTCGGGGACCCTACAAAGAATAACACACACATAAGCGTGATGTACGCGATGGTCGCGAGATGGTCGCGAGGCGCATTCGACAAACGGTGCATTATGAACTGAGACCAGCCCGGAAGTATAAGACTGACAATGGTTGCAAATATGCACCGAAAGGGAAAACGTATGCCGGCATCATGTGCCGGGAGAATAAAGACAGATGCCGATGAACAAAAATATCCTAAAATCCGTAAATTCCGTAATATCTGTAAAATCCGTACTATATGAACAGAACAACACAATAAAAGAGACACCCTTGCGAGCATCTCTCTTATTGTTTAGATTCTTCGGATTAACCACCAAAATTATCGAAGCGGATATCCTGATCTTCCACGCCGAGGGAGTGGAGCAGGTCAAGAACCGTCTTAGCCATCATCGGAGGACCGCAGAGGTAATACTCGATGTCCTCGGGAGCGTCATGCTGCTTGAGGTAGGTGTCGCCCATGACAGGAGCAATGAAGCCCGGGGTGTATTTGACACCAAGAGCGTCTGCCTTCGGGTCGGGACGGTCCAAAGCGAGGTGGAAATGGAAGTTCGGGAACTCCTTCTCCAACTCAAGGAAATCGTCGAGGAAGAAGACCTCATCAATACCACGTGCACCATAGAAGTAGTGCATCTCGCGGTCGCGGCAGTTACGTGTCTTGAGCATGTGCATAATCTGTGCACGCAGCGGAGCCATACCGGCACCACCACCAACCCAGATCATCTCCTTCTTGCTGTCATATACAGGATGGAACTCACCGTAAGGACCGGACATCATCACCTTGTCACCCGGCTTGAGTGAGAAGATGTACGTGGATGCTATACCGCACGGCACATCCATGAACTCGGGTCCGTTGGGGCACTGGTCCTTGGGTTTGAACGGCGGCGTAGCGATACGTACGGTAAGTGTGATGATATCGCCCTCGTCGGGGTAGTTAGCCATAGAGTAGGCACGGATAGTGGCTTCGGTGTTCTTCTGTTTGAGTTTGAAGAGTCCGAAACGCTCCCATGACGGCAAGTAGAGGTCGCCGATGAGGGATTTGTCCATGTCGCGGTTGTAATCGATATCGTACTCGGGGAGCCCGGTTCGAAGTCCATGTGCTCTCCCGGAGGGAGTTGCACCTTGAACTCCTTGATGAACGTAGCGACGTTCTTGTTGGAGATAACCTCGCACTCCCATTCCTTGACGCCGAGCACGGACTCGTCCATCTTGAGCTGGAGATCGTTCTTGACCTTAACCTGGCATCCGAGGCGCCAGTGGTCTTTCTGCTGTTTGCGCGAGAAGTGAACGGTCTCGGTGGGAAGGATCTCGCCGCCGCCCTCGAGGACTTGGCACTTGCATTGTCCGCACGAGCCCTTGCCGCCGCAAGCGGAAGGCAGGTGCACACCGGCTTCGCCGAGTGAGGCGAGGAGCGTGCCACCGGAGGGGATATTGTACACCTTGTCGCCGTTGATGGTGACCTTGACATCTCCACTTGCGACAAGATATTTCTTAGCCACAAGAAGGATAACTACTAAAAGGAGAATAACCGCAAGGAATACTCCTACTGCATAAAGAATTGCTGTCATATTCATAGTATTGTCCTCCTATTAGATGTTAAGACCGCTGAAGCACATGAACGCCATAGCCATCAGTCCGACCACGATGAACGTGATGCCGAGACCCTGCAAGGGCTTGGGTACATCGTTATACTCCATTTTCTCACGAATACCGGCAAGGCAGCAGATAGCTACCAGCCATCCCAGACCCGAACCGAGAGCGTAGGCAAAGGCGTCACCGATATTGGCGATAGCCTTGGCGTTCTCCGGATCGAGCAGAATACGCTGCTGCATGAACAGCGAACCGCCCATGATGGCGCAGTTCACGGCAATCAGCGGCAGGAAGATACCCAGACTCGCATAGAGCGACGGACTGAACTTCTCAACAACCATCTCGACAATCTGCACGATAGCCGCAATAACGGCGATGAACAGGATGAACGACAGGTATCCGAGATTCAGCGGGTTGAGCACATATATCTGCAGCAGATAGTTGACAGGCAGGGTGATGAGCAGCACGAACGTAACTGCCACGCCCAGACCAAGACTGGTCTTCACCGTCTTACTAACAGCCAGATATGAACACATTCCAAGGAAGAATGCGAAAATCATGTTGTCCGCAAAAATCGAGCGGACAAAGAGACTCAATGCATGTTCCATATTACTTCTCCTCCTTATTTATCGAGCGATGTGCCCAGATGATACAACCAACGAGGATCAATGCCATAGCAGGCATCATCATCATGCCGCAGTTCTCGTAGAAGCCG
This sequence comes from uncultured Bacteroidales bacterium, assembly GCA_900317745.1. Taxonomy (GTDB): domain Bacteria; phylum Bacteroidota; class Bacteroidia; order Bacteroidales; family Paludibacteraceae; genus Colicola. The sequence continues at coordinate 3,851 of ONHW01000018.1, read as the reverse complement.
CCGTTGGCAACATACCAGCTCTCGGGAATGATCCGGAAGCCGAGCAGTGTGCCTGCGCCGAACAACTCACGTACAAAAGCTACAGCAATCAGAATCCACGCGTAACCCAAACCGTTGCCCAGGCCGTCGAGGAACGAATCCCATGGTTTGTTCGTCATGGCAAAAGCCTCCAGACGACCCATCAGGATACAGTTCGTGATGATCAAACCGATATAAACCGACAGCTGCATAGCCACATCGTAAGCGAACGCCTTGAGCACCTCGCTAACGAGCGTAACCAGCGCGGCTACGACTACCAGTTGCACGATGATACGGATTCGCATAGGAATCGTATTTCTGAGCAACGAGATAATAACGTTCGACATAGCCACGATAATCGTTACAGCCACGCCCATCACCAGTGCGGGCTTGAGCTGAACGGTCACGGCGAGCGCCGAACATATACCCAACACCTGTACAACGACAGGGTTGTTGGCATTCAACGGACCCAGCAGGGTCTCTTTCGTTTTCTGTGAAAGTGCCATGTTATTCGTTTACTATTTGTGTGTCGTTAGTTTGTGCGCACTCAGCTTTATCGGCATTCTCTGTACAACCCTCTTGGGCTTGGCAGCAGCCTTCAGCCTGCTTCTTGCAGCACTTGCCACAACACGATTTAACATTCAGAAATTCGGCATACTCGCCCAGGTTGGCCTTGAGCATGTCGCTTACACCGGTGGAGGTGATAGTAGCGCCCGACAGGGCATCTACCTGCTCCTGACCTTCAGCCGTTGTGCCGGCTTTGAGTACAGCCACGCTGACAATCTCACCTTCCGCATTGCGGATGTGCTTACCCTCAAACTGCTGACGGAAAGGCTTTTCTACAATCATAGCACCCAAACCCGGAGTCTCGCTCTCGTGATTGAAGTTAACGCCGTAGATCGTGTTCTTGTCTTGATCCAGCGCGAGGTAACCGCCGATGCCGCCCCACAGACCGGCACCTTTGAGCTTGAGCACAAACTTGGTCTGCCCCTCAATCTCGGCTACATACACGGGATGATTATTGACATCCAAGGTATCCTTAACCAGCGAGTCGTACAACTCAGCGGGATCGCATGCAGAGAAGTCCTGCTTCAATGCGCCCAGAATCTGCTTTTGTTGGTCAAGGCGTACGTTCGCCTGCTGACGCGGGCCGAGCAACTGGCTAACCAAAGCCAGCATTACAGCTACGATAATCACTACTACCGTAGCATATACAATCGTATAGGTATTGCTATTCGTGTTCATATCGTTATGCTTTAGCTCGCGCGAGGCGACGGTTAATATTTACTTGAACAACACACCAGTCGATCAGCGGTGCTACAGCGTTGCCGAGCAGGATAGCCAGCATCATGCCCTCGGGATAACCCGGGTTGAGCACACGTACAACAACTGCCATGAAGCCGATCAGTATACCGTAGAACCACTTGCCGCAATCGGTGCGGGCTGCAGTAACAGGATCGGTAGCCATGAATACAGCGCCGAACAGGAAGCCGCCTGATACGAGGTGCATGTACCACGGATACTGTGCTGCAAGATTGTCGGCTGCACCGAACTGGTTGAACAGCCAAGCCGTAACTGCGCCGGAGAGGATGATGCTGCACATGATACGCCAGTCAGCCGTACGCGTGACAAGCAGCAGGCAGGCGCCCATCAGGATGGCCCATACGCAGGTCTCACCTACCGAACCCGGAACAAGACCGTTGACCATATCCCAGAAACTCAGATCCACCGGTGTGCCGGTAGCCAGTTGGGTAAGCGGTGTAGCGCCTGAGAAGCCGTCCACCAATGTGTGACCGCCGTCCCAGCCCCAGGTGCTGCCTGTACGGATGAACGCCTTGTCGCCCGTCATGTGAGTCGGGTAGGCGAAGAACAGGAACGCACGGGTGATCAATGCTACGTTGAAGATGTTATAACCCGTACCGCCGAACACCTCCTTGGCAAAGATAACAGCAAAAGCCGTTGCTACTGCCACCATCCACAACGGAGTATTGATTGGTACGATCAGCGGGATAAGGAAACCGGTTACCAGGAAGCCCTCGGCAATCTCCTCGTGCTTCCACTGGGCTACGGTGAACTCTATACCCAGACCTACGATATAACTAACCAAGATATACGGCAGCACAGCCAGCAGACCGAACCCGAAAGCCTTCCAGAACAATGCAGCGGTCAGTCCGCCCATGAGTTGTCCGGTAGCCAACAGGTGCTGATAGCCGACATTGTACATGCCGAAAAGCAGACACGGAACGAGTGCGAGCACTACGTAGATCATCGTGCGCTTGGAGTCGTTGCCCGCATGGATCTGCGAGCCAAGGCGCTTGCCTGTCGTGTTCGGCGTGAAGAGGAAACTCTCAAAGCCGTCGAACAGCGACCAGAACGCATGCAACTTGCCGCCTTCCTCAAAGTTCGGGCGCAGTTGCTCTTTCAATTTATATAGACCCTCAAACATTATTCAATCTCCTGTTTTAAGTTATCCAATGCGGCGCGTACGATAGCCTGCAGCGGCATCTTGGAGGTGCAGACGTACTCGCATACGGCGAAGTCTTCGGGTGCAACCTCGTAGGCGCCAAGGGCTTCCATACGATCCAGGTTACCGGCAATCATTGCCTTGATCAGGTGCTCGGGATAGATGTCCATCGGGAATACGCGCTCATACTCACCGCTGACGATGATAGCACGGCGTCCGCCTTTCAGACGTGCGTCCTGCTCGCCCTCGCGCAGGAACGGCGGCATGATCCAGCCCATGAACTCATGGGTCTCCGTTCCTTGAGCGATAACGGTGAACTGATTGTCGTACAGGCTGATACTGTCGTCCAGCGTTATCTGCTGTCCGCTCAGCGCGTTGCCGGCGATGTAGCGCGGCTCGATGCCTACCTCGATGTTACATTTGAGCACGGTGCTAACGGACATTCCCGGCAGCACTTCGTAATACTTCGGCTCGCGAACCAGCGGACCGGTTAGAGCCACGCGCTTGCGCATATCCACGATGCCTTTCTGCAGCAGCGTACCGATCAGGCGCAGGTCCTGGATGTTAACCGTCCAGACCGTCTCGCCCTTGGCGATAGGAGCCACGTGGTTGATCTGTACACCTACGTTGCCTGCAGGATGCGGACCGGCTACGCTGTAGAGCGTGCAGTCCTTCCAGTGGGCATGGCTGCCGGCTTTGATGCCTACATACACCGGAGCAATCGTGCTCAGCGCCGTGATGGCTGCCTGCACCTCGGCGTCATGACCTTGCAGAACAAAGTCATAATCCGGAGCCAGCGGAGCGGAATCGAACGAGGAGATGAACACGGCTTTCGGAGTCTTGGTCGGCAGAGCGATGCAGTCGTACGGACGTTGCTTGATCAGCGCCCACAATCCCGACTGCAACAGCAGAGTCTTCAAGTCCTGCTTCGTGTCAAATGCCTCATACTGCATCGTCTCGTCTGCCTGAATGTCAATACTCATCACCTTGCGGCGCTCGCCACGTACAATGGCTTTTACTGTACCGCTGACTGGTGAGGTAAACAGCATCTCGGCAAACGTCTTGTCTTGGAAAAGCGGGCTACCCGCTTTTACCTTGTCGCCTTCATGTACCAGCAATCGAGGCTTGATACCGGCGAAATGGTCGGGAACGATATGAAAGACCTCAGGTCGCATGATGCTTCCGCATTCACGTGCTGCCTTGCCGTCCAACTTAACGTCCAAACCACGAGTCAGTTTGATTTGTTGCATGTTAATTTAGTTATTTATTATTGTTGTATATTATTTGTATATTCAAAATATTTGTTGTATCTTTGTAGCCGATTTAACATCTAAGTATGGAATAAGACCGATTTTGTTGTTGTGCCACA
>ONHW01000015.1 GCA_900317745.1 uncultured Bacteroidales bacterium | reverse complement strand
GCACAGACATCCGACCAAGAGATGCCGCAAGACATAGCCGAGGAAATCACCGCTTTTGTGAACAACCTCGGGCAAACGAAGATACAACCACTTATCCCGCAAGACAAACAGCGCAAAGGTGTGATCTTCCGTTTGAAAACACCTCCGAAGATGTGGTATCGAGTCGCAGCAACGGTGGCTATTCTTTTCGCAATAGGCGGCGGTGTGTTATTTCATCAACGAACATATACAACTGACCCTTTCCGCGACACATGCAAGACACCGGAAGAAGCTGCAGCAGAACTGCACAAAGCCAATGCGATGATTACCAAGGCATCACAGCAATGCTTAGCCCCTACTCGCAATGCTTTTGAGCAGGTAGAAGACACAAAAGAAATAATCAATAAACATATAACATTCTAAAAACATATAGTTATGAAAAAGATTATTATTGCAATCTGTATCCTTGCATGTGCAATGTCTACGCAAGCACAGAACAAGATATTTACCAAGTATGCTTCGATGGATAGCATCAGTTTTGTCTGCATCAACAAAGCCATGTTCAATCTTGGCTCATCTTTCATAAAAACAGCGACAGGAGATGATTCCTTAGGGAAGTTGAGTAATATAGACAAACTCCTTATCATCAGCGCGGACAGCAAACAGGGCAAGAAACAGATAGACAAAGACATCAGTACGCTTTCTAATAGCGATGAATATGAAATCCTTATGACTAGTCATTCCGAGGAAGGGGATAATGTGTTCATCTTTTCCAATAAGCGCAAGCCGCACGAACTGATCATCGGCTCTGTCGGAAAACTGGATAGTTCGATGATTGTCATCGTCGGCAATTTCACAAAAGAAGAAGTCGCCAAGCTGATGCAATAGGTTATCACTCTTTTCCATAAAGAAGGCTTTGTAGCGACCGTTCTACGGCTATCAAAGTATTTTCGCATAAAGTTTCTCCATACAATAGTATGTAGAACGGTTGCTCTATGCCCTTTACCCAATAAAAAACAGACAAACAATGAAACACACTATACTTTTCGCGGCGATGCTCTGTGTAGCAATGACCGCAACGGCGAACAATGCCAAAATATCCGGTCGTATCAAAGACGCTAACGACAAGTCAGCCATCATCGGCGCAACCGTCTTGCTGATGCAGGACACGGTGCAGATAGCCGGAACCACGACAGACAACAGCGGCAAATTCTCCCTTGAAGCGGACACCGGAAACTATATACTGGAACTTTCCTATATCGGTTATGAAACAATCCGCATGGCTCTTACCGTGAACGACAACACCCACATCGGCGACATCCTCATGCAAGAAGGAGCAATGGAACTGGGGGAGGTAGTCGTTGAAAGCCAAGCCATTATTCAGAAAGTGGACAGGCAAATTTTGTTGCCGTCGAAAGAGCAAATGCAAGCGTCCTCAGATGGCGTTTCTCTGCTACAGAACTTGCAAATTCCGCGTATCGTGATCAGTCCTATTGACAATTCCGTCAAGACGCTTTCTGACGAGAGCGTGCAACTGCGCATCAATGGTGTAGTGGCGAGCACATCGGATGTGAAAGCCATCAACCCGAAGGATATTATCCGCGTGGAGTACCACGACCAGCCGGGTGTGCGATATAACGGTGCAGCGGCTGTAATTGATTATATTGTCAAGCACCGCGACACAGGCGGTTCGCTCATGCTTGCAGGAACAAACGGTTTGACCCTGCCGGGTATCGGTAATTACTATCTGGCGGGTAAGGTTCATTTCGGCAAATCGTCTTTACAAGCAGTCGCCACTTATGCACCGTACGATATTTATTGGACGCGTACCAACAATGAGACCTACCATTTTAGTACCGGCAAGATAGAGAACAACGAAGTAGGCGAACCGACGCGTTACAAGACTTATCCGATTAATGTGTCAATGAATTACAACTGGACGAACGGCGACAAAAATATGCTGAACATCCGCTTGCGTGACAATATGACTTACACGCCTTACGGACCATCTGATCGCGACAGCCGTTTGTACCAGCCGACGGATTCATTTGAGATACAAGATCACGACAAAAGCAGCAGTCAGTCACCGTCATTGGACATTTACTATCAGCATAACCTGCCGCACAAGCAGCACTTGTATTTTGATGTGGTGGGTACATACATTAACACTCACAGCGACCGCCATTTTCTGCAAACACCGCTTTTCGGCTCCGTTGCGACAGACACGACTGATGTTATATCGCGTGTGAGAGGAGACAAGTGGTCGCTTATCGGCGAAGCTATCTATGAAAAGGAATGGTCAGTCACCCCGCGCGAACAAAGTTCTTCAGGGACCCCGAGTCAAATCATGCTGACCGTAGGTGCACGGCATAACCAACAATGGGTGAAAAACCAATATTTAGTCAATAGTCAAAAGTCGAAAGTAGAAAGCCCTGTTTCTATGACAACCGCCGAGACATACGCATTTGCGGAAATGCGGCAACGCGTAGATAAATTCTCGTATGTGGTAGGTATCGGAGTTATGCACACCCTTATTGAGCAAGGCGGGCAAAAGCAAAGCACATGGATAGCCCGACCACAACTGACCATGAGTTACGATTTTGGCAAAGGCTGGTTTTGGAAATACAAAGGCTACGTGTCAGGCTATCAACCGTCTTTGTCTCAGTTGTCTGATATTACGCAACAGATAGACAAGTACCAAATGCGGCGAGGCAACCCTAATCTGAAATCCGTCATGTACGTATCGAACGAAATGGAATTGTCATGGCAGTCCAAACATGTCAATATCAATATCTGGGCGAATTATAGTTATGACCACAAGCCCATTATGGAAGAGACATACGAAGAAATCATAGACGGCTCCGCGTATGCAATCCGTACGTATGACAATCAGCGCGGTTATCACAAATTGAATGTCTCGCCGAGTTTGCAGGTTAAACTGCTTGATAACAAACTGATGTTCAATGTCACGCCGTTTGTCAAATACATGGTCAGTCAGGGCAACAACTACCACCATGAGCATGTCAATTACGGTGTGCGTGGCGGCATTTTCTACCTGCTGAAAGGTTGGCGGTTCTATGCCGATGTGGTTACGGCGCAGCATAACTTGTGGGGCGAAACGCTGACCATCGGCGAGTTGACGCACGACATAGGCATCAACTATAATTCAGAGCATTTTGGTTTTGGTATTATGATGGTTAATCCGTTCTCGCCGCATGGTTCCAAAACTGTCACAAAGGACTTGTCTGCCCTTGCCCCGACTGCCAATACAGCCGTTATGCATAACTATCGCCAGGTGCTGATGCTGAACTTCAATATCAACCTCGATTTCGGGACGAGAGCCTCGACACGCGAATACCAGCGTATCAACAACGAGGACAAAGAAAGCGGTATTTTGAGCGGTGCGAAATAAGAACTAAATGCAAAAAAAACGCGTGTTTTCTTGCATATATCAAAAAAATGTATTATCTTTGCAGGCAAGTTTATTCGGATTCAGGCTAACAGATGGAGATAAAGCGATTTAAGGATATAGTGGTAACAAGTGAGCTGGATGATCTGCTGTTGGAGAACGGTTTGGCATTCGGGCGGTCGTATATGTGGCAATGCTTAGCCGGAGAGATCACGTTTGAGTACGCCGGTTCCACCTATACCATGTATGCCAATGACCTCTTATTCAGTCCCGCTAACCGTTTGCCTCATGTTCTTGAGCAGTCGCCGGACTACCGATGTGTGATCTTTGCGTTGGACGGAAAGAAGGTAGAAGATATATTGTATGCTTGTCTTCGCGACGAAGATGATTGGATTGAGAAGCTGCATTTTATCTTGCGTCATCCTATTATCCATCTCTCGCCGCGGCAATTGAAACTCATCGCAGCATACCGCGGTCTGGTGCCACTCTATTCAGAGGAGACAGGTCGTTACCGTAGGCGCGTGGCGTTTCTGCAAGGGCAATCTATTATTTACGAATTGTTGTCGTGGGTGGACGAGGTAATGTATCCGTCTGCTGCGCCTCATGCCCTTGTCTCTTCACGACAGAATCAGTTATACGTAGCTTTTCTAAAACTACTGGATGAAAGCTGCGGCACGCAGCAAGTAGGTTGGTATGCTGCGCAATTACAGATTTCTTCCGCCTATCTGAACCAAGTATGCCGCACCTGTATAGGCAAGTCGCCGCAGATAATGATACAAGATATATTGTGCAAGGAAGGCAAACGATTGCTGCTCTCTACCGACCTGAATGTCAAGCAAATCGCGCATCAGATGGGCTTTGCCACCGAAGCCGCGTTCTGCAAGTACTTCCGCAAACAAACCGGTCTCACCCCCTCGCAGTTCCGCAATAAGGATAAATAAGTTATCCAAATCCAAACAAATATATTCCCTATTTTGGCGACACTTGGACAAGTGCCGCTTTTTTTGTACCTTTGTGCGCTAAATGGATTTTGCCTATGAGAACAAAGTTTACGCGCACGGTGGCTTTTGCCGAGTGTGACATGTCATGGCAGATACGTCTGTGTGATCTGGAGAACTACCTGCTGATGGCGAGTGATGACGGCGTGAGCCGTGCCGGACTTTCGCCCGCGTATCTGCGTGAACGGTACAACGCCAACTGGGTGCTGCTGCGTCTGTCGCTGCAGATGCAGTCGCTGCCGCATTACAAAGACACGCTGGTCATCGAGACATGGGAAAGCAAGCTACTGCGGTGCATGGTGGTCCGCGAGTACCGGCTATTCATCTCACGGGACGGCGTAGAGACCGAAATCGGGCAAGGGACGTCCATCTGGTCGGTCATGCACATGGAGACGCGCGAGATATGTTCGCAGGCGTTTGCCGACCGCACGGACAAAACAGGGGACGCGCCCGGATTTTCGTTTTCTTCCGTCCGTCACCCCGAGCAGATAAGCGCCCCAACGGCGGTCTTGCAGCACCGTATCCATTACACCGACCTTGACATGAACAGGCATTGCAATTCCTACAAGTACCTCCAGTTCATGCTAAACGCCTGCGACCATCTGGCAACCGTGACACCGATACGTCTTGACATACGCTATGTGCGTGAGGTTCATGCGGATGAACTGATTTGCGTGTGTGTGAACGAGACGGACGGCCGTATTGAGTATCTGCTCTCCGGCGAAGACGGCAGCACCGCCTGCACCGCGGTATTATTCACCTTCTAATTCTTGACTTTATGGCAACACTTAAACACCTATTTTCGTACATCAACCATTCTTTCCGTGAGGGTTGGGACAGCCCTGCACTGACGGACTACGGCACAGACCGCACCCACACCTACGGCGACGTCGCCACGCAGATGGCGCGCCTGCATCTCTATTATGAGCAACTTGGTCTCCGTCCGGGCGATAAGATAGCCGTGTGCGGCGCCAACTCGTCCAACTGGGCGGTCGGTTTCCTGAGTATCCTCTCATACAATGCCGTGGCGGTAAGCGTGCTGGCGGACTTCACAGGTGCGGACATCGAGAAACTGGTCAACCACTCCGACGCGCAGATGCTGTTCGTCGGACCTGTCGTGGAGAAGAAAATCGACATCAGCCACATGCCCGCACTTAAGGCCGTCATCTCCACGGTGGACTTCCATCTGGTCTATGCCGCGCAGCCCAAGTTCCATGAGGCGTACGAGATGCTGGATGATACGTTCCAAGCCATCTACCCGAGCGGCTTTAAGCCCGAACATGTACACTACCGCGAGGACAATCTCGACGACCTTGCGCTTATCAACTACCTCTCATCCAACGTGCAGTACTCGATGGAGAACATGGAGTGCCATCCGGGTATCAATCTCGTGTCGCTGTTGCCACTGGCGCACATGTTCGGAATGATGATTGAGCTCATCTACCAGATGGCAGGCGGTTCGCATGTCTGGTTCATCACACGCCTCACCACGCCGGTGCTGATGCAGGCGCTGCGCGAGTGCAAGCCGATTATCGTCATGGTTGTGCCGATGGTGTTGGAAAAAATCTATCAGAAACAGATACGCCCTGTCGTACGCAAGCCGCTGGTACGTGTGCTATGGCATATCCCGGGCATCGGAACGCTCATAAAAAAGCGTATACGCAAAGGACTGATGGACGCTTTGGGTGGCAACATACGCGTCCTTATCTCTGGAGGTGCGGCAATCAATCCCGAAGTAGAGAAATGCCTCATGGACATCCATTTCCCCTACCTGACCGGCTACGGCATGACCGAGTGCGGACCACTGGTGTGCTATGTGCCGTGGCAGCAGTTCAAGGCGCACAGTTGCGGACGGCTGGTGGACAGAATGGAGTTGCGTATCGACTCGCCCGACCGGAGAGGCTCCGGAGCCGGAAAGGCTATACAGAACGAAATCATAGGCGAGATACAACTGCGCGGCGACAATTGCATGGTCGGGTATTATAAGAACCCCGAAGCGACCAAGGCGGCGTTCACGGAAGACGGATGGATGCACACGGGCGACCTTGGATGTGTCGATGCGCAGGGAAATGTCTTCCTTCGCGGACGCAGCAAGACGATGATTCTCGGCCCTTCCGGGCAGAACATCTATCCAGAAGAAATAGAATCGTTGCTGAACGCCCAGCCGGAAATAGACGAATCGCTGGTGGTGAGCCGAAACAACAAATTGCATGCACTCCTCTATCTGACAGATGAACATCTTGAGCAACTGCGTTCGGAAGAAACAGAGTTGAACAAGGCGCTTGCACAAGCCGTTGAAAATGTCAATCACCGGTTACCGGCATATAGCCATATCGCCGACTTTGAATGGATGTCCAAGGAGTTCGAGAAGACGCCCAAACGCTCAATTAAGCGATATATGTACAAATAAAGCGGGAAAACAGACGACCAATTTTGGTGCATAGAATAACCGGCGGCGTAGTTGATAGCTACGCCGCCGGTGGTTAGAGGATAGTAGAATACTACCTGAATTACAGCAGTTCAACCGAGCGGTTGACGAACTTAGCCAGTGCTTCGCCCTTGAGCAGACCGGATGCGAGGAACGCTATATCCAGCAGTTGGCTGACCTTGTCGCAGAGCTCGCCGGCTTCGGGATTTGAGACGGTCGAGGCAGTTGTTCCGCACCATTGTTAGGACGAGCGCAAGTGGTGGTTTGTCCGGTTCTATTGTATCTCGTTTGTTCCAAAGTTCAGCGCAAGCGTCTTGCACGCAGTCTCGCGCCTCGTCACGGTTGCGCAGAAGATTGTATGCGAGGGCGTACATCTTGTCGCTGAAGGGTAAATATGTCTGCGTGAACTGCTCTTAAGTCATATAATGATTTTGTTCTAATTATACGTATGCAAATACTATGCCTTTCTCAGCCAAATTTGTGGCCTTATATATGTAATACGATTGAACCGGCAAAATCTTACAACGGGAGAGCATTTAAAAAAAAGAAAAGCAGACCTGATAGCCAATCGCATTAGGTCTGTATGCTGGCATTTTACCGGAAGTTCCGGAAAGCCAGCCGCATGGCTGAAAGGGAATAGTTGATATAGCGCTTATTAAAGGTATTAGTAAAACATTTAGGTATATTCTTTCTCCCCTTTCAATGCCACGCGGCTGAATGAAACAAGTGTTGTCCTATACCAATTACAACACCGCACAAAAGGTTACATGTCCCTATTGCAGCTTGAACAATACCGGAATAGTATATAGCACATTGACCAGTTCACCGTTGTCCTTTCCGGGTTTCCAGTCCGGCATAAGGCTCACGAGACGTACTGCCTCATCGTCAAGGCTCTGCGTGCCGCTGGATTGAACTACATGAGGTTCAGTCACTTTGCCTTCTTTATCAACAATGAATGAGCAAACGACCCGTCCTTCCTTACCGGCTTTCTTGGCATCTTCGGGATACTTGATATTCTCCATGATAAAGCTCATCATTGCCGACATGCCGCCCGGATATTCGGGCATCTCTTCCGCGTGGAGTTTAGGAAGATCTGATCGGAGAGTAGATAAGTCAATGCCAATTACACTCTCTCCATCGCTTGTGAGGACAGATGCCGTGTTTCCATTGCCTTGCTTGGTAATCGTAGTGGACATTTTCCGCCCATCAGACGAACCGGTTGTTGTAACTGTTGCTTTTCCGTCACTTGTCATGACATAGACCGTTTTTTCGCTACCGTTTTGAGTGATCTTCTTAGCCGTAGCTTTTGGGGTGGTTGCGCACATACTTATAGAAACGAGCAGACAGAGTGCGCAGAATAATACATTCGTTTTCATTTTTGGTTAGTTTTGAGGATTATACATATTATTGTTTCCCGCAGGTCTGCAGCAATGGTACCAAGTTTCTGCGCCGTGCGTGTTTTCTTATTGCTTATGCTGTTTTGTGAAAGACTCATGATACTTGCAATCTCCTTAGCCTGAAGGTCAAGCAACACAAGAATGAGGAAACGAATATCCTGTTCAGAGAGCTGCGCACCGGTAGCTTGCAGGAGGTCAACGGCATTGTACAGGTAGGCGTTGGCCGTGTTGCAGAACTGCCGGTAGTCGCGCCAGTGAAGGGTGACCACAACGTCGCCTTGCGACAATACGAGTGCAATGTTCCGCTCCAGATCCTCGCGTGTGACAGCCGCTCCTGCTGCCGGTTTGCGACGCCTAATGACGACCACCGCTATTCCCGCACTTGCCAATGCGATGAGCAATAACAGCCACCACAACGATCTCCAACGGTTGGTCTGCACCTTTTCGTGTATAATCTTGCGCTGCAAGGCGCGTATTGCCTGCAGCATCGTGGCATTGCCGTCCTCTTTGTACTTCCGTTCGGCAATCAGGCTCATCTCCAAGACGGACAGCGGATAATAGACGGAATCGCTGGCAACAAGAAAGAGATCGGCTGCCTGGGCATATGCTTCAAAAGCAAGTGAATCTTCGCCCAATGCTTTGTACGCGTTGCCGAGGTGATAATGAGTTTTGGCGACCGCTTGCGTGCATTCTTGTGCGGTAAAGATCTGCAATGCCTGTTGCAAAGACTCCGTATCCGCATAGATGGTGGACGTCCTTTCCAGCGAGTCGGCACACAATAACACGGTTTCAGCCGAAGTTACATCCTCTTTGTTGATATGCGGAGCAGCGCACCCGCTTATGAGGGCGAAAACGAGACTATATATACATGCGCGTTCCATATATAAATGGTGATTTTTGTTATAGAGATACGTATCAAGTTCTTAAAGAAAATGTACAATTATCGTTCCAAAATCAAGTGCAAAGTTACGAAAAATATCCGATACATCCAAATTTATCATTGCGACAAATGATTTTATAACGCGCTATAAATCAGCCAGGACGAAAAATAATTAGCGACATAGCCCTACCCCGCTTGCGACAAAAAACAGCAAAACCGCCCAATTGAGCGGTTTTGCCTGTTTTTACCCTATTCATCCGGAGTCTTACAGCAGCTCTACGCTGCGGTTGACGAACTTAGCTAGTGCTTCGCCCTTGAGCAGACCGGAAGCGAGGAAAGCGATATCAAGCAGTTGGCTGACTTTGTCGTTGGACTTGGCATCTTCGGCGTAATGCTGCTTGATCTGCTCGCGCAGAGCGGCAATCTCCTTGGTCAGGTCGCGTTTGTCCTGTTGCGCCTCGCCAAGCTTGGCTTCGGTGTTGGTTTGGCTCTTGTTGTCTTTCTCTGCAGCCTGCTCCTTGCGGAGGGCTTCAATCTGCTGATAGAGCTCGCCAAGATTGGCTTCGCCGTTGTTGGCTTTGATGTCAGCAAGCAGAGCCTGTACCTTCGGGTGAGCAATGTTCACCACGAGGTTGTAGGAGTCAGGCATCTGACCGTAGAATGACATGCCTTGCTGGTGAGCAGACATCTCTTTCATTCGGCGCATCCACTCGTTCTGGGTCAGGAAGACAGGCAGTGCATCGGCACTGACGTTCTCCAGACTTACAACGTAATTTGCTTTGTCGGACTTAGGCAGCAGACCTTCGAAGGTGTAGCGGAGTGCATCCTCTTCTTCGGAAGTGAGATTGACAGCAGCCTTGTCTTCCTTGACAATCAGGTTCTCGATCACATCGCTGTCCACGCGAACGAAGCGGAGAGAGCCTTTTTTGTCCTCGCCAAGCTTGGCTTCGGTATTTTCGGGCTCGCCAAGATTGGCTTCGGAGTATTTCTGCTCGAACTGACTCATGGCGTGTACGTCCAGTTCGCCGTCCATGAGCAGAACATCGTAGCCTTTCTCTTTGGCACGCTGGATGTAGGTGTACGAGGCATCGGCATCTTGGGTGTAAAGCATGATCAGGTCGCCGTTCTTATCCGTCTGGGCGTCTTTGACCTTGGCTTTGTACTCGTCGAGGGTGAAATACTGCTTATCCACATTCTTCATGAGGGCAAAACCGATAGCACGGTCGTAGAACTTCTCGTCGGAGAGCATGCCGAACTGTATGAAGAGTTTGATGTCGTCCCACTTCTTTTCGAAGTCAGCGCGGTCGTTCTTGTAGAGTTCTGCCAATTTGTCAGCCACCTTCTTGGTGATGTGTGACGAAATCTTCTTGACATTGTTGTCGCTCTGTAAGTACGAGCGGCTGACATTCAATGGGATATCCGGGCTGTCGATCACGCCGTGAAGGAGTGTCAGGTACTCGGGAACGATGTTCGAGACCTCGTCGGTAACGAAGACCTGATTGCAGTAAAGCTGGATCTTATTGCGGTGAACGTCGAGGTTGTTCTTGATCTTCGGGAAATAGAGGATTCCCGTCAGGTGGAAGGGATAATCGACATTCAGGTGGATGTGGAACAATGGCTCATCGAACTGCATAGGGTAGAGTTCGTGGTAGAACGCCTTGTAATCCTCCTCCTTGAGTTCAGCGGGTTTGCGCGTCCATGCCGGCGTGGTGTTGTTGATAATGTTCTCCTCTGCGGTATCGACCTGCTTGCCGTCTTTCCACTCCTTCTTCATGCCGAAGGCGATCTCCACAGGCAGGAACTTGCAGTACTTCTTCAGCAGTCCTTCGATGGTTGCGTCCTCGAGATACTGGCTGAACTCGTCGTTGATATGCAACACGATGTCCGTTCCGCGCTCTGCTTTGATGGTTTCCTCCATCGTATATTCGGGACTTCCCTCGCACGACCAATGCACGGCTTTGGCGTTGTCGTCATAGCTCTGCGAGAAGATCTCGACCTTGTCGCTGACCATGAAAGCGGAGTAGAAGCCCAGACCGAAGTGACCGATGATAGCCTCGGCTTTGTCTTTGTACTGGTTGACAAACTCCTCAGCACCGGAGAAAGCAATCTGGTTGATGTACTTATCGACCTCCTCGGCCGTCATGCCTATACCATGATCGCTGACAGTAAGGGTTTTCTTATCCTTATCAATACGTACACGCACGCGTATGTCGCCCAGTTCGCCCTTGAACGCACCGGCGGTGGAGAGAGTCTTGAGTTTCTGCGTGGCGTCCACAGCGTTGCTGATAAGCTCACGAAGGAAAATCTCGTGGTCGGAATACAGGAATTTTTTGATTACGGGGAAAATGTTGTCAGATGTTACCCCAATGTTACCTTTGCTCATATTACTTAGTATTTGAAGATTTCTAATTTGATGATTTGAAAATTGTTTCACAAAGAAATGTGCAAATATCGTTCCGAAGGCATAAAAACTGACAATTTGGCATAATTTTTGTAGTTAAAATAGTGTACAGGGTGTTTGTTCTGACACGCTGTATTTGATGTTGATTAATAACGTTAAATCTTGAATAATATGAAACTATCCGTTCAACCATTGAACTTCGAGATTGCCAAGCAGCTCGAAGATTACATCAACAAGAAAACCGCACGTTTTGGTCGTCATCTTCGCGAGGACGACGAGTTGAATATCCGTCTGTCGGTGGTTAAGCCCGCCACAAACCTAAACAAACAAGCCGATGTACGTGTTGGCGACCTGTTTGCATCAAAGACCTGCGACACATTCGAGCAAGCTATTGCCGAGGCATTGGACGCTCTGGAAGGCCGCTTGGAGAAGCGCAAAGAGAACGCGTAAATAGTCCGGACAACAAACAATCACACAATAATCACTCAATAACCGCCCAATAATCACCCAATAACGGTTGCATGCAGTACCGATATGCACGGCTTGCACTTGCGACGAACAGAGAGGGAAAGAAATTGATGCAAAGAGAAACAAATAGGGTGTGCCTGAATCAGTTAGGCACACCCTATTTGTTCTTTAGTAGTCCCACCGGGAATCGAACCCGGATCTAAGGTTTAGGAAACCCGTATTCTATCCATTGAACTATGGAACCTCGCGTTCGGCAACGCGGTCGCATCGGATGCCGCCGGGCGGCATAAAGGCGACGCGTGCCTCCGCTCTCCGAAAAACAACCTTGACAGGTTCTTTTTCGGGATGACAGTCCTATGGGACTGTTTATTTCAAAGAGCTATTACCTTCGGTCGGGGAACTCGCCGTACTCCTCGAAGGTGTAGTTGAGGAAGTCATTCATCGGTTTGGCTGCTCGCGCGATATCCAACAGGCGGTCAAGGAAGGCAGGTTTGCATATCTCGCTGTCAGTGAACGGCGTTGAGATAATGAACCACTTCTGCCTGAGCCAGTCCGGATGCGGGAAATCGGCATCGTAGCCTGCAGGCACACGTTTGAGCATATACGTCTGATCAAAGTCGCCGAAGTAGCGTTTGAACGGTTGTGCCGCCATGATCTCTTCGACTTCTTCGTAGTTAGCTTGGAGTTCGCGTCGCACAGCGTTGAGCAAGTCGGGATTGGGGCACCACATGCCTGCTGCAAACATACATTGTCCGGGCTGTACGTGGAAATAATACCCTGCCCTGTCAGAATGTTTGCCCATGGTTTGCGGTTTGCCCGGCTGTCCGGCACACGGATAAACACCGAAATGGTCTTTGTATGGTGTTTTGTCCTTGGAGAATCGTGTGTCGCGGTAGATACGCCACATACAATCCTTCGGTGTAATGCCTGGCATTGAGTCGTCGAACTGCTGAATGCCAGCGATGAAGCGCTCGGAGAACTGCGTAAAGACAGCAAGGGCGTCAGTGTAACGCTCTTTGTTGGCTGCGAACCACTCACGATTGTTGTTCTGCGCCAAGTCAGTTAAGAACTCTAATACAGACTTCATTTGTGACCCCGCTGGGCGGGATAAAAACCTTTCTACGCTTCGCTGCGTAAGCTTCTGTGACCCCGCTGGGGCTCAAACCCAGAACCTTCAGAACCGGAATCTGACACTCTATTCAATTGAGCTACGGGGCCTATGAGCGTTCGGCAAATGGTGCTTAGCAGATGTCGCCCTGCGACATAGGGCGCACCATTGCCTCCGCTCTCCGAAAAACAACCTTGGCAGGTTCTTTTTCGGGGTGGACAGTCCTTGCAGACTGCTAAGGGACATCTTTACGTTCGGCAACGCGGTCGCATCGGATGCCGCTAGGCGGCATAAAGGCGACGCGTGCCTCCGCTCTCCGAAAAACAACCTTGCAGGTTCTTTTTCGGGGTAACAGTCCTTGCGGACTGCTAAAGAATTATTCGGTCGGGAAAACGAGTTTTCCGTCCGATATGTCAATGAACAATTATCTGCGGCTACCGCCGGCATAGATTGCAATGTAATACAACAACGTTGCGAGCGATGAGAGTGCAGCAACGACGTATGTATAAGCCGCAGCACGCAAGGCGGCTGAAGCCTTGGGAACATCTTCACGCGCAAGAAGCATAGACTCTTCCAGCCAGTTAATGGCACGCACAGAGGCATTGATCTCGACCGGGAGCGTTATGAACGAGAAGAGCGTAGTAAAAGCGAACAGCACAATACCGAACAACATCAGTTGCGGGAAAGTCTGCAACACCAACATACCTGCGAGGAGCACCCACATAACCCATCTGGAAGAGAAGTTGACCACAGGAACGAGAGCCGAGCGCATGCGCAGAGGCGCATAGCCGACAGCATGTTGAACGGCGTGTCCACACTCGTGTGCAGCGACAGCCATTGCGGCAAGCGTAGCACCCTCGTACACCTCGCGGGAGAGGTTGACAGTCTGATTGGCAGGGTTATAATGATCGGTGAGCACGCCGCCGGTACAAACGACTTTGACATCGGTTATACCATTTTCGCGCAACATACGCTCTGCGACCTCACGTCCTGTCATGGATGTGCGGATAGCGCTGTACTGCCTCATGCGCCTGTTGAACAGCGCACTAACCAGCCAGCTTGCCAGCATTGTTGCTATGAATATGCCCCAGTATAAGTTCATTGTTGTTTCTTGTTTATTTTTTGTTCTGCCGGATGAGCAGTCGTCGGCAGGTCTTGCAAACACCATAAATAGTGAGCGAGAAGTGTGCCGGAACGAAGTTGGCGTACTTGCGGTTCTGCACTATCTGCTGTATAGCCTTGTCGGTGAAATGCGCTTCCCGACCGCATCGAGTGCAAATGATCCGCATGGCGTCCTTGGCATCAAGTGCCCACTTGTACTGCTCGGATATAACTCCTTTCGTCCTTTCTAACTTATACAAAATTCGTGCCGAAACGAACAATTCGAGCGAATTATATAAGGTTGGCAGCGAAATATGTGCTTCTTGCCGCTTGGAATCGAGGTCATGAATGGTGAACAGCGGTTTGTTGATCTCCGCAACAAACTTGAGTAATTGCTCCCGTTCGATCGTATGGCGCATATCATGCTCCCGGATGTACTCATCGAGCACAGCCAAAGCTTTTTCATATCGTTCGACGGTAGTCATGAGATTTACGATTGGGGGATTTACGATTGGGTCGTCAAATAGTTTTTTCGTAAGCTCGGCGGCGTTTGTGCTGCTTATGGGGGAACATAAGGAAGTTAGCGATGTTGCGTGTGTTCGTCTCCATGATAGAGGTCGTCTCGACACGTTTTATTCCGTACTTGCGGTAATACGGGTGCTGCTCGGCGATAATAACGGCATTGACTCCCAAGCCCTGATAGTCGGGTCGCACGCCAATAAGCAGGAGATCGAAGGCGTCCATCTTTTTCGCCTTCAGTGCGCGCAGAACTCCGATCCAACCGAAGGGGAAGAGTCTGCCCTTGCAGCGGCGCAAAGCTTGCGAAATATCCGGCATACCGAGTCCTACGCCGACAATCTCGTTCTTGTCGTTGACCACGATGGTC
Source organism: uncultured Bacteroidales bacterium (assembly GCA_900317745.1). Taxonomy (GTDB): domain Bacteria; phylum Bacteroidota; class Bacteroidia; order Bacteroidales; family Paludibacteraceae; genus Colicola. The sequence goes on along the minus strand of ONHW01000015.1, from coordinate 52,253 downwards.
ACAAAATCGAAGTTCAGGAGCGGGAAGTAGGTATTCTTGTAATGCTCCTTCTGGCGAGGAGTCATGGGCTGGAAGTTGTAGAGTTTCTGGTACGACTCATCGAGCATATCCATGTACTCCATGCCATATTTGCGCTCCAGTTCCTTGGCTGAGTGCACTTTGTCCACGCGCAGGTGATAGCGTTCGCGCACGAGTTTGTCGATACGCAGTACACGTTCCGGCGTATCGCATTGCGGGTCGGTGATCTGGATCTCGATCCAGTCGTTCTCCTTGGTGAGTCCGTAAGCCTCCATGTGCTTCTCGTAATACGGGAAGTTGTACAGCGACGCCATAGGCGCGAGGTACTCGAATCCCTCGATGAGCAGTCCCTCGTAATCCCAGTCGGTAAATCCAACGGGGCCGTTGAGTTGGTTCATACCTTTGCTTTTGCCCCATGCAGCAACAGCATCGAGCAGAGCACGGCTGACCTCGTAGTCATCGATAAAGTCGATCCAGCCGAAGCGAACCTTCTTGACGCCCCAGCGCTCGTTAGCAACGCGGTTGATGATTCCGGCTACGCGTCCGACAATCTGCCCATCGCGGTATGCGAGGTACTGAACAGACTCGCAGACATCGTACGAAGGGTCCTTAGCCGGATTGAAGGTATTCATCTCGTCCAACAAGAGGTGAGGACAGAACTCCTCGCAGTCCTTATACAGATCGTTACCGAATTTGGCAAACTTATATTGCTGCCACTTGGTTTTTACTTCTTGAAGAATGATTGCCATGTTATATAATCACAAAAAGGAGCACAAAGATACTACAAAAATTGCAGATTTGCAAATTTTGAGGATATTTTTTACAATATTTGTATTTTTTGCACCATAAAGGAGTTATTTATTTGCATATTTCAAAAAAAAGTTGTATCTTTGTGCCGTGTTTTAGCATACTTGCAATTGCTGCGTTCCGAAAATCGCCAAATTATCAGTCCAGCACAAGACGCAAGAACAAGGATGAGTCCACTGAGCGTGGGCTATCCGGTTGTTTTGTCGGGTGTTTGGCGATACCTTGGAACGCAGGCTGAGATAGTCCGCGCTTTTTAATTATTATATTATCGTCAAACAAAAAATCGACAAAATGAAAAAGATTCTAATCGTAATGCTGGCAGCCGTACTTGGTCTGTCACTGACAGGTTGCAACTCAGACAGTAAGAGTGATGCAACCGTAAAAGTAAAAGTTGTTGACCTGCTCGGTCTTCCGCAAAGCGGCGAGACCGTGTACATGTTCAAAGCCCAGAAATGGGATCAAGGCGAGTCGTTCCGCGAGGTTACATTCAAGGACAAATCAGCCGTAACGGACAATAATGGTGTAGCGACCTTTGAGTTGCGAGAGACCTTTGATTTGGAAATCATTGACAGCCAAACTACATTGTATTTTGCCACTTTCGGGAATGACGGCAAGACCATCAAAGGTCAAACAGCCGTTACGGTAAAGAAAGGCGAGACGAAAGAAGCAACAATCCGCCAATAAATCCGCCAATCTGCGCAAACAGCGATAAACAGACAATCCCCGACCGTACAGGCGATCGGGGATTGTTGCATTGTCGGGTGTTTGGCGTTCCGCGCATGTGCGCACTTACACAACAATGCTTGATTACTTAAGTACTATGCACAGTATGGCAATCAGCAGTCCCATATTGACCAACATTGCCAAAGAGAGGGCGACAAGACAGCCAAAAGTCATATCGAATGATTGGCGGTATTCCCTACGCTCGGTAATGCCGTTCATTATACTTGTAAGAGAGCGGTTTCTGGATTCGTAATCCTTTTCGGCAAGACGCTCGGTGAGGAATGTAATTTGCTCCTTATCCAGGTCCACATAATTGTTTTTGGCATCAAGAGGGAACGTTAGCCTCTGGATTTTCGTGTCGAGAAATGCTTCTCGTAACAAATCCATATTTACTATCAACCGCGGTCCTACACAAACGAAATTGTGACGATAAACAGGCAGACCTTTGTCGGTTTTTCGTTCCAATTCAGCACGCAGTGCCTTGAAGTTAAATGTTTGCACAGTTTGCAAAGGTTTTTTGTCCTCCTTGGAATAAACAAGCGCTCCTTCGCCGTCTCCTTTTAAAGGAGTAGAAAAAGCGTATATGCGACTGAAGGCGAGATAGATATCCTGCGTCTTCTTGCGCGCACCACCTGTATCCACCGCCAAGGGGAGTTTAATCTTTCGCTGGTTAAAAGGTTCTGAATTTGCCATACTGTTACAAATACTTAATTACCATGAGAGTGGTCGTACTCAGGGTTGTTCGGGTTACACTGGTTGCTGTGATTGTCGTAATCAGCCTTGCAATGATCTGCATCGTGATTCCACATAATTCTAAAAATTTAAAAAGTTAAACATTTGTTGTTGACCAATCGGCATCAGCGATGAACGATTGGCGATGCAAAAGTACAAAAAACAAATGAATTTTGCAAATCAAGAGCCGGCTTATGGAAAAAATTGCTTATTTGTGGAAAAAATTTTTGGCTATCAGTCCAACGCCACACGAATTTCCATGCCAAACGCCTTGGTAAACGCATCGGCGTGAATCAGATTCTGCGGTGTGTCCAGAGCTATGCCTTCGTTCTTCGTGTACATAAGCAGCACGCGGTCGGCTGTACGGAGAGCGAGATCGAGTTCGTGGGTAGAGATGAGAATCGTCTTGTTTTGTTCGTGTGCAATGGAGCGCAGCAGATTGAGCGTTTTGATGCGTGAAGGCAGATCAAGGTGCGCTGTCGGTTCGTCCAGAAGGATAACGGGCGTCTGCTGGGCGAGAGCCTTTGCTATGAGGATACGCTGTTTCTCGCCATCCGAATGGTCATTATAGAACGTGTCGGCAAGGTCGAGTACATCCACCTGCTGCATGGCTTCGTTCACGATACGGTTATCTGCAGCAGTGAGCGTTCCAAGAAACGAGGTGTACGGGTAGCGCCCCATAGCCACCACATCGCGGACCGTGGCACTGTCCACACTCAGGCGCTCGGTGAGAACGAGGGCAATCAGCTTGGAGCGCTCGCCAGCCTCACCCCGTCCCTCCCCTAAAGGGAAGGGAGAAGAGGAAGAGAGAGGTCTCAAAAGACTATACATTCCAGCCAAGGCGGGCTGTAGGCCTGCCAAGGTGCGCAACAGGGTGGATTTACCACACCCGTTGGCACCCAGCAGGGCAACCAGTTCGCCATCAGCGAGTGTGAACGACAAGTCGTGCTGAATGACACGACTGCCGTAGCCGATAGTTAAATTATCACATTTGATCATTGGTTGAGCAGCCATTATGACTGCAACGTATTTTTCTGAGCAGCCATGCATGGCTGCTGCATATTTATTCGTAGTAATACACGCGCTGCACACGGCGTGAGACGGATGTCAGCACTTCGTAGGGGATTGTACCGAGGCGGTCGGATAGTTCCTGTAAGGGCAGACGCTCGCCAAAGACCTCAACAGGGTCGCCCACATGGGCATCGGCTCCTGTGACATCAACCATGGCTTGGTCCATGCAGACATTACCTACCACCGGACACCGTTTACCGCGAACAATCACTTCGCCGCCATAGTTCGAGAAACGCCGGTCGAATCCATCGGCATAACCGATCGGGATAACAGCGATCTGCCTATCTTCCGTAAGGGTTGTGTGCCGCCCGTAACCAATCGTCTCGCCGGCGCGAACGGTCTTGACGGAGAGAATGGTTGTCTGCAGCGAACAAACATTGCGCAGGTGGTTGCCGTTGAACGATATACCATACAGGCCGATGCCCAGACGGCACATGTCGAACTGATAGGGTGTAAAACGCTCAATGCCTGCGGAGTTGCATATATGTTTGATTACCGGGTAACCGAGTTCCGCCTGAAGGGTGTCGGCACAAAGTTTGTAATAACCGATCTGCTGCAGGGTGAAAGCATCAAACTGCTCCTCGTCGCTGCCTGCCAGGTGTGAGAAGACCGATGCCACACGCACGGCACGGGTACTACGCAGACGTTCGATGAGTTGTGGCAGCTCTTCGCGATAGAAGCCCAAGCGGTGCATGCCGGAATCAATCTTGATATGTACCGGCACATTCTCCAAACCTTTCTCTTCCGCCGCCGTTATAACCTGCTCAAGCGAGGCAAACGAATAGACGTTCGGCTCAAGGTTATTCTCCAGGATAAGATTCATGGCAGCTACCTCGGGGTCCATGATAATGATAGGCAAAGTTATACCTGCGCGGCGCAGTTCAACACCTTCGTCGGCAACGGCAACTGCAAGGTAATCTGCCACCTTAGCTGCCTGAAGAGCTTTGCTGACCTCCAGACTGCCTGCACCGTAGGCAAAGGCTTTGACCATGCAGGTGAGTTTGGTGGTAGGTTTGAGCAGCGAGCGGAAGAAGCGCACGTTATCCACCAGGGCAGTCAGGTTGACACGCATGACAGTCTCATGGGTCTGCTGCAGAATACGTCGGGAGATTGTATCCTCATCATAGCCCAATGCACGCATGACGGCTGCGCAGGTGCGGACGTTCTGGTGTGTGGGGTCTTCTATCACCACAGGACAATGGGCAAAGAGTTTCATCTTCTCTGCACGCTTGGCTTCCAGATTGGCAAAGTTCTCGCCATGCTCCTCGCCGATGTACGTGACAACGCCTATCGTCGGGCGAATGATCGGCTCCAGTCGCTCCATCTCGCCGGGCATGGATATACCTGCCTCGAAGATGGCAATGGGAGAGCCTACCCCATTCCCCTCCCTGAAGTGAAGGGACTGTAATTGCCAAACGGAGAGCGGCACACCAATCTGCGAGTTGTAGGATTTGGGAGAACGGATAACGCGGTAATCATCTTTCAGCAGTTCGTAGAGCCACTCTTTGACGACAGTCTTGCCGTTAGAGCCGGTGATACCAATCACCGTGCCGATGAACTGCGAACGCACGTAGGCAGCGAGGCGCTGAAGGGCAGCAAGGCTGTCATCCACTATAATATAGACCGCTTCGCTCAAAGATGAAAGACCGCTATCGCTCAAAGATAAAAAAGCGCTATCGCTGTTTGAAGGCCGGGCTGACTGACTGCTGACAACAAACAGGCGCACGCCACAGGCATACAGGTCGGGGATATAGCGTGCGCCATCGTTCTTTGCCGTTCGCAGGGCAAAGAACAGAGTCTCGGCAGGCTGTAATGCTTGCGACGAACCTAACTGGCGGCTATCAGTTAGCAAGTACGAAACCTCTTGGTCGGCAGGCGTGCCGATAACTTCGAGAGGCTGGAGGGAAGATATAACTTCAGAGAGTTTCATTGGTTGTTATTTATTGCTTGATCACGTGAAACATCTTCAGGGTCAACGGTTGAGGGGATATACATCATTTCTGCAACTGCTTTCTCCTGCGGGAAAGTAAAATACGTACACGTACACTCGCAGAGCACCTCGCCCGGAGTGAACAGTCCGTCGGCATTCTTCGTGCCGGGAGCACGTATCTCGCCGTGCACATAGGCTACATTGCGGCGCATCTCTTGCAGGTACGCCCGCAGTTCGATGTACGGGAGAAGCGTGCTGACAGGCTTGTGGTAACGCGTCTCCATTTTAGCCGTGACACCGGCTGTCTGGAGCTTGTGGAAGACCACCCAGCCGCACACCTCGTCCAACAGAACGGCTTGAATACCGCCGTGCAAGGTGTTGAGCCACGACTGGTGATTCTGCGTAGGATGCCAAAAGCTGACGATGGATTCGCCATCTTCGTAGAATCGCATGCGCGTACCGATGGGGTTATTAGGACTGCAACCGAAGCAGTTGTACTCCGGCATTGTAATCCAGGGATTCTTTAGTAGATTCATATTTGATTATAGATAAAAGTCGAAAGACCGTTTACTTCGTTCACTCAAAGAAAAAAGCCTTATTACTCTTTGAGCACAGCGGTATTTTTTCTTTTAGCGAAGCAATCTAATTGTGTAACAACGTTTTGACGAACTGCTCGGCATTGAAGGGCTGGAGGTCAGTCATCTGTTCGCCGAGGCCGATGTAACGCACGGGGATCTTGAACTGGTCGGATATACCGAGCACCACTCCACCCTTGGCTGTTCCGTCAAGTTTGGTGATAGCCAGCGAACTGACTTGCGTAGCAGCCGTGAACTGCCGTGCCTGCTCAAAAGCATTCTGACCGGTCGAGCCGTCAAGCACAAGCATCACATCGTGCGGAGCACCGGGTACAACTTTCTGCATGACGTTCTTGATCTTCGTAAGCTCATGCATCAGGTTGATCTTGTTGTGCAGACGCCCGGCTGTATCAATGAGCACCACATCCGCGCCGTTGGCTTTGGCCGATTGGAGCGTATCGAATGCCACGGAAGCCGGGTCAGAACCTTGCTGCTGTTTGATAACAGGTACGCCTACCCGTTCGCCCCATATACACAGCTGCTCAACAGCCGCAGCACGGAAGGTATCGGCAGCACCGAGATACACTTTCTTGCCGGCTTGCTTGTACATGTACGCGAGTTTGCCGATGGTAGTAGTCTTGCCTACACCGTTGACGCCAACTACCATGATTACGTAGGGTGATTGCGTATCAGCCGAACTTGGCTGATCGCTGTTGCTATCGTTCTCAGCGAGCAGTGCGCAGGTCTCTTCAACGAGCATACGTTGCAGTTCGGAGGTTCCTACATACTTATCGCGTTTGACGCGTGCCTGAATACGTTCGATAATACGCAGGGTGGTCTCCACACCTACATCGGAAGTAATCAGCGCCTCTTCAAGGTCGTCGAGCACATCATCGTCGATGGTCGAACGGCCTGCAATGGCGTGACTGATCTTGCTTAGTACAGAGGTGTTGGATTTCTCCAACCCTTTGTCTAACGTTTCTTGTTTGGTTTTGTTACCGAATAATCCGAAAAATGCCATAATATCATTTACTATTTAATCATTTACTATTTTGTCATTTGTATTCGTTATCACGTAATTACGAGATCACGACTGCACATTAATATACCACAATTTTCGCTGTTTGCATACCGCTATCAGAAGTTATACGCAACAGATATACGCCTTGTACAGCCGGCATACAGATGAGTTGCTTGCTGTCTGTCTGCGTATATTCACCTATCCGCTGACCTGTGGCGCTCATCAGTATGAGGCGCAGCGTCTCGGATTGTGACTGCTGTACAGACACTACACCGCCTGCTTTAACGCGGTTGGGTAAAACAGTAATATCGTTGTCAGAGAACTGCTGATCGGCGGAACGCGGGATATCCTCGAACTCATATTCACACGTGAACAGTTGTCCTTCAGCCGTTGTTAGCAAGCAAGTGTACGTGCCTTTCATACCATCCGGCAGATACAATACTTGATCAGTTTTGCCGGACAAAGGTTGACCATTTTCGTACCACTGATATGCCGAATACAAGCCTTGCGAGTTATCCACGAGCAGCACGTCGTTCCACTTGGAATAGATTTGTCCATCCAGCGCAAGTTCGATAGGCAAGGTGGCAGTAGCCACACATTCCAAAGTATCCCGCACCTCTACCGTTACGGTGTGCTTGCCTGCCGAGAGTTGCCCAGGCAAAGTATATGTCAACGTATCTTTGGTAGCATTGACGGTAAGTTCTGCGTCGCTAACAATTGTCTGCTCTTTGCTATCCGTTAGCGTCAGACTTGCTTCCGCTATGTCACCTTGAGTGATAGCGAACGGCAAGACAAGTTCGGTAGCCGTATTGCAGACTCGTTCTATAGGAGTAAGAGTTATCTCAGGTTGAGGCTTGGTGTACGGATTGACGCTTATCGGAGCGAAGCGAACCACACACTCTGTATTGGGATAACGAACAATGATGTAGTGCTTCTCAACACGTTGAGGCATTGCGATGGTGAACTCGTCAGTACCATTGTACGTACCATCGTGTTTCGCAACGCGGCGAAGTGTACCGCCGGCTATACTGTCATATACGAAGCACGCACCACGCTGGTTCTCAGAAGTAATATTCAGGAATACGGTATAACTCTTGCTTCCGCATGTGAATATAGTATCCACACGATCAATCTCTGCATCCAGCGAAGGCGTAAGCGGCTCATATACAGGTTCGGAATATGCGACATTACCCGGTATGAAGGAGAAGTATGCCGATAGTGCCTTACCCTCGGCAGGGATAGACTCACTCACGCCATTGATGGCAAACTCAAGTGCCTTGCCTGCCACACACTGCGACTGAGGTATAACGCATTGGTGCGTTGCACCAAACTCCACAACCAAATCACTGACAACAGCCCCAACGAAGGATACCTTGCCGGTCAAGTTGTAGCGTAAGCTCTCACAGGTGCTGGTATTGACAAGAGTCAACGACTCAAACGTGATAGATGAGTTGGTAGGCGCTGTATAGGTGCCATCGTGGTTACCACCAGTCTTACAATCGGAGTCCTCGAAGTATGCATGCACGGTGCGACTGCCCATTGTCACATCATCGAAACTGAGACCTGTAAACTCGTACGAGCTATCGCCGGAAACCGCTGTGGTTGAGTACGCAAGTTGCGATTGGTCGTTCTTGTTAAAATACTCCAGAACGATCCGCTCGCCTACAGCCTTTTGGTATGTGACGGTAATCGTCGGGCTGTACGTTCCCTCCAAACCTTCGATGTACGGCGGCACGTTAGTCACTGACACACCTGTTATCAACGGCGTTTGCGGGAAAACAGGCAAATCGATTGACCCGCTGCACGAGTGTGTACCATCGAACATGTAATACAACTTCTGTCCCGTACGTCCGTCAGCAGGCAGACCGGTGATTGTGCCGTTGAGCGTTTGGGCAGAAGTGTTGAGCGGCTGGTAATCACCACCGGCACTGGTATATGTACTCTTGTAATCATCGTCCACCCAGACAGTGAGCGAACCTGCCTCCTGATATGTGTAACTGAGCGTGAAGCCCAAATCAAAAGTTGTCACATCGCAGGCAGGAGCAACTATCGGAGTATAAGCGATTGACGCCTCGGGCTTGGTGGGTTCGGTGAACGCCACAGACTCAACCACGCCACAGGTCTTGCCTTGGAAGTACGCCTTAAGTTGGGTGACACTTCCTCCGGCAGGGATGTCGGCAATTGTGAAGTCACTGCCGCTGGTGCTGGCATCAATCTCCACCTTGTACGTGTCATCGTACTCCACAACAATCTTACCCTCGTTGCAGTTGGCAACAACCTTGCCTGTCAGGGTGAACTTCTCATCGCCACACGACTTGGGCAGAGGAGTAACCGCAAAGCCTTCAGTGACTGTCATAAGTTTCGGTTCATCATATCCGGCATTGATACCGCAATTTTCGTAGCCGTCAACATACACTTTCACCTCGTGTTTTCCGCTAAGGTCGGTGTGCGTAAGACCGGTCAGCGTAAGCGTTGCCGTTGCGTCACCAACAGAAGTCTCTACATGTGTCGTATGCTCACCGCCATCTGTATATTTGGCATAAATATTCCTGCCTGCAGCATTGAAGATATTAACTTTTATTTCCGCACTATATGTCTCATCGCAGCCGATGAAGGTTACGTCTTGTGTCACCTTATTAATGATGGGCACAGCCAGCAGGGTAAAGTCCACTGAGGAATTGTCACCACTCTCCAGAGCAGAACTTACGTAACCGGTCAACGTATATGTTCCGTAAGACAAACTTGATATATCTACCGCCAATGGCGATGTGGCTGCCGCGAGATCAACATGCTTCTCTGCCACTACGGTTGTCGCACCTTGCTTGATGGTATAATACAGATCTGCAGCATCGGGTGATGTGCTGTATTTGACATTCAGCGTTGAGCTACCTGCACATACTATATCCGGTTCAGTGAAGTTGATGGTCGGTTTGTTGTTCACCACTACATGAACCTCCTTTTCCTCTCCGGTACAATGGTTGGTCTTCGGCGTTACGAACAATGAGTACGTACCCTCGTCCAGTGCACCGGTGGTGAGAGTTACAGTCGTTGTGCCAGCTGGAACATCAGCACCACTCTCCAGCTCTGTTGAACCGTCTTTGTCAATGAAACGCCAGTCATATTTGGTCGCATCAGTTAGATTGAGTGTGACGGTAACATTTGCCACACCTTCTTTAATAGGAGCAGGTGTAACGAAGCTAACTGTAGGAATCGGATAGATGACAAATTGCTCGTCATCCGTTGCGCTCTCGCACTGACCGGCTGTTGCCTTCATCCGTAGCGTATAGTTGCCAGGCTCAAGGTTGCTTATATCAATTGTGAACGAGCCCTCACCCGTAGCGTCTGCGTGACCTTTGAGTTCCGTACCAAGCACCTCGTAGTAATAGGTCGTTGCATCGGTTGTCTTGTAACTTACGTTGATGCTTGCATTACCGGCGCAATGGCTCTCTACCGACTCAATACTTACCGTTGGCTTGGCTTGGATGATTACCTTACGGCTAACCGAAGCAAGCATGTCACAGCCGTCCTTGGATGTAGCGGTCACCACCAAATCGTACGTGCCGGCAGCGAGACCTGTCGTATTGAGCACGATTGTGCCATCTGCCAATGCATCTTGGTCAGCAACTATCCGTGCCGGCGAACCTGCACCCTCCAAAGTCAGGGTATAACTATAAGTTTTGGCATTCGTAGATGTATAACCGACATTGATACCTGTTGACGGATGACAATCGCGCACCTCGCCCTCATTGAAGGTGAATGTCGGACGCGGGTTAATGTGAATGGTGGTTGTTTGAGCCGCAGCAATCTCACAATCATGCTCGGAAACAGCTGTCACACTCAACGCGTAATCACCGGCAGGTAAACCGTCGGTATCCACCACTATCTTACCCGAAGCGGAAGCTGACTTAGTCCCCGTCTTGTTATAGCCTCCACCTGTCAGGACGTACGTGTACTCTTTCGCGTCAGTTGAGGTATAAGGTATATCTACTTGCGCTACAGGATAACAAACATTTATCCCCGCAGCAGTTACATCCAAATTAAGCGTCGGCAACGGATAGATAGTGAACGGACTTTCAGCGATGTTACTATAGCCGCAATTATCGTTGTACGCCTGCAACTGCAGAGTATAAGTGCCTGCACTCAAATCGCTGATGCCAAACTCGAAGTGCTTGAGGTCTTCCGTACTCGGCGTCTGAGGTCCAGACCACTCCGTCACTCCCTCAATCTTGTATCGGAACGATTTAGCACTATGGATGTTGTAAAAGACAGTCGATAGCGGCTTGGTAGCACACATACTGGCCACAGTATAAATCTCTATTTCGGCTATCGGATAGATGGTGAAGGGTACTACTACACTATCACTCACACAGCCGGCACTATTCTTAACCCACATTACAGCAACATAGTCGCCGCCAGACAATCGTGAGCCATAAGGCGAGAAGGAATCATAATGTATCGTTCCTTCATTCATAGTTGGCAAGTCGAAATTGCCACGACCTCCATACTTTTGGCTACGATCAGCTTGCCATAGATACAAATAATAAGTCTTGGCATCAGCCGATACAGTATATTTGAAATCCAATCCCGCCGGATCCAAGTAGCATATATTCGTTGTTGCGGTTAGTGACACCGTAGGCTTGTTGTTGATCTTCAGCGCAGCGTTACGGGTAGTCGTACAACCAAGCTCTGACTTGGCAATCACCTGAAGCGTATAGTCGCCGTCAGACAATGCAGACGGATCAAACGAGATTGTACCGCTTCCGCCATCAGGAACAGTAATATCCGTTCCGGCTATTTCTGTGCCCACAATGCTATAACTATATGTCTTAGCACCGGTTATCGTAAAGTCATACGAAACCGCGTCCTCCCCTTCGCAGATTGTTTGCGAGGCAGTCAAGGCTTCAATGACAGGATTAGGATGGATGACGAATGACACTTCTACCGGATCACTTGGGCAATCAACCGATGAATATGCTGTTACCTGAATCTTGTATGTAGCAGGCTCCCATGTGCTTGTAGAGAGACTGATTGACGATGCCGTCTGACCACTCTTGTGCTGGGCGGACATCACTTCGTCATTCTTAAACACGTCGTAGTCATACTTTGTAGCACCATCCTTCAGCGTGACAGTCGTCGAAACACTAGATTTGCCTGCACACGCATCATCAATAGACGCCAACTCCAATGAGGGCTGCTTGTTGATTGTAAGAGTTACTGTCGGATGAGGAGTTGCGCTCTCGCAACCTACAGCAGATTTGACGTATGCTTCTACCGTGTATGCTCCGTCAGCCCAACCGCTGGTACTAATCGTGAACTTCTTAGCTGCATCAATAGTGATTTCCGTCCAATCTTTCTTTGTCGTTTCGCCTTGTGTCACCTTGTAATACAACTTATTCGCGTTCGTATGCTCATACGTCACATCAAATGATGTTGCGGGGTAACACTTTGCGCCTATCGGATCGAGGCTGAATGTCGGAATTGGCTTGAACGGATTCTCGTCGAAGGTGATCGAGTGACGCGGATCACAATTGTCATTATCGTAGAAGTAGAGTTCTATCACTACATCATCCGCCTCATCAGGTGTAGAGCGAACAATACCGGATATATTGATAGTGTTTGTGCCACTCGCCACAACCTTTTCTCCTGATTTGCCTTTGCAGGTAGCAATGACTTTATGCCCTGCACTATTGGCACTTACATCAAACGTAACACTCACCGAGTACGTATTCAAGCCACACTCCTCATCGGAAATAGACGGAGTCTGAATATTCGAAATCTTGCCCGAGAACGGTGCAGCAGGGGTCGTAAATTCATCAGCGGGACACCTGCCACCTACAAACTCGACATGCAAGGTATGTGCTACGCCATCAGCAGATACACCTGGGATTTCTATGCCAGAAATAGTTATCTCATTGTTCTTGTTTGCTTCGAAAGCAATCTCCTTCTTTGTGCCGCTATCTACCCAAACATAAAGTTTCGTGCCACTTTGATAGGTGTAACTGAGATCGAATTTGAGCGTAGTGCTAATCTCATCACATGCGGGAGTGGTGAAACTCATATTGGCCACATCAAAGCCCGGGACATCCACAGCCTCTAACGGTTTGGACGCGGCTGTACAATCCGGCTGGTCTTTGAACTTGGCAATAAGCGTTTTGCCTGCTGTTTCTGCAGTTAGTCCGGTCATTGTGAACGGAGTTCCGGTTTTATCACAGTCGCCTTTTGCTATCGTTGTATCGCGCACGCCCGGGAACGAGATGATTAGATCATCCGTTGCGTCATCCGAGAATGTGATTGTTCCGCTTAAGTTATACTTACGGTTGCCGCATGTACTCTTGTTGTCAATCGTCACCACATATCCGCTGTTAATCGACGAATTAGATGGTGCTGTATAAGTTACCGAATGATGACAACTGCTGAAATCAACCGGTGACTTTTGGAAATATACCTCCAGCGACTTGGCACCTTTGCCTATATCGTCAAGAACTCCAACCCATTCGCTTGTTTCACTATTCCACTTGCGAATCTGAATAGTTTGAGGTGACCCGGCTAATGCTACAGGGCCAAACGTTTGAGGATCACCATTCTTGTCAGTATATGCAATTACAATCTCTTCACCATCTGTGTACTGGTATTCTACTTCTATAGTGGCAATATAATTTTCTACCGCACAATCGGCAACTTTTGTAGGAACGACAGGATCACTCACATTAGTGATTGTCGGCGAACGCGGGAAAGCAGTTAACGCGAATGGACTGGCTGTGTTGTTGCAGTAACCGGATTTATCGAACTTGTAATACAACTTGTGCGTTGTTCCGCCATCAGAGGGCAGACCGCTCAAAGTGATTGTCTTGGTCTGCTCCGATTTGTTCAGCTTGAGGTATTTGCCCTCACCGTCAATGTCGCTTGCTGCAAATGTAGTATATCCCTTTTTGTCATCATCCACCCACACTTGCAGTTCTCCGTCCTGATACGTATATTTAAGGTCAAATGTTAGATCGAATGTTGGCACATCGCAAGCGGCTATTGTTGGCATTGATACAGGTGTAACTAATGCCGCCAGAGGCAAAGTCGGTGATGTGAATGCTTTAGTCTGGTTACACGACTCGCCTGCGCACTTGAACCACGCCTTCACCGTATTGTCACCGCCATCAGCGTTAAGACCGCTGAACGTAAAGGTTTGCGAACCGCTATTTGGATTCTTCTCTTGAGGCGTTCCGTCATTCAGCGATACACACAGCGTTGCATTTCTATAGTTGGAGGATGTCACCGTAACGGTTGCGCTGTATGTAGAAGATTCTCCACAGGTCAATGTGGCAGGCCAGGATACCGACACATCTTCTACCTTCGGCATGAAAGGCGCACGCGGAAGTGTAAATGTCTCGTCACAACTGCCGGATTTAATATGCAGTACATGCGTATCAAGACTATCAGCCGGAACAAATGTTATCTTCTGATTCTCAAGTGTCTTCAGCGCTGCAGCAGGCGTATAACCACCTGACGCTGACGCGAGTGTTATCATGTGCCCTGCAGTCTTGTCATCATCTACCCACATCTCAATCACACCTTCCGGCTGATTGGCATACTTGAGGTCAAACGTAAGAGTCGTATAAGGCACATTGCAATCTGGAGTGCTATAGGACTTGAATACTCTGTCCACAAACGGAAGAACAGGTGCTGTGAAGTCTCTTGCTGTCCCCAATGCTTTGGTGCGATGACAAGAGTGCTCACCATCACATTCTACACTGACCTTGTGGTCACCGCTCAACGTAACATTATCAAACACGATATATGTTGTGCGCGAAGATGCAGACTCTGCCAGATAGCCGGTATAACTTCCGCCTGTTTTGCAATTACCGGTAGCGGTTATCTCTATCTTTTCACTTGTCTTGTCATCTATCCACGCCCACATCTTGCCGTGTTGGTAGGTATATGTGACGGGGACGACAAGATCAAAAGTAGCCTTGTTACAATCAATATCTTCAAAGGTCGGCTCACCGATAGTCATTCTCGGGGTAATGGGGTCAGTATAAGAGCCTGTTTCGTAACACGATGCCCCACGTTCTTTCATATATGCTTTGATCGTAGGATGCTCATCGCCGACATTATATGTGATTGGGATATCAAAATACGCATTTTCACCGCTGGCATTGGCTGCTGTAATGGTAATTTCATAGGGGTCTGCTGTACCGACCTTGATCATCAACGCGTCATATTCTCCTCCCTCCTGTTTGGCTATCTCCCATGTGGCACGGAGAGTATATGTCTCCTCACCACAATCCGGCTGAATGGGAGCGACACTGAATGAGGTAATAGCATTGCCTTTCGGTGCAGTGATAGTTGCTGACCAAGAACAATCCAACACATTTCCTGTATTAACATAAACAGTATGCGTCTTACCATCAGCCTCCAAGTCAGAAATGGTAACGGACGCAATGGTCTGTGTTGATAGGTCATACATTATATCACTTATTTGACGCTTCCCTTCCACATTATCATCAACATAGCAATATAGCTTTGTACCTGTAAATGCTGTGTATTGAATATTTGGGATAATGACCGAATATGTGCCGTTATTGCATGTAGGAGGCGTGATAGTAGGCGTGCCAACAGCTAATGTAGGCGTGCCCGGAGCATCTCCTGTTACGGTTGCCGTGCCTCCATGGTTGATTCCTTTCGCATCAACTACACTCAATTTGGCTTCATAGATATCCGACATGGCATCTGCCTTAACTGCAGCGTTGAACGTTGCTCCTGAATATGTACCACTCGTAAAGTATGCGACATAATCGGTTGAGTCGGAATTGCCCGGTATAGGCGTTTTATCCAACGTCAAATCAGACACAAGCGTACCGTAACCGCCTATAGTTGCATCCCGAAAGGTCAACTTAATATCATGCATTGTGCTATTCGGATAGCGGAACGATACGCGCATTGTACACGTGTCTTTACCGCAGGCAGGTTTTGTCACCCACTCCACTTTCAAGTTGACAGGATTGGTCTTGGGTTCCTCAAACTTGACCTCAAATCGTTCGCGGGCACGGATTGTACCGGATTGAACGGAAATAGCACGGAAACGTATGTCATCAAGCGCAAAGTCGTTACCTATGCGCATTCCGCTGGTATTTTTATCAACCACCGAAATAGTTACATCATCCGCATCATAATCGCTCGTGAATGTCGCTGAATTCTGATGCCAAAGATTATCGAAATACTCGTCATTATTCAGGTCTGTTGCCTCTCCCAAAAAGGCTTCGTGGATAACATCGTCCTTATCCTTGTATTTAATCTTGAATTGGAGTATAGCGTTGTTCTTCTTTCCCATATCTATCATCTCGCCATAGTTATTGACATTCGCTACCCAGAACGAGAACATATACGTAGTCCCCTTTTGCAAAACAAGATTTTCGTTATCTGCCGTAGATGCTTGCCAGGCTATCTGCTCCTCATTATCACCGTCAAACACTGCCATGTACGTTCCATCTCTCGGATCAATGTGTGCCATTCGGTGCCAGAACACATGCGGATTAGTAGTTACTCCAAACAATCCGTTTTCGGAACTGTAACCATTGTCGTACACATCATACTTGCTGTTCACTCCACCCCATACACCTGTGTATTTGTATCCGCTTGTTTTTTTGTAAGCACTTGTACTCACATCTTCATCTGCCGATGTGGTTGTTTCATAACTGCCATTACCCATCATGTTGCTTTCTGCCATAGGAGGTGCATTGAACTCGGTATAGTACATGATGATTGTTGTGTCCTGCATATAATCGGCAACTGTAAACGTATTATCTCCGCCCGTTCTGCTGCTCTTGCATACTTTCCCATTGGGGTCTGTCCACGCAAAACTGTCGGTTACTGCCACTGACGGCCGGAGAACAATTGACTTGTTATGCATATACGTTGAGCCTGTTTCCGAATAGTGAACATCATCAGTCTCAGAATCATATATTTCCACTCCGGCATCGGGCAACGGTGCTGTTACTGTGCTATCGGCTGTCCAACCGCCTACGCCCTCAAATTGTGCACGCAATGTCTTTGTTGTTCCATCCGCACGCAAGCCCTGCAAACTAAACACTTGCGGACTTGTCGGAGAAGCAAAACGTTGAACTGAATCGCCATAGGAAATAACCAAATCGCCCGCTGTTTGAGTAAACGCGACTATACCTTCTATCGCAAACGTACTATCGTTGACATTGACGGGTGTCAGTACATATTCAAAAGAAGTTATCTGGCAGGATATCTCGCAATCCGTGCGCTTCAAATGAACTATACGTTTGGTACTCTTTCCTATGCTTGTCCACAGCAAATAATAATTGTCTGCTACATTCTCCAACAGCACATCTGAATTACTCCAATCATTGCTTACCGGCATCCAATGACCACTTACCCACTTCAGCCAGATATGATCACCTTCATAATCATAATCCGTCTTGGCTCCATTCAATATCGGTGCCAACGAATACACATCGCCGTTATCAATGGATTGCTGACACACATAGATTGTTTCGCAAGTTAATCCGTCCATCATTGTCATATCTGCCGTAGGCGCTGAACTTGTCGACACCCAATGCCATCCTTCACCTGATGTGCCTTTCTGCCTGAAATTTTGAATGTAGTTGGTCAGAGTATTTAGCGGTATATCTTCCGACTGGTTACCACTATACACCCCACTCCAGTTAGGCGTTGTACCGCTTTGACGGGTAAATATAACATTGGTCCAAGTTCCTGTGGGCACAGTTACTTGCAAAATACCACTAATATATACTGTAGCCTCGTTACTCCACGCATTAGAGCCACCGTTGTAGAAATAGGCAAACACATGATTGCCTGTTCCCAAATCATTGCCGAACCAGCTCCAATCAGATGGATACTGCCTGAAATAAAGTTTTTCTCCTGTTCCATACGTGCGCGCGGATGCATGAACCGTTTCCGCACAAAACATGCAGAACAAAGTGATTGCAAAAATCACAATCTTGCTTAATTTCATTGTAACGACGCTTTTCATTACATCAATATATTTCATAGTAGCAATATGTTTCATGATAGTATTAGTATTCTTGATTTTTCTGTTTGACAATTCTATTTGTTTAGCGGCTACTTTCAGACTTGTTTCGGTACTGCATCGAGGGTTTATCGTATCCTACCGCTACTTATATATACATAGTATATATCCCGTGATTTTGAAGCACCACTCTTTCACACCTTTCTCAATAGCTGTTTTATCGCTCATTATTCATCCACCACAATTATCTCCACACGCCGGTCGAGCGAGAGATCTTCGCTCTGGTTGATTGCATTGCGTACGCTTGATCCGTAATCCTCAATTTTCATGCGCGTTGCCGGTATACCGCAGTCCACAAGGTAATACTTGACCTGCAGGGCGCGGTAGTGAGCCAAGCGCGCGTTATGCGCGCGCGTACCTTCTTTTGACGCGTGACCGCCCAGAATAATCTTGTTCGGTATCCGCTTCAGGTGCTCGGCAATCTGACTGAGGAAATGCTTCGATTCGTCGGTCAACTCATGACTATCAAAGGCGAAGTATATCCTGTTGAGTTTGTCAATCTGCTCCTGAACTTGCTCTACCTCTCTCGGAATAACGCGTTGCAACGTATCTATCCGGCTGGTCCATACGCTGTCGTTGCGGGCGATGGTTTGCAAGGTCGTGTCCGAATGTTGCACAATCCTCGTACGCGGCTTATCCACGCTGTGCCAATGCACACCAATCTTCACGCCCGCTTGCCACGGACGCAACGCACTACCTGCTACGCACTTGGTAGGAAGGATGCCGCAATAAGGTTGCATATTCAGTTTCGGGAACTTGTCAGTCTTCCAGCCTATATCCGTAAGTGTGGCATTCTGTATATCCATTACGGCATAATGCCCGTACACACCTATCAGAAAATCTGTATGTTTGCTCATCTTCACGAGCAACCCGAGGTCCATAAACGCGGTTGCCGTAAACTGTTTCACGCTCTGCTTGCCATGCGTGCCGGCATAATCAATTGTGCCGAATTCATGCGCGTCATGCACCTCTGCTCCACCGCGGTGCGGATATTTGCCCCAATGCTCAATCGCGCCATCCAGCACACGATAGTTGGACATCACGGCGTACGCCGGTGCGGCACCCAATGCCATAAAGAAGCCTGCTTTATCCTGCTTGCCCCACGCCTGTACTTGCAGCGACAGTGGTATGCCTACGGTGTGTATGGTCTGCCGCTCTTGCCAGGACTTGATGGTAGCGTGGTGGTCGTAGTATTCGCCATCACTGTCAATAATGCCGCTCTCAAGATCCGGGACATACTTGCCGTCCGCTTGTTGCTTTGTACCTTCATACACAAATTCACCGCTCAGGTAGCCGTGCGACGTATAGTTGCTCAACCACGCACCTACGCCTATACCTACGTTCGGATGGAAGAAATACGCATATTGCAGCTGCACAACGCCCGACACGGCAGCCTGTTCATGACCTGTGGCGGACGTATTCGCGTTATCTGGGAGTTGGAGATCTTTGCGCAAAAATCCGTAGCCCACATTGCCCAAACCTGCTCCGCCATGGATCTCGACATAATGTCCCTTACGCGACGCCGGAGCTTCTTCTACTACTGTATCCTGACGGGTTGTTATGGTTCGCAATGTGTCGTTGTACATATTCACTTCCAGCGAACGCACTTCTACCAGACTGTCCACCGACAACGGGTCAACCGGCAGCGATACACGCTGTTCCGCATGACGCACTTCCAGCAGTTCATGACCTGCCAAACGATCGGTTACTACCTCCTGGGCAAAGATGCAACGACTTATCGCTATAGCCGACAATATGATTAAGGTTCGTTTAGTACACATTGATCTTTATCGTTGTTTGAGTTGTTCCGCCTTGTAGTTGTAACAAATATAATCCCGCAGTCTCTGGCACGGTTATCACGGTTTCATTGCCACGGATCTCCATGCTTGCAACACGCTGCCCGGTGATCGTCAACAGGCAGGCACGCACATTGCCAGGATACGTCTTGCTCACCATCACGCTTGTACCAGCAGCTACATGAGTCGGATAGACTGCATAACCGTCCACCCGTATATCCTCCACCGCCGTATGATCAGCCGAACGCGGACACTCGTCAAACGTGTGCGCACAGGTCTGTTCTACTTTGCCGTCCTTGCGGGTCATTTCGCAATAATACGTGTCACTCGTTCCCGCCATAGGTTTGGAGCCGGTATAGTAACGTTGCTTGGTCTCACCCGGCAGTTTCTTGTCGTTTTTATACCACTGATACGCTGTGTATATGCTGTCACCATTGTTCACAAACAGCACATTATCCCACTTTCGATAGACGCGTCCCTCGGTGCAGCAGACAGTGAACTCCGGAGCTATGGATTTAGCCTCTTTCTCTGTATTTGGCCACTCGAAATAGGCTTTGAACTTATGCTCCTTAGCTGTCAGTGTATCCAGTTTGATACTGAACCGATGCCAGGTCTTACTATCCCACGCCGGTTTGCTTACCTCTTTGTTCCACACCTTCTTGCTTGTTGTCAGATCTTCTACAACGAGTTTGCCTTTAGGGTTGGTGTACTCCACGCCAATCTTTACCTCATACTCGGTCTCATCACACGCCATCGGTTGCGCTACTGCCGTCATTTGATAGATCTTCGGCTCATGAGTCACGACCGTGTACTCTTGATATATACTAACGGTACGCGTCGGGCTGCTTACCGCACGGAACTGGATATCGTCCAGTGCAAAGTCGTTGCCGGTATTCAGCTCATTGGTATTAAGGTTGATAACCGAGATTGTGACATTGTCGGCATTGTCGTCCGCTTTGAATGTTGCGGAGCACTGATGCCAGCGGTTGTTGCGGAACTCGGCACTACCGAGGTCAAGCGTATCTCCCAATTCCTTTGTCTTGCCATTGTACTCAATTTGAAAACGGAGTTTGGCAGCATTGTCCATCTCGCCATAGTTGTTGATGTTCGCCGCCCAGAACGAGAATAGGTAGGTTGTACCCTTCTTGATTTTGAGATTAGGGTTCTTGTCCGTCTCAGCTTTCCATGCTTTCTTTCCTTTCACGCCATCAGAGGCAGCATCAAATAGCGCAAAGTAACTCCCTTCTCGAGCCTTAATCTTTGCATACGTATAGAAGAAGTCGTTGGCGCTCTTGAGCACCGCAAATCCGTTGCTGTTGCGTTTGTAGGGATTGACGCAACCATCCCCAATAGTGTCGGTATAGAAATTGATCTGCGTTGATGCGGTCTGGGGGTCGGAGGGGTACTTACCCCAAAACTCATAATCGCTGATGAGCGACTTCTGCCACTTCTGCCCATATACGGTAACGTCGGTAGTGTCGTACCCGCCGTTGGTCATCAGGTTTTTCATATTCACCTCCGGATCGGAATACTCAATATACGTATAGGTAACCGTGTTGGGTGTGTTATATGCAGGCGTAACCAGTTGCTGCTTATTCACTGCCGTGTCCTTGGATCCAACCATCCATTTGTATTCAGCTTTCGGGTTAGCGCCTTCAGGTTCCAGCGTTGCCGTTTGATCGACAAGCACATCTACACGTTTCGCATCCGGCTTCACAGCTGACGATGGTGCTTTTACATTTGGCAACGTCTCGGGGAGACAGGTACTACCGCTGAACTTTGCAGTAACCTTTGCAGTATTGCCATTGGCAGGCAGCCCGCGCAACGAGAAGGTCTGCGGAGTCGCTGCGTTCTTGATTGTTGTATCTTTTTTAAAGCTGCCCTCTTGATAGGATATGACCAGATTGCCGTCAGCCTTTCCAAACGCAACCATTCCGTCCAACGTATAGGTGTTGTCATCCACATTCACAGCCGAAGCCGCTACCTCAAACGCCGTTATCGTGCAGTCCAGGTCGCAGTCCGTGGCTCCATCAGTTGTCACTTTAATCAATCGGCGACCGGCCGCTTTGGCGGAGTGAAGATAGTAGTACACCACGCCCGATACCGGCAGGTTATTCTTCAGTATATCTTTGTCCTGCTCACCGTCACGCGGAATGCCTGCATAGCCATCCACGGAAGTCCAATTGCTGCCGTCAGAACTCTTGTACCAACCGTGGCACTGCACATTATCATAGTCGTATGCCGGTTTGTCTGCATTTAGTTTCAGTTTCACGCGCAGCGAGAACGGACCGCCCATAGCACTCGGGCACACCACAATCGTCTCTGTCTGACCGGACATCGCTAATGCGTACGTGGCAATCTTGTCGGCTGAAGGAGTATAGGTAAGCCATTCTGAGTACGTTCCGCCTTGCCAGAACTTATCCAGACTGTTGCGGTCTGCCGCATCCGGGATCGTTATGTCACCTGTCTGGTCCCACTTATTGTCCCAGTTACCTGCCGTTCCGCTGCTACTCTTGCGAACCACAATGCAGCGGTTATAGTCACGTGCCGAAGAGATAGAACCAGAGTACAGATTACCATTCTCTTTGGTGAGCGTGATCCAATCCTGATTACTCGTCTGTCCATTGACATCTTTCCAGATGTACAGAAAGAGTTTTGCTCCGTCTTTTGACCAGTTAAAGTTACCGCTTCCTTCGCGTCCGCTCTGGTCTGCATTCACATAGAGCATTTCGCCTTCCTCAAACTGACGGGCGAACATCGGTGCCACACACAGCACCGCCAGCAACAATGCGATATATATATTGCGCGTTTTCATATGCATGAGTATTAAATTATTCGACAATGATGATTTCTACGCGGCGGTCGAGGGATATGTTATTATCCACACGCTCCTCATTTGCAATTCGTGCGCCATAGTTTTTCACCTCTAATTGTGCCTCAGGTATACCCAGCGACACAAGGTAGTTCTTCACCGCCGTTGCACGGTTGAGCGCCAACCGCTCGTTGTACTCCAACTGTCCCTCCTCCGAAGCATGTCCGCCGATTATAATATGGTTTGGCACCTCTTTGAGAACAGCGTAGATGTCACGCAAATATTTCTTCGACTTACTATTCAGGTTGTAACTGTCAAACGCAAAATAAATCTTGTTGAGTTTATCCACTTTCTTCTGGATCACCTTGATCTCCAGTTTGGGCGCCCGTTGGAAGGTATCTATCCGCTCCACCACTTCTGTCTCAACACGCTCCACGGTTCGCAATGTTGTATCCGCACGCAGCAGGTAATCGTAGTGCTGCTCGGTGTGAGTCTTGGGCTTATCGAAGTGGTGCCAATGTATTCCCACCTTCAGTCCCGCTGCCCACGGACGCGTTGCGCCCTCGCGCAGATTAGTAGCGTACAAGCCGTTGTACTCGTCCATAAAGGTGGACGGCCCCACGCGCTGACCGTCTGCCCAACCGAACGGTGCTGCATTCTCCCCGGCATCCGAAGGCAGGTACTTCGATGTCACCGTTTCAGTCACCACGTTGTTCGGCGTAAAGTGCCCGTACAAGCCGATCATCAAGTCCAGTTCGCGCGTCAGGTTAATCAGCGCACCTACTTCCGCAAACAATGTTGCCATAGGCTTAATACTCATCTTTCCGTGCGCTGTAGGCTTATCGGTATATAAGTTCGGGTTATCGGTATTACGGGCATACTCATGATCTTTCATCGCGTCGAGCGTCAATCCCCACTGCGTGTACTCGCCGAAATGCTCTACATCGCCTTCTACGAGTTTGTAGTTCTGCATAACGGCAAACGCCGGAGCAATGCCCAATGCGCCGAAGATTCCGACTTTACCCTGCTCGTTCCACCACTGTGTCTGCAGGGATACTGGTATTCCGATGGTATATATGCTCGCGCGCTCGCGCCATGCGTATATGCGCGCCGTGTGGTTGTAATGCGGCTCGCCGTCGGTATCCGTTCTGTCTTCATAGAAGAAATCCGTGTACTCTTTTCCGTTCGCCAGCGATGCCACCGACGATAGGTTCTCCAGCCATAGTCCGGCTCCCACGCCCCAATGTTCGTGGAAGAAATACGCATACTGCAACTGCGCTCGTCCGGAGAAGGATCCGCTCACCTTACCGCCATGGTCTTCGTTCAGACGAAAACCTATCGAACCGTAACCGCCGCCGATATATGCTTGCACATAATGTCCTTTCCGGCTGGTGGAGTCCGCGTAGGTAACCATTGTATCTATCCGCGGCACACTGTCCTCACTATACCGCACCACACGGATCGTGTCGATATACGTGTGAACGAACTTTGTCGTCACACGCACCAGACTGTCACGCGATGCATCAATGAGCGGCAAGGTCTCACGCTGCGTCTGTTGGTCGGTCACATAAGGTTGATCCATACGTAACTCCTCCCGCGCATTGGCGGGCACCTCGGGCCTACTCTGCCCCATGACAGGCAGGACGGCGAGGGTCAGAAACGTAATGAGTAGTTGATGTTTCATGGTATATGTAATTGCTGTC
This sequence comes from uncultured Bacteroidales bacterium, assembly GCA_900317745.1. Classification (GTDB taxonomy): domain Bacteria; phylum Bacteroidota; class Bacteroidia; order Bacteroidales; family Paludibacteraceae; genus Colicola. The sequence continues at coordinate 27,997 of ONHW01000015.1, read as the reverse complement.
AGCCAAGATTGGCTGAATCATTCTATTTTTTTCAGTTGTGCATTCGTATAATAATACGCCAAGATCTGCTCGTACGTATATCCTTTCTCCGCCATTACGGCAGCACCGATCTGGCACAAGCCTACGCCGTGTCCCCAGCCTTTGCCGCGTAGCACAAAATCTGTTCCCTCACGCTCCACTTCGAAAGCCGAACTGTACAGACAGGTCTTGCTCAGCCACTTGCGTATCTCCAACTCCTTGCCCACAATCATCTTGTGCTTGCTGCCCACGATCTCCAATTCGTATATCCGTCCGCTCGGGCCACGTTTCACAGGTTGCAACGCTTCTATATTGCCGAAATCTATGCCGGACTTCTCACGAATAATAGTTGCCAGATCCTCTGCCGTGTAGCGTACTGTCCAGCGGTAGAAGTCCTGCGTCTCCCGGTCGTAGTTGTTCAGCACCTGACTCAGCACCCGCGCATCATTCGTATTACAATACGGACACTCCACGCTCTGCAGATACCTGTAGTGCCGCGGTGCCCAGGCTGTCTCAAACTCCTCCGTTCTTCCTCCGCAACACTTGTAGAACCGCGTATCGCATATCGCATCATTGTCCGTCGGGTCCACCAGCACCACTCCTCGCGTTGCCTCCACCGCTTCACGCACACGTGCCGCAGCCTCGGGGTGCTCGTCTCTTCTGGTTATACCTTCATAACGCTGGCAGTGATCGTCGGCACAGACATCGAACCCCACATGCGCATCCCTCTCGTACCACACGATCCGCCGCTCTGCGGATATCTGCCAACCGGAACTGCTTTTTTCTTTGAGCGAAGCGGTCTTTTCTCTTTCAGCGTTAGCGGTCTCCCGTTTCATGGGGCGTAAGAGCCATGAGCGGGAAATCACCGCGTGTGCTTTCAGCAGTTCGATATTCGAGGTGGCTGCCATCTCCGAGGTTATAACCGATGTCAGGTAATCCTCCACATCCAGCGTATTGATAGCGGTCTTCGTTCTGTCACCGTTATCCCGGATCTCCATCGTCCCTTCAAAGAGTTGGTCTTCCGTCCTGTCCCAATGAAAGCCTATACCTATCCGCACGTCGTGCAGCAACACGCCTTCCGGCCGTTGCTCCCACCGTATATCCGGTGCAGTCAGTATGCCTACTCGGATGTTCATTTCTCGCTCTCTCCGAAAGTGACCTTATTTTTGAGTTTGTTTTGAGCAGATTTGTGTTTTCTCGTGAGGGAGTTATGTGGTTCATAATGACCGAACGAAAAACGCAAAGATGCCAAAAAAAACCAAAAATTAACGATTGCGCGCAATACGCGCTTTGAGTTCCCACGTACGAATCCTATCCTTATAAAAGTTATTCGCATTCATTGCCACAATATCGCAGTTGGCATCGGAGTTGTCCTCCCAGCGGCGGCAGTTATACAGCACATCGTATATTCGCCCGATCTGGTACTCACGGCTGACACGTAATCCCACTGCATAATCCTCGCCGTACTTCGTTGTCGGGAAGTTGATTGTACGCAGCAGCGGCGTATAGAACCCTCGCGGTGCGCCCAGGCCGTTGATACGCAGTGCATTGTTTCTTCCGTTCTCGGGTGTCCACTCCTTATGGTCGATCACTCCCGGTGGCAACTCGTTACCGTCAAAGTCCGTCATACGGTATGTACCTACCACCATAGCGCAGTTCTGCTCATGGAATGCGTCGATGAACTTCTGCACGGTTGTTTCATCGTAGTACGTGTCATCGCTGTCCAGCTGGATGGCAAAACGTCCGCACTTAGGGTGGTGCAATGCCATGTTCCAGTTGCCGCCTATGGCGTGCCAACTCTTATCCTGGGCAATGTATATGAGGTTCTCGTGTCCTTCAGCCACAATCTTCTTGATTGCATCAACTGTGCCGTCCTCGCTGTTGTCGTCCACGACGATCACGTTGAACTTGTACGGCTCACGCACCTGCTGACTCAGCGCGCTGCGGATAGCGGACTCTATCGTCCTTACTCTGTTCTTGCAGGGGATAACCACACTGGCCTCATACTCAAACTCGCCCTCGCTCATATCTACATCTTTGAACACGGGCTCCAGGTATCCGCCTATATCCTTCAGGTGTCGCGTCACGGCTTTCTCCATCTCTATCTGCACGCCGCGGTTCTTGGGGTCAACGTAGTCGAACAGTTTCTCGCCCGACTTGCGCATATCCAGTTCTACGTCGTAGTACAGATACTCGTTGATATGCTCCAGCGCACCATTTTGACTGACTTTCAGTCGCAGATCGTACAATCCCGCATACTGATAATCCACATCCATCCGGCTGACAGCCTCTTTCAGCGCCGAGGTGCGATACAGCAGCACCGAACCGAAATCGAAGTCGTCACGCAGCGCACCCATCTGGAAGTCAATCACCGGCGCGTTCGTACGTACAGTGCCCGACTGGTTGAAGTGATCGGCATACACCATTGCCGCACCGCTGTCCTCCAGCAGAGCTTCCATCCGCTCCAAGGCGAACAGCACGAACGACAATGTCGTGTACTTCGTATAAATCAGCGTATAGGGTGTGTGCGTCTGTGCCGCTATCTGCCGCACGTTGGCGGTTGAACGTATATCGCCTTTCATGTAGTGTACCTCAGCCACCAACTCCTGTTTGCTCAGGTTCTGAACAGTGGCCTGCACTTGTTGATCCGACTGATACGGAACGAAACATGTAATGTTTTTCATATCTTACAATGGTATATATTGAACAAAAGCTTCAATCGCTTCATAATTGGCGAGTCCGAGTTTGGCATAGAGTTCCGCCGTAGCATGGTTTCTGTCCTCCGCACGCTGCCAGAACAGGCGCTCGTCGTTGCCCATGAACGGTGCACTCTCCATCTGTGACTGGTGCTTGAGTATAGCATTGCGTTTGGCGCGGAGTTCCTCCGGTGACATTGGCACTGCCATCTGTATCAGGTCAACGCCCCACTCCATCCATGCGCCGCGGTACATCCATATACGGCAACCTTTCAGCCACTCGTCCCACGCCTCGGTCTGCTTCAGATCATCTATCGCAGCCAGCACAGCATCCGTACATACGCGGTGCGTGCCGTGCGGGTCAGCCAGGTCGCCGGCTACGAAGATCTGGTCGGGCTTAACCTCCAGCAGCAGGTTCTCCACGATACGTATATCATTCTCCGTCAACGGACCTTTCTTGATCGTGCCGGTCTCGTAGAACGGCAGATTGAGGAAGTGTATATGATCCAGCGGCAGCCCCATGTGCCGGCAGGCGGCTGTCGCCTCGCCGCGACGAATCAGTGCCTTGATATCCAGTATCTCACGTGTGTCCTGGTCGCCTATCTTCTCCTTGCTGAAGAAGTTCAGATACTCGTCATACTTCTTGTCTATCACCTTGTCTTCGGGCAGGTGCATTGCCTTATAGCCTTTGATAAAGTCCATGAACCGCACCACCTCGTCGTCGCACACTGCTATACAGCCCGATGTCTGATAGGCGATATGTACGTTGTGTCCCTGCTTGATCAGTCGTGCAAACGTGCCGCCCATACTGATCACATCGTCGTCGGGGTGCGGCGAGAAGATCACCACGTTCTTCGGGAACGGCTTAGCCCGCTCCGGACGATTGCTGTCATCCGCGTTCGGCTTGCCGCCGGGCCAACCGGTGATAGTGTGCTGCAGGTCGTTGAAGACCTTGATGTTACAGTTGTATGCCGAACCGAACAACGTGATCAACTCTGCCAGGCCGTGATCGTTATAATCCTTGTTAGTCAGTTTCAGGATCGGCTTGTCGGTTTTCTCGCACAGCCAAACGATAGCCTTGCGTATCAGCTGATCGTCCCACTCGCAACTGGTCACCATCCACGGCTTGCTTATTCGTGTCAGCCTGTCGGCAGCCGACAGGTCAAGGGCTATATGTGCATTCGACGCCAACTGCAGTGCCGAAGCGGGACATGCGGGCGAGGCTTCCTGCTCTATCGCCCTGGCCACCTGAGCAGCCTTATGATCGCCCCAAGCCACCAGCAGAATCTCGCGTGCCTTGAGTATAGTACCTATACCTATTGTTATCGCGCTCATCGGCACGGACTCGGCGTTGCCGAACATCTCACTCGCATCGGCGCGGGAGTTGTTGTCGAGCAGCACCAGACGCGTCTCGCTGTTGAATTGCGAGCCGGGCTCGTTGAAGGCAATATTGCCGCCGCGACCTATACCCAACAGCATAAGGTCAATGCCACCCAGCTCCTGTATCGTGCGCTCGTACGCAGCACAGGCATCGATAATATCTTCTTTAGCCAGAGTGCCGGGTATAGCAATCACGTTCGCAGGTAGCAGACCTACCTTGCTAATGAACTGCTCTTCCAGCTGCCCCAGACAACCTGCATCCTCCGAGGCAAGCGGATAATACTCATAGCCCACCACCAGTACCACGTTCCGGAAACTCAATCCACCTTCGTGCAGACGTATCAGTTCTGCGAAAATGTCTTGCATCGAACGGCCTGTCATCATACTCAGCACGAACTTCTTGCCCTCCTTCTGTCGTTGGGCAATCAACTCGGCTATATGCTGTGCCACGGCTATGGCACCTTCCTTGCCGGTCTCGTAAATGGTGGTTTTCACCTTTTCCATCCGGCTTACACGCGACAGCTCGAACACGTCGTCGGGCTTGTACAATTTCTTCGCCACATGGCTCAAAGAAATCTGTGAACTCAAGTTCGTTCTCATGGTGTTATGTTTTATTAGTCGAAAGACCGTTTGCTTCGCTCACTCAAAGCGGTCTTTTTTCTTTTAGCAGCCAAGATTGGCTGCTGTATTTTGCAATCTCTTGATTGCTACCTCAACTCTTCGGATCACCTCGTCTTTACCCAGCACATCGGTTATTGCCCAGATATGCGGACCGCGTGCCGCGCCTACCAGGCAGATTCGGAACGCGTTCATCACAATGCCCAGACCGTAGCCTTTCTCTTCTATCCACGGCAGCACGGTGGCATCCAGCGCCTCGGCGCTCCAGTCTTTCTGCGCTTTCAGCACCGCCAGCAGTTCTTTCATGTGTTGCGGTGAGTCTTCTTTCCAGCGTTTCTTCAGCGACTTCTCGTCATACTCCTCAGGTGCTACGAAGAAGAAGTTACATTGCTCCCACAACTCGCTCACGAACGACACACGCTCTTTCATCAACCCAATGATATGCGCTACTTTCTCCTTGCCGATGTTCTTCACCGCACGCTCGCCTATCTTTTCGACCAAGATTGGGCGAAACTCTTCCGCCAGCTGCTCGTTCGAGCGCAGTTGTAGGTACTGGTGGTTGAACCATTTGCCCTTCTCGTAGTCGAACTTCGCACCCGACTTGCTCACTCTCTCCAGCGAGAACTGACTAATCAGTTCGTCCATCGAGAACATCTCCTGGTCACCCGAAGCGTGCCAGCCTAACAACGCCAGGAAGTTGATCACCGCCTCGGGATAGTATCCGCTCTCGCGGTAACCGCTGCTCACTGTGCCGTCTTTCTGGTTGTGGAACTCCAGCGGGAACACAGGGAATCCCAGCCTGTCTCCGTCGCGCTTGCTCAGTTTGCCGTTGCCGTCAGGCTTGAGCAGCAATGGCAGGTGTGCAAACTGGGGCATTGTATCTTCCCAGCCGAATGCCTTGTACAGTAGCACGTGCAGCGGTGCACTCGGCAACCACTCCTCGCCGCGGATAACATGTGTTATACCCATCAGATGGTCGTCCACGATGTTCGCCAGGTGGTAGGTCGGCAGTTTGTCAGAGGATTTGTACAGCACCTTGTCGTCCAGAATGTTCGAGTTGATTGTCACATCGCCGCGAATCAGGTCATGCACCACTATATCCTCGTCGGGCTCTACCAGGAAGCGCACCACAAAAGGCTCGCCGTTCAGAAAACGTTCTTTCGCCTGCGGGCAGGTCAGCGAGTTGTCCATCATATTTCGCGTTGTGGCATCGTACTGGAAGTTAGGTATCTCCTTACGCTTGGCTTCCAACTGCTCCGGCGTGTCGAACGCCAAGTAAGCCTTGTGCTCGTCCAGCAATTGTTGCACATACTTCCAATAGATATCTCTGCGCTCGCTCTGTCGGTACGGACCGTGCTCGCCTACGCTTTCTATCTTGCCTTCGGCATTCATCCGCAGACCTTCGTCAATCTCTATCCCGAGCCAGCGCAACGACTCCAATATATACTCTTCTGCGCCCGGCACGAAGCGTGTCGAGTCGGTATCTTCTATTCGCAGGAGCATATCGCCGTCATGCTGGCGGGCGAACAGGTAGTTGTACAATGCCGTACGCACGCCGCCTATATGCAGCGCACCCGTCGGCGACGGAGCAAAACGCACTCTTACTTTTCTTGTATCCATAGCTTAATTATCATTTATCGATTTATAATTTTTAATTTTCAATTTTCAATTCCCCAAACGCTGTATTCTTTCCCATCTCGGATGATCAGCAGTTGTCCGTCACGAATGATCTTCGTTGCCTGCTGCCGGCTGCCTGCTGCCGATTGCGGATAACTGACTGTTGTCTGCTGCTCGAGCGGATGCCACTCGTAGCCTAACTTCTGGTCCATCCAGCTTATACGCATGGTCATGAACCCTTTCAGGCGTTGCAACTCGGCGTTGTACGAGCCCAGTGCAACGGGGTTCATGTGCACGGTCTGGTTCAGTATCGGCCACCGCATGAAGTTCAGCCGCTGCGACTCGTCCAGTTCGGTTGCCACGCTGTCGATGAACGCGATCAGTTCTTCGTCGCTTATACCTCTGTTCCTGCCGCGATGCCAGTACTCTTTCATCTCGTCGCGTGCGCGCTGGTCGGCAAACACTATATGCCGCGTGAACGACTCGGCGTTGCTTGCACCGCCGAAGATGAACTGCGTATGATTGGCTGTCGGGTAGATGCGGTAGTCGTTGTCGAACGCTATATCAAAATCCCACACCGGACCCGTGTAAGTTTTCATATCGCCGCGTTTCTTGTACATGAAGCACGACCATATCATATCCGGGTTACCGCAAACCTCATTGGCGAGGAAGTACCGTGCAAACGTCTTGTAGTCAATATACTCCCGCCATGTCGTATCGTTGGCGGAACTTTTATACACCGCATTCTCCATCGTTTGGTAATAGTTCTCGAAGTACGTCCGTTGTGCGGGCACTATCTCGTCGTTGTCAGGCGAGTGCAGTGTCACCGGGACTCCGTGGGGCGAGTAGTAGGGTGAGGGTTCCTGATTGGCATAACCGTCAATCTCCCACATATATCCTCCGCTCAGCGCCGTGCCGGACACGTCGGTCGGGGTCATTTCGTCAATCTCCACGCGACCTTTCTTCACTTCTATCTTGTCGCACAGCTGGTAGCAACCTTTGTATTCGCCGTTCAGTATGACGTCCACGGGACGGCAGAACGGTGTGTAGGGCATTTCCAGCACGTCGCTCACGTGGAACGCTACAATGTTCCGCAGCAATGTCTTGTCACCGTAGTTGTTCACCAGCACCCAGTTCTTTGCCTTGGCGGGCGAACCTAACACGCTGTGTTTGGTAGCAAACTTTATCCTGTACGGCTTCTTCGGAAATCCCATCGAAGCGTTTCCTCTCAGCCTCAGCCCTGCCGAGTCGCGCAGCTGCACGACTTTCGGCTCTTGACTATCGACTATCGACTTTCGACTTTCGACTATCGTCACCACGCTCTCTATATAGTTCACCTTGTCGTACGGCTCTTGGTTGTTTTTCGTATGAATAACCACGCAGGGCAGGTTTGTCGGCGTATATAGCCGCGTGCTGTCTCCGTCGCCCGGATAGCCGTAGAACTCTATCTCCGCCACGTTGCATCGCGCATCATTCGGACCTATATACCGCACGTACCGGAAGCCTACCGAGCAATCGACATCCGCATAATCCATCCGTCCTATTGTTCCTTGCTTGTCGTTCACGTACAGCGGTACGGCATCCATAAAGTCCGGCTGATTAGCGCCCTCGAACACGCCCAACTGCACGCGCTTCGGACCTTGCCCGTCATTTCTCGGACTCCACCCTACTCTTGTTATCACATGTTTGCTCCCCAGATCGAGTCCTACCCACGTGTACGAACGCTCATACGACGCAAAGAACGTATTCATATCTCCGTCAAACGCATCTTTCGGCAGGTTCTGTGTAGTGGTTGCCGTAAAGTTCACATACTCCACCGACGGCGACGACCCCATTGGCGTTCCCGTCAAGAACATATCCTGCGGCGCAATCTTCGTTCGTCCCGCCGCCGCACTCTCTGCCGCCGTACTCTCCGCCGCCAGCGCTCCAATGCTGACCGCAAGCAGCAGTCCAAACAACGTCATTATTTGTTTCATTTTTATTCGCATATACGCACACACGCAAAAAACGCCTACAAAGGTACGAAAAAAAAACGACATTTGCAAATAAATTTGAATTTTCTGCGTCATTTTAGGTAAAAAAGTACAAAAAGATTTGCAAATGTAAGAATATTTTTGTAATTTTGTGACGAATTTTAATAGGAGGGTTTTATGTGTATGAAATTCAAACAATTTACTTTATTTCTTGCGTTTTTTGCAAGCGTAGGAACGATGTTTGCCGAAAAGGTTCAGATTGGCAATCTGTATTACAACCTCAAGGAGGACAAAACTGCAGAGGTGACATATGATAAGTATTTTAATGAGAACAACTACAAGAGTCTCACCACTGCCGATATCCCTGCGTCTGTCACCTATAGTGGCACTACCTATAGCGTCACATGCATCGGATGGATGGCTTTCAGCAATTGCAGCAGTTTGACCTCTGTAACGATACCCAATAGCGTCACAATTATTAGAGATAATGCTTTCGTTAGTTGTAGTGGCTTGACCTCTTTTAGTGTAGCCGGTGACAACTCAAATTATAGCTCAAAAGAAGGAGTTTTGTTCAACAAGCAACAAACCACGCTCATCCAATATCCTACTCGCAAGCAAGGGGAGTATATTATTCCCAATAGTGTAACAACTATTGTAGATTATGCTTTCTATGGTTGCAGCGGTTTGACCTCTTTGACGATTCCCAATAGCATCACAAGCATTGTTGATTATGCTTTCGCCGGTTGCAGCAGTTTGACCTCTATTACCATACCCAATAGCGTCACAAGCATCGGAAATGAGGCTTTCGCAGGTTGCAGCAGTTTGTCCTCTGTGACGATTCCCAATAGTGTAACAAGCATTGGAGAGAGTGTCTTTTCCAATTGCAGCAGCTTGACAGCAGTTGAGATTTCCAATAGCATCACAAGCATTGGATATAGTGCTTTCGCCGGTTGCAGCAGTTTGACCTCTATTACCATTCCCAATAACGTCATAAGCATTGCAAATTATGCTTTCTCCGATTGCAGCAGTTTGTCCTCTGTGACGATTCCCAATAGTGTAACAAGCATTGGAGAGAGTGTCTTTTCCAATTGCAGCAGCTTGACAGCAGTTGAGATTCCCAATAGCATCACAAGCATTGGATATAGTGCTTTCGCCGGTTGCAGCAGCTTGACAGCAGTTGAGATTCCCAATAGTGTTACAAGTATAGGATGGTATGCTTTCTATGAATGCACCGGTTTAACCTCTGTAACGATTCCCAATAGCGCCACAAGCATTGGACATTATGCTTTCTATGGTTGCAGCAGTTTGACCTCTATAACAATCCCTAATAGCGTCACAAGCATTGGAGAGGGTGCTTTCTACGAATGCAGCAGTTTGACATCAATTTATGTCCCGTGCGGAGAAATGGAGCGATTCAAACAACTGCTGAAGAATGACAGTAGAGTAAAATACGAACCCGTTCCATATACAATTACCATAACTGCAGAAAACGGAAGTGTTATCTATCCGCAAACGAAGTGTGACGATATGCTGTTAACGGCAACTCCCGATTACGGCTATCACTTCACACAATGGTCAGACGGCAACACCGATAACCCGCGAACCTTTGAACTCCGTCAGGATACAACTCTTGAAGCAATCTTTGCAGTGGACAAGTACGGTACGTGCGGTGATAACCTGCAACTTACATGGCGTTACGACACCGGCAATCAGACGCTAACCATCAGCGGTGAGGGCGACCTGACAACAAACATGCGTTATGGCGTCGAAGCCGTAAAGGAAATGAAAGAACTGGTGATTGAAGATGGCGTAGGCGTGATTGGCAACGAAGCGTTTGCCGATATCAAGACGCTGAGCACTATTATATTAGGCAAAGATGTACGTGAACTGCAAGAGCGTGTGTTTTACAACTGCAACAACATTACGGCTATCTACAACTACCGCAAGACGCCGGCTTCGGCTACAAGCAACACCTTTGAGGAGGTTGACAAGTACGCTTGTACGATATATGTCTTGGCAGGTTCGGAAGAGATGTTCCGCAGTGCAACTGGATGGAAAGATTTCTATTCTATCCTTACCATCGGTGCGACCGAGACAACAGTGACCGATAACACGGCAACAGTCGTTCCTTCAGCCAACTCGGCAACCTTTACTTGGCCTGTGTCGAACGAAGCCGCCTCATATACCATCGATATCACCAAAGAAGGCGATTTGTTCTGCCGTCTCACGTTCAATGCCAACGGTCAACTGACAGGTATAGCCTTTGCGCCTGGACGCGACGGACAATCGATGGCACCGGCAGCCGTAATGACTGCCAATGGCTTGCAGTTCACCGTAACCGGTCTGACCAGCAACACCGAGTACGGCTATACAATCACCGCCAAAGATGCGGAAGATACAGAGGTGGCATCCTACTCCGGCAGTTTCACTACAACCGGCGTGGCGACCTCAACCGATGTGCTGCAGTCCGCCCTTGCACCGCGCAAGTTCATGCGCGACAATCAGGTCCTTATTCTTCGCGACGGCAAGACATACACCATCCAAGGCGTAGAGGTAAAATAAGTGTTCTGTGCTCGCGATTTCCATAAGCGAGTAACAAATGCTTTTCCATGAGCGACTTCTTCATAATCGCTTGACAAAACTATCCCAACTCAAGGCAGGGAGCAATCCTTGCCTTGTTTTTTTGAAGCGAGCGTACCGCCGCGTTTTTGGTTTCAAAAAATTTTTGATAATTTTTGGTAATTGTTGACGAAAAAAAATATTCGATTTACTTAATTTGGTAAATCTGTGAACTCCATCGTTTCACTATCAACCACGACAAACCTCCGACTTCCACTCGATAAAACCCCGATCGAACGGAACGTTTTTTGCAATCCGTCTCCATTCTGCCTACACCCGCACATATTCCATCTCCGCTCCATTCCAACCCGTTTTCGCCCCATTATCGAATCCTTACCAAAGGATAACCGCAACATAACCGTAGGATAACCGTAGGATAAACCGATAATTTTACAACTTTCATGCATATTCTATATAATACTATGTATTATATACTTTTTGTTGCATTTTTCCTCTCAAACAAATGTCCAAAATCCTCGTTTTTGCGGCTTAATACGCGCAATTGTGGCACACGCAAACCCCATAAAACGCTAAAACCGCCTAACAACAAACTTTTTTCTATGAAAAATTTGCAAATGTCATTTTTTTTTCGTATCTTTGTGCCCGCTTTATAAATACGCATAAAAACGAACATTCTAAACACACTAAATAAATATGGATTTATCAAATCGAGTTATCGCAGTGGTAGGGCTGGGTTATGTAGGTCTGCCACTGGCAATTGAGTATGGCAAGAAGTACCGCGTTATCGGCTTCGACATCTTCGAGCCGCGTGTAGCGGAGTTGCAAGCCGGCAAAGATCACACCTTGGAAGCCGACCTTGTCGGCATGAAGCAGGCTCGCGACCTGTATGAGACGACGAAGAAAGTAGGACTGACCCTGACCTCGGACATCAGCGAGCTGAAGCAGGCGAACACGTACATCGTGACCGTTCCCACACCAATCGACCGGTTCAACACGCCGGATCTAAAACCGCTGCTCAGCGCCAGCGAACTGATAGGCAAGACGCTCAACCGTGGCGACATAGTTATCTACGAATCAACCGTTTATCCGGGCTGCACCGAGGAGGATTGTGTGCCTGTACTGGAGAAGTTCTCGGGGCTGAAGTTCAATCAGGACTTCTACTGCGGCTACTCGCCGGAACGTATCAACCCGGGTGACAAAGTGAACACGCTCACGAAGATCAAGAAGATAACCTCCGGCTCAACGCCCGAGGTCGCGGACATTGTGGATGCGCTCTACAATAGCATCCTGGAGAACGGCACGCACCGCGCACCGAACATGAAAGTGGCGGAAGCCGCCAAAGCCGTGGAGAACAGTCAGCGCGACGTGAACATCTCTTTCATGAACGAGCTTGCCCTGATTTGTGACCGCGTGGGCATAGACACGAACGACGTGATAGAGGCAGCCGGCACGAAGTGGAACTTCCTGAAGTACCGTCCGGGACTCGTAGGCGGGCACTGCATATCCGTGGACCCGTACTACCTCGCCCACAAAGCCAAAGCTCTGGGTTACGACCCGCAGGTTATACTGTCCGGACGTGCGGTGAACAACTCCATCGCGAAGTTCATTGCCGACAAGACGCTCAAACTCATGATCCAGAAGGACCACAAGATCAAGGACTCGAACGTACTGATCCTGGGCGTGACCTTCAAGGAGAACTGCCCCGACTGCCGAAACACCAAGGTGGTGGACATCGCTAACGAACTGGAGGATTTTGGTTGCCGCGTGGATATCTACGACCCGTGGGCTTCGCCCGAGGTTGTTCGCCACGAGTACGGCAAGGAACTGATAGCCGCCGTTGACCCCGAGAAGAGATACGAAGCCGTTGTTGCCTGCGTCAGCCACAACCAGTTCAAGACGTTTGACTTCAAGAAATACCGCGAGCAAGGCGCCGTGATCTTCGATGTGAAAGGTTTTGTTCCCCGCGAGCTCGTGGATGCAAGGCTCTAATCAGTCAGCCAAACTTGGCTGACACACACAAAAAACACGCTAACAATATGCACATAGCAGTAGCAGGCACAGGATACGTAGGCTTGAGTATAGCCACACTCCTTGCGCAACACAACAAAGTGACTGCCGTGGACATCCTCCCCGAAAAGGTCGAGATGCTCAACCGCCGCCAGTCGCCTATACAGGACGAGTATATCGAAAAGTATTTAAGCGGTCAGCAGTCAGCGCCCGACGGTCAGCCTATCCGTTTGGACCTCACCGCCACGTTGGATGCCGAGTCGGCGTACAAGGATGCCGAGTTTGTTGTTATAGCTGCGCCCACTAACTACGATCCGCAGCGTAACTACTTCGACACCTCGGCGGTAGAGACGGTTATTCGTCTGGTCATGGCCGTCAATCCCGACGCGTTCATGGTGATCAAGTCCACCGTTCCCGTGGGTTACACCGAGCATATCCGCCAGCAGACCGGCAGCCGAAACATCCTGTTCTCGCCGGAGTTCCTGCGCGAGAGCAAAGCGTTGTACGACAACCTCTATCCCTCGCGGATCATTGTTGGTACTGACTTCGGCGACGAACGACTCACGAATGCCGCCCATCGGTTCGCTGCCTTGCTGCAACAGGGCGCACTCAAGCCGGACATCGACACGTTGTACATGGGCTTTACCGAGGCGGAGGCTGTCAAACTCTTTGCGAACACCTACCTCGCTCTGCGCGTCAGTTTCTTCAACGAACTGGACACCTACGCCGAGATGAAAGGTCTGAGCACGCAGAAGATCATCGAAGGCGTGTGCCTCGACCCGCGTATCGGCACGCAGTACAACAACCCTTCGTTCGGCTACGGTGGTTACTGTCTGCCGAAAGATACGAAGCAGCTCCTTGCCAACTATCAGGATGTGCCCGAGAACCTCATTGGCGCTATAGTCGAGAGCAACCGCACACGCAAGGACTTCATTGCCGACCGCGTGCTTGCCAAAGCCGGGTACTACGACTATTACCACCGCGGCGACTTTGACGCCAAGCAGGAACGCGCATGTACCATCGGCGTCTATCGACTGACCATGAAGGCTAACTCCGACAACTTCCGGCAGTCGAGTATTCAGGGCGTAATGAAACGTATCAAGGCGAAAGGTGCCACGGTGATCATCTACGAACCGACACTGGAGAACGGCTCAACGTTCTTCGGCAGCAAGGTTGTTAACAACCTCGACGAGTTCAAGCAGCAGAGTCAGGCAATCATTGCCAACCGCTATGAGACCTGCCTGGACGACGTGAAGGACAAAGTTTATACACGAGATATTTACATGCGGGATTGATTCTGCAAAACAATAATTCTGCAAACAGTAATTTTGCTAACAATAAATTCTGCGAAAATCAAACACTATATGAATAAGACACGAACAGCCCTACTGCTGATGTTTCTGCTGCCGTTGGTGTATGCCATGGCACTAACCGACCAGCAAGTTGTTCAGACAGCGCTCAACCTGCATGCGCAAGGTCTGACGGAGATGGATATAGCCAAGCAACTGCTCAAGAGCGGTGCAACGGTTGAGCAGCTGCAGCGCCTGAACCAGCAGATGGGTGCCATGCAGCAGCAAAACAACGGTCTGACCAATCTGAGCCAGCAGACGCAGACTCTCCGTCAGAACAACGGGGAGATGTTATCAGCCGGTGAGCAGTCGCCCGACGGCACGCAGCCGATGTTCAACGCACAACTGCTGAGCCTGGAGGCACAGAAGAGCCGCGTATTCGGGCAGGACATCTTCCGCACGCCCGACGCGCAATTCCAGCCGAACATGAACCAAGCTACGCCGAAGAACTACACCTTGGGTGCAGGCGACGAAGTGATCATTGACATCTACGGTGCCGGGCAACTGAACATCCGCTCTGTCATTAGTCCGGACGGTACAATCACGATTGACGGTTACGGTCCTGTTCAACTGGGCGGGCTAACGATCATCGAGGCTACCCGCCGGCTGAAGAACACTATCGGCAAGCGTTACCAGGGCAGCCAGATCATGCTCAGTCTGGGGCAGACGCGCACAATCACCGTGAACGTCATGGGCGAAGTAACCACACCGGGCTCCTACCAGTTGTCCGCCTTCGCCAATGTGATGAACGCACTGTACATGGCTGGCGGCGTGACCGAGAAAGGTACACTGCGTGCCATACGTATCTTCCGCCAGAACCAACTGCTCAGTCAGGTGGACTTATACAGTTATCTGATGGACGGCGTGCTGGACGGCGATGTGCGTCTGGAGGACGGCGATGTAGTGATTGTGAACACCTACAGCGCACTCACCTGCATCGACGGCAAAGTCAAACGGCCGATGTACTACGAGATGAAACCTGACGAGACGCTGGATCGCCTGCTGTACTTCGCCGGAGGATTCAGCGGCGAGGCTTATACCGATGCAGTACGTGTGATGCGCAGAAACAACGGCGCACAATCCGTACACACGATCCGCAATGCCGACTTCGGCTCGTTCCGGCTCATGGACGGCGACTCGATTGACGTAGCCGCTATCCTGCCGCGACTGAAGAACACGGTAGAGATACAAGGTGCAGTGTTCCGCCCGGGCTTCTACGGCTTGGACGAGAACGTTACGACAGTCAGCAGTCTGGTAGCCGCAGCCGACGGGTTGAGCGAAGATGCGTCTGCCACCCGCGCCGTGCTCTACCGCATGCAACTCGACCGCACATACCTCGCCCTGGCCATCGACCTGCAAGGTATCCTGAACGGTACAACGGAAGATATACAGTTGCGCAACGAAGACCAGCTCTTCGTACCCTCGCGCAAGAACGAACTGGAGAACCTGATTGTGGTTATTCATGGCGAGGTCTATCAGCCGGACACCTTTGCCTACGCCCACAACGAGAGCGTGGAAGATCTGATTCTTCGTGCCGGCGGTTTGACCGAAAAAGCCTCGGTGAGCAAGGTTGACATAGCCCGCCGCGTGATTGACCCCAAGGCGAAAGAAGAGATGCAGATCAAGACGCAACTGTTCACCGTTGAACTCAACGACAGCCTTGGGCTGAACGACCACGGTTTCCTGCTTGAGCCGTACGACGAAGTGTTCGTTCGCCGCAGCCCGGCGTTCGGTCAGCAGATGAACGTGCGTATTCAGGGCGAAGTGCTGTTTGAGGGCACTTATACAATGAAGACGCAGGACGACCGTCTCTCCGACCTGGTGCTGCAAGCCGGAGGATTGAGCAGTCACGCCTACACCACCGGCGCACGACTGCAACGACGCATGACACCCGAGGAGAAACTGCGCCGCGACCAGTTGCTCAAGATCAACAAAGCCGCATCCGCCAAGGATAGCGTGAACATCGAGAAACTGGATCTGGGTGATACATACTGGGTAGGTATCGACCTGGCGGAAGCCCTCGCCAACCCGGGCAGCGACGAAGATATAACACTGCGTGAAGGAGATGTACTGATTATTCCTACCGTCAACAACACGGTCAAGATCAACGGCGAGGTACTCTACCCGAACACCGTAAGTTTCATTCAGGGCAAGAACGCCCGCTACTACATCAATCAGGCAGGCGGCTACAGCAACCGCGCACGCCGCAGCAAGGCATATATCATTTACGCCAACGGCAAGGTTCACCCCACTTTTGGCGGCAAGGTACAACCGGGCTGTGAGATTGTTGTGCCCAGCAAACCCGAGCGCCAACCGGGCAACGCTACGCAATGGGTCAGCATTGCTTCCGCCAGCGCCTCACTCGCCAGCGTCGCCGCCACACTGACCACACTGATCATCAATGCTACAAAGAAATAATGGTAGCACCTCAAAGTAACAACAGCAACAATAACCGTTATGGAAGAATCAAATCACGCCATACAATCTGAGCAGCAGCCGGATTACATACAAGCGATGTTTCAAACCATCTGGCAACGGCGCAAAGTGTTCTATTGGGTACTCCTTGCAACGTTCGTCGCGTCTTCCGCTTTGATACTTTGTGTACCGAGGTATTACGAATGCGAAGTCAAGTTGGCTCCCGAATCGCAAGATTTCGGTTCATCGGGCACATTGCAGACATTGGCATCGACCTTCGGATTTAATATGCAAAGTATGTCAGGTTCGGATGCACTGCGCCCGTACTTGTACCCGGACATTATTTCTTCGCCCAATTTCCTGATCAACTTGTTCGATATACCTGTCTATACGGCAGACGAATCGTTCAACGGCACTTATTATGATTACTTGCTCACACACCAGAAAAGTGCCTTTTGGAGGAGGTGGAAGAATACTATCATTCTGTGGCTAAGTCCGAAAGAGAAAGAGGTCAAGGTTGAGAAGGCGGAAGAAGGTAATGAGAAAAGTGTTTTTTGCCTGAACAAGAAACAATGGACTGCCATTAAAATGATGGACGCCAACATATCATGCACAATTGACAAGAAGACTGACGTCATTACGCTGAACATTACCGCTCAGGACAAGATTGTCAGTGCAATAGTGGCAGACTCGGTTTGTGCCGCACTGCAAACATTCATCGTTGACTACCGCACGGCTAAAAGCCGAAGCGATCTCACCTACTATGAGGGCGTTATGCGCGAGGCTTACGCCGAATACCAGCGTGCAAGCGAAGCATATATACGCTATGTGGACAGCCACAGCGGAATCAATCTGGAGAAGTACCGCATTGAGGCACAAAATCTTGAGACAGAGATGGAGATCAAGCAGGCTGCCTACACGTCTTTCCAGAAGCAGTACCTGGCAACGCAGGCACGTCTGCAAGAGAACACTCCGGCATTCACCGTGCTGCAATCATCCACTATCCCGCTGAAACCCGCCGGACCCAAACGCATGATTTTTGTGCTCGGCATGATATTCTTTGCAACCATCATAACAGCCTGTGTCATCTGCAAGGATATACTTATTAAGATGTTTTTCTAATGTCAGATCCGAGTTTGCGACATACGACCATCAAAGGCGTAGGCTGGAGTTTTACCGATAGCATTCTCAACCAAGGTATAACATTCTTGGTCGGAATAGTGTTGGCGCGTCTTTTGTCGCCTGAAGAATACGGGCTACTCGGCATCCTGATGATCTTCATTGTCGTATCTGAAGCGATCGTCAATAGTGGTCTAAGCAACGCTCTCATTCGTAAGTTGGATGCTTCGGAAGATGATTTCAACACTGTCTTCTTAACAAACTTCGCATTGAGTGTTTGCATGTACGGCATATTGTTTGTTTGTGCGCCATTCATCAGCAGTTTCTTTGACAAACCACAATTAACCATTTTATTGCGCGTTATTGGCGTCACTGTTATTTTCAATGCAATGGCTCTTGTGCCAAACACCAAGCTTGTCAAGAAAGTAGATTTCCGTACCATTACCTTCTGTTCACTTGCCGCGGCTGTTATCTCCGGTATTGTAGGAATAACTATGGCGCTTTCAGGACTTGGCGTTTGGTCACTCGTCGGGCAACAGATTGTTAAACAATTAATCTTAGCTATCGCACTTTGGATTGCCAACAGATGGATACCGCAATTGCGCTTTTCTTTCAAAAGTTTCAAAGAACTTTGGAACTTCGGTTGGAAACTACTGGTTAGCGGATTGATAAATACCGTATGGAACGAGATTTACAAAGTCGTTATTGGCAAATACTATACTCCGGCAACACTCGGGCAATATACCCAGGCACACTTATATTCCGATATTTTTTCACGCAACCTGAGTAGCATTATCCAACGTGTCAGTTATCCTGTGCTCTGCAAATTGCAGAACGAAAAGGAACAGTTGAAAAATGCTTATCGCCAAGTCATCAAATTAAGTATGCTTGTTACATTCGTTTTAATGTTCGGCTTGGCGGGATGTGCCAAACAATTCATATACGTTCTTATTGGTGAACAATGGCTACCTTGCGTGGGGTATTTGCAGATACTATGTTTCTCCATGGCACTTTATCCACTTCATTCAATCAACCTCAATATGCTACAAGTACAAGGTCGTAGCGACTTGTTTTTGAAATTGGAAATAATAAAGAAGTTCATTGCCGTGGGACCGCTATTACTGGGAATCTTCGTTGACATATATTGGATGCTGATAGGTTCAGTCATAACAGGGTGGATTTCATTCTATTTAAATGCTTACTACTCCGGTCCCTATCTAAATTACAGCATTTGGGCACAAATCAAGGACATCACCCCTTCTATTTTATTAGCGCTCGGAATGGCTATAGTTGTATATTGTATCGGTTTTATCCCACTAACGCCATACATTCTATTGCCATTACAGGTCATCACTGGAGCAATTATTGTCATTGCGACAGGTGAACTTACCCATTTGGATGAATATATTCAAATCAAAAAAATTGCATTAAACATCATTAGTTCGAAAAAATAGCAATCATTATGGACACGAACAAACAAATAACAGTAACATCACCGCAATTACCCGATCTTGATGAGTTTCAAGCCCTATTAAAGGAGATTTGGGAAAGCAAATGGATTACCAATAACGGACAATTTCATAAGTTACTGGAAGAGGAGTTGTGCAAATACCTGAAAGTGCCATACATCAGTTTATTCACAAATGGCACTCTACCGTTGTTGACGGCATTGCAGGCACTCCGTATCACAGGAGAAGTAATAACAACGCCATATAGTTTTGTTGCAACCACTCACTCCTTATGGTGGAATGGAATAAAGCCCGTTTTTGTGGATATCGAAGAATCGACTTGCGGTATGGACCCTAACCGAATCGAAGCCGCTATCACGCCACGCACGACAGCTATTATGCCTGTACACTGCTATGGTAAGCCATGCAATACCAAGCACATACAGGAGATTGCAAACAAGTACGGGCTCAAAGTTATTTATGACGCAGCTCATGCATTTGGTGTTGAGGTGAATGGCGAAGGAATAATGAACGAAGGAGATATATCCACATTGTCATTTCATGCAACCAAAGTATACAACACGATTGAAGGCGGCGCGATGATTATGCATGACTCAGAAATGAAAAAGCGGGTAGATTTCCTCAAGAATTTCGGTTTTGCTGACGAAGTGACAGTAGTAGCCCCCGGCATCAACGGCAAGATGGACGAGGTGCGTGCAGCCTATGGATTGCTGAATCTCAAGCAGGTAGATTCCGCCATTGCAGCACGGCAAAGAGTCGCACAGATTTATCGCAAAGAATTGAAAGACATACCCGGCGTACGTTATTTCGAAGATATACCAGGTGTACGCCACAACTATAGCTACTTCCCAATATTCATCAAGGCAGAAGAGTATGGAATGTCTCGTGATGACTTGTACTTCAAGATGAAGGCGCGCAACATACTCGGACGCCGATATTTTTACCCGCTTATCAGCAATTTCTCAACTTATCACGGATTACCATCTGCAGCAACGGAGAACCTTCCTAACGCTACACGTATTGCCAATGAGGTTATTTGCCTGCCCATGCATCACGAATTGAGTGACAACGATTTGGAACGAATCTTAGACTGCATAAAAAACAGATGAGCAAACAGAAAAAAATAATGCTCTTAGGCGGCATTCACTATTTGCTACCGGTTATTCAGGCTGCGCACGAACAAGGTTACTATGTCATCACTGCAGACTACCTGCCGGATAACATTGCACATAAGTATTCCGATGAATACTGCAACGTTAACATTGTTAACAAAGATGCTGTACTTGCAGAAGCGCAAAAGCGCAATATTGACGGAATTATATCTTTTGGCGTAGACCCGGGAGTGGTGGCCGCTGCATATGTACAGGAGAAGATGCACTTGCCCCAGATGGGACCGTATGAATCCGTTGTCATACTACAGAACAAAGACTTGTTTCGTTCCTATCTAAGCGGGCACAACTTTAATGTACCGGCTTCAAAGAGTTATTCCTCCAAACAGGCAGCGATGGCTGACATAACAAATTTACCGCCATTTCCACTGATTGTCAAGCCTACGGACTCAGCCGGAAGCAAAGGCGTGACTCGCATTGACGGCATAGAGGATTATGAACGAGCTCTGGATGAAGCCTTCTCCAAATCAATCAGTGGACATGTGATTGTGGAGGAGTTTATCGAGAAACAAGGGTGCAGTTCAGATACCGACAGTTTTCTGCTAAACGGCGAATTTCGTTTTGTTTCGTTCAACGCTCAGCACTTTGACGAGAAAGCTGCCAATCCATACACACCTGCTGCCTATAGCTGGCCATCAACGTTTACAAAAGAGCAAGAGGCCTATCTGACATCAGAACTCCAACGGCTATTGGGATTGCTGCACATGCAGACATCCGTATTTAACATAGAAACGCGCATCGGCGCCAACGGCAAACCATATATTATGGAATGCACCCCACGTGGTGGTGGCAACAGGCTATGCGAGATGCTCCGATATGCCACCGGTGTGGATTTGATTACAGCGCAGGTAAGGGCGGCAGTCGGCGATAGTGTTGAGGGAATTGAGCAAAAGCATTACGACGGCTATTGGGCGGAAGTTATTCTACACGCGCACAAAGAGGGCATATTTCAAGCCATTAGTATAGCAGAACAATATTCCTCCAGCGTGAAAGAAATTGACTTATGGGTCAAGACCGGGGAGCATGTATATAGTTTCCGAGGAGCAAACAATGCTATCGGCACACTTGCGTTGCGCTTTGAGATAGAAAAACAAATGCTTGAGTTTATCAGTAATGTTAACCAATATGTTACAATAGACATACTATGAACAAGGCAATTGGAGGATATATCGGTTTGGAATTACGCCAAGGCACGCACTACCACTCCAACGCGCTGCCGCTGAATACCGGACGTAATTGCTTTGAGTACATACTCAAATTGCGCGGTTATAAGCATGTCTTACTTCCGTACTATACCTGTGAGGTGATGCTTGAGCCACTGCGCAAGTTGGGAATCTCCTATTCTTTCTACGCTATTGATCCCGGTTTGGAACCGGCAACATTACCCGTGCTGCACGACAAAGAGGCGTTTGTATACACCAACTATTATGGTCTCAAACAGCACGCTGTTGAACAATTGGCAAAGCATTACGGTCCGCGATTAATAGTTGACAACTCCCAAGCATTTTTTGCGCCACGCATAAACGGGATAGACACATTTTATACTGCTCGCAAATTCTTCGGTGTAGCTGATGGTGCGTACGTATATGCGGATACTCCCTTGGATATAGAGTTGCCGCGAGATGAGTCATGTTCACGCATGTCTCACTTACTTACCCGAATAGATACGTGTGCAGAAAGTGGCTACGGAGATTATTTGTTGCATGAAGAACAATTATGCAATCAACCTATAAAAAGTATGTCGCGTCTAACGGAGCATATATTATGCTCCATCGACTATGAACAAGTACGGCAACGCCGCATTACCAATTACATGGTTTTGGAAAGGGCACTTTATGGGTCGAACAAGCTATCATTGGATGCATCAGAATCAGTTCCAATGGTTTATCCCTATTGGACAGAAAACGGCAACACACTACGCGACGAACTGCGTCAACAAAGAATCTACATAGCGAAATACTGGAAAAATGTATTAGACTGGAATAGCCCCGCATTGGAGCAATCACTGGCAAACGA
Organism: uncultured Bacteroidales bacterium; assembly: GCA_900317745.1. Lineage (GTDB taxonomy): Bacteria > Bacteroidota > Bacteroidia > Bacteroidales > Paludibacteraceae > Colicola. The sequence continues at coordinate 5,571 of ONHW01000015.1, read as the reverse complement.
CCTGCTGGCGCTACCCGTTGACCAGAGATATACACCCGCCGATATTGAAACAATAATACCACTCATTATATGAAAAAAAAGATTATATTATTTGGAGCGACAGGCAATGTAGGATCATACGTATGGAAATACGCCCTTGATTTTTTTGCCTCTGAGCAGTATGAAGTAATTGCATCCGGTCGCAGACAAACGGACTTTTTTGCTAAACGCGGTTACCCATATTATAATGTGGACATCTCCAAAGCAGAAGAGTTTGAGAAGTTGCCGACAGACAACGTATATGCGATCATATATCTTGCTGCACAGATTCCCTCCTACATGCAGGGATATGCACCGGAGAAATACATACAATCAAACATTGTAGGTGCATTCAATGTACTTGAATACTGTCGAAAAGTTCACGCGGATCGTGTATTGTTCTCCACGACAGTTTTCGACGTATCATTGTCGGTGCAAAACGGTGTGGCTCTCAAGCCTAATATACCATACAATTTCAGTTACAAGGGTGACCATGCGATGTACGTTATCACGAAAAACACGGCAATTGAATTTCTAAAGCACTATTATGCAGAATATGGGATTAAATATTTTGTTTTCCGTTTTCCTACCATATACAGCTACAGTCCATACCAATACTATCATCCCAACGGTGTCAAGACCATGCGTCCATTATACCGCATGATTAATGCAGCTATAAAAGGTGAGCCTATAGAGTTATGGGGCGACCCAAATTACAGCAAAGACATGGTACATGTATATGATTGCGCACAAATGATTTGCAAAGCCATATTGGCAGATAGAGAAACAGGGTTCTACAATGTAGGAACAGGTATTCCGGTAACCTTGCAAGAGCAAATAGAAACTATTATCAAAGTTTTCTCCCCAAAAGATCACCCATCGTCAATCATATATCGCCCTGACAAACCTTGCGGCGGAGGATTTCTTATGGACATACAAAATGCTAAAGATGAGCTTGGTTACGAGCCTCAATATGATTGTCAACGTTTATTTGAAGATTACAAACAAGAAATGCAAGTACAGCGTTTTGCGGAATTACGCAACGCATAAATTCCCCGCCTCATGACAACTCCAAAAGTTAGCATTTGTTGCTTGTGTTACAATCATGAGAAATACATCCGGCAATGCTTGGATGGTATTATCATGCAACAAACATCCTTCCCTTTCGAAGCGTTAGTACATGATGATGCCTCAACCGACGGTTCGAGACAAATAATTTTAGAATATGCGGAGAAATATCCAGCTATCATCAAACCTATTTTGCAAGACGAAAACCAATATTCAAAAGGCAAGGGGATATTAGGTCCTTTCCTATGTCCACGTTGTACGGGTGAGTATGTTGCATTTTGCGAATGTGATGATTATTGGACGGATCCGACCAAGTTACAGAAACAAGTTGATTTTTTGGATAGCCATAGGGAGTATTCATTCTGTTGCCACCGATACCGAATATATGAAGAAAATACCAAATCGTACAGAAAAGAATATGCATACGATTGGTATAAAGAGGGAGAAAATTTAGAGATTACCGAGAGCATAGCACTTAGTGTATGGGTTACTCAGATGCTAACCACATTAATACGGAAAGACATTTTCCTCGAAATCATGCAAACGGTTAACAATTTATATCATACCTCTCGCGATAATTATATCTTCTATGAATTACTGCAAGTCAGCAAAGGTATTTCTCTAAATCAAGACATGGGTATATATCGTTGGCATGACGGAGGAATAGCGAGTAGCACTTCAGGTATATCCCGCTATGGGAACGCAGTCAAAGTATATTCAAATATATACAAAAAACACATCGGTGATCATATATTGGAGGCAAGACTTCGATATAATTATGAACGGTTGTTGCGATATACATCTCCGTCCAGACAAGGCTGGCAGATACTTAAAGACTCCTTCGGCTACTGCAATACGACCATGCAGCAGTTGTACATGATTGCGATGTACCTCATTCCGCCATTCTTACTTCGTATCCCTGCCATGTTATACAGTAAATATTTGCGTAAGAAATGCTCTATATCCAATCCATAATAGTATACACCCTACTGACACTATTGATGTGCCTTGGAGCATATTACTCCAAGCGCGATGTTCCTATGGCTAAGTTATGGGGTTGGATGCCGATTGTGCTGTTTACGCTGGTTTTCGGGCTGCGGTACGGAGTAGGTGTGGATTACAACAATTATGTGGAGATTTACGAAGAGACTGCATCGTACAATTCATTTTTCAGTATGTGGGAGAATGAGCGGTACGAAGCAGGATTTATCATTCTTCTCTACGTATGTCACCTGGTTCATGCGCCGGTATATGTGCTGTTCTCCATCATAGCGTTTATTCAGATTTTCCTGTTGTACAAGGCTTTTAAGGACGAAGGCGACATTCTCGTATTCCTGTATGCAACGTTCATATTTACAGGATTCTGTATGTACAGTTTCATGAATATCATGCGTCATGAGATTGCCTTCTGCATATTCATGTATTCGCTCAGATACATCAGGGACAACAAACCGGCAAAGTACTGGCTATGCTGTCTGTTTGCTTGTGCATTCCACCGGTCAGCCATACTGCTCTTCCCACTCTATTTTATATGGCGGAGGCGGAAAGGGATATTCAACTCGTGGTACATAGAGTTGGCTGCGGTACTGGGCTGTTTCCTCGTTTCGTTTGTTCTGTCATGGCAGAATCTGTTGCATTATTTCGACACGATTGTCACGCTTCTCGGCTATGAGAACTATCTGGAGATAGCAGAAGACATGACGGTAAACAGCAAAATAGGCATAACCCGTTTGCTCAATCTGTTTGTTACCTGCATAATCATACTGAACAGCAAATGGATAAAGTCGTACTATAACAGCGTGTTGTTCAATATCCTGTACGACCTGTATATAGTTGGCGTCTGTCTGGGATATATATTCATGGGCAGTATGATGTTCCAGCGTATCATACTGTACGCGAGTCACACGCACTTCATTGTACTTGCTTACGCGTTGTGCTACTTCTACAAGACGCGCGAGAAGAACAGCGCACAAATGCTGCGCTATGCGGTAGTCGCATTGTTTATCGTTGTGTCGTACAGCAGTTTTATCTATCACATAAAAGACAATACAGGTGCTTACGTCTCGTATTTCCAAAAGGATATGCACAAGGTAAAAGACAATCTGCGAGATTCAGCACTTCCGGACTCGAAATAAAAAACATCAAGATATGAACAAATTGACATATATCTACAGGCGCTTTCACCAGATGAAAGATGCGTACGTTGGTCCGACATCCGTCGTTCGTACACTATGGCTGTGGATGGGTTGGATAAACAACGCCATACTATACGGGGCAACGATAAGCGACTATTTTGCTTACGGCTTTTACAAGTTGCAGCACAGCGGCAAGCAGGAATATATCACGTACCGCCGTTACCATGCTATTCAGCGCAAGGCAAACAACAAGAATGATATACATATATGCCGAAGCAAGATTGACTTCAACGAATACTTTGCGGATCTGCTCGGGCGCGAATGGTTAGACACGCGGAAAGCGACAGCTGAAGATATTGCGGCATTTGCAAAACGGCACTCGTATTTCTTTCTGAAAGAGATTTTGTCATATCGCGGTATCGGCGTGACACGCGTGGAATCGGAGGGACTGAATGCGTCAGCGTTTTTAGGCCAATGCTTGAGCGATAACGACTGCCACTATATACTGGAAGAACCGCTGAAAGAGATAAGTTGTCTGCAGGAGTTTCACCCGTGGTCCATCAACACGATACGCGTAGTGACACTATACGACACCACCAATGATTGCGTGCACATTATGAACGCACGACTGCGCATGGGCAACAAAAAAAACAATGTGGATAATTTCCACTTTGACGGCATAGGCGCCAACATTGATATCGAAACCGGACTGATAGACGGCGTTGGCTACGACACGCATAATCAGACTTATCTGGTTCACCCGTTGACAGGGAAGCAGATTATCGGTTTCAAAATGCCCGAATGGGAGAAGTGCAAGCAGTTTATCGACAAGGCAGCGCGACGATTGCCGAGTGTGCGGTATATAGGCTGGGATCTGGTAATCAAACCCGACGGCGAGATGTGTCTGATTGAAGCCAACGACAACGCCGATCATGATTTCCAGCAACTGCACAACAAAGGATTGTGGAAAGAATATCAAGCTATTCTGAAGAATCTATAATTTACGTACTGAAGAATCAGCAGGTTATGTATATATTGATGATTTCACGCGGTATACCGAGCGACAAAGATCCGCAATGGGGTTGCTTCGAGCAAGATCAGGCAGAGGCATTAGCGGCACTCGGACACAAAGTGGTAGTCGCTTCCGTTGACGGCAGACTGAGGTTCTACTATCGCAAAATAGGAATAACCACAGAAAAGAAAAACGGCGTAATATACTACAACAGTTTTATCGCACCGGTCGCAAATATCGGATTATCTGCGCATTCGCTGAGCCGGAGAATGAGAGAATGGCAGTTGGAGCGGATATACAAAATGGTAGAAAAAACCTACGGGAAACCTGATGTTGTGTACGGACAATACTTCTTCATTTCGTACACAGCCATACGCTTATGCCAAAAGCACAATCTTCCTTTGGTGACCATCGAACACGCAGGCCGATTCCGCGAAGAAAAAGTGGACAGACGCTCGCTGAAATATTCTCGCGAGTTATACAAATATACTGCGGCAAATATAGCCGTTTCGCATTCGCTTGCCAACGCGCTAAAGAAACTGTTCGGAATTGATTGTTACGTCATTCACAACGTTTATAGCAAAGAATTTCAGTATTTTCCGCAGGAGAAGAAACACAGCGAAACAGTTCGTTTTGTATCAACGGGCAGCCTGGTGCCCATCAAATGTCACAACCTGCTGATAGAGGCATTCGCGAAGTTCGGTCAATCAAAAGACAACTGGGAACTGAATATTATCGGCGACGGAGTATGCCGCAAATCGCTGCAACAACAGATCGAACAATCAGGACTGACAGAACATATCCATCTGGTAGGACGAATGCCTAAAAGCAAGATCGTGAACATCTTAAACGCAAGTGACGTTTATGTACTTTCCTCACGGATAGAGACTTTCAGCGTTGCGAGTATCGAAGCACTTGCGTGCGGCTTGCCGGTGATTGCGACACGTTGCGGCGGACCGGAAGAGTTCATGAACGAGAACAACGGACTGCTGGTGCCGGTAAATGACGCGGACGCTTTAGCCAAAGGTATCGGATATATGTACGAACATTACAGGGATTATGACCGGCAGGCGATAGCGGACGACTGCAAGGCACGATTCTCATCGGAGGTGATTGCCGGGCAACTGACGGAGATATTTGAGGAAGTGACTGCCGGCAAAAACAGAAAAGACCAGCAATAATCAGCATAAAGGCAGGTGCTACGGTGCAAAAAAGTATAACTTATCCTACCGTTTCCGCTTCTGCTTGTACGCCAGTAGTATGGCTTTCCGCAGTTCGTCGGGGTTGTCGATGAGTTGCGGATGGTCTTTGTAGCGCAAGTATAGTCGCTTGATACGC
>ONHW01000034.1 GCA_900317745.1 uncultured Bacteroidales bacterium | reverse complement strand
AAAAACAACAAAATAGAATGAAGCATTTTAACGAGTACAAACAATTGGATTTGGCTGCTGTCAGCCGCGAGGTATTGCAGCAGTGGGAGCAGGAAGACCTGTTCCATCAGAGTATAGCCGTCCGCGAGGGGCATACTCCGTTCTTGTTCTTCGAGGGACCGCCTTCGGCAAACGGCATGCCGGGTATTCACCACGTACTGGCACGTACTATCAAGGATACGTTCTGCCGCTACAAAACAATGCAGGGCTACCAGGTGCAGCGCAAGGCAGGTTGGGATACACACGGACTGCCTGTTGAACTGGGCGTGGAGAAGAAACTCGGTATAACCAAGGAGGATATCGGCAAGAAAATCAGCGTGGACGACTACAACGCAGCATGCCGGCAGGAGGTAATGAAATATACCAAGGAGTGGACGAACCTCACCAAGCAGATGGGCTACTGGGTGGATCTGGAGCACCCGTACATCACCTACGACAACAAGTATATCGAAACGCTCTGGTACCTGCTCAAGCAGTTATATACCAAGGGATTCCTCTACAAGGGCTACACCATCCAGCCTTATTCGCCTATGGCAGGTACGGGACTCAGTTCGCACGAACTCAACCAGCCCGGCTGCTACCGCGATACCAAAGATACGACCTGCACAGCCAAGTTCAGGTTAGTCGAAAGTCGAAAGTCGAAAGTCGAAAGCCTAACTGATTCGCCTACATACTTCTTAGCCTGGACAACCACGCCGTGGACGTTGCCTTCCAATACCGCCCTGTGCGTAGGACCGAAGATTGACTACGTGGAAGTGGTAGCACCGAACGGTGATCATATCATACTTGCCGAGGCAAGACTCGATGCGTACAAAAAAGAACTGTGCGCCACCGATGCCGACGGCAACCTGATCGAGCCGAACATTGTAGCACGTTTCAAGGGCAAAGACCTTGTCGGCTTGCGTTACGAGCAACTCTTCCCGTGGGTTAAACCTGTGGACTACAACAAGGAGCAGAACCAGATCACCGACCGTAGCGCCGATGCTTTCCGCGTGATTGCAGGCGACTACGTAACCACCGAGGACGGTACAGGTATCGTACATATCGCTCCTACTTTCGGCGCCGACGACAAACGTGTGGCGGAAGCAGCAGGTATTCCCGCGCTGTATATGATCACCAAGAACGGCGAGACACGACCGATGGTGGACTTTACCGGCAAATACTGGCTGACCGACGAACTGCTGCCCGCTTTCGTCAAAGGATGTATCAACACCAACCTGTACAACCAGTGGGCGGGACAGTTCGTCAAGAACGCTTACGACAAAGCTAACTTCTGGACGGACAACCGTTACGACGAGCAGAAAGCCCTCAAAGCCGAGAACATCGATATCCGCCTCTGCATGCAAATGAAGCAAGAAGGCACGGTATTCAAGATCGAGAAGCACGTGCACAACTACCCGCATTGCTGGCGAACAGACACGCCTATCGTCTATTACCCGCTCGACTCGTGGTTCATCCGCTCTACTGCCGCACGCGACAAGATGATTGCCCTGAACAAAACCATCAACTGGCAGCCTGAATCAACCGGAACAGGACGATTCGGCAAATGGCTCGAGAACCTCAACGACTGGAACCTCTCCCGCTCACGTTACTGGGGCACACCGCTGCCTATCTGGCGCACAAAGAACGGACAAGAGGAGATCTGCATCGGTTCGGTCGAAGAACTCTTTGCCGAGATCGACAAAGCCGTCGCTGCCGGTGTGATGAAAGCCAACCCGTGGCCGAACTTCAAAGTAGGCGACTACAGCGCCGAGAACTACGCACCGGCTAACATCGATCTCCACCGTCCGTACGTGGATCAGATCGTTCTCGTCTCGCCAACGGGACAACCTATGTACCGCGAACTGGATCTGATTGACGTCTGGTTCGACTCCGGCGCTATGCCGTACGCGCAGAACCACTACCCGTTCGAGAACGCCGACGCTCCGCGTACTGCCGACTTCATCTCCGAAGGCGTGGATCAGACGCGAGGATGGTTCTTTACCTTGCACGCTATACACACGATGATCGAAGGCAAGGTCGCATTCAAAAATGTTATAAGCAACGGCTTGGTACTGGACAAAGCCGGCAACAAAATGTCCAAACGACTGGGCAACGCCGTCGATCCGTTCGGCGCAATGGATCAGTACGGTGCAGACGCTGTACGATGGTACATGCTGACTAATAGTGCGCCGTGGGACAACCTGAAATTTGATCCCGAAGGCGTGGGCGAGATCCGCAGGAAGTTCTTCGGCACACTTTACAACACCTATGCATTCTTTGCCTTGTATGCGAACGTGGACGGTTGGGAACCGACGGTCAACCGACGGTCAACCGACAGTCAAAGCCAAGGTCGTACTGAGATCGACCTTTGGATACTCTCCAAACTCAACTCCCTCATTCAAGAGGTAACCGAGGCATACAACGCTTACGAACCCACCAAAGCCGGACGTGCTATCTCGGACTTCGTGCAGGACGACCTCAGCAACTGGTACGTGCGACTGAACCGCAAGCGTTTCTGGGGCGGTGAGATGGATGCCGACAAGCAGGCAGCTTACGAGACATTGTACACCTGCCTCAAGACTGTAGCTCTGCTCATGGCACCCAATGCACCGTTCTATGCCGACCGCCTCTATCGCGACCTCGTAGGCACAAGCGTGCACCTCGCCGATTGGCCCAAGGCTGACGAGACACTCATCAACAAAGACCTCGAACGCTCGATGTATCTGGCAAGTCAGGCTACCTCAATGATTCTCTCGCTGCGCAAGAAAGCCGAGAAGAACGTGCGCCAGCCGCTGCAGAAAGCCGTGATCCCCGTACAGGACGAACAGACTCTGCAAGCGCTCAAACACGTGGCTGACCTCATCCGCGCAGAGGTGAACGTCAAGGAACTGGTAATCGTACCTGCCGACAAGTCGGAAATAAAACTCGTCAAGAAGATCAAACCGAACTTCAAGGTCCTCGGCAAGAAAGTAGGCGCACAGATGAAAGCCGTAGCAGCCGAGATTAATGCAATGACTCAAGAACAGATTGCACAGATCGAAGCCGAAGGCAACTATCAACTGTCAACTGTCAACTATCAACTTATTGAGGAAGATGTGGAGATCCTGACGGAAGATATGCCCGGCTGGCTCGTGGTGAACAACGGCGTGCTGACCATCGCCTTGGACATCGAACTGACGCCCGAACTGATCGAGGAAGGTATAGCCCGCGAACTCATCAACCGACTGCAGAACCTGCGCAAATCCAGCGGTCTGGATATAACCGACCGAATCTGCGTCCAGATCGTTCGCAACGACGCTATCAACGCTGCCGTAGAGCATTGCAGCGACTATATCGCCTCGCAGGTGCTCGCTAACAGTATCACCCTCGTGGATAGCCTCAGCGACGGCACTGCCATCGAGGATATGAACATCACCGTAAAAATAACCAAAGCATAACAATTCCATCCGCCAAGATTGGCGGATATAGCAATAATCCATCCGCCAAGATTGGTGGATATAGCACAATAATCCATCCGCCAAGATTGGCGGATACAAACCAAACAAAAGTATGAAAAAGTATTATTATCTGGCTATTTGCGCCATTGTTAGTTTGACATTAACCGGCTGTTTCGGCGGCTCCGGCAGTTACAACGACCCGTCGTACAGCCTGAGTGACTTGCAGGCATTGTGGCAGGAAGACGGCACCGACCACTTCGTGCGTTTCACCACCGAGCGTTCGAGCGAGTATCCGTATTATCTTGGCTTGGAGTGGGATGAAGCAGAAGAAATAACCGAGCAAGACCTGATTGACGCACGCGAAGAGTTAGGTCACCCGGGTAACGGATGGTTCAAGTACGAGTTCAAGACCAGCGGCGGCGACCTGACGGAGATCCACCTGATGGACAACGAAGGAGCTGAGATACCGAAGATCTATATCGTTTCAAGACTGACAAGCGACAAGTTGGAATATTACGAAAAAGACCACTCAAGCAGCAAATACTACTTCTCGAAAGTGGTAACAACAAACCTGCCGGACTAACGCCAAACAACTAAATTTTTCAGTTATGAAAAAGGCACTGAAGATTATCGGTTGGACGCTACTGGGCATTGTGCTGACTGTCATTCTGGTGGCAGGCATAGCAATGTACGTAGTGTTCACGCCGGAAAGGCTAACCCCTATCGCCAGGCAAGCCGCAGCCAAGTTCATTACCTGCGAGCACGAGATTGGCGAAGTCGATCTGACATTCTTCTCCACTTTCCCGCGCTTCGGACTGCGGGCAGACGGACTGCTGCTCATCAATCCCATGGAAGGAGCGCAGAACGACACCGTAGTGGAAGCCAAACATGTGGTTGCCACAGTGGATGTACGCGAGTTCCTGACGAATAAGAACCTGCACATCTACGAAGCAGCTCTGACCGGTGCACAAGTGAACTTCTTTATCGCGCCGGACGGCAAGAACAACCTCGCGGTATTCGTCAGCTCGCCCGACACAACAGAAGAGGACAGTTCGGCGTTCACATTGCCGTTCAAGTCGCTCGAGGTGGACGGATTGAGCGTACAGGCAAGACAGATAACGTTCGTGGACGCCAAAGACACTATCGACGCCTCGCTCGCCAACACCGAACTGTCGGCAAAAGCAGAAAGTTGGGACG
>ONHW01000014.1 GCA_900317745.1 uncultured Bacteroidales bacterium | reverse complement strand
ACCACCGAACCGGCAGCGGATCCACGTCCCGGACCGACGCTCACGTCCAGTTCCTCACGGGCGGCACGGATAAAGTCCATCACGATCAGGAAGTATCCGGGGAAGCCCATGGTTTTCATCGTATGGAGCTCAAACTTGATACGCTCCTCCTGCTCGTCGGTCAGTGTGTCGCCGTAACGCTCGTGGGCACCTTTGTAGGTGAGGTATTGCAGATAATCCGCCTCAAACTTGATGCGGTAGAGTCTGTCGTAACCTCCGAGTTTGTGGATACGTTTCTCCGCCTCCTCCTCGGTCATGATCACTTCGCCGTGCTCGTTGCGCGTGAACTCGTTGTAGAGTTGCTCGTGTGTGAACTTCTGCCGCCACTGTTCCTCCGTGCCGAACGACTCGGGTATATCGAACAGCGGCATAATCGGGTCTTTGTCCAGGTCATAGATCTCCACCTTGCTTGCCACCTCCAGGGTGTTGGCGAGTGCTTCGGGTATATCGTCGAAGATACGCTCCATTTCCTCGGGTGTCTTGAGCCACTCCTGCTTGGTGTACATCAGTTTGCGCTGTTCGGAGATCTTCTGGTTAGTTGACAGGCATATCAGGTGCTCATGCGCCTCGGCGTTCTGCTCGTCGAGGAAGTGCGCATCGTTGGTGCAGATAATCTTTACGTCATACTTCCGCGCCAACTCGATGAGCACGGGATTAACCCGCCTCTGCTCCTGATAGGTCTCCTGGTTGCCGTTGGGTTTGTCGGTCTGGTGGCGCTGGAGTTCGATGTAATAATCGTCGCCGAACACGCGTTTGAACCACTGTACTGTTTCTTCCGCTCCCGCCCGGTCGCCGTGCAGCACTTTCTGGCTGAGTTCACCGCCGAGACATGCCGAGCAGGCGATCACGCCCTCGTGGTACATTTCCAGCAACTCCTTGTCAATACGCGGACGCGAGTAGAACGCGTCGTCCATGAACCCCGCACTGGTCAGTTTGCACAGGTTGTGGTACCCCAGTTCGTTCTTGGCGAGCAGGATAAGGTGAAAGCCCGACTTGTCTATCTGATCCACTATGCCGTCCGGCCAGGTATATTGCTCGGTGGTCATGGAGTGACGCGAGCGCCATGCGCAGTACGCCTCAATGCCTATGATGGGCTTGAAGGGCACAAAGGGCTCGGAGGCATTGTGTGACTCAGCCCACGCCTCTTTGTTCTTCTTGTTGACCTTCTTGCAATAATCTACGAGTTCCTTTATGCCGTACATATTGCCGTGATCGGTCAGCGCGACAGCCGGCATGCCGGTGCGGATACACTTATCAACTATATCGGGTACCTTCGACATGCCGTCGAGCGTCGAGTAGTGCGAGTGAACGTGCAGATGGACAAAAGACATAACGATTTACGATTTACCATTTACGATTTACCATTTACCATTTACCATTTACGATTGGCACTACAAAGGTAGTAAAAAAATTGCACATTTGCAAATTTTTCGGAAAGTTTTTTCAAGCACAGTGCAAAAAAGAAAAAAACAGAGATACCGAAACGAAGACATAACCACGATGAAATATCGATATTCCCTCGATAAACCCCCGATCGAACGGAACGTTTTTTGGTAAAATTTATCGCAGGTAAGTGCGGCCGTTCTGGATAACAATGCCGTGGTAGGAGCCCTCGACGCGGACTCCGAACAAGGTGTAGAACGGTTGCGAGGGGTCGAACGCCGGCAGTTCGTCAGCAGTCCGGTCAACAGCAGTCTGATCGGGGTCATACGGGTCGATGGGTTCGTCGGGGTCGTGAATGCCGTCCAACGGATCATCGACCACAGTGCCGTCCTTGAGCGGACGGAAATACTGGTCATCGGTGCTCACGTTGCGCACGCCGGGTTTACCGAGATAGAGCGGGTTAGCCTTGTCGTTGAGCAGCAACCCCTGCACCTTGACAGGTTTACCGATCAGTTCGGGGTTATCCACCACGTTGAGTGCAGCGCGTGCGTCGTGGCTGATCTGTACGAGCACGTAACGGTCGTCGTTCATCTCGTCAGGATTGTCGGCAAGCACAAGCGACAGGTCGTCTGTCATGCTTATGCCGTCGTAGAGGTTGTTGTAGCGTTTGACACCTCCGAGCACATATCCGGTGACCCAATAATAGGTGCCGGTCCATACTGTCCCTTCGTTGGCAGCGAGTGTGATCACGTCGGCGCAGGTGTAAGGGTTAGGCCGCGTGCCGGCGCCCTGGAGGTTGATAGCAGCGACCTCCATGATCAAGGTGACACGTTTCTCGATTGTCTGACCGCTCTTTTTGTCCTTGCCACGGAGATAGAGGTAGGTGCCATGCTGTCCCTCGGCAGCACCTTGGCGGCAGGTGACAGCCAGTTCGCCTCCGTCGGCAGGCAGCCGGTCGGCAGCGAGGCTGAACAGTCCGGGTTCGCCATCTTTCAGGCTGACGGATATGCCGTCGTTGGTGAGGTTGGCACCATGGATATGCAGTACGCGTTTGGAGACAGAATAGTTTCTGCCCATCAGTCCCCAATCGACGGTTGAGCCTTCGGCGGTGCGTATGGCGCCTGCATCGGGGTCCGCGGGGGTGACGCATATATCGTCCAGGAAGAAGCGGTGCTTGTAGAGCGAGCTGAACTTAACCTGCAGGCTGCCCTGTATATCGGATATACGAATAGTGACAACTGTCCAGGTGTGCTTCTTGAGGTTGAACGAAGTGGGATCCGTTGTTGTGCCTCCGATGAGTGAGACTATAAAGATCGAGTCGCCCTCCCAGGGTGCCACGCGGCAGGTGAGTACTGCCTCGCCCTGACAGGCGATAACAGGCGTGGTGGCAGAGCCCTGCCTGGTGCTCGTACCGACCTTCATACACTGGTAGGCACCGTTGCAGTAGGTGAAACTCCAATCGGCGTTGTCGGAGTAGATAGCCACCGCCTTGGCGATATCACCACCCCACTGCTCGTCGTTGCCGCCGGTGTAACCGTAGTTCTCATCCTCAGCGTCGATACAACGATCGAACGTTTCCATAAAGATCGGCTGCATATCAGCCATCAGCGTTGCGGCTACACATAGCCACGCGAATATAACTATGAATCGTTTCATGATAAATAAAGTATTGGTTGTCTGAAATATTTGGCAGTGAGGTAAATGACCCTTGCCGCCAAGTGGGCGAAGTAGGCGATGTAGAGGGAGTGCATGGAAAGCCTACCCCCTGCCCCTCCCTGAAAGGAGGGGAGAGTTGAGTGTTGAGTGTTGAGTGTTGAGAGCAGAAAGTAGGAAACGGCGAAGGCGGCCGCAGCCCAGAGCATGGCGTTGCGGATATCCTTACCGCGCGTAGCACCGGCAAAAATACCGTCCCACATGAACGCCAGCATACTGACAATCGGCATAGCAATCAGCCAGCCTATATACTTGTGCATGGTAGTGATAACCTGCTGATCAGAAGTGAGTGCAGCAAACAACGCGTCGGGGAAAAGGGCGTACAGCAGGCTGAAGAACAAGCCGACACCTGTGCCCCAGGCGAAGAGAGTCCTAACTAAGACACCCCTCCGGCTCCCCTCACAAAACCACCCCACTTCCGCCGGTCGCGGGGACCCCGGGAGGGGAGTGGGTTGAGAACTGACTGCTGACTGCTGACTGCTGATTGCTGATTGCTGCTCGCCGATGGTTTTGCCGACAAGAGCCTCGCCGGCATAAGCAAAACCGTCGATAAAGAACGAGAAGAGCATGAACAATTTCATCATAAGCGCAGAGGCAGCGAGTTCCACGTCGCCGTAGGCACTGCTGATAGCCGTCCAGCCGACATACACTACAATGAAACACAACGAACGGATGAACAGGTCGTAGTTGAGGCGGAAGAAGCGGGAAGAGTCGAAAGTCGAGAGTCGAAAGTCGAAAGTCGAGAGTCGAAAGTGGTCGGCGTAGCGCGTGGCGATCATTGCAAGGGCGACGATCAGACCTGTCCACTGGGCGATGAGCGTTCCCCACGCCACGCCAACAGCACCTAAAGGTGTGTGGACAGCCAACAGGTACGAGGCGAGCATATTCACGCCATTGACCACCAGATCGGTGACCATAGCGCGCGTGCCGTCCTGCATCCCAATGAACCAGCCTTTGCAAGTCATGATCATCAGCGTAGCGGGTGCAGCCCAGACGCGAATGTTGAAGTATGCACGCGCAAACTCCGCGACCTCGGGCGAGCAGGGCATAACATAGAGCACCGCCTGCAGATAGACGGATTGCAGCAGCCAGATGAGCAATGCACCTGCTACCGCTATACCCGACGAGCGCAGCAGCAGATTGCCGCACTCTATCCGCTGCCCGGCGCCGTACGCCTGAGCGGTCAGACCTGCCGTGCTCACACGCAGGAAGCCGAAACAGCCGTACAACATGTCAAACAACATTGTACCGACCGCTATGCCGCCTATCGCCCACGCCGAACTGATATGTCCGGCAATAACCATATCCACCAACCCGACCAGCGGGATAGTGATGTTAGCCAGGATCGAGGGGACAGCAATCCGGAGGATGGATTTATGTAGATGAGAGTCGAAAGTCAATAGTCGAAAGTCGAAAGACAATAGACGGATTATCCGACAGTTACGTCGGGATTGATCTTGCGTATCAGATTCTTGAGCACGTCGCCGGGTCCGAACTCATAGAACTCGTTTGCTCCGTCGGCAATCATCTGATTGACAGTTTGCGTCCAGCGCACGGGCGAGGTGAGCTGCTCGAGCAGGTTGCGGCGGATACGTTCAGGATCTGTCTGCGGCGTGGCACATACATTCTGGTAGATCGGACAGATCGGTTGGCGGAACGTGGTCTGCTCGATAGCCTTGCCGAGCGCCTCTGCCGCCGGTTGCATCAGCGGCGAGTGGAACGCACCGCCCACAGGCAGTTTGATAGCACGTTTGGCACCCGCCTCTTTCATCAGCGGGATAGCCTTGTCGATACCGCTCACCGTGCCGGAAATAACAATCTGTCCGTTGCAGTTGAAGTTGGCAGCCACTACTATATCGTCGGTTATGCTGTTGCATATCTCCTCAACTTTCTCATCGGGCAGAGCGAGTACGGCAGCCATTGTGCCGGGTTGGAGTTCGCACGCCTTCTGCATGGCTTCAGCACGTGCACTCACGAGCAGCAGCGCATCTTCAAACGCCAACGCACCGCACGCCACCAGCGCGGAGAACTCGCCCAGGCTGTGACCGGCAACCATCTGCGGTTGCTCGATCGTGTTGACCATGAACGCCGCCACGGAGTGCAGGAACACGGCAGGTTGTGTGACACGCGTGGCACGCAGATCCTCATCGGTGCCGCTGAACATAACGTCCGTTATACGGAAACCCAGCAGTTCGTTGGCGCGCTCAAAGAGTTCACGAACTACGGCGTGGTTGTCGTACAGGTCCTTGCCCATACTTGTATGCTGACTGCCCTGACCGGGGAAAACGAAAGATTTAGACATGATTGATTTTGTTAAGTTGTTAAACTATTAAGCCGTTAAACATGTACAAAAGTACACAATTTTTGCCAAAAAAACAAACCTCTACACACCCTTTAGGCACAAAATGCAACAAAATAACAAAAAAAAATCACTTTTTGCTATATTGCTCTTGCATAAATGAATTATTTTTTGTATCTTTGTAGTGCGAAAGGGTTCGCCCGAACCATGAAAGACAATCTTAAACACGACAAACACACTCTGATATATGAAAAAGACCACACTTATCCTCATCTGTTTCGTAGTATCGCTCACGCTGAGTGCCTGTGGCAGCAAACGTGCCTGCGCCAACAGCAACGAGCCTGTTGTCAATCCTATTATGCCCGTTTATTACACAGGCGGTGTGCAGCATGTATGGCTGACGGATTATCTGCCGGCGCTCAGTACGGATGCAACGCCTGTTATCGAGGCTATGCCCGGGTACAAAGTCAGCAACTTTGCCCGTTTGGAGTTTGATTTGCAGGGCAACAACACACTGTCCACCCTGTCGGTCGAGACAGCCGATCATACTCGCTACGACATAGCCATCCTACCCGATCTGCCGTTCAAGACAGGCTTGTTGACCACCGGTTGCACCGAGCGCACGATCACGTTCAGTCTGCCGGCTGAGGGCTACGATGTACAGGCATATCTCGACAACCAGTTGCTCGGACCCGACATGCTGGAGATAGAGGGTACAACAGGCACGCTGCATATACCCGACTGTCCGTCAGGACGTTCGTTCATCCGCCTCTATGCCGCCAACGCCCAGAGCCGCCTGAACGACGTGCTTATCCCGATGCAGGACGGCAAGGTGGTGACCGATGCAGACCAACTGACGATTAATGACGACCAGACGCAGGTGCTTTACTCGCTGATGATTGACCGTTTCTACAACGGCAACACGGCTAACGACGAGCCGCTGAACGATCCGGAGGTACTGCCGATAGTCGATTATCAGGGCGGTGATCTGGCGGGTATAACGGAGAAGATCAACAGCGGATTTTTTGAAGACCTGGGTATAACCACTATCTGGGTATCGCCTATCACACAGAACCCGACCGATGCATGGGGACGTTATCCGTTCAAGAACGGCAACAAGTACGACCCGAGCAAGACGTACACGAAGTTCTCGGGCTACCACGGCTACTGGCCGATATACAACAACAAGGTCGATCACCGCTTCGGCACGAGCGACGAACTGCGCGCCATGCTGGACGCAGCCCATGCTCACGGTTTGCATGTCGTGCTGGATTATGTAGCCAACCACCTGCATATCAACTCGCCCGTGATACAACAGCACCCCGAGTGGATAACCGACAGCATATTGCCTGACGGTCGCAGGAACTTTGAGTTGTGGGACGAGGCGCGCCTGACAACCTGGTTTGATGTACATATCCCCTCGCTCAACCTGGAGATTCCCGAGGTGTGTGAGGCAATGACCGACACGGCACTGTTCTGGCTGGAGAACTACCCGTTCGACGGTTTCCGCCACGACGCGTGCAAGCATATACCCGAAGGCTACTGGCGTATGTTAGGCCACAAGATCGCCACACGTTTCCCCGAACGGCATATATGGATGATTGGCGAGACGTACGGTTCGCCCGACTTGATTGGCATGTACGTGAAGACAGGTATGCTCAACGCACAATTTGACTTCAACGAGTATTACGGCATACGCGAGTCGGTGATTGACAACAAGTTCCCGATGAGCGAGTTGGAAGGGATAGTCAAGGAGTCGATGGCTGCCTACGGTGCGCACCACACGATGGGAAATATTTCCGGCAATCATGACCAGGTACGTATAGCCTCTCTTGCCGGCGGCGCTATCCGTGCCGATGAGGATGGCAAGGAGGCAGGCTGGACACGCACGGTAGGCATAGGCGACGCCAATGTGGCGTACCGCAAGGCTATGCTGCAGGAGGTGATCAACTTCACTATACCGGGTGTGCCGTGTATCTACCAGGGCGACGAGTACGGCGAGGTGGGTGCCAACGATCCCGACAACCGTCTTATGATGCGTTTTGACAGACTGAACGAGCAAGAGCAGCAGATGCGCAGCGAGGTACAGAAACTGATCCGCCTGCGCCGCACATCAATGCCCCTGCTGTACGGCGATATGCAGACCGAGAACCTGACGGAAGACGAGTGGACATACACGCGCACGTACATGGGTAAGAAAGTACGCGTAACGATCAACCGCAAGGATCTGACATATACAATTGAAAATTGAAAATTGTTTAACCTTAAAATATAATACGCCATGAAAAAACTATGTACCCTCCTGTTGGCGGCACTGACGATCATGTCGTGCGCCAAGCAAGAAGCACAGCAGACCAAACATCCGAAGTTTGCTTATGACGCAACGATCTACGAACTGAACACACGTCAGTTGACCCCAGAAGGCACGTTCCGCGCCGCGGAAGCCGAGCTGCCGAAGCTGAAAGAGATGGGTGTGGATATCATCTGGATAATGCCGTTGCAGCCCATTGGCAAGCTGACCAGAAAAGGCACGCTGGGCAGTTACTACAGCATTGTTGACTACTGCGAGTTCAACCCCGAGTTCGGTACGCGCGAGGATTTTGAGCATTTTCTTGCCAAGGCGCACGAGTTAGGCATGAAGGTTATCCTTGATTGGGTGGCCAACCACACCGCTCCTGACAGCGAATGGACGCAGAACGAAGGCTGGCACTACCGCGACGAGAACGGCAAGCTGATGGTTCAGTATGATTGGACGGACATCAGCAAGCTCAACTACGAGAACGAAGACATGCGTGCTGCCATGAAGGAAGCCATGCACTTCTGGATGGACGAGATCGGTATCGACGGTTTCCGTTGCGACGTAGCAGGCGAGGTGCCAACCGACTTCTGGAACGATGCGATGAGCGAACTGCGCCAGACGCACCCCGACATGTTCACCCTGGCTGAGGATGAAGACAAGGCTATGGAGCTTTGCGAATCGGCGTTCGACATGTACTACGGCTGGACGCTTCACCACCTGATCAACGGCGTGGCACAAGGCACGAACAGCGTGCAGGACTTGTGGGACTATTTCGCCAAGGCAGACACGACGGTTGAGGATTATGCTATCCGCATGAACTTCATATCGAACCACGACGAGAACTCCTGGTCGGGTGACGAGTACGAGCGCCTGAAGAGCAATGCAGCCGTTGAAGCAATGACCGCTTTCACGTATATTATCCCGGGTATGCCGCTGATCTATACCGGTCAAGAGTACGGCAACCACCACCGTCTGGAGTTCTTTGAGAAAGATTGCATAGACCGCGACGACAACTGCCGTATGCGTCCGCTGTACACGGCGCTCAACGACATCCGCCAGAGTAACCCCGCACTCTACTCGCCCGAGCTCGGTGCACCGATGGTTCGCCTGGAGTGCGACAACGACAAGGTGTTTGCTTGCGTGCGTGAGGCAGCCGTGCCGAAACAGAAGAAGACCAACAAGGTTATATCACTCATCAACATGAGCGATGATCATCAGGACGTTATTGTCAATGTCGGCGACTATATAGGTGAATACATTGACATGAGTGGTAACCCTGTCTTGCTGGACGAGAAGTACGAGTGCACACTCGCACCGTGGCAGTATATTATTCTCACTGCGATCAACTAACCACGACGGATTAACCGCTTACCACCAACAGCAGCCCCGAAAGGCTGCTGTTGGTGTATTCTGCCAATAGGCTGCTGTTGGTGTATGTATCAGCCAAGTTTGGCTGATCTTACACGAGTTTCTTGTAACGGATACGCTTCGGCGTGAGGGCATCCTCGCCGAGGCGCATCTTTTTGTTGGCCTCGTAATCGCTGTAGTCACCCTCGAACCAGAACACCTTGCTGTCGCCCTCGAACGCGAGGATATGCGTGCAGATACGGTCGAGGAACCAACGGTCGTGCGAGATTACTACCGCACAGCCTGCGAAGTTCTCCAAGCCTTCCTCCAAGGCACGCAGGGTATTGACATCAATATCGTTCGTAGGCTCGTCGAGCAGCAACACGTTCGCTTCGCTCTTGAGCGTGAGGGCAAGATGCAAGCGGTTGCGTTCACCGCCGGAGAGCACACCGCACTTCTTCTCTTGGTCTGCACCGGTAAAGTTAAAACGGCTCAGATAAGCGCGTGCATTAACCTCTCGTCCACCTACGCGGATAAACTCCGTGCCGTTAGAGATGGTCTCATAGACGGTTTTGTTCGGGTCGATGTTCGAGTGCACCTGATCGACATAGCCTACCTTAACGGTCTCGCCGACCGTGAATGTGCCTTTGTCGGGCTGCTCCATGCCCATGATCATGCGGAACAGCGTCGTCTTACCCGCGCCGTTCGGGCCAATGATGCCTACGATGCCGTTAGGCGGAAGCATGAAGTTGAGATCTTCCATCAGCAGCTTGTCACCAAACGCCTTGCTGACGCCCTCGGCATTGATGACCTTGTTGCCCAGACGCGGACCATTGGGGATAAATATCTCGAGTTTCTCCTCACGCTCTTTCTGCTCCTCGTTGAGCATTCTATCGTACGCACCCAAACGGGCTTTGGACTTCGCCTGACGGGCTTTCGGTGCCATTCTCACCCACTCGAGCTCGCGCTCAAGGGTCTTTCGGCGTTTGCTGGCTTGCTTCTCTTCCATCGCCATGCGGGTAGTCTTCTGCTCCAGCCATGAGGAGTAGTTGCCCTTCCATGGGATTCCCTCGCCGCGGTCTAGTTCAAGGATCCAGCCGGCTACGTTGTCGAGGAAGTAACGGTCGTGGGTGATGCAGATCACTGTGCCGGGATATTGGTGAAGGTGTTGCTCCAACCAGTCAATACTCTCGGCATCGAGGTGGTTCGTCGGCTCGTCGAGCAGCAACACATCGGGTTGTTGCAGCAGCAGACGGCAGAGCGCCACACGACGACGTTCGCCACCGGAGAGGTGCTGTACATTCTCGTCATCAGCCGGACAACGCAGGGCATCCATCGCCCTGTCTAAGCGCTGGTCGATGTTCCATGCATCAGCGGCATCGAGTTTGTCCTGCAGCTCTGCCTGACGTGCAAGGAGCTTGTCGAAATCCGCATCCGGCTCGGCAAAAGCCATGTTGATATCGTCGAACTCGCGGAGCATATCCATGATGGGCTGCACACCCTCCTGCACACACTCGCGAACGGTTTTTGTGGGGTCGAGTTGCGGGTCCTGCTCCAGGTAACCGACCGTGTATCCGGGTGAGAAAACAACCTCGCCCTGGTAGTTCTTGTCGATACCTGCGATGATCTTCATCAGGGTGGATTTACCGGCACCGTTCAGACCTATGATACCGATCTTGGCGCCGTAGAAGAAACTGAGGTAGATGTTATTCAGAATACGTTTCTGGTTCTGCTGGATGGTTTTGCTCACGCCAACCATCGAGAAGATAATCTTTTTGTCGTCTGCCATAGAGATTTTTGGGATTTGGTAATTGAGTGTGCAAATGTACGAAAATTTATTGACATTTGCAAGTTTTTCGGCACTATTGTGCAAAAAAGGGAATAATTATTTGCATTTTTGAAAAAATTGTTGTAACTTTGCATGCGAAAATGAAATTGATAGCTTTCTATCCTAACGAAGCGTTCATTGCATAGTAGTATCTTATCTATTCAGAAGGCTACCGCCTGCCACCGAAGCGTAACAAACGGTGCATCCGCTGCCCGAGGATGTAAAAACAAGGGCAACATGACATAAAAAGGCGTTTATTGACGTTGTTTGCGACTACTTCGAATCTTCGCAACATTCACACACAGTCCGAACAGCAACGATGAATGTCCTCGTGGGTATGTAGTACCAGTCCCCGCCTGTCAAATGGGTGGGAGGGTTAAGCATATCTGGCGTGGACTTCGGTTGTTTTTCTACTGTGTGGGGGATTGCGAAGCCCTGAAGTAGCGTGAAGAGCAGACGAACTTCACGCTTTTCTGTGTATATATGCGTACATTATTAAACTAACCCAAATAATTAACCGCCTCTTGTAGGCACAAAGTTGCGCCCGACACGGATTTAGGGATTCTATCATGAAAAAGTTTAATCTAATTTTGGCAGTAGCACTATTGAGCGTATTGCCGGCTTGCAACAATGACTTGTGGGATTCAATCCACGGCATTGAAAATCAAATCACGACTCTGGATGCACGAGTTACGCGTTTGGAAGAACTATGCAAAGAAATGAACACGAACATTACGGCATTGCAAACTATCGTAAATGTGCTTCAGACAAACGATTACATCACTTCCGTTACTGAGGTTAAAAAAGGTGGTGAAGTCATCGGATATACGATTACATTTGGCAAACACAATCCGATTACAATCTATCATGGCGAAAATGGCACTGATGGTAAAGACGGTAAAGACGGAATAGATGGTACTAACGGTCAGGATGGTCACACGCCTGTTATTGGTGTTGCACAAGATACGGACGGCATCTATTACTGGACGTTAGACGGCGAGTGGTTGTTGGATGACAATGGCAACAAACTTCGTGTCACAGGCGAGAATGGTGCAGATGGAACCAACGGTACAAACGGTACAAACGGAACCAATGGAACAGACGGTATTACTCCGCAATTGAAGATTGAGAACGACTATTGGTATATCTCCTATGACAATGGTGCTACGTGGACGCAACTCGGCAAAGCCAAAGGCGACAAAGGCGATAAGGGAACCGATGGAACCAATGGCACTAATGGCAAAGACGGTAAAGATGGCGATAGCATGTTCCAGTCTATTACGCAAGATGAGGACAATGTTTATTTTACTTTGGTAAATGGAACATTGATAACTATCAGCAAGAATGGTAATGGTATTGGGAAAGGACAACCCATGGAGAATGGTCATGCATATGTAGATTTAGGGTTGCCAAGTGGGACGATGTGGGCAACATGTAATCTGGGAGGCTATTTTCCCGGAGACTATGGCGATTATTATCATTTTGGAGCAACAACCCCAAAAACATCACTTGATGCGGATACAAAATATATTATTGGAGGTGTAACAATAGGTGCAAATGAAAGTATAGCTGGTAGTTCGTATGATGCTGCGAGAATTAATTTGGGCGGGAAATGGAAGATTCCAACTATTTCTGATTGGGAGGAGCTGAAAAGCAAGTGCACATATCTCTATACAACAGCACTAAATAGCGATGGTATATCTGTGGAAGGTGTGTTGTTTAAATCAACCATTAATGGAAATAGCATTTTTGTCGCTCTCGATGATGTTCCAGAAAGTAGTTCCACTAATAATTATACAACAAGTGGCTACTATCAATCTTATGGATATTATATGACATCAACAATAGCATCAACAAATACAACCTATTACAAGTTCTTTTATTATCAAATACGTTTTGATAGAATTCTATCCTACACCAATACTGGCGGTATGCAATACGTTGAGAGATGCATATATAATACACAGGAACAAAGATCAGATGATTTAACATATCGTATGATACGTCCCGTATTCCACCCGTAAATTCTTACCTTATGAAATCAGCAATAGAAAGAGCGATAAAAGACTATATTATTCAGAATGGCACACTACTTGTTGACGGAAATCAAATAAAAGTTTCGCAGAATCCTTGTATTAGGTATATTACGTCAGACACAAGTTCACCATACGATCCTGATTCAAGCCAAAATGCATATTCATGGGAAGATGAACGAGAATATTGGCTAATTAATAATTCAATGCATACCACCTTTGAAGGTAACGTGCTCTTTGAACTAAATGGAACCATGTATAAGTCCACTTCGTTTGATTATGTATTTGACGCAGATGATAGGATTAAGATACGATTAAACTATTTAGCTTGTTCAAAAGTATGACTGAAGATGACAAAACCATTATGCTGGTAAATCTAATGAACGTGCGGCACTCACTACGAGTTGCCGCACGTTCCTTTAAGGCAATGTTTGTATATTTTCCAGTTTCCGCCACGATTTTATCTACAACTTCGATAAATGCCGGGGTAGAGAATGGAGCTTGTTAAGTTATAACACGCTATCCAATTCTCCATTCTCTGCCATTCTGACACTACGCCCGACTTTCTGCCTCTATTCACACTAATTTACTGGCTCATGACATCCATTCAACTAAAATTCCAGGGAAAATACACTTATTTTAACTTTTTTATGCAAAAAATCATGACAAACTCATACTTTGGCACAGTATTTGTTTGTAATTTTAACGCGACCACTAGCGAGTGGTACACCCCAGATGCGGGATAATGCACCGCGTACCGCTGGCGTGATAGCGGTCAGTACAACAACAAACGCTTCCGTAGTATGCCCATGGTTTTCAGCCCAGGGCTATACCTCACACAGAGATTCTACGTGAGATGAAAATTTTCTCGGCACAAGTTTGGATTATTAATGTATAATTTCAAAAATGTTACTATCATGAAACAAGAAATTACCAAACAGGATCCGACGAATGCCAATAACGAGGGCGATCAGTTGGATAACAATTCCGCGTTGCGCAAACAAGTGCGCAAGCAAGCTCACAAGAGCGTGTCTGACATCATTCTTGCGAACTATCGCAAGACTTGTGCAAAGCAAATCAAACCGTCGATTGACATCTTGAACGCTGCTCTTAGCATGGCGAAAGCCGCCAAACTGAACGACAGTTTCACTGAAACGCAGTTTGAGCAAGAGATGGCCCGAAGGATTGATCTTTTGTTATCTTCCTCATACTTTTGTGAGGATTGTCAAGTTAACAGTCTGGAACCATTTGCTGCCGCTAGTCATTTCGTCCTCAACGGGTGGCAAGCTCTGGCAGATTATCTGCTGCGCAAACCCGGAGCCGGGCTTAATCCTACTGAGCATTGGAGCAATCCAATGTTCGATAGAGTGAAAATGGCCTCTTACGTTCCGCACATCGACAAGATGTTGACGGGCGAAGCAGTCGCAAAATCTGCTTGCGATGAGGCGGCTTAATAAGCCGCAGAGAGGTCTGCAGTGTCTAAACGTTCCACTTGTCATGGTCGTTGAGCCTAACCTCGGTTAGGCTCTTTTTTTTGTGTCTATAAGCCTGCCGTTATCGCTGATAACCAAATAAATGCGCACTCATTACTCTCGCTGAAAAAAACTTCCACGAACTTTATTTTTTCCGCTTTTTCTCCTATATTAGAGTAGATTTAACTGAAATCCGTAATAGTATCTCATCGAGGTTTCATCGTACTTTCATCGTACTTTTTGCCTCACGGATCTTGGGAAATCTGCCACACTAATACTATACTCTTATACTATACTACTTGAGCATCGTCAGCCCGCTGGCTGAAGATGCATGGTGGCTTCTTAGATCTTTGTCTCATCATTTAAGGACAATTTTTTATGCAATTTGATGATAAATGGGAAAGCAAATCCTATGTCAGAATACCTGACCTACTGCTCAATGCCGACTTGAAATCACTCAAGGCGGTGTACATCTACGCTAAAATTATGATGTTGCAGGGAAAAACCTATGCACGAGAAGCATGGGTCACTAATCCCTGTAACAAACAAAAAGAAATGTCGATCGACACTCTTTCAGATATAACCGAAAAATTGGAAAAAGCGGCACTCATTCATAAAGTCAAACAGAACGTCGGTACCCAATATAAGGCCAACAGGTACGAGATCCTGCCGATTACAGGTAATTACAAACCTGTATATCACGACTTTATCAACCATACTGAACTTTCCGCGGACGCCAAAGGACTCGCTATCTTGCTCGCACTGCTCAAAGACGTGCCTGCTTCGGATAATGCCATCGCTAACGCGGTCGGATACAGCCGAAAAACCGTCAAAAAATACCTCGACGAACTCATCCGATACGGCATCTTCGACCCCGATACCAAACTGCTTAACGAACAGTGTTTTCCTTTCTACAAACTCGTTCGGGACAAAAAAGCTAAAGCACTTATTGACGACTATCAGCAATGCCTGAGCATTCCCGACAACCAACTCTCGGAGGCTTATAAGAGACAACTTGATTACGTCAAAAGTCTTCCCGAATCATTAGCCTCGCAAGCACGAATCTGGAGAAAATTCACTATGGGATTGGCGAACAAAAGCAAAAAAATAGATAAGACGTCAAGCAACAACATACCGCATGACGCCAACTGCAAGATCAAACCTATTATCCTTTAACTATTAACAATTTTTATTATGGCAAAAGTTACTTACACTCCTGGCATACAATTCGCTTCAGGAGCACTTGTTAAACCGAAAAAGATTAACGGACACAAACACGGCAACTATCTCATCACTACGCACCGGGTTGCCGCTACCACGAACCCTGAATGCACACGTATATACGTCCGCAGTGCCGACGCATACGTCCGTTCAACACCCGTCACATCCGATGAACGTGCTGCACGAAACCGCTTCGCCGCTATCTCAAGAGCGGTTAGCGCAAGAAAAAAAGACCTTTCAAAAGTCGCTTCCGACCTCGCGGCATTCAATGCACAAAAAGACGATCCTGACGGCTACAAAACAATGCGCCAGTACCTCTGGCACATCTGCGCCGATGAAATTGATGGCTAACGACTGTTAACCACATCAACTGCTTACATTAAAAAAATGCACATTCGCACAATTTTTCTTCGGGAAAGTTTGCAAATGTGCATTTTTTTTTGTACCTTTGTAGGCTCAATTGCGAAGGCGTAAATTGTTAAACTGTTACATGCACAAGTCTGAGATAGATATCATCACCCTCGGGTGCTCGAAGAACCTCGTGGATGCCGAGCGCGTCATGAGGCGGCTGGAGGTTGCCGGATACACCTGCGTACACGACGCTCCCGACCCCAAAGGCGAGATAGCAATAATCAATACCTGCGGGTTCATAGGCGACGCCAAAGAGGAAAGCATAAACATGATCCTGCAGATGGCGGAGCGCAAGAAACATCGCCAACTGCGACAACTGTACGTCATGGGCTGCCTCAGTCAGAGGTACATGCAGGAGCTCACAGCTGAGATACCCGAGGTGGATGGGTGGTACGGGAAGTTTGATTATGATAATCTGATTACCCGCCTCACACAACCGTCCTCCCTTCCCTTTAGGGAGGGGTTGGGAGTAGGCTTCCCCTACGAGCGGACAATAACCACACCGCCGCACTACACCTACGTGAAGATCAGCGAGGGATGCAACCGGTTCTGCTCGTACTGCGCTATACCGCTCATCACCGGCAGACACACCTCCCGACCGATGGACGAGATACTCGATGAGGTGCGATGGCTGGTCAGCAAGGGCGTGAAAGAGTTCAACGTGATAGCACAGGACCTCTCATCGTACGGCCTGGATATCTACCACGAGCACAGGTTGGCGGAGCTGATCGACAAGATGGCTGAGATAGAGGGCGTGCAGTGGATACGCCTCCATTACGCCTACCCGACGGACTTTCCGTACGACATACTGCCCGTGATGGCAAAGCATCCGAACATCTGCAAGTACCTCGACATCGCCCTGCAGCACTGCACCGACCGCATGCTCAACCTCATGCGCAGGCATATATCCGCTGCCGAACAGGACGCACTGCTCGAACGCATACGACGCGAGGTGCCGGGCATAACGCTCCGCACCACACTGATGGTCGGACATCCGGGAGAGACTGAAGAGGACTTTGAGGCACTCAAAGCATGGGTAAAGAAGCAACGCTTCGACCGCATGGGAGCGTTCGCCTACTGCGAAGAAGAGGGCACATACGCCGCCAACCATTACAAGGACGATATACCCCGGGCAGTAAAAGAGCAACGCCTGGACGAGCTGATGCTTATTCAGGAGCAGATCGCCGCCGGGAAAAGCGAACAGAAAGTAGGCACCACGCAACGCGTGATCATCGACCGCCGAGAGGGCGACTATTTCATCGGACGCACACAAGCCGACTCGCCAGAGGTGGATTGCGAGGTGCTGATTCCTGTTGAGGGCTTGGCGTTGAGCGTCGGGGAGTTCTACGACGTTCGGATAACAGGATACGAGGGAGTGGATTTATACGGAACATTATGACACACAAAGACTTAATACAATCCGTGTCGCAGAAAGCGGCACTGGCCAAGCAGGCAACAGAACAGTTGCTGCAACAAACCGTGCTGATCATCACCGACGCACTCAATGAGGGCGGCGACGTGAAGATCCAACATTTCGGCTCGCTGGAGGTACGTCCGCACCAGGCACGTACTGTCACTAACCCGCGTAACGGCAAGAAAACACACGTTCCCGCAAAAGATGTGTGGACATTCAAGGCCAACCCGCGGCTCAAGGACGCAGTTAACAAATGAACAAATCGTAAATCACAAAATCGTACATGATTTTATGGCAGAACATTTGACATTAGTATCGTTGCGCAAGGCACTGAGTGCACGCAGCAACGTAAGTGAGAAAGTGGCGGACGACTTCCTCGCCGGCCTGACAAGCACTATTCAGGAAGGTCTGCAGAAAGATGGCAGCGTAACCGTCAACGGCCTGGGCACATTCAAACTGCAGGATATGCCTGCACGCGAAAGCGTGAACGTCACCACCGGCGAACGGATAACCATAGCCGGACACAAGAAAGTGGTGTTTGTTGAGGAGAGAAAAAGACCCCTCTCCGGCTCTCCCCTCGAGAACCACCCCACTACCGTTGGTCGCGGGGACCCCGGAGGGGAGAGAGTAATTACTCCCCGCCCTATAAAGGAGCGGAGGGGGGCAGGTCCCGAACCTATCGACCCCATACAGAAACTCGGCGAGCAGGCGGAAGAGATCAAAGGCATACTGAGCGAACTCAACGCCATGACATCTGCTGAGAGACCGCTTACGCTGACAGAAGAGAGACCGCAGGCAGAACCTGCTGAGAGACCGCTGGCGCTGACAGAAGACAGACCGCAGGCAAAACCTGCTGAGAGAGCACAGGCGCTGACAGAAGATAGAAATCAGAAGCAGGAGAAACCGTTCAACCCTTGGCTGACAGGACTGATAACCATCGGCGTGTTTGCCATGCTGCTGGTGATCGCGTACTTCATACTGCGTCACCGGATCGTGAACTGGGCGGACAGCATGCGCAGCAACATTGAGCAGCACGTAAGTACCACACCCGAAGAGCCTGCCGCAACCGACGTACAAGCCGTTATACCTGCCGAAGTGCCGCAGCCCGCTGCTCCGGCAGAAACGACCGAGGCAGCACCGGCACCCGCGAACCCGTGGATGGATGACAGCCAGCGCAAGTTCACGGAGTTTCTGCCGGAGGAAACAGTCGGACAGGA
The DNA here is from genome assembly GCA_900317745.1 of uncultured Bacteroidales bacterium. Taxonomy (GTDB): domain Bacteria; phylum Bacteroidota; class Bacteroidia; order Bacteroidales; family Paludibacteraceae; genus Colicola. The sequence continues at coordinate 43,515 of ONHW01000014.1, read as the reverse complement.
CAGCCGCCTGGCGTGGGTAGCCAAGAAGCGTTACGGCGAAAAGGCGTACTGGGTGTTCATCTACGAGGTTAACCGCGACCGGCTTAATGCACCTGATCATGTGCTGCCGGGAATGAAACTGCGCGTACCCAAACTGCCGAAAGAACTGCGCGACCCCAACGACCCCGACACCAAAGCACTGCTCGACCGACTCAGCGAAAAATACAAGGTAAACTGAAAACTGAAAACTGAAAATTGAAAGGGAACACAATCCATATTGAAGGTGCACGCACAAACAACCTGAAGAACGTGAGCGTGGATATCCCGCGCAACAAGATGGTTGTGATCACGGGTGTGAGCGGCAGCGGCAAGTCGTCGCTGGCGTTCGATACGCTCTATGCCGAAGGTCAACGCCGCTACGTGGAGAGCCTCAGCGCCTACACGCGGCAGTTCCTCGGGCGTATGCAGAAACCCGACGTGGACAGCATTGACGGTATACCTCCCGCCATAGCCATTGAGCAGAAAGTCAGTTCGCGTAACCCGCGTTCAACCGTAGGTACGGTCACCGAGATCTACGATTATCTCAAGCTCCTGTTTGCACGTGCCGGCACTACCCTCTCGCCCGTGAGCGGCAAAGAGGTGAAACGCCACACCGTAGCCGACGTACTCAAGCATCTGCGCTCGCTGCCCAACGGCACACGCGTCATGCTGCTGGCAGCGGTCAAAGCCACCCCACTACGCGAGCTTGCGGGGACCCCGGGCAATCAGCAATCAGCAATCAGCGAACAGCAGGAGGCAGACAACCTGCAGGCACGTGCCGCTGCATGGATCAGCGAGGGATACTCACGACTGTTGCACGTTCACAACGACGGCAGCGCGGATATACTGCGCCTGAGCAGCAGCCTCAGTCCCGACCTGATCAGCGATCTCGAGAATGTCTATCTGCTCGTGGACCGCATAGTGGCGGATGGCGAACAGGCTACAGAGAACCGCTTTGCCGACTCCATACAAACGGCGTTCTTCGAGGGCAAAGGCGAGTGCGTACTGCGCACAGAGTTGCCTTCAGAGTCGAAAGTCGATAGTCAAAAGTCGATAGACGATAGCCGAAAGTCGAAAGACGAAAGCGGAATACAAATGGTACATTTCTCCGAGCGGTTTGAGGCAGACGGAATACAGTTTGTCGAGCCTACAGAGCACCTGTTCAACTTCAACAACCCGCTCGGCGCCTGCCCGACATGCAACGGATTCGGCAATATAATAGGCATTGACGTGGATCTGGTAGTGCCCGACAAATCCAAGAGTATCTACGAAGACGCTATAGCCTGCTGGCGCGGAGAGAAAATGAGCAAATGGCGCGACGAACTGATCTACCACGCCGCTGAGTTCGATTTCCCTATTCACACACCGTTCTACGCACTCACACCCGAACAGAAACAACTGATCTGGACAGGCAACGAGTATTTCCGCGGACTGAACGACTTCTTCCGCATGCTAGAGAAAGACCAGTACGCCAAGATCCAGTACCGTGTCATGCTGGCACGCTTCAAGGGGAAGACTGTCTGCCCTGACTGCCGCGGTCTGCGTCTGAGGAAAGAGGCAGAGTATGTATGGGTAGGCGGCAAGCGCATAACCGACATAGCCGCAATGCCCGTGAGCGAAGTGATGGAGTGGGTGCACGGGCTGGAGAATGCAATCAGCAATCAGCAATCAGAAATAAGCAACAAGTTGGCAGGCATGGGCGAACTGATCACGGAGATTCGCAGCCGGTTGCAGTTCATGGAGGATGTGGGACTCAGTTACCTCAGTCTCAACCGCATGGCTTCAACGCTCTCGGGCGGTGAGAGCCAGCGTATCAACCTTGCCAAATCGTTGGGCAGCAGCCTGGTAGGCTCACTCTATGTACTGGACGAGCCGTCCATCGGTCTGCACCCGCGCGACACACAGCGGCTCATACACGTGCTGCACGAACTGCGCGACCTGGGCAACACGATCGTCGTCGTGGAGCACGATGAGGATATAATGATGGCTGCCGACTATATGATAGAGATCGGACCGAAAGCCGGCAGTCACGGCGGCGAGATAACCTACGTAGGCAAACCGCGCCTGCAGGATTTTCCCTCGGTTATACCGCCGCAACGCAGACCCTGGAGCAACTATATCGAGATTATCGGTGCAGCCGAGAACAACCTGCAGAACCTGAATGTCAAGTTCCCGCTGGGTGTACTCACGGTGATCACAGGCGTGAGCGGCAGCGGCAAATCGTCGCTCGTGAGCAAGGTGCTCTACCCTGCCCTGAAGAAACATTACGGCGGCATAGCTGCCGAACACACAGGCGATTATGGCAGTCTGCGCGGAAGCATGCACCTGCTCAAAGACGTGGAGTTCGTTGACCAGAACCCGCTCAGCAAATCCTCACGCTCGAACCCCGTGACGTACATGAAGGCTTTCGACGAGATCCGCAAGATCTTTGCCGAGCAGCAGGCTTCCAAGCAGATGGGCTTCACACCGGCACACTTCTCGTTCAACACCCCGGGCGGCCGCTGCGAGGAGTGTCAGGGCGAAGGTACGATAACGATTGAGATGCAGTTCATGGCAGATATAGTCATTGAGTGCGAACACTGCCACGGCAAACGATACAAGAAAGATGTGCTGGAGATAACCTTCGGCGGCAAGAACATCTACGACGTACTGAACATGACTGTGGACGAGGCTATCGAGTTCTTCACCGAGTACGGTTGCCCGAAGGTAGTTAAACTGCTCAAACCGCTGCAGGACGTAGGTGTCGGTTATGTCAAACTCGGTCAGTCGAGCAGCACCCTGTCCGGCGGCGAGAGCCAGCGCGTGAAGCTCGCGTCATATCTGGCGCAGGAGAACAGCCGACCAACCATGTTCATCTTCGACGAACCGACCACAGGCTTGCACCACAGCGACGTACTGGTGCTGCTCAATGCCCTGGAACGACTGATCAGCAAGGGGCACACGGTGGTAGTGATCGAGCATAACCCCACACTGATCATGGCTGCCGACCATATCATTGACCTCGGTCCCGAAGGCGGCAAAGATGGCGGACGCATTGTGGCGGAAGGTACACCCGAGCAAATCATGGCGTGCGAACAGAGTTACACAGGTAAAGCATTAAAGCATTGGCACTAAGCATTGAAAATATAGTTAAGGAGTACTCCTCCAAGCCTATACTGGCTGGTATCACGTTTCTGGTCAACAAACGTGACCGCATTGCCTTGGTAGGCAAGAACGGAGCAGGCAAGACCACCCTGCTCCGCCTCATAGCCGGCGAAGAGACCCCCACAAGCGGTCATATCAGCCGCGACAGCGACATGACGATCGGTTACCTGCCGCAGCACATGATCCACAACGAGGGCACAACGCTCCGCGAAGAGGTGGACAGCGTGCGCGACAAACAGGACCCGAAGAGTATCGGGCACATGGAACGCGTACTGCTCGGCTTGGGATTTGAGCGTACGGACTTCGACCGCCCGTGCAACGAGTTCTCCGGCGGATGGCGAATGCGTATCGAACTGGCAAAGATCCTGCTGCGCAAGCCCGACCTGCTCCTGCTCGATGAGCCTACCAACCACCTGGATATCGAATCCATACAATGGCTGGAAGATTGGCTGAAGGCTGCACCGTGTGCGGCAATAATTGTCAGCCACGACCGCGCGTTCATCGATAATGTCACCACGCGGACGATAGAGATCTCCCTGGGCAAGATCTACGACTACAACGTACCCTACTCGCAGTTCGTCACCCTGCGTCAGGAGCGCCACGAGCAACAGGTGCGCGCATACGAGAACCAGCAGAAGATGATCAAGGACACCGAGGATTTCATTGAGCGCTTCCGCTACAAGGCTACGAAGAGCGTGCAGGTGCAGAGCCGAATCAAGCAACTCAGCAAACTGGAGCGCCTGGAGGTCGATATGGAGGACAACAGCCGCCTGAGGATGAAATTCCCGCCGGCACCGCGTAGCGGAGACTTTCCCGTGATAGCCGACGATATAAAGAAGGCGTTCGGCAGTCATGTGGTGTTCGACCATGTGACGTTCACTATCCGCCGAGGCGAGAAAGTGGCGTTTGTGGGTAAGAACGGCGAGGGTAAAACGACACTCGTGCGCTGCATCATGAACGAACTGCAGGATTACACCGGCACACTGAAGATAGGGCACAACGTCAAGATCGGATATTTTGCGCAGAACCAGGCTTCGCTGCTCGACGGCGAACTGACCGTGTTCGATACCATCGACCGTGTGGCTGTGGGCGACATACGCACGCGCATAAAAGATATATTAGGTGCATTCATGTTCGGCGGCGAAGCCATTGACAAACGCGTGAAAGTGCTCTCCGGCGGTGAGCGCAGCCGGCTGGCAATGATCCGCCTGCTGCTCGAACCGGTGAACCTGCTCATACTCGACGAGCCTACCAACCACCTCGACATGCGCAGCAAGGACGTGCTCAAGGAAGCCCTGCAGGCATTCGAAGGTACGGTCATACTCGTCAGCCACGACCGCGATTTCCTGGATGGTATAGTGAGCAAAGTATATGAGTTCGGCGGTGGCAAGGTGCGCGAACACCTCGGCGGTATCTATGATTGGCTGCGTTATAAGAGACAAAAGTCGAAAGTCGAAAGCCAAAACTTACCGGAAGACGCAGATAAAGCGATTGATTTGGCGTTACAGACCCACCCCCTCCCTCATAGGGCGGGGAGTAATTACTCTCTCCCCTCCGGGGTCCCCGCGACCAGCGGCGCAGCCGATTACGCTGCACAGAAAGCCAAAGCAGCCGAACTGCGCAAGGCACAGAAAGCCGTGGCGCAAGCCGAACAGGACATAAGCGACCTCGAACAGCAGATCCTGGACATCGAGCAGATCCTGGCAGAGGTGGAAGGTCAGTCGCCGGAGAACTTCGAGAAGTATAACCGCCTCAAGCGTTCACTGGAGCAACGGATGTACGAGTGGGAGATCCTGAGCGAACAACTGGCTGAGTTAGTTGAGAGTTGAGGGTTGAGAGAAGTCTTATAGTTGGGAGTTGAAAGTTAACTGACTACTATAAACTTTCTAACTTCGCTCAACTCTAAACTCTAAACACTAAACTATAATAAACAAGCATGGACGAAATAATCAATTATATCAAAACGTGGCTACTGTACGGCAATGCCGATGCAGCACAGATGATCGGTTACACCGCTGACGAACGCGAATGGCAGAAGTACAAACTGGTGATCGTACCCAACGGACACTTGGGCAAGGATATAGTGCTGCCGGATCTTACTACTCCTGTCGTGGAGCAGTGGTCGGCAAGCGACACTTCGGAGCAGACCGTTTCAGTGGTGCGCAACGACCTTATTTACAACACGTTCTTCTTTATCTCGCGTGCCGAGGAAGTGATCAACAAGCAACGCGACGAGCACGGACGCTTTGCTGCCGCCTACTCTGTTCTGGGCGAACACAACCGCCTCATGGTGCCTACACTGGACGAGTATGCACGCCTGGTAATGAAAGCCGTGGGGCTGCCGTTGCCTCAGTCAGGATTCTCGCACATCTACCTCACCCACGACATTGACACCATTGCCAACTACCGCCACCTGCGCGGTGCACTCGGCGGGTTGTGGCGAGGCGAGTGGCGGCAGGTGCTGCGCTCGTGGAGGGACATTGAGGATGATCCGGCATACACCTTCCCGTGGCTCGTGGAGCAGGATAGCCGCGTGCCGCTGGCAGAAAAGATATATTTCGTCAAGCACTCCTTCGGCAAGGGCTACGACTATCCGCAGTACAACCACCGCAGCCCGGACGCTCACCGCCTGCGTAAGTTCCTCGAGTGGAACAAAGTAACCATCGGCTGGCACAGTTCGTACTACGGCGTGGGCAGCATTGAGCAGCGCAGCAAGCGGCGCGACGAGCTGTCCGTCCACCGCTCGCATTACCTGAACTGCTCCATTGAGAACATGCGCAAACTGGTAGCCCTCGGCATAACCGACGATTACACAATGGGATTTGCCGACCAGGCAGGCTTCCGCTTGCAGACCTCGCGTGCCGTGCTCTGGATCGATCCCGAACGGATGCAACTCACCGAACTGGTGCTCCACCCGCTTATCATCATGGATGTGACACTCAGCAGCAAGAACTACATGGCGCTGGATCAGGTCGAGGCAACTTACGTGTGCCAGCAACTGATTGACAAAGTTCGTATGCACAACGGCGATCTCTGTCTGCTGTGGCACAACACGTCCATCAACCAAACCGACTACCACAAGTCGCTCTATCCCGAACTGTTACTTAGCCTGCGATGAACACCCTACCGAAGATACTGATCATAGCAGACGGTTTTGGTGTGCCTTCGTACAATCCCCGTCTCAGGGCACTGTGCGACTATCTGTACGCCCAAGGCTACCCGATAACGGTTGTTGTGGAGCATATAGCCGACCTGCCGTTCAAGCACGACTATCCTGTTCGCGAACTGCGGCTCTATACAGGCGGCAAAGCCGATTGGGCGGTTAAGAACATCTGGGCTATGCTCACCGATTGGAAGAACCGCAAGTTTTCTGCCCTGGTGGAGCAGTTGTACGGCAGCGAGACGTTCGATATAGTGTTCTGCACCACGTTCCACACCTGCCCGCTGCGCGCCGCTATCGACTTCGGCAAACGCCACCACCTGCCTGTCATAACCGACATCCGCGACCTGGCGGAGCAGGCTCCGGGCAACCAGGCGAACTACCTCGCGCACCAGAGCCGGGCACTCAGGATGTTCGTCCATCCGTATCAGCAGGTGAACATTCGCCGCCGCAACAAGCAACTGGCGCAGGCAGACTGCATAACCACCGTTTCGCCATGGCACGTTGCGTTCCTCAGGCGCGTCAACCCGCACACACAACTCATCTACAACGGCTACGACGCCAATGTCTATACGCCGGAAGATCTGCCGACTAACGAGTTTGTGATCAGTTACTGCGGCAAGTTCTTCGGTGAGCCGATACAGGACGCCCGACCGCTCTTCGAGGCACTGGCGGAACTCAAGCATATACCCTACAGGCTGATTATTCATACGAACCCCGAGGGAAAGAACTTGCTCGGGCACATGGCTGAGCACTACAACGTACGCGCCGAGATCAATGGTTATATCCCGCAAAGCGAAGTATTGCAGTTATACCGCCGAAGCAGTATCCTGCTGGTACTCACCAACCGTGCGTCCGAACAGAACGTACACGGACTAATGACAACTAAGTTCTACGAGGCACTGGGCATAGAGAAACCCGTGCTCTGCGTCCGCAGCGACGAAGAGTGTTTGGCTGAGGTTATCCGCCTGACAAACGCAGGCATTGCAGCCACTACGGCAGAGGAGGTCAAAGCATTCATCCTTGACAAATACAGCGAGTGGCAGGCAAAAGGCTACACACGCCAGGCGGTGAAAGGCAAACAGGTCTTCTCGCGCCAGCAACAAGTACAACAATTCGAACAACTCATTCTTCAATGCCTGCACAAGTAACGATCATCATACCTGTCTATAACGCCGAGCCATATCTGGAGCAATGTCTGCGTTCGATAGCCGATCAGACGTACACCGGCTGGCTGGCTATCGTGGTGAACGACGGCAGTACGGACGGCAGTCTGCGCGTGGCGGAACGATTCGCCGGCAGCGACAAGCGTTTTCAGGTGCTCACTATCCCTCACGCCGGGCAGTCGGCAGCACGCAATGCAGGATTGGAGATTGTCAAGAGTGATTATGTGTGCTTCCTGGATGCCGACGATTGGCTCGACAACAACTACCTCTCCACCCTGCTGGAGCATGCAGGCAACTGCAAGATCGTACAGAGCGGATACAGGCGCGTGACGAACGCAGGCGCGGTTACCGAGAGCCGCCTGCCTAAGCACTTCTATCAGTTCGCCTCGCCGTGCATGAGGCTCTACCGGACGGCTGAGGTGCAAGACGTACGTTTTCCGCTGGGGATGATCTACGAGGACGTTATTTTCTCGCTGCGCCTTTGGGCAAAACACCCGACGTACAGGCTTATCCCGTATATCGGTTACAACTACCGCCTCAATCCCAACTCAACGACCTCGCACTACAACAAATCTGCACAACAGACACTTTATGCAGCCATACGCAACACACAGGCGTCGTGGTGGCTGAAGATTTATACGATACTCCGACTTAAATTTCATTTTCGCAAATGAGCACATCCGAAATACTCGCCTTGCTGCACCGCGAAGTGGTGCCGGCTATCGGTTGCACCGAACCGATGTGTGTAGCCCTGTGCGTGGCACGTGCAACAGAGCAGTTGGGCGCCGAGCCTGACGCTATCAGCGTGAGCGTGAGCAAGAACATCTACAAGAACGCCATGGGCGTAGGTATTCCCGGCACAGGCATGAACGGACTGCCTATAGCCGTAGCCTTAGGTGCAACTATCGGCAAGAGTGCCTACGGACTGGAGGTGCTGCGCGACACCACGCCCGAGGCGGTGGAATATGCCAAGCAATACATGCAGCGCGTGCCGCCGCAGATAACCATAGCCCACAACGCACCGGATATATTGTACGTGCACGTTGCCGTCAGCCGCAACGGTAAGACAGCCTGCGCTACCATCCAAGGCAGCCACACATGCTTCGTGGACGACAGTCTGTCAGGCGAAGCCGGTCTGTCTTCTCTCAGCGATAGCGGTCTGTCTTCTGTCAGCGATAGCGGTCTGTCAGCCGAAGGCGGTCTGATCTCCTCGCTCCGCGAGGTCTATGACTTCACTTTGAATGTGCCGCTCCGGGAGGTAGAGTTCCTGATGGAGGGCGCCAAGATGAACATGTCGGCTGCCGAAAAATCATTCATGGGCAGTTACGGCCACGGGCTCGGACGACTGCTGCACACCGTGAGCAACCAGCACTTGACTAACAGCCCGCACACGCAGATGTCGAACATCTTCGGCGATACATTGTTCACCAAGATCCTCTGTTACACCTGCGGCGCGTGCGATGCACGAATGTCGGGCGCTATGGTGCCCGTGATGTCGAACTCCGGCAGCGGCAACCAGGGCATAAGCTGCTCTATACCCGTCTATCTGTACGCACTGGAGCACAACATGAACGAGGAGCAGACACTGCGTGCACTCACGCTGAGCAACCTGACGGTTGTATATATCAAGCAGTCGCTCGGACGCTTGTCTGCGTTGTGCGGCTGCGTGGTGGCGGCTACGGGTAGTGCTGCCGGACTGACGTACCTCATGGGCGGACAGTTCGATGAAGTGACGTTTGCCATCAAGAACATGATTGCCAACATCTCCGGCATGATCTGCGATGGAGCCAAGCCTGCCTGTGCACTCAAGGTCACCAGCGGCGTGGCTACTGCCGTCTTGTCTGCCTCCATGGCTATGCACCACTCGTTTGCCGAAGCAACCGAAGGTATAGTGGAGGACGATATCGACCGCACTATTCATAACCTGACACGTATCGGACGTGATGGTATGTGCAAGACGGATGATCTGATTATTGACATAATGACGAAAAAAAATCAACAAACATGATAACAATCGAACAACTCAAAGACGTACAGCAACGCGCTGACAAACTCAAGTCTTATCTCGCCATCGACGAGAAACGTATCCAACTCGAGGAAGAAGAACTGCACACCCAAGCCCCGGGGTTCTGGGAGGACGCCAAGGCTGCCGAGGCTCAGATGCGCAAGGTCAAAACCCTGCGCCGCTGGATAGAAGGCTACGAGGGCGTACGCTCAGCTACCGAGGAACTGCAACTCGCGTTCGATTATTACAAGGAGGAACTGGTGACCGAAGAAGAGGTAGATGCCGCCTATGCACACGCCATGCGTGAAGTCGAGGATCTTGAGATGAAGAACATGCTTTCCCACGAGGAGGACGCTATGCCCGCCGTGCTGAAGATCGTGGCAGGCGCAGGTGGAACAGAAGCGCAGGATTGGGCGGAGATGCTTATGCGTATGTACCAGCGTTACTGCGAGAAGCACGACTACAAGGTGACTATCGCCAACCTGCAGGAGGGAGATGAAGCGGGTATCAAAACCGTGACATTCAACATTGAGGGCGACATGGCGTACGGCTACCTGAAGAGTGAGAACGGCGTACACCGCCTCGTGCGCGTCAGTCCGTACAACGCACAAGGCAAACGAATGACGAGTTTTGCTTCCGTCTTCGTCGTGCCGCTGATCGACGACTCGATAGAGATAACCGTTGATCCTGCAGGACTGAGCTGGGATACGTTCCGCTCGTCGGGTGCCGGCGGACAGAACGTCAACAAGGTTGAGTCAGGCGTGCGCCTGCACTATAAGTTCACCAACCCGCTCACCGGACAGCCTGACGAGATCGTGATTGAGAACACCGAGACGCGCGACCAGCCCAAGAACCGCGAGAATGCACTGCGGCACCTGCGTTCGCAACTCTACGAACTCGAACTCGAGAAACGCCGCCAGGCACAGGCCAAGGTCGAGGCGGGTAAGAAGAAGATCGAATGGGGCAGCCAGATTCGCTCGTACGTGTTCGACGACCGACGCGTCAAAGACCACCGCACCAACTACCAGACATCGAACGTCAATGCTGTCATGGATGGCGACATTGACGCGTTTATCAAAGCTTATCTGATGGAGTTCCCCGAATAAGGGAACTCTTTTTTTCTCTTTAGTGCCCTTTATTTACCGCAGGAGCCGCAACCGGAGTTGCAGTCGTTGCAGTCGCCGTGGCAGCGACCGCATTTGCCGCGGTGATGCAGGGCTTTCAGTTCGCCCGGCGTGACATCGCGCACGTCGATCACCTTACCTACAAAGTGTAACGTCTCGCCTGCCAAGGGGTGATTGAGGTCGATGGTCACCTTGTCGTCGGTGATCTCGATCACCTGCGCGTTAATGATCTGATTGTCAGTGGTTGTCATTGGCACGATCGCACCCTCATACACGCGCTCGGAGTCAAACTCTTCATCGCCGTTGTAGAACAGCTTCTTGTCCAATGTCATTACGCCTTGCTCGTCGTAATCGCCGTACGCCTGATCGGGAGTGATAACGAAGTCAAACGTCTCGTCCACCTCTTTGCCAAGCATCGCTGCCTCGAATGCCGGAAGCATCATTCCTTCGCCGTGGCAATAGATCAGCGGCTGATCCAGTGTCGCACGCTCGCTGACCTCTTCCTTGCCATCCTCCTCTACAACGTACATATCGTAGATCAGGGTGGCTACTTTTTGATTGTCTATCTTCATATTATATTACTCAGATTTCGGGGCTTTGGGAGCTTCAGCTGCGGGCTCTTCTGCTTTGGGCTCTTCAGCCTTCGGGGCTTCGGGAGCGGGAGCAGGTTCAGCCTTGGGAGTTACGCCCGGGATGTTAGGCATCGGAGCGTCCTCGATAACCTCACCGCTGGTGAGCTGTTTGTAGATCGAAGCCTCAACGCCATAGACGATAGGCACGAGGCACAGAGCGATAGCGATATTGATGATCGTGCCGATAGCCTTCAAGAACGATACATCACCGATGCCGAAGATAGCGCCGAGGATAGCCATAACGATCTCCATAGCCAGAACAACGAGGAACTCAGCGCCGAAGATGCGCCATTTGTTGCCGTAGGTGAGTTCGTTTGACTCGCGCAGCGCCTCGAGTGCGTTACGGTTCTTATCAACAAACAGCACAGCTGCAAACGACCAAGCGATGCTCAGCACGATACCCGGGATAATACCGAAGAAGAAGCCTACACCGATAGCGCCGCCCATCAGAGCCATCAGGATGAAGAACTCGCCCATGTTCTTGCGGTACTTGCCGTCGAAGATGAACAACGGGTTGACAACGTTACCCTTAGCCAGTTCAGCCGGCAGCGATGCCATAGCGATCGTCGTGCCTACGTTCAGATACGGGATCCAAATCGTTACAACGTAAAGGACAGCGGTTAACACCAGACTCAGGAAATTAATCATTCCGATTGCGAAACCATCCTTGATGGTAGCGACGATGTTCAGTTTTTTCATACAGTTGAATTTTTAGAGTTAGTATTTAGGGTTAACAATTCGTCGAACCGCATCATTCGGGTACAAAGATAGCAAAAATATTTGACATTTGCAAGTGTTTTCATATTTTTTTGAAATAATCCCGCAAAAATTTGCATATTTCATATTTTTTTCGTATCTTTGTGCGTTATTTGTGCGTATATATGGAAAACAACAGATATATCGTTTCGGCACGGAAGTACAGACCCACCACGTTCGAAAGCGTTGTAGGACAACACGCGCTCACAGAAACCTTGCGTAACTCTATCCGTCAGGGCAAGTTGGCACACGCCTACCTGTTCTGCGGCCCGCGTGGCGTGGGCAAAACAACCTGTGCACGCATCTTCGCCAAGACTATCAACTGCCAGAACCCGACCGCCACACACGACGCCTGCAACCAGTGCGAGTCGTGTACAGCGTTCAACGAGCAGCGGTCGTTCAATATCCACGAACTGGATGCCGCGTCCAACAACTCCGTCGAGGACATCCGCAACCTGATCGACCAGGTGCGTATACCGCCGCAGATAGGCAAGTACAGCGTGTATATCATCGATGAGGTGCACATGCTCTCTGCCGGTGCGTTCAACGCCCTCTTGAAGACGCTCGAGGAACCGCCCTCGTATGCGATCTTCATCCTCGCCACAACCGAGAAGCACAAGGTGCTGCCAACTATCCTGAGCCGCTGCCAGGTGTATGACTTCCAGCGAATAACCGTTGCGGATATCATCCACCACCTGCAGTACGTAGCTGCGCAGGAAGGTATATCTGCCACCGAGGACGCACTGAACGTTGTGGCACAGAAAGCCGACGGAGGCATGCGTGACGCATTGAGTATCTTCGACCAACTCGTAGCGTTCTGCGGCGATACGCTGACCTACGAACGCGCTATCGAGGTGCTGAACGTGCTGGATACCGAGTATTACTTCCGTCTGACGGATATGTGCCTCAAGAGCGATGTCAAAGGCGCACTGCTCCTGCTGAACGAGGTGCTGAACAAAGGCTTCGATGCAGCGAACTTCGTGAGCGGCTTTGCTAAGCACCTCAGAGACGTGCTCGTGGCGCACGACACCGCGACAATCAATCTGATCGAGACCAGCGACGCTATCCGCCAGCACTACAAGCAGCAGGCGGCATACACGCCCGCCGTGTGGATATTCAAGGCACTGGACATCATTGTTGATTCCGAGACCGCCTACCGCACCTCGAAGAACAAACGGCTGACCGTCGAACTCATGCTTATCCGCCTCGCTAACCTGGCTGCCCCGGCACAACCCGCAACCAAAGAAGCACTACCTGCACCGCAGGTTACTGCACAAGCGGCTAAACCGGCACCACAACCTGCTCCGCAGCCACAACCGGCTCCGCAGCCACAATCTGCTCAAACACTCAACCCATCAAACACTCAAACGTTCAAACCATCTAACGCTCAACCTGCTCAGCCTGCACAGGCAGCGCCGCAGATGCCACAGATGCCGCAGATGCCCAATATACCCAACCTGCCGAACATCCCATCCATTGGAGCTCTGTCAGGCGAAGCCGGTCAATCTTCTGTCAGCGCAAGCGGGGTCCACACAAATAACATGCAGTGGGGTGCTTCCAGCGGTCTGTCAGGCGAAGCCGGTCAAAATACGCAGCGTAACACCCCTTTTACGGCAGACCAACTTAACGGCGCGTGGGTTGGTCTGAAATCGACGTTCAAAAAAGAACAGCGCCTCGTGGCTATGCTTGACGCGCACCGCCCACGACTGATTGACGACCATACAGCACTCATAACCTTCGTCAACCCCTGGCAGGAAGAAGAGTTCAAGAAGTTCAGCCGGCAGATACTGACCATCCTGCGCGACAACCTGCAGAACGACACACTGCTCCTGCAAACCGTGGTGGCGGAGAACATGGCACCCAAACGCGCGTACACCGCCGAGGAGAAATACCGCGTACTGCAAGAGCAGAACCCCTACCTCGCTGACTTCAAAAAGCAGTTTGACATGCTGCTGGAATAGAGGCCCCACCCCAACCCTCCCCTAAAAGGGAGGGAGAAAAATAGAAATCTGAAATCAAAAATATATGAAGCAAATTTACTTACTTGCAACCTGTTTGTTATCTCTTGGTCTGTCTGCCGCACCGCTACGGTTCGCAGTAATGACCGACACGCACGTTGAGGCGCCGCAGATAGTGTACGACACCCTGCAGACAGTGGACAGCCTGTCGTTACGCGACACGACCATACTCGTTCCGCGAGCCATTGAAGGCGAAGCACTGCAGGCACTGGCTATCTGCGCACAGGATGTTCGTAATCAGCAGGTGGATTTTATACTTCACGCCGGCGATATGACCGACAATGGCGACTCACTCGAACTGGTGCAGGTTCGCAGACTGCTGGACGCAACAGAACTGCCGTACTATGTCACAACCGGCAATCATGAGACGAAACGCAGCCGCTCTGCACTGCAGGACGTAAAAGCAGTGTTCGACTCCGCACGGTTCATGCTCAACACCAACGGACTGCTCTTCCTCGGTCTGAACAACGGACCGATCATGCGCGCCTCTGACGGACACTTTGCTCCGCAGGACACACTCTGGCTGCGTCAGTGGCTGGACTCGCTGGGCACACAGCCGACCTTCGTGATCACACACATGGCAACGCGCAAAGAGGAGGTGGACAACTGGTACGACCTGACAAACATCTTGCGCCAATATAACACCCAAGTTATTATCGGCGGACACCACCACGTGAACGAACATCTGGTAACAGATGGTATCGACAACGTGCTCTGCCGCTCAATGCTGCCTGACGAAGAAGGACACATAGGCTACACTATCGTTGAGATTGACGAAACGACCATCCGCTTCATTGAGCGCGTACTGCCCGGCGTGAATGCCGCTCCATCCAACTGGATAGGCAGCGAACGTCCCTGGCTCACTCTGCCGCTCAAACGCCGCACATTCGCAGACCCCGACACTACACTGCTACCCTCCTACGCCGTGAACGACAGCGACTCGCTCGTGGTGCGCGAGTGGCTACGCCAACTGCCTGCACCCATCTACGCCACGCCTGCCGAACGCTACGGACGCATATACGTGGGCGACGACAACGGCACGTTCTACGCCTTCGACATAGCCAACGGACGTATCCTCTGGCGTTACAAGACCACCGGACGAATAGTCGGTTCGGCTGACGTCAAGGACGGACGAGTAGTGTTTGCCAGCGCCAACGGCACGGTGTACTGCCTGTCTGTAGATAACGGCAAACCGCTGTGGAGGCAGAAGTTAGGCAAACCCGTGACAGGCTCCGTAACCATCGACGGCAGTAACGTGTATGTCGGCAGTTCGGATAGTTGCTTCTATGCCCTCAAACTCATGACAGGCGCACCCGTATGGACATATCGCGGACTCGGCAACTACTGCATTGCCAAACCGCTGGTGTATAAGAGCAAGATCTATTTCGGTGCCTACGACGGCAACTTCTACGCTCTGGACAAACGCAAAGGCAAACTGCTGTGGCGCTGGAGCAACGGCTCAACCGACTATCGTCTGTCGCCTGCAGCTGTCACACCGTGCGCAGACGCCTCACGCGTCTATTTTGCCGCACCCGACGGCTACCTGACTGCACTGCGCACCGACTCGGGCACAGTAAGTATCCGCACCAACCGCTGGGCGGTACGCGAATCGATCGGCATGAAGGACAGTATCCTCTACGCCAAGACGACCAACGACACGATCATTGCCATCAACCTCAATGCCGACACACTGCTCTGGGCTACCGCAGCCAATTACGGTTACGATTGCGCGCCCACACAACTAATGGCGGACGGCAGCACGCTGTTCTTCACTACCAAGAACGGTCTGGTGACCGCCCTGGACGCACTGACCGGCGAGCGCAAATGGCAACACAAACTCGGCAACAGTCTGCTCACCACACCGTGTACACTGGGCGACACAGCGCTGGTTGTTGCGTCCACCGACGGAACGATAGCGTTGCTGCACAAGCGTTCACCTATACCCGTGGATACGCTGAGCCTGCCTATCGACTCGCTGATGATAGACTCGCTGATGATCGACACGCTCGCCTTACCCACCGACACGATTGCCCGCTAACCATGCGTATCGCTTTTACCACCGAACTGCCTGCCGAAGGACTGACACGCCTGCAAGAG
The DNA here is from genome assembly GCA_900317745.1 of uncultured Bacteroidales bacterium. Classification (GTDB taxonomy): domain Bacteria; phylum Bacteroidota; class Bacteroidia; order Bacteroidales; family Paludibacteraceae; genus Colicola. Next base: position 27,395 of record ONHW01000014.1, on the reverse strand, counting down.
CACGACTTGTATGTTCCGCTCACCGAGGCGGATATACTCGTCAGCACCTTCGACAAACGCGTGACAGCAGCGATGATAGCGTCGGCGCCTGACTTGAAACTGATAGCCAACTTCGGTGCAGGATTCAACAATATCGACCTCGACGCCTGCCGCGAACGCGGTATACGCGTGACGAACACACCGCAGCCCGTGATCGAGCCGACAGCCGAACTGGCCTTCGCGCTGATGATCGATATAGCAAGGCGCGTCAGCGAGTTCGACCGCACACTGCGCAACGGCACGTGCCAGCCAATGGCGGTGATGAACAACCTCAGCCACTCGCTGTACGGCAAGACACTGGGAATCATCGGTTTGGGGCGTATCGGACAGTCGCTGGCGCGGCGAGCCGTAGCAAGCGGAATGCAAATAATCTACCACAACCGCCACCGCCTGCCCGAAGCCATAGAGCAGAAGTACGAGGCACGTTATGTGGACTTTCAACCCCTGCTGCAGGACAGCGACTTCATATCGCTGAACCTACCCTACACACCCGAGGTGCACCACCTGATAGGCAAACTGGAACTCGGCATGATGAAGCGCACCGCCTACCTTATCAATACCGCGCGCGGTGCGCACGTGGACGAACAGGCACTCGTTGAGGCTCTGCAGTCAGGAATCATTGCCGGTGCAGCACTGGATGTATATGAACGCGAACCACAAATCACACCCGAACTGCTCACTCTGCCGAACGTAGTGCTCTCACCGCACACCGGCACAGGCACATGGGAAGGACGCATAGCCATGTGCGAGAACATCGCGGACAACATACTCGCGTTCCTTAACAACGAAACAAATAAAATGAATATAGTATTATGAAAAAAGTTATTTTTGCTGTAGCAGCCGCCATGCTTATGACCGGTTGCGGAATGATGAAACGTACAACCGTCAGTGTGGACCAACCTGCCAACAACACTACCGCCACAACAGCCACAACCGCAGCACCCGCTACGGCTGCATCTGCCGGACAGGGTGCAGGCACGGCTCTGCTCAACCTGTACAACCAGTACAAAGCCGACGGCAACAAGTACGACTACAAGAACATGCAGAACATCCTGAACACCGTTTCGCTGATTGCCAACTGCGAGGGACTGAAGTCGAACTACAAGGACAAAACCTACCTCAAGGATTTCGGCAAAGGCATGATAGCAAGTTCGCTGGGCTTGGTAACGCAGGACAACGTGGAAAGCGTAACCGGTGGCTTGGTGGATATGATCAAGAGCAACGAAAAGGTACAAGAGACTAAGACTGCAGCCCAAAACACTGCCGGCACGGCAGCAAGTTACGCCAGCACCGCCGCTCAGTACGCCGGCGCACTGAGCACTATCCTTGGCGCATTTTCCGGTAAATAACTCCCCATCATGAACATTACAGATCGTTTTCTGAAATACGTATCGTTCTGCACCACCAGCGACGAGCAGACTAACCTCACTCCGTCCACACCCGGACAGATGGAGTTTGCCCGCTACCTGGCTGACGAACTGCGGAGCATAGGCATGCAAGACGTAACGCTGGACGACAACGGCTATATCATGGCTACGCTGGAAAGCAACCAAAACCACCCCACTGCGCAAACTTGCGGGGTCCCCGAGCCGGCAGACGTCAGCAGCCGAACCCCGGTAATAGGGTTTATCGCCCACATGGATACCTCGCCCGACGCCAGCGGCAAGCATGTGCAGCCGCGCATCGTAAAGAACTACGACGGCAGTGATATCGAACTGAGCGAAGGTATCGTTCTTGAGACTGCCAAGTATCCCGAGATTCTGCGTTACACAGGGCAGGATATCATCGTTACGAACGGCAAGACACTGCTCGGTGCCGACGACAAAGCCGGCATTGCCGAGATCGTTACGGCAATGGAGTACCTGCTCCAACACCCCGAGATCAAACACGGCAAGGTGCGCGTAGGCTTCACGCCGGACGAAGAGATAGGGCAAGGCGCCGACCACTTTGACGTCAAAGCTTTCGGATGCGATTTTGCCTATACGATGGACGGCGGAGCAGTGGGTGAACTGGAGTTTGAGAACTTCAATGCCGCGTACTGCAAGATCCACGTGCACGGCGTGAACGTGCACCCGGGCAGCGCGTACCATAAGATGCAGAACTCGATGCGCATAGCCTACCAGTTGGCAGTCATGCTGCCGCGCTGGGAGACACCCGAGCACACGCAGGGCTACGAGGGATTCTACCACCTGATCGGCATGAACGGCACGGTGGAAGAGACGACCCTCAGTTATATAATCCGCGACCACGACCGCTCACGTTTTGAGAGCCGCAAGCGCGAACTCGAACACCTCGTACGCAAGGTCAACCGCGAGTATGGCGAGGGCACGGCTGAGATTGATATGCGCGATCAATACTACAACATGCGCGAGAAGATTGAGCCGGTGATGCATATCATCGACCTCGCCAAGCAGGCAATGGAGGCTGTAGGTGTAACGCCTGTAGTCAAACCTATCCGCGGCGGCACGGATGGAGCACGGCTATCGTTCGAAGGACTGCCGTGCCCGAACATCTTCGCCGGCGGTGAGAACTTTCACAGCCGCTACGAGTACCTGCCTATACCAAGCATGGAAAAGGCAAGAGACGTTATTTTGGAGATCGTTAAGTTGTTAAAGTTAAACCGTTAAATTGTTAAATACTATACTATGTTAAAAACAACACCGTTTACCGACGTGCACATTGCACTCGGTGCAAAAATGGCAGAGTTTGCCGGCTTCAATATGCCTATCCAGTACCCGACAGGCATTAACCAGGAGCACATGATCGTCCGCACAGGCGTGGGCGTGTTTGACGTGAGCCACATGGGTGAGTTCTGGGTAAAAGGCGAACGCGCACTGGACTTCCTGCAATACATCACCACCAACGACGTTAGCAAGCTCGATGCAGGCAAGGCGCAATACACCTGCATGCCTAACGGCAAGGGCGGTATTGTGGACGACCTGATCATCTACAAGTATTCGACTACCAAATATCTGATGGTAGTCAACGCCGGCAATATCGACAAAGACTGGGAATGGGTCAACCGCCAGAACACTTTCGGCGTAAGTCTGGAGAACGCTTCTGACAAGTACGCCCAACTTGCCGTACAAGGTCCAAAGGCTACCGAGATGCTGCAACTGCTGACCGACGCCGACCTGAGTGCTATACCCTACTACTCGTTCCGCGAATGGTCGTTTGCAGGCGTACAGGGCGTGCTGCTCAGTAACACAGGTTACACCGGTGCCGGAGGTTTTGAGTTGTACTTCCCCAAGGAGCACGCAATGCAGATCTGGGACGCATTGTTCGAGGTCGGCAAACCATTCGGTTTGGCACCTATCGGCTTGGGCGCACGCGACTCGCTGCGTCTGGAGAAGTGGTACTGCCTGTACGGACACGACATCGACGACACCACCTCACCGCTGGAGGCAGGGCTCGGTTGGATCACCAAACTCAATGCCAAAGATTTCATCGACAAGGACTTTCTCATGAAGCAGAAAGCCGAAGGCGTAAAGCGCAAACTCGTGCACTTCGAGTGCCTGGAGCGTGCTATCCCGCGCAACGGCTACGACATCTGCAACGCTGATGGGGAAAAGATCGGTCACGTTACCTCAGGAATAATGCTACCCGACAGAAAAGTCGGCATAGGCATGGGCTACGTGATTACATCCGAGGCAGATAAAGGCAACACGATATATATCCGCATACGCGAAAAACTGCAACCTGCGATGATAGTGTAGTCGAAAGTCGATAGTCGAAAGACCGCTGCGCTAAAAGTCGAAAAGACTACAAAAGTCAACTACGCTGAGCGATTGAAAGTTTTTTAGCGAAATTATTTGCAAATATCGAATATTTTTTGTATCTTTGCATCCGCTTTTTGTGCGGTCGAGTGTCTCGGTGCCCGCTCAGCCATGCGAGCAGGAGGCACAACGAACTAAGAAAAAATAAATCAAATAATTAATATGGCAACATTACAACGTATTCGCAACCATGGCTTGTTCCTGCTGATTATCGTGGGTTTGGCTATGCTTGCATTTATTCTGGGTGACGCCCTTAACTCCGGTAGTTCGTTTATGAACAAGAGCCGCGAGTATATCGGCGAGATTGAAGGACAAAAGATTCATTACACGGAGTACGAGAGTGCTGTAGAACAGCTGACCGAGGTCTATAAGATCGAGTCAGGCCGCAGCGATTTTGATGAGGATATGCATGCGCAGATCCGCAATCAAGTATGGCAGATGCTGGTAGCCAAGTACACGCTCCAGGATCAGGCTAAGCAGATCGGTATGGATATCACCTCCGACGAGTTGTATGAACTCTGCGCAGGTGCCAAGCCTCACCAGCTGATCACTTCGCGCCGTATGTTCGCAGGGCAGAACGGGCAGTTCGACCGCAATATCCTGATCAACTTCCTCGCTTCAATCGAGATGGATAGCGAGAACGCCGAGCAGGCAGCCAACCTCAAGCAGGCTAAGAACTATTGGATGTACTGGGAGAACGCCGTACGCCTGACTGCTATGCAGGAGAAGTATGTTGGTCTGATTCAGAACATGCTGACCGCCAACAACCTTGACGCCAAGTATGCCGCTCAAGCCAAGCAGACCAAGGTGAACGTAGATTACGCTATGAAGCCCTACTACACCGTAGCCGACTCGCTGGTGAAAGTTAGCACCAACGACATCCGCAAGATCTACGACGAGCGCAAGCAGATGTACAAGCAGACGCCTAACCGCGACATCGCTTATATTGCTTATCCCATCGTTCCGAGCGAGGCTGACTATCAGCTTGCCGAGAAAGCTATGCAGGAGATCCAGGAGGAGTTCCGCACCACCGAAGAGGTTGCACTGGTTGTAAACAGCAACTCCGACGTGATGTACGACGGCAACAACTATTCGGAAAAGACTATCCCTGCCGCATACAAGGATTTTGCTTTTGCGAAGGGCGCCAAGAAGAACGACTTTATGGAACTCAACTACGACGAAGCTACCCGCACGTTCCGTATGGCACGCCTGATGGACTGTGGCTACAACTCACCCGACTCTGTTCAGCTGAAGGGTATCGCAACCAAAGAGGGCGAGCAGGATCAGGAGTATGGCTGGTTCACCGAGGCTGAGCTGCAGAAGGATATTGCCGAGCCGGCATTTGCAGGCAAGGTTGGTCAGCGCTTCACCGTAACCCTGGGTATGGAGGATCGCACATTCGAGATCACCGGTTTGACCAAACCGACCCCGAAGGCCAAAGTGGCTATCATCGAGCGCGAGGTTACACCGTCCAGCAAGACTTTTGCCGCTATCTACAACGAGGCTAACCAGTTTGTAGTCAACAATCAGGACGAAGAAGCTTTCCGTGCTGCTGCCGAAGAGGCAAAGATGGAGATCGAGACTGCTACCAACCTGCAGAAGATGGCAAACAAGGTGGCTGACCTCAAGTCAAGCCGCGCTATCGTTCGTTGGGCATTCAATGCCAAGGAAGGTCAAGTGAGTGACGTATTTGAGTGCGGTGACAAATATATCGTAGCCGTGCTGACCGCTACACACGACGGCGAGTACCGCGAGTTTGAGGATGTACAGGCTACGCTGCGCTACGAGGCTGTCAACCGCAAGAAAGCCGAGTATATCAGCAAGCAGATTGCTGACGCCAAGACCCTTGCAGAGGTTGCCGAGAAGATGGGCAGCGAGGTTCGTCACATCGATGCTCTGACCGAGGACTCGTACCGCTTCGGCATTGAAGGTATGGAGCCTGCAGCAGTTGGCACAGCATTTGCAACCGCTGCCGGCGAGCTGTCGAAACCCGTTAAGGGCAACCAGGGCGTGATTGTACTCGTTCCTTCGGACGTACAGCGCGCAGAGGCAGAGGTGGACTACAAGGCTGAGATCGCAAGTCTGAACGCTCGCACAAGCTACAGTCTGCCCTACCAGCTGATCAACAACCTGGAGCAGAACGCCGATATCGTGGATAACCGCGCTACGTTCCAATAAAAAGACCACAGCGATCTTACGACTGACAAAGTGAGCCTCTGACAGGAGGCTCATTTTGTATGAACAACTCCGAACTTTTCCTGAGTATGTGGACTATTCTGGCATTCATTTCCGCGCTTTGCCTGGGCTTCTATGACGTAAGCAAGAAGGTCGCGCTGCGCGATAACAAGGTAGTAGATGTGCTGACGCTTAGCATCTGCGTATCGGCAGTTATACTGTCCGTTCCTTTGCTGCTGTCGCGCTGCTGCCCTGAGGTAATGACCGGCACGCTGTTCTACGTGCCGACAATGAACCTGCAGGCACACCTGTTTACACTGCTCAAGTCGGCTATCGTACTCAGCAGTTGGGTGTTCGGGTTTATCTCGCTCAAACATCTGCCTATCTCCGTTGTGAGTCCGCTGCAGGCCACCCGCCCCATGTGGACCTTGATAGGCGCGCTGCTGCTGTTTGGCGAACGGCTGAACGGATGGCAATGGGCGGGAGTGGTCCTGGCTATCGGTTCGATATTCGTCTATTCGTTCCGTAACAGGAAAGAGATTCACCGTAAGCAGGTAGATAGGCGGTACTATATCAGCCTGGTGCTGGCTATACTGATAGGCGCCTGCTCAGGCCTGTACGACAAGTACCTGATGCGCCGTTACGACCACAACGCCGTGCAGGTGTATTACACGTTATATCAGGCAGTTATGATGATCATTGTTTGGTGGGCAATGTGGGGCAAAGAGCACCGTGCACACAGGCGCGCTGCAGCCAAGGCCGGCGAGAGTTCATCCATCTTCCACAAACCGTTGTATCTGGCAAACATTGCCAACAAGTCGCTGCTGTCGATTGTGATGATCAGTGTGTTTCTGGTTATCAGCGACAACGTCTATATGCTTGCACTGAGTTATCCGGATTCAATGATTGCCGTGGTGAGCACTATTCGTCGCGGAGGAACAGTTATCGGCTTCGCGTACGGCTTACTTTTCCTGAAAGAAACAGACCCATGGCACAAGATCCTGTGTATGATAGGCATCTGCGCCGGGCTGCTGTGTCTGGCTGTGGGAAGTATATAATTTTCTGTGGGAAAGATTTATCCCTGAACGTTTTCTACACGCTTGCAATGCAAGAGTATAGGCTGCCCGGCACCTGCCTCACCTGCCCGGCAGCCTATAATGTAATCGTCACCGCCGTCTTTCAGCCGAAACTGCTTGCGCAGCGTATCGGCAGGCAGGACATAGTTGCGCGCGAGCACGTTAGCATGCGTTACACCTGCACACGCGAGTGCGCGTTGTACATCTTTCACGCGCGTATAGACAGCAATGATCTGCCATGTGCGCCCCTTACAGTCGAAAGCCTGATTCGTATCGGCGAAATAAAGATGCGTGTTCAGGGCAGCCTTCATGAGGCGGTAACGGGCACTGATCAGCCGAAACGCACCCGCCTTGAGTAACGCTGCATCAGGCTCGTAAACGTGCATACCTGTAAGTGACATATTTGCAGGCAGATACTGTACTTCCGCCCTACTCTCCTCATCGGGTGTGAAAGTGAAAACCTGTTCGCTATCATCCGACAACATTACAGCATGAACCTTTCCGCTACCTTCTGACAAGAGCAAAAGTTCTTTCATCTCACCATTCACACTCACCACAAACGTATCCCACGTGCCTCCAAGTTGGCGGACAGCCTGGTGAAAATCAAGCATCGGTGACAGTTTGAGCACTATCCGGATATTCATATCGGTGCGAATAGCACGCATCTCGCGGATATAGCGGACTATATTGATCACATTAGGCGTGCAGTCTTCCAAGCGAAAAACCTTACCGCCATGAGTGTCACGTCGGGCTGGATCGAGATAAATGATAGTCGAAAGTCGAAAGTCGAAAGTCGAAAGAGTTTGAGCGGTAAACGGTTCAGGATGAACATGAACAGATTTGCCGGCAAGGCGGAAATTATTTTCGGCAATGGCAGCAAGTTCAGTGTTCTGCTCGAAATAGTACGTTTCGGCAGCCTGTTCGCTCATAAAGAACGTATCCACGCCATAGCCGCCGGTAGCGTCTATTAAGTTGAGGGTTGAGAGTTGAGAGTTGAGCGTTGAGAGAAGCGAGGCTTTGAAGCGGGCGGTGCGTTCGCTGCTGCACTGCTCGAGGTTCAAACGCGGAGGATAGAGCCAACCGTCGATAGCAGCGAAAGTCGGCAACTTGTCGCGCGTGCGCTGGCGACCCTCAATCTGCTGAAGAGCAAAACGAAAATCGCTATCCGAGAGCATCGGATAGCGATTCCTTTGCAACGCTAATTGCGCTACATCAGCATTCTGATTATCTGTAATAAACCGCTCAAGCACGGCTTAGTACGTCATAACGATGCGGAAAGACATCGTAGCGGGCACAATCTTCTCGTCTGCCTCGTAGGCAAAATCAGAGTCGCGCACCTCAATCTGCACCCACCCTACACCATACACGAAATCAACGGTTTCGGTGTAGTAGATTGGGTTGCCGTTGGCATCCTTGTCGTACTTGTGCAGCACATACGGCAGGGAGTGCTGAATCGTCTGCCCGTTCTCCGTGAGGAGGATGTAACCATTCACATTGCCATCGGTGAAGACAAAGTTCGTGAGCGCCGGCACGTCGAACTTGGCGAAATAGTAGTTGTTGTCCGAGTAATTGGAGTAATCCCAAGGTGAACTTTGCGAACCGACATTGTTCAGATCGACGATCTTCCAATTCACGCCTTCGCCCTGTGGACCAACAGGACCTTGAGGACCCACTGGACCCTGGCACGCACACAAAAGAACTGCCGAAAGAAAAATAAATACTACTTTTTTCATACCATTTGCTGTTTATATACTGCCCCGAAGGGCACGATTACTATACAAAATAAAACAATCCGTTGCAAAAGTACAAAAATATTTGCAAAAATGCAAATTATTTTGTAACTTTGTAGGCGAAATGTGAAAATTACTATGTCCAGATACAAAATCTATTTGTCAGTTTTAGTATTTTTGTTCGCATTCAACCTCGGTATAAGTGCGAAAGAAGTACGATTAAACCCCGATTATCCTGCACGAAACGGTGCTTCGCTCAACCCTGCATATACGGCATATATCGAACGCTGGAAAGCCACAGCACTTGCCCAACAGGCGCAATATGGCATACCTGCTTCTATCACGCTGGCGCAAGGACTGTTAGAGTCCGGTGCCGGACAAAGCGATTTGGCGTCACAGGCAAACAATCACTTCGGCATCAAGTGCCACAGCGATTGGGAAGGCAAAACCTTCCGCAAGGATGACGACAAGCGCGATGAGTGTTTTCGTAGTTATGCGAAGGCGGAAGACTCGTTTCGCGACCACTCGCTTTTCCTCAAACGCAAGCGGTACGAGGTGTTGTTCACCTACGATGTCAAGGATTACAAGGCGTGGGCTAACGGTCTGAAAGCCTGCGGTTATGCCACCGACCCGGCGTATCCGCAGAAGTTGATACGTATCATTGAAACCTATGGTTTAGCGGACTTAAAGACCACTGGCGCTGAGAGAAAAGAGACCGTTGACACTAACAGGAGACAGACTGCTGACGCTGACAGAAAACAGACCGCTAATGCTGACAGAAGACAGACCGCTAACGCTGAGAGAAGAGAGACTGCTGATACAGTGCAGTGGCGACCGACTGTGTTCCGCTCGAACAAGTTGTACGCTGACCGCGCATACGGAAAGACCAACGGCAGGAAGTTTGTCGTGGCGCAAGAGGGTGACTCGTGGGGAAGTATTGCATTTATGCTTGGTATGGAAGAAAAGACGCTACGCCGCATCAACGAGGCAACCGACAAGCAACCGTTGCGCGGCGGTGACCGTATATACCTGTTCCCGAAACGCAGCAAAGCAGCCAAGGGCAACACACGCCACCTCGTGCAACCCGGCGAGACAGCTTGGGACATAGCACAATACTACGGGATGAAAATGAGCAGCCTGTACAAGATCAACGGTATACCCGAAGGTACACCGCTCACTACACAGCAGTGGCTAAGGCTGAGATGATTGGAAGCTTTGAAAATTTGAAGATTTGAAACGGAAAGATACACAATCGCTGGATAGCGTTATTGCAGAGTGGATACGCGAGAACGGCTTGGAGAAACCGCTGCTGGAGCACCGGGTGGTTCAGCAGTGGGCGGATATACTCGGGCCGACGATTGCACGCTACTCGCGAGATATAGAGGTGAAAGACGGAATGTTGCGCGTGCGCATCACCAACGCCGCACTCAGGCAAGAACTGTTTGAGCAGCGTTTTCGCCTGATACAAAAACTCAACGATGCCGTAGGCGGTGAGGCTATCCAAGATATACGACTATTAGGATGAACTATCCGGAAAACATAGAACAGAAGATCGACTTCACGCTTATCCGCAGTTGGATAAGCAAGGAGTGTGACTCGCCGCTCGGGCAAGAGCGTTGCGAGCAGATGAGTTTTCTGACCGATCCGGCAGCCATTGCCGAACGTGTAACACAGACCGCACAGATGCAACAAGCACTGACAGATGCCACCCTATCCTTTCCGCACGGCGATATCTACGACTTGCGCGAACAGTTGCAGCGTATTCGCGTCGAAGGTCTCTACCTCGATGAGCAGGAACTGTTCAGTCTGCTTAAGTGTCTGTTGTTCGCGCGCGACATGCAAGCGTTCCTGAAGGGCTTAGACCCTGCGCGCTACAGTCTGCTGACAGGTATGGGCGACATGCTCACACTATCTCTCACGCCGGTGACAACCGAACTCGACCGCCTGCTCGACCGCTACGGCGAACTGCGCGATAATGCGTCGCCTGAACTTGCACGTCTGCGGCAGGAACTGCGCAAGGCGGAAGGAACTGTGGCGCGCGCTATCGACCGTATTCTCCGTCAGGCACAAGCCGACGGACTGATTGACAAAGATGCGGCGCCTACTCTGCGCGAAGGACGACTCGTGCTGCCCGTTGCTCCGGCATACAAACGGAAGATTGGCGGTATAGTACATGACGAGAGTGCGTCGGGAAAGACTGTATATATCGAGCCTCAGCAAGTGATTGAGGCGAACAACCATATCCGCGAACTCGAAGGCGCCGAGCGGCGCGAGCGCATACGCATATTGATAGATTTTGCCAACCGCTTACGTCCGCTGTTGGGCGACCTGATGCAAGTGCAGCAGTTTGTGGCAGAGGTGGATTTTGTGCGTGCCAAGGCGCGCGTAGGTCTGCAACTGAAGAGTATAGCCCCGACCCTTACCCCCAAGCCTATTCTGCATTGGCTGCAGGCGCGGCATCCTGTTCTATGCAAACGTCTGCCGGAGGTTGGCAAAGAGGTTGTGCCGTTGGACATCGTTCTGCGCGAGGGAAAACGTATACTCGTTATCTCCGGCCCGAATGCTGGCGGAAAGTCCGTCTGCCTAAAGACCGCCGCGCTGCTGCAATACATGCTGCAATGCGGTTTGACTGTACCGGCAGGCGAGGCTTCGCAGGCAGGAATATTCCGGCAACTGATGATAGACATAGGCGACGAACAATCCATCAACAACGACCTATCCACCTACTCGTCACATCTGAGGAACATGAAGCATTTTGTCAAGAATGCCGACGATACAACCTTGTTCCTGATTGACGAGTTCGGCACGGGTACCGAGCCGCTGATTGGCGGAGCCATAGCCGAGAGTGTACTGTTGCACCTGAACGAGGCACACGCAACGGGTATCATCACTACCCACTACACCAACCTCAAGCACCTCGCCGAGCAGACTGAAGGTATAGTGAACGGAGCCATGCTCTACGACCGAGGTGCCCTGCGTCCGTTGTTCCAACTGTCCATCGGGCAAGCCGGTTCATCGTTTGCCATCGAGATAGCACGGCAGATCGGTCTGCCGGAAGACATAATCAGTCAAGCAACCGAACTAATTGGTGCTGAACATATTGATTACGACAAGCAGTTACAGGATATAGCCCGCGACAAACGGTACTGGCAGAACAAACGCGAGAACATCCGCACGCGCGAAAAGCATCTGGAGGAGCGTATCGCCTTCTACGAAAAAGAGATAGGCGAACTCAAAAAGAAGCAGAAAGAGATGCTCAACGAGGCCAAGCAGCAAGCCGCAGATATTCTGCAGCAGTCCAACGCAACCATCGAACGTACCATTCGCGAGATCAAAGAGGCGCAAGCGGACAAAGAGGTTACAAAGAAAGCCCGTGCGAAAGTCGAGGAGATGAAGCAGAAAGTCGAAAGTCGAAAGTCAAAAGTCGAAAGCAATCCAACAGCGCAGCGGTCAAACAGCGATAGCGGTCAAACAGCGCCAGCGGTCAAACAGCGCAGCGGTCACAAAGTGCTACACGACTTGAGCGATCTGCGCATGCTGACCAAGCGCCCGGACTTAGCGCCCAAGCCTTCCGCAGCACGCCCGACAACCACCGTTGCCGATCAGATGCGTAGGCGCAAACTCGCATTCAACCGCACTCTGGATATGCGAGGCATGCGCGTAGATGAAGCGTTGGAGCAGATAATTGCCTATATAGACGATGCAATCATGGTTGGTGCCGAAGAAGTGACGATCCTGCATGGTACAGGCACAGGTGCCGTGAAGCAAGTGGTGCGCGACTATCTGCAGCAGAAGCGGCACGCGATGCTCAAACGAGGCACAGGTACCATAGAGTTTCATGACGGTGACCCCGACCGCGGAGGTGCAGGCATAACGATTGTGGAACTATAGCAAACATACAGGCAGCCATATTTGGCTGCCAACAGACAGAAGACACTAACAACACATGATATGAAAAAACATTTACTACTTATTCTCTTAACGGTTGCAGCAATGCTACCCGCTACGGCACAGGTGCAGTTCGGCACCAACCAATACGCCGTACGCCTGAACATCGGCTACAACCATAACACAACTTACGGCTCGTACGCCGGAGTTGATTTCGGGGCATTTATGCCTATTAACCAGCATTTTGAGATGCAGGCCGACCTGCGTTTCACTACTGCCAACAACCACGCTATCGGAGTACAGATGCGTCCGAAGTTTGCAGTACCTGTCGGCGAGTTCTTTCTGGAAGGCAGGCTGCTGTCCGGACTATATCCCAAGGACGGTTTCAACGAACTGGTGCAGGCTTTAGCCGTGGGCTATCGGATGGAATATGTATCATTCCAGGTAGGTATGTCCACGCGTCTGATCATGAACTATCCCTACAACTGGCACGACTACTCCAACATCATCGTTGAGCCGTTCAACATCTGCTACAAACTGGAGGTTTTCGTCCGTCCGCAAGCATCGCCGTGGAATATCAGCCTTTGCGCATCGAATATGACCGACTACCAGATTGAGCGTGTATGGCAGCCGATGTTCATGGCTAACGGACGCTATAACATCAACGAGCATTGGCAGGTCAACCTCAGTGCCTTGTGCAAACCGACAGGCATGTTCCACCTCAATGCCAAGTACTATGGCGCGGAAGTAAGAGCCGGATTCGCATATAGTTTCTAAATATATTGAATGTCGAAATATAGAAAACAACAAGCAACATGAAGAAGAATATCTTATTACCGATTATAGCACTCCTGCTCAGTGCGTGCAATCCTGACACATGGAACCTGGACGTAGTGGGTATGGTCAGCGGCTCATCTGCCGGTATCGACCAGCGTATCGATGACTCGTTCCGCTACAACGACGAGCATGGCTACCCTGTCATCAACGCCACAGGCGAGAGTTACAACGTATTCGTAGCCACCGACACACACGTGGATCGTAGCCGTACTAACTGGAAGCAGTTCATCAGCGACTATCACGCTGATCCTGACTGCCCGCTGGCTATCCATCTGGGAGACTTGATCAATGCACAGAACCACTGGGATTATATGGCTGAGCCGCTCAGCGACCTACCTGCCAACCCGCTGAAGAAAGATACACTGCTCGCCGTAACCGGCAACCACGACCTGTACTTCAACCAGTGGAAAGAATACGTTCAGCGCTTCAAGACATCCACGTACTACGCCATTGTCCGCACGCCCGCCGGCAAGCAGGATCTGTATATCTTCATCGACACGGGTGAGGGATTCCTTGGCAAACGTCAGACCGAGTGGCTGAAGAGCACTCTGACATGGGCAAACTCGCAGGGTTTCCGCCATATCACAGTATGCACACACACTCACTTGTTCAAGCGCGACAGTTCGCAAGGGCATACATCCAACATGCCTCTCGAGGAGACCTACGCGCTGCTGCACCTGCTCAAGCAGAACAATGTTGAGATGTTCTGGTGCGGTCACGACCATTCGCGAGAGATAACGAACCTTGGCAACATGACATCTATTATTGTAGATGCGTTGTTCGACCGCGAGCCGCACCCGGCATACATGGTTGCCACCTGTGGCGACGAACCCATACGTTACCGGTTTGTAGAACTGCCCTCACTCGTTGACTAAACAAGCACACGAATGCTATACTATATCGGTTTGGGCAGTAATCTCGGCGAACGCGAGCAGACTATCCGCAGGGCGCTGGATATGTTAGATCAGCATATAGGCACGCGGATAAGCGTTGCACCGCTGATATATAGCGAGCCACAGGGATTCGACTCACCGAACAGATTCTGCAACACCGTAGCGTTGTACGAATCAGAACTGCAACCGACAGAGGTACTGGCTCGCACGCAGAGCATTGAGCGCCAACTGGGACGCACCGGGCAATCGGTGATCCTGCCTGACGGCAGCAAACGTTATGCCGACAGGCTGATTGACATCGACCTTATTGAGGTGTACGACAACAACGGTATTGAGGTACGAATGCACACGCCTGCTCTGACTCTGCCACACCCGCGAATGCAGGAAAGGCAATTTGTTATGGAACCACTGGGAATCATCAAATCACATGTCATAAATCATACGTAACACCATGGTAAAAGACCGCAAAGAACTAATCATCTACAAAGCTCTGGAGTTATATCTGATCAACGGGTACGAGAATGTTAGTATCACCGATCTGCAGAGCGCTTTGGATATGGGACGTGGTACAATGTACTACCACTTCAAGAACAAGGACGAGATCTATGTCGAGATTGTCAATCGTTTCTTTCTGCGTCCCAAGCAGGAGATGCTACGGCTCAAGGAGGATATTCGCGTGCCGGACATGATTGAGGCTCTGCTGCGCTATTTCAAGTTTTTGGAGGAGAGTCTAATGGAGTTGGAGCAGCGCAACATTAATACCTCCAATGTGATTATGCTGCTATACTCTGCGTACCACCGTTTTCCGGAGTTGTACCGCCGTGCACATCGGCTCTATGCCACCGAGCAATCGATGTGGCTGCGCGCCATACGCAACTCGATGATCGATGGTGATGTGCGGCGCGACCTGCCACTGGAGGAGACCGCGGCATTGTTCACGCAGATCAAAGACGGCTACGACGCAGGACGTTCAGGCGTGCAGATGGATTTCAACATGGTGCGCAAGCAGTACCAACTGCTCTACTCGCTTATCCGCACGCCTAAAACAGACAAATGACTAAATCATAAATCGTAAATAGTCAAATCGTAAATAGTAAATCGTCAAATCGTAAATATCATGACTGACAAATACTTATATCTTCTTTCCGAGAAGTTCCCCAATGCCAACGCGGTGCTCACGGAGATTATCAACCTGCGTTCGATACTCTCGCTGCCCAAGGGTACGGAGCACTTCGTGAGCGACCTGCACGGCGCCTCAACGGCATTCATACACATGGTTAAGAATGCTTCGGGAGTTATCCGCCGCAAGGTGGACGATGCGTTCGGTGATACAATCTCAGAGCGGGAGAAACGTGCACTGTGCGCTCTCATCTATTATCCCGACGAGCGTCTGCAGATTCCCGATGAACCCTTTGACGAGGGACGGACTTTCGCCTCGCGAGAGGAATTTCTGTACGTCCGTCTCAGCCAGGTGGTGGAGATTATGCGCCGCGTCACAGTCAAATATACGCGCTCCAAGGTGCGCAAGATGATTCCCAAGCAGTTTGCCTATATCATCGAGGAGTTATTGTACGAATCCAACATCGAGGGCGGACGTCAGGATTACTACCATTCTATCCTGCAGGCTATCATTGACACCGGTTGTGCTGAGCAGATGATCATCGCAATCTGCTATCTCATTCATGGTTTGGTAATCGATACGTTCCATATCGTGGGCGACATCTTCGACCGCGGACCGGGTGCGCAGAAGATTCTGGACGTGCTGTCCACCATTCGCGATTATGACATCCAGTGGGGTAACCACGACATTGAGTGGATGGGAGCCGCAGCCGGCAACCGTGCACTGATTGCCACCGTACTGCGTGTATCCATCCGCTACGCGAATATCGAAACGCTGGAGGAAGGTTACGGTATCAACCTGTTGCCACTCGCAAGCTTCGCCATGCAGACCTACGGCGATGACCCGTGTACCATCTGGCAGACCAAGGATTTTGAGAACAACCCGCGTCTCACCCGCTCAGCCAACCTCATGGCAAAGATGCACAAAGCCATATCCATCATCCAGTTCAAGTTGGAGGGGCAGACAATCCTACGCCACCCGGAGTATCAGATGAACGACCGCTTGCTGCTGGATAAGATCAATGCCGACGGCACTATCACTATCGACGGAAAGACTTACCCGCTTACCGACACCCACCTGCCGACTGTCAATCCTGCCACACCATACGAACTATCGCTGGAGGAGGAAGAACTGATGACTCAGTTGGCTCGTTCGTTCCGCAAGTCAGAGAAGTTGCAAAAGCACCTGCGCATCCTTTACCGCCACGGCTCACTTTATCTGGTACGCAACGGTTTCCTGCTCTACCACGCTGCCGTGCCGCTGAACGCCGACGGTTCGTTTGCCGAGGTCGAAGTATTGGGTGTAAAGGCGAAAGGTCGTGCACTGATGCAGCGTATCGATGATGTGGTACGTATGGCATATTTCGGTGAAGGTCAACTCAAGGACGATGCACTCGATTACACCTGGTATCTCTGGACAGGACCGCTCTCGCCCTTGTACAACAAGGATAAGATGACCACCTTCGAGCGCTATTTTATCAACGACAAAGAGATCTGGCACGAGGAGAAGGGCGCCTACTACGAACTGGCTAACCGCCGTGATATATGCGAACAGATTCTGCGCGAGTTCGGGCTCGATCCTGCGGAGAGCCGAATCATCAACGGGCACATCCCTGTCCGCACAATCAAGGGCGAGACGCCTATGCGTGCCGATGGCAAACGATTCGTTATCGACGGAGGATTCAGCAAGCCGTATCAGGAGAAGACCGGTATAGCCGGCTACACGCTCATCTACAACTCCTTCGGCATTCAGCTTGTGGAGCATGAGGAGTTTGAGAGCCGCGAGCAGGCTATACGCTCCGGTTCGGATATTCACAACCGAATCCAACTGACTAACTTCGCCAGCCATCGCATGCTTATCCGCGATACGGATATGGGCAAACAGTTGCTGGAGCAGATTGCTGACCTCGAACTGCTGCTCGAAGCCTACCGCACAGGGCATATCAAGGAGCACATGCTATAATGCGTCCGATTTGCGATTGTAAACAATTATCCTACAGCAATATCCTGCTGTGGGATTTTTGTCCATGAGAAAATAGGAATAAGTTGCTCGGCAGTAACAGGTTCAGGTGTTGGCGTCAGTCCTATTGTATGAGCCAGCTTGCCGATAATCTGCTCGGCTGTACTATGTTGCCGCATTGCGCCGATAGCCAACGACTGATCACGCTTGCACAAGCGTTGTCCCTGGGTATTTACGAGCAGCGGATGATGGCAATACACAGGTTGAGTAAACCCAAGGATTCGTCGCAAATAGTGCTGTTGTGCTGCCGACAATAGCAGGTCACGACCACGCACAATCTCTGTCACGCCCATCTCTGCATCATCCACAACAACGGCCAGCTGATAGGCAAACACGCCATCCGACCGGCGCAGGATAAAGTCGCCGCAATGCGTGGCAAGATTCACCGCCTGATGTCCATATACCCGATCCTCGTATTCAATCATTTCGTCGGGAACCATCAGCCGTATTGCAGCAGGGCGTAACTCAGGGGTCCCCGACGCAACCTGAAAGGTTGTGGTGGGGAAAGCGGAGGCACGGGTTGCCTTTGTGCCGCCAAGCGGAGTCCCCACAAACAGCGTGCTGTGGGGTGAACTTAGCGGCACCCGATGCAATCCCGTTGCCGAACGCGGTCGGCACGTGCCCGGATAGACCACTCGTCCGTCACTCTCGTGCGGAGCCTGTGCTGCCAGAATCTCATTGCGCGTACAGGTGCAGGGATAGGTCAGACCGTGCAGTTGCTGCAGGTACTGCTCGTATATAGCCGTACGTTGCGACTGATAGACCACCTCGCCGTCCCACGTGAGTCCGAGCCACTCCAGATCGCGCATCAGCCGGTCGGCATATTCCTGCCGCGAGCGCTGGGGATCAAGGTCCTCTATCCTCAGTCGCCACAAGCCGCCTTGCTGCCGGGCAGAAAGCCACGACAACAAGGCGGCAAGCACATTACCTAAATGCATCTCGCCCGTAGGGCTCGGCGCAAATCGTCCTGTCATACGGTTGTTTCTACGTTCCAGACGAAAGCACGAACGCCGACTTCCTCGTTTCGCATATCAAGTTTCTTGACGGACTCCAGCAGTTCAGGCACTTTTTCGTCCTCCACTACCGTGATAACGCAGCTGTTCATTTCCGGCCAGGCATGCGTTCCGCGACGAGGTTCACCGCCATTCGTTCCGCGTCCCTGCACCTGCTCAAAGAATGTGAAGCCTTTGATTCCCAGCACGTCCAACATATACTCTACTCGACCGGTATTTGCCTGGTTGAAAACTATCATTATACTTTTCATACACTTATCCATTTATGCTTTCTACTTTTTACTTTCATCTTTCGACTTAACTTTCAGTTGCATAAAGATGAACTTCTTGCGCAGCTTCTCTGTTTTCTCGCGGTCACCGTGGCGTGACATCACACCGTACAGCACCGGTACGATAAACAACGTGAGGAACGTCGAAACGGTCAGACCACCGATCACCACTATACCTAACGGTTGCCACATCTCGGCACCCTCGCCCGAGCTCACAGCCATCGGCACCATACCCAAGATCGTTGTAAACGCAGTCATTAGCACAGGGCGTATACGGCTTCTGCCGGACATCTGGATAGCCTGATTCAGTTCGTAACCGCGCTCACGCATCAGGTTGATGTAATCCACCAGCACGATACCGTTCTTCACCACGATACCTACCAGCAGCACCAATCCCAGTGCACCGATCATATCCAGTGAACGGTGAGTAAGCCATAGCGCAATAATCACGCCTGACAAGGCAAACGGCACGGAGAACATAATGATAGCAGGCATTCTGAGGCTCTCGAACTGCGAAGCCATCACAATATATACCAGCAATATAATCAGTGCACCCAGCAGAATCATATCACCGAACGTATCTTGTTGCGTCTCGTAATCACCGCCGATATGCGTGCTGTAGCCCACAGGCAGATCCAGTTGCGGTACGACCTGTGTCTGAATGGCTTGCGCCAACTCGCCCAACGTGGTGTTATACGGGGTTGCCTTGACGGTCACAATACGCTGGCGAGCCTTACGCTCAATCGTAGGCGGAGCCCAGTATTCACCCACCGTAGCTACCTCCGACAGTTTGACAGTCTTACCCATAGCGGTCGGGATACTCAGGTTCAGCACATCGCTGATAGAGTTGCGGTCTTCCTCGTTCAGGCGGACAACAATGTCGTACTCCGAACCGTCATCCTTCAGATAGCCGCAAGCCATACCGGCTACACGGTTACGCAGATAGGTAGATATAGTGGCTGAACTCAATCCAAGACGCGAAGCTTTCTCCTTGTCAACCGTGATCTTTATATCCGGACGATCATCCTCACGGCTGATGTTCACGTCACGCGCGCCCGGCAGTTGGGATATCAGTTGGCGGCACTGTTCTGCCATCTGACTCGTTTTGTCGAAATCGTAACCATAGATCTCCAGATCCACCGTGATCTCGCCAGCGGGACCGCCCGACGAAACAGCGCACTGGTACTCGTTGATCTCCGGGTACGTAGCCATCTCCTGACGCAGCACCTCGGCTATTGTCCAGATGTCGCGGTCGCGCTCCCACTTCTTGGGCAGACGAACAGTCATCTGTATCTTGTTGTTCATCGTGGATGAGAACAAAGCTGCTATCGTAGCATCATCGTTACTACCGGCAGAGGTATTGATCAACTGAATCTCAGGAACGAGAGTCATGAATCTTGTCTCCAGTTTGCGGGCGGTTTTGAGGGTCTCCTCGATACGCGTACCGCGCTGCAGTTTGATGGTTACACTCAATCGGCCGTTATCCTGCTCCTGCATGAAGTCCGTACCGATCTTGCCTTGGAACACAGGTAGCAACGATGCGGCAAACAGAGCCAGCAGAATCAGCAACGTGATTGCCTTGTGGCGCAAGCACCAACCCAGGGCTTTGGCGTATGCATCATCCACCACATCCAGCACACGTACTACGGTGCGCTCGTACAGCGACTTCTTGCCTGCCTCGTCATCTATCAGGTTACCGTTCTCATCCACATGCACTTGCTTGGCTTTCAGCAACTTCGAGCAAAGCATAGGTGTCAGCGTAATAGCCACTACGGTGGACGTACAGCATACTACCGTCACAATCCATCCCAACTCGTGGAACATAATTCCCGCCATACCGTTGAGCATCGTCAGCGGCACGAACACGGCTACGAGCACAAGCGTTGTTGCTATAACGGATACCCACACCTCGTTCGTGGCATAGATGGAAGCTTCATGCGGATCTTCGCCGCGTTCCACGTGTCGGGTGATATTCTCCAGCACAACGATCGCATCATCCACCACCATACCGATAGCGATGGTCAACGAACAGAGCGATATGATGTTCAAGCTCGAGTCTGCCACACCAAGGTAGATGAACGCCACAATCAGCGCAATAGGTATGGTTATACCGATAATCAGTGTCGCACGCCACTTGCCTAAGAAGAACAGCACCACCAGCACCACAAACAGCAAGGCATATAGCACCGATTCCTCCAGCGAGTTGATACTGTTCTGGATGTTCTCCGATGAGTCGTAGATCTTCTCTATCTTCACATCCGTAGGCAACTGCTTCTGTATCTGTGCCAGCTCCTTACGCACATCGCGGCACACCTGCACGGTGTTCGCACCGGTCTGTTTGGCGATAATCAGACGCACCGACTCACGGCCGTTGGTTTTCTCGTCCAATGTAAGATCCTTGATTGTATCCTTCACGGTTGCAATGTCGCGGATGAACACCTGCTGTCCCTGCTGCGTCATCGTAACCATCAGATTCTCAATCTCCGACGACTCAATGTACTCACTGCGCACCTGCATCTGGTACTGCTCCTGCGGCATCTTGATCGTTCCGGAGGAGAGGTTCAGGTTATTGGCCTGCACTACCTGTCCGACCTGCTCAAGCGTGATACCGTAGGCATCCAGTTTCTGCTGGTCGATGTTCACATACACGTAGCGGTCCGGTGCACCCGATAGCGAAATGTTACCTATACCGTCTATATGGTTCAGCTGCGGCACTACCTCGTCGTTCAGGATCTTGTCCAGACCTGCATACGTCTCATCCGCCGTAATCGAATACTGGCAGATTGGCATCGAGCTTGTTGAAAACTTGAATATCACAGGCTTCGCACAGTTGTCAGGCAGGTTGTTAGCCGCCATATCCACAAACGAACGCACATCGTTCACCGCCTCGTCCATGTTACTGCCCCACTCCAACTCCAGCGTTACGACGGAGATGTTATCTTTCGATTGCGAGGTTATATGCTTCAGGTGGTCAACGGAGGTCAGGGCATTTTCCATGATCTTCGTCACGTTCGTTTCTATCTCACTCGCTGCCGCACCCGGATAGGTGGTCATTACCGTGATATACGGTGGATCCATCTCGGGGAACTGGTCAATCGGCAGTCTCAAAAACGAGAACACGCCTATCACGATCACCGCCACAAATATCAACGCGGTGGTCACCGGCTTTTCTATCGCTGTTTTGTATATTGCCATAAATTATTTCGATAAATCGATTTATCGATATTTCGATATTTCGAGAATTATTCTACAACATTGATCTTTACGCCGTCCACGAGTTTATGCTGGCCTGTGGTTACAAGCTCCACGCCATCTGTCAGTTCGGGTGCAATGATTTCTATATCCTGGTCAAAACGCTGCCCAAGTTCAACGGCTACACGCTTGGCGCGACCGTTGTCGTTGATGAACACGTAGCGGTCGTTGGCACCCACCAGTTTCTCTACCGACTGATACGGAGCCACGATAGCCTTAGCCTTGCCCAGACCGATGGTCGTCGTTACATACATACCCGGACGCAACAGGTTCTTCTGGTTCGGAATAACAATCTTCACCTGGAACGTGTGACTCGAGGCATCCACGGTCGGATAAACCACTTCTATCGTTGCAGGGAAGACCTGATCGGGATAGATCTCCGATGTCAGAGTCAGTTTCATTCCTTCTTTCAGTTTCGGGAAGTATGTCTCCGGGACGGCTACCAGTGCTTTCAGCTTGTCAATCTGCGTGAGCACAAGTATCGGCTGACCGCCGTAGAGCTCACCGTCCTCGTATGTCTTGGCGGATATAACGCCGTTGAACGGAGCCTTGACATACGTGTTCGTCTTCAGAAAATCCAACTGCTCTTTTGTCGAGTTGTATTGCGTCTGAATCTGGTCGTACTGCTGTTGCGTAGCCGAGCCGGTCTTGAGCAGTTGCTCTATACGGTTCTTCTCTACCTCCAGATTAGCCATGCTGATCTTTGTGGTCTTGTACTGTGTCTGATCCATACGCACCAGATCATCACCTTTCTTCACCTTGTCGCCTACCTCGCGATAGATATGTTCAATCTTGCCGGTCAGCGAGGGCGCCACGTTCTGCGTCAGGTAGCCCTGCAGGTTGGTGGATACGGATATCACTCGCTCAATCTCACGAGGATGCAGCACCGTTGTGCGTACTTGCTCCACGCGCTCCTCTTCTTGAGCCGTGGTCTGCGTTTCTTCTTGTTTGGTTCCGCAGCCTACGAGCATCATAGCTGCGAGGGGTAATACGAATATCTTTTTCATTTTTCTATTATTTATCAACTTTTAACTCTAAACTTACAAACTTCTCTCAACACTCAACACTCAACACTCAACCCTCAACTAATTATTCAGGAACTTCTCCAACTCCACTTGTGCGTTCACCAGACTCAACACTGCCTGTACATACGTGCTTTGCGCATTGATCAGGTCGTTGCTGGCGTTCGTCAGCTCCAGGTTACTGCTTGCGCCATATTTGTACTTGTTCGTTGCCGAAGCAAACACGCGCTGCGCTACGTCTATATTGTCTTTCTCGTTCACATACGTCTCGTAGGCGTTGGTCAGGTTGAAGCACAACTGGCTGTACTGAATACCTAAATTGTCCGTCGTCTCCGACAACGTGTTCTTCGCCTCCTCGTATGCAATCTTCTTCTCTATCACGCCTGCAGCACGCTTGCCGCTCGACCACAACGGCATTCGCACACTCACCTGAACAACGTTCGGAGGCGTCATACGCATACCGCCCTCGCCGTAGTATTGCTGGTTGGTATAGTTGTATCCCAGACTTACAGTCGGACCGTACGCCCAACCTGCCATCTGCACGTTACGGCGCGCAAGAGCGGTGCTCTTCTCCAATGTCCGGTAGGTCAGATTGTTGTGGATGTCAAAGTTCTCACCCAGCAATGCCAGCACACGGTCGGGCGACAACACCTCATCCAGATTCTCTGTCAGCACCAGAGTTGTCTCTACCGGCACGTCCAGCAGCACTTTCAGGCTGTTCGTAGCCAGTTCGATATTACGCTTCTGCGAGTTGATACTGTTCTTCAATGTATTTACGCGCACGCGAATCTGATCGGCGGTTGTCTGCTCGGCAGCACCGGCATCCACAGCGTTCTGCGTGATCTGCTCCAGGTTCTGGATGTTCGTCAGGCTGGAGTCCAACAGGGCAGATATACTCTGCAGTGCCAGCACGCTTACGTAACTGCTCATCACACTTCCGCGCAGATCGCTCTCGGATTTCTCCAGCGCAATCTTTTTCATCTCTATCGCAATGTTGTTCAGCAGCACGCCTACTATACCTTGTCCGTTCAGGCCTATCGATGCCGTCAAACCCAAGGCGCCTACGTTAGGCATGTTGATCTCCACATCGCGTCCAGCCATCGACAGCGTTGCGCTGTAACCCAGATAGTTGCTGTAACTGTAACTTCCGTCCACGTTCGGCAACATTGCTGCTATAGTCTGCCAACGCTGTGCGTAGGCTTCCTGTACTGCCAGCGACGCATTCTTCAGACTTCTGTTCTGTTTGATGGCATAGTCTTGCGCCTCTTGCAGCGAAAGCTCCAGCTCGGCAGGCACATCCTTGCGTGCCTCACCGTCACGGGCTGCTGCCAGCACACGGTCTTCGGCATGCATCCCTGCGCTCAACACTATGCTCGCCAATACTACTAATACTGTTTTCTTCATATATCTTTTAATTTTCAATTTTCAACTCTCATACAACTTCATTCCTTCTTCACTCAGCACGCCGCGAACAAATATATCCATCGCCGTGTGACTCAGCTGATGCATAGTAATCCCGTGAGCCTCTATCTGCTCAAAGTCGCGTATCGCATCGCTGTGGATCTTTGCCAGCAGCACTGCTGTCAGTTCGATGTCCAGGTCGCTACGCACATAACCGTCGTGCAAACCTTGCTCCAGATACGCCTGCAGGTATTCCTTCTGCACGCGGAACGTATTTTTCTGAAACTCTGCAAATTGTTTCGGATAATACTTCTTCAGGTCATACACCAGCTGCGGCACGCGGCGTACATCGTTCTTTTCTGCCTGTTGGCGGCGCAGCAAGGTTTTCACCAGCTTGCGGAAATCATGCAGCTCCAGCAACTCACGCAACTTGACCGCCATACAATCGATATTCGACTGCAACAATTGTGCCACCAGTTCGTCTTTGCCTGCAAAATACACGTAGAACGTCTTTTTCGACATACCTAACTCGCGGCATATATCGTCTATCGACACGCTGCGTATGCCTAAGCGAAAAAACATCTCGCCTGCCGTCTTGATTATTTGTTGCTTCTGATTTTCCATGCCATCTATCACCTTTCAATTTTCGCCTTTCAATTTTCAATTCCCCAAAAAACCGCACAAAGGTACAACATTTTTCCCGTATTTGCAAGCCTTGGCGGGGAAATAGGAAACTTTTTGCACTCCCAAAGTTTCCAATGCCACATGCATGTTGCAAAAATAAAGCAGCACACCTTTGTCGGCGTGCTGCTAAAATATGTTTTTGCAAAAAACGTGCAGTTCAATCGGGGTTATTTCGCAAAAATCAACATCGGCAACAAATGCTCGTCATAGAAAAAAATCACTTGATTTACCAAATAAATTTGCATTATTCTGATTTTTTTTGTATCTTTGCGTCGAAATTGATTAAATCCTAAAACGACCATCAGAGTTGCCGTCAATATATGTTAGAAGACCTGATTTTCTCCGACCATCTGCGCTACGAGCAGCACGTTCTGATACAGGACGCCCCGGATAACGGCGAGCCATTTCGCATCCAAGGGGTGTTCGGTGCAGCACTGCTAACCGCCATGCTCGTTGCTACCGACGAAGGTAAGCAACGAGGTATAGTCATCGACACGATACCGGACAGACGGGCGTGGATGAAAACATACGAACGCGAAGTGCTGCGTGAGGGCTGGGGAACGCTCACCGAGGAGATTAACCTGCTCAGCGATGCCTATATACAGTTGGCACTCGAGGGGAAAGCGCCGGATGCCCTGTGCCGCAACCGGCGGTTGCTGGATATAGCCGGCACGCTGATGGTTGAATATATGCAGCAGCTTGTTTTTGAGGCTTTCGGCAAACATATATGGGAATGTGTGCCATGGCGTGCGCCGTTCGCCGACTGGCTGATGGCTGCCTCTTACGCCGAAACGCAACGGCAACGCTATCTGCAGATGGATTGGACAGACCCGGTGAAGGTAACGTTCCTGGCAGAAAATCGTAACAAGACAGACGCCCCTACCCTGCGCTTTGAGAACGAGGCTGCCAAGGATATTATGGCGCGGTACTACCGTTGGCTGAAAGTTACATTCAAGGCACAGCAACTTGAGCTGCCCGGCGCCAAACCCGAGAGCGACCGGAGCAAACGGTTCATTCTGGAGCAAGAGTCTGACTGGGATTATCTGGCAGAGGAGGTCGCTGCATGGGATGCGGAGACGCAGGCTCTCTGGCGCAGTTGGATGGACGGCTGGCAGGACTACATTGCCCGCCAACTCAAGCCGCAGCGCGAGGTTAGGTTCTGGACTGCGAGCCTGAGCGATGATATGAAGGAACGCCTGACCGACTACCTGCGGATGCAGGAACGCCAGCCGATGCACTACAAGTGCCTCAGTGCTGCCGTCTATGCCCTGCGCCAACTGGGATATATACGTCGCTGGCTCACGAAGAAAGATATGCTCCGCTGGCTCACCGACCACCTCTCGTATGATTACATTGCCAAGAACAATGCCTACCAGTTCAGCCGCGCATGGGATGAGCACGGACGTTTCGCTCCCGCTATCAGAGACGAAGTCAACCGCCTCGCCGAACTCGGCATCCACTCAATCACCAAAAGCGATAACGACATCACGGACAATCCTCCTTCGCCAGAACAGATCGTATATAGCAGCCGAACTGGATGATAGCATCCGGGTTGTGGATCTGGGCGCGCCAGGCGGCATAAAGCTCGGCGTAACGGGGATGGCTGCGGTCGTTCTTGATCACCTGCGCCTGACGGCAGGCATTACGCCACTTTTCCGCCTGACGCTGCTCCGCAGGCGTACGCGGTGCGGTTTTGTAATCACGCCACGATTGCAGGAAGATTTCGTTATATCCCGTCTTGAGGACTTCGCCGGTCAGCGGGTCTTTGAACTGTTTGAAACGTGTATTGGAGAAACGCTTAACACCCTGTACACGTTTTTTGCTTAGGGCGCCAGCCATGCGGTTGACGCCATTGATGGGTTGCATAATTGCCATAGAATAAATAAATTTGAGTTTGGTGAATTAGTAATTAGTAATTTGGTAATTGCTTGTACTACTGTTCGGCATACGTATTGCTCCCTATAAGGACTAAAGTATAACCAAGGAACAACTAAGGACGCACGCGCGCGTAGGGCTTAGGCGGTCGAAAATGATCCACAATTATCCAATATTAAATTTGCATGAGACAGTTGAGACAGTTGAGACAGTTGCACTAATCGTCTTGACTTTTCCTAAAATTAGTAGACAGTTTTTGATTAATTTTTCCTAAATATATAGACATTCGTCCTAAGAAAATAGACATTGTCCTAAAATAGTAGACA
>ONHW01000009.1 GCA_900317745.1 uncultured Bacteroidales bacterium | reverse complement strand
CGTCAAGCTTTCGCTGTCGTCGCTAACAATCGTCCCTACGTTGATGGGTATGTATCAGCATTACCATAAATATATTTTATTTGTTTTCCCGCTGGGAGCGCTGTCGGCAAGGGAGTGTCGGAACACTCCCGACGAGACACTTGGCAGGTAAACATTAAAATCTAACATTTTTTGACTACATTTTAATATAGTTCGTTTTTGTTTTGTTTTATACATTATTTTGCGTACGCATTGCGCGCTCGCAACGCACACCCGCACAAAAACGTACAAAGTTACAAAAAAAAATACAAATTAACAAACAATTTTGCCAAAAAATGCGAATATTTCCTAAAAAGTGCAAATAATTGCAGCAAAACGACAACTAAATTTGCAAAACTCGTATATTTTTTGTATCTTTGTTTGCGGAAAAGTGCGTAGGCTCTTTTCGGATACCTGTAGTGTGGACGATGAAAACCTTGTTTTTGCTCATAGCCTTATATACAATCACAGGCAAGCAGGCTGTACCGTCGGGAGATGTTCCTGCGGGCTCGACGTGCACCTATGAGCAATCGGGCAGCCGGTCCGGACAGATGACTGCGGGCAATGACCTGACGCTCACCATCAACGGCTACGACAACTGCCGCCTGCAATCGGTCAGACTGAGCATGCACTCCAACAAATCGTCCGGACAAGGCGAACTGCAAATGAGGGTAGGTGAGTCAACATTGTGGAGTATCAGCACGGCTACGTTCGCCGCTCCGGAATGGGCGGGAGCATACAGCCAGGACTGGGTGGATATAGTGCACAATCTGGGTGATACAAACGTTCCGCCGGGTGTGCCAATCACCTTGCATATACTTGCCTCGCAGAACTCGCTCTACCTCCAGTCGGTCGAACTGACCTATACTGCACCCGAACTGCCGGCATATACGGTATCTTTTGACACACATATACAGCAGCAGATATCGCCTGTAACCGAATCCCGACCAGGAGCAGGAATAACCTTGCCGGATGTGCAGACCGGTGACCCGAACTGGATGTTCTACGGCTGGGCGAGAACGTGTTGCTACAGCAGTTCTTCGGCAGTAGCCGTGAATAATGCCGGCATGATGTTTTATCCGGAGTCTGATTGCACGCTGCATGCCGTGTATGTGCAAGCTGATGAACCGCAACCGTGGTATCCGACTGACGAACTGACATCCGGCGACTATATGATGGCTTTGTACGAACCGGTCAACGGCTTGATGCTGCTTGCTTCCGGGCAGGTGGCGAACAGCCTGATTCCTGCCGACAGATATACAATACCAGCCGACAACGGTTGGGTGGCAATGCCGGACGAGTTCTGCAAAACGCAGTGTATCTATACGTTACAGGTGTCGGACGATACACTTGCTATACAACATAAAGCAAGCAATACATCGGTATATTTTTCCAACAAAGGCAAATTTGCATTGACCAATTCGTCAAATATACCCTGGCTGTTTGCTCCCTCAGAGGCTGAGCATGACGCCATGCCGCACTACGTGGTAGCCGGCAAGGCGGGAAATAATACATACTATATAAGTTACAGTTTTGATGCTGACACGGAGTTCTATTTTGCTGTCACAGCCGACTCGCAGCAGGAACATAACCTGCTGTTCTACGCGCTTGACGACAGAGTGGAAGTAACAACACTTTACACTTCGTTTCCGTTCGGCGGAGATGTAACTACTCCGAACAACGACAATCTGCACGAGTACAGAATGAACATAGGTACGCATACGCTTGTTATCAAGAACGGCAAGAAATACCTGCAAATCAATCAGTAAAGAATAGCAAATCAAAAAGTAAAGAATAGCAAATCAATGAATAAACTTTCGTCAACCCTGATAGCCGTAGCTTTGACTGCTGTTGTCTCAGCAGCTCCGCGTGCGGATGTGATGAATGACATCCTGGATGGAGTATATGATGCCCAAACGCTTTCCACGTATCAGCAGGACAGCATTCTCGGCAATCTGCCTGACCAGCGTTACCGGCTGGATTATACCGACAAACAACAGATATACCGCCGTTCGTTCATGGCGAACTACGTGATTGTGGATACGCAGAAGAACACGCGTAAACCCTTGTCCGACAAGCCCGTACGTGACGCTATCATCTCGCCGAACGGCAGATATATCGCTTTCGTCAAAGCCGACAACAATATCTACCTCCACAAACTTGATTTCGGCACGGAAGTTGCCGTGACCGCCACGCCGTCAACCGTTTGGAACGGCATAGCCGATTGGCTTTACGAGGAAGAGTTCGGACGAACCTGCCTCATGCAGTTCTCGCCCGACTCCAAGCAACTGGCTTTCATCCGTTTGGATGACCAGGACGTGCCGTCAACCTCGTGGCAGATGATGTTGCCCGACGGACATCCGCAAACCGTCACGCAGTCCTATCCGCGTGCCGGCGAGCACAACGCCAAACCATCCGTGCAGATCTATACGATTTCCAATAAGGATATCCGCGAAGCATCGTTGCCCGAGGCGGACGACCGCTACATCCCACGAATCAAGTGGCGCACCTTGCCGGCACAGAAAAAGGATCAACCCGATGTGCAACAGCTGGCTATCCTTACGCTTAATCGTGATCAAAACAAAATGGAGGTGTTTACCTGCAATCCTGCATCGCTGGTGTGCACTTCACTATACGAAGAGAGCAGTTCCGACTACTATATTGATTACGAATTGTTTGACCAGTGGTTGTGGCTCTCGGACGGACGGTTTATTGTGCTTTCCGAAAAAGACGGCTGGAAACGTGCGTACATGTATGCTTCTAACGGCAGACAAACCGCTGTTTTGACAAACGAGCTAGGCGATGTAACAGCACTTTACGGCTTCGACGAAGCTATAAATACTCTTTACTACCAGACTACTTTTGGGGCGAATGTACGACTCTGTTTTGCATTCAACATTAAGAAAGGAACATTTATGACAATTGGCAAGAGTAATGGTTGGAACAGTATGCGTTTGTC
Organism: uncultured Bacteroidales bacterium; assembly: GCA_900317745.1. Lineage (GTDB taxonomy): Bacteria > Bacteroidota > Bacteroidia > Bacteroidales > Paludibacteraceae > Colicola. Next base: position 70,609 of record ONHW01000009.1, on the reverse strand, counting down.
CGCAGACAAGAAAAAAGCTATCCACATCCATGAATCCGACCAACAACCGCCGGTGTATCGTTTGTATACTCTCAAGGATTATAGTTGGAAAGTGCTGCTAAGCAATGATTCCTTGCTTGCCCGTTGGCAGGCGGCAAAACTGCCCGCTAAGCAGTTTACATCTATTCCTGTTTCAGAGCAAGTTGAACTGCAGGCAAGTATCTCTTATCCGCGTAATTTCGACGCCTCGAAGAAATATCCCGTTGTTATGCTTCAATACAGCGGTCCTGCTTCGCAAAGAGTGACCGACCGCTGGCGTCGTCGTTGGGATTATGGTTTGGCGGATCTCGGTTACGTGGTGGTTATTGCCGATCCGCGCGGTACTGACGCACAGGGACGCGCGTACCGCAATTACGCGTACATGCGCATGGGGCGCGAGGCGGACGACCAACTGGCTGTAGCCAAATGGATATCCGACCAATCTTGGGCGGATAACCACAAGATCTACATGGCAGGTTGGAGTTACGGCGGTTACGAAGTGCTGCGTTGCCTGTGTACGCAACCGCTGCAAGACGATGGTACACCGCTGATTGCCAAAGGTATAGCTATTGCGCCCGTTACCGATTGGCGACTTTACGACAGCGGATATACCGAGCGATTCATGCGTCGCCCGCAAGTGAACGAAGGCGGCTACAACGATGCCGACCTCACACATCTGGCTGCCGGACTGAAAGGTGAACTGCTGATTGTGCACGGCAATGCTGACGACAACGTACATGTGCAGAACACATGGCGCATGGTGGAGGCACTCATCAATGCCGACAAGGATTATCAGATGTTAGTCTATCCCGACGACAACCATTTCCTCAAAAAGGGAAATCATTATAAGCATTTACACAAACAACTAATAAAATTCCTTGAAAAATGACAAAACAACAATCTGGCGCATCTTTGCGTATTATGACCATCATCGCTATGATGTTCCTCTATGCGATGATCTCGTTTGTAACCAACCTCGCCGCTCCTGTAGGCAAGATCTGGGGTGCATCGTTTGACGACCCGGCTCAAGCTGAACGTATGGGTATGTTGGGTAACTTGTTCAACTTCCTGGCTTACCTGATCATGGGTATTCCTGCCGGAAATATCCTCGCCAAGTACGGCTACAAGAAGACCGCTCTGTCTGCTATCCTGCTGGGCTTCATCGGTATTGCTGTGCAATGGCTGAGTGGTGTAGTTGACAGTTTCTACGTATATCTGTTCGGCGCTTTGCTGGGCGGCTTCTGCGTATGTATGCTCAATACCGTAGTTAACCCGATGCTTAACCTGCTCGGTGGCGGTGGCAACAAAGGTAACCAGTTGAACATGGTCGGCGGTACACTCAACTCGTTGTCCGGTTCACTCACTCCGATGCTTGTAGGTGCAATCATCGGTCAGAGTCTGGTGGGTAAGGAGATTGACGATGTCAACGTTGTCCTGTACATCGCTATGGCTGTATTTGCTGTTATCTACTTCATCATCCGTATTACTCCTATCGCCGAACCCGAAGGTGCAGGTCAGCAAGTTACATACGAGCGCAGCCCGTGGTCGTTCCGCCACTTGACGCTGGGTGTGATTGCAATCTTCTTCTACGTAGGTGTTGAGGTAGGTATTCCTGCTACGCTTATTTCTTACTTGACTCCGAAGGTTGGTTTTGCTGCCGCAGGACTTATTGCCGGACGCTATTGGATACTGATGCTTGTCGGTCGATTCATCGGTTCGGCTATCGGCGGAAAGGTCAGCAGTAAGACGATGATCTCTGTTGTTGCCAGTGTAGCTATCGCCTTGATGGTGGCTGCTATGTTCATCGGCGACAATATTATGGCAAAGACGTTTGTTCAGGGCGCAGTTATCGAAGTGCCTTTGGCATCTACGCTGCTCGTGCTCTGCGGCTTGTGCACATCGGTTATGTGGACATCTATCTTCAACTTGGCTACCGAGGGATTGGGCAAATATACAGCCAAAGCTTCGGGTATCTTTATGATGATGGTTGTCGGCGGTGGTATTGTTCCGTATTTCCAGAGTATGATTGCTGCGCACGACTGCTTGCTCAGTTACATCGTACCTGTTATCGGCGTTGCATATATCCTCTTCTATGCCCTCGTCGGTTCGAAGAACGTCAACAAGGATATCAAGGTGGACTGATCCCGAATATGTTTGAGCCGAATCATCCGGCTTGAACACCTGAGGATGGCGTATCCGCAAACAAGCGTGACACAGCAATGTGTCGCGCTTGCTATCCCTATTTGTTGGGAAAGAAACGTATCTTAAGCAAATCTTAATCTTTGTTTGCGGTTAATTTTGTATCTTTGTGCCCGAATACGTTGTGCGCGTGTACGTACAATAAATATATTTTAAAAGAACAATTGATTATATGGATATGAATTTTGTAGGACTTTTGTTAGGTGCAGGAGCATTTTTGTGTATCGGAATCTTTCATCCTCTGGTGATTAAGGCGGAGTATTATTTCGGCGTACGCTCATGGTGGGCGTTTCTCATTGTCGGCGTGCTGGCATTATGCGGCTCGTTGTTTGTCGAAAATACCTATCTTTCCATCTTTCTCGGTATCTTTGCGTTCTCTGCTTTTTGGGGAATAGGCGAAGTGTTCAAGCAGCATGAGCGTGTACGCAAAGGCTGGTTCCCGATGAATCCCAAGCGGAAAGATGATTATGCTTGCAAATAAAGTGAAAACACTCGTTATCATACTCACTACCATATTGCTCCTTACGTGCGTATCGTTGGCAGTATTGTCGCATCCGGCGTTCGGTACGTTCCGCCATCGTTTTACGGAACGTATCCATCAGTCGCCCAACTGGCAAGACAGCAGATTCCGTAATCAGGAACCTACGCCGCAGTTTACAGGCGATGCGAATGCACCCAAAGCAATGCGGCGAATGCTATTCGATACTCAATCCTCGCGCAAACCGACTGAACCTGTGCCTGCTGTCAAAACCGATTTGCATGCGTTACGTACCGATTCGGATTGGCTGGTATGGTTCGGACACTCGTCGTACTTGTTCTGCCTGGGCGGCAAGCGATACCTGGTTGACCCGGTGCTGAAACCCGAGTTTCCTTCCTCTCTGATGCTCAAGCCGTTCAAAGGAACAGATATCTACCGTCCGGATGATCTGCCGGATATTGATTGTCTGATCATCACACATGAGCATTGGGATCACATGGATTATGCCACGCTTCGGGATATTCGCGAACGGGTAGGGCATGTAGTCTGCCCGATCGGTATAGCCGATTATCTCCTTTATTGGGGATATGATCCTGCTGTCATTACCGAGATGGATTGGTATGAGCGCTATCCGCTCGCAGAAGGCGATTTCCCCAATGGCGATTCCTTAAATAATGATTCTTCATTCGTTATCACATGTCTTCCCTCACGGCATTTCTCCAACCGTCTGTTGGGACGTGGCAACCAGACGCTATGGGCTTCGTTCATGGTTGAGAATGGCGGACGCAAAGTATATGTGGGTGGTGATGGCGGATACGACAAGCGTTTCCGGGAGATTCGCGAGCAGTTTGGAACAATCGATTTGGCGTTTCTGGAGAACGGTCAGTACAACGACAACTGGCGGTATATCCACACCACACCCGAAGATCTGGAGAAAGCCGTACTTGATCTGCAAGCGTCAAAGGTCTTTACCGTTCATCACGACAAGTATGCGTTAGCCATGCATCCTTGGTCCGAACCTGATAGCGTGGCGCATGCAATAGCCGACCGTTATGGCGTTCGCCTGCTGGATGCACCCATAGGTGCTGTCGTTGCATTTTAACGCTCCGGCAAGCATAAAAAACCGTGATAAACATTATTCTACATGAAACGATTTCTTATCTATCTTACTGCCATCATGCTGCTTGCAGCATGCAACAGCGAAAGTAAAATTGCCGGTCGTGCACAGGAGTTGTGTCAGCATATCCCTGTTCCCGAACAATTGGAGCAGTCGCGCAACTATCTGACAGAAGACTTTTATGCTGCATTGGATACAATGTTCAACCTGCCTGATACCTCAGAGGTGTTGCATGAGTGGGAGTTCTGGTTCTGCGCAGCTGATGGCAGTCCCGTAGCGCGTTGTACTACCGAGGTGCAAACTGTTAAACTGACTGACGCGATGCATGCTACGGTTACGTTGCTTGTTCATCCGGAGGATCCGGATTATACGGCTGACGAACATACGTTGTGTATGGAGTTGGTAGAAGGTGCATGGTTGATTTCTGATTTCGACAACCGTCTGGCAGATTGCATCCGATATACGAAGAACGCCCGAAATGCGGTTGAATTGTAGTTTGTCTGCCTAATCTTATTTTCTTATTTTAAGATTGAGTTGTCAGTTTTTATGAAAATGCACCCATTTTGAATATATCGCTTGCGATATTAAATTATTTTTCGTAACTTTGCATCGTAAACGACATAAATCATCCGGTAATGAAAAAATTTTACTTAATACGGGTACTCGTTTTGGCGATAATTTTACCCGCTTGTGCATGCAGTAAAACAAATAAAAATGATACAACTATGACAATTTATGATTTTACGGTGCTTGACACCAAGAAGCAGCCGGTTAGTCTGGCTGAGTACAAAGGCAAAGTTCTTTTAGTGGTTAACACAGCTACAGGTTGCGGATTTACGCCGCAATACGAGGCGTTGGAAGGTCTGTACAAGAAGTACAAAGACCAAGGTCTGGTTGTTCTGGATTTCCCGTGCAATCAGTTTGCAGGTCAGGCTCCAGGCACAGAGGAGGAGATTGTAAGTTTCTGCCAGTTGAAGTACAATGTCAGCTTCCCGCAGTTCGCCAAGATTGAGGTGAATGGCGAAAACGAGTCGCCGGTGTTCACGTATCTCAAGGAGCAAGCTCCTTCCGAGGAGTATAACGGCCTGAAAGCCAAGGCGGCTGCAGCCATGCTCAAGAAGATCAGCAAAACGTATAACAAGGAGAGCGATATCCGCTGGAACTTCACCAAGTTCCTGGTTGACCGCGAGGGAAATGTAGTCGGCCGCTATGCTCCGACCACTAAGCCTGAGGATATTGAGAAGGATTTGCTCAAACTACTGTAATTGTCCATTGACAATTGATATTTAATAGATAACCCAATAAAAAACACAAGATTATGACAAAAGAAGAAGCATTAAAGGCTTTCGCCTATCTGGGCGCAGTCTGGTTTGGAAACAGTAAACAACACTTCGCATTCTCGGCATACGACCGTCTGAACGGTTGGAACAAACTGGCCGACAAGTGGAAAGAGGAAGCAGAAGAAGAGTGGGATGAGGCTGAAGAGGTACTCAACCGTTTGGTTGAACTCGGCTGCAAACCTGCTGATCTGCAGGAAGCCATGAAGACTATCGAGTTCCCGTTCTATGACGATCCGAAACAGCAGATTGAGTCGGATTATAATGCCGAGGCAATAAAGGAACTGAGTCTGTTGGCTGAAGCATTTGCTGACGATTATCCTACACGCAAACTTATCGAGAAGTGGATTGACGGCGAGAACAATCACATGGCTTGGGAGGCACAATACCTCAACTATATCCAAAAGTTGGGCTACGACAACTTCCTGATAGCTATGATGTAATCCCGCGTTTTCCTCTTATACAATTTTTGGGATTCCAAAAGAACAGGTAAGTGGTAAATCTTGTAGGACTACTGATCCCTTTGTTGGGAACGATGCTTGGCGCGGCGTTCGTGTTTGTTATGAAACGCGAACTGCCTGCGCGCCTGCAAAAATCTCTGCTCGGATTTGCATCCGGAGTGATGGTGGCTGCCAGCGTGTGGTCGCTACTCATTCCTGCTATCGATGCTGAAACCGATAAAGGTCCGTGGGCTGTTGTGCCTGCGGCTGTAGGTTTTCTGCTGGGTATATTGTTCCTGTTGGCTATCGACGAACTGACTCCGCACTTGCATGTCGGAGCAGATAGTCCTGAAGGACCGCGTAGCCGGTTGTCGCGTACGGCTATGTTGGCTCTGGCGGTTACTATCCACAACTTGCCCGAGGGAATGGCTGTCGGCGTGGTGCTGGCCGGTGCGGCACAAGGTACAGCCGGATTGTCGATAAGTACAGCAATTGCCGTGTCGCTGGGCATAGCTATTCAGAATATACCCGAAGGAGCAATAATCTCCATGCCTATGCGTGCTGCCGGCAATAGCCGCTGGAAATCATTCGTTATCGGCAGTCTGAGCGGAGTAGTGGAGCCCATAGGCGGATTATTGGTCATTCTTTTGGCGGCATGGCTTACGCCTATATTGCCATATATGCTGGCTTTTGCCGCAGGTGCGATGCTGTATGTGGTAGTGGAAGAACTGATTCCCGAGGCTTCGCAAGGTACACACAGTAACCTTTCAACCATCGGATTTGCCGTAGGCTTTGTGCTGATGATGGTTCTGGACGTGGTGTTGGGATAGAGGCAACAATTGGCTGTAACGTGTAAATGCAGCAATATGGAGATAGTCAATCTGCTGGAATATACCGAGCGCGAACAGTTGCGCGAATGGTTGCTGGCTAACCACGCTGAAGCCCGGCAATGCTGGGTGGCTATTTATCGAGGCAAAACAAAGCCGGAAGGCGCGTGTCTGCCCTATATAGAGGTGGTGGAAGAATCGTTGTGCTTCGGCTGGATAGACAGCACACTCAAGCGTCTGGGTGACGGACGGCTGGCGCAAAGACTCTCGCCAAGGCGCAAAGGCAGTCATTGGACTGAACTGAATATACAACGTTGTCGCGAAATGATTAAGAACGGCCGGATGACCGCAGCAGGACTGCAGGCCATGCCGAAACAATAACGATTTTGTACTACAATAATACAAGATGTACGATCAACTGAAATTAGACAACCAACTTTGCTTCCGTCTGTACACGGCGGCACGACTGGTGATGCAGGCGTATTATCCGTATTTTGAACCGCTGGGCATCACGTATCCGCAATACCTGGTGCTGATGGTGTTGTGGGAAACCGACCGGCAACCTGTAAACACGATAGCCAAACGCCTTTGCCTGGAGACAAATACCATCACTCCTCTTCTGCAACGAATGGAGCAGCAGGGGCTGGTAACACGCGTGAAAGGTAAAGAAGACAGTCGCCAGCGTATTGTTTGCCTGACCGACAAAGGAAAAGCGTTGGAAGAACAGGCTAAAGTTATACCGGAATGCCTTGCAAGCAAGATTTGCGAGCAAGGGATAGATACACAGGAGATTACACAAACTATCCCGGCATTGGACAAACTGATTGAAGGGCTGAAACAAACAGAGAACAGAAACAAATCAATAAAATAATACCAATATGAAAAATCTTATCAAAACAACAATTTTGTTTGCTGCAGGTGCAGCCGTGGGTGCTGCTGTTGCGTTGTTGCTCCACCCGAAAACAAGCGAGCAGACTCGTGAACAACTAAGAGACCTGGCAGAGGAAGCCAAGAATCGTGCTCAGGACTTTGCGGAAAACGTCAAGACACGTGCGCAGGAGTGTTGCGAGCAGGTAAAGCAGAATATGGCAGAAGCCAACGCGGTAGCCGAACCGCAGGCCGAAGCAGCAGAACAACCGAAGCAGGAGGCATAAGTTATGGAAAACGAACTGATTGAAAAAATCAAAACCGAAGCTACCGTTTACGGTAAAGCTCTGGGAAACGTAGGCAAACTGCGATTGATAGGAATAGTCAGCCGCGTGTTGGGATTGTTCCTGTTCATCTTCACGCTCGTGCTTTGTGCTCTGGCGTTGTTTACGTTCGGAGCCGTAGCGGCTATCGACGCCATGTCGGCATTCATGCCGGTTTGGGCGGCTGCACTAATCATCAGTAGTGCGTATGTCGTGCTGATCGTCATAGCAATTGTTTGCCGCAAAACGTTGTTTATCCATCCGTTCATCTCGCTTATGTCGAAGCAACTGATTACCTCGCAAGAGCAGTTGGATATCGAGACGCTGAAAGCAGAGCATGAGGTGGAACTTCAAAACGTCAAACTGGAGACGCGTGTGGAGAACGCTACACGCGAACTGAACTCCTACATCAATCTCGCAACCCGCGTGTGGCGTTTGGTATCGGGATTCTTCCGTAAACGCAAGTAAGTTCGGCTGACAAATAACGAACCTCATAAGTGACCGAAATGAATGCTTATGAGGTTCGTTTTGTTGTGCATAATGGTATGAAAAAACTAAAGTTTTTCATGTATTTGGCATAAAAATGATAAAATATGCAATAAAATTTGCAAAATTGGGATTTTTTTTGTAACTTTGTACGCTTTTTGGTTTTTTGTCAAAAAAACGTATAGTATGAACAATAATGTTTGCCGTATTAGTATGGCTTCGAAGCGTATATTTTTCAGTATGTTGCTCGGTGTGGCGATCAGCCTTCCGATGCATGCTTTTACCGTAGTTATTGATCCCGGTCACGGTGGCGATGACCCGGGTGCTATAGGTCGTATAGCCCGCGAGAAGACGCTGAACCTTAACGCCGCTCTGCAACTGGGCGAGATGATCAAGGAGGCTTACCCCGAAGTGGATGTTATCTTCACCCGCAAGACGGATGTGTTTATTCCGTTGCGTACCCGCGCAGATATTGCTAACAAGAACAAGGCTGACCTGTTTATCTCCATCCATGCCAATGCTTCCGACAACCGTAATGCTTCGGGCGCAGAGACGTTTGTGTTGGGAACAGACAGGATGGAGGACAACCTTGACATAGCCATGCGCGAGAATGCCGTAATCAAGTTGGAGTCTGATTATCAGAGTTCTTACGAAGGCTTTGATCCTAACAGCATCGATTCGTACATCATGTTCGACCTGATGCAATCCGACTACATGAACCAGTCTCTGCAGTTCGCAACCATGGTTCAGAAGCAGTTTGTTGACAGCCTCAAGCGTGGAGATCGCGGCGTGCGTCAGGCTGCATTCCTCGTGTTACTGCGTACGGCATGTCCGTCCGTGTTGGTTGAGATGGGCTTTATCAGCAATCGTGACGAAGAGCGTTTCCTTGCCAGTGAGGAAGGCCGGTTGGGGATAACGCGCTCGATCTTCCGAGCATTCTCGCAGTTCTATCGTCCCGGCAAGGCTATTCCAGCCCTGTCGTCGGATACAATAGTGCTGCCCGCCACTCCCGAACAACCGCTGGTTGTTCAGCCCAAACCCGCCAAGCCTGCCAAACCTTCAATTACATACAAAGTGCAGATATTCAGCACGAGATCGCTTATCAAGAAAGGTGACCCGACCTTCAAAGGACTGAAAGAATGCACCTACAAGAAAGATGGTGTCTGGTACAAGTATATGTACGGCGAATGCAAGACGTACGACGAGGCAAAGAAACTGCAACAAACGGTCAAAAAGAAGTTCCCGGACTGCGTTGTGGTAGCGTTCCAGGGCGATGAACAGATTATGGTGAAACGTGCTATCGAGTTGCAAAAACAGGCAAAAACAAAATAATAGTCGAAAGACATAGCAAAACAGTATAAGAAAAAGATGAGTTTTAAGATTTCCAGAGAAGTACGTGTGGGCCTGCTGGCTGCGTTGTGCTTGTTCCTGTTGTATTTTGGTTTCAAGTTCCTGAAAGGTGTAAATATATTCAATCCGATACACTCATATACGGGGCGCTTCGTACAAGCCAACGGCCTGGTGGAACAGGCTCCCGTCTATGTGCGCGGTTACAAGGTAGGGCAGGTGGAGACTATCACCTACGACTTTGCTAAAGACACGGCATTTACCGTTGTCGTCTCGCTCAACCGCGATATCCTTGTCACGGAAGGCAGCCGGATGCGTATTATTCCTGACGGATTGTTGGGCGGCTCGGCGATAGAGGTTGTCATTCCTGCCGGCAGAGATCTGGCAGTCGTTCCTGCCCGTAGCGAACTGCCGACAAGCATTCAGCCGGCCCTGCTTGATGAACTGAAAGGTACGTTGTTGGCATCAATAGATAGTGCTCTGACTTCCGTGCGTGTACTGGTGGACAATGTGAACGGCCAACTGGAGGGCGACAGGCTGAAGAATATTCTTGCCAATGCCGATGCCATGGTTGCTTCACTCAAGGTGTCTTCCGTCAAGCTCGAGCGGATAATGGGGCACGATATACCTGCTGTAATGCAGCAAGTGGACAGTATACTTGTGGATGTCAAGAAGTTGTCGGCTAACGTCTCCGAGGCGGATATAGCGGCTCTCGTGGCTCGTGCAGACTCGGCTATTGCGGACGTGAATGCTCTGATTCAAGCTGCCAACAGTACCGACGGCACGGTTGGCAAACTGCTGCACGACAATAGCCTGTACGACAATATCAACGGCACTATCCAGACTGCCGACAGCCTGATGCAGGATATACGCGAACAGCCCAACTCGCTCATTTGGGGCAAAAAGAAAAAGAAGAAATAAACATTTACCATTCAACAATACTGACTTTGATAATTTCCGGTAAAGATATAGCGGCGCAACTGCGTTCGGATATGCAGCAACAGGTTGAGGCGATGGCGGCTGAGTATGGCCGCACGCCCTGTCTGGTGGTCATACAGGTCGGCAACGATCCTGCCTCCACCATCTATGTGCGCAACAAGATGCGTGCGGCGGAGTTCTGCCACATTCGTTCGCAACACCTGCTGTTACCCGATTCGATTAGCGAACAAGATCTGTGTGCACACATAGCCGAACTGAATGCAGACAACGATGTGGACGGCATACTGGTGCAACTGCCCTTGCCGCAACATATTGATGAAGAGCATGTTATACGCGCTATCTTGGCAGAGAAGGATGTGGATGGCTTTCATCCGGCTAACGCCGCACACCTGTGGCTGCATCAGCCTTTGGTAAAGAGCCATGTGGCATCTATCTACAATCCCGTTCCCGATTATGGGTGTACCATACCTTGTACGCCCAAAGGCATTTTGTCCCTGCTGGCATCTACAGGCGTAGAACTGGACGGTAAACGTGCCGTCATGGTCGGACGCTCGGATATAGTAGGCAAGCCGATGGCCAAACTGCTGATGGACAGGCAATGTACCGTCACAGTTGCACACAGCCACACCCGCGACCTGCCTTCTGTTTGCCGCGAGGCGGATATACTTATCGTGGCGGTAGGCAAGCCCAAACTGATTACCAAGGACTGCATCAAGCCCGGAGCCGTGGTGATTGATGTAGGTATCAACCGCCTGCCTGACGGGACGTTGTCGGGCGATGTGGATTTTGCGGAATGCAAGGATGTTGCAGGCTTCATCACTCCCGTGCCCGGAGGCGTAGGACCGATGACGGTCACCATGCTGATGCAGAACACGATAGACTGCTTCCGCAGACGTATGCTTCAAGGCAAAGAAAAATCATAAATCATAAATTTGAAATCATAAATTTGAAATCATAAATCCAATTATGGCAAACTCCAATGACATTGTGATCACTCCCAAAGACCAACTTCTGGCTATCGACTGGAAGGAGGTTTGGCGGTATCGGGATATGTACGTGCTGTTTGTTCAACGTGCTTTCCGCACGGCGTACAAGCAAACGATACTCGGTCCGCTCTGGTTCCTGATCACTCCTGTTCTGTCCGTAATAGTGTATGTGGCGGTTTTTGGCGGCGTAGCGCATATATCCACCGACGGAGCGCCTCCGATCCTGTTCTACTTGTTGGGCATATCCGTGTGGGGATACTTTGCAGCCTGTCTGACCGGAACAAGTAACTCGTTTGTCGAGAATGCGGCTATCTTCGGCAAAGTGTATTTCCCGCGAATCATCATGCCGCTGGTAGCTGTATCGGTACAGTTCCTGTACTTCTGCATACAACTGCTGATCTTCATCGCGGCATATTGTTACTATCTGGCTATCGGCACGGACCTGACTATCCATTGGCAGATTGTCCTGTTCCCCTTGCTGATGGTCTTGCTGGCATTCATGGCGGTTGGAGTAGGTATGGTCGTCTCGTCGATGACCACCAAGTACCGTGACCTGCAGATCATATTTGCCAAGGTGATTACCCTGTGGGTATATATCACGCCGGTAATCTACCCGTTGTCGATGGTCACAAACGAGAAACTGCATTTTGCCATGTCGCTTAATCCCGTCACGCCTGTCATGGAGGCGGTCAAGTACAGCCTGCTCGGAGTAGGGCAGTTCTCGTGGATGTGGCTGATATATAGCGTGGTGTTCACTATCGTGATTGATATCTTCGGACTCGCGCTATTCAACAAGGTTCAAAAATCATTTATGGATACTGTATAATGAGCAATATTAACGATACATATTGGACTACCGTTATTGACGCCAAGAGCACAGGTAGCGGATTAGGACTCAAGGAACTCTGGAAAAAGAAGTACCTCGTTTGGCTGTTTGTCAAGCGCGATATAATCGTTCAGTTCAAGCAAACGATTTTCGGTATGGCGTGGTACTTCATCTCGCCGCTGTTCTCCGTCTTCATGTACATGATCGTGTTCGGCAGAATAGCCGGTATTCCCACGGATGATATACCGCAACCGGTATTCTACATGTCGGGTGTATGCCTTTGGGAGTATTTCTCCACCTGTCTGACGGATGCAGCAGGCACGTTTTCCAAGAATGCCGGCTTGTTCGGCAAGGTCTATTTCCCGCGACTGGTATCGCCTTTGTCCGTCGTTCTGTCCAAACTCTTCCGCTTCAGCATACAACTGCTGATGTTCGTGATTATCTACCTGTTCTTTGTGTTTGCCAAAGGCGTACACCTCAGCCCGAACTGGTATCTGCTCCTTTTCCCGGTTATCGTGCTGATGCTGGCTGGTATAGCGTTGGGTTTGGGACTGATCGTCTCCAGCCTGACCACCAAGTACAAGGACCTCACGAACTTCATCCCCGTGCTCGTCTCGCTATGGATGTATGCTACGCCTATCGTGTACCCCTTGAGTTATGTTACCAATCCTACTTTGCACAAACTCATGGTTCTCAATCCCGTTACCGCTCCCATCGAGGCGTTCAAGTACGGCGCTTATGGTGCCGGCTCGTTCTCCTGGGCTGCGTTCGGGTATAGTTTTGCTTTCATGATTATTGTGCTGCTCATAGGCTGCTGGATGTACGAACGCAAACAAAAACAGTTTATCGACACCATCTGATTTATGCTCAAAACCATCATCATATCAGCCGCTATCCTCGGCTTGGGAATACTCGGAATGTGTGTGCGAATTATGTTCAAGAAGAACGGCACCTTCCATTCGCAGGACGTAGGACAGAGCAAAGCCATGCATGACCGCGGCGTAGGATGTACCCGCTCGCAGGACCGGCAGGCACAACGAGGTAATCCCCTACGCCTGAACGTGAATGACCTGTAAACTCGACATCACGACATCACGTCATCTCGAAAATAATTAAAATCTAAAACAATGGATAAAATTCAAATCTGTATCAACACTATTCTGGTCGCAGCTATTGTGGCCCTGTTTGTAATCGTTCTGAAGAAGCCGGCTGTGCCGGAGCAGGCTGCTGCTCCTCAACCCGTTGAGGGCGCTATGCCGGTAGCGTTCATCAATCTCGACTCTATCCTGCAAGGGTACACCTTTGCGCTCGAGGCACAGGACAAACTTATGACACGTCAGGAGAATGCACGCATGGAACTCAACCAGAAAGCACGTACCCTCCAGAACGAGATGGTGGATTTCCAACGTAAGTTGGAGAACAACGCTTTCCTCAGCCGCGAACGTGCAGAGAGCGAACAACAACGCATCGTGAAGAAGCAACAGGATCTGGAGAACCGCGAGGCGCAACTCACTCAGGAGATCATGCAGGAGAACCAGCAACTCCAGGCACAACTGGCAGATACGATCCTCAGTTATCTCAAGCAGATGAATGCCGAAGGACGCTACCAGATGATCTTCTCCAACAACGCCAAGGACAACATCCTGCTCGCTACCGACGGCTACGACATCACAGCCGAGGTTGTGGCTGCGCTTAACGCACGCTATACACCTGCTAAGAAGTAATACAACTCTAATCCATAACTGATCATGCGTTATCGTTATCTGCTTGGTATATTGTTGCTTACGGCGTCTGTTGCACATGCACAGGTCGCGCCGCAGGCTTTGGAATATACCGAGGTGTATGACTTTATCGACGAACTGGCTACCGACGGCGTGATCGAACTCACGGAGGCTATCCGCCCGTATAACCGTAGTCAGATTGCAGCCATGTTGAGCCAGGCACAGGCGAAAGACAGTCTGCTCTCACGACGACAGAAGGACGATCTGCAGTTCTACCTGCAGGACTATGCACTCGAACTGGATACCTTACCTGTGTATCATAGTTACGGACATCGCCATGTCACACAATGGATCACGCCTGTTTCCAACCTCTCGCTTGCCGATCCGTCCTTGCACATCCTTACCAAGAACAAGATGTTCAAGTTGCGATTCCGGCCCATTCTTGGTATGGACCTGTATATGTCCAAGAAGGGCGCGATTACCAAACGCTGGTATGGGGCTGAGATTCAGATGGATATAGCCCACCACCTGAGTATATGGGGATCGCTTCGTGACAACAGTTGGAACGGATCTATGTTGTCTAAAACGTATTTCCCGACATCTTCCGACAGGTTGTACGGAGCACGGCTCACCCAGCCGGGATTCCTCAACAGCCTGCCGGGCGTGCAGTACAAAGAGGCGAACTATGGCGGAGACTTTTCCGACTCGCGAGGAGGTATAGCCTTATATACCTGGTGGGGACGAATAGCCGTGGAACGCGAACGACTGCAATGGGGTGATGCACAACTCAGTTCAACCATCCTCTCGGCGCATAATCCTGCCGTACCGATGGTTACCCTGCAACTCACTCCGTGCTCGTGGTTCCAGTTCGATTATTTCCATGCTTGGCTCGTGAGCAACGTGGCGGATTCCACGTATTATTACAACGAGAATTATGCCGAAGGTGAGACGCGCACCCATTACCGTCCCATGAACAAGTTCATGGCGGCTAACATGTTCACGTTCAAGCCCATCAAGTACATCCACTTCTCCATCGGTAACTCTATCGTCTATGCCGAGCGTAACGTGCAGGCGGCATACTTCATTCCGATAGCGTTCTACAAGTCGCTCGACCACCTGCTCACCAAAGGTCTCGGTTCGGAGAACCAGAACTCCCAGGTCTTTGCCTCTATCACTATCCGACCTACCGACCACCTGCGCCTGTATGGTACATTCTATATCGACGAGTTCAAACTCGCCCGACTCAAACCGTCCAACAAGGAGAACAATCCCTTGTCCTACGTTCTCGGATTCCAATGGAGCGGATGGCCTGTCAACGGATTGAGTCTCAAGGGTGAGTTCATGCGCTCGTATATTGCTACGTACACGCACTCCATCAAGGTGCTCGACTTCACGTCCAACACCTACAACATGGGACATTACATGGGCGATAACGCACAATCCATCTTCCTCCAACTGTCCTATCGACCGACACGCAGTCTGCGTCTCACCCTCGATTATACACAGGATACCAAGTACCGCAAGTATGACTATGTACGCAAGTATATTGCCGGCACGCGCGTACCTAATCCTATTATCGCACAAAAACCCTTTAGCGAGAAGATCTGGCGTAACGACGAACTGAAGTTCCGGGCTGTTTACGAGGTGTTCAACAACTGCTACGCACACGTGGATATCATCTACAACAACGCACGCGCCTTTACTCCTTCATCCGCGCGAATAGATGGCGAAGACCGTGGCTGGAATGCCGACTATACCAGTCGCAACCTCGCAGGCGAAGAACTCAAGACATATTACCTCAACAAGTTCACACCGGCATTCATGCAGGGAAAGAACTTCACGGCTGTCATGGGACTGAGCTTCGGTTTCTAAAAAACTGAATATTGAATACTGAATTCTGAATACTGAAAACTGAATTCTGAATACTGAAAAAAAATGACCAATCTTGTACAACGTACCATCTCCGGCGCAGTATATGTGGCAGTCGTCGTGGCGGCCATACTCGTCCAGCCGCTAGCGTTTGCAGCAATCTTTGCTGTAGTCAGCACCTTGGCGGTTAGGGAGTTCCATTCCATAACGGGCGATCCCGCATACACACGCGTCTTTGGCATGCTGCTCAACCTGCTGCTGTTTGCAGGAGTGGGGGTGTGGCAGTTCTGCGACTCCATGTTTGTCACCAACTATATCTTCGAGGCGAGCCTCTCGCAGGCGTTTGCCCTGGCGTACATCGTGCTGCTTATGGTGGCGTTGTTGTGCGAGTTGGCGCATCATCAGTCAGGTCAGCCGGCTGCACATTGGGGCAACCTGCTTAGCGGACAAGTGATGATCGCCCTGCCGTTTGCCACGATGTTGATCGTTCTGGCTTATAGCAAGTGGCTGCTCCTGGCGTTGTTTGTGCTGCTCTGGACCAACGATACCGGAGCGTATTGTGTCGGCTCGCTTACCGCCAAACGTCCGTCCGGCAACCATAAGATGTCACCCCATGTCAGCCCGAAGAAGAGTTGGGAAGGTTTGTTCGGAGGGGCAGCATTTGTCCTGCTCGCAGCATGGCTGCTCACACGTTGCGGATGGTTTGATGTTATCGATAGTTGGCAGTACAACCTCCAACCCCATGCCAAGTATGTGGTGGCTATGCTGTTCGGACTGCTCGCTACCGTTGCCGGTACGTTCGGCGACCTGATGGAGAGCCTGCTCAAGCGGTCATACGGCATCAAGGATTCCGGACGATTCCTGCCCGGACACGGTGGCGTGCTCGACCGCTTCGACAGCCTCCTGCTCGCCACACCCGTTCTCGCTATCTTCCTCACTCTCGTCAGAATGTTCATCTAAGGTGTAATTCATAAATTTGAAACTTGAAATCATAAATCCTAAATTATAAATATGTTAGAATCTTCCATCATCGACGATCAAGAACGCGAGTTGCTTGATTATATTATCCGAACCGTTCCGGCTGAGGACCTCTACGGACTGACCGAAGATGATATCCTCTATGTTCTGGATGTCATGGACGACTACCTGATCATGAAGGGCTTGGCTACCGAGGACGAGGAGAATGGCGACATCGAGTATAACGAGGGCTATGTGGACGAAACAGAGCAACTCCAATACGTGCTCGAGCAAGCCAAAGCCGACAACTGCCCCGTCACATCCGTGCAGGTTCAGCTCATTCAGGATGCCGAGTACCAGTATGGTGTAGAGAACGGATTCTATACCGAAGAAGAAGCGTAACACCTGACCGATGAAGCATGTCGGGCTCAACATATTGGGTAAGTTACCTTTGCGGGTACATCATTTCCTGGCTGATTGGCTGATATACCCGCTTGTCTATTATGGGGTGCGCTACAGGCGCAAACTCGTGGACAAGAACCTAAGGAACGCTTTCCCCGATTGGTCGCAACAGCAACGTGACGAACTGCGCAAACGCTTCTACCACAGGTTTGCCGACCTGATTGTTGAGACGATCTACGGCTACTCCATCTCCGATGCCGAGATACGCGAGCGCATGACCTACGAGCACGAAGACATCGTCGCTCAAGCATGCCTCGAACATGGCGGAGCAATCACCATGCTCGCACACCTCGGTACATGGGAGTGGGCGGCGGATTTCGGACGAAGATATGCTGCGCAAGGCGTGGTGGAGTGTAATGTCTATCGACGACTGAAAAACCGATATTTCAATCAGTTAATGCTCGACATACGCGCACAACGAGGAGGCGAATGTATCGAAAAAGATGTGCTGCTCAGGCGAATGATACAACTCCGTAACAGCAAGGTCAACGCCATGTACGGCATGCTGGCAGACCAGAAACCATCGCCACGGAACGCACATGTATGGACCACGTTCCTCAATCAGGATACAGCCTTCCTCAATGGGAGCGAGGTGCTGGGCAAGAAGTTCGGATTCCCGTGTTTCTATGCGTATATCAGCAGCCCGAAAAGAGGGTTTTACCACATGAAACTCATCCCCTTGCAGTCCGAACATATTACCGAGGAATATGCCCGCCTGCTCGAGCAGAACATCCTCGAACAGCCGCATCTATGGCTCTGGACGCACAACCGTTGGAAGTTTGCCAAACCACAATCATAAATTTGTACTGCTTTGCCGATCGTTCGAGACTTTCCGAGACAAGAAATCCTAAATTTGAAATTTGAAATCCTAAATTATAAATGCTCTGTAGTGTAGTCATACTCAATTGGAACGGCGCAGATATGATGCGTCGCTTCCTCCCGTCTGTGCTCGAGCATACTACGCTACCGGACACGGAGGTCGTTGTCGTGGATAACGGTTCGACCGACGATTCCGTTCCGTACCTGCAGGGCTTGCTCGCCTCGCCCGAAGCCAAGGCGGCACACCTCCGCCTCATCGCTTACGATCACAACTACGGCTTTGCGTCCGGCTACAACCGTGCTATTGCCGACATCGATAGCGAGATGGTCGTGCTGCTCAACTCCGATGTGATGGTTACGCCTGACTGGCTCCAACCTGTGCTGACATATATGCAGCAACATCCGAATGTCGCGGCTGCTCAACCTAAGATATTGGCATACAAGTCCTTACTCGCTCATCAGAATGATCCCGCACAACCCGTCACCTTCGAGCACGCCGGAGCTGCAGGAGGATGTATCGACCGGCTCGGCTACCCCTTCTGCCGAGGCAGAATGATGAGTTTTGTCGCACCCGACAACGGACAATACGATACCGTCGCACGCACGTTCTGGGTCAGCGGAGCCGCGTTCTTTATCCGAACGAAACTCTACAACGACCTGGGCGGACTCGATGATAAGTTCTTTGCTCACATGGAGGAGATAGACCTCTGCTGGCGACTGAACATGCGAGGTTACGAGTTGGTATGCGTGCCGCAGAGTGCCGTCTATCACCTCGGTGGAGGCGCACTTGCCTATGACAATCCACGCAAGACCTACCTCAATTTCCGTAACAATCTGCTCATGATCTACAAGAATCTCCCGCAACCCTGGTTGCGTAGAGTCATGTTCGGACGGTTCATATTGGATTATGTGGCTGCTTTTCAGGCACTTATAACCCTCAAACCACGACATTTTGCAGCAATTATCCGCGCGAGAATCGATTATTTGCGTATGAAACGGGATTTTACCCAATCCAGACTAACCAATCTCAATCTCGCCAAGCAACTTTATCCCTCCACCATCGCACAACGATCAATCATCTTCGATTTTTATCTCAGACGGATGAAGGAGTAGAGGAGTACCGATTTTCGGTCTCCTCTCATTTTTTTACGCTCCGCTTATTCTTGTCCGATTTCCGTTCAATTCTTCTGGAGCTTTCACAGTTCAACAATTTTTCTCATTTTCAGAGTGGGGTAGTTTGCACCCCAATTTTTTTGTGCGCCAAGCGAGTACCGTGTGTTCGAAAATCACACTTGTGATGTATTGATTTGTGAATTTCACAGCCTTGAATACGCCATTATTCACGCCTGCATACCGTTTTGACTTGTGAATGCATCACAGCAAAAAACCACCTACACAATCGTGAATTTACCCTCTAAAATGTTCCACGCACACATAGTAGCATATACCTAAAATGCAGAAAATCAATTCAATATGAGAATACTTAAAGTGCGGATTTATGCGCAACCATTGTTTGGTTGCGGATTATTGCATCATGGTCTGGTGTGTGTTGCTCTTGTTTTGTTAGGTGCTCATACTATGCACGTTACATGATTTACTTAATCTAAATTGTGCTTTATGTATTTCTTTGATTCTTTGATTGTTGTCCAATCTGGCTATAGATGTGAATTTGCATTCCGATATTTTGATATGTGAATATTGAATACTGAAGAATTTTCTTTCTAAAAGTTTGCAAATGTGAAAAAGTTTTCGTATCTTTGCATTGTTTTTCGGAGAGTCTTTTTCCCGAAATTCCTCTAAAAATTGTCCAACTTTAGCGAGAATTGAATGAAATGAACGAACGTGAACGATTGGCGAAAATAATCGAATCTGAGAAACTCACGGCAAAGCAGTTTGCTGAGATGCTCGGAGTGTCGGCTGGTACTATATCGAATATCCTGAGCGAACGCAACAAACCCAGCGTAGATATATACGTGCGTATTCTGAATTGTTTCCGTACTATCAGCCCCGATTGGCTGATGTTAGGTACAGGCAGCATGTATCGCCCTAACGGAGGCGTCACGCAAGCCGAACTCTTTGGCGACATGCGTCCAGAACTGCCGTCTGACACCCCCGCTTCTGCCGACAGGACTGCCGTTTCTACGCCTGCACAGCCTCTCCCCGACAAACCTGCGCGTCCTGCATCCGTTTCCGCACCCAAGCAGATCGCACGTATCATCATCTATTATACCGACGGCACCTACGAGGAACGCTAATTCTCGGTTTGCGCCAAGTTCAGTTTGCTCCTATTTTTTTTTTTCAACTCTACTTGAAAAAATGCAAATATTTTTGTGTTTTTCTTGTATATTTGAAAAAAGTACGTCAAAACAGATTACCAAGTCATATCAGCCGTACGTTATTCGCTGCAATTCCGCAAACTACTCCCTGATACCATCGATTTCTACTATTGCGCTTGGCATCCGGCTGCCAAAGTCATGCAAGAGCGCTCTTCTGATATCCTTGGCAACGAATACCACTTCCCCGAATGCCTGCCGATGATCATCCCAAATCCCCATGCACTGATATCATCATCGCCCCTACAGAATTAGCAAGAAGACATAATTTGATTGAAAATAGCTATTTTATTTGCAAATGTCAGAAATTTTTCGTAAATTTGCACATTATTTTGTGTGCAAAGCCAAACGCCGGTTGTTGAAACCAAAGACAACTTCGAACCCGAACAGATGTATAAACTCTTTACAAAGGTTTGCATCAGTTTGGAGGAGTTGATAGAAAAGATACGGAAAAAAATCAGCGGCGTAAAGATAGATCTCGAGGTCGTGAATGCAGAGTAGCAGCCTTGATGAATGGATAGAGAGCATAACTCAACATAGGGGAAAGACTCGACATCATAGATGCCGAGCACAGGACACGGCTGAAGAGACTCGACATCACAGATGCCGAGCACAGAACACGGATGAAGAAACTCGACATCACAGATGCCGAGCACAGAACACGGATGATGCAACTCGACATCACAGATGCCGAGCACAGGACATGGATGAAGAGACTCGACATCACAGATGCCGAGCACAGAACACGGATGATGAGACTCGACATCACAGATGCCGAGCACAGAACACTGATACAAAAGCGCAGAACACTGATACAAAAGCGCAGGGCGCTAATACTCAGTCATACAAGGAAAGACAGAATGGAAAAACAAAATCAATCTGTAGATAAGCAGTTGTGTCGCAGGGAGACGAAGCACTCGATGCGTCGACGGTGTAGCGGATGGGATTACTCAGGGCGAGGTATATACATGATAACGCTGGGTGTAGAAGGCCGCAGGCCTTTGCTCGGACGATTGGAAGGCGGAGAGGATGATGCTTGGATAAAGTTGACTGACTTAGGCATAGCTGTGGCACAGGAAATAGAGAGTATATCCAATTACTATCCGCAGATCCGTGTGTTATGTAAGCAAGTTATGCCAGATCATGTGCATTTTGTGCTATATGTTCAAGAAAAACTACCGGTACATATCGGTAAAGTGATTTGGGGGTTCAAGACGGGTACGAAGCGGGTGTTATGTGCCGGCGCTCTGGGAGTGCCGGAAGAGTCAAGCAAACTATGGGAAGATGGCAACAACGATCGCAAACTATGGGAAGATGGCAACAACGATCACAAACTATGGGAAGAGGGTAACAACGATCGTAAACTATGGGAAGAGGGTAACAACGATCGTAAACTATGGGAAGAGGGCTACAACGACCGCATCCTATTCCACAAAGGACAACTGGACGCGATGATACAGTACATCTATGACAACCCGCGACGATTGGCCATCAAACGAGCAAACCCGGAGTTGTTCAAGATTAGGCAGAACATACAGATAGCCGGAATGCCATGTATGATACTGGGGAACAGATTCCTCGCGGATTATCCGATACGCAGTGTGATTCAGTGCTCGCGTGATCTAAGGCAGGCGGAGATTGACGAGAAGAAAGCCGCGTGTATGGCTGAAGCAGCGAACGGAACAATACATATAAGCGGAGCTATATCCGAGGGAGAGAAACAAATCTGCCGAGCATTGCGCAAAGCGGGGTATCCACTAATCATATTGCTGGTTGAGGGATTTCCGCCGGCAGATAGTCCTATTGCCAAGTATTACAAACCGCAGGGCGTATATTTTGAGGCATGCGCTGCAGGAAACTTGCTGCTTGTGCAGCCGGATAAGCAGATATTAGAGCGACCGGATATAGTTGAACGGGTAATACCCCAAGTGGGACGATTGGTACCACATGACTCAAAGCGCTATCGATTTGTGGCGATGAATATAGTAGCACACGATATGTCATCTGATGGAACATTAACTAATATACATTGATTATGGAAAGTTATTATGATATACCCCTGGAGGATTATGATAACACTCCGTATGTGAGCATAGAGGAAATGAAAGAATTGTTTCAGGCTCGCAACAGGAACGAATCCCGGAGTGCTGAATTACATCAGGATGTGAAATCAGGGCTGTATTACTCCGATTGTTTTGTAATTGAAGAAAAAGATATGCTCTATGAACATTTGATGGCAGAGCAATGTCTGGAGCATCTGGATAAACTCGACTGGAAACGGATCACAAACGGCTACGACTTCAATATCGTTAATCGTATTCAGCATCTTGTGGAAAATCCGCTTGTGTGGGTGGATGAGATACCGAATGAGTTAGCACAGCAATATGTGGTAACAGGAAGAGTAGCTGTCGAGAAATCGAGCGAGGAGAGGAGCACATGCAGTCCTTATAACGATTTGTATATCTTGCTGTGCCATGAGCGTGTGGAGTGGTTTGCGAGCAAACTACCTACATGCAAGGATATTCATTTTTATTCTAGATATTACGCAGTACCCAAAGACATGATTCTGTGGGATATAATCATGACGGATGATACAGCAGAGTTACACCTCGGCAAAATCAATCCCTATACCGGGCGCGAGTATTGGGTGTATTGTAATCCTACTGAGTTCCGAAGAAATATAGAGCGAATCTATAACAAGTTCGGAGCACAAAAGGCAGCCCAGATAGTCAGGTTGCTACGGGATGACTGGAAGGACATTAAGGCGATGAAACTCTTTGGTGTCGATCAACTCTCAGCCGAACAAATAGAAGAATTCCGTGAGTGCATATTTGAAGGCATGGACAGAAGTCTTCGCACATGGGATTCGGAAATTCCCGATACGGTTGAAGATGAGCCGTGCAACCAAGATCCCGATGGGGCATTTTTCGCCATAACGGATAAAATGACATACGACATGTGCAAAAAAGAGTTGCTGCGAGTAATCAACGGGGCAAAGACCAAGGCAGCAGCGTGCCGCGAGATATTGCGTTCAGAGACCGTTGGATACTTTGTGCTGAGCGACAAGACTGACCAGGAAAAAGCCATGGCTATCAATCCGTGGGTAGCACATACCAACAAGAAATACGTGTTCACAGGCGATGATTTCCGGAAGGCCCGGAACAGTTAAATCTTTCCGAATCTTTCCTCGGAAAAACGACCTAAAAGCGGAAAATTTTTCCGAAAATTTTCCGAAACTTTCCGAATTTGAGACCTTTTTTGGAGGTCTCTTTTTTTTGTATTATCTTTGCATCGGATTTTAGATCGTTATCAAGCGGTCAAAGAGAAAATCCATACTAACAAATATCAATCGCCAATCCATGCGAGTACAATAACCGGTGGAAGGCTCGACTCGCACAATCCTCAGAGCCGACCACAGGGAAAGGGATTAACGATTGGCCATAAAATTCAATTATTATGGCAATATTTGTTAAAGAATATGACTGGATGTGGCTTCCGTCCGGGCTGAACCTGAGTCCAGCAGAATGCCGCGTGTATGCCTATATTTATGGTCTGACAGAGTCCAAGTGCGGCAAATCAAAAGGCTACACGGGAAGCGTCAGACAGCTTGCCCGTAGCCTCGGATTAAGCCTTGGCACCGCATCTACCGTATTGAGAAGTCTGCAAGAAGAAGAACTGATAAGCAAACAAAACGGAGTGTACAGGAGTGTTCAATCAGTGAACAGTAATGTTCAATCAGCAGACGAAAGTGTTCAGCCATTGAACGATAGTGTTCAGTCATTGAACGAAAATGTTCAAATATTGAACCCCCATACCCCTATATATAAAGAAATAAAAGAAAAGGAAGAGGAAAATGAAACTCGACATCAAAGATGCCGAGCACTGGACACAGATGAAGAAACTCGACATCAAAGATGCCGAGCACAGGACACGGATGAAGAAACTCGACATCAAAGATGCCGAGCACAGGACACAGATGAAGAAACTCGACATCAAAGATGCCGAGCACTGGACACGGATGATGAAACTCGACATCAAAGATGCCGAGCACTGGACACAGATGTAGAAACTCGACATCAAAGATGTCGAGCACTGGATACGGATAAAGAGAAAACCTCCCAACCTCTTTCTTCTTTTGATAAATTGATAAACGCCTGCAAGGCGCAAAACGACACCATTGTAATGTCCGGCGATATTCTTTCCACTTCTCGCAGCCTATGGGCTCAACTGCCCGAGTGCAAACAGCAGCAACTGCTGCAAGCCGTAGAAGAAGGAACGTGGAACAAATCCCGCCTTGACTGGACCATCAGCGACTTTAAGTTCCGCGAGCCTACAAACTACAACGGACGACCTCTTCCTCAAGGGAATGAGTTCTTTCGAGCATACTACAACGGTCAAAGAGGTTTGTTTACGCGGCAGGATGTAGAAGCGTTTAAGATGCAGGATGCGGAATTCTTTATACGTGTATAAAAAAGGTAAGAGTCGGGCAGTTGTCGTAAGATGGTCGCGTGATGGTCCGGTGGAAGAATCGCAGAAAGAACGAAAAACCGATTAAATCTTGTTGAAGTTCCGATAAACCCCCGATAAAAGTGGCCAAAATTATTGGAAGAACGAGAAATGCACGCTTCCGTAGGTACGGAGGTCAAGGAAATGCGGATGGCCGGAAAAATCGTACTGGTCACCATGCTCGAGCACAAACAATCCGCCAGGCTTGAGCAACGCCGGTACAATGAGCGACGGCAGGGTAGGCAACTCCTCCAACGCGTACGGCGGGTCGGCAAAGATCAGATCGTAGCGTATAGAGCACGCCTTGAGGTAGCGGAACACATCGCCGCGGATAAGATGCAGGTTGTTGATGCCGAGCGACTTGCTGGTGGCGATGATGAAGTTCTGCTGGGTGTGCGCCAGTTCGACCGCCGTGACCTCGCGTGCTCCGCGCGAGACACACTCCAGACTGATGCTGCCCGTGCCGGCAAACAGGTCCAGCACATCGGCACCCTCCATATCCATACGGTTAGTCAGGAGATTGAACAGGCTCTCCTTGGCAAAGTCTGTTGTAGGACGGGCTGTGATATTTTTAGGGGGCATCAATCGACGCCCCCTAAATTTACCGCTAATAATCCTCATGCTGTTTCATCATTTATAGGGTCCCCGACACAAACCAGCGTAGCGCTTGTGGTGGGGAAAAGCAGAGGCATGCGTCGCTTTTATGCCGCAGGGCGGCATCCGGTGCGATCGCATTGCCGATGCGCTATTCCCAGTTACCGGCGTTGTTGTTCGGAGCGTCGATCGAACCTACTTTCAGTCCGGGATAGTGCTCGAGTTTCTGCTCTTTGTCGATAAGGTTGACGAGTTCCTGCTTGTCCTGGTCAGCCAGATAGGTCTCGAACGGCGCGCGTGCCTCGAACAGCGGCACGTGAATGCCTTGCGAGGTCTTGTAGTTGTCGTTGACCTCAATCTCGAAGCGGAGGTTGTCGGAGTAGGGGATAAGCACGATCTGGTCGATGTTCTCGGCTGTGAACTCACCTTTGTAGAGCGTCTCGATCATGTTGCGCTCGATGGTATCGCGGCGGAAGCCCTGCAGGCCGGCGTCCTTGATGTCCTTGTCGTTCGCCCAGATGTACTCGTAGATAGCCTCCTGGTCGTCAGTCTTGAGTTTGCTCATGGCTTTAGCCTTGGCTTTGTCGATGATCTTGACAGCCTTGTGCTCGGTCATGCCTGCCTCGAGTTGTTTGTCGGTAAGCGAACCTTCCTTGAGCACCTCTTTTTTCGGAGCGGTCTTCAGGAACAAGAGCAGGGAGTCGGCATCGGCGATGAAGCGGCCGTTTTGGTTCTTGAACTCCACCTCCGCCGTACGGATGTGAATCAAGTTCTTGACAACGGCTTCCTCGCGCTGTACGCGGGTCTCCTCAAACTCAATAGGGGTAACAACACTGTCCACGCAGATGTATGTCAGAAAGACAATCGCGCAGGCAAGTAAAATACGGAATGTAGTTTTCATGTATGTGTTATTTTGTTTAATTATGTATCAAAAATAATATAGTTCACAACAAAACTCTGCAAATTTACAAAAATATTTTGATATTTGCAAATTTTTTTTTATTTTTGCATGGAATTTGTGCATGTATTTGCAGAATTATGTCAAAAACAGATATATTTTGCCCTTACCGGGTGCAAAATTTGCAAAAAATTATTACCACATAACTATGGAAGATAGCAACAAGGTATTGTACGACATATTGCTCGAGCGTCTGGAGTTGTTGCGCGCCTTGGACAAAGAGGGCGACAGCGACCGTCGTCGTCATGTAGCCAACGAGACTGCCGACCTGCATGCCCCGCTGGCGCACAGGTTGGGTCTGTACCAGATCAAGACCGAGATGGAGGATCTGGCACTCAAGTTTACCGATTATACCAAATACAAGTATATAGCCCACGAACTGGCTGCCAAAAAGACCGAACGCGACGCATACATCGCCTCGTTCATCACGCCGCTGGAGAAGAAACTGAAGGACGCAGGATTCGAGTTCACGATCAAAGGCAGACCGAAATCCATCCACTCGATCTACCACAAGATGCAGGTGCAGCATTGTGATATCGACCGCATATACGACCTGTTTGCCATCCGCATCATTCTGGACTCGCCGTTGGAGCGCGAGAAACAGGACTGCTGGCAGGTCTATTCGATCATCACGGACATGTACCAGCCCAATCCCAAGCGCTTGCGCGACTGGCTGAGCGTGCCCAAGGAGAACGGCTACGAGAGTCTGCATACCACCGTACTCGGACCGGAGAACAAATGGGTGGAGGTGCAGATCCGTACACGACGTATGGACGAGGTGGCGGAGAAAGGTGTGGCTGCACACTGGGCATACAAAGGTGTGGACGGCAACCGCCTGAACACGGACAAACAGAGCGTCTATGTGTTCACCCCGACAGGCGATCTCAGACGTCTGCCCGCAGGAGCGACGGTACTGGACTTTGCGTTCAGTATTCACTCCGAAGTGGGCTGCCGCTGCGTGGGCGGTCGTATCCGAGGCCAGCACGTCAGCATACGGCAAGAACTGCAGAACGGCGACCAGGTGGAGATCAATACCTCGCCGAACCAGCACCCCTCGGCTGACTGGCTGAACTATGTCAAGTCCACCAAGGCGAAGAACAAGATCCGCCAGGCACTCAAGGAGATAGAGTACAAGCAGGCTGCAGAAGGACGCGAACTGCTCGAACGACGCCTGAAGAACTGGAAGATCGACTACGACGAGGCACACATAACCAAACTCGTGCTCAAACTGGGCTACAAAGCCATCTCGGACTTCTACCAGGCTCTGGCTTCGGGCAAGGAGGATGTGCAGCGAATCAAGGAGTTGTATGCCGACCTGGATAATGTCAGCATGCCCGTCAGCCCGCAACGCGAGTTCATACCGAACGCCCACAGTTCGGCACTGGCGCTGGAGGTGGATATCAACGTCAAGAACGTCGATTATGCACTCTCCAAGTGCTGCAATCCGCAGCCCGGTGACCCGATCTTCGGGTTCATCAGCGTGACGAAAGGTATCCGCATCCACCATTGCGACTGCCCGAACGCGATGAACATGCGCGAGAGGTACCCGTACAGAGTCATACCGGCGAGGTGGAAGCCGGGTGCTCCCGGCAAAGCAGCCAGCCATGCGGATGACAGTAAAAACCATAAGTAATGGAAAGCCAACTGTTAGATAACGCAGTCAACTCGTTTGCCTCGCTGCCGGGAGTAGGGCGGAAAACAGCCTTGCGGCTCGTGTTGCACCTGTTACGCCAACCCGAGAGCGATGTGCAAGGGTTTGCCGACTCGCTCACACGGCTCAAACGCGAGGTACACTACTGTAGCGAGTGCAGGAACATCAGCGATACGGAGATGTGCCCTATATGCCGCAATCCCAAGCGCGACCATGCTACGATATGCGTGGTGGAGAACATCCAGGACGTGATGTCGATAGAGAACACCGGTCAGTACCGCGGCGTGTATCATGTGTTGGGAGGCGTCATATCCCCCATTGACGGCATCGGCCCCAAAGATATAGAAGCCGACAAACTGGTGGAACGTGTGCTCACAGGCGATATAAAAGAAGTGATCCTCGCCCTGCCCACAACGATGGAAGGCGATACAACGAACTTCTACCTGTACAGACGAATAATGAACAGTCTGGAGCAAGCCGGACGACCGACGGAAGATCTGACCGTGTCGCTCATAGCGCGTGGCGTTGCCATAGGCAACGAACTCGAATATACCGACGAGATAACCCTCGGACGCTCCATCATCAACCGAACCATATTCAACGGATAAACAACTAACACATAAATACGAACTGCTATGCTTAAACCCAACCGCCACATGAGCAAGACAGAATGGCTGTCGAGCATGAAGATTGCTTACTATGTACTGTACGTGCTGATCATCCTGTTGTTCGGCGCTATATGGTATCTGAACTACGATTCGCTTGCACAGAACGGCGAACCGTTCAAACTGTTTGAGCCTAACGAGACGATAGGCATGATCTTCCAGTACGGCGCTATCCTCTTCACCCTGGCAGTTATCCCGGGCGCGTTATACGGATTTAAGCGCGCGTGCGCGAAGATTGCCAAGATTGAGAACGAAGACCTCCGCTATGACACCTACTACACCTATGCCACGTTGCGTATGGGATTCATAGCTATGGCTGCCGCGTTGAGCCTGGTGGCATATATGCTGCTCGGAGCATACAAACCCATGCTGTGGCTCGCGGCTATCGGAGCCGTGGCACTCGTGTTCACCAAACCCGGAGAGGCAAAAACAGAACAGGAGCTGACGCCTACCGACGACAAAGATACGTACTAACCATTGCACACGTTGCACAACACGTATCGTTAACCCATTGTATAACAAGTAAAAACCTATCATATATGAAGATTGCCGTAGATTTTGACGGAACGATTGTTACCCACGCTTATCCGCAGATTGGCAAGCCTATACCGTTTGCCATCGAGACGCTCAAGAAGTTGCAACGCGAGGATATGTGCCAGATCATCCTGTACACCTGTCGCGAAGGACAACTGCTGGACGATGCCGTTAACTATTGTAAGGAGCGCGGACTGGAGTTCTATGCCGTGAATGCCGCCTTTCCCGAGGAGACACCCGACATGCGCATAGCACGAAAACTGGATGCCGACGTCTTCATCGACGACCATAACCTGGGCGGACTGCCCGACTGGGGAGTGATCTATCAGATGATACACAGCGGCAAAGCCCTGCAACCCGCCGAACATCATTTCGACGACGAGAAACCCCAGCGCAAACAATCGTTCCTGCAAAGGCTGTTCTCGTAATATCCGCCTGCATGTGTCCCAATTGTTGACCGATGCCTGACCAATCGCACATAACGCTTCGCAAACTCGAGCCGGACGACCTGCCGCTACTCTATGAATGGGAGAACGACTCTGCCGCCTGGCTGGACGGAGATACGCATAATCCGCTCTCAAAGGCGGATTTGCGCGATTATATCATGCGTACAACAGGCGATATCTACAAGGACGGACAGTTGCGCCTGATGATCTGTCTGAGCGACGAAAACGAATCCAACGAGGCAGAACAGGGCAGGGAAGAGCGGGTCAAAACAACAGCCCCACAGCCGGTCGGATGTATCGACTTGTACAACGTGGACATCCGGAACAGGAAAGCGGCTGTGGCAATTTATCTCTCACCCGTATGGCGCAAACGCCGTTTAGGTACCCGGGCACTCCTGCAACTAAAAACGTATGTGGCTAATATTCTGTGCTTTCGGTTTTTGTACGCACTCGTAAAAACTGACAATATTCCCTCACTAAAATTGTTTCAATCTGTTGGTTTTCATACTGTTGCATGCCTTCCGAACTGGGTAAACGAGGGAGATATTTTCGTATTGCAAAGTCCACTTTAAAGACCCTTATTCTTACAAATTATAAATAAGAAAAAAATGTTGTAGAGCATAAAATGCGGATTTCTGCCTAACTACCGCAAAATTGCGCCAACGAACCTGAATCTTATTTTGAAAAGCCCTATTAAAAATCAAACAGTTGCATGTTTATAACTTTTGCAATTAGTTGATTATCAGTTGGCAATTCGTAACTGATTGATATTTTAGAGGGTGCGAAAACTGACAAAATGCGTCATTCGCAAAAATTTGCAAATATCAAAAAAAAGTAGTACCTTTGCACTCGATTTCGGAGAACATGCTCCGATTTCTTTTGCGCTATATGGAAAAGAATGTACAAGTCATATGGACCGAGTGTCAACAGATTTTGCGTGATAACCTCACGCAGTCTGTGTATATGACCTGGTTTGCTCCGATCCAGGCGCTAAGTTTCGAAAACAACATACTGGTTCTGCAGGTTAAGTCGCAGTTCATCGTCGAGTATATCGAGGAGAACTACCTGACCTTGCTGTCGAAGGTGCTGTTCCGCATGTTCGGTCCGCAAACACGCCTGGAGTATCGCGTACAAATAGATTCGCACACGAACGCGGGCGTGAATATCCCCTCCGATGTATCGCAGACCCATGCCGTACCGGCAATGTTGCAACAGCAGCCCGATCTGAAGGACGAGCCGGACTTCAACAGTCAGTTGAATACCGACTATACGTTTGACTCGTTCGTACAAGGCGACGCCAACAAACTGGCGCGTACGGTGGCTCTGTCGGTTGCTGCAGCTCCGGGACGGGGCAGTTTCAACCCGATGTTCATCTACGGCGGTAGCGGAGTAGGCAAAACCCACCTGGCTAACGCCATAGGCAACGAGGTGAAACGTCTGCTGCCGCAGAAACGTGTGTTGTACGTCACAGCCAACACCTTCCAGCTGCAATATCAGGATGCTGCCGCCCACAACCAGATACCCGACTTCCTGCTGTTCTATCAGACGATTGATGTGCTCATCGTGGATGATATACAATATATAGCAGGCGCGGGCAAGCGCGCGACGCAGGACACGTTCTTCCACATCTTCAACTATCTGCAGCAGTCCGGCAAGCAGATCATCCTTACCTCCGACCGCTCTCCAAAAGACATGCGTGACCTGGAGGAGCGTTTGCTCAGCCGATTCAAGTGGGGATTGGCAGCCGAGATGAGTAAGCCCGATTACGAACTGCGCAAGAACATCCTGCTCAACAAGATGCATCGCGACGGCGTATCGATGTCGATGGAGATTGTGGAGTTCATCGCCAACAACGTACGCGACAACGTACGTGACCTGGAAGGTGTATTGGCAGCCCTGCTGGCATATTCAACAATCGGCGACTGTGAGATCGATATGAAACTTGCTACCGAGGTGGTAGGACGTATAGTGGAACTCAAGCCGCGCGAGCGTAATCTGGCAGACATAACCGATGCCGTATGCGAGGAGTTCCATATATCGCCCGAGGCGTTGAACTCGCAAAGCCGTCAGCGTGACGTGGTTATAGCACGTCAGGTGGCTATGTATCTTGCCAAGCAATATACGAATATGTCGTTGTCCGATATAGGCCGCAACATTGGCAACCGTACGCATGCAACGGTTATGCACGCCCTGGATGTGCTCAACGGCACGTTGGCGGAGAATATTGTGCTCGGGCAACGCGTACATCATATCGAAAATCAGTTGGCAGGCTAACAGGATCACCTGATAGCCTTTTTTATATCTAACAACTATGGCTACTTCCATCAATATCGAACAACGTGTAGAGCGTGCCCGCGAACTGTTTATGAGCGGGTACAATTGTTCGCAAGCCGTATTCATGGCTCTGGCGGACCTGTACGATATACCCGAGCAGCAGTCTGCCCGTCTGTCAGCTTCATTCGGCGGCGGAGTAGGGCGTTTGCGTGAGATGTGCGGAGCATGTTCAGCTATGGTGATGCTGGAGGGCTTGCAGTCGGGTGCCACGCAGGCGGAGGATGCTGCCGGCAAGCAGGCTAACTACAAGAATGTACAGGCACTTGTACACCGGTTTTCCGAACAGAACGGCTCATACCTGTGCCGCGAACTGCTGCAACTACGCAAAGATGCGCCTACACCTCCCACACCTGACGCACGCACAGCGGAGTATTACCGCCAACGTCCCTGTCTGCGTATGGTGGAGTCCGCTACGCGGATATATTGCGAGCGATTGCAAGGCGCACTTGGCAATTAGTCCGAATAACAGGCAAAAATAAGGCTATAAGGCTCAAAAATTTGGAATTTTGAAAAATTTGCCGTACTTTTGCATTCGGTTTGCGTGAAACAAGATTACCAACCACACGCAAATGTCTCCCTAGCTCAGTTGGTAGAGCAACTGACTCTTAATCAGTGGGTCGAGGGTTCGAGTCCCTCGGGGGACACACAACAAGGAAAAGAGTAAATAGTTTTGGGAAATAAGTTATGCGTGATGCATAGCTTATTTTTTTGTATCTGCGCTTTTGTATCTAAGCTTGTTTTTTGTATCTTTGTGATGCGTCAGATCTTCCCGAATAGCGGTATTTGGAAGAAATACGAAGAAATATTTTACTTTTTCTGTCAAAAATTTGCAAATATCGAAAAAAAATTGTACCTTTGTATCGGTTAATGTGTGCAATCGACAAAGCCCTTGTATTTGCAATCGACAAAAACCTTGTATTTGCAATCAACAAAACTCTATATTGATCATGATTGAACATTTGATTCCTGCGTGGATGTTAATCCCGTTTGTAGTGATGCTGTTGTGCATTGCTATTCTGCCGCTTATTCCTCATGTAGGCGAGTGGTGGGAGCACAACGTACACAAGTTGTACGTATCGCTCATCCTTGGTGTGCCTGTAGGTATCTGGTTGTGTGTGAACGGTATGAGTCACGAGCTGATTCATCAGATGATCTACGACTACGTACCGTTTATCCTGCTGCTCATGGCATTGTTTGTAACCACCGGCGGTATCTGCATCCGTGGTGACCTGAAAGCCACTCCGCTTACCAACACGGTAATCATGGCTATCGGATGGGTGCTGGCGTCGTTCATGGGTACAACCGGAGCTGCTATGTTGCTTATCCGTCTGTTGCTTGAGACTATCTCGCAACGTAAGTACAAGGTTCACACCGTATTGTTCTTCATCGCTATCGTGGCTAACTGCGGTGGTTTACTCTCGCCGCTGGGTGATCCTCCGTTGTTCCTGTTGTTCCAGAAGGGTACACCGTTCATGTGGTGGATGCAGAACATGCTGCCCGAGTGGTTTGTAACGGGAGCGTTGCTACTGGCTGTTTACTTCGTAGTGGATATGTATCTGTACCGCAAGGAGCCGACTGTAAACATTATGGCGGATGTGCACGAGGCAAAGAAGTTGCAGATGAGCGGTCTGATCAATATCGTTTGGCTGCTCTGCGTTATCTGCTCGACGATGTTCATCAACTCGACGTATATCCCTGCAATGGGTGAACATGATGCGCCGTGGTATCTCAAACTCTTGCGTGAGTGGGCGTTCATTCTGATTATTGCATTGAGCTGGCTGACAACCAAGAAGAAAGTTCGTGAGGACAATGGTTACAGTTGGGTTCCAATCATGGAGGTTGCTTGTGTGTTCTTAGGCATCTTTGCCACGATGACACCAGCTTTGATGTTCTTGCAGCAGAACCCGCTGCCGGTTGACCAGCCTTGGCAGTTCGTATATTGCACGGGTGCTCTGTCCGCCTTCCTGGACAACGCGCCTACAGCCATGGTCTTCCATGCTACGGCTACCACACTTCCTGTAGCTGAAGGAGTTACTGCTGTGGCAGGTATTGCTCCTGAGTTCATGAAAGCCATATCGATGGGTGCTGTATTCTTCGGCGCTCTGACATATATCGGTAACGGACCTAACTTCATGGTTAAGTCAATCGCCGAGCAGTCAGGTATTGACATGCCGTCGTTCTTCGGCTACATGATCAAGTTCTCGCTGATCGTCTGCTTGCCGATCTACGTAATCGTACAGCTGTTATTCATCTAAAATAGACCGCCTTCGGCTGATAGACCGCTGCGCTGAAAGAGTAAAGACCGCAGCCAAGCTTGGCTGCTCAAAGAAAAAGCTTAGCGGGCAACCGACAATGAGAAAACGCTTATCCGGCACGACCGGATAGGCGTTATCTCTTTTATGCAGTTACGGATTGTGGCGCCGGTAGTGATAACGTCGTCAACGAGCAAAATATGCTTTTTGTGCCAAACGACAGGTTCGGGTATATGGAACGCGTGCTCTACGTTCTTTTGGCGTTGTGCGTCAGTCAGTTGGGATTGTTTGGGCGTATCTTTGACGCGCAGGATAGTTGTTGTATCAACAGGAAGGTTTGTGACCGATGCTATTCCTCGGCAGATATACTCGCTTTGGTTATATCCGCGTTCTCTCAACCTGTGCGGATGAATAGGGACAGGCACAAGCAGGTCGATATCATCGAAGAATCCTGTATCAATCCATTCTTGCGCAGCCTGTGAGCCGAGGTACTGTGCCAGTTCGGGGCGCTCGAAGAACTTGCCGGCATGAATGACGGTTGCCACATTGTCGTCGTATTGCAGCCATGCTCCGCCACGCACGAAACGAGGCTCTCGCCAGTTCTTGCGCGGGCGGTTGATGTCGTCGAATAACTGTTCTACTTTGTTTCCCCGTAACAGTTGATGTTCGGTACGCGGCAGTTTGCGCAAGCAGTCGTCGCATAGCGTATTATACGAATCTACCCCTCGGTGGCAAATGACGCACAACGAGGGGTAGAGCAGTTCAAGTACGGGAGATAGAATAGACATCAGAAATCAGAGATCAGTTTTTAGCGCGCTTGCGCTTGATGATTTGCTTGATAACAATGTATGCTATACCCACACCGAACAGAGCGATAAGAACGATGCTCAGTTCGTGGCTGTACTCCTTGATCAGACTCATCTGACCTGCTGCGATATATCCGATGGCAGCCAGTACACAGTTCCAAATGAATGCGCCCAAGAACGTCCACCATAGGAAAGCGCCGAAATGCATGCGGCTCAATCCGGCAGGAATGGAAATCAGTTGGCGTATGCCCGGAATGAATCGGCCGATGAATGTGGAAACATTACCGTGTTCGCGGAAATAGGCTTCGGCGCGCTCAAGTTTCTCGCCCGACAACAGACACAAATGTCCCAAGCGCGAATCGGCGAACTTGTAGATTATCAATCGTCCGAGCCATACAGACAGAGCGTAGTTGATGATTGCTCCAATCATGGCGCCCAACGTTCCGAACAGCACAATCAGCAGAACATCTACAGTATAGTTGCCCGTAGCGCACAACACGCTCTCAGGCTGACCTGCCACAAAAGCTGCAGGAGGAATAACGACCTCTGACGGAAACGGTATAAACGACGATTCAACAGCCATCAATGCCGTAATAGACGCGTAGTTCATGTGCGCCGAGTACCACGTGATAATTTTATCGATGAGAGACATTTGATTTCAAATTTATGATGTCAATTATCTCCTGTTTCGCATCCATGCGGGTTGGTCCTCGGCATCGGCAAGTGCGTCATCGTCGTCAAAGTCGATGAAATCCATTACGTCACTCTTGACAACATTCGGTTTGGCAGGAGCCTGAGGCGTAGCCGTAGTATCGGTATTCTCCGTTGGTTCCGTTGAATCCTGTGTATCCGATTCTTCCGATGTCTCCGTAGCCGGTGTTTCTTCGGCAGGTTCGGGTTGATCGGCAGGATAGAAGCGGTCCATAGCATCCTCGAGCGTTTCGGGCTGTGCAGGTTTGCTCTCTTCCGCTTGTTCAGCCGGGCGGGTGATCTCCACCGGAATAGCGTTGATACCGGGTATATCGCTTACGCTGTAGCCTGTGGCTATGATTGTTACGCGAACATCGTCGCCCAAGGTGTCATCATAACTTGCGCCCCATTGTACTTCGACTTCATCGCCTACTTGCTCAACGAACGATGTGATCTGGCTGAACTCGTTCATGCGTATGGCGTTGTCGTGCGAGCAGTAGAACTGCAGCAGCACGCGTGACGCGCCACGCACATCGTTGGTGTTGACGAGCGGAGATTCCAAAGCGTTCTTGATAGCGCGTGTGATACGTTCCTCGCCACTTGCCTGGCCGACGTTCATGATAGCTACGCCGCCTTTCTTCAAGGTGTTATAGACATCGGCAAAGTCGGTATTGATGTATCCGGGCACTGTGATAATCTCGGCAATCGATTTGGCAGCATTGGCTACGACGTCATCGGATTTGTCGAAAGCGTTAGGCAGATCGAGGTCGGGGAAGATCTTGCAGAGTTTCTCGTTGTTGATAACGAGGAGCGCGTCCACATGTTCCGCCAGTTCGGCTACGCCGACAAGTGCCTTGCGGATCTTCGGTTTGCCCTCGAAAGCAAACGGTATAGTAACGATACCAACGGTAAGGATCTCCATCTCCTGTGCCACTTCCGCCACGATAGGCGAAGCGCCTGTACCTGTACCGCCGCCCATACCGGCTGTGATAAACAGCATCTTTGTGCCGTCATCCAACGCCTCGTGAATACGGTCGCGGTTCTCGCGAGCCAGTTCGCGTGCACGTTCAGGTTTGCCGCCAGCGCCCAATCCCGGACCAAGCTGTAACTTGGACGGAACACTTGACTGCCCGAGGGCAATCTTGTCGGTATTGCAGACAAGGAAACTGACGTCCTTGATGCCCATTTTGTACATGTGATTAACGGCATTGCCGCCACCGCCGCCCACGCCCATCACTTTGATGATACTCTCGGCTTCCAAATCCAATGGTAAAGGTATTATTTCTGACATATTAGGTTGATTTTTCAGTTAATTGATGATCTTGAACTAATTTGAGGTTCTTGAATTAAAAGTCTTCACCGCCGAAGAGATCGGTCAGGTCTTTGCGCAGTTTGCCCAGCACGGTTTTGGGTTGCGGTTCTTCGTCGGGGTGCTCATCTTTGTACATTTGTCCGAGCAACAGCGTGCCGATCAGGGAACCGTACAAAGGCTGATAAAACTCATCTTCGGTATCGGCAGCCAGCCATTGTGCGTGCGAGCCGTACTCAACGGGGATAGATGTCTTCTTGCGCAGGAACTGAACTATACCGCGCAGCATCGATCCTCCGCCTGTGAGATAGATGGTTTGTATGCCTTCTGTCTTTTCTATTTCGGCGAGCAGGGGCATAATGATCTCGTTGATACGGCAGGCGATGATAGAACTGAGGTTGCCGCGTGTGACAATCAGCGGTTCTTCGCCTTCGCGTGCCGCGGGAACGCGCAAGCCTTTGTCTACC
Source organism: uncultured Bacteroidales bacterium (assembly GCA_900317745.1). Classification (GTDB taxonomy): domain Bacteria; phylum Bacteroidota; class Bacteroidia; order Bacteroidales; family Paludibacteraceae; genus Colicola. Next base: position 33,046 of record ONHW01000009.1, on the reverse strand, counting down.
TCCTCGGGCTTGAGACTGAGTGTGCCCCATTTGCACTTGAGTTTCTCGGCATTTATCGAGGATATACCCAGCGTTTCTATATCATGGCTGACATGATAGCCACCGAGCGGCACTACTTTGGTGAGTTGGAACTGGTTGTCCTTGAAGATAGTGAGGGTAGTGGTTTGTGCACCCATATCAATAACCGCGCAACCGTTCTCGCGTTCCTCATCGGTTGTGAGAGCTGTGATGCATGCGTCGGGAATAACTTCGCGGTTGAAGATAGCCAAACCGGCACGTTTGATCGTGTCGTCCATTTTGGTGCAATACTCCTTGCGCATGACAAAGGCTGTGGCATAAAGTGTTATGTCTTTGCCGAGTTGCTTGATAGGCGCTTCATCGAAATACTGCTCGTCCACTTCCCATCGTTCGGGTAGAACGGAAAGAACACCGGCTGCCGGAGTGCGAGCCTCGATTTTCTCGGAGCACTCGCGGATCATTTCGTTGAGTAGTTTTTGCTTGATCTCAGAGCGTCGTTGCTGGCGATGAGCCTCCACATGAACGGATTGTAATGAACGCCCGCCAACACAGACGAAAATGTTCTTCAGTTCGCCGCGTCCGACGCGGTTGCAGAGTTTCTTCCAGGTCTCGTTGAGCACAAATCCTACATCGCTGGAGTTGGTAGGAATACCTTTTTCCACGCTCTGGTGGCGGTTGGAGTATTCGCATCCGAGGATGTGGAACGTATTGTGTCGTTCATCCCAATCGGCAGCAATAGCGCGTACGCATGAGCTGCCAATGTTCATGGCGACAAGGGGTTGGGGTATATCAGTCTTTCGTACCATATTCAATTATCAAGATAAATACCAATTAGTTATTATTATTTTCTGCCTATAATTTGTCCGTTGAATTGCAAATCAATTTGCTTGTAGTTAGGATATCCGATTCGTTCAAAGCCGTCGGTATAAAGTGTTTCGAGTTCGTCAAGTCGTTGCTGAGCAGCATCGAGCGAACCTATGATGATTGTGTAGTTGTGTTCGGCATCGATGAGTTCGATCATCTTGGGATTGGCGACTCGGATATTATGAATCTTGCTTCGCCAGAAGTTGTTTCGGTTGAGCCATACGACAAAGTCGTACATCTCCCCGAGCGCCTGTTGTTTGCCGATGCGTCCGCTGACGACAATAACGGGTGTATTGACAGCTGCTGTGACAGGCATAATCTTCCGGTCGGAATCGATGAAGTAATGTTCGTCTCCGGCAATACGTACAACGGGTTGGCGCTGTGTGACAATGATGCGCACCTCGCCGTTGGTCAGTTCGTAGCACTCGGCACGCCGTAACATAGGATGGGTGAGCAGGTTCTGTTCGATCTTATGACAGGAGATTTTTGACAAAGGTTCGCCCACTTGCCATAAGCCTGCCTGAATGAGTTGCAAGCGCAGTTCGGCAGGTGTGACGTATTGCCGGGCTGTGCTGTCCTTGACTACAATCGTGATAGCGGAGCAAACGGGATTGGCGGCACGGCGTGAGGTTGTCACACCGGCAAAGATAACCACGGCAGCCAAAACTGTCGCGATACAGTAATTCAATATTTTCCGTTTGAGTGACACTATCCGTTAATGTTGTTGAGTTTGTCGGTTATGTCGGGAACGAGTCGGTCGATGTCGCCGGCTCCGATGGTGAGTACGACAACAGGCGCCATTTTATGAGCTCGTTCGGCAATCTCGGCGACAAGGGCTTGCTTGGACAGCAGATGTTTGTCGGGCAAAGATATTTTGCCCAAGAGCATTTCGGAGTCTATGCCGGGAATGGGCAGTTCGCGTGCCGGATAAATGGGCAGAAGAATGACTTCGTCCAAGGTAGAGAGAACAGCAGCAAACTCGTCGGCAAAGTCGCGTGTGCGCGTGTAGAGGTGCGGCTGGAAGATACCCAGGAAATGCCGTGTGGGATATAGTTTGCGGACAGAGGCGATTGACGCAGCAATCTCTTGCGGATGGTGGGCGTAATCGTCGATATAGGTTATTTGCGGGTTTTGCACATGGATATTGAACCGCCTGTGCACGCCTGCAAACGAAGCCAATCCAGTACGAACCTCATCGGGTGTAACGCCGTTGAGCATAGCGATAGCCGCAGCGGCAATGCTGTTCTCGATGTTCACCCAGACAGGAACGCCCAAGGTGATATTTTCGATAACGCCGTTCGGGTAATGCAGATCGAAGGAGAGACTGCCTTCTGCGGCAATGATGTTCGCGGCGAAATAATCTGCGCGGTTGTCTTCGGCAGAGTAGGTGAAGACTTTTGCGTTGCTGCCGATATGCAGTTTGTCGGTAAGACCGTATTTGAGCAGCAGCGTGTCAGACACAAGGCTGCAGTAATGCTCAAAGCTCTCGCGGTAGGCATCGGGCGTGCCGTAGATGTCCAGGTGGTCGGGATCGACGCTGGTGACAACAGACATGAACGGGCGCAGGTGGTGAAAACTCCTGTCGAACTCATCCGCCTCGACGACAACAAACGGGCTGTTGCTGTCAAGGAGCAGGTTCGTATGGTAGTTTTCGCTCAATCCGCCGAGGAAAGCGCTTGTGCCGATGTGCGATTGGCGTAACAAGTGTGCGAGGATAGTGCTGGTGGTCGTTTTGCCGTGTGTACCTGCTACGCAAAGAGGTTTTTTCAGGGAAGTGATCTGTCCCAAGGCTTGTGCGCGTTTCTGTATATGTGCGCCGTGTGATAGCAGATATTGGTATAAGTGCGTGTCAGTGGGAACGGCGGGTGTCCAGACAACAGGCAGATTGTCAGGCACAAAGGGTAGGAGATTGACGTTGTCATCGTAAAAAACGCTGATCCCTTCGCGCTCAAGAGCGTGTGTGAGGTCAGAGGGTGTACGGTCGTAACCGGCAACGGTGTATCCTTCGTGCCGGAAATAGCGCGCCAAGGCACTCATGCCAATGCCGCCGATGCCTAAGAAGAATATTTGTTTATCTGTGTCAGTCATATTCAAATTCACGAATCTACAAGGTAGATTTGTGGGTGTATTGCAATTCAACCTACAAAGATACGAAAAAAAAATCGTATTTGCAAATATTTTTGAAAAATTGTGCAAAATATATTCAAAAGCGAGACACAAACAAAACAAAAGCTAAGGTAAAAGCAAAGGGAAAGCTTGGCGAGGATAAGGTGAGTGGGAAAAAGACGGCTAAAACGGAGGAAACGCGAGAGATGAATGAGGTTGTATTTTTGTGGAAAAATGAACAGAAAGTATATATATACTATGTATATATATAGTATGTGCATGAAAAATGAATTTTAGGCTTGTTATCCTACGGTTATCTTACGGATATGTTGCGGTTATCATGCGGTAAGGGTTCGATAATGAATCGAAAACGGGACGGAAATGGAACGGGAAGGGAGCGGGAAGAGAGCGCGCCCCTAAAGGGACCCTCCGAAATTACAGTGCAGCAATGCTGTGCATTTAGGCAAGTGTTCCCGCAGAAAAATATCGCTGACGCGATTACCTTTTTTAGTGCCGTAGCACCTGCCATTATGCGAGCATAGGCAGGTACTCCTGCGCTAAAAATGCACTTACGTGCAATTTTTCTGCGAGAAGATTTGCAAATGTGCATTTTTTTTTGTAACTTTGCAGGCTGGAAGGATTTGGGGGAATAATCGGCGGAATACCGCCGAAAACTGAACACCGCTGCGCTTAAGGAGAATACCGATGGAAATGTGACATGGAAAGGGAAAAGAACACAACAGGGATAACCCTGCGGCAAATATGCCGCAGAAAGGGAAAACGAAATATGCCGCGGAATGGGAAAAGTGGGCGGAGACAAACGGGCTCATGGAAATCGCCCGCACAGGACACATAATAAAATAAGTGTTGAGAAAGTGAAATATACGAAATGAGTGTTGAGAAAGTGAAATATACAAAATGAGTATTGAGGAACTGAAAGAGATATTGCAGGAGAAGTACCCGGAGATGGAAGTGAGGGAGATACAATACGAAGATATTGTATTTGAAGAACGGGTGAGGCTGAAATGCTGCCATTGCAAGAACCACGGGGTGAAATGGACGTGCCCGGGGAAAATGCCGGAACTGGATTACCGAAAAATAATCAACGAGTACGAGCATAAGGCGGTGCTGATCGGCAAAGTGGCGATGAAAGGCAGTGTGACGCAAGAGCAATTCAGGGAAGCGGTAGTTAAGTTGCACAAGGCAATGTTATATCTGGAGGGGGAGTTGTTCAAACGAAACAATGCGATGGCAGAATCGTTCATAGGATGCAGTTGCCAGTTGTGCGAGGAAGGTTGTGCGGCAGAGAAATGCAGACACCCGGAACAAGCACGCGTGCCATGGGATGCAACGGGATGTAATGTGGTGAAAACATTAGAAAGAATAGGGGTAAAGGTGGAATTTCCGGCAAAGGAATATATTTACCAATACGGGTTGTTTGTTTGGTAGTGCTTAACAACGAACGGAACGAAAAAAGAATACAACGCTAACAACGACCGAAGGGAAATAACGAATACAACGCTAACACGAACGGAACGAACATATCGAACGTGGATATTATAGCAAATGTGAAGATTAAAACAAGAAGATTATGCAAGCTATCATTTTAGCCGCAGGCATGGGTAAACGTTTAGGCAAGTACACTCAAGACAATACGAAATGTATGGTCAAGGTTGGTGGTGTGACGCTAATAGAGCGTCTGTTGCATCAGCTGGATCGTCTTGATTTGGATCGCGTAGTGATGGTAGTAGGCTACAAAGCCCGCGAGTTGAAAGCATACCTCGGAACAATCGAAGCAAAGACGCCGATCGTGTTTGTAGAAAACCCGATTTATGACAAGACGAATAATATCTACTCGTTGTATCTGGCAAAGGATTATATGTGCGAGCAAGATACATTATTGCTGGAGTCGGATATAATCATGGAAGATGCAGTACTCAGCTGTTTGATCAATCATCCGTATCCCGATTTGGCGTTGGTAGATAAGTATGAGAGTTGGATGGATGGTACGGTTGTGACATTGGATAACGAAAATCGGATTCGTCGTTTTATCCCCAACAGCCAATTCCGTTACGAAGAGATTCCGCAGTATTACAAGACGGTGAATGTGTATAAGTTCTCGCAGAATTTCTCCCGAAACATGTATGTGCCTTTTTTGGAGGCGTATAGTCATGCAATGGGCAACAACGAATACTACGAACAAGTGCTGCGCGTGATAACTATGCTCGATAACTCGGGAATACGTGCGTTGCCCCTACGCGGCGAACAGTGGTACGAGATTGATGATGTGCAGGATCTGGATATAGCGGAATCCATATTTACCGACAAACAATATGATCTGCTTTGTTCGCGTTATGGCGGATATTGGCGTTATCCGCATGTGCTGGATTTCTGCTATTTAGTCAATCCATATTTTCCCAATCAGCGTTTGAAGGATGAAATGGCCGCGAGTTTCGAACGTTTGTTGACAGAATATCCCTCCGGTCAGCGAGTGAATGATTTGCTTGCCTCCAAGAATTTCGGTGTGGAGCCGCCCTATATAACTGTTGGAAACGGTGCGGCGGAACTAATCAATGCTCTGATGGCCTCGGTGGAAGGCAAGGTTGGGGTTATCCGCCCGACCTTTGAGGAATATCCGAACCGCTTGCCCCAGGATAGAGTGGTTGTTTATCAGACGTCAGCACCTAACTTCTGCTACACGGCGGATGATTTGATGGCATTTTTTGCAGACAAAGAGATTCAAACACTTGTGCTAATCAATCCTGACAATCCTTCAGGCAATTATATACAATATGCAGATTGTATCCGTTTGTCAGCGTGGTGCGCGCTGAAAGATATCAAACTGATTCTTGACGAGAGTTTCATAGATTTTTCAACCGAGCATCCCACCTTTATAAGCAATGAGATACTGGAGTCGCACCCTAATCTGATTGTGATGAAAAGTATCTCCAAATCGTACGGCGTACCGGGATTGCGATTGGGTGTGATGGCAAGTGCTGATACACAGCTGATGTGTGCCGTTCGGAATAAACTGAGTATCTGGAACATCAATTCGTTTGGTGAGTTCTTTATGCAGATCCTCGGCAAATACGACAAATCGTATAAGCAGGCGATGGATGATTTCCGCGTAGAGCGAAAACGTTTTGTAGAACAATTACGAAGAATATCCTACTTGCGCGTGCTGCCATCGGAAGCCAACTATGTGCTCTGTGAAGTGAAGTCGGGGCATAGCCCGCGCGAATTGGCGGTAAGGTTACTGCGAGAAGATAAGATACTTATCAAGGATTGCAGCGGTAAATGCGGTGCACCTTTTATCCGCCTTGCCGTACGTGATGCGAGGGATAATAACCGACTTATAGAAGGATTGAAGAAACTATGAGATTGATTACAAACGAACAGATAGAGTCATTAAGGATTTCTCCTCGTGAATGTGTGGAGTGGGTTCGTGAGTCCTTCTGCATGAAATATGAAGCACAGTTACCCGCAAAACTCAGCCTTCACCCACAGGGTTCGGATTTTATCAATACAATGCCCTGCTTGCTGCCTCATCAGTACAATCGTTTCGGCGTGAAGGTTGTATCCCGCATAGCAGGTAACAAGCCTTCATTACACTCCGATCTGCTGCTATACGACTCCCAATCCGGCGAACTACTATCCTTGATGGAGGCCGATTGGATTACAAAAATGCGTACAGGGGCTGTAGCAGCATTGTCGATAATGACACTGCAAAAGAAAGGAACGTTGACATATTCGTTTGTGGGATTGGGTAGTGTCGCTGATGCGACAATAGCCTGTCTTCAAGCTATTCTTCCAGAAGATAAAGAATATGTCATTCGCTTGAAGCGATACAAGAATCACGCAGAGCAATTTGCATCCAAATGGGCACAACAAAACTATTGTTTTGAGATTGCGGAAACCAATGAACAACTGTTACAAAAAAGCGATGTGCTGATTTCGGCAGTAACAGAAATGCCAGAACTATTCTGCTCCGATGATACTAAATATCCGGAGGGAATATTGCTTGTGCCGATTCATACGCGCGGATTTCAGAATTGCGATTTGTTCTTCGACCATATTTTTGCAGATGATCGAGGGCACGTGGAAGGTTTCAAGTATTTCTCGCAGTTCAAGGCATTCAATGAATTAAGCGAGGTGTTGCTGCATAAGGCAGCCGGCAGAACAGATGATAAACAACGTATAATAGCCTACAACATCGGCTTGGGATTGCATGATGTATGGTATGCGTCAAAAATATATGAGAGACTTAATAGTTAAAATATTCGTTCGTCTTGGGCTATATAAGCCAGCCGTAGAGTTGATCAACAGAGTCAAGTTTGAGATACAGGCTCGCCGTATGCGTAAAGATGGTTTAGCCATGCTTAAAGCAGCAGATGAAGCATTTACCCAAATGGGCGTACGGGCATTTTTGACCTACGGCTGTTTGTTGGGCGCCTATCGTGAGCATGGCTTTATTTCTTATGACCCGGATATTGATTTAGGGGTGTTAGAGGAAGAATATCCGGCAGATATGCATGCGCGAATGGCTAATGCCGGTTTTCGCTTGTTGCGCCAGATTTATATCAGAACAACGGAACAAGTCGTGGAAGAGACATACGAGTATAAAAAATTGCACCTGGATGTATTTATATACACCCATGAAGGAAATGATTACTACAGCGTCATTCAGCGCAAGCATGAATCAAAAGACTGGAAAGAGGCTAATGCGACAGACGGTTTTCCTAGTGATAGAAGTTATGTGCCGGTCAGTGATTTTGAACGCCGTGATTTTTTAGGTCTCAATGTGTATATGCCGATTGATACGGATGGTTGGCTTCGTGCCATCTATTCGGATTCGTACATGACGCCCATCAAGAACTGGACAGCGAAAGGTTATAAGACGCGCATAGTTCATACGGAAGAGCGGACTTATAGGAGATATTACTAATGGGAGGGCAGTATGACTGATTCTGCCGCAAAAATGCGACAGAAATGCACAATATTACTACATAAGAGGTGAAAATAAGCGTAATCATACCAGTATATAATTCGTCGGCATACATTGAGCAATGTTTGCAGTCGGTAGCGGCACAGACGCTAAGGGATATAGAAGTGCTGCTGATTGACAATTGCGGCACGGATGGCAGTATAGCAATAGCCAAGGCGTTTGTTGACCGTTCGGAGCGGAACGATATAACGTATCGCATCGCCTCAACGGCAACGAACAATGGTCCCGCTGCCGCGAGGAACTTAGGACTACAACTGGCTCAAGGTGAGTATGTAGCCTTTCTGGATGATGATGATTGGGTAGAACCGGAAATGTATGAGACGCTATACAACAACGCCCAAGGTGCAGATATGAGTTGCTGCGCGATACAACAAGATTTTGCAGACGGACGTGCACCACGCGTGCTGGAAAATCCTGTATTCCCCAAGAGTGAATTGACTATATCCGCCCGCAAGCGATTGCTGACGCGGTTTGCTGCACACTTTACGGCATATATATACCGCCGCGAGATGATAGCGAGTCACGGGATTGTGTTCCCTGATTCGAGAAGTGCCGAGGACAGCAGTTTTCTGACTTGCTGCCTGCTATCCGCCACAAGGGTTGCACAGACGAATAAAGCTATGTATCACTATGTTATACATCAAGGCAGTCTGACAGGTCGTAAGGTGTGGAAAGGCGGTGACAAACGTCGTTCGCTACGTGCGATGCTTGATTATGCACGTCGGCAAGGGCTGATGCAGACCTATCGGCTGCAACTGTACTATATATACGTAAAAAAGGCATGGATCGTGCCGATACTGGAGATGTTATGAATGAACCGAGAATAAAAATCTTTTGCCGTTCGTTTGATCTGCGTTTGTACAGGTTGAGCAAAGGCTTGTATGAGAGTTGGGGTTATCCTTGTATCCGGTTGACAGACCAGACAGCCGACGGCTATTTCGATACGATGCTCAAGGACACTGATTGCGATATAGCGATCAATGTGGATGAAGACTGCTTCATCACGAGCAAAGAGGGTGTGATGGCACTGGTTGAGTATGTGATTTCCCACCAGATAGCCAATGCCGGTTGCCCTGATGGCGGCTCGTACGTGCCACGAGGAGGTAATCCGCTGGTGACTAATCCGTTCTTCAATGTGTTTAACCTGAATTTGATTCGTGAGAAGTATTCCCGCAAAGCAGTAGAGTCGTTTGACTATAAAGCTCATGTAGAGGAGATGGAGCATGCTTATCCGCCCGAGATGTTGTATCCGAACCGAAAATATGCGTTTGACGGAATCAAGTATATTGAGCCGTATTATCCGTTTTTCCTGTGGCAGGCGTATAACACCCGTACGTTGTACTTGCCCAGTCAAGGACATCCAGACGGCTGGACTACAATCTTATACAACCAATTAGGGCAGGAGATCTGCCGGCATACTTGGTTGGCACGATTCTATTCAGTCCCTTCGTTTGTAATCAAACATTGGCAACCGACAGCCGGTGCACAGAAAGCACGCATAGATGCCGTGATACGCGAAGCATACAAATCAGCAGGAATGAACATTCCTCAGTTCGGGTGGCCGGATAGTTGTGCGTTCGGTTGGAACAAAGTGGTGCGGTGGATGATCAAAGTGCCGCAACGTATAGCAGGTTGGCCGAAAAAAATCCAACGCAAGTTGAGCAAGTAATGCAGATAGAACAAATCATAACAAACAGACAGATTGATCCGCACCACGCCAATGACCTGGTGTATGAGTGGGAGGATGATTTGCGTCAGTATTTCGGCGCAACGTTCTCCTATAACCGCGGCATACAGAACGAGCGGTACTCGAAGTATATACCGTTTGTGCTGAACATAGTTCAGACCGGCAAGCCGGCATTTACGTATGAGATGTGTACGCAACGGCACAACGGAAACAACAAAAGGAACATTATCCCTTGTGTGATAGACTTTTACATACGCGAGCCGTGGAAAGTGAGATTGTGGTATTGCACGTATTGGCGCAATCCCGTGATTTGCGTATCGAGTAGGGAAGTATATGAGTATCTGGCGATTAGTCTTGGGCTGAAGAAGATTCAGCACTTGCCGTTGTCCATCTCCGACCGTTACCGCATAACGGAAGAAACGGAATTTGAGAAGTCGTATGACCTGCTGATAGCCGGACGTCAGGACAGCATGTTGAGCGAGTGGCTGAACAAGTATCTGGCATTGCATCCGGAAACGACATATATCCGCCGAGTGCTGCAAGACAGGAAGTCGATATATGTAGATCAGGCAGGTGAAGTGGTGTCGCCGACCGATTCGCGGGAGATATACATGCAAATGATACGGAAAAGCAGAGCGTGTATGTATTCGACTCCGGGCATGGATGACAAACGTCGGACGAACGGATACAGCCAGGTGACGCCACGATTCCTGGAGATAATTGCCGGAGGTTGTTATCCGCTAATGCGCTATAAGGTAAATGCAGATACGGATTATTACCGTTTGGCGGATTTCGGTCCGAGCATAACGAGTTATGAGCAGTTTGAAAAGGAACTGGATAAAGCACGAAGTAAAAAGGCGGATATGCGCCAATACAGCAGGTATCTGGAGGGACATTATACCTCAACGGTAGCCAAACGATTGGAAGAGATAATTCGAGCACAAGGATGAAAAAACATTGGTACATACTATGCTTGTGTCTGCTAATGGCGACCTGTTCGTACGCAGAGGACGGTAAGTTCATGAAATTCATGTACCGTGTAGGTGTGTGGCTGGATGATTATTCGCTGAAAGGTTTGGATACGAGTTACATAGCCTTGCCAGAGTTTCCGTGGCGTATAGCGCTCACGAACAGCGAGGTAGGTATTCACTCGACATTTGCGGTAAAGAACAATTCGGACAACATAGGACGAATTATGTTGCAATCCGTAACAACGCCAAGTATCGATTTGGGTTTCCATATAGGTTTGCGCACCTTTGGTTTCGGCTATTCGTGGGATGTGATGCATGCTTACGCGCGCAAACTGAACCTGTCGATGGGCGGCAAGCAATGGGGAGTGGAACTGATGCGTCAGACGAGTACGAACCTGCACAGTGTACTATCGTTTCCGGATCTAAAGATAAACAACTTTATCGACCTCGGAAAAAAGGATGTATGGATAACGAACACGAACCTGACCGCTTGGTATGTGTTCAACGGTCGGCATTATTCGCACAATGCCGCAATCAAACAGGCATATATACAACGGAAAACAGCCGGTTCGCTGCTGATTAACCTATCGTATCTGAATACGGATATATCCTTTGGTCACGACCCTGAATTTGACGGAATAACGCCTGTTATACTTGAAAACGTTCATGAGATGGTAACCCACCAAGTGGCAGTAGGCGCGGGATACGGAATCAACTATACGCCGAATCACGGAAAAGTGCTACTGCATGCATCGGCGGCAGTACAGGCAGTGTTTTACTCAATCAACTATATATCGTACTCCGCGCCGGACTCGCTGAAAGGGTTTGCTTATCCGAGTTACACTATTCGTCCGACCACGCCGATACATTTTACAGGCACAATGCGTGCGGCAGTCAGTTGGGAGATCAACAAGTGGGTGCATTTAAGTGCGCGTGCGCAGGTGGACAATATACGATTCAAGGCCCATACAACCACAGGATTAGCAGACCTGAACAACTGGAACTGGCAGACAAACCTGGCAGTAGCCGTGCGTCTGGGAGTAGGAAAAGATCGAATAAACCGTGCTTTAGGTATCGAACCGGCGCCTGCTGCACCGTTGCCGGAGAAAGAAAGCGAGCAGACAGACTCAAAGAAAAAATTGTTTACAATGCCTCAGTGGGTAACAGACTATTTCTTCAGTCCACAATAAGAAAGGTACAAAAGGATAAAAAAGCGAACAATCCGTTATGGCAAAACGTGTACTCATAGCAATGTCCGGCGGGATAGACTCCACGGTTAGTGCTTTGCTCCTGAAAGAGCAAGGTTATGAGTTGGTGGGCGTTACGTTCCGTACGTTCGATTCGATCAAGGAATCGTGCATCGCCAAAGAGAAAGGCTGCTGCTCGATAGAAAGTATCATGGAGGCGAAGCACAATGCGGAGAAGATGGGCTTTGAGCACCACATAGTTGACTTCCGCGATACGTTCCGCGAGCATGTGATAAAAAACTTTGTGGATGAATATGCCCACGGCAGAACACCCAATCCGTGTGTGCTGTGTAACAGTCATATCAAGTGGGGCGCACTATTGGAGGCTGCGCGCGAATACGGCTGCGAGAAGATAGCGACAGGTCATTATGCCCGAATAGCAGAACATGGCGGTCACAGATACCTGAGAACGGCAGCCGACACGCACAAGGATCAGACGTACTTCCTATGGATGCTCACCGAGGCAAACCTGGAGCGCACATTGTTCCCGTTGGGAGATCTGACAAAGGATGAAGTAAGGCGTATAGCAGCAGAACACGGTTATGATGCGCTGGTGAAGAAACCCGAGTCACAGGAGGTTTGTTTTATTCCGGATAATGATTATCGTGGGTTTCTGGCGAAAGAAGGTGTTCACCCTGAGCCGGGTGACTATATAGATGCCGACGGCAGGGTAGTAGGGAAGCACCAAGGATGTCCGTTCTACACGATAGGTCAGCGCAAAGGTTTGGGTGTGGCACTCGGTTATCCGGCGTTTGTTACGGACATAGACATGGGCACCAACCGAATCAGTTTGGGTCACCATGACGACTTGCTGACCGATATAGTACGCGTACGCGACTTGCGGATACGCGACATACAATGGTTGAATGATTCGCCGCAAGTTGAGGCGCGAATACGTTACCGTTCGCAGGCAGCACCTGCTTCGCTGACGATTGATACAGAAAACAAGGCTGCGACATTGCAGTTTGAAAGTCCCGTTTGGGCACCTACACCCGGGCAATCCGTGGTGCTGTACAAGGATAATCTGGTGGTAGGCGGAGGGATAATTGAAAGAAAATAGAAAATAATGATTGAAATATATAACAATGGCAAAATCACATTTTAATATTAACCCTGATACGCTTGCAATGGAGCGTGTGGAGCACGGCTTCCAGTATTGGCTGCGCAGGGCAGGGTGGTACATACTTGGCGGTGTGTGTCTGGGAATAGTGTTTTTCTATATCTTCTTTTCGTTCTTTCCTTCACCTAAGGAGCGGCAACTGATGTCCGAGAAGCAATCGCTGGAGGCACAATACGAACTGCTGGAGAAACGTTGCGAGAGCATGCAATTAGTGCTGGCAGATTTGCAGCAACGTGACGATAACCTGTACCGCGTGATTCTGGGTGCTGAACCTATTCCGATGTCCTCACGCAAAGGAATAGCCGTGAATGCGGATTATTATGACAATATATCCCGTTTGGCAAACACGCAGCTGGCGGCAGACCTGACCCGCAAGGTTGACCTGCTGGAGAAGCAGACTTACGTACAAGCCAAATCGTACGAGGAGATTATCGACCTCGCCAAGACGCGTGAAATACGTATGGAGAATATACCTGCTATCCAGCCCGTGCTGAACAAAGATCTAACACGTGTGGCGTCAGGTTACGGCGTGCGAATTGATCCGGTGTATCATGTGCGCAAGTTCCATGCCGGTATGGACTTTACTGCTCCGACAGGTACAGAGGTTTTTGCTACAGGTAATGGTAAGGTGACGTTTGTAGGTTGGAAACAAGGTTATGGAAACACGGTGATAGTAGATCACGGTTTCGGATATGAGACGCTATATGCGCACCTATTCAAAGCACTGGTGCGTGTCGGGCAGAAAGTTAACCGCTCGGATATCATAGGATTGGTGGGCAGTACCGGCAAATCAACAGGTCCGCACCTGCATTATGAGGTTCACTTCCAGGGACATCATGTTGACCCGCGTAACTATTACTTCTACGACCTTGATCCTGAACAGTATGACCAGATGGTACAGTTGTCGAACAACTATGGGGATATGTTGGATTAGGCGGTTCGGGAATCCGTTCTGCGGCGCAAAACTGCAACGAAGATATGTGCGACGAGAGCGACACTAAAGACACCGATGAGCATGCCGGCAAGGACGTCGAGTGCGAAATGCTGGCTAAGGTAAATGCGAGAATACGAACCAACTGCTGCCAAAGAAAAGAACAATAACTGAACGGCTATTTGTACAGACGGCGACGCTTTCCGAGAAGAGGAAGGCGTTGCTTGTGTTTTGGGGAAAAGTTTTGCCCAGAATGCGTTGGCAGAAACAGGTGAGGCGCTATAACTATAATAAGTAAATAAAGCTGTCAAAGCGAAATACAAACAAAAGAAGGTGGTAGAGTGGCCGGAAGGGAAACTGAGGTAATGGTGCATGTTTATGCCTTCTGTAAGCGGCAAGGATACGTCCGGCATATTCTCAGCGAACCAAGTGAGCGGACGCGGTGCACGGACAATATGTTTGATTGTCTGGGTGATGATTGTAGAGAGGATGAGTGAACCGCTCATAAAAACTCCGGCTTGCCAACGCCAAAGGAGCAAGACAGCCGAAAGTGCGTATGGCAGCCAGTGGCAGGTGTCGGACAAAACGGGCAGCAGGCGGTCAGCCCACGCCGAGTGATGATCGCAAAGCAGCAGGTGCAGCGTGCCTTTGTCAATAAGAATGAGAGCAATGGTTAGCGCCAAAACTGACGCTAACCATAAACCAAGAAATACGCTATTGCGCTTGATACTTTCGGTCAAAGTGATCATAATCCAAGAACAGAGTAGGTGCGGTTGCCCACAATGATGTATAATGTGCCGTTGATGAATACCTTTTTGGCAGTAGGTTGTGCTGCGGATGCGGAAGAAAGGATTGTTTCAATCTCCGATTTAGGCGTGAGCAGATACAATTCCTGCATACATGCACGTTTGGTGGTTGCACCACCAACAGATACAATGCTGACAGAGTCCGTACCGGCAGGGATAGTGGTGGTGTAGCGCACCTCATTACGAGTGTAGTTTTCTACATTCTCGCTTATGGTGCGGATAAGTTGATCGCCAGCATAGATATCCAATTGCATCGATGTAGCGGTATTATATGCTGATGCTCGGAAGATCAGTGTAGCCTCTTTCTGCAGATTCAGCTTGCTGAACGAAAGGAATCCATCTGTAGCACTTGCTCCCATCGTGATTGAAGATGTGCCGTTAGACTGAATCTTGTCGCTGGCATAGCAGTTGGGTACTGCGTTAACAATACCCTTGGTCAAAGCAGGGAAATTGAGCAATGTGTCAAACTTGTGCTCTGTATCAGTAGGAGGAACATACTCGCTACATGTGCCAGTTCCGTAGGTACATATAAGATTATCCAACGATGCAGATTGTCCTTTCTTGTTACCCCAGATGTGTTCTATCAGTTCAGGATAGTCAATGTATGGATTTCTATTATGTTGGATGGAAGATATCTGCTCGGCACGACAAATCTCCTTGTCACTAACAGGATCTTCGCGATGCCAATCCAGCAATACTTGTATGATAGCATCGGAGAAGAAGAGATAATTGTCAGGTCGGATATATCCGGCAGAGATATACGTGTCAGACCATTTAATATTTTCGTAAGCAGTAGCAATATAGAAGTACGCACGAGCGAAGTCTCCGCGGTATTCAGGCGCAGGCTCGAAACATATATATCCGTAAGCCGATTTACTTTTACTATCCATTCGGAATGAGCCGTTATCAAACTTGTCACCCTTTTGAACGTGTCCGGGAGCATAGTTGCTCTTCTGACTATTGGCCTGAGCATCAGAAGGATTAAGGTGATACAAATCTTTGTATGCATCATTGACGTCACCTCCCCACCATGATTTAGGCAGGCAGTGTTCAATATTAAGTGAACATCCGGATTCGCCTAGTTTGTTAGGATAATAGCGTACACTATTGGAATACATATCCCAGATAGAGCCATCTTCTCGTCGGTCGGTAAGCGGCAATGCTTGCCATGTGCCGTATGCTTTCAGGTCGCCCTTTTCCCACTGCGGCGGATTGGATGATGTATGGTAGCTGGTTGTTCCATATTCATAGCGGACGCCACCACCAACAATCTGACAGAGAGTGGACTTTAATATAGAGTCGCTTTTTCCTTCAATAGAACTGTAGTAACCATCCGGAATAGGTTCTGCATTCAGGATCATTGAAGCCAATAGGGCAAAACTGATAAGAAATGTACATTTTTTCATGATATGTAGCTGTTTAATAGTTACTTCTCGGGGAACAGGTTGGCAATGATGTACCAGAGGATTATACCCGTGCCGCTGAACATGGCGTAGTGCCAGTTGGCGCGAGCGGCGGCATACGTGCAACACAAGGCAATAATCAGTACACAACCGATCAGGAAGATGTAACGCACCTTGTTGTCCTGCCAACTCAAGTTCTTGAATTTCAAAGAGAAAAGCGGCAGTTCGCAGATCAGCAGCCAGCAGCTGACTGCCATGACTGCAAGCATTGCCCACGGCATGAATTGTGCCCAGGAAGCCATATCCGGGAACGCAGCGATAAGCGCGCCCCAGAAAATGGCGTTGGCAGGTGTAGCAAGTCCGATGAACGAAGAGGTCTGCCGCTCGTCGATATTGAACTTAGCCAGACGGAGTGCGGAGAATGCCGCCATGACAAGTGCCACAGACGACCACCAGCCCCAGGCGTAGTTGCTGTTCTCGGTCGAGAGACGGATAGCCTGCATGAGCATTACCGAAGGAGCAAGGCCGAACGTGATAACATCAGCCAGCGAGTCGATCTCCTTGCCGATAGGGTTGTTGACCTTGAGTGCGCGGGCACTCATGCCGTCGAAGAAATCGAAGATAGCGCCAAGCAGGATCATTCCGAAAGCACAATGGAACAGTCCTTCAGCCGCCAGCATTACTGCCAATGCTCCGGAGAGGAGATTGCAGCAGGTGATGATATTAGGAACGAGCTTTTTCATAACATTTGTGTTTATCAGCCAAGCTTGGCTGATGGTTATTTTTTCAGTTTAGCCAGGCTCTCTTGGATGGTAGCGATACGTGCGAGAGCGTCGTGCTCTTTCTTGCGCTCGAGTTCAACAATCTCGGGTTTGGCGTTCTGCACGAAGCGCTCGTTGGAGAGTTTGGCTTGTACGCCGCGGAGGAATCCTTGCTGGTGCTGCAGGTCAGCCTCGAGTTTCTTGATCTCCTCATCCACATTGATGAACGCGTCCATCGGAATAGCGAACTCCGTAGTGCCTACGATAAACGTTGAGAGTTGAGCGTTGAGCGTTGAGAGAAGTTTAGAGTCAGCAAGTTCTACGTTTGCCAGTTTCTTCAGCAGTTCGGCACATTCGTAGCGGTCCGCACTGTTGAAATAGAGGGTGAGACACTCCTTTTGCGGGATATTCTTCGAAGCGCGGATGTTACGAACTCCGGCAATAATCTCCTTTAAGGTTTCCGTATTGCTTAGGATACTCTCGACATTGGCTCGACATTCCTCCGATAAACCCTCGATGGAACGGAACGCTTTTGCGTTGTTGAGCGGTGCGACCATGATCGACTCGCCCGGTTTGCGCTCGCAGAGGTTCTGCCACAGTTCTTCGGTGATGAACGGCATGAACGGGTGGAGAAGAACAAGCAGGCGGTCGAAGAACGCCATTGTAGCCTCGTAGGTGGCTCGGTCAATAGGTTGCTGATAGGCAGGTTTGATCATCTCCAAGTACCAGCCGCTGAACTCGTCGCAGTAGAGTTTGTAGATCTCCATGAGGGCTTCCGAGAGGCGGTACTTGCTGAACAGGTCGGCAATATTGGCGGAAGTCTCGCCAAGCTTGGCTTCGAACCATTGTATGGCGTATTTGTTTGTTTCGGGTTGTGGGATATCGGCAACCTCGAGACCTTTCATCATACGGAAGCAGTTCCAGATCTTGTTGCAGAAGTTACGTCCCTGCTCGCAGAGACTATCGTCGTACAGGATATCGTTGCCGGCAGGTGCGGAAAGCAGAATGCCCATACGCACACCATCAGCACCGTAGCGCTCAATCAGGTCGAGCGGGTCGGGACTGTTGCCGAGCGATTTGGACATCTTACGACCGAGTTTGTCGCGCACAATACCTGTGAAATATACGTGCTTGAACGGCATCTTGCCCTGGTACTCGTAGCCCGCCATGATCATTCGTGCTACCCAGAAGAAGATAATATCCGGGCCTGTAACAAGGTCAGCAGTGGGGTAGTAATACTCCAATTCTTTGTTTTTCCAGGTGCTGTCCTTCATCTGCTGGTCTTTCTCGATGAAAAGGGAGATAGGCCATAGCCACGAACTGAACCATGTATCCAATGCTCCTTCGTCCTGCACGTAGTTGCCTTCGGGTTTGGTTTCGGATACAATGATCTTGTCGTCCGGGTAGTTCTCCAGGCCGGTCTGCGCAAGCAGGTCGGCGTCGTAGTATGCAGGAATGCGGTGTCCCCACCAGAGTTGGCGCGAGATACACCAATCTTTGATGTTCTCCAGCCAGTTGCGGTAGGTGTTCTTGTACTTGGCGGGGTAGAACACTATCTCGTCGTTCATTACAGGCGGCAGAGCAATGTCGGCAAAGTGCTTCATGCGGATGAACCATTGCAGCGACAAGCGCGGCTCGATAGGTACGTTCGTGCGCTCGGAGTAGCCGACTTTGTTGTCATAATCCTCGACATGATCCATCAGTCCTGCGGCTTGCAGGTCTTCCGCCATAGCTTTACGGCAGTCGAAGCGATCCATGCCGTGGAACTTCTCCACGTTCTTGCGAATCTCGGGTTCGATGGTATCGAGGTTGATATGAGCGTCGGGCGTGAATATATCGTAGGCAACAAGGTTATGTTGCTGCCCGAGCATGTAGTCGTTCACGTCGTGTGCAGGCGTTACTTTGAGGCAGCCTGTACCGAAGCCGATCTCCACATAACGGTCTTCGATGATTGGTATCTCACGACCTACAATAGGTATGCGCACGTGCTTTCCGCGCAGCCACTGGTTCTTTTCCTCTTTCGGGTTGATACATACCGCAACATCGCCGAAGATGGTTTCGGGGCGTGTGGTAGCCACAATCGCATACTTGCCGGGCTCTTCAACCACTTCGTACTTGAGGTAGTAGAACTTCGAGTGCTCGTCGTGATAGATCACCTCCTCGTCGCTGAGGGCAGTCTGACGTTCGGGATCCCAGTTCACCATACGCAGACCGCGGTAGATGAGTCCCTTGCGATAGAGGTCGCAGAACACGCTGATCACAGCGCGTGAGCGAGTCTCGTCCATGGTGAAAGCGGTGCGGTCCCAATCGCAGGAGCAGCCGAGTTTGCGCAACTGCTTGAGAATAATGCCGCCGTGTTCGTCCGTCCAATCCCAGGCGTGTTTGAGGAACTGCTCGCGTGTGAGGTCGGACTTGTTGATACCTTGTTCTTTCAAACGCTTGATCACTTTAGCCTCGGTGGCAATCGATGCGTGGTCGGTACCGGGTACCCAGCAGGCGTTCTTGCCCTCAAGGCGTGCGCGGCGCACAAGGATATCCTGTATTGTCTCGTTGAGCACGTGCCCCATGTGGAGTACACCGGTCACGTTCGGAGGAGGAATAACTACGGTAAACGGTTCGCGGCCGTCCGGCTCGCTGTGAAAGAGTTTGTTGTCAAGCCAGTATTGATACCAGCGTGCTTCAATGTCAGTAGGATTGTACTTTGAGTCCATGTATGTTGTATTTATATTTTACGTATGATAGATTGTTTGTTAGTTGCTGATAGGTTGTTTGCTTGTTGCGTCAGAACCAGCCGAGGCGACGGATAAGGCGGAGCAGGCAAGTAGGGATGAGCAGAATAATGGCGCAGAGGATTTTCCAGAACACGCAGGGTATAGTAGCCTTGCTGCGTCCGTGGAAAAGTGCGCGTAATCCGCGTCGTGCGAGCGTTTGCGGGCTGACAATTATGCCGAGGCATTTGCCGGCTTTGGTTACCCACTTCGGGATACTGAATAGTCCTGTATCCACAGCACCCGGGCTGACGTTGGTGACGTACACTCCGAACGGCTTGAGTTCGATATGCAGCGCGCGTGTGAAACTTGCGAGGAACGCTTTGGTGCTGCCGTAGGTGCCCAGACGTTGTGCGGCAATGTGGCTGGTAACGGAGCAGACATTAAGGATATACCCGCGCCTGCGCTCGCGCATGTCTTGCCCGAACAGGTAGCAGAGCATAGCCGGTGTGTACATGTGCAAGTTGAGAATGAGTGATGTGAACGCCTCGCTGTCGTCAAGGATGTCCCGGTCGTGATACACGCCGGCATTGTTAACGAGGACTTCTACCGTCCAATCTTGCTCATGGCAGTAGTCGTAGAGTTCGCGCGGTGCATCCTGTGTGCCGAGGTCGCGAACAAGCGCATGGGTAACAATGTTGTACTGCTCGCTGAGTTGCCGGGCACAATCGTTGATCTTATCCTCGTTGCTGACAAGGATAAGCGGATAACCGCGTTGTGCCAACTGGCGTGCGAACTCAAGTCCTATACCGCTGCTTGAGCCCGTAACCAAAGCAAAGCTATTTACTATTTTGTCATTTACCATTTTGTCATTTATGCGCTGTGCATGCGTTTGAACAGGATAGAGTAAACTGTCCGGAAGAAGTATCTTGTATCCGTAGCAATCGGATGCTTGAGGTAAGCGTCGAGATACTTGTTCTCGCTGGCAAAGAGTTCGTCGAAGGTCTTCGGGTGATCGATGTAGAACGGCGGAATAAGTCCCGGTCGTGCCAGAATACGTTTCTGCTGCAGGTCTTTGGGGTACTTGTTGAACATTGCTCTGGACAACGGACGAACGCCGACCAGTTTGACATCACCCTTGAACCAGTTGATCAGCATGGGCAGTTCATCGAGCCAATACTTGCGCATTACGCGTCCCCACGAAGATATACGCCAATCGCCGTTCGCCTTATCGGCTATATCCATACCGCCTTGCTCGTCGAAGACTACATCCTGGATATATTCGGCATACGGGTGCATGGTTCGGAACTTGTAGAAGAAACGGATCTCACCGTCCTTGCATATTCGCGGCAGTTTGATGAGCGGGCCGTAGAGTTTGATTTGTTCCTGCGGGTAGGGTTGCATCTTACGATGGGCAAAGACGTACTCGATATGTCCCATAGGTACGACCTCGTCCACCTCAAAGCCGCAGTAATACAGGCGTCCGAAGACTTCGGTCTTGGAGAGCATACGTTTCCGACCTTTGGTGAGGTCGTAGTACAGACGCGACGACAATGTCAGACGCGGAACAACGCGTTTATGCCAGAAGTAGAAGAAATAAATCACCCAGTTCAGCGGGAAGAAATATTTGTTCAGAATCTTCTGTTTCATATACTCCTGCGGGCGATAGCAGCAAACATATATGCCGTTGTCGGGCAACTTTTGGTTGACTATACAGAAGCGGCGGTTGATACCTTTGGCATCGTTCAAAAGCGTGAGGTCAACCAAAGTCTTATATTCGTAATCAGGTATTTGCAGGAAACTGAACCGGTCGCGGTTGGCTACAATCTTTGTCTGGCGGGAATTGAGGTGGGCTTTTCCGACCAACATTTGGTAATCTTCCTCAGTGGTGATGGACAGTACAGATTGGTGGATTGTTTCGATGGATTGTTCGGAACGCGGTTCATCTTTGCGGATTACCTTGGCTTTGGAGCGTTTCTCTATCTCCATTGCCGGAATATCCATGTTCTGTGCGTACTTCCAGTAATGCTTGGCAACGATACAAACGGCGTTGACGGTAGCCACGATAGCAATCATCCAGAGTGCTACGGTCAGGGAGAGATTGAACAGCGCCAGTAAGCTGCGTGCAGGCCACAGGATGATAGCGAACTCAGCCAGTGCCGGTACGGACATACCTACCATCTCCTGCCACAACCACATTTTCTTATACGAGCGGTGGTACTTACCCGTAATGAGTCCGAGGAAGATCCACAGAATCATCATAGCCAGGAACAGCCACACATACACAAGGATAGCCGCCTTGTCGGCTGCCACGCGCCAAAGGATGCACAGCAGGGCAGAAATAACCCAAATGTTGATATCCGTAACTATACGCTGTAGTACTGCTTTCATCTGCTATCAGCCTCGACGGAGGCTTACTATACCTTTAATTATATTCTTGATGTTTTGCTCAATCAGTTCTCTAAGCCACGGCAGTCGTTTGTCGGTCCAACGTTGCGGATGGGTGGTGAACATGATACCAGCAGGCAGTTTGCCGTCTTGCAGAGCCCGGATAATATCGCCTGTGGAGTGAAAACTCCAGCCTGCATCGTTCCAACGCTGCTGTTGTTCGGGCACCTTGTCGCGCAGGCTGTAGCGGTAGCCGTCCCAGCAACGGCCGGTGTCGGTGAGATACAGAACCTGACTGAAATCCACGTCGTAGTACGGCTCGCCAATGAGTTGCAGGTCTTTGTAACTATATTTATCCCACAAGGCGCGGCTGTCGTATTTGGACATCGGTGCGCCGTGCATGCAGCAGGTGCGTACGGGATAGAACTGGCGGAAATAGTCCAAAGCGTTGCAGAAGTGCTCGTAGGCTTTGGCGTGATCGCCGTGGCAGAGCGACATATCCTCGTAGTGGTAACCGATCTCGTGTTCCAAGGCAGCAATGCGCTTGATGCAATCGGGATTATTGCTTTCCTTGCCGATGCGGAAATAGTACGATGCTTTGGCGCTCAACATTGCTTCTGTCTCTGCCATTCTCAATGAGTACCACGGACGTTTGTCCACGTCGTGACGGAGAATAACGTAGCGTGCCGGCAGGTTGTTGTTACGGCGAAGTTCGCAGTATTGCTCGAACGTCAGGAACGTGTATCCCGCGTCCTGAATTGCCTGCAGCAGTTGCTCGTAAATATGAATGGTAAAGTCCCGCATTGTGCCAAACAAATGTTTAGTAGATCTCTTCCAGCCACATTGCCAAGCGTACACCAGCCTTGAATAGTTGCCACTCCATGGGCTGGTGGAACTTGTAGATATAGTGGTACGTGTTGCCGTCGAAGGTCTTTTGGTAGTCGTAGATCCCGGAGGTGAGGCGGTAGTTCTCCAGAACCATTTCTGCTTCCGACTTGTTGAGTAACTCCTTGCGCTCGCTATCGTATTTGTCAATCAGGAAGTCGGCGTACTCCGTATAAGAGTAACCTTGCGATTGGATAATCTTGCTATCCCATACGGAGTGCAGATTGGTATTGCTGCCGAACCACTTCATTTTCACACGGTTGCCGCCCAGATCATCCATGTGCCCCATGTGCATCGGGCAGTAGCGGTCGCCGGCAAAATGCACGAGGAAGACCAAAGCGTCGCGGTTGTCGGGCTGATTCTTCAGCAAGGCACGAATACTGTCTGTTGCGCGGAAGAGGTTACCGCCTGCTTTCGGGTAATCGGTCAATGCAGCGACAACAGCCGAATCGCTCATACCTGCGTCCAGATCCTGAAAATGCCAATCGTGCGAGTTAGGGTAGATAGTGTCGCTCTTGATCTCGTCGGGCCAGTTGGCGGTATATACCATGCCATGCTTGCCGAGCACCTTATCTACCTTATTGCGCGCGCCGCATGAGAGGTAGTGATAGGCTACCTGAGCAATAATCCTGTGTCCCTCTTGCCCCCACGCCCAAAGGTTGGCAGGCAAGAGCAGCATTGTACTGCATAGAATTGCAAAGAGTTGTCGCTTCATAATTGTGCTTTTACATCCGTTAGAAAGGCGGAAAACAGAGGTCTGAAACCGCGCGTCCGCAAATCAACCTGCAAATATACGAAAAAAAAATTACTTTTGCAAATTTATTATCATTTTTAGGTCATAATATGTGCTTTTTGCTGCAACTTTGCAAAAAGTGTCATTTTTCTTTGCAAATTATTTGGAAATTCCAAAAATTTTCAGTAACTTTGTAGCGGAATTTTGTGGTAATGCAACAATTGTCCGACTTTATCGGGGTTTTATCGTGGTTTGTTCGAAGGCAAATTGTGATTACCCGCTGTTTTTCTCAGTCGGATTACTTATCAATTCGAAACAATTTAAAACAACAAAATAACATAAAAAAACACAATGGACAACAAAAAACGCGTTTACACCTTTGGTAACGGTAAGGCCGAAGGTAATGCCCAGATGCGCGAGCAACTGGGTGGTAAAGGTGCCAACTGCGCCGAGATGAACCTGGTAGGTGTACCTGTACCTCCGGGATTCACCATTACGACTGACGTATGCAACGAGTATTATCAGGTAGGTCAGGAGAAGATCATGGAACTTCTGAACGATGATGTTCTGGCAGCCGTTAAGCACATTGAGACATTGATGAACTGCAAGTTCGGTGATCCGAAGAACCCGCTGTTAGTATCTGTTCGCTCGGGCGCACGTGCATCTATGCCCGGTATGATGGATACGATCCTGAACCTCGGATTGAATGACACCGTGGCTGAGGGAATGTGCCAGAAGACCAACAACCCGCATTTCGTTTATGACTCGTATCGCCGTTTCGTACAGATGTACGGTGATGTAGTATTGGGCATGAAGCCGGTGAACAAAACCGACATTGACCCGTTCGAGAAGATCATCGACGAGGTGAAGGAGATCCGTCACATCAAACTGGACAAAGACCTGAACGTTGATGAGCTGAAGCTCCTGGTAGCCCGTTTCAAAACAGCTATCAAAGAGCAAACCGGCAAGGATTTCCCCAACGACCCGATTGAGCAATTGTGGGGCGCTATCTGCGCTGTATTCCGCAGCTGGATGAACGAGCGTGCTATCCTGTACCGTAAGATGGAAGGAATACCTGACGAGTGGGGTACAGCCGTTTCGGTTATGGCAATGGTGTTCGGTAACATGGGCGAGACTTCGGCTACGGGCGTATGCTTCAGCCGTGACGCCGCTACCGGTGAGAACCTGTTCAACGGTGAGTACCTGGTTAATGCCCAGGGCGAGGACGTTGTAGCAGGAATCCGTACTCCGCAGCAGATCACCCTTGAGGGCAGCCGCCGTTGGGCTAAGTTGCAGGGTATAAGCGAGGAGGAGCGTGCAAGCAAGTATCCTTCGATGGAGGAGGCTATGCCGGAGCTCTACGCAGAACTGAACACTATTCAGCAGAAACTGGAGGATCACTACCGCGACATGCAGGATATGGAGTTCACCGTACAAGAGGGTAAGCTCTGGTTCCTGCAGACCCGTAACGGCAAACGTACCGGTACGGCTATGGTGAAGATCGCAATGGATCTTGTTCGCGAAGGCGTGATCAGCGAGAAAGAGGCTATCTTGCGTTGCGAGCCGCAGAAGTTGGACGAGCTGCTGCACCCTGTATTTGACAAGGATGCGCTGAAGAAAGCCAAAGTTATTACCCAGGGTCTGCCTGCATCGCCGGGTGCTGCCTGCGGTCAGATTGTTTTCCACGCAGATGACGCTCAGGAGTGGCACAAGGACGGTCACAAGGTGATTATGGTTCGTATCGAGACTTCACCGGAGGATCTGGCAGGTATGTCGGCTGCCGAAGGTATTCTGACCGCACGTGGCGGTATGACCTCACACGCAGCCGTTGTGGCTCGCGGTATGGGTAAGTGCTGCGTATCGGGTGCAGGTGCTATCCAGGTTGACTACAAGGCTAAGACCGTTACCATCGAGGGCGTTACTTATAAGGAGGGTGACTATATCTCGCTGAACGGCTCGACCGGTCAGGTTTATGCCGGTGAGATTCCTACCAAGGCTGCCGAGCTGAGCGGTGACTTCAAGGCACTGATGGATCTGTGCGACAAATATACCCATCTGCAGGTTCGTACGAATGCTGATACTCCTCACGATGCACAAGTGGCACGTGCCTTTGGAGCCAAGGGTATCGGTCTGACACGTACCGAGCACATGTTCTTTGACGACAAGAAGATCGTAGCTATGCGTGAAATGATTCTGGCTAAGGACAGCGAAGGTCGTGAGAAAGCACTGGCTAAACTGCTGCCGTACCAGAAGGCTGACTTCAAGGGTATCCTGTTGGCAATGGACGGACTGCCTGTAAATATCCGTCTGCTCGACCCGCCGTTGCATGAGTTCGTACCCCATGATCTGGCAGGTCAGCAAACGATGGCTAAGGAGATGGGCGTATCGGTTGAGGAGATCCAGCGCCGTGTAGAATCGCTCGCCGAGAACAACCCGATGCTCGGTCACCGCGGTTGCCGTCTGGGTATCACGTTCCCGGAGATCACGGCTATGCAGACCCGCGCTATCCTGAGCGCCGCTTGCGAGCTGAAGAAGGAAGGTCACGATCCTATGCCTGAGATCATGGTTCCGCTGATTGGTATTTTGTACGAGTTCAAGCAGCAGAAAGAGATTATCCAAAAGGTTGCCAAGGAAGTATTTGCCGAGTATGGCATTGAGGTTGAGTTCGAGATTGGTACGATGATCGAGATTCCGCGTGCCGCTCTGACCGCTGACCGTATTGCTACTGAGGCTCAGTACTTCTCATTCGGAACGAACGACCTGACGCAAATGACCTTCGGTTACAGCCGTGACGATATTGCTTCGTTCTTGCCGGCTTATCTGGAGAAGAAGATCTTGAAGGTTGACCCGTTCCAGGTTCTTGACCAGCACGGTGTAGGCCAGCTCATCAAGATGGCAGTAGAGAAAGGTCGTGCCGTTCGTCCGGCATTGCGCACAGGTATCTGCGGCGAGCACGGTGGCGAACCGAGCTCCGTTAAGTTCTGCGCACGTGTAGGCATGAACTACGCTTCCTGCTCACCGTTCCGCGTACCTATCGCCCGTTTGGCTGCTGCACAGGCTGCTGTTGAAGACGATAAGTAAATCAGCCAAACTTGGCTGATACAACAGATCAGCGCATCTCATTGAGGTGCGCTGATTGTTTTGATTACTTTTCATTTTTAGAAATATGAAAATGGAAATGCCTGTGTTCTCCATTGAAAAGTTGCATAAACTGGAAAAAAGTTGTAAGTATGTGTTTTTTTTTGAATTTTAGTTTCACAAACTGCATCGACATTGATAATCTCTCTTACGAGGTTTTGAATATGGTGCAATCGTATATGCCACCTTCACTCCTATGTCAAATGGCGCAAACGAACGAACGAGCGCTCTACCTTGTCGCTCACTTACTAAGATGGACGATAACACCCTCGACAATGGAAACCCACCATGCATATCTGTTAGCATAATGAGTGAAGGTTGCTGCCCCAAAATAAAATGACAACCAATGTATGCCTCATGGAATCAGTTTTTTTTCAGTCCAACTTTTTGGTCCTTGTTCATATCGAATTAGATAAATCCCATGCATCATTCGCTCTTCCGGCACAGAATTTCCATACGTGTCGTAAATCCGCTTACGCACTTCCGGAACCACATCATCCTCATTGATCGTCAATATATTAGACCAAATCGTCTGTTCTTCTGATAATGTCACGCGCAATTGGAATACGCCATCCAACTTATTCTGTTCCGAATAGTCGTCATCGGTCGCTCCAGGTATTGGTGCTTCGTTCTTATACCACTGATACCCAGTTGCAACCTGATTCGGGAATAACTCTCTGAGCGTCACATTATCTAACAATAACATCCAGTTATATTTATTCACAATGATAGGATAAAGTCGCTCGCAATGAATCGTGTCCAATGTATAAACATGCTCTATACTATCGCAGTCGCGCGTATTCTTTTCTATCCATCTTTTCTCACCTGCTTTATTAAACACCATTCCTCGCCAAGTATAGGGCAATAGTGTGTCGCACACGGTCGTGTCGTATGTTAATAAAACACTACTCTGACAACAGATTTGTGTTTTAAGAGATAATTGCAAACAAAGACTATCTGTTCCGCAAATAGATTGTAAGGTATCATTGACAACACCTGCATTTTGCCACACATGTCCATGCCATATAATAGGTAATAATGTGTCACAAACGATAGTATCTATTATTTCGGTAGGAATATAGTTCTTGGGAACATCCCATACCGGACGAACGGGTAAAGCTTCATTTAAATGGCCTCCTCCATTAATTTGCACGCTATAAACAGAAAATAATATACCACTGGCACCTCCGTTTTGCTGGAATTCTTGCGTTGAACTCCAATAGTTACCAACTCCGTAATTTTCATACAATAAAGGATAAGAAAATCTTACACCTGCACATGGCAAGAATACAGCTCCCGCTTTTTCCAGCCGTTGCCATTCTTCTATTGTGTAAATATTTTTTCCCTTGTTTAAGTCTTTTTCTGCTTTAAATTCAGGTAGCATTGCTGAAAAAGAGTAATTGTCAGGAAGCAGTATTAACCCATTTATTCCGTTAATAGCAGCCATTCCGTATAAATTGTCGGCATTTGTGCGGTGATATAACAAAAAGTACAATTCGTCTTTTGTTAGAGTACGCCACTTTTCCGGTAGATCATTACCTATCGCGTTATAAACAGCCCAGTCTTTAAAGCGATATTCTCCGGTCATATCGTGTGGAGTAGTCTCTATATAATCGCTTGAATAAATATTGGTGGCCCATGGCTGATATGCAATAGCCCCACTATTCCACCCACTAGTCCCCCAGCAGAACAGATCAATCCATCCACTATATGAAGCAGATACATTCACGTTGTCTTCGCCCACATAATCCCATTGATGTTCCGCAAAACGCCAAGTACCTTTTTGTATCGTTCCATCCGCGCAAAGATGCGTACCCTCTGTTGCATTATATTGTAAATTTCCCGGTGCAAAGAGCACTTTTTGATCATCACTTACGCTAAAATGATGCAGTTTGTATACGGAGGGACAGCAGTGTTCCGTTGCTACATATAAAACATAGTAAATGCTATCAAACCCATACGCACTGAAACTCGTGTCGCGTATGATGTCAGCGACATCGAATATTTTTTCATGCCATTCAATGTGGCTGATAGAATCGCAAATAGTAGTGTCTTGTGTAATTGTAATGGGTGGAAACGGACAATTAGAGGTGTTTAATGAATAGACAATATACACACTATCTTCTTGTGAAATATCTTTAATCAAGAAGCCTTTTGTTCCCGCCTTATCCCATTTTAAGCCCTGCCATGTATAAGGCAATAATGTGTCGCAGACAGTGGTGTCGTATAGTTGGTATTCTGCTTTAGTGCATAGATGTATTTCTATATCATCTATAGCAAAATCATTACCTTCTGATTGCCCAAAGGTTGGGCTATCTATAATTGACAGCATTACTTTATCGGTTCCATTCGGTATGGTAAACTTAAGTCCTTCCAAATACCATTGTGCAGAGTATTTCCAGGAATCGGGCGTGTTAAACAGACTCCAGTCGTGACTAATTGTATCTGTGCTATAACGTGCTAACTGCGTCCCCGTACGTGCATCAGTCACGACAAACGACAACCTCGGATAAGAATAAGAGTAAAACGGCACTTGTTTAAACCTTTTTGCAGTTTCTATATTCGCGATATAAGTAGAGAACGACAATTCCATACCTTCACACACTCCGGCAAGTTCTTTCTGATATAAAATCGTATTATGTAGTCCACTTTTACCATTCGTTTCAAAGAAATATCCACGCGTTATATCGTCAGGATAGGTGTGGTCGTCCATAATATGCCAACTTAATTGGGAATCATAACATCCTTGTTTAGCAATAATATAGTGCCACATACCTAAACGTCCTCCGGAAAGTGTATCTTGTTTGTATTTACTGCCTATTCCAGATACAGGAGTTCCTCCTATTACCGGATCATATACATCATTTCCGCCAAAGTCTTCTCGAAACAACAATGTTCCATCAATGCATAATTCTTCAGTTTGTGCTGCATTAGGCAGTGCAAACAGCATACAAATCAGTATTATGTGTACAATCCTTATCATTTTCTAATTATTCTCGGAAGTGATATAATTTTTAAAAATTAAAGCAAAGATAAAAAATATTTTTGATTTTTGCAAATTATTTGTGCAATAATTGTGCCTTTTAGGCTAAATTCTTGAAAATTTCTCCAGATTCAGTCAACCTTGTATAAAGTGCTGCACTTTGGGTACGGGTTGGGAGTTGCAACAACCTGAAACTGAAAACCAAACGCGGCGGGACATTGCCGCGCACTAAACGACTGCATAACGTTTCGCGCTTGGAAGCCGGAATGCAGAACACTAAGCATACTTAGAATGGAAAGTAACGAACAGGATGCTAACGCTGCGCTGACGCGCAGCGCAGTTGACAAAGACCTTTGAATATGGCATTGTTTTTAGGAGATTAGGACGAGAAGTAAGAGCTATAATTGTCCTATTGGCCTATTGTCCTGTTCTCTAAACTCCAAATAGAAGGTGGTGGTGGGTAAAAAAAACTTATAAAAAATAAAAAAGCCAGCCGCTGCCTTTTTTTATTTATATTAGGCAGCATTTTATTTTTTTGTTTATTTATTTTATTTGTGCGCGGAAAACGGACAAAATTGCACGGATTACGTGTAGTGATGTTCAATCAGTGAACAGGTATCGATAAAGGATCGATAAAGGTTCGATAAACCCTCGATAAACCCTCGATCGAACGGAACGTTTTTGGTTAACAAGACAGGCACGGGAGTTTGTTGGCTTATCATAGGAAGATGGTCGCGTGATGGTCGTGGATCACTCCCGATACGTACACGTATTTATTCCGATAGCCGATTTGCCCGGTGCCAAACAATCTAAATCAGTAATCTCGTTTGCTTGCGGTAGTCGGCATACGCGGGTTTGTTCGCCAGTTGTCGTTTCTCCATCAACGGGATACTGATACCAAGGAACAAAGCGGTCATGGCAATCGGTCCCAGAATGAACCAATCGAAGCCGTTGACAGCGGCGTACATGATCCATATTCCCCACCAGAACTGAATCTCTCCGAAGTAGTTAGGATGTCGTCCGCGTTTCCAGAGTCCTACATTGCAGACCTGTCCCGGGTTCGCTGCGCGGAAATCGTGGCTCTGCTTGTCGGCAATCAGTTGTATGGTGGCGGAGGCGAGGCAGATAAGGCAGCCGAGGAGTAAGACCGCTACGCTGAGAGAGGAGAGACCGCCTTCGGCTGACAGACCGCTGGCGCTGACAGATGAGAGACCGCCTTCGGCTGACAGACCGCTGGCGCTGATAGAAGACAGACCGCTGGCGCTGAGAGACGGTTGGTAGAGTTGCAAGCCGGGGAGCATGGCGGCAAAGACCACAAGCGTGGGCACCATGTTCAAGCCGAAAAAGTTAATCAGATGGAACAGGGCAGGGTGCAGGCTGCGGTACTTGGTGTAACGCCAATCCTCGTGTGCAATGCCCTTGAAGGTGATCACCCAGTTGCGCGTGAGTCGCCAGCCCCAGTACCAAGAAGCGATAAGCAACAAGATAACCGGCAATGACCAGTTGCCTGTATAGATTGCCCACAACAGAAAGACGACAGGCGGAAAGACACTCCAGTACGGGTCGTAAACGGACACATTCTCGTACAACAGTCCGAATGCCCAGACCACGATAGTGGCGAGCACATCAGCCGCAAACAGGGCCCACAAAGCGCCTGTGCCGATATCGGTTAACTTGACAAACAACAGCCATGCCGCAATGCCGGCAAGCAGGTAGATAGCGGTGATCAGCAAAATGCTGGTCGATTTGGAATAGTTACGTTTCATATCCTTGTGGAGTGGGTTAAAATCAGTTGAAAGCATTGATGTAGGCAGTGTCCGGATGGCAGCATTCAAACTGAATACTGTCGAGGTAGGCATCCATCGCGTGTCGCGCGTCGTTGATGTTCGGTCGGTGCTCGCGAATAGCGGCAAAAGTGTGCCGGTCGGAGACAGCAAACTGCTGCACAAGTTCCCATCCGTCGGGCACACCTGCATGCATCCAGCAGCTACCGCCGAGTTTCTTGTATGGCCACCAGAGCAGTCCGATATTGTTACGACGAAGTGTTGCTACTTCCTCGTGCAGCCATTCGTGTGGTCGGTGACCCGTTTCGGTCATACACATGGCAATATGCAGCGAGTCGCGGAAATGTATGAAATCGCGAATGCCGCTTTCGTCCGCCGGATGTCCGTAGCGATGGCAGGCGTAGAGGAGATTGGAGTCCTGCATCAAGCCGTGGAAGACCGTGAACGTGCCGTTCCATTGCGCGCCGCCCGGGAGGATAATATGCCGTTTGTCAACGGCGCGTATGCTGTCGATACAACGCACATACAAGGGTTCGAGCAGGCTGTTGAGCGAATCCAGGTCGTCGGTAAAATAGGTGGCGATCGGTTCGTTCATCATTTCGTAGCCGAGGATAGCGTTGCAACTCTCGTAGTGCTCAGCGATCTCCCGCCAGATTGAGCAGAATTGTGCCTGCGCTTTTTCACTGAGGAACAAGAACGGATAGCCGTAACTGTCGTCGATATTGTCACCCGTTTGACCGCCCGGGCAATCGTGCATATCCAGCACGACATACAAGCCGTAGCGTTGGCACCATGCAACAGCCGAATCGAGGCGTGAAAAACCCTCACGTGTGGTGCAGCCAAGATAATCGTTGTCAGTAAGCAAGGCGTAATGAAACGGCAGGCGAATCGTGTTGGCACCTGTTGAAGCAATGAAACGTATATCGGCTTCGGTGATATAACGGTTCTTGAACTCCTGCCAGAACGCAGCCGTTTCGTCAGGTCCGACCATCTGCGAGAACATGTCGTTGAGCAGCCGCGGCGAGTTGCACTCGCGGTCGGGCATAAGGAACATATAGCCCTCGGGGTTAAGCCAGTTGCCGAGGTTGACACCTTGGATATAGAACGTGTCGCCGGCTTCGGTGAGCACATACTCGCCACTGACATGTAGCAGAGGCATGCTGCTGTCGGCTATTTTGGAGTTGCTGTTCGCGCAACTGCATGCGAGCAGGAGAATGAAGGAAAGAATAGATAGTAAGGTCTTTTTCATGTTCGCAGAGTGACAATTGCAAAAATACAAAAAAGTGAACAGAAGCCACTTTTTTGTATTTCTGTGCATGATAAGGGAGTGCTTATTTCAGTCGAGCCTTGATAGCTTTCGACTCTTCTTCGTAGCCGGGTTTGTCGAGCAGGGCGAACATGTTCTTCTTGTACGCCTCCACGCCAGGCTGGTTGAACGGATTGACACCGAGGATGTAACCGGATATACCGCAGGCACGCTCGAAGAAGTAAACGAACTGACCGATGTT
>ONHW01000019.1 GCA_900317745.1 uncultured Bacteroidales bacterium | reverse complement strand
CGTCAAGCTTTCGCTGTCGTCGCTAACAATCGTCCCTACGTTGATGGGTATGTATCAGCATTACCATAAATATATTTTATTTGTTTTCCCGCTGGGAGCTCTGTCGGCAAGGGAGTGTCGGAACACTCCCGACGAGACACTTGGCAGGTAAACATTAAAATCTAACATTTTTTGACTACATTTTAATATAGTTCGTTATTGTTTTTGTATGATCGCCCATATATGGTCGATACATGTGTTATGCCGAAAAAGCGTGCAAAGGTACAAAATATTTGTAACATTTGCAAATATCCGCTCAAAAACAGTCAATTATTCTTCACTAATCTTTCCGGCTGCGAAGTAGAGTTTGCGTCCGGGGTACTGCTCGGGCCAGATGATATTGTGCGTTGACATGATAATTGTTATTCCCGCCTTGGATATACTATAGAGCAGATCCATGATCTCCTTGCCGGTCTCGTGGTCGAGATTACCTGTAGGCTCGTCGGCGAGTATAAGCGATGGCATATTCAGCAGTGCTCGTGCAATAACGACACGTTGCTGCTCGCCTCCGGAGAGTTGGTAGGGCATTTTGTATGCCTTGTTAGCCATTCCCACCTGGTCGAGCACATCCATGACGTGCGACTTCATAGCGTTCTTGTCGCGCCAGCCTGTTGCACGGAGCACGAAGAGCAGGTTCTCCTCGACGTTACGGTCGGTGAGCAACTGGAAATCCTGGAACACAACGCCCAGTTTACGTCTCAGATAGGGCACCTGTTTGCGTTTGAGTCGGGCAATATCGTAGTCGAGGATCTGTGCCTCGCCGGAAGCGATAGGCAGTTCGCCGTACATCGTTTTCATCAGCGATGATTTGCCTGAGCCGACGCGTCCGAGCAGGTACACAAACTCGCCCTCGCCAATCTCCAGATTGACATCGTGCAGCACGATCTGCTCCGACTGGTTGATGGATACGTTGTGATAACTGATGATCTTACTCATGATCCAATTCGTTGATTTTGTTCTCGATATCTTCGGCTTGCTTCTTCAGGTCGTCGATCTTCTTCTGCAGGCTGTTGACCAGTGCGTTGCCGCTCTTGGATGTGAAGAACATGATATTGTTCTCCGCGGTGCGGATCTCTGCTTGCAGCGATTCGTACATACGAATGAGCCGGTTGCGGTCGGTGAGGTTGTCGAGGTTCTTGTGCCACTTCTCGCTTGCCTTCTCTCTGCGCTGGCGGAATGCTTCACGCTCTTGTTTGCCGGCTTCGCGTTTTGCCTCGAAGAATGAGTCGCAGGCAGCGGTGAACTGCTTCCAGATATCGTCGGAATACTTGCGTGCCACGGGTCCGATCTTCTTCCACTGCTCTTGCAGTTCGATGAACGCCTGTGTCGTTTCCTGCCACTCCTGGCTGGACTTGAGTTCCTCCGCCTTGGCGAGCAGTTCGCGCTTGAGTTTCAGGTTCTCGGAGAACATGTCTCGTGTGGTCTTGTAGTACGCAGCTTTGGCTTTGTAGAACTGTTCGCACAGAGCGCGGTACTCGTCGTACACAGCCTGGTTGAACTTCTTGGGTGCATAGCCGATGGTTCGCCACTGCTGTTGAATAGCCTGAATGCGTTCGCCTGCTTCGTCCCACGCCTTGTTGGACTTGAGTTTGGCGAGGTCGATGCTCTTGAGTTGCTCGATAAGCGCTTGTTTGTTCTTCAGGTTCTCCTCCTCGCGCTGATGGATAGCATCGAAGTATGCCTGATGCTTCTTGTTAACGACAGCCGAAGCGGCTTTGAATCGCTCCCATAGAGCCTCGCGCTGGTCGCGAGCCACGGGACCGATCTCTGCCCACTCGTTGTGCAGTTGCTGCAGTATGCGGTTCGCCTCTACGATATTGGTGTTGGCGTCAAGTGCCTCGGCACGTTCGCACAGAGCGGTTTTAGCCTCCAGGTTGCGCTTGAAGTCCAGGTCGCGCAGTTCGATATTGATTTTTACGAGATCGTAGAACTGCTCCTGATAGCGGTTGTACTCGCGCCACAACTCCTGTACTTTGGGTGCGGGCACCGGTCCGATGGTTTTCCACTCGGCTTGCAGGTCGCGCATCTTCTGCAGGTCGCCCATGACATCGGCGGTCTCGGGGTTGGCAAGATTCTTCATCTGCGCAATGATATTCTCCTTGCGCAGCAGGTTCTGCTCGAGTTCAGCGTTTTGCTTTTGTAGGAGTTGATCACGCCGTGCCTTGTAGTCGTTGAGCAGTTGGCGGAAGGCTTGCTCCGTTTCGTCGGCAACCGCCTCATACGCCTCGCCCGCGTCTTCGGCAGCTTTGCGCAGGTTTTCCTGTTCCTGGTGCACGATGCGGTAGAAGTGGTTCTTGAGTTCGGCAACCTGCTCCTTGATAGCAGTAACGTCACCTTCGCTAAGCAAGGTGCGCAGTTGTTCTACGATAGATTGTTTTTCGTTTTCCATATAGGGTCTGTTGTTGTATTGTTTGAGCGATCAGCAGTCAGCATTCAGCATTCAGCGTTCGGCTGTCGCGTCTTATTCTACTTGGCAAATGATATAGCTCGCGTCTCGCGAATGACGGTGATCTTGATTTGTCCCGGGTAGGTCATTTCGTCCTGAATCTTTTTTGCGATGTCGTACGAGAGGAGTTCGGTATCCTTGTCGCTGATCTTGTCGGCTCCAACGATAACGCGCAGTTCGCGTCCTGCCTGGAGTGCGTAGGTCTTGATCACGCCCTCGTGCGCCATAGCAATGTTCTCGAGGTCGTTAAGACGTTTGATGTACGTCTCTACAATCTCGCGTCGTGCGCCCGGGCGTGCACCGGATATGGCATCGCACGCCTGCACGATAGGAGCGATGAGCGTTTCCATCTCAATCTCGTCGTGGTGAGCGCCTACGGCGTTGCAGATCTCAGGTTTCTCGCCATACTTCTCGCAGAGTTTCATACCCACCTCGGCATGCGGCAGTTCGTAATCCTCGTCAGCCACTTTGCCTATATCGTGCAGCAGACCTGCGCGACGTGCCGTCTTGGGGTTCAGTCCGAGTTCGGAAGCCATGGTAGCGCAGAGGTTTGCCGTCTCGCGTGAGTGTTGCAGCAGGTTCTGACCATACGACGAGCGGTACTTCATCTTTCCTACGAGACGAATGAGTTCGGGGTGCAGTCCGTGAATACCCAGGTCGATGGTTGTGCGTTTGCCGATCTCGATGATCTCTTCCTCGATCTGCTCGGTAACCTTGGCTACAACTTCCTCGATACGTGCGGGGTGAATACGTCCGTCCTGCACGAGCTGGTGCAGACTGAGTCGTGCTATCTCCCGGCGTACGGGGTCGAAAGCGCTGAGTGTGATACACTCGGGCGTATCGTCCACAACGATTTCTACGCCGGTAGCAGCCTCCAGAGCGCGGATGTTACGTCCCTCGCGACCGATGATACGACCTTTGACCTCATCATTCTCGATGCGGAAGATGCTCACGGCGTTCTCGACTGTAGCCTCGGAGGCAACGCGCTGGATGGTTTTGATGATTACCTTCTTAGCCTCCATGTTGGCGTTGAGTCGTGCTTCGTCCATGGTCTCGTTGATGAACGAGAGTGCTTCGGTGCGTGCTTCGTCCTTCAGGCTGTCCACGAGTTGCTTCTTTGCCTCAGCAGCAGACAGTCCGGACAAAGCCTCCAGTTGCTGTTGTGCCTGCTGGTGGAGTTTCTCTGCCTCGGAGGTCTTATAATCGATAACTTGCTGTTGTTTTTCAATTTGTTGTGTGCGGTTCTTGAGCTCGTTTTGCTGGCGTTGCAACTCGCCCTGACGTTGGTTGAGTTGCTGTTCGCGCTGTTGGAGTCGTTGGTCAGCCTGTTGGCGTTTCTGCTCTTGCTGACGAACCATATTCTCGTGCTCTGTTTTGAGAGCAATAAATTTCTCTTTAGCTTCTACAATTTTGTTCTTCTTGATAATCTCTGCTTCAGCCAAGGCTTTTTTGAAAAGTCCGTTACGTGCAAAACGGCATACGAAAAAACAGAGAGTAGCTCCAAGAATGAAAGCTGCTGTAGCAATGAGTATAATCATTGTTGGGTTCATAGTTGTTTATTATTCTTTATCGGCGTTGTTATCCAACGCTTCAGTGATTATTTTGTTGATAGCATTGATACGTTCCATAACCGGTTCGAAGTCGTATCTTGCGTTTTCACGTTGCAGATTGATGGCTGCCTCCAAGGCTACATATACCCAAATCTGCTCTGCAGACTTGTTTTTCATGTGCGAACTATAGTATTGAAACCTTTGGTTGAGGTGAGCCGCGGCGTCGCGGTAGAACTTCTCTTCGTTCCACGCGACGGGAAACTGCATGGTGTGGTCACCAATCTGCAAGGTAATCTTCAGTGTGCCCTGTGTCTGCTCAGCCATGGTGGATTGTTTGTGATGCGCCCAAAGATGGTCGCATGTGTGCTAATGTTTCAATACTTCAATTGTCCGGTCGATGTCGGTGATAATAGACCTGATATGATTTTTAGCTTTAACGCGTTGCGGTGAGTCAACAGTCAGTGCGTGTGCTATTTGCAGGTTTCTGAGTTCGTCCTGTGTCTGCTTGAGTTGTGTTCGCAAGGCAAAGAGTTCCTCCGATTGTTGCCTGACTTGCTTTTGGAGAGCGTCGTTATCACGTCTCGCCTGCTCGTAGGCACTGACGAGACGTGATACGTTCTGCTCTATCTGCTGCAAATATTCCACGAATGAATAGTTGAGTCTTCCGGCTTTAGAAACTGTAACCAATACCCAGACCGAGTACGGACTTGAACTGTACGCGCTCTTTGAGGTCGCCGTTCTTGTTAGCAATGAGTACACCGGGGTAATACTTCATGCTGGTGGACAGGGTGACATTGAGCACCTTGAGGAACTGATAGCTGACAGCGACGTCCCAATCGACATCGAAGTGACCGAACTGGCGGTTGTTGTTGGAGTACTGGAAATACTTGTCGGCATCAGCCTGTGCGTCCCATGCGCCTGCACCGTTGGCTGCATCGTAGAGTGCCTTGAGGTCGAAACCTTTGCCCTGGTATGGTGTGAACAAGCCGAGCGTAGTGCTCAGAGTGAGGTTCTCGTACTTGTAAGCGATAGCGCCCTTAAGTGACAGACCCAGCTCAGCGCGGAAGTCGCGGTAGATCTTGTCGCCTGAAGTCTTGTCGTAGGTGTAGGTGCCATAACGCTGCTGCAGGTCATTGCGGAAGTCGTAAGCACCGAGAGCGCCAAATTCGGCAGCATACTCGTTGTTGATCTTGGTGTTCATAGCATTGCTAACCCAAGCGGTAGAGATTCGTCCGGCGATAGGTGACAGATAAACCGAGAAGTCAGCGCCGTTGACACTCTTCTTCCAGTCGATACCGACCGAGATATCGGTGTACGAAGGAGCGAGCCACTTGGATATGGCGGGATTGTACCCGGCCTCGTAACTGCGACCTAAAGCGTATTGGCTCTGGAAACTTCCGAGAGCGGTGAGGTACCAGCTCTCCTTGAACTC
Source organism: uncultured Bacteroidales bacterium (assembly GCA_900317745.1). GTDB lineage: Bacteria > Bacteroidota > Bacteroidia > Bacteroidales > Paludibacteraceae > Colicola. Next base: position 41,839 of record ONHW01000019.1, on the reverse strand, counting down.
CCAACCGAACTTGGTAGCGAGTTTGATATTATCGCTTGACTTCTGGAAGGGGTCTTCGGGTTGTTCGATGTATGAGAGTCCGAAATCGGTGTCGAAGTTCGTCTCCCACGCGATAGCATCCTTGTGGTAGAGTAGGTGCAACTTGGCGTAAGCTACGCCGTTGACGTTGTTATTACCGCCGGCAGCCCAGTTCACGAGACCAGTGGCAGCTGCATTCAGACCAACTACGCCATCGAACTTCCAGGCTTTCTCGCCGGTGTCAATAGCTTTGAGATCGCCTGCTGCGTTCTGTGCGGCAGCAGCCTGACCTTCAACGGTAGCTTTGTTAACGTCTTGAGCAAACATCCCTGCGCTCAGCAGGAACAATGCTGCAATAGTAAAGATTTTTTTCATTGTTGTTGTTATTTGTTGTTATTTTTGTTTTGTATCGGTTGATCAGTATTGTGCTGCATCGTACACTGCGTCTGCAACCTCCGAGCCTTTGAGTTTCTCAATGATGCAGAACGCGAAGTCGCTGCTCAGTCCCGGTCCTTTGGCTGTAATAACGTTCTTGCTCTCTACAACCAATCCGCCGATATAACTCTCGCCGAGGTAGGATTCGAATCCCGGGTAGCAGGTGGCCTGCTTGCCTTCAAGAATACCCAAACGTCCGAGTACGGAAGGTGCGTAGCAGATGGCTGCGATGAGTTTGTCGTCCGCGTTGTGCTTTTTGAGCAGGTTGCATAGCGCTTCATGGTTCTCCAGATGAGCTGCTCCGCCGGGGAGGATAAGCATTTCGGCATCCGCGAAGTCGCAATCGTCAAACAGACGGTCGGCGTGCACGATTATTTGATGTGCGCCTGTCACCTGAATCTCGCCGCGTATGGCAACTGTGGTCAGTTCTACGCCAGCACGGCGCAACAGATCAACTGTGGTCAGTGCCTCGATCTCCTCGAAGCCGTTGTCAAGAAAGAGATAGTTCATACTTAGTTCAATTTGAAAGTATATGTAATTGTTCCTACTTGAATCTTGTTGTCAGACGGTGAGAACTCGGCTTTTCGTGCCGCTTCCAGAGCCACTTGTTTGGTCTGGTAGTCGCTGACGGTTGTGCCTTCACCGATTGTGGCGGAAATAACCTTTCCTTCGCTGTTCACCTGGATCGTTACAACCACTTTTCCTGCCTGGTTGAACTGTGTGGACGGTTTGGGCAGCGTTTTGATATTTCGTCCGGCGAGACTCCAACTGTTACCGCCAACCGAGCCGTGTCCGACAGGGTTCTGCGAGCCTTGCTGCGACGCGCCCTGTGTTGTTCCGCTGCCTTGTGCGCCCTGCTGGTTGTTGCCGAACAGGCCTGCAAGTGCATTGGCTTTGTCACGTTTCTCCTGTTCGATAGCAGCCTGCCGTGCACGTTCCTCGGCGAGGCGTTGCTCTTCAGCGCGTCGTTCGGCTTCCAGCCGTGCTTGCTCCTCGCGTTGCTTGCGGATGAGTTCCTGTTGTTCGGCACGGCGCTTGCGCTCCTCCTCACGTTGTTTGGCAAGAGCCAGCGACTCCTCGTCGTCCTGGACTACGAGGTCGTTCTCGGAGGGTGCCTGCGGAGTGGGCGGCGGAGCCTGTGTGACCGGCTCGGCGGGCATAGGCACGGCTTCGGGTTCTGCACCGCCGCCGTTCTCGCTGTCGCCGAACGCTATTTCCACACCGTCCTCTTCCGTCTCACGCGGCGCATCAATCGATACGTACCACAGCAACAGAAGAATCATCGCCATGGTAAGCGTGGTCAGAAAGCCGGATTCTATTTTTGCTTTTTGTTCGTTGTTCATTATTTTTTGTTCCTTGTTGCCACAACCAGTTTCATTTTGTGCTGGTTGGCTATGTCAAGTACGCGTACAACCTCTTTGTACGCAATATCTTCGTCGGCATGCAGGGCAATATAAGCCGTTGAGTCCTGTTGCTGCACCGAAGCCAGATAGGGCTCCAGGTCCTCGGCATCGATGGCGATAGGTTTCTCCTTGCCCAGGGCTACAAAGTAATTGCCCAATTCGTCAATGCTGACTTTCGCCACGACCTGCTTGGTGTTTGTTTTCGCCTTAGCCTGCGGCAGATTGATCTTGATGTCGTTAGGCGACGACATGGTGCTTGCCATTACGAAGAACAGCAGCAACAGGAAGATCAAGTCCGTCATTGACGACATGGCGAACGTGGCTTCAACTTTATTTCGTCTCTTTAAACCCATAGGAAGATTTCTGATTTGAAGATTTCTGATTTGAAGATTTCTAATTAGAGATTATGCGGGTTCGTTGAGCAGATCCATGAACTCGAGTGTGCGTCCCTCGAGTTGGCGTACGACGCGGTCGATACGCGAAACGAGGAAGTTGTACATGAACATGGCAATGATACCTACGATCAGACCTCCGATAGTTGTTACCATGGCTTGGTACATACCTTCGCTAAGTGCAGACATCTCAATTACTCCGCTGGCGTTTTGCGCCATGTTGAAGAAGGTCTGTACCATACCGAGCACAGTACCGAGGAAGCCTAACATCGGTGCGCCTGCAGCGATGGTAGCCATGATTACGAGTCCTTTCTCGAGAATGGAAACCTCCAGGTTACCAACATTCTCGACAGCCACTTGTACGTCTTGCATCGGGCGGCCGATACGGCTGATACCTTTCTCAATCATGCGTGCGGAAGGCGTGCCGGCCTGCTTGCAGAGGTTGAGGGCAGAATCAATCTTGCCATCGTGGATATAATCCTTGATGCGGTCCATGAACGAGCTGTCTTCCTTCGTAGCCTTGTGGAGCACGATCAGTCGTTCGATAAAGATGTAGATTGCCCACGCCAGCAGCAGGGCGAGGATAACCATGATCCAGCCGCCGTATTGCGCCATAGTAAGCAGATTGATAGATTCCTGTACGGGCTCTTCAGCCGGGAGCATAGGCTCGGTAAAAGCCGTTGTGTCGATTTGTAAAAGCATATTATTCGTTGTTTTTGATTATTCATTTGCAGCAGGCGAGGTAACGCCTGATTGTTTCCTGAATGCCCCAGTATAAAGCGTCGGCGATCAGTTGGTGCCCAATGCTCACTTCGTCAATCCACGGGAAGGCATGGAGTAGGGCGGGGAGGTTGGTCGTTGACAGGTCGTGTCCGGCATTCAGTCCCAATCCGAGTTCGCGGGCTTTCTCGGCAGCGGCGCGGTACATCGCAATGGCGGCTTCGGGATCCGTGTCAAACAGTTCGGCATACGGGCCGGTATAAAGTTCGACGCGGTCTGCTCCAACGGCTTTGGCACCAGCCACCATCTCAGGGATCGGGTTGACAAAGATAGAAACGCGTATGCCCGCCTCGTGAAAACGTTTTGTAACCTCAGTCAGGAAGTCGCGATGAGCGATTGTGTCCCAGCCGTGGTTGGATGTGAGTTGGTCATGTCCGTCGGGAACGAGTGTCACCTGTGCCGGTTTGACTTCGCAGACCATGTTTACGAACTCCGGTTCGGGGTTTCCCTCGATGTTCAGTTCGGTAGTTATGCAGTTTTTGAGTGCATACACATCGCTACGGCGGATGTGCCGCTCGTCGGGGCGCGGATGGACGGTTATGCCCTGTGCGCCGAATCGCTCGCAATCGATGGCGAACTGCTCGACATCGGGTACGTTTCCTCCTCGCGCGTTACGTAGCGTGGCGATCTTATTGATATTTACACTTAAGCGTGTCATTCAGAAACAATTTTTATATGTTTTGTGCATGTTCGCGCGCGCTTGGCGCACCACGCACAAAATCCGCCACAAAGTTACAAAAAAAATCCCAAATATGCAAATATTTGAGACTTTTTTTTCAAAAAAAGTTGAAATCGCTATTCGAATGCACCCATTTGGAGCATGGCTACTTCTCGCTCTGTGAGGAAGCGGTAACGTCCGCGCGGAACGTTGCGCTTGGTCAGTCCGGCGAAACTTACGCGGTCGAGTGTGACAACCTTGTAGCCCACTTTCTCAAATATGCGGCGCACAACACGGTTCTGTCCGGAGTGAATCTCCAGACCGATGTGCTTGCGGTCCTTGTCGGTGAACTCCAGAGCATCGGGGATGATCTCTTCGTCGTCCAGAGTTATACCGTGGCGGATCGTTACTTCGTCCTCCTCTTCCAGGTCGCGGTCAAGAACTACGGCGTAGATCTTCTTCTTGCCGAACTTGGGGTGAGTCAGTTTGGCAGCGAGGTCGCCGTCGTTGGTGAGCAGAAGCACGCCTGTTGTGTTGCGGTCGAGGCGTCCTACGGGGTAGATGCGCTCGGAGCAGGCGTTCTTGACAATATCCATCACAGTACGGCGTTCCTCGGGATCGTCGGTTGTGGTGACGCAGTTCTTGGGTTTGTTGAGGAGTATATATACTTTACGCTCGCGTTTGACCGGCTGGTGGTGGAACATTACCTTGTCGGTAGGCAGCACTTTAGCTCCGAGGCTGTCCACGACCTCTCCGTTGACTGTAACCACGCCAGCCTGGATAAAGTCGTCCGCTTCGCGTCGGCTGCAGAAGCCGGCGTTGGCGAGGTACTTGTTCAGACGGATGGGTTTGGTCGGATCCTCGTATCGCTCGCGGTACTCCACCTGTTTGCGCTGGGAGTACACGCTGCTGTGGTGCTTTGGTTGCGCGTTTCGGTTGTTGCGTTGTTGCGGCCGGTTGCTGCCGTATGCCTGGCTGCTACCGGCAGTACGCTGGTAGTTGCTTCCCGGGCGCTGGTAGCTGTTGGCTGAACGTTGTACGCGTGCGCCATCCGAAGATGTACGCGAGTAGTGTTGTTCACCATTAGGTGCGTATGCGTCCGCGGAGCGGCTGTAAACCGATCCACCGTTACGGACTATTCGTGTGCGCTGACGTGGCGCACGTTGTGTGTTGCTGGCGTAGTCGCCGGGATTCGCATCCGGACGGAACGCTGGTCTTCGATTGTCGTTCGACCTGTTGTTGTCGTACATAATGTATTTGTGTAAGAAAGTTATTGGTGGACTGTCACCTAATCGGGTAGCTGCGCCTGATTGCTGACAGTTTGTAAGGTTGTAGGTGTAATGGTAGTTAAATCGAGTTAACGAGAGGACGAGCCGTCGCCCTCTCGTCAACTTCAGCCGGCGTTATTCAGCAGCCTGCTCAACCGCCAATTTGCCACGATAGTAGCCACAGCTGGGGCATACGGTGTGGTAGATGTAGTGCGCACCGCAGTTAGGGCAGATAGCCAGTGCAGGCATCTTAGCCACGTCATGAGTACGGCGCTTGGCTTGGCGAGTGTGTGATTGTCTTCTTTTAGGATGTGCCATAATTATTTACAATTTAATCATTTACAATTTTTTAAATTCCATCGGTCGAAGGATTTGCTTCGCCGTATGGTTTGTTTATAATTAGATCAATTCGGGCTTTCGCTATGCTTCGGATGTGATTGTCAGTCGTCGCTGTTTTTGGCGTCGACCCCGTATGCGTGGAGAAGCGGTTGCATATCGGGATTGCATTCACCATCCGGGTGACTGTGCACGAGCGGAAGATTGATAATTATCATTTCGTATGTGAGCCATGCGAGGTCGAGTGTGTCTGTGGATTGTTCGTCCTCGTCGGGCCAAATGTCGTCCGCTACATCAACGGGGTAGCTCATAGTAGCGAGGCAACGGTCGCAAACAAGTTGCACGCTGCCTTTCGCCGCGATGTGCAGGCTGTAGTCGTTTTCGCGCAGGTTGAGATCGGCTTCGGCATCAATCAGGCAGCCTGTGATCTCGCTCTTGTCAACTCCGTAGTTTGCCGGCAAGCCCTGAATAAACAGGTCGTCCAAACGGAAAGAGAAATGGTGCTTGCCCTGTTCCAACTCGTTGAGGTGGAGTTGTATGTCGTTGAGTTGTGCCATTTCAGTTGTCGTTGTTGCGGAAAGCGGGCGCAAAGGTACAAAAATAATTTTGTATTTGCAAATATTTGCGTCAAATTCGCAGCAAATGTTGTAACTTTTTCGAAAATGTTAGTCGGTGTTTACATTTTGCCATCATATGCAAATGATTTTTAATAAAGATTTGGAATTTTCATTTTTTTTTTGTATCTTTGTGCCGTTTTGGAAGAAGCTATCCGACATAACGGCGTAGTCGAGCGTATAGAGGGCGATTTGGCGATAGTGCGAATTGCCCAGACGAGTGCCTGTGCAGCTTGTCATGCTGCGGGTATGTGCGTGGCGTCGGAGAGTCGCGACAAGCGCATAGAGGCGCGTATGATCGAACCGCTGCATGTAGGCGAAGAGGTGGAAGTGCTTGTGCGCGAGCGAGCCGGCTGGTTGGCAGTATGTCTGGCGTATGTGGTGCCGTTTGTGCTGCTGGTAGTATTTGTGGCGGCGTTTGATTACCTGGGTTGGAGCGAGGCGAAAGCCGGCACGGCTGCCTTGGTGAGCGTGGCGGTGTATTACGTTGTGCTGCGGCTGTTTCGCGACAAGTTGCAGCGGAAGTTCACCTTCTGGGCGAGAAAATTAGAATAACAAGAATAAATAATTAAATCTGATATGTCAATACTTTTATCACTACTCGTTTTAGGACTGACAGGACTCATCTCATCTGTCCTGTTGTATGTGGTGGCTCGTAAGTTTGCGGTGGAAGAGGATCCGCGGATCGATTTGGTACAGGCCGTGTTGCCGGGTGCCAACTGCGGCGGCTGCGGTTTTGCCGGTTGCCGAAACTTTGCTGAGGCTTGTGTCAAGGCAGGTTCGATTCAGGGATTGAGTTGTCCCGTAGGCGGTGAGCCTGTAATGGAGCAGGTGGCTGCCATCCTTGTGCCGGCGGCTGAGGCCGAAGTTCCTGCTCAGGAGGCTGCAGCAGGTGCGTTCACACCGCAACGTGCGGTAGCACTCGGTGCTCCGGATGTGCTGGTAAGCGACCCGAAGTGCGCAGAGATCATCAAATCGCTGCCGACACCTCGTGCCGTATTCCCAAATCTGTTAGGGCATCTGGCGTAAAATGCTCTGCGAGCCTAATGAAGATTTGATGATTTGAAAATTTGAAGATTTGAAAATTTGAAGAATGTTATGAAGAATACATTTTGTATAGGCGGAGTTCATCCGCATGACAACAAATCGTACTCCGCGCATAAGCCCATCGTAGAGGCTCCGTTGCCCAAGCAGGCGGTGATCCTGCTTTCGCAGCATATTGGCGCTCCGGCGCAGCCTGTGGTAGCGGTAGGTGACAAGGTGAAAGTAGGCACATTGCTCGCCAAGGCCGGAGGATTTGTCAGCGCTCCCGTTCACTCGTCGGTAAGCGGCACGGTAGCAAAGATTGACAACGTGCTTGACGGTCAGGGTCAGCCTGCACCGGCAATTTACATTGATGTGGAAGGTGACGAGTGGCTGCCGGAGATTGACCGCTCGAAAGGTCTCGTTCATGAGTGCACACTCGAGCCGAAAGAGATCATCCAGAAGATTCAAGATGCAGGTATAGTAGGTCTGGGCGGTGCGTGCTTCCCGACGCATGTCAAGCTGATGCCTCCTCCGGGCAAGAAAGCCGAAGTGCTGATTGTCAACGGAGTAGAGTGCGAGCCGTACCTGACCAACGACCACCAGTTGATGCTTGAGCATGGCGAGGAGATCATAGTAGGTATTCGTATTGTGATGAAAGCGTTGGGCGTAACGCGCGCGATAATAGGAATAGAGGCGAACAAACCTGACGCCATCGAGCACATGCAAGATCTGGTATCCAAGGTTCTGGGTATAGAGGTCCGTGCGCTGAAAGTCAAGTATCCGCAAGGTGGCGAGAAGCAACTGATAGACGCATGCATCGGTCGTCAGGTACCGTCAGGTGCGCTGCCTATAGAGACCGGTGCGGTGGTAGATAATGTGGCTACGCTGTATGCCATATACGAGGCTGTGCAGAAGAACAAGCCGCTCATCTCCCGCGTAATGACCATCACCGGAAAGAACGTATCCAAGCCGGGTAACTACCTTGTCCGCTTCGGAACGCCGACTTCGCAACTCGTAGAGATGGTAGGCGGTTTGCCGGCAGGCACAGGCGAGGTTATTGCCGGTGGTCCGATGATGGGTCGCTCGATGTCGAACATCGACACGATGCCTGCGAACAAGCGTATGAGCGCCTTGCTGTTCATGCCCGAGGATGAGTGCTATCGTCCGAATCCTTCGCCGTGTATCCGTTGCGCCAAGTGCGTGGATGCCTGCCCGATGGGCCTGGAGCCTTACCTGCTGTCGAGCATGGCGAAAGGTGAAGAATGGGAGGGAATGGAGAAACACCGCGTAATGGATTGCATCGATTGCGGTTCGTGCGTATTCACCTGTCCGGCTCATCGTCCGCTGCTTGACGGTATACGCCTTGGCAAAGGCAAGGTAGGCGCAATGATCCGCGAACGTCAGGCTGCAGCGAAGAAATGATTTGCATGCCTTCGGTTATTTGAAGATTTGAAGATTTGATAATTTGAAGATTAAGAATATGGCTCAATTAATTACCTCTGCCGCTCCGCATGTACATAGCGGAGACAGTGTGCAGAAAAACATGCTTCTGGTCATTTTGGCGTTGCTGCCTGCTTTTGTAGTCAGCGTGATAGCCTTTGGCTGGGGAGCCCTTATCACCACCTGCATCAGCATCGTAGCATGCGTGCTAACCGAGTGGTGTATAACCAAATACATGCTCAAGCGCGAACCGTCGTTGCTGGACTTGAGCGCCGTGCTGACCGGTCTGCTGTTGGCAATGAACCTGCCGAGCAACCTGCCCTGGTGGATGGTCGTTCTGGGTAGTGTGTTTGCGATTGGCATAGGCAAGATGGTGTTCGGCGGGTTGGGACAGAACGTGTTCAACCCCGCGCTGGTAGGACGCGTGTTCCTGCTTATCTCGTTCCCGGCAGCCATGACCACATGGCCTGTAGCCAAGGGATTTGCGACGAAGTATCTGGATGCCGAGACAGCCGCAACACCGTTGTCGTACATGAAGCAGGCTGTAGCCGGACACCAGCAGTTTGAACTGGACAGTTGGCTTGACTCATTCCTCAGTTGCGTGCCTGATCATATCATGGGCGGCTCGATGGGTGAGATCAGTGCATTGGCTCTGCTCATCGGCGGTATATTCCTGTTGTGCACCCGCGTGATCAGTTGGCATATACCTGTATCCATCCTTGGTACAGTGGCTGTGTTCTCAGCTATCCTGAGTGCGTTCGGTATAGGATCGGGTCCGTTGACTCACTTGCTCACCGGCGGTATCATGTTGGGTGCTATCTTTATGGCAACGGACTATGTGACCAGCCCGATGGCTGCTTGGGGAAAGATTATTTACGGTATAGGCATAGGCGTGATAGTTGTAGTGATTCGTACCTGGGGTTCGTATCCCGAAGGTATGTCGTTTGCTATCCTGATCATGAACGCTTGTGTACCATTGTTGGACGCCTACGTAGGTCCGAAGCGTTTCGGCGAAGTGGTTAAGAAATAAAATAGGTACAGTTATGAAGAAGTTAGAAAGTACTCTCAAAAATATGATGCTCTCTCTCACGTGCATTACCGTGGTAGCAGCGGCAGCTCTTGCCGGTGTGAACATGCTGACAGAGGAGACCATCAATGCCCAGAAAGAAGCGCAGAAACAGGCTGCCATATCCGCTGTTCTGCCTGCACACGCCCGTGTTGCGGATGCCGATGAGGTTAACGGGTTGGTTATCTATCGTGCTTACGATGTAGACGAGCAGTTTGTAGGTGCTGCCGTACAAACAGAGACCGACGGCTTCGGTGGCAAGATCAAACTGATGGTCGGCTTCGATGCAGAAAGCAAGATCGTAGATTACGCTATCCTTGAGCAGACAGAGACCCCGGGATTAGGTACGCATATCGTTGAGTGGTTCAAGAATGCCGACAAACCCGGACAAAACATCATCGGCCGTATAGCCGACGGAGCCATGAAAGTGAGCAAGGACGGTGGAGATGTAGATGCTATCACGGCTGCTACAATATCCTCGCGTGCGTTCCTTACGGCAGTGAATGCAGCTTATGCGACATTGCACGAACAAGATGCTGTGAGCGGTGCCACCAAACAACTGCCTGCACCGGAGGCTGAGCAAAATGTTGAGCTCGAAAATCAAGCCGAAGAGGTTACTGCAGAGCCAAACCCGAATGTTTCACCCGAATAATAGTATTGTTATGAATAATTCATCGAAAACATTGCTGAACGGCATATTCAAGGAGAATCCTACTTTCGCCTTGGTGTTGGGTATGTGCCCTACGCTGGCCACTACCACTTCTGCTATCAACGGTATGTCGATGGGCTTGGCTACCACGTTTGTGCTCCTATGCTCCAATACGGTTATATCGTTGCTCAAGAATCTTATTCCCGACAAGGTGCGTATTCCTGCATTCATCGTTGTTATCGCTACGTTTGTGACGATCGTTGAGATGCTGATGAAGGCGTACACACCGGCTATCTACGACGTGCTGGGATTGTTCATCCCTCTGATCGTGGTTAACTGTATCGTCCTCGGACGTGCTGAGGCTTTTGCTGCCAAGAACACCGTCGGCCTGTCTGCACTGGACGGTCTAGGCATGGGATTGGGTTTTACCCTCTCGCTTACGGTTATCGGTTGTATTCGCGAACTGATCGGTACGGGCTCATGCTTCGGACTGCACATCTTCCCTGACAACTATGGTATGTTGCTCTTTGTGCTCGCTCCGGGTGCTTTCATCGTGCTCGGGTTGCTCATGGGCTTGTTCCAAAAGTACGTCAAGAAGTAAATGACTAAATGAGTAAAATGACTAAATCGTAAATCGCCTTATGTTATACTTCTTAATATTTGTATCAGCGATATTCGTTAATAATATCGTATTGAGTCAGTTCTTGGGTATTTGCCCGTTCCTGGGCGTCAGCAAGAAGATCGATACCGCTCTGGGTATGGGTGCAGCCGTTACGTTTGTGCTTGTGCTGGCTACCATCGTAACCTACCTGCTGCAAATGTTGCTGGATGCCTTCGGCCTGGGATTCTTGCAGACCATTCTGTTCATCCTTGTGATTGCCACGTTGGTGCAGATGATTGAGATTATTCTGAAGAAGATCTCTCCGTCGTTATACCAGGCTCTGGGTGTGTTCCTGCCGCTTATCACAACGAACTGCTGCATTCTGGGTGTAGCAATCCTCGTAGCCAACGGCACGAACAAACTGCCGGAAGGTCTTGATCACAACTTGCTGACCGGAACGTTGTTTGCGCTGGCAACTGCGCTTGGCTTTGCTATCGCACTCGTCTTGTTTGCCGGTCTGCGCGAGCAACTCCGCCGCAATGATGTACCCAAGGCTATGGAGGGTACTCCTATAGCTCTCATCACCGCAGGTATCCTCGCTATGGCGTTCATGGGCTTCAGCGGTGTTATCTAATCCGAAGTGTATAGACAAAAATGAGAGAGGTGGCATATTGCATGCCACCTCTCATCGTATAAATTCGGATGATTGATCAGGTCTTATTTGCCTATATCAATAAGCCATTTACCCTCAACGAGTTTCACTTTCTGTGTGTCTTCTTTCTTCTCTCCGTTGCCGAAAGTTACGGTGTAGGGAACAATAGCGCTCTGACCGTCTTCTGCGATCTCAGCTTTGCCCACCTCAAACGATGTAATACCGCCATCTTTCTCAATGGCCTCTTTGCCCTTTTCTTCCATCATAGCAGTAAATTGTCCTTCCTTGTCGTCTATGCCCATCAGCTTAACAGCGGTAGCATAGTCGCCTTTTTGCATGCTCTTGATGTAGGATTTAACAACTGCTTCCGGGGTGTTGGAAGAGCAAGCTGCAAACAGCATAGCCAAGATGGCAACGCTCATCAATCGAAATAGTTTTTTCATAATCATTTAAATTTTAAAGGTTTAACATATAGAGTAGTTACACTCTTTTCTAAATCGTTTGGGAAGATACATTCTTCTTCCGCACATACAAGTCGTGGTGCACTATGTCTGTTGCCGCTTGATACATCTATGCCGACTGTGAGGAAACTACGCCATATCAGTTCGGTGCAGTAGAGCTTCGTGGTGTCTTCCAGCAGGTAGTCATTGTCAAACAGGACTTTCTCATCAACCTTCAGAAGCGCATATTCCACGGCTTGTTTAGCAATGCTGTCACTGCAATCTACCCGTAGCCACGCACCGCTTCGTGCGCGCTCCTTGCTGTAGAATGCTGACAGCTGCTCTGCTTTCAGGTATTCGGGATCATCTTCTCCGGGCACGGCATGTATAACCTCCCACGTCCGGTTCCGGTTATTATAATGCAACAAGCCCGAGTGTGAGTACGTCGATTGCCCCTTAACCGTAACAGCACGGCTCTCCATACCCCAGCCGCACCGTAGTGCAATGTCACCGTCGCGCCACTCGGTACTGTCACTTAGATCAATGATCTCAACATGCCCCTGCTTGCCGCTGCAAGCCGATAAAGCGACACAAATGAATACAAAAAGAGCCGCGATGTAGCGGCTCTTTTTGTTACGATTAGTAGTTCGTACGTTGCGTTGCAGCATAGCTGATCTTCAGGGCATACGCCTTTCTCAGTTCCTGCTTGATATCCGCAATGATACCCATTCGGGTTTCCTTGTCAGCCTTGATACTAACGGTCATCAAACCTTGCTCCGACTCGTTCATAGCCGAACGCTCGTTGATGATATAGTCAGCAATCTCCGACTTGTCGGCAAAGGCGTCGTCCAGTTGGATACGTGTCTCTGAACCGAACTGCTTCTGGAACTCCTTGGTAGGTGTACCAACATAAATGTATCGAACAAGTGATTTCTTCTCAAGCTTGGTGAGCTCCGTGGCTGCCGGGTTCTGGATCTGTACCTTGTAGGTCACCTCCTTCATCGACGTTACGGACATGAAGAAGAACAGCAGCATGAAGATGATATCAGGCAGTGAAGAAGTGTTCAGTGCCGGCATCTCGCGTTTGTCGTTTCTGCGAATCTTTGCCATACTTAGTTCCCTCCATAGTTTTTAGGCTCTGCCTCCGAAATCTTCTGGGGATAGATCTTCTGAATCTGCTTCTGCTGATCTTCCTCCAGTTCGTTGAAAGCCTTGTGGAAATACTTGTGAGCGCACTCGTCACGCAACTCGTTGTAAGCCGCTACGAGTTCATTCTGTACATCGAGATATGCCTGATACTGCGTATCTACGTCGTTCTGAACGGAGATAACGTGGTTCTTGGCATATTTGACAACACCAAACGGTGCACCGAAATCCTCTTCATAGAGCTTCGGCAGGTTGGCATCGTCGTTGACATTGGCAATGAACTCTTTGGCTTTCTCCCGTAGTTGCTTGACACTCATCTCCTGGCCTTGTACCATCAATTGGTTGACAGAGTTGATCTTTACAACCAACAGGTTACGCTTGTTGATATCCGTGTCCTCAATCTTCTGATCGGGCGGGATAGGCGCAGGCAGACGGCGAGTCAGACCCTGATTGACATCCATTGAAGTGGTCACCAAGAAGAAGATGAGCAGCAAGAATGAGATGTCAGCCATGGAACTGGCGTTAATCTGTGGGACTTTCTTAGCCATAGTTGTTCATTGATTTATTTGCGTGAACGAGAAATACATGCACCGACAATCACCGTGATAATTGTGGCGGCAAACAGGATATATACGAGGTACATAACGGCGTCAGCCATCTGAGCCCAGAATCCTACGTTGTCTGTTCCTTCGTAGCCGACGATGTGCAATTCTTCAGGACTACCCATCATCCAGCAGATGATGCACAGCACTACTGCGCCTGCTACAACGCACAGACTGCGGATAGCACGTTTGGGGTTGTACTTGAAGTCGCTGCCAAGCTTGACTACCAATACGCACAAGGTAATCAGTACTGCCAAGCCTACGAGGATGTAAATCCATGTCAGGAACAGATCAGTGTACTTGGGGATGTCCAGGAAGTCACCTGCAACCTCCAAGCTACCTTGTGAACCGCCCAGGAAGAACATAGCAATCACTACGATTCCCAATGCGAGCAATGTCCACAATGTAATCTTCGGAATCAATTTATAGTTCTTCATAACTTACTCTTTTTGAAGGTTAATACGAATAGTTGAGCAGTTATGCCGATTACTTCTGTTTCTTGTCGTATGCAACTACGATATCGAGCAGGCTGATCGAGCTGTCTTCCATCTCGTTAACCAGACCCTCGATGAGGCTGAGGATGTAATTGTAGAACAACTGGAGAATAACGGCGATGATCAAACCGAGCAAGGTGGTCAAAAGAGCGACCTTGATACCACCGGCAACAACGGTAGCCGAGATATCACCTACCTGCTGGATCTTATCGAAGGCCTCGATCATACCGATGATCGTACCCAAGAATCCGAGAGACGGAGCAATGGCGATGAACAGTGTGATCCATGACAGGTTCTTCTCGAGCAGACCGAGCTGAACGCCACCGTAGCTGGCAACAGTCTTCTCAACAACGTCGATACCTTCGTTGTAACGGCTCAAGCCCTGGTAGAAGATACTTGCTACCGGACCGCGTGTCTCGCGGCAAACCTCGAGAGCAGCGTCAATGCCTTTGCTGTTCAGTGCCTCTTCAATCTTAGCCAGAAGCACCTTGGTGTTCGTCTTGCTAAGCGACAGATAGATAATACGCTCAATGCAGAGTGCCAAACCGAATACGAGAGTTACGAGGGTCAGAGCCATGAAGCCGGCACCACCTTCGATGAACTTTGTCTTCAGCGTCTTGTGAAGAGCTACCATACCTGTAGCTTCCTCAGCGGGAGCAGCTACCTCCTCAACGGGAGCGTTTTCATCAACTTGCTCTACAGCAGGTTCTGCAGCGGGAGCTGCTTCAGCCTCTTGAGCGACTGCAACACCGCCAAAGGCCAGCATTGCGATTACCGTAAAGGTTGCAAAAAGTTTTTTCATGAGATTGTTATTTGTTGAATTAGTAATGTTTTTCAGTTTTTCCTTTTTAAGTATTGCGGATAGACGGGGATTTCTTCGTAATCCCCACAGTCTGCCGCTGGCATCTCCGCACGGGGATTTCTTCGTAATTCCCACAGTCTGCCACGGGCATCTTCACCGGGGATTCCTTCGTAATCCCCACAGTCTGCCACGGGCATCCTGTACAATCCTTTGCCAATGTTTGCTTGCTCAAGCAAGCTTGGACAGACAAACCTTGTCAAGGTCTTGCGGAGAGACGGGGATTCGAACCCCGGAAACCCTTTTGGAGTTTACACGCTTTCCAGGCGTGCCTCTTCAACCACTCGAGCATCTCTCCTTGTTAAATTATTTTTACTCCAAACAACCCGAAATCGGGCTTTGGCACATAACCGACTACAAAGGTACAAAAAATAATTGAAAAAACAAAACGTTTTGTAAAAAAAATTACATTTTCGTGTATTTTTTTTCTAATTTACGCCAAATTACGCCGATTTGCGTCTGTTGAGTGCCATTTTTTTGTCAAAATTGCGGCAGCCGGAACAGTTTTCTGCTATTGGCTGATGTCACCCGAATGATCTCCTCCGGGGTGCAATCGTATATCTCAGCCAGACGCGTGACAACAAAACGCATCAGTATCGGTTCGTTCCTCTCTCCGCGATGTGGTGTCGGTGCCAGGTATGGTCCGTCTGTCTCAAGCAGAATTCTGTCCAATGGCACGTTGGCAATGTTTTCTGCCAGATGGCTGTTCTTGAACGTCAGCACACCGCCTATGCCCAAATACATTCCCATTTTTATCCACTGTTGTGCTACTTCGGCACTGCCGCTGTAGCAGTGTATAACACCTCTCAGACCGGGCTCTGTCCCTGTGTTGCCCGTTACCGACCGGCGGATTTCTTCTCCTACGATATTCAGGCAGTCGGCTGTGGCATCGCGTGAGTGGATAATTACCGGCATATCCAATTCCCGCGCCCAGCGTAGTTGTGTGCGTAGCACTTCGTGTTGCGCCCGGTCAAACTCGCGGTTGTAATGGTAATCAAGTCCGATCTCTCCAATCGCTACTATCCGTTCGCTTATATCCAGTTCGTCACCGATGTGCGCGAGCATTGCCTGATGCAGTATATCCAACTGCTCCTGCCAGTCGTCCGCTACGTTTTGCGGATGCAGCCCCAACACGGGATAGCAGAATCCGCGCCAGCGGCGGCAGACATCAAATATTCCTTCTATCGAAGATTTGTCCACTCCGGGAATAACGATGGCTTCTATCCCTCCGTCTTTCTGGCGCTGAAGCATTTCGTCGCGGTCGGCTGCGTATGCTTCTTCATCTATATGGCAATGGCTGTCAATCATAAGTCTTTTGTCTTTTAGCAGCCAATATTGGCTGCGGTCTTTATTCTTTCAGCGCAGCGGTCTTTTGTCTAAACAATATAGACGAGTCGCCGTAGCTCAGGAATCGGAAGTCATGGTTTAATGCGTAGTCGTATATCTGATGCCAGTTGCCGTCCACAAATGCCGAAACCAGCAACAGCAGGGTGGATTTGGGCTGATGGAAGTTTGTAATCAGCTGATCCACGATGCGGAAAGTGTATCCGGGGCGTATCATAATCTGTGTTTCCGCATGCAAAGTGTCCTGACCTGTTGCATCCAGGTAGTCCAGTATTGCCTGCAAGGCATCGTGTGCACTCAGTGTGTATTCGCGCTCGTACGGCTCGTGCTGGTTGATATGCAGGGTATCAATGTCACCGAACGTCAATGGGTCGGTGTTCCTGAGCCTTACTCCCATAAAGTACAACGATTCCAGCGTACGCATTGAGGTCGTACCTACGGCTACAATATGTCCGAGTCCTGCCTGTATATCTGCAATTGCCCGGCGCGGTACAGCAATGATCTCCGTGTGCATCGGGTGTTTGTTGGCATCCTCTACTTTCACCGGCTGAAAGGTGCCGGCGCCTACGTGCAGTGTCACCTCTGTAGTCTGTATGCCGCGTTGCTTGAGGTCGTTCAGTACCTCTTGCGTGAAGTGCAAACCGGCTGTAGGTGCTGCCACCGAACCTTTGATGCGCGAATAGACGGTCTGATATGTTGTCTTGTCGCTCTCCTCTGTTTTGCGGTTGAGGTAGGGCGGGATAGGCAGTTCGCCTATTGCCTCCAGAATCTCGGAGAAGGCGACACTCTCATCATCCCAGGTGAAGTGCACCGAATAGGTGTTACCCTGTTGGGCGCCTTTATACGCGCGCAGGTGCACGTCGCGCGTACCTATTGTAACGGGTAACTCTATGTACTCCGTGTTGAACTTCTTTGCATTGCCCAACATACATTTCCATACGCAGCCTGAAGTCGAACTGAGGGATAACTGGTAGTCGTACGGCTCTATAGGAGCCAGACAGAAGACTTCGATACGTGCTCCTGTGGACTTATGAAAAACCAACCGCGCCTGAATGACGCGGGTGTTGTTATACACCAGCAGCGAGCCGCCGGGGATATATTCGCCTATGTGGTAGAACTTATCCTCGCTTACTGTCCCTTCGCGGTACACGAGCAGTTTGCTGTGGTCTCTTTGTGCGAGCGGGTACTTGGCGATCTTCTCGTCGGGTAGAGGATAGTCGTACTCGGCTATCAGTATGGGGCTTTCTGTCATAATGTTTTTTGCTTTGGACAGCCGTGTCCGGCTGCGGTCTTTTGTCTTTCTGCGGAGCAGTCTTCTTCCACTCCTTGTGCTCTCCTTGGAACAGTTCGTATTGGTTGTACAGGCAATCCAGTTCACCGTTGAGCAGATGAATCTTCTTCGACGGCTTGAGACCGATGCACTTCAGTGCTTCCGCGTTGCTGGATATCACCCACGCTGTGGCACCGGTGAACTGGAACTTCAGAGCCTTGCCCATATCGCTGTACAGACGGAGCACATCCTTGTCCTGCGCCAATCGCTCGCCATAAGGCGGATTAATGATTACCAGGGCACCGTTCGAATCAAATCCTTCTTCTTTCAGTTTTTCGCCTTTCAGCTCTTCGATGCGTATCTGCTTGATGTCCACGTAACGCTGCACGCCTGCCGAGCGGATGTTCTTCATTGCGGCTTGTACGGCATAGAAACCGGCATCCGAACCGTAGATGTGGTGCGTGAACTCACGCTCGTCACTGTCGTCCTCGCTGATGGTAGCAAACAAATCTTTGTTGAAGTCCTTCCAGTTCTCAAATGCAAAATGCTTGCGGAAGATGCCGGGCG
Source organism: uncultured Bacteroidales bacterium (assembly GCA_900317745.1). GTDB lineage: Bacteria > Bacteroidota > Bacteroidia > Bacteroidales > Paludibacteraceae > Colicola. The sequence goes on along the minus strand of ONHW01000019.1, from coordinate 23,779 downwards.
GTATGTTCAGCGCGATAAGTGCCGCCTCTATCAGCAATGTGCCGGAGCCGCACATCGGGTCATACAGATCCGACTGTCCTTGCCAGCCTGCCATCAGCAACATTCCAGCTGCCAGTGCTTCGTTGATAGGCGCGTCGGTCTGTGCTACACGCCAACCGCGCTTGTGCAGGCTCTCACCACTGCTATCCAGCGAGATGGTGACCGTCTCGGCTGCGATGTGCACGTTGATGTACAGGTCGGGATCAGTGATGCGTACGCTCGGCCGCTTGCCGTACTTCTCGTTGAACAGGTCGGCTATAGCATCCTTAACCTTGTATGTCACGTATCGCGAGTGTTTGAAGGTTTCCGAATAGACCGTCGCGTCAATGCTGAATGTTGTCGTGAGGTCCATGTATTGTTCCCAATCAATCTTCTTGACCTCGGCATAAACCTCATCCGCATCATTGGCACGGAACGTGGCTATCGGCACGAGCACACGCGAGGCTGTTCTGAGCCACAGGTTGGCGCGGTACAGCAGACCCTTGTCGCCGGTGAACGACACGGCGCGGCGACCAATCTCTATGTCGTTGCCGCCCAATGCGGTAATCTCGCCCGCCAGTACCTCCTCCAGACCTTTGAAGGTCTTGGCTATCATTGTAAACTCTGTGCCCATACGTGTAAGGAATATATAAGGAAATTTGTGGCGAACTTATTGCTCTTGCCCGAGCAGGTCGAACATCTTGTCGCCTTTGACAATCATAATCTGTCCGTTGCGGAAGATCTTGCGTGTTGCGGGAACTTGCCCCTCAGCAACGGATTGTATGCCCGAAGGATAGTCCTGCACGAAATATTTCATATAGTACGGTGCACAAACAGCCTCTGCCGGTTTGTCAGCAGTAGGTGCTGCCGTGCGGTTGATTGCGTGCCCAGATTGTGTGGCGGCTTCGTTCCAGAATCCACGGTTGAGCCAACTCTCGATGACTGTACCCTTGCTGGTGTTCCAGTTGGTGTCGTCACCGTTGCCGGCTTCCTCGGGGAACCAGTAATTGATTCCGTCCACGTTCTCCAGCGGCTTGAGCGCATCTACCAGGTCTTTTACAAAATCGTATTGTCCCTGTACGGTGTTTGCCCAAACGTCGCGGGTGTCGTAGTTGTATGTTTTTTCAGCAGGCCAGTATTGGAAGTTGTACGCGCACTCCACGATGTGTACGCTCTTCTCCGGGAAATCGGTAGCCAACTGCTTGACGGCTTTTACCAGATTGTTCTTGTCGGCTTTCGCTTTTACCTGTTCGTCAGTCAGATAGCCGTGCCAGAACGGGTAGTAACTCAGTCCTATGATGTCAAAGTCCACGCCGCCGTCTATCAGTTTCTGATAGTAGTATTTGTTGTATCCGGTGTTGGTGGGGCGGTCGGTGTGAATGATGATTTTTGCCTCGGGCAGTTCGTCACGTACAGCATCACATCCGGCTTTCAGCAGGCCGAGGTAACCGCTCCAGTTGCTGTCCTGCTTGTCATACGGAGCCACTTTTATTCCGCACATTCCGTACATGATCTCATTGCCAACCTGCACAAGGTCGGGCGTGGCACCTGCTTGCTTCATCGCTTGCAGTACCTGATGGGTGTAAGTGCCTACGTGTTCAGCCATCTCGGCGTCCGACGAGCCTTTCCAGGCGGCAGGAGCCTGTATATGTGTGGCGTCCATCCATGTGTCGGAGTAGTGTAAATCAAGCATGAAGTATGCGCCGGCATCCTTGATACGCTTGCCTAATGCGGCTACATATTCGGTTGTCTGGCATACTGCAGGATCCGTTCCGTCGGGCTGAACGAAGATGCGTACGCGGAACGTGTTCCAGCCGCAGGATTCAACGAACCAAGTAACCATGTCGTTAATCTTTTTGCCATTAGCATCCTTGTAGTAGGAGTTATGTGCTTCATACTGCGGAAGCAGCGAGATGTCACCGCCTACATAACGCTGTTCGGCAGCACGGGCATTCATTCCGAGCAGTCCTGCGCAGAGACAGAGTGATAGTAAAATACGCTTTTTCATGATGTATGTTTTTAGTGATTATTCAAAAATGACTTTACAAAGATACATAATTTTTCGCAAATATGCAAAAAAACTGAACATAAATTTGTATTTTTCAAAAAAATAATGTATCTTTGCATGCTTTTAAGGTCAAAATGGCGTAAATTACGCTTGTTGTCCGTTAGCAAGGAAAGATGGCGGAGTGGTCGATCGCGGCGGTCTTGAAAACCGTTGACCTGCGAGGGTCCGGGGGTTCGAATCCCTCTCTTTCCGCAAGAAAGATTCGGGAATAGCCGAAAAATGAAAAGAAGAAGCCTCTGCTCCTTCTTTTTGTTTTACGGATATTGACGAACAAGCCTTGCAAGGATGCTCCTGGCAAGGCTTGGGTTTTCGAGGTGGGCGAGCGCAGCTCGGCCGGTGTCCTCGAATCCCTTTCTATTGTTGATGCCGTGGCAGACTTTAGGGATTACGTAGAAATCCCTCTCTTCTTTTTCGAGGTGGGTGAGCGCAGCTCGGCCGGTGTCCTCGAATCCCTTTCCATAAAAAAATAGAGGAACCCTTGCGGATTCCTCTATTCGTTTGGTAGTCGGCTGTTGCTTATTCAGCTTCTTTCTCAGCGTCCTTCTTGGCAGCTTTCTTGGCAGGAGCCTTCTTTGCAGGCTTAGCCTCAGCTTCCATCGAAGCTTTGAGATTAGCAAGAACGTCCAGGTCACCGAGAGTGGTCTTCTCAACCTTCGGCATCTCAGGAGCAGCCTCTTTCTTCTCAGCCTTAGCCTCCTTTGCAGGAGCCTCTTTGCGCTCCTCCCATGTGCGGAGGTGCGAAACGAGGATACGCTTAGCATCGCGGTTGAACTCCAGAACCTTAACGTCGAGCTCGTCGCCAACGGCTACAGGGCTCTTGTCTTCCTTCTGCAGGTGACGTGTCGGGCAGAAGCCTTCTACGCCTTCGTCAAGCAGGATGGTTGCGCCCTTGTCGGTGATCTCCAGTACCTTGCCGGTAACGATGGTGTCAACACCGAACTTAGCCTCAAGCTCCTCCCAAGGATTCTCCTCGAGTTGCTTGTGACCAAGGCTCAAACGGCGGTTCTCCTTGTCGATGTCCAGAACGATAACCTCGATCTGCGCACCAATCTGTGTGAACTCGTTCGGGTGTTTGATCTTCTTGGTCCAGCTCAGGTCGCTGATGTGGATCAGACCTTCTACGCCCTCTTCCAGTTCAACGAATACGCCGAATCCGGTGAAGTTGCGTACCTTTGCGAAGTGACGTGTACCAACAGCATACTTCGTCTCGATGGTCTCCCATGGATCGGGTTTGAGCTGCTTGATACCGAGGCTCATCTTGCGATCAGCGCGGTCGAGCGTCAGGATAACGCACTCAACCTCCTGGCCAACCTTCAGATAGTCGTTAGCCGAACGCAGGTGCTGGCTCCAGCTCATCTCACTTACGTGAACGAGCCCCTCAACGCCCTCTGCAACCTCAACGAATGCTCCGTAGTCGGTCATAACAACTACTTTGCCCTTGATGTGGTCGCCTACCTTCAGGTTAGAGTCCAGTGCATCCCAAGGATGCGGGGTGAGTTGCTTCAAGCCGAGAGCGATACGCTTCTTGTCCTCGTCGAAATCAAGGATAACAACGTTGATTTTCTGGTCGAGTTGTACGATCTCTTTCGGATCGCTTACGCGGCCCCAGCTCAGGTCGGTGATGTGAATCAAACCGTCTACGCCGCCCAGGTCGATGAATACACCGTAGTTGGTGATGTTCTTAACTGTACCCTCGAGTACTTGACCCTTCTCAAGCTTGCTGACAATCTCTTTCTTCTGTGCCTCGAGCTCGGCCTCGATGAGAGCCTTGTGCGAAACAACAACATTGCGGAACTCAGGATTGATCTTCACAATCTTGAACTCCATCGTCTTGCCTACAAACTGGTCGTAGTCACGAATCGGACGGATATCAATCTGGCTGCCCGGCAGGAAGGCTTCCATACCGAGTACATCAACGATCATGCCACCCTTCGTGCGGCACTTGATGTAGCCTTGTACGATCTCCTCTTTCTCGCAAGCCTCGTTAACGCGATCCCAAGCTTGGGCAGCGCGAGCCTCTTTGTGCGACAGAACGAGTTGACCGTCCTTGTCCTCTTGACTCTGGATATACACTTCCACCTTGTCACCTGCCTTCAGGTCAGGATTGTAGCGGAACTCCGATGCAGCAATAAATCCGTTGCTCTTGAAGCCAACGTTTACTTCTACTTCGCGTTTGTTAACTGAAACGACGGTACCTTCAACTACCTCGTTCTCTTTGATGGCACTCAGACTGCCATCGTACTTTGCAATCTCGGCTTCGTTCTTGGCGCCTTTGGCATTAGCTTCGTAAGCATCCCAATCGAAATTGCCGATTGTTAAATTCTCTGCCATAATGGTAGAAAATAAGTTGTTTTAATGGTTAAACTTGTGGTGTGCAGTGTGCCCTCGATGGCGCACTCGCACAAAAAGCGCACAAAGTTACGAAAATCTTTTCATATTTCCAAACCTTGTGCGTTTTTTGTTGCAAATATCTCTGTAACGTAATGTCAGGATTACATGCGTGCTGGCATTTCTATACCGAGTAGAGCCATAGCGTGCTTCAGTACCTTGGCTACTTCGGCGCTCAGCAGCAGACGGAGGTTCTTCTTCTGTTCGTCGGCTTCGTTCAGAATCGAATAGTCGTGATAGAACGAGTTGAACTCCTGCGCCAGAGCGTATGCGTAGTTGCACAGTACGGCGGGACTGAACTCCTCGCCTGCCTGCTTCACCGTTGCCGGATAATCGGTCAGTCGTTGGATAAGGGCAACTTCCTTGTCGTTCAATGTATCGGGACTATTTACCCCTCTCCCTATGAGGGAGGGGCTGGAGGTGGGTCTTCCTTTCCTCAGCACACTCTGTATGCGCGCGTATGTATATTGTATAAAGGGACCGGTGTTGCCGTTGAAGTCGATACTCTCTTCGGGGTTGAATAGCATGTTCTTACGCGGGTCAACCTTCAGGATGAAGTATTTGAGTGCACCCAATCCCACCTTCCTTGCAATCTCGTTGGCTTCCGCCTCGGTGATGTCGGGTAGGGTATTCACCTTATCCTTGCTTATTTCCTTGGCATCTTTGATCATCTGCTCCATCAGATCATCGGCATCGACCACCGTGCCTTCGCGGCTTTTCATCTTGCCGTTGGGCAGCTCAACCATACCGTAGGAGAAGTGTACCAGCTCCTTGCCGAAGGGGAAGCCGAGCTTATCCAGCAGCAGCGACAGCACCTTGAAGTGGTACTCCTGTTCGTTGCCTACCACGTACACCATCTTGTCGATGGGATAATCCTGGTAGCGAAGCTTGGCTGTACCTATATCCTGCGTCATATATACGGATGTGCCGTCCGAACGGAGTAGCAGTTTCTCGTCGAGTCCGTCGCCTGTCAGGTCTGCCCAAACCGAACCGTCCTCGCGGCGGTAGAACAAGCCTTCCTGCAAGCCGCGCTCCACTTCTTTCTTGCCTTCCAGATAGGTGTTCGACTCGTAGTAGATCTTGTCGAAACTGACGCCCATCATTTTGTATGTTTCGTCAAAGCCTGCATAGACCCAACTGTTCATCTTTGCCCAAAGCTCGCGCACCTCTTTGTCGCCTTGCTCCCACTTGAGCAGCATAGCCTGGGCTTCTTTCATCAGCGGTGCTTCACGCTTGGCGTCGTCCTCGCTCATGCCGCCTGCCATCAGTTCGGCTATCTGCTTGCGGTACTCCTTGTCGAAACGTACATAGTAATCGCCAATCAGGTGGTCGCCTTTCTTGCCGGACGACTCGGGTGTCTCGCCGTTGCCGAACTTCAGCCATGCGAGCATCGATTTGCAGATGTGTATGCCACGGTCGTTCACAATGTTCGTCTTTACCACCTTCCAGCCGTTAGCCTCCTGGATACGGGCTATGCTCGAGCCGAGCAGGTTGTTCCTCACGTGCCCGAGGTGCAATGGCTTATTGGTGTTCGGCGACGAATACTCAACCATCATAAGTTGGTTGCGGTCGGGCTGCTCGCCGTATTGCGGGTTGGCGGCAATAGCCTCGAGTTGCTCAATCCAGAACGAGGGTGCGATGCTCATGTTCAGGAAGCCTTGCACGGCATTGAACTTCTCAATAACCGGTTCGCCTACAATGGCGCTGTCCGTCATTGCTTTGCCTATCTCTTCGGCAACCTGTGCCGGTGCTTTGCGGGCAAGTTTGACGAACGGGAACACTACGAGTGTAATGTTTCCTTCAAACTCCGGGCGGGTCTTTTGCAGTTGTATCTGTTTGTCATCTGCGTCAATGCCGTACAGCGCTTTTACCGCTGCCTTCACTTGTTGCTTGAGGATCTCTTCAAGACCCACTCCCTGCCCCTCCCTCATAGGGAGGGAAGTAGTATGATTAATATCTGACATGTTAGGTGTGTTTTGCTTAACGGGTTTTTATTCAAAATATTTTTCTATTTGTGCAAGTACATTTTCTGTATCGAATAGTATCTCTTCATTTGTAAAACGCATAAAGTGATATTCGTTAATGATTGTTGCTACATATACTATGGCAATTGCTCTACAAGGCTATTTACTCCCCGCCCTATGAGGGAGGGGTAGGGGGAGGGTCTTTTTCTTCAACCACTTTTCTTCCTCTGTATCAAGCAGCGGGCTGATGCGGCGATAGACCTCGGCATGATAGTCGTTCAGCCATTGGCGTTCCTGCTCGGTAAGCAGGCTGAGGTCTATGAGCTTGGTGTCGTACGGGCAGAGTGTCAGAGTTTCCCATGTCAGCCATTCGTCCTCGGTGGTGGCTTCCGGTGTGCTGTCAACAGGCGTGACAGCTACGAGGTTCTCAGTGCGGATACCCCATTTGCCGGTGCGGTATATACCCGGCTCGTTGGAGCATATCTGTCCGGGCTCGAGTACGGTCGGGTTCATATCCGTGCGTATGTTCTGCGGTCCCTCGTGGCAGCCGAGGAAGTGTCCTACTCCGTGACCTGTACCGTGTCCGTAGGTTATGCCCGCCTGCCACATGTACTGCTTGGCGAGTGCGTCGAGCTGGTTACCCCGTGTGCCTCGCGGCCAGCGTATATGTCCGAGCATCAGATGTCCCTTCAGCACGTAGGTGTAGTCGCGCTTGGCTTGTGCCGGTATCTTTCCGCCCAACCAGACTGTACGGGTTATATCCGTTGTGCCGTCCAGATACTGCCCGCCGCTATCAAGCAGCAACATTCCTTGGGGATAGACGGTAGCAGCCGTATCTTCGTTAGCCGCGTAATGCACAATGGCACCGTTGCCCTGGTAGCCGGCAATAGTGCCGAAACTCTCTTCGATGAAACGTTTGCCCATCGTGCGGAAGGTGTGCAGCTGCTCCATCAGATCCCACTCGGTGAGTTTGCCGTCAGCCATCTTCTCGCGTGTGTCATTGCTCTCCAGCCAGCGGAAGAACCGTACCAACGCTACAGCATCCTGCTCCATGGCGCGGCGTACACCGGCAAGCTCAATGTCGTTCTTGTGGGATTTGGCAATCTGTATAGGCGATTGTGCGTTCACCGTTTTGGCTGCGGTGCTGATGGCTTCGTACAGTGCCTCGTTGACTTTTGCTCCGTCGTACAGGATAGTACACTCCAGACCACTCAGGTATCCGAACACCTCGTTGTAGCCGCGTATGTCTATATCGTTGGCGCGCAGGTAGGCGGACACTTCGCGAGTGACTTTTTCGTTGCCTACGAACAGTGTGCATTTCTCCTGCTCCAGTACCAGGTAACTGATCACTACGGGGTTGTACTCCACATCATTGCCTCGGATGTTCAGTACCCAGGCTATCTCGTCCAGGGCACTGACTACCATGGCATCGGCTTTCTTCTCGCGCATCTTCGAGCGCATGCGCTCCAGCTTGCTATGAACGCTCTCGCCTGCATACCGGGTGTCGAACTCAAAGAATCGGTGGGTCGGTATAGCCGGACGATCAGTGGTCCACAGCGGGCGAATCAGATCAACGGATTTCAGTCTTATGCCTGCTTCTGCCAGTTGCTCCTTGAGCTTCTTGTATTCGTTCACGCTCCACATCTCGGGATTTACTCCCACGCATGATGTATCAGCCATCTTTGGCTGATTGCTGATTGCTGAAATCAGCCAATCGGCGATCTTCGGGCAGTCGATGTCCGATTCGCGCATCAGGCTGACGGTAGTGCCCTCCAGTTGGATACCAGCCTGCAGGTAGTAGCGGCTGTCGGTCCAGAGCAATGCCTGATCCATGGTTACAACGGCCGTTCCGGCTTCGCCGGTGAACGATGTAAGCCAGTGTACTTCTGCCCAGTGGCTTGCCATATATTCTGATGCGTGCGGGTCGGTGCTCGGCACGATATATGCGCTGAGTCCCTCTTTCTGCATCAATCCGCGTAATGCGGTAAGTTTATCTTGTGTTGTCATTTTTTGTTCGTTTTGTTTGTCTATGGTATTGATTCTATGGATAGTGATGTTTCTTTGGGCAGATTTGCGTTTTCTTGTAAGGAAGTTATGGTGACCATAATGACCGAGCAAAAAACACAAAGATGCCGAAGAAACACGCTATCGAACAGCCTTGAAGCTCATGTCGAGCGATTTATACGAGTGCGTCAGTGCGCCAACGCTCACAAAATCCACGCCTGTCAGGGCGTAATTGCGCAGCGTGTCGATGGTGATGCCGCCCGAGCTCTCGATCTCCATCTTCCTGTGCGATTGCTCCCAGTTGCGGATGGTCTTCACCGCCTCGACGGTGTGCTCCGGCGTGTAGTTGTCGAGCATGATGCGGTCGGGGATGCAGGTGTCGAGCGCCTCTTGCAGCTCAACATCATTGCGCACCTCGATCTCGATCTTCAGGTTCTTGCCTTTGGCTTTGCAGTAGTCGCGAGCGCGGGTCAGCGCGGCGGTGATGCCTCCGGCGAAGTCCACGTGGTTGTCCTTGAGTAGGATCATATCGAACAGCCCGATGCGGTGGTTCATACCGCCGCCAAGGGCTACGGCTTCTTTCTCGAGATAACGCAATCCGGGAGTCGTCTTACGCGTGTCGAGCACGTGGCACTGGGTATCGGCAATCAGACTCTGGTAACGGTGCGCCGTGGTGGCTACGCCGGACATCCGCTGCATGACATTGAGCATCGTGCGCTCGATCTGCAGCAGACTGAGCTCCTTGCCATAGACGCGGAAGGCGATGTCGCCTTTCTTCACGTGATCGCCGTCGTGCAAGAACTGCTCGAACCGGCACGTGGGGTCGAAGTAGTTGATGATCTCCTTGGCTACCTCCACGCCGGCGAGGATACCCTCCTCCTTGATGATCAGCTGTTGGCAGCCCTCGGCGTCAGCGGGGATACAACTGAGCGAGGTGTGGTCACCGTCGCGTATATCTTCGTCAAACCAGATAGCGATAAGCTTACGCAGTCTTTCTTTTTCCATATGGGATATAATTTATTAGTGTTGATTACTTGTTATACTCTTCGAACTTACGTTGTGCCGATAGGTAGGTGATCCGTGCGTCGGTGTAGGCGTTCTCGGCCTGCATGAGCAGTGCTTCGGACTCCATCAGTTCGGTCATCGTGCCCACGCCTGCCTCGTAGTTCATGAGCGATATGCGGTAGTTGTCTTGCGCCAGTACGCAGCTGGAGCGGTGCTGCTCCATGAGTTTGAGCGCTTCGATGAGCTGGTCGTATATCTGGCGGTTCTGCAGGCTCATCTTCTCGCCCAGATCCTGTTGCATGAGTTCCGCCTGCTGAATCTTCAAGTCATGCTGACGGAGCTTGTGGGCTGTCTCGCCCCAACCGGTGAGCGGTATCGACAAGCTCATGAAGGCGATGGCGTTCCATCGGTGCTGGTTGAAGAAGTTGTTGTAACCGCCCGTGATACCTATGCCGAGGTGTGGCAGCGACTCGCCGAGTGTGAGGCGCCGGTTGAGTTGGTTGTAGCGGATGTTCATCTCGAGCAGTTGCATCTCCGGTCGCTGACTGACGCGGATCGTGTCGGGCTGTTCGGACAGGGTCGTCACCGGCTGTTCGGGCAGCGGCTCGAGCAGCAGCTCGTGGTCGTACGGCTGACCTATCATGTGACACAGCAGCCGCGAGGCGAGCTGGATGCCGTTCTCGAGTTGCAGGGATTTGGTTCGTAGCTCGTTCTGCTTGAGTTGCACCCTGAGCAGATCGTTGCTTGTCGCTAAGCCGTGGTTATACGCCACCTCGGCTACGCCCTGAATGGTGTCGAGCAGGCTGACGACTTTCGCCACGGTCTGACGTTTGCTCATCAGTCCGGCGATCATCCAGTAGGTGTCAGCCACCTCTTGCAGCACGTCGCGTTCGCTGACCTGTTGCTTGAGCCGCGAGGCGTCGATACCGAGTTTGGCGAGTTGGTTAGCCGTGACGATCTGCCCGCCCCAAAAGACGGGTTGCACCGCTTGCGCCTGGGCGGTGGCACCCCAACGCACCATCTTTATGCTCGAGTCAAGTGTATCGTTTCCCAAACCTTCACGGACAGCTTTCGATATATCCGAGAGGAACGTGCCTAAGCCTCCGCCCATATCGAGGTTCGACACATCAATATCTATGATCGGATTCACCGCGCCGAAGGCGAACCCCTGCAGCGACACTTGCGGGAAGTACTTCCAGAGCATCTGTTTCTTCAGCTCTTGCGATATCGCTACTTCCAATGCTGCGGAGCGGATCGTGCAGTTATGCTGCCGTGCGCTGCTCAGACAGGAGTCGAGCGTCAGCACTTCGTATTGCGCCATCAATGGCGAATGGCGAAGGACGAGTGGCGAAAGGAGCAGCGCTATGATCAGTATTAGTCTATTTCTCATATTTGCGAGTGGATTTTTCGAACAGTTTCCAGTATGCAACAGGCAGCAGCGTAACCACCATCGGCATGGTGATGATTGCTCCGAAGCAGATGACCACGCCCATCGGCATCCACAGGTCGGTTGCCGCCAGGATCATCGGCACGACGCCGAGTGCGGTGGTGGCTGTGGTGAGGAAGATCGGTCGCATCCTTCGTTGGCCGGCGAGGTACGCCGCCTCACGGGCTGTTATGTGTTCGGTCGTGACGAGCAGGTCGGCGTACTCGTACATGATGATCGCGTTGCGCACGATGATACCGATCAGGGAGATGATACCCAGGATAGCGGTGATCGAGAAGTCCTGACCGAACATCCACAGTCCGAACGCCGCGCCGAACAGACAGAGCAGACTTGAACTGAGCGAGAGGAACGCGATGTTCAGTTTCTTGAAGTGATAGACGAGCAGCACGAGCAGCACGAGCAGTGCAGCCAGTACGGACAGCACCAGTCCGGGCACTGTCTCGAGAGTCTGCTCCATCGCTCCGCCGTAGGTGATACGCACGCCGTCGGGCAGCTTCTTCTCCAACTCATATACGTAGCGGAAGATAGGTTTCATAGCACCTATGGCAGCTACGTTGCCGCGTGTGTCGGCTGCTACGGTGATCGTACGGATACTGTTACGCCGTTTGATCTGTGCGTGGTGGAAGTCCGGCTCGATATCCACCACTTGCCGCAGCGGCACCCACACGCCGGGCAGCATGGTGGGAATCATCAGGTTGCCTATGTCCGAGTAGTCGAGCGAGTCGGCTCCCTCGGTATAGAGCACGACAGGCGTCTTGTAGCCGTCGTTCCAGATAGCCGTCATCTTCCGTCCGCGCAGCACGCCGTTCAGGTACAACGACAGCGTGGCTTGCGTTACGCCCAAGCGGCTGGCTTCGTCGTCCTTCAGACGCAGACGGATGGTCTGCACCGTCTCGTCGTAATCCGAGTGCACCCACGACAGATCCGGCAGACCTGCCATGAACGCTTTGAGCGAGTCGGCAACTATCTCCAGCTGCCCGAAGTCCGAGCCTTGTACGTTGATCTCAACAGGGTTAGCCACCGACTGGTAATCCAGGCGCTTGAACCGGCAGAACGCGTTCGGGAACGCATCTTCGTACAGTGGCTGGTACTGTTCGACAACGGCTACGGTGGCATCGGAGGAGACGGTGTTCACGATGAACTGTGCGTAGTTCTCGCCGCTGATCTGCGGCGCGTAGGTGGCGTGGAAACGCGGGCTGGATGTGCCCACGAAGGCAGTAACACTCTCCACCCGTTCGTCAGCCGTGAGCACCGCGGCGAGGCTGTCTGCCACGGCTTGCGTCTGCTCAAGCGATGAGCCTTCGGTGAGGTGAATCTCCACAGCAAAACTGTCGCGGTTAGCTTTAGGCATCAGCTGGATGTTGAGGTTGATAAGGATATACGCGCCCACGAGCACAGAGGCTAAGCCTACCGTGATCGTTGCCCAAGGATGCCGGAAGCACAGATCGAGCAACTTCTGATAGCCGTTCTGCAACGCGGCGAAGAACCTGTTCTGTATGCGCTCAATGACGGACGGCTTTGCGTCGGCAGGCTTGGGACGGATGAAGCTCGCTGCCATGTACGGGATGATCCATATGGCGTACAATATACTGCACGACAGGGCGATGAAGATTGCCCACGGGAATAGCTTGATGAAGTCCGCCAAAGGGCCTGTCATCAGTCCGAGCATCGGGAAGAACATACCCGATATCGACGTTGTGGCGATGAGCATCGGCACGAACAGATCGTGCGTCGATACCGCTGCCGAGTACCAGCGCGAGTGCCCTTTCTCCAGCAGCTCGCTGTAGCCGTCGATGACGATCACCGAGTCATCCACCACCATACCCAGCACCACAATCAATGCCGCCAGGGTGACGGTGTTCAGCTCGATGCCCGCCAGGTACATGATGCCTAAGGTGATGGCGATACATATAGGCAGACCGGTCGAGCTGACCAGCGCGGTGCGGATAGGGAAGAGCACCAGCATCACGGCTATCACGATCAGCACGGAGATAACCAGGTCTTTCAGGAACGACTTCACACTCTCATCAACCACGCGCGGCTGGTCGGTGACCTTGTGGATCTGTACGTCCGGCGGCAGGGCGGCTGCCATCTGCTGCAGGGCTTCATCGACCTTCTCGCCGAAGGCGACGATGTTATTGTCGGGCTGCATGGTGATGTCCAGCAGCAGACATTGCCCCTTGCCCCGCTCGTCGTAGCGCTCGATGTATTGCTTTGGATCCTCAAACCGCCGCTCGATGGTTGCTACGTCCTTCAGGCGGACGGTCTGGTTGGTGAGCGGGTCGAAGAAGACTATCTGTTCGCCCACCTCGTACTCGGTCTGATAGGGCACATCCACGTGTATCAGTGCCGCGCCGGCATCGTTGGCGACCTCACCGGTCATCGTGCGGAAGCCCTGCGTGGCGAGGCGCGCGAGGATGATGTTCTGGTCAATGCCGTACTTGGTGAGACGCTCTACATCCAGCGTGATGGCTATCTCCTCGTGTTGCAGCCCGATCAGTTTGATGCTGCCCATCTCGCGTATCTCGCGTAAGCGGTCGGCAACTAACTTGGCATAATCCTCCAGCTCGTGCGGCGAGCGTTCGTCACTCTCGAGAGCCAACAATATACTGCTCGTGTTGCCGAAATCGTCGATCACCACCACTGCCAGCAGTCCCGTGGGCATCTGCACCTGCTTGAGCAGACTCAGTCCGCCGCGAACCTTCGCCCAGGCTTCGTTGGCGTTATCCACCTCGGGAGTAAGGGCGGCAAACACGTAGCATATACCATCCTTGCTCAGACTGTACGTCTTGCGTTTGTCTATCTCCGGGAAGGTGAACAGGTATTGCTCAAGAGGTTTGGCCACCTGCTCCTCCACCTCTTGCGCCGTGGCACCCGGATAGACTCCCACAACCAGTCCCAGACGGATCGTCACTTGCGGGAACTCATCCTTGTTCATCCTGCCCAAGGCAAAGATGCCAAACACCACCAGCACCGCAACCACCGCATAGATGATCTTGCTGCTGCGCATAGCGGCTTCTATATGATTTCGTTCAGCCATAAACGTTCAACTATCAACTGTCAACTAAAACGTTACCGTCGCTCCTTTGTACATCTTCTGGTAACCTTTGGCTATCACTGTGTCGCCCAGCTCTATACCCTCGCTGATCAGCACGCCGTTCTCGACGAAGGCGCCGATCTTCACCATCTGCCGCTCAGCGTGTCCGCCACGCAGCAGCCAGACGCTGTGGCCGCGTTGCTGCGTCTGGATGCAGCCCGCGCTGATGATGAATCCGTTATGCTCGCGCTGCTTGACGATAGCGCGGCAGACCATCCCGGGCAGCAGATCACGCGCCGCATCATGGGAGGTGATATCCGCCTTGACGCGGTAGGTGTGGGCTACGTGGGTGGAGCTCAGCGCTTTCTCGCTTATCTTCGCCTCATACATATGGGCTAAGGCAGGCATGTTCACGGTGATCGTTTGCCCTATACGCAGTGCTCCGATCTCGCTCTCGGGCACCGTGAACTCCACGCTGTATGCCGACAGATCCATCAGCTGACCGATGGGCTGGTTGATGCTCACATGTTGCCCGACATCCACGTTGCGTATCGAGACTATGCCGTCTTGCGAGGCGCGCAGTGAGCAGTCCTCGAAGCGCTTGCGCGATGATATAAGCATCGAACGGGCTTTCCCCAGGTTCGTCTCCATCTCCACCCACTTGACATCGCTGATGCCGCCTTTCTCGTGCAGCGGCTGCAAACGGCAGTAGGCGTCTTTTGCCTGCGCGTACATCGCCTCGGCACTCTCCAGCAGCGATCGGGCTTGGGTGCTGTCCACGCTGGCTATGAGCTGACCGGCCTTGACGCGCTCGCCGCTCTTGACATAGATGCCCGTGATCTGACCGCCCCACGGAAACACCAGCGCGATGTCCGTCTGCGGCTTGATCACGCCGACATAGGTATCTTCGACCAGCCTGTTGCTTTCGCCCACAACCTCGATCTCTACAGGCAGAGGTTTGTCCGTCAGATAGCTGTACTTGGATTTCTTCGTGCAACCGGTTAGAGTCATCAGCCCTGTCAGCAGCATCAAAATAACGATATTCTGTTTCATGAGTTTTTGATAAATCTTTGCGCCTGCAAAGATACAAAAATATTTTGATATTTGCAAACTTTCGCGCAGAAAAAATAGAGTATAGTTACATTTTTCTCAAAAAAAAGAAACGACAAACTGCCGTTTCTTTTGATTAAGTGCTATCTCTTGATGACGGATTACATCATGCCACCCATGCCGGGGTTAGGCATAGCGGGAGCGGGGTGCTCCTCTTTCTTGTCAACGATCACGCACTCGGTGGTGAGGAACATTCCTGCTATCGAAGCGGCGTTCTCCAGAGCTACGCGTGCGACCTTGGCGGGATCAACCACACCGGCTGCGAGCAGGTTCTCGTACTCGTCCTTGCGGGCGTTGTAGCCGAAGTCTGCCTTGCCGTTGCGTACCTTGTCGACCACCACAGCACCTTCTTTGCCGGCGTTGTGAACGATCTGACGCAGCGGCTCCTCGATGGCACGGCGTACGATCTCTATACCTGTCTGCTCGTCCTCATTCTCACCTTTCATGTTAGCGAGAGCTTCTTGGGCACGGATGTACGCTACGCCGCCGCCCGGTACTATACCTTCCTCGATGGCAGCACGTGTTGCGCTCAGTGCGTCGTCCACGCGGTCTTTCTTCTCCTTCATCTCCACCTCGCTGGCAGCACCTACGTTCAGTTGTGCTACGCCGCCTGCAAGCTTGGCAAGACGCTCCTGGAGTTTCTCTTTGTCGTAGCTGGATTTGGTGGCAGCGATCTGTGCCTTGATCTGTGCTACGCGTGCAGCTATGGCGTCCTTGTCGCCTGCGCCGTTAACGATGGTGGTGTTCTCCTTCGTTACGGTGATGTTTTCAGCCGTGCCGAGCATATCCAGTGTAGCCTGGTCGAGTTTGATACCTTTCTCCTCGCTGATCACAACGCCTCCGGTCAGCGTGGCTATATCCTCGAGCATCTCTTTGCGGCGGTCGCCGAAGCCCGGAGCCTTGACGGCACAGATCTTCAGTTGTGCGCGCAGACGGTTGACTACCAGTGTGGTCAGTGCCTCGCTATCCACATCCTCGGCTATGATCAGCAGCGGACGACCGGATTGTACGGCAGGCTCGAGAACAGGAAGCAGTTCCTTGAGGTTGGATATTTTTTTGTCGTGGATCAAGATGTACGGCTTGTCCATTTCTACTTCCATGGTCTCGGTGTTCGTTACGAAGTACGGGCTGATGTATCCGCGGTCGAACTGCATACCTTGTACGACGTCGATGGTGGTGTCCATACCTTTGGCTTCGCCGATGGTGATCACGCCGTCCTTGCTTACTTTGCGCATCGCGTCAGCGATCAGTTTGCCTATCTCGGCATCGTTGTTGGCGGAGATCGTGGCTACCTGCTCGATCTTGTCGAAATCGTTGCCTACCACCTCGCTCTGCTCCTTGATGTGAGCCACTACGGCGCTGACAGCTTTGTCGATACCGCGCTTCAGATCCATCGGGTTAGCACCTGCGGCTACGTTCTTCAGACCGACGCCAACGATGGCTTGTGCGAGCACGGTAGCAGTTGTTGTGCCGTCACCGGCTTGGTCGCCGGTCTTCGATGCAACCTCCTTGACGAGTTGTGCGCCGAGGTTCTCGGCTGCGTCGTCGAGTTCGATCTCTTTGGCTACGGTTACGCCGTCCTTGGTGATATGCGGAGCACCGTACTTCTTGTCGAGAATGACGTTACGTCCTTTCGGACCAAGTGTTACTTTTACTGCGTCAGCCAGTTGGTCAACGCCGCGCTTCAGAGCCTCGCGGGCTTCTGTGTCGTATGTGATAATCTTTGACATGATAATTATTTTTAATGCATTAAAAATTTGTTTGAAGGTTTGATGCTTCGCGTTTGAACAATCTCAAACAACATCAAACAATCTCAAACTATTGAATAACCGCCAGCACATCCTGTTGCTTGATGATCAGGTACTTCTCTCCCTCGAACTCCAGTTCTGTGCCGGCGTATTTGCCGTAGAGGACCTGGTCGCCCTGCTTGAGGATCATCGGTTCGTCTTTTGTACCGTTACCAACTGCGAGTACTGTGCCGCGCAGTGGTTTCTCTTTAGCGCTGTCGGGGATGATTATTCCGCCTACAGTCTTTTCTTCTGCAGCCGCCGGCTGAACGAGCACGCGGTCTGCTAAAGGTTGAATTTTTGACATAGTATATTGTGTTTTTAGTTATTTGCGATTTGTGATTTAGTCGAAAGACCGTTCATTTCACTCACTGACAGATTGATCCGTGAGTCTGTCAGCAGCCGCAGGCAGCGGTCTCTCAGCGTAGCGGTCTTTTATCTTTCAGCGCCAGCGGTCTATTATTCTCGGTGCAAAATCTGTGCCAGATGTCCGTTTGCCTGCCATCTGCACGAATCTGTCTGAAATCTGTCTGAAATCTGTCAGTTTCTCTGCCATGGTCTCTGCCAAATTGGCAGTTTTGCGCCTCAGTGTTCGGCTTCTCTTGTTCTTTATTTCGTCGTTTCGCCGGTAGTGCAGGTACTCTATGTCGTCAATTATCGAAAATTTCGCACTTTTTCATGTTTTTATTTGCATAATTCAAAATATTTTTGTATCTTTGCGGCGAATTTTGACTTTTAGAAAAGACAATCCGGTAAACATTTTGCCTTTTGTATTCGACAAACAGAATAGCAAATTAACTTATTAAAGCGACAATCATGCAAAGACTACATGCCATGTACCTGCATCTGCTGGATGAGGTGTCATTAGATTTTACAAGGTATTTATATTCCCAAATCAATTGGGATAATCGTCTTATTCTTCTGAAAGGTCCGAAAGGAGTAGGTAAGACGACGATGCTTATCCAGCATATCAAGCGCACGTTTGGTGATACCTCCAAAGCGTTCTATGCATCCGTGGACAAATCATGGTTTGCTACGCATACGATAGTTGATTTGGCAGAGTATTGTGTTACACATGGTGTAACGCATTTATTTCTGGATGAGGTGCATAAATACCAAGGTTGGGATAAACAGATAAAGGAGATTTATGATGCTTATAGCAAGCTGCATGTTGTAGTTACCGGCTCGTCGATGTTACAACTCAGCGAAACGGAAGCTGATCTATCCCGCAGATGCAGAGTATATACGATGCAGGGATTAAGTTTTCGCGAGTTTCTGGGGTTAGAAAAAGTGGCTAATCTGTCACCCGTAACATTGGATGAGATACTTCATAATCACCCTTCTATTGCTGCGCACATAACGAACCACCTGCCAGTTTTTAAGTATTTTGAAGCATATCTTGAACATGGTTACTATCCGTTTTATCAGGAAGAAGGAGATGGTTTTGCCAATCGCTTGGAGAATGTTGTCAATTCCATCATTCAGGTAGAAATGCCTGCAATAGCAAATGTTTCATACGAGCTGGTG
The DNA here is from genome assembly GCA_900317745.1 of uncultured Bacteroidales bacterium. GTDB lineage: Bacteria > Bacteroidota > Bacteroidia > Bacteroidales > Paludibacteraceae > Colicola. The sequence continues at coordinate 5,424 of ONHW01000019.1, read as the reverse complement.
TATAAAATCAAGATTCTATTGGGTATCTTGGCAGAGCTCAATCCTTATACGCTCAACGTGTCAGATCTGGCAAATAAGTTAGAGTCCTCCAGAGATAGTGTGTATAAGATGCTGGATTTGATGCAAAAAGCGGGATTGATCAGACGTCTGTATCAGAAATCCACAGGCATGAAGATTCTGCAAAAGCCTGAAAAGATCTTGTTTGACAACACAAACTTAATGTATGCACTATCTCCGAATGTTGATATGGGCACGCTGCGGGAGACGTTTGTATCGAATATGCTTTGTTCACATCCGTTGGCAATGCCTCAAGCCGGAGACTTGCAGGTTGATAACCGTTATCTGTTCGAGGTTGGAGGCAAAAACAAAAACTATTCCCAGATAGCAAACATCCCCGATAGTTACATTATTGCAGATGGGATAGATGTTGGCATTGGTAACAAGATACCGCTTTGGTTATTCGGAATGATGTATTGATTTTGTTAATCTTTTTGTCTATATCAAAAATCATCTTGCAGAACAACTTCAAGATGATTTTTTCTTTCATAGAGAGTTCTATTTCTTGATTTTGTCGATTCTAATGGGCGGATATGTTGCTACTCAGTATTCGTATATTGCACCAATAATAATCGTAACAGATAATATTCGTTGTTCCTTTCTGTCGCATTTTTGTGGCTGGCTTCCCACCTTTATTGCGCTTCTCGTTAAAATTTGTACTTTCTTGCATATTTTTCGTACATTTTTAGCATTTTCATTTGCATAATTCAAATATTTTTCGTATCTTTGTGCTCGGAATTGGATTAGTGCTCTATACTTTGTATAGCGAATGGTCCTTTTCTTCGGATCCGATCTACGCCGTGCTCCTGTATCAGGAGAGGGTTAGAGGGATTCATTACATATTGAAAAGGCGTTTATTGACGCTTTGTTGTTGGCAAATCGAAAGCTTCGCAAACTTTTACCAATCAGACCACTTCAAAGTAACAATAGATGCCTACGGGTATGACTATTCATATTATCCTGCTATTTCTTAGCAGATAGTTTGTCATATCGGCGTAGGTTTCATTGTTGTTTATAGTCTGATAGGTTAGCGAAGACCTCGATTTGCGATAAGCAACAAATGGGGTCTGCGCTTTTTGCGTGTATATATATGTTGAAAAGATTGGATTTGGAAATCACGAGATATATACATAGTATATATAAGGTGCAGTGGGATGCGATAAGCCCCCGATAATGCATCGAAACAAGTGCGAAAGACGGATAAGATAGATATAGAAACAATTATAAAAGATAACGGAGAATGCCGAAAATCCAATAAAGAGTAGGCATATACTAAAAATCTAAGTATTATGATACCCATTCATGAGAAATCTATTTTTGGGGGATACAAAAGGTTGGAAGATCAGGCTACTGCGGCCTTGTTACATATTTTAGATATGGGCGGTCCTCATATGGTAGAATATGTTTTTGAGGACTCTCTATCGTCAGGCAATTTTGATGGATATATAATTTCATCTCAAACAGATCACGGGACTTCCAGACCCGATGGTGAGATTTTAGCAGACTATCACTTGCTTATTGAAAGTAAAATTGACGAGTGGCGCGTTAATGATCATAATATGAAGCAACTTACGAACCATCTTAATAATGCAAAAAAATCAAATGCCATTTTAGTATATATCCTTAACCAGACAGATATACCCAATATAATACAAGCAAATGGTTGCTTGTCGACTACCTGGGATGATGTCATTAAACGGTTAAAGGAGTTCAATACACAGCGCGCATATTTTAATAAAGAACTAATGAATTATTTAATAGACCAACTCAAATTGTTAATAAAGCGTAATCCTACAAAATCTCCTTCATGGAAAACCATTCCGCAGGATCAACGTGTAGTTATTGTCGGCGGAAGTTGGGGAGAAGAGGTTGCACTAAACTATGGCTTTTATGCTTGCCAATACGATCGTAAATTTCAATCTTCATCATATATAGCCTTTTACCATCAGAAACGTATTAAATATGTATTTAGGATAATAAATCATGCTAAATTAGAGAGTCTTGAGATTGCCACAAAGAGATTCGGATTTGATTTTAAAGATTATTTTCAGAGCAAAGAGCCAGCATATTTTAACGGATCACTAACAGAGAGAAAGAGGCAATTTTTTGAGCTAGAAAAAGTAATGGAGATTAATCCTGAGATTTCGCATGAAGAAATATATGCATATGTTCAAAAACAAAGATACACAAGTATCGAAGCTATAAAGCAAGCTAAAACAACTAAGGACTTATAATTTAATTTTAAATCATGAAACAAAAACTTTTTACCCTATTGCTCGCTGTAGCAGCAAGCGTAGGAACCATGTTCGCCGAAGGAACAAAGATTGGCGAGTTGTACTACAATCTCAACGAGACACAAAAATCCGCTGAGGTGACGTATGAATTGAATTGGGATGAGAACAACTACAAGGGTCTCACCACAGCCAATATCCCTGTATCTGTGACGTATAATGGCACAACCTATAGCGTCACAAGCATTGGAAGAAGTGCTTTCGAAGATTGCAGCAGTTTGACTTTTGTGACGATTCCCAATAGCGTCACAAGCATTGGAGGGTCTGCTTTCGAGGGTTGCAGCAGTTTGACCTCTGTGACGATTGGCAATAGCGTCACAAGCATTGGATCTTTGGCTTTCAATGGTTGCAGCGGTTTGACCTCTGTGACGATTCCGAATAGCGTCACAAGCATTGAAATGGCTGCTTTCCAAGGTTGCAGCGGTTTGACCTCTGTGACTATTCCCAATAGCGTCACAAGCATTGGAATGGGTGCTTTCTATGGTTGCCGCAGTTTGACCTCTGTGACGATTCCCAATAGCGTCACAAGCATTGAAGATGCAGCTTTCGCTGGTTGCAGCAGTTTGACCTCTATTAGTGTCGCCACAAATAATCAGAATTATAGTTCAAAAGACGGAGTGTTGTTCGATAAGCAACAAACAAAACTCGTTCAATGTCCAGGAAGCATGCAAGGTGCTTATGCCATTCCCAATAGCGTCACAAGCATTGGAGGTAGTGCATTCTCTGGTTGCAGCAGTTTGACCTCTGTAACGATTCCCAATAGCGTCACAAGCATTGGAAGGGGTGCTTTCAATGGTTGCAGCAGTTTGACCTCTGTGACTATTCCCAATAGCGTCACAAGCATTGGAGAGTGGGCTTTCCAAGATTGCCGCAGTTTGACCTCTGTGACGATTCCCAATGGCGTCACAAGCATTGGATATGATGCTTTCGAAGGTTGCAGCGGTTTGACTGCTATATATGTGCCGTGCGGAGAAATGGAGCGATTCAAACAAATGCTGAATAACGATAGCAGAATTAATGATCATGCGCCTCTTCCATATACAATAACCATAAATGCTATAAACGGGACTGTTGCCTATCCGCAAACAACGTGTGATGATATGCAGTTAACAGCAACACCTTATAACGGCTATCACTTCGTTAAATGGTCGGATGGCAACACCGATAACCCGCGAACCATTGAACTGACGTGTGACACGATATTTACTGCTCTTTTTGAGCATATCCAATGCACGCTCAGCCTGCAATGCGATGAAAACCAAGGTTCAGTTGAAGGCGCAGGTGTGTTTGATTATCTTGCTGAAGTACAGATATCCGCAACGCCTGCGTATGGCTATCACTTCTCGTCCTGGAGTGACGGAAACACGGCTAACCCGCGAACAATTACCTTAACAAAAGACGTTACACTGACCGCCAACTTTGCTCTTAACAAATATGCGCTCAACGTGTCCTGCAATGCCGAGCAAGGCAGCGTAAAAGGAAGCGGCTCATATACTTATCTTTCTAACCGAACAATTGAGGCCACTTCGAATTATGGCTATCACTTCAAGCAATGGTCCGACGGCAACACCGATAACCCGCGAACCATTGAGCTACGTCAGGATACAGCTTTTGAAGCAATCTTTGCTGTGGACAAGTACGGTACGTGCGGTGACAACCTGCAACTTACATGGCGTTACGACACCGGCAATCAGACGCTAACTATCAGCGGTGAGGGCGACCTGACGACAAACATGCGTTATGGTGTCGAAGCCGTTAAGGAGATGAGAGAATTGGTGATTGAAGATGGCGTAGGCGTGATTGGCAACGAAGCGTTTGCCAATATCAAGACGCTGAATACGATTACACTGGGCAAGGATGTGCGTAAGTTGCAGGAACGCGTGTTCTACAACTGCTACAACCTTACGGCTATCTACAACTACCGCAAGACACCGGCTTCGGCTACAAGCAACACCTTTGAGGAGGTTGACAAGTACGCTTGTACGATATATGTCTTGGCAGGTTCGGAAGAGATGTTCCGCAGTGCGACAGGCTGGAAGGATTTCTATTCCATCCTCACCATCGGTGCGACCGAAACAACGGTAACCGATAAAAAAGCCACCGTTGAACCTTCTGACAACTCGGCAACCGTTACTTGGCCTGTATCGAACGAAGCCGCCTCATATACCATAGATATTACAAAAGACGGCGTAGTGTTCTGCCGCCTCACGTTCAATGCCAACGGTCAGCTGACAGGTATAGCCTTTGCGCCTGGGCGCGACGGACAATCAATGGCACCGGCAGCCGTAATGACCGCCAATGGCTTGCAGTTCACCGTAACTGGTCTGAGCAGCAACACCGAGTACGGCTATACGATCACCGCCAAAGATGCGGAAGATACAGAGGTGGCCTCCTACACCGGCACCTTCACTACTACGGGAGAAATTGCCACGGGTATTAATGCACAGCAATCCGACCTTGCTCCGCGCAAGTTCATCCGCGACAATCAAGTGTTGATTATGCGTGGAGGAAAGACCTACACCATCCAAGGCGTAGAGGTGAAGTAACCGACATTTGTCCAACCAATCCAAAATCAAGGCAGGGAGCAATCCTTGCCTTGATTTTGCTATATTCCATTAAGCGCATCACCTTTCCACTATGTAAGCGCAGCGGTGTTCTGTTTCAGGCGGTATTCCGCCGTCCATGCTTCGTTCATTGCGCCGGAATTTGATTCTGGCACGGCTCTTTGAGCCGCCTGTGTGTCCCGCGTCCTGCGCTTCTAACGCAGGAGCACTGTCCTGTGCTCGCGATTTCTATGAGCGAGTATGATTGGTGTCTTGTGTTCGCGGCTGTCTTGTCATAAGTTGACACACTACAAAAAATATCATGAGACAGTTGAGACACTTGATACAGTTGTAGTGTCCACAAATTTAGAGAATTACGCACAAAGTGTCTCAAGAGTCTTAACTGTCTCACACAAATGGTTGGTAATTGTCGATGACTTTTCCTAAAATTAGTAGACAGTTTTTGATTAATTTTTCCTAAATATATAGACATTCGTCCTAAGAAAATAGACATTGTCCTAAAATAGTAGACA
>ONHW01000001.1 GCA_900317745.1 uncultured Bacteroidales bacterium | reverse complement strand
GCGTACAGGCAAGACAGATAACGTTCGTGGACGCCAAAGACACTATCGACGCCTCGCTCGCCAACACCGAACTGTCGGCAAAAGCAGAAAGTTGGGACGATATACGCGTCAAACTGGACGCCAACAACATCTGCGCACGACTGAAAGGGGATACCTATGCCGACAGTCTGCACCTCGCACTCAACGCCCCGCTCGCTGCCGATCTGGATAACATGCACTTCACGCTCCGCAAAGCCAAACTGGCTGTCAACGAGTTTGAACTGGGCGTGGACGGCGACGTGACACTCGGCGATGTGATTGATATGGATGTCAACCTGTCCACCGGCAAGTGGCAAATCAAACCGCTGCTCGCTCTCGTGCCTGCCAAGTTCACCGAAAGTCTCAAAGACCTGGATGTGGACGGTCAACTTGAACTCGATGCCACAGCCAAAGGACAGTTCGGCAACGAACAGATGCCGCGCGTAACCGCCCATCTGTCACTCGAGGACGGCGAAGGCAGTTACAAACCCCTGCCATATACCTTGCGCGACCTATCGCTCAACGCCGATGCCGACCTCAACCTGAACAAAGGGCAGGTATCGAACGTGAAGATCAACAGCCTCGCGGCAAAAACAAAGAAAAGCGAACTGTCAGCCAAAGGGCAAGTCAACGACCTACTCGGCGACATGCTCATCGACCTGCAACTTGCACTCGATGCCAACCTCCCGGACTTTGCATACTTCCTGCCGAAAGATATGCAACTTGTCGGCGGAGCGAAAGGTACAGCCGCTGCACGTATCAAACTGGCTGACCTGACCAAGATGAATCTGGGCAAAGGCAAGATCAATGCCGACCTGACTCTGACCGATCTTCACTACGCCATGGATTCGATGGTTGCCGACTTGGGTAAGACACACGCCAAAATTCAGATACCGAATGCTGCACCAAGCAAACCTAAGGTGAACTGGGCTTGTATCGACCTCAATACCGAGAGCGTGGACTTCAGTATGGCTACGCCGCTGGTAGCAAAATTGCAGAAGTCGGCTATCCGTCTGGAAGCAGGCGACGTACTGTCGAAAGATCCCGTACTGTATGCCGCTGTTGACCTGCAATCAGACTATCCGGTTGAGGCACAGATGGATTCGATGGGCGGCGTGATTGACGCACCCAAACTCCATGCTTACGCCGAGTACAACACCAAGGACACAACCGTTATGCCCGTGCTGCAAGCCAAACTGGACTGCAAGGCTCTCGACGGCTTCTTCAAGGACATAAGCGGCAAACTGAAAGCCACACAACTCGAGGCTTCGGTCAGCGGCGGACGCAAAGACAAGTCGGCTCCGCGCCTGAAAGCCAAAATCAACACCCAGGCACTGCAAGCCAAGATGGGCGACGAACTGGCTGCCAAGACAGGCACACTCGCTCTGGAAGCCGCAGCACGATACAACGCCAAAGGACAGAACGTACTGCTGCAATGGAATCCGCGCCTGAAAGTGAACCTGAAGAAAGGCGAGGTACAACTGCCGCAACGACTGCCCGAACCGGTGTTTATCCCATCGATCGAGTTCAGCTACTCCAACCGCGACATGGATATCGACAACTCGCGTATCGAACTCGGCAAGTCCGACCTGAACCTCAAAGGTCACGTGCATAACATTGGCAAATGGTTCCGCCACGACACTATCCTGGAGGGCGAACTGGAACTTATATCCGACCACTGTGACCTCAACCAACTGATGGCTTGGTTCAGCGACGACAAAGGCAGTGAAGAAACCGATCAAGCCGATAGTCAAAAGTCGAAAGTCGAAAGCAGTGAGTCGAAAGAAGAAAGCAGCGATGAGTCCACTGCACAAAATGAGCAAACAACAAAGGAGTCCGAACCGTTCCTCGTGCCGAAAGATGTCAATCTGGCTCTCCGCACGCACATGCGCGACGTGGATGTGTTCAACCAGAACGCCAAAGACCTGAAAGGTGGCATCTATGTCAACAACGGTATATTGATTCTGGACGAGGTAGGTTTTGTATGCAAGGCTGCCAAACTGCAACTCACGGCTATGTACCGCACACCGCGTAAGAACCACTTGTATCTGGGCATGGACTACCACATGATTGACGTGGATATCGACGAACTGCTCTCCATGATTCCCGACCTGGAGCAAATGATGCCTATGCTCAGCAGCTTCAAGGGTGCTGCAGAGTTCCATCTGGCTGCCGAAACCTATCTGAACAGCCAGTACAAACCGAAGATGAGTACCTTGCGCGGTGCTGCCTCACTCACCGGCAAAGACCTTGTAGTTTTGGACGGAGAGACCTTCAGCACTATCAGCAAACTGCTGATGTTCAACAAGAAGACCGAGAACCGCATCGACTCGCTCAATGCAGAGATCACCGTATATAAGAACGAGATCGACGTCTATCCGCTCTGCGTACAGATGGACAACTACATGGTCGCTCTGGGCGGACGGCACAACACGAACATGACTTTCGACTACGATATCAACGTACTCAGTCCTATTTATCTGGGCGTGAACGTCAGCGGTACAATGGATGACCTGAAGATCAAACTCGCCAAGTGTAAGTTTGCACAGGACTTCCGTCCGCACTGGTATCAGAAAGCCGACACCCAATCACAGGAACTGCGCGAACGTATAAAGAAATCAATGGAGAAAAACGTGCGTATTCGATAGACTGCCGCGCGGAAAGAATATAGACCGGCCCACGGTCTGAAAGAGTAAAGACAAAAAACTACAAACAATGAAAAAAACGATTATTTTAGGAGCAATTGCTATGAGTTTGTTAGCATGCAACAAGACCAATCCGCTAATTGATCAACCCGCTACGCCATTTGGTGTGCCGGCGTTCGACCAAGTGAAGTTAGAACATTATATGCCTGCCTTCGAGGAGGCTATCCGCCAGGACAAAGCAGGAATAGATGCTATCGCCAATAACACAGAGGCACCTACGTTCGAAAATACCATCGTTGCTCTGGATCGCAACGGCGAACTGCTGGAGCGCGTATCAGGCGTGTTCTTTAACGTACTGGAGGCTGACGGTAACGACGAGATGGACGCTATAGCCGAGAAGGTGAGTCCGATGCTGTCGGAACTGTCGTCGTACATCACGCTGAACGACAAACTGTTTGAGCGCGTCAAAGCCGTTTATGACCAGCGCGAGAGTCTGGATCTGAATCCCGAGCAGATGCGCCTGCTGACCGAGACCTACAAAGGTTTTGCCGACAACGGTGCGAACCTGCCTGCTGACAAGAAGGAACGCCTCAAACAGATCAACGAAGAACTCGACCTGCTATCACTGCAGTTCGGCAGAAACGTTGTAGCCGAGACGAACAGCTGCCGGCGTTTCGTAACCAGCGAAGAGGAACTGAAAGGTCTGCCCGAGAGCGCCAAGGCTGCGGCTGCCGAAGAGGCTGCAGCTGCCGGACATCCGGGCGAGTGGATGTTCTCACCCAAGCGTACATCGTTTACACCTGTGCTGCAATACTGCGAGAACCGCGAACTGCGCAAGCAACTGCTAATGGATTATACCACTCGTGCCAACCACGACAATCAGAACGACAACAAAGCCGTTATCATCCGTGAAATGGAACTTCGCATCGAGAAAGCCAAACTCTTCGGCTACGACAATCCTGCCGACTATATCCTGAAGGACTGCATGGCGAAGAATCATCAGACGGTGGACGCTTTCCTTCAATCCGTGTGGGCTCCCTCGCTGGCTGCTGCCAAGCGTGAGGCTGCAGAACTGCAGAAAATGCTGGACGCTGACCTGCCGGGCGAGAAACTGCAACCATGGGATTGGTGGTACTATGCCGAGAAACTGCGCAAAGCCAAATATGCACTGGATGAGGAAGAGATCAAGCCGTACTTCGAACTGAGCAATGTACGCAAAGGCGCATTCGGCGTGGCTACCAAACTCTATGGCCTGCAATTCGAGCCGCTGCAGAATATGCCGGTGTATAACCCCGAGGTAGAAGTATTCAAGGTGACCGGTGCAGACGGCGAACTGATCGGTATCCTCTACACCGACTATTTCCCCCGTGCCGGCAAACGTCCGGGTGCTTGGATGAACAATATCATGACGCAATACGTGGATGCCGAGGGCGTAGATCATCGCCCTGTGATTATCAACGTAGGTAACTTCAACAAACCTACCGCCGGCAACCCGTCGCTGCTGTCGATGGATGATGTAGAGACTCTGTTCCATGAGTTCGGACACGCCCTGCACGGACTGCTGAGCAAGGCACACTACAAGAACCTGAGCGGCACAAACACACCGCGTGACTTCGTAGAACTGCCCTCGCAGTTCATGGAGAATTATGCTTACGAACCGGAGGTACTGAAGACCTACGCCTTCCACTATCAGACAGGCGAGGTTATTCCTGACGAACTGATTCAGAAGATCAATGCTGCAGGCAAGTTCAATCAGGGCTTTGTAACGACAGAGCTGCTCTCCGCATCTATCCTGGATATGGATTTCCACGAACTGACTACAGCCGAAGGTCTGGATGTGAACGCCTTTGAGGCAGAGAGCCTGAAGAAGATGGGTATGATCGACGAGATCATCGTTCGCTACCGTCCTACGTTCTACAACCATATCTTCACCACGGGCTACGAGGCTGGTTACTACAGCTATACCTGGTCCGCCGTGCTGGATGCCGATGCGTTTGCCGCATTCAAGGAGACAGGCAACCTGTTCGACCCGGCTACAGCCGCCAAGTTCCGCCACCTGCTCGAGCAGGGCGGTACACGCGATGCACAGGAGCTTTACCTCGAGTTCCGCGGCAAAGAGGCTGACCCGAAATATCTGCTGCAACGTAAGGGATTTGTGGAATAAGCGGTTAAACTGTTAAGCCGTTAAATAGTTAGTGAGATACTGGCTGCGACATATTACCCGGATGAGCGCACCAATGGCATTGCTGCTGTTGGTATGCGCTTCGGGTATGTGGGTGATTGACTACATTCGGATGCCCGAGTTGTGGGGAACGATACTTGGCAGCCAGTTACTGACCCTTTTCAGCGGTTTGCTGCTATGTATGACTCTGTACCGCGCCAAGGTCAGCGAAGATTTTTCGCTGCTGCCGGCGGTTTTGTATGTAGCAGCGGTAGGCGTTTTGCCGAACTTGCGTGAGCACTGGGAACCGCAGTTGATAGCCGCTATCATGCTGATTTTCCTGCACGCTACACGCAACATGACGGATAATCATGAGCCCAACAGCATGGTTATGCTAATGACTATCCTGCTATGCATAACGGCTCTGTGGGTGCCCGACGCTATATGGTGCATACTGATGCTGTGGCTGGTAGTGCTGCTGCAAGGTACATTCACATTGCGTACGATAGTTGCATCGCTGCTGGGAATCATACTGGTAGGCATATACTACGCAATCTTGCTATACTTTGATATAGCGGATATGTGGGAATACAACGAGTTGTTTGAGCGCGAGTGGTTCGGCGTGTCATCGCCTATATGTATAACGGCTACGGTAGGTGTGATGTACGCAGGATTCTTATGCGTGGCGGGCGGAGCGTTCCGACGCAGTTCGTATGATCTGGTCAGCGCACGAATGTTGTTGTATCATGCTGTGCTGACAGGATTGCTGTCGTCACCACTGATTGTGTTTACAACAGTCAATCAGGATATATGGGTACTGCTGCCGCTTTCGTTATCCACAACAGCGGGAATATATATGCTGCAGCACGAGAGTGAAAGTCGCGGAGTAAGTCTGCTGCTGTATCTGATCGGGGCTGTAGCGTTGTATATGTGGATCGTATTGGTACTTTAGGAGTGCAAAAACAACTGCTCTGAATATGTTTGCTGAAGAACAAGAACGTGTATTGTTGTGCGAGGATGATGCGGCTTTAGGCTCGTTGCTGGCGGATTATCTGCGCCGGCTGAACTATGAAGTGACCTTGTGCAACAACGGAGAGGATGGTTGGGACGCGTTCCGCCAACGGCAGTACGATATATGTCTGCTGGACATCAATATGCCCGAAAAGAACGGATTTGAGTTACTCGAAGATATACGTAACATGGGCAGCGAAGTGCCGGTACTGTTTCTGACCGAACGCAAGGCGATAGAAGATATAGTGAAAGGATATAACCTTGGTTGCGACGACTACCTGACCAAACCCTGCCCGATGGATATCCTGCTGTGTAAGATGCGCGCTATACTCAGGCGCTGCCAACTGAGCAAGAAGAACAACGAGGTGGAGTTTGATTTGGGAAACAAACACTTTGATTCCGTTCGGCAGATGTTAGGCGAGACACACCTGCCGTCCAGAGAGAGCGACCTGCTGCTTATCCTGTGCAGAAACATCAATCAGACTGTTGACCGCAATCTGATCCTTAGACAATTGTGGCACCAGGAGTCGTACTTCGCCAGCCGAAGTCTGAGCGTGTATGTCAATCATCTGCGCAAGCACCTGAGCGGCACAAACATGCAGATCATAGGCGTGCACGGAAAAGGGTACAGGTTAGTTGAGAGTTGAGGGTTGAGGGTTTAGCGTTTAGTGTTTAGTGTTTAGTGTTGAGAGTTTAGAGTTTAGAGAATTGATATGAAACGAATATTGGTAATACTGACCGGCGGAACGATTACGATGGTTCGTAATCATGAGTCGGGTGCGTTGCGTCCGGCGGATGTAGAGACGTTCAAGGCATTTGTGCCGGAACTGTTTGCAGGCAGTGTAGATGTAGAAATGCTGCCGTTCAATCCGCTGATCGATTCATCGGATGTGAGTCCGAAGAACTGGGCAAGAATGGCAAATACCGTGGCGGATAACTACGGCAAGTACGACGGATTTGTTGTGCTGCACGGCACGGATACCATGTCTTATTCGGCATCGGCATTGTCGTTTATGCTGGAGAACCTGAGCAAGCCGGTGGTGTTCACCGGTTCGCAGTTGCCGGTAGGCGTGCTGCGCTCGGATGCCAAGGAGAACCTGCTGACGGCAATAGAGATAGCCGCAGCAACAGGCAAAGACGGCAAACCGATGGTTCCGGAGGTAACAATCTTCTTTGAGGATAGTTTGTTCCGTGCCAACCGGGCAACAAAAAAGAATGCCGAGCACTTTGAGGCGTTTGACTCATACAATTATCCGTCGCTTGCCAAAGCCGGCGTACATATCCAGTACCGCACGAACCTTATTCACTATCCGAAAGACAACAATATGCCTCTGTTCGTTCATACGAAAACTTGCACGGATGTAGCCATACTGAAGTTGTTTCCGGGAATCAACGAATCCGTTGTACGCGCGGTGCTGAACACCGAAGGACTGAAAGGCGTCGTGCTGGAGACGTACGGTTCGGGTAATGCGCCTTCGGCACAATGGCTGTACAAGGCACTAAAGGAAGCGACAGAACGGGGAGTAATCATTGTGAACAAAACGCAATGTTCGATGGGTTCGGTAGATATGGGACAATATGAGGTAGCAAGAAACCTGCTGAAAGCAGGCGTGCTATCCGGCTACGACATAACGACAGAAGCGTTGCTGACAAAAATGATGACTCTGTTTGGCGAATCACCCGACGACATAGAGCGGGTAAAACATCAATTGAACGTTTCTATCTGCGGAGAAATGACTGTGGAAAATTGAAAAAACGTTCCGTTCGATCGGGGTTTTATCGAGGGAATATCGAAGGAATATCGAGAGTGATAGCAAATATAACTTGAGTATAAAAGTAAAAAGGACTCGAGAGCAATAGTAAAAAATAAACGAAAAAAGTGGTGCGAAATCGCACCACTTTTGTTTTGGTTATTACCATCCGATTAGCGGATTTGTACGCCCTGGAGGTTGAAGAGTTTGTTGTCACGAACGATGTAAACAACGCCTTCCATCATAACCTTTTGTGCCTCAACGCCGAGAGCAATGTTCTCAACGCCTGCACCTTCAGCGTGAACGAGTGTACCGCCTGAGATCTCATACGTATGATACTCACCTTTATCGCTTTCGCCAAAATAGTGCTGGATTTTACCGGTAACGATTACGATATCACCCTCACTAACTTCACGGTCAATAGACGAGCACTTGTAAGCCTCAAATTCGCCATATGCGCCAGCTTCGTCAGCCAGGTAGAAGGTGTTCTCATTCTTTGCCGAGATACCTACAACATAACCCTTAACGGCATATTTCTCAGCAGTAGTAGCCGATTTGCCCTTTTCGGGAATTAAAGCCTGTGCGATAGTCAAAGCCTCAGCAACGGTGATAGGAGTAAGTTCCTCAACAGGTTTCTCCTCATATTCGCCGAAGTAGATAGAAACTTTCTCGATACGAGCTTGTGAAGTAGTAAGGGTTGTCTCCCACTCTTGTGCATTAACAACAATCTCTTCATCCAAATCACCGGTATAGGTTGAGTAGAACTGGAATACCAGTTTACCGATTTGCTCACCGGTAGAAGAAATTGTGATAATAGAATTCTTGTAGCAGCGGAGTGTGCTGTGCGCGTCATCGCTGTAGCCCTTGTCGCAAGTGAAAGTAACGCCGTCTTTGGTAACTGATACTTCGCTACCGGTTTCAGCAGTACCTTGACCTGCAAAATCAGCGCCACTGATTACAACATCAGCAGGCTCAACCACGGGTTGCTCGGGGCGATCAACTTTCTCAAGAATAGTTACAACACCTTTTTGCTTTGTTTCAAGCAAGCCTTTGTAATTGGAGAGTGCAGCCTTAACGACAATTTTGTCACCAACATACACCATTTCCTCGGCAACGCCCTGATAAACTTCAAGTGCACCGTCGGCATTGGATGCAGCTGTTCCTTTCTCGTCAGCAATCCAGAAGATTTGGTTGTTGTACTTTGCCCAACCACCGTCTGTAGCAGCATCTGAACCTGCATAAGCAGTTACGTAACCTACTACCTCATACTCCTCAGTTGTAGAAGCATTCTCTGCCAACTGACCAGCAATTTCCAAAGCTTTGGCAACAGTAATCTGCTCTGCACTTACCGTCATAGCGATGCATGCAATAGCAATAAATGAGAATAATTTTTTCATGATTTTTAGTTTTATTGTTAATAAAAATTGGTTAGTTATGTTATAAAGCATAAAAAATGCGTTATTCCACATAAGCGGTACAAAGGTACGACTTTTTTTTGATAAAAGCAAATTTATTTGCAATAATTTTCTAAATATTTGTTTTTTTACTGAAAAAGGGTAAATTTCCTCGTGTGCGTGCGTATAAAATAAGGAAGAACGCTCATCGGGCGTTCTTCCTTAGAGAATGTTGGTCAACAATTAACAATAATTTGCATATGGTTAATTGGGGTCAACAATTATCAATAATTATCAATAATTTCAGACGATGTTTTATTTGATTCGTTGACCGTTGACGTTGTAGCGTACGCCGTTCTTCTCGATGATGAGCTGACCGTTGATAATGGACTTGGTGACCTTCTTAGCAGCATTCACATCCTCGATGCCCATACCCTGGAGGTGGTCCAGCGTGGACTTGATAGCCTTGCCGTTCGAGTTGAGCGCGTCGATTACGATAGAGCCATCTCCTTCTACGGTAACTTTACCAGAAACGATATACCAGAGTTTACCGTCATTCGTCAAAGCATATGACGGTTGCGGTCCTTCAGCGGTGTACTGACCAGCCATTACTGTGCCGTACATCGGCATAACGGAAACCTCATACTCACCGGCTACCAGTTCGGTATGACCTTGCGGCAAAACGATCGTAGCAGCAATCAATGCTTCGTCTGTCTGAGCAAAAACGCCTACGATAATATCGTTACCGGTCAGCATGATTTGATACGTATCGAAGTTATAATTGAAGTCAGTCTCTGCCTCATCAAGCGTGTACTTCTCTTCCTCGGAGATGGTGAAGTTGTAGTAAACATTCAGAGTAGAGTTGATTACGTAAACATCGCCTTCAGCCGTCTTCAGTTCTCCCTGCACAGTGAGGTCAGCCGAGCTGTTCTCTTTATCAGGGTTCTGGACACTGACCGTAATACTACCGGCAACGAATTCAATCTCTGTAGTATCATTTCCGCTGATGCGCATGAGGTAAGTATAGTAATCATCCAATCCTTCATCCTCGATCGAATACTCGCCGGAGATGTCGTTCGGATCAGCAGGATAGATTTCGAGTTGGATAAAGTCACCGTCGCCTTGGAGTTTGCCGCCCACTACAGGAATATTGTAGAGTTGGATGTCGGTAGAGCCATAATTAGCATAGTAGTAGTTATCTACTCCACCATTGTCGAAGACGAGTTTGATCGTGTCGCCCGGCTCAACAGCTGCTTTCTTTACCTCAACGAAGATAGCGTTCTTAGCCTGCGGGTTTCCGTTGTACTCATTGTAGATAGCGAGGACAGTAAGGGTATCTTTCTCAGCTACGTTGAGGTCAGCGAATTTCTTGCTCTCGCCTTCCGGAGTCAACAGACCGTAGATATAAACCGAACCTGTTTCGTCAACGAGGTCGAAGTTGCCATATTCCTCATTCTGGATATTGGCTACAACGCCGGTGAGGATGCAAGTATCTTTGGTATTCTTGAGAGCGAGGAACTCAGCGATAGTTTTCTCGCCAAGGTTCTTTGCAGCTTCAGCACGCTCAATGATTTCAACGGTGCAACCTGCAGCAAATTCGGGAGTTGAGTTATATTTGGTCAGTTGTCCTGTAACGGCTACTTTGTCGCCAACCAGCACAGCGTCAGCCTCATTTGCAATAGCGCACTTGTAAGCCTCCAGCACATTGCCACCATTCTCGGTATCAGCCATCCAGAAGCTCATCGAGCCTTCTTTCCAAGCGTAAGCAATAGATGTAACGTAGCCTGTGATGGTATATGAAGCACCGTTGTTGTAGAGTTCGTTGTTTGCACTTACAGAGAGGGCAGCCTCAGCGGCAGCAGCGCAGGTAGTGATTTCGCCGGTTTGGCCACCACCACCGGGTGCATCACCAGCTTCAGTGGCGGTGATGAAATATACTTGAGGATTGCTTTGGTAGAGTGTAACAACACCGTAGATGTTATACAGCTTGTCAGCCGCGAAAGTATAGCCGTTCTTGAACTGGTTACGAACAACGACACCGTTGACAGTGATATTGGATTGTGTACCTTCCTGGAAAGAACCCGAAACCTGAACACCCTCCATAACGATGTATTTGTTTACATCATACTCGTCCATATTGACAACAGGGATAGCAGCGGGAGCTTCACCCTTAGTAACAGTAATTGCGCTAACTTGGTCTGCCGTCGGTTTGATTTCGTGCACGCCATTGTAAATATCCACAACTCCGGCAACTCCAGAAAGGATGTCACCCGGAACATACGAACCGTCGGAGGGCAGGAAGATAAGCATAGGAGCAGAGCCGTCTTTTACCCAAACGTTCTTGCCGTTAGCATAGGTAACCGTTACATCGTTGAGCAAATCAACTACATCTCCCTTAGCCATTAAATAAACATCCACACAAGTGACAGCCTGAGCCGGTTCCACCTTGGTGAAAGTCTTGGTAGCCACAGCACTCCAATCATTGCCGGTATAAGCAGCAGCCATGATAGTAGTGGTCTCTGTAATGGTGATCGGGGCTTTGTACTCCGGGGCAGCCGCGCAATCACACTTAGGATCAGTGGTACCATCGGTGGTGTAGTAGATGTCAGCATCAGGAGTAGAGCAGGTCATCGTAATAGTCAAGCTCCCAGTGAAGGTCTCACTGCCGGAGATAACCGGAGTAGCTACAGCGGGAGTTTCGCCACCACCACCTTCGCCGATGGTAACAACAATAGCTGTAAAGCACAATTGACCAGCTTTTGTACTTTCTGTTCCATACGATGCTACATCACCTACAGTCAACGTAACCGAAGTAGCAGAACCTGTCCATTCAGCCGTAAAGTCAGGATCGCCGGCTACAACTACAGATCCCACACTTGCGGTAAGCGGTGCAAGACGCTTCTTACCTTGGCTAGAAATAGTGAAAGAGATAGATGTAATGTTTTTAGCAGCCTCGATTGTAATCGAGCCTTTAGCATACACGCGAAGGTCTTTACCTGTTGCATTGTAAGCGGGAGCCGTTTGACCTGCATTTTTAGCAGTTGAAACAGATATTCCGGAAATTTGATCCGAAAAACTTACATCAGCAAAATCCGCCATAGTGAGGGTAACCGTCTCAGCCATCATGCTACCTGCAAATAGCACGGCGGCGAGAATTGAGAATAATTTCTTCATGATTAGAAAGTATTAATTGATTGGGTTTATAAAGCCTGGGTGTATCACAAGGTACACCCAGGCAGTTGAATGCTGATCAAATTTTAACAATGATGTACAGCATGTTTGTTATGCTTAGAGTTGTACGCCAAGAACATTGATCATCTTACCGTCGCGGATGATAACAACCTGACCGTTGATAACAGTCTTAACGGCTTTAACCTCAGGTTTGGTATTGATGAGAGCAGTAGGTTCGTCAGTACCCTTGTCGTTGTAAACGGTAAATATAATCTCGTTGCTCTCGCACATAACAGAAACCTCAGTCTCTTTAGCCGTGAAAGCTGAGAGATAGAATACTATACCGGCACCTTCCTTAACATACTTATTCTCAGGCAGAGATATTTCGCCAAATGCAGCGCTTGGGAACGTGAGGTAGATACCTGTTTCAGCAGCCCATCCCGGTTTTTGTATGTTCACTACACCGGGTTGTGTGCCATCCTTGCAAACCTTGAACTGGCTGCCAAATGTTTGCTCAGGACTGCCGTCACCAAGCCATTCAATATTATCCCAATCGCAGGTGGAAACTACTATACCTGCAGGCTCGAATGCTACGAGGTAGTTGTTCTTGTCAAATTCTTTAGTACCATCATATAACTTCAGTGTACCAAATACCACCACTTTGTCGCCAACTGCGAGGTCGTCTTGTGCTTCAAATTTGTCACCGTTCATTGCAAGTCCGCCATACACCTCAAGTTCGTTTGCTTGTTCACCATTGTCAGAGATCCAATAAGTGATTGATCCGTATGTGGAGTTGAAGCTTTCTACCTTGCTAACAATACCTTCAACATATTGGTTTGCTACAGGTGTAGAGAGGTCGAGAGCAAGTGCTTGTGCAACGGTCAGAACAGTAGCTTTGGTGAATGTTTTCTCAGCAACAGCGCTCTTATCCTCACCCTTGATAGCGATAGCTTTAACAGTGGTAGTAGCGTTTATTTCGAACGGAGCGGCGTAGAGAGCTGATTCAGCGGTAGGCTCAGCACCATCGAGTGTATAATATACTTTTGCACCTTCGGTAGAGCAAGCAATGGATATTTCAGCAGTCTCGTAGAAAGATGCATCGCCCGTGATAACCGGAGTAGAAACAGCGGGAGCAGAGCCCTCTTCAAGAGTTACTTCAATTTCAGTAAAATCCAATTGTCCTGCCTTAGAATTACCATCTGTTCCATAATCAGCTTTATCGCCAACTGTGAAGATAACCTCTTTTGCAGAACCAATCCATGTTGCAGTAAAATCAGGCGTACCCTTAACAGTAACAGTACCAACGTTAACTGTCAGCGGAGCAAGACGTTTTTTACCTTGGGTAGAAATAGTAAAAGAAATTGCGGTAATGTTTGCTTCTGCAGAAATAGTAATAGAACCTTTAGCATATATGCGCAGGTCTTTACCCGTTGCATTATAAGCAGGCTCTGTACCTCCAGTATTTTTAGCTGTAGATACTGTAATTCCATTACCTGTAAACGATGTAGCGGCATAATCCTCCATCTTAAGGGTTACAGTCTCAGCCATCATGCTACCTGCGAAGAGCACGGCAGCGAAAATTGAGAAGAATTTCTTCATGATTGTTTGATTTTTTAAGTTAACAAAAATTGGTTAATTATGTTAGAAAACATTATTATTTGATAAATTCCAATTATCGTTGCAAAGATACAAAATAATTTTGAGAAAAGCAAATTTATTTTCATTATTTTATTAAAAAATAGTTTTTTGCAACAATGCATGCCATAATTTTAGCGATAAAACGCACAATCAATTCAATAAAAGAGTAAGAATGGTATTGTGACAGTATAGTTACATTACGAGGTAGTTGCGTTTTTATTGGGTAAATCATATACTAATCATCTACTAATTACCTACTGATCACCTACTAATCACCTACTATACTATGTAAAATAGAACGGAAAAAAGTGAAAAGTAAAACTGAAAATCACACAGTTGCAGGAGTTATTAACAATAGGCTGTTGATAACTATGAAAAGTGTGGAAAAGATGTTGAAGAAAAAAGAGGTACTCTTGTTGATAACTCAAAACTATCAACAGTGTAGAAAAAATTGTTGAAAGTTATGAACAACGGAACGTGCTGAAAGTAAACAGGTAACAGAGGTTATGAACATTTCAACAAACTATTATAAATATAGAGGTTTAAAAGAAAAGATATATATTTATAATTTGTTGGTAGGAAGCAGTCAGTGGTCAGTAATCAGTAGTCAGCAATCAGCAGTCAGTGGTCGATGATTAGAGTTTAATAGGATCAGGTTGACGGAAGTGTGCGAGTATTATAGCAGTAGCAATGGCAACGTTGAGACTCTCGGAAGTAGGCTCATCAGGCGGGAACGATGGGATACGTAGCGAATGTGTGATCAGTTTTCTGACCTCGGGAGAAAGACCATTGCCTTCGTTGCCCATGACTATAATGCCGGAACGTTTGTCAGGTATAGCATCGGGAGCATAGAGATCTTTGCCGGTGAGGAGAGTACCATATATAGTTGAGGGTTGAGAGTTGAGGGTTGAGAGTTGAGGGTTAGTGAGCCATGCGGGTAAGTCAGTATAATGTACGCGTACGCGTGCGAGAGCACCCATAGTGGCTTGGACAACCTTCGGGCTGAAACAGTCGGCAGTATTGGCAGAACAGATGATATCACGAATACCGAACCAGTCGGCAGTACGGATGATAGTGCCGAGATTACCCGGATCCTGAATACCGTCGAGTGCAAGATAGAGTGTGTCAGGTTCGATAACCGGCAGCGGGAATTGCGGTTTGCGGAAAACAGCAATACTGCCTTGCGGTGTACGAAGCGAGGAAGCCCGTTCGATATCCTTGAGCGGCGTGTCGGCAGCAGAGAAATGCTGAACGAGAGTGAACGATTTGGACAGTTCGGAGATACATTTGTCACCTTCGGCAACAAAGAGATTGAGTTCGTCGCGGAACTTTTTGATTTGCAATGAACGTATCTGTTTTATCTCGTTTTGGGTCATAATGCGTAAATATTAAACAAATTTTATGCAAAGGTACAAAAAAATTTGGAAATATGCAAATAATTTAGTATCTTTGTATGCCGAATTGTGCGAATTATGCAAAAGTGGTGCAGAAAACATATTATTCTGTGTATGGTACTTCTTACAGGAGTACTGTTGAGCAGTTGTAATATGACGAAGTTTGTGCCTGAAGACAAGGAGTTGCTGTACAAGGTTAACGTGAATGTAGATGGAACGAACCAGGTACCTGCATCGAAGTTGCGTCATTACTTGCGTCAGACACAGAATACGGAGGTGTTGGGATTCTGGAAATTGCAGTTGCACCTGTATAACACAGCACCTTCGGATACACTCACTCCATACAACAAGTGGGCGACAAAGAATGCGCACAAGATAGGCGAGGCGCCTGTTATCTATGACAGTTTGCAGACCGTGAAAAGTATGGAGCAGATAAAGAAAGCGATGCGTAACGAGGGATATTTCCAAGCCACGGTAGATACGACGATAGAAAAGAAAGAGCGGAAAGTATGGCTGACGTACAATGTGCATTCGGGACCCGAATATACGATTCGCAACTATACGATAGATCTGAAGAATCCTGTGTTGTTCGATATGGCCTACAACACCCGCCGTCACCTGATAGAACGAGGAATGCGTTACTCGACGCAGGCGTTGGATGACGAGCGGGAACGTATAACCAAGCGGATGCGAAACAGAGGATATTACTTCTTCGACAAGGAGTATCTGCACTACGAGGCAGACAGTACGTACAACCGCGAGATAGACATACGTATGCACTTGCATGACTATGTGGCGGAACAGCCTGACAGTGTGCAAGATATAATATTCAGGCAGTACAAAATTTCGCGGGTATTCTTTCATCAGGACTTTAGCGAGGCGGAAGACAAAGATACAGTGTTGCACGTAAAAGAGAAAGACAATTACGTGTTTATGCACCGCGGAAACAAGTTGCTGCGTGAGAGTGTGCTGATGAGCCAGTGTGAGATCAAGCCGGGAGATTTGTACAGAGAGCGTGCCGTGACGAACACGTACGCCAATATCAACGGTTTGGGTCCTGTGCGGTATTCGGATATACGGTTTGAGTTAGTGGCGGCGGATAGTCTGGAGTGTCATATCTATCTGTCGCGGAACAAGATCAACACGGTGAGTGCCGAAGTGGAAGGCACCTATTCGAGTGACGCGTGGGGTATAAAAGGTCAGGTGTCGTATGCGAACAGGAACATCTTCCGCGGCGCGGAGGAATTGAAGATCAGTGCGGGTGCGCAGTACGAGTGGCGTATGGACGGCGGTCGTGCAATAGAGGCGCGAGGCGAAGCGGCGTTGAGTTTTCCGACACACTGGCGGACAAACCTGATGTATTCGTATCAGAACCGTCCGGACGAATATACGCGGAATATTTTCAATGCGGGATTGTACTACACGTGGTACAAACCGTACAGCCGCTGGCGGCACAACTTCAATGTGCTGGATATAAGTTATATCTATCTGCCTTACATTTCCGACCGGTTCAAGAACGAGATTTTGTCGCGTTCGTCGATACTGAAATACAGTTATACCGACCACCTGATAGTAGGTTGGGGATACTCGGGCAACTACAGTAACAAACGTCCGAACAACTCGGAGACAAGTTATGTTAACTTCGGATACCAGTTGGAGACGGCAGGAAACATGTTATACGCCTTGAGCCGGCTGGCTGACGAGAAACCTAACGAGGCGGGAATATACGAGATAGTGAATGTGCCGTACTCGCAGTTTGCGCGGTTGAATGTGGACTTGTCGTACAACCAGTTGCTGACAACCAACCATCGATTGGTGTTCCATGTAGGTATAGGTGCTGCTGTTCCGTATCTTAACTCAAAGAACGTGCCGTTTGAGAAGCGTTTCTTCTCGGGCGGAGCGAACAGTGTGCGCGGTTGGCAGGCAAGGACATTGGGTCCGGGCAGTTACAGAGGCAACAACAGTCTGTCGAGTTACGACCTGCAAGTGGGCGATATACGTCTGGATATGAACGTGGAGTATCGCTGGCGCGTGTGGCGGATCATCGAGTTGGCGGCGTTTGTAGATGCGGGAAACAACTGGACGATTGACGACTATGAAGCGCAGCCGAACGGAGTATTCCTGTGGGATAAGTTTTATACGCAGATAGCTATGTCGTACGGTGTGGGATTGCGTCTGGACTTCAACATACTGCTTTTCCGTGTGGATTTCGGAGTTAAATTGTATGACCCGAGCCGCATGGAAGGCAAGTTGGCAGGCACGCAATGGCGCACGGTAAAGAACGGATTGTGCTGGAAAGACGATATGACGTTCCACTTTGCTATAGGATATCCGTTTTAGAGTTGAGTGTTGAGAGTTGAGTGTTTAGAGTTGAGTGTTGAGAGATTGCTGCGCTGAAAGAAGAAAGTGAATGTTGAAAAGATGTATGATAGAAGGCGTGTTGGAGGCCGGGTGCGATGAGGCTGGCAGAGGACCGTTGGCTGGCAGTGTGTTTGCTGCGGCTGTGGTGCTACCGCCGGACTTCAGCAACGATATACTGAACGATTCGAAGCAACTGACGGAGAAACAACGTTACGCTCTTCGCGAGGTGATAGAGAAAGAAGCTGTGTCGTGGGCAGTAGTGGAAGTGTCGGCAGAGGAGATAGACAGGATAAATATACTGCAAGCCTCGCTGACAGGAATGCATAGGGCGTTGGACGGGTTAGGCGCTGATGGAAAAGATATACCGGGACTGGTAGTGCGTGGAGGAAAAGTTCTTACGCCGGAACATATACTGGTTGACGGCAACAAATGGAAACCCTACGTGTCTGAAGGCGGATTACTGGAAGTGCCGGCACGAACGGTGGTGAAAGGTGATGCAACGTATATGAGCATAGCTGCCGCCAGTGTGCTGGCAAAGACGTACAGGGACGATTATATGCTGCGGTTGCACGAGGAATATCCGATGTATCATTGGGACGAGAACAAAGGTTATCCTACCGCGGCACACTATGAGGCGATACAGAAATACGGGGTGACAAAGTATCACAGGAAAAGTTTTAGATTAGTCGAAAGTCGAAAGTCAAAAGACCGCAGGCAAAGCCTGCTCAAAGACTAAAGAAATTATAAATAAAAAAAATTATAGATTATGAATTTAGCAAGTAACAATGGTCAGCAGCCGCAGCGTCACGGCGGTTGTCTGCGCGGTTGCCTGATTGGTTTGGCAATCTATTTCGGATTGAGTTTTATTTTCGGTCTGATTCTCGGCGACATGTTTACACCGGCAAAAGTCAAACTGGAAGATTACAGTATCTACAAACTGGAGTTGAAGGGTAATCTGGTAGAACAAGGTCAGTCTGCTAACCCGTTTGCTGATATACTGAAAGATATGCCTATGTACGGCAATCAGACAGTATCAACAGGTTTGGATCAGATAATGGAAAACATCCGTTTGGCAGAGACGAATGACAAGATAAAGGGTATATATATTCTGGACGGTGAGATGTCAATGGCACCTGCTTCCGCCAAGGCTATCCGCGACAGGTTGCAGTTGTTCAAAGAGCGTTCGGGTAAGTGGGTTATTGCCTACGCTGACAATTATGATGCAACGAACTACTATCTGGCAAGTGTGGCAGACAAGATCTACCTGAATGCTACGGGTCATGTTGATTGGCACGGTTTGGCAGCAGTAAAGATGTATTACACACGCCTGATGGAGAAAGTGGGCGTAGAGATGCAGATTCTGAAGGTTGGTACGTACAAGAGTGCCGTTGAACCGTTCTTCCGCACCTCGATGTCAGAAGCCGACCGCAAGCAGACGGAGCTTTACCTGAACGGTATATGGGAAGAATACAGGAGTGCAGTCAGTGCTTCGCGCGGCATAAGCGAAGCTGATCTCGACAAGTTTGCGGACGAATATATCGAACTACAAAACGCACAAACGTTTGCTGACTGCCATCTGGTAGATACGGTTGTTTATCGTGAACAGATGGACGAGATTCTGCGTATTATGAGCGGCTCGAAGGATTACAAACTGATGAGTACCGCCAAGCTGGCGCAGGTTGAGCGTCCGAAAGCCAAACTGCCGAACCGCATAGCCGTGCTGTATGCCGAAGGGCAGATAGTAGGTGACGACGGTGAAGGTATAACCGCCAAGGAGATCCTCAAGCAGATGAAGGAAATAAAGAAAGACGACCAGGTAAAAGCCGTTGTGTTCCGCGTGAACAGTCCCGGCGGTAGTGCCGATGCAAGTGAAGAGATATGGCACGGAGTGAAAGACCTGCAAGCCAAAGGTCTGCCGGTAGTAGTGTCGATGAGCGACCTGGCTGCTTCGGGCGGATATTATATATCCTGTGCTGCTGACTATATCTATGCCGAGCCTACCACGCTGACCGGTTCGATAGGTATATTTGGAACTATTCCTAATGTAAAGAAGATCAGAGACAAAGTAGGTCTGGATATTGACGGAGTAGGTACGCACAAGCACTCAACCATGGGTTTGAATATGATTTATCAGGGTATGAACAGCGAGGAGCAGGCTATGATGCAGGCTATGATCGAGCGCGGTTATGACTTGTTCACACGCCGTTGTGCCGATGGCAGAAAGATGTCACAGGACGATATAAAGAAGATTGCCGAAGGTCGTGTATGGCTCGGCAAGGATGCCAAGCAGATCGGTCTGGTGGATGATATGGGTAACATGAGTGACGCTATCACCAAGGCTGCCGAACTGGCGGGCATTGAGAGTTATGATATCAACTATTATCCCGAGAGCAAAGATCAACTGGAGGAGATGCTGAAGTTGCTGAGCGGCGAAGAGTCGGAGGAGGAGAAACTGATTACTCGCCTGAAGACCTTTGCCAAGGAGCCTCGGGTAATGATGCTTATGGAGGAAGTGGTGATTAAGTAGTTGAGTGTTTAGAGTTGAGTGTTTAGGGTTGAGTGTTGAGAGTTGAGTGTTTAGCGTTTAGAGTGAAAATGGGTAAATGGCGATGGTTGGCTGCGCCTTTGGCGGTGTTGTACGGAGGAGTGATTACTCTCCGTCACCTGCTCTATGACGAGCACGTGCTACCGAAGTACACGCCGCATATACCTACTATCTGTGTAGGTAACATGGCTGTGGGCGGAACAGGTAAAACACCGATGGTGGAGTATCTGATTCGTCTGTTGCAGAAGCACGGTTACAAGGTAGGTGTGCTGTCGCGCGGATACAAACGCCGTACACACGGGTTTCAGATTGCCGGTGCCCAATCCACAGCCGATACGATAGGCGACGAGCCGATGCAGATACACAGCAAGTTTCCCGACGTGCTGGTAGCAGTGTGTGAGGAGAGGGTGATAGGTATAAGGCGAATCCAGAACATGCCTTCCCCACCTGATGTTGTGCTGCTGGATGACGCGTATCAGCACAGGTCGATAGTGTGCGGGCTGAATATCTTGCTTACCGCCTACGACAACCTGTATGTTCACGACCACCTGCTACCGCTCGGGACATTGAGGGATATACCTTTCCGTGCCAGCAAGGCCAATATTGTGGTGGTGACCAAGTGT
This sequence comes from uncultured Bacteroidales bacterium, assembly GCA_900317745.1. Classification (GTDB taxonomy): domain Bacteria; phylum Bacteroidota; class Bacteroidia; order Bacteroidales; family Paludibacteraceae; genus Colicola. The sequence continues at coordinate 184,127 of ONHW01000001.1, read as the reverse complement.
CCGGACAATATACGCCCGATAGACAAACGTGTGGTGGACAACAGTTTAAAACTGGCTACCTTCCAGCACCTGTATTTCTCGAAGATCAAGTATGAGCCTGTTCAGGTGGAAGGTGTGCCGTTGCTGATAGCCAGCATAGCCCGGCCGGAGTATCTGGTGGAACATGTGCGTTCGCGCTACAGCAATGCCGAAGTGCTGACATATCCCGATCATCACCGTTTCACGGCGAATGATGTATCAACTATCCTGCAGCGGGCAGAACATTGCGACTGTATCCTTACGACCGAGAAGGATATGCAGCGCCTACGTCAGACCGATTTGTTTGAGCGATACGATAAGCCGGTTATACCTCTGCCTATCCGCGTGACGGTAGATGCCGAAGTCCGTACGCTGGATGATGATGTGTTGGCATACGTTAGCGAGAGCACGCGTAAATTGAAAGGGGAAAATTGAAAAATTAAAGGTTATATATGTCGTTTATCCGTCTGATACGCCGATTTGCTTCGCCCTACAAGTGGCTGGTGGTTCTGAACCTTGTGTTCAACCTGCTGTCCACTATCCTTTCGTTGTTCTCGTTTGCCGCTATTATACCGGTGCTGCGTATATTGTTCGGCATCAGTCAGGTGGATACGGTGTATGTCGATTTGGGCAGTACGGAAGGTTTGGAGCAATGGCTGGTGGCAGCCAAGGGTAACCTGTATTACCTGCTGGGTGAGATGATAGGTACGTACGGCGGCGGAGTAATGCTGGCGTGGCTGGGATTGTTCTTGGGCGTTATGACCGGACTTAAATGCCTTACTGCGTGGCTGGCTAACTATTATATGGTACCTATACGTACGGGTGTGTTACGCGACCTGAGACGGCAGTTGTACGACAAGATTGTCAGTCTGCCTCTGGGATACTTCACGCAGGAGCGCAAAGGCGATATTCTATCGCGCATGACAAACGATGTCAACGAGGTGGAAGCCAGCATCATGAGCGCGCTGGACGTGCTGTTCAAGGATCCGATTATGATCACCGTGTATCTGCTTACGTTGTTTGTTATCAGTTGGCAGTTGACACTGTTTGTACTCATATTGCTACCCGTAGCCGGGTTGCTGATAGGCAGGATAGGCCGCAGCCTGAAGCGTGCCTCCAAACGTGGTCAGGAGCAGAACGCGGATATACTCAGCCAGGTGGAGGAGACCCTGTCGGGCTTGCGTGTGGTGAAGGCGTTCAATGCCGAGAACAAGCTCCGTGCACGTTTTGCCGTACTGATTGACGCCACACGGCAGACCTTCAACCGAATCAACCGGCGGTATTATCTGGCTCACCCGGTGTCGGAGTTTATGGGTACATGTCTGATAGCCGTTATCCTGTGGTTTGGAGGAATGTTGATACTCAATCACCATAGCACCATTGATGCGGCTACGTTCATCTATTACCTGATTATCTTCTACTCGATCATTAACCCAGCCAAGGACCTGAGCAAGGCGGGATACTCTATCCGCAAGGGACAAGCTTCGCTGGAGCGTATCGACAAGGTGCTGGATACGAAGTCCAATATCACCGAGTCAGCTGAGGCTTCGAGTATCAACGGTTTTGGCGAATGTATATGCTACGAGCACGTCACCTTCGGTTATGATGTTTCACGTCCCGTACTGCAGGATATCAATCTGCGTATAGGCAAGGGGCAGATTGTGGCGTTGGTCGGTCAGTCGGGCAGCGGCAAAACAACACTGGCTGATCTGCTGCCGCGGTTCTACGATGTGCAGCAAGGCTGTATAACCATCGACGGCAAAGATATACGCAGCCTGAAGATTCATGATCTGCGTGAGATGACAGGTTACGTCAATCAGGACGCTATTCTGTTCAACGATACGATATACAACAATATCACTTTCGGTGTAGATACTTCGCGTCCTGCGCCGGAAGGTTTGTCGTGGCAACAGGCAGTGGAGCGTGCGGCAAAGATTGCCAATGCTCACTCGTTCATTATGGATACGCCTGACGGTTATCAGACCTGTATAGGTGATCGCGGTTCGCGTCTGTCGGGCGGTCAGCGCCAGCGTATCAGTATAGCGCGGGCTATACTCAAGAATCCGCCTATCCTCCTGCTGGATGAAGCGACATCAGCACTGGATACCGAGTCCGAACAATTGGTACAAGAGGCATTGGAGCAACTCATGCGTGACAGAACAACGCTGGTGATTGCACACCGGCTGAGTACCATCAGAAATGCCGACCTTATTTGCGTACTTCACGAAGGACGGATAGTCGAGCAAGGCACGCATAACGAACTGCTCGCTCTGGGCGGGTACTACAAGCGGTTGATAGAGATGCAACAAAACAATAAAAGCGGTGAGTAACCGCTTTTGTTGTCTTTATGCTGTGTTGTAGTGGAAATTTACAGCCACTTCTTCAGTTTGAAGATCAGCAGTACAATCAGTGTGAATACGATCATCAGTCCGATGGAGAACGGGTAACCGAACGTCCACTCCAGCTCGGGCATAACCTTGAAGTTCATGCCGTACATACTGGCAATCAGTGTTGGTGGCAGGAAGATGACGTTCACCACGGTGAAGATCTTGATAATCTTGTTCTGCTCGATGTTAACCAGACCGAGGAACGTATCCTGGAGGTAGTCCAGACGGTCGAATCCGAAGCGCGTGTATTCAAACAGTGAGTTGATATCCTTGATCACCATGGTCAATCGCGGTTGCAGTTCTTCGGGGAAGAAATCGCACTTCAGGAAGTTGCTTATCACGCGCTGTTTATCCATGATGTTCTGGCGGAGGATAGTCACTTTTTCCTGTAAGTTCTTGATCTGTATCAGGATTTCCTGATCCACATGGTCGGATGCGTTGATAGTGGTGGACAGCTCGGTAATCATATCCGTCGTATCCTCAATCATATCGGCATCTCTCTCTACTCGGGTCTCCATCAGTGCTACGAGCACGTGAAAACCTGTGGGGAAGTTTCGGGCATTGACGAACATTCGCTTTACCGTCTCGTTGAACGACCCTAACTCATTGTCGTGCGAGGTAACGAGGATACTGTTCTTCAGAATGAAGTTCACCGGCTCAACGTCGAAATTCGTGTGCAGGAAGTTGGAGTTCGCTACAATACTGTCGTCCGTCTGTATATAACGGCTGGACATCTCGATCTCCTCCATCTCTTCATCCTCCTGGATGTCGATCTTCAGGAATCCCTCCAGCGTATCCTCTGTCTTGTCGGATACGTCGAGCAGGTCGATCCAGATGATATCTTTCTTATCGAGTTGCTTGAGCGCGCTGATGGTACGTGCTACTTTGATCTTCTCGTTGTCCTTATAGAATATTTTGAGTTCTGCCATGTTCAATCATTTTAGTAAGTTCAACAAACTCATCGACGTGCAGTTGTTCGGGGCGCTTGGTGAAGATATTCTCTTGTAGGAGGGGATTGCCTTTTCCTACCAACTGCTGAAGAGAATTGCGCATCTGTTTTCGTCGTTGATTGAAAGCCGTCTTGACGACCGTCTTGAACAGTTGTTCGTCGCAGTCCAGCCGTTCGCGCTGGTTACGCGTCAGGCGAATGACTGCCGATTCGACCTTGGGCGGAGGATTAAACACGTGGTTACCTACCGTGAACAGGTACTCTATATCGTAGTACGCCTGCAGCAGTACACTGAGTATGCCGTAATCCTTCTTACCCGGCTTGGCTGCCAGGCGCAGGGCAACCTCCTTCTGGATCATGCCGCTGCATACGGGTATTCTGTCTCTATATTCCAGCACCTTGAAGAAGATCTGGCTGGAAATATTGTACGGATAGTTGCCTATGACGCAGAACGGACCGGTCGGGAAGATTGTGCTCAGGTCTGCTTTTAGGAAGTCACCTTCAATCAGGTGAAGTTCAGGATACCACTCACGCAGATAAGCGACTGACTCACGGTCAATCTCAATGGCGGTTAACTGAATATTCGGATTCTTTATCAGGTACTGGGTCAGAACACCCATACCCGGACCAATTTCCAGTACGGGGCACTTAGCCGATGACAGTGTGTCGGCTATACGCTGGGCTATACTCAAATCCGTAAGGAAGTGCTGCCCCAAAAATTTTTTGGCACGTACTTGCTGCATTATCCGGGTGATAGTCCATACTTAGTGTGATTGGTTCAACAAAATGTGCGTTTTTCTAACAAAAATGCAACAAAAATTTGCTAATTTGGATTATTTGTCGTATCTTTGCACACGCTTTCGTGCACAAAAGTAATATTTTTTTTTAATTTATGCAAGCATAAATGCAAAAATTATCACAAATAATTACAAAAATTATTGATTTTGTATATTCTCCGTTTCAAAAGTACGTACCAAAGGAGATTTTTCGGTACGCAGCCTGCGGCGGAGGCAATATGGTGCTTGACTGGGTGCTGTACTTCCTGACGTACAATTTTGTGGTCGGACATGAACTCGTTTATCTCAGTTTGGCAGGTCACTCGCTTTGCCTCACGCCGCATATAGCCTCGCTGTGTATAGTGTTCCCAATAACGCTGCTGACAGGATTCTGGCTAAACAAGTATGTCACGTTCACCCAATCATCCCTGCATGGCGCACGCCAGCTTGGCAGATATATAATGATTGTTGGAGTCAACCTCGCAGTCAACTACTTCGGTCTCAAATTGTTGGTTGAGCATTTTGCCTGGTATCCAACGCCCTCTAAGATCTGTATCACCCTGCTCACGGTTGTTATCAGTTTCCTCGGGCAGAAATATTTCACTTTCCGCCGATAGCCCTATCTTTATATTTGTATTTACTGATGGATGTTAAGGTTAAATTGGTCAACGAAAAAATCGTTCAGGTTTTTACGATGAAGGACGAATTGTTCTGTTCGTTCGTGTTGCCCCCAGAGCGAGGTAAACTTACCTATGATTGGATGGCTACTCGAATAGAGCATCTTTTTTACGATGATATCAAGTCTGCGGATCGCATAGATGTCATCTCGTATGTCATCAAGCATTGTAAGCGCGAGGGGTTCGTGCCTCGTCTCTTCTTTGAGGACGAGGATGTGCGTCAGAATATCGGTGCGCTCATTCGTGAGGTGCGCCTTAAACGGGGTCTTGTGGCTAAGGATGTGGCTATGCTCGTAGGTATCGCCGCACCCAATTACTCACACATCGAGAGCGGACAAACTTCGCCCACATACAAAACGCTCCTGCGTATTGCTGATGTCCTTGATATCTATTTAAACATAGAGCCCGCAACTCCTGCGCCTATCAATGTGGAAGAGCGCGCAGAAGCAGAGCGCGAGAAAGCAGCCGAAAAAGAGAGCAAACGTCTTGTTGCATTGGTGCGTAAAGAACACACATACATGCGTAATTGGTCAGCCAAACGCGTAAAGGAAAGTTCGTTCTATAAACAACTTTTGAAGGAAAATTAAGAAAAATCTTCGCCTCTCCTAATCCCGCCATAAGCCCTGTATCCATTTGAATACAAGGCTTTTTTCTATATGTCCATATCAAAATTAGCAAAAATACTAACGTTTCTCATTCGTATTAAGGTACTATAACGTTAATTTTTGCTAATATGGAAAATCAAATCAAAATTCAATTCGCTCTCCCCAACTTAGAGTCCATGCAGGGCTGTCTCGTCAACCCACCTGCTGATTGGCAGCAGAAAATCTGCGGCAAGTTGCAAGAACTGGTCATGGACTATCTGACCTCCAACCACCTGGCCATCAAAGCTCAGTTGGCTGACTATGCCGTGTGTGAAAGCGGCTGGCAATACACCGACAAGCAAGCTGAAGCGCAAGTCGCTTCCATCGTAAGTAGCTATTTTGACATTTACTATGCGCGAGATTCGAATCAATAATGTTTCACGCAATGCTAAGCATTGCCTTCAAAATGCAGAAACTATGAGACCCAATCTATTAGACTTCACGCCTACAGGACAAGCTGTGATTGACATGCCGAACTACAACGAAATCTCCTTCTTGGAGAATTTCGGCTTCAGCCCCATAGAGAATGTGGAACAGGAAATCCAACAAGCTGACTCGACTGAACGTGCTGCATTTTTGCAGCACTACGTTGATACGTACAAACGTACATTTACCGAACCGCCCAAAAACTACCTGAAAGAACCTGATGATTTTGATGAAGGATTGCCTGACTTCGAAACCTCGGATACGAAATCCATTCGTATTCGTAACGTTCGCTTGCTTCATACCTCCGCATGGTATATGATGAATCATATTGATGCGGAAATAAGTGCAATCAAACGACATCTTGACGAATTGGAATGCTGTGGGCTTGTGGTAGATAATTTGGAGGAGTTTATTCATTTCGTTCGCATTTCCAAAGACCTCAAAGAGGCATGTGCGCGCTTTCAGAAGCGTTTTGAGATCGGCTACGTAAGGGCTCAATATCTTCTTAACCTGCCGCTTGCAAAAGTCACCTCATTTGATGCGGTGCAACTTGCTATTGAGAAGGACGATTTCAAACAGCGCTTGGCTTTTGTTGTTCGCCTCAAACCCTCCAACATGGCTACTGCTATGTATTTTAACAAGAAAGGTATCCCGTATTAAATAAAAACAACTATTATAATGAACACACATTTATTTAATTCTCCCTCTTCATCCAAAGAAGAGTTGCGTCAACAAGTATTACAAGGCGCTATTGAGCGTTATGGAAACGAGTTTATTCATACTCCTGCTTTCACCCATCGTGCAGAAACAGAACACCAAACACTATGTTCCAATGAACGTACTATCAGTTATCTTTTAATGGTTGCAGACTATGTGAATGCCGCACGTAAAATGGGCATTGATGTTGGACCTGGTCGCAGTTCCGCAGCAGGCTCACTCGTGTTGTACTGCCTCAAGATAACCGACATTGATCCGCTGAGATATGGTCTGCTGTTTGAACGTTTCTATTCAGACAATAGTGTCGTACCGTTAATTGATATTGATGTCGAATCTTGCGAACGTGATAAAGTGACGGATTACTTAGCACAGAAATTCGGAGAAACACGTCCGGGGAAGACGAACATCTTAGGGCTTACCGTTCTGACGATGATTAAGCGATGCCTGAGCAATATCAAGCAGGAACATGGTATAGACATAGACCTAAAAGCCATCCCACAAAATGATGAACATACATTCCGTCTCTTCCAAGAAGGTCGTACAGTTGGTGTATTCCAATTCGAATCGGAAGGTATGCAGAAATACTTACGCGAACTTACTCCGGAAAACATCAATGATCTTCTTGCGCTGAATGCTTTATACCGACCACCTACGATGGAACAGATTCCGCAGTTTATTGCCTGCAAGCATCGTAAGGATGAGATCAAAGAAAGACCTCCCATTGTGGGAGAATGTCTCAAGGAGACCTATGGGATGATTGTTTATCAAGAGCAAACAATGTTATTGGCTCAGCGTATAGCCCATTTCACACCAGCAGAAAGTAATATGCTACGTTGGGCACTCGTACGTATGAATCAACCTATAGTGGAAGTAATGAAAACTAAGTTTATATCCGGCGGGAACCAAAATGGATACAACGAACAGACCCTTGATCGTATTTGGCAGTCCATGTATGATTCGCGTTTCTCCTTCCTAAAGGCTCATTCCGTTTGCTATACATGGCTTGCATACCAAGTAGCATATCTCAAAGCGCACTATCCAATGGAGTTTTTGGACGCGTTTGCAACTATTCGGGATAAAGATAGCGATTGTTATAAACTCCTCGAAGAAGAACTGCGTTCCATTACCCGTTAGCAAAAACAATAACACCTCTCGTTCGTATATATATAATATAGCGATCTTTTACATACTGAATTGTAACACTAAATGTTTTTCTATATGAACGAAAATTTGGAATTTGTAAAAAACATTGAGTCTGGAGTTAAAAATCTCACGGACGAACAGGTCAAACAACAGTTTCATCCCTTCGTTGAGTCGGTTGCTCGTCGTCAACTGCGCGGCGGCAACCCGGCTCCAATGGAGGAACTTCTGACCAGAGGTGAAACAGGATTGGTGGAAGCTTGGCATCGGTACAATCCTGAAAGTGGATGCAAATTTGTTCCTTATGCCGTATGGTTCATTCGTCAAGCGATGGAAGGAAAACCATTTAACCAAAATTAAAGTCAATATGAAATTAGCTATTGTTGGAACGAGAAATCCAAGTATCTCGTATGAAGAATTCAAGGAAAAACTTGGTCGGGTAATCTCGGCAAATGTGGATACAATTGTTTCCGGCGGTGCTGTTGGTATTGACGCTTTCGCGAGGCGTTTAGCCGAAGAAAACCGCCTGAAGCTCATCGAACATTTGCCTGATTATTCATTTTACGGACGACGGGCTCCCATAGTGCGAAACTCGCTCATCGTGGATGACGCAGATGCGATGGTCGCCTTCCCGTCCGGAGAATCGAAAGGAACGTTTGACTCCATTCGGAAAATGGAGCAAACTGGTAAAAACGTCAAAATTATTAAAATATGATTTACAGAGGTGAATTTTATCATGGCCCTAACCAGAAATCGGAATTTGTGGTATATGGGTCACAGAAGCAAATCGCAATGATGATGGATATCATCGATAAGTATTGCGAACTGACAAAAGAGTACGATCATCCATATTGTTATTGCTCGCAAGAACCTTTATGGAGATATTGGTGGTGGACAATAACGGATCCTATCCGAAACATCATCGCTGAAATTGAAGCGCCGGATGGCTGTTATAATGAGGATCTCAATTGTTTCCAGCGCATTGCTTACTGGTGGAATTACAGGAATTTTCACAAAAAAAAAGATTCATGAAAGAATTTTAGACAATTATTTGCAAATTTTAGAAAAATTTACTAACTTTGCAGTCGCAAAATTGCGAACAATAACGTAATTATCCAAGATAGTCACAAATTTGTTGAGAAAAATATAAAAACTATGATTAAGATAAATTCAGAACAGCAATTGCCGAAAGACAAATTGTATCAGCAATTCTTTAAGGAAAATCCTCTTGTAGAGAAGTGCATTAAGGAAGGAAAACTCTTCCAGACATATTGGCAGGGGAAGTACTCAGAAAACTCATGCTCTTTTATAGACATGGGTAAAAACGTCAGTGAATGTCAGGTATATGCAAATCTGAAGGATATATTTGGCATTACGGATGAATTATTTGGAGGGAAGTATTGTATGGCTATTTCGGGCGATGGACAAGAGTATCGCCGGATTTCCACTTTACATTCTTCTTCATTGGTGGCTCTGTTGTGCTTTTACTCCTTATCGAAAGACCATCCGTTAACGATGGAGATTGACGGTAGAAAAGTTGAATTCTACAAGAGTCTTTTTGAGCAGAAGAATCCTATTGATAAGGAAGGTCAGCATAACTCAAATATGGACGTGGTTTTGATTGGCAGGAATGATGCTGGCGAGTCCGTTATATTGTTCTTAGAATCAAAATTCTCAGAGTATTTGACGCATGGTAAATATGACCAAATTAGTTTTGTGTATGATGATATTTACCGTGCTTTGATTGCTGATGGTCAGCCTATTAGAGATTTGGAGATTGTTCGTGGAACTGAGACTTGGTCCATTTCAGCGTCAAAGGGGAAACCGCAGCAGTATTGCCAAGGTATCAAGCAGATGATTTCGCACTATCTTGGAATACAGAATAGTTTCATTGAGGGCGATGGAAAGAATTACGACCATATTTATTTAGGAGAGATTTTATTTAAGTTCAGCGAGGACGTAGATAAAGGTCATAAGTCATACAACTCTTATGTTGATTTATATAAGCAACTCGCACGCAAGTTGAATATGATTAAAGCAGAATCGAAATTAAAGGTTTTGGAAACGTCGCTTTCTTATCAAGAAGTGCTGTGTGATTTTGATTTAGATCAATCAGTGAAGAAATTCTACGGGCTATGACATCATTATCCCTATCCGAGTTATGCGCTGAGTTGGATCAATGTATTCAACAGGGACTGCCCGGTACGTATTGGGTGCGTGCAGAGATTGCGCAACTGACGGACAAGGGGCACTGTTACCTTGAGCTCGTTGAGAAAGGCGAGAAAGGAATCTTTGCCGCCAAGATTCGCGCTACCTGCTGGAGCAATACTTGGCAGCTTATATCCGCCTATTTTCAGCAGGAGACAGGCAAACGTCCCGAACCGGGCATGCAGGTGCTGGTGGAGGTCAGTGTGGATTTTCACCCCATATACGGGTTAAGCCTGAATATCCGTAATATCGACCCTGCCTTTACCCTGGGCGACCTGGCACGCCAGCGCCAACTCACTCTGCAACAACTGGAGAAAGATGGTGTGCTGGATATGAATAAGTCGCTCAGCCTGCCTACCATTATCCGCCGCATAGCCGTTATCTCTGCCGAGGATGCAGCCGGCTACGGCGACTTCTGCCACCAGCTGACGGATAACCCGTACCGCCTGCTGTTCAGCACACAGCTCTTTCCTGCCGTCATGCAGGGTGAACAGGCGGCACGATCGATCATCAACGCACTCAGTGCCATTGCCGGGGTGGCCGACGACTTCGATAGCGTGGTTATCATTCGCGGTGGAGGTGCAACTACCGATCTTACTTGTTTTGACGATTACTCCCTTGCCTCGCATTGTGCACAGTTTCCGCTGCCTATCTTGTCGGGTATAGGTCATACGCGCGACGTGAGTATCGTGGATATGGTGGTGCATCAGTCGCTCAAGACGCCTACCGCTGTAGCCGAAGCACTCATCGACCACAACGCCCGCCAGCTCGTACGTATTGACGAACTGCGCCAGCGCCTGGCTCATGTAGCCACACAGATGGTAGCCCTCCGCCGCAGGCAGATCGAACAGCTGCGCCTCACCCTGCAATACACGGTCAGCAACACGATTCAGGCAGAGCTTGGCAAACTTCGAATGTTCGAGCAGGCTGTCCGACTGCACTCGCCCGAACAGATTTTCAGGAAGGGTTACTCTCTTACTCTGTGTGATGGCAAGGTCCTCCGCCACGCTGCCGACGTACCCGCAGGTACAACCATCACCACCGTTCTTGCCGATGGCGAACTGACTTCCGTTACCCAATGAGCAAACAGCAGTGGATAGGATTGGTAATCGTTCTGCTGATGGTTACGGCAGTAGAGACGTGTGTTTATTTGACCCGCAAGTGGCAGGCTGCTCACCCTGCTCCCGAACTTTTTGCACTTCAGCCCGAGCGCGAACAGGCTTTCCTCAGTTACCTCGATTCGTTGGACGAGTCGGAGCGTGCCGCCAGACGTGCACAATATGCCTCCCGTTATCCGCAACCCGTTATCCGTCTGCAGCCTTTTGATCCGAACACTGCCGACAGCACACTGCTTGTTACGGTCGGACTCAAACCATGGATGGCTCGCAACCTGATCCGCTACCGCAATGCCGGCAAGGTTTTTCGCCGTTCTGAAGACCTGCAACGGCTGTACGGTATGAACGACTCGCTCTACTCCACTCTTCTTCCGTTTATACAGATCGACACTGCCATGTTCGCAAGTTTTTTTGGGATTGGCAGTATTATATCGGACACCGATACTGTCATTACCGCTTATACTCCACGTATCAAGCGTGATACGATTCTTGACCTCAACACTGCCGATACCACCGAACTTATGCTATTGCGCGGTGTAGGCAGGTTCACCGCTATGCAGATCATCCGTTACCGCCAGGCCTTGGGTGGCTATTATTCCACCTCCCAACTCTATGAGATCAGCGAGATTGCCAATGATCGTATCGACAGCCTCCTTCCGCACCTCTATGCCGATACGTCGCTCATCACACCGATTGACGTCAACCGCGCCTCTGTCAAGCAACTCTATAGCCATCCGTATATCTCTTACAAGCAGGCTGAGCAACTTTATGACCTCAGGCGGCGCAAACTCCGCCTGCACTCATCCGATGAACTGTCTGCCGTCTTTTCGCCCGACGAAAGACAACGACTGCTTCCCTACCTGCGTTTCGACGGCAAATAATACATGCGAAGATACAATTATTGTTTCTCAGGCACAACAAAATGCACGTATATAGCCGAAAAATTTGCAAATGTCAAAATATTATTGTAACTTTGCAGAAATCATTAATAATTGTAAATAGTAAATATCTAAATCGTAAATACCCTTATGCGTACCCAAGAAGAATTACAAGGCGTGAGTCTGCTGGGCAACAAGCGTGCTGCTATTCCCACTACTTATGCGCCGGAGATACTGGAGTCGTTTGTCAACAAGCATCCTGACAACGAGTACCTCGTTACTTTCCATTGTCCAGAGTTCACCACGCTCTGCCCGCTCACAGGGCAACCTGATTATGCCACTATCATCATCTCGTATATCCCGCGCGAACGGATGGTTGAGAGCAAGTCTCTCAAGCTCTACCTGTTCTCTTTCCGCAACCACGGTGATTTCCATGAGGATTGTGTGAACATCATCATGAAGGATCTGGTCAAACTCATGGACCCTAAGTACCTTGAGGTCACGGGCCTGTTCACTCCCCGTGGAGGCATACGTATCTATCCGTTTGCCAACTATGCCGATGCCGACCATCAGGATCTTAAACTGCAACGCCTGCGCGAGCAGTGCTCAGCCGCTATGCGTGAAGAACTGCGATAAACCGATGAAAGACAGTATTATCATATTATCCGGAGGTATGGACTCCGTTACCATGCTCTACGACTATGCCGACTCTATCGCTGTGGCGTTGAGTTTTGACTATGGCAGCAATCATAACCGCAAGGAGCTGCCGTTCGCAGCGTATCATTGCGAGCGGCTGGGGATAGAGCATATTATTATCCCCCTTGGGTTCATCAAGCAGTATTTCCACTCCTCGCTCCTCTCCGGTGCAGCGGATATACCTGAGGGCAAGTACGACGATGATAACATGCGATCCACCGTTGTACCGTTTCGCAACGGTATCATGCTCGCCATTGCTGCCGGCATGGCGGAAGACCGTAACCTGAGCCGCATACTCATGGCTAACCACAGCGGTGATCATGCTATCTACCCCGATTGCCGGCCGGCGTTCGTCAATGCACTCGCCGGAGCAGTGCGCGAAGGTACATATAACGGAGTAGAACTGTTCACCCCTTATACCAATTGGACAAAGACGGATATAGCACGCCGGGGCAAACTTCTCGGTGTCGATTATGCCAAGACCTGGAGTTGCTACAAGGGCGGCGACAAGCACTGCGGCAAGTGCGGCACCTGTCAGGAGCGACGCGAGGCACTCGCACTCGCCGGCATCGCCGACCCAACCGAATACGAACAATAATCTTATCTTTCAATTTTCAACTTTCACCTTTCAACTTCCATGATTGAGGTTAAAGATATCCATAAGTCCTTCGGTAACCTGCACGTCCTGCAGGGGGTATCGCTCACTATCAATAGCGGCGAGATAGTGTCTATTATCGGCAAGTCCGGTGCCGGCAAGACAACTCTGCTGCAGATCATCGGTACACTCGACCGACCTGATAGTGGCAGCGTAACGATCGGTGGTACCGATTTCTTGCGTCTTGGCGAGAAAGACCTGGCGGCGTTCCGCAATACGCATATCGGATTTATCTTCCAGTTCCACCAGTTGCTGCCGGAGTTTACGGCACTCGAGAATGTCATGCTGCCGGCACTCATACACCGCGATAACAGTCGTGATGCACGTATGCGTGCCGAGCAACTGCTTACTGACCTCGGGCTTGCAGGACGACTCTCGCACAAGCCCAACGAACTCTCCGGAGGTGAACGGCAGCGCGTAGCCGCAGCCCGGGCAATGATGATGAACCCTGACGTCATCCTTGCCGACGAACCGTCAGGCAGCCTTGACGAAACGAACAAACGCGAACTGCACGCACTGCTGCAGCACATGCGCACAAAGTTCGGGCAGACCATTGTCATTGTTACACACGACAAGGAGCTGGCGGCCATATCCGACCGAATAATCGAACTCAAAGACGGAGTGATGAAATGAAAAAACTTATCTTTATAGTATGCGTATTAGCGCTTACGGCTTGCCATAAAGGGAGGAGCTATTTCCCGAAAGACCTTCCGCCGCAAGAGATGGAGATGGTGCGTTTTGACAACGCTATCCTGAATGTGAACGAAGCTACTGTTGCGGAGGATATCCGGGTGCTGTATAACGAATATCCGGTGTTCATGCCGCTGTGGGTGGAGGATATCTTAGGTATTCCGAGCAGCGATACAGCCTTTTTGGAGCACCAGTTGCCGCTCTTTCTGAACGACACGCTTTATGGCTTCAAGGCAACGAACGAACGGGAGCAGGAGTTGTTCGCAGATGTAGGGGATCTACAATCGGCTGTAAATAAGGGATTTACAAGGATCAAGTATCTGTATCCCGAGGCGGAGATACCTACTATCTACCTCTTCATCTCCGGCTTTCAGACTCCTATCTATTTCGGCGACGAACTGATCGGTATCGGTGCAGACATGTATCTTGGGAGCGATTATGAATACTACAACCAGGTGGTGTATGACTACCAGAAACAGACCATGCGAAAGGAGTGTATTCCGGTCGATGTAGTGAGTGCATATCTCTTCCGTACCCTACCCTACACCGGCACCAGAAGCCGTCTCTTGGACCAGATGATCTACCGCGGAAAAGTGATGTACCTGACCTCGCTGATCTACGACGACCAGCCCGGGTACGAAGTGATGGGATGGAAGAAAGAGCAATGGGACTGGTGTGTGCGGAACGAAGAGGCTATCTGGCATCTGGTGATGGACAAGCGGGATCTGTTCAAGACCGAGAGTCTGGTGCTGACGAGTTATCTGAACGACGGACCCTTCACGTCGGAAGTGTCCCAGGACAGTCCGGGTCGTTTGGGTATCTGGCTCGGCTGGCGAATTGTGGAGAAGTTATTATAAACCATAAGAAAACATGCGAAAACATTGGATAGATAATTTGCGTTGGGTGACCGTACTGTTGGTACTCTTTTACCATGTTATTTACTACTATAACGGCAAAGGTGTAGTAGGCGGAATAGGTGGTTTCGGAGGTCCTCAGTACCAAGACGGAATCATGTATCTGCTATATCCTTGGTTTATGCCTCTTTTGTTCTTGCTGGCAGGTATCAGTGCCCGGTACGCATTGGATGCTCATTCAGAGAAAGAGTGGTTCAAAAGTCGCACCCGCAAGTTATTAGTACCTGCTACAATAGGATTATTTGTTTTTCAATGGATCGCCGGTTATTTCAACACGCATACACTTAGTTATACGAATGGAATAGACATGCTTGCCGACACTCCGGGCATCATTAAGTATGTGGCGTGGTCACTGAGCGGTACGGGACCATTATGGTTTATACAGAATCTATGGTTGTTTAGTCTGGTTTTGCTGCTCGTTCGGAAGGTTGATGCACAAGATCGGTTCTACTCGCTTTGCGGGAAGATGGGTTTGGCAGGAATTATCCTGTTGGGCGTATTGTATTGGTTAGGTACCCGAACGCTGATCATGAACCCTCGTCCCGAAAGTTTGGATAGTCTTTACAACGGATATAAACCATTCTTTTATCTTCTTTTCTTTTTGAGCGGATACTTCGTCTTCTCGCATGAAAATGTATTAACGTCATTACGAAAAGGATGGATACCACTGATGGTGTGCGCCGTAGCAAGCGGTATAACATTATTAATCACTACCTTCGGTGAAGATAACACGACTCCTGTGTACCTAAGCAGTCCACTCAATTGTGTGTATGGATGGCTGATGTGTCTTGCCATGATCGGATGGTTCGCTGCCTGCTTTGATGACCGGAAATCCAAGTTTGCAGATTACATGTGCCGCAATAGTTTTGCTATCTATGTAGTTCACTATATAATCATCTCCGGTTTGGGGTATAGCATGAAGGTTTATACAACGCTTCCTCCGGTTGCGATGTACGTGTTGCTTCTGTTAGTAGAACTAATACGCCGAATTCCTGTTATCAGATGGTGCGTACTGGGAGAGAAAACAAAACAAATCAAGAATTGAAAAATAACTATGAATAGAGAAGATTTTCCTATACTGAAGGAGCAGGTACACGGACGAGGGTTGGTGTACCTCGATAATGCGGCTACAAGCCAGAAGCCGCAGCAGGTGATCGATGCGATCGCTGAGGCGTATACGCATTGGAACAGCAATATCCACCGCGGTGTGCACCATCTGAGCCAAGTAGCCACCCGCCACCATGAGGAGGCACGTACCGCTCTGGCGCAGTTCATAGGCGCTGCTCACAGCCACGAGGTACTCTTCACGAGGGGTACTACCGAGGCCGTCAATATGCTTGCGTTCTGTTTTGGCGAAGCGTTCATCCGTGAGGGTGACGAGATCATTGTTTCCGCCCTTGAGCACCACTCGAACATCGTTCCCTGGCAGATGCTTTGTCAGCGCAAGCAGGCAGTACTCAAGGTCATACCTCTGCGCGACGATCTCACTCTTGATATCGATGCGTTCCGCTCCCTGCTCTCGCCACGCACCAAGCTCGTCAGCGTTGCCCATGTAAGCAACGTGCTGGGGATCATCAACCCCGTTCAGGAGATTATCCGTCTGGCACACGCCCAAGGCGTACCTGTCTGCATCGATGGTGCACAGTCTGCACCGCATTTGCCTGTCAATGTTTCGGATCTTGATTGCGATTTCTTTGCCTGCTCTGCACATAAGATGTACGGTCCTACCGGCATAGGGCTGCTCTATGGCAAGCAGCACTGGCTTGAGCAGCTGCCGCCGTATCAGGGGGGCGGAGAGATGATTGAACACGTCCGCTGGTCAGGCACCACCTACAACACACTTCCTTACCGCTTCGAGGCAGGTACACCCGATTATGTCGGTGCCTATGCATGGGGCGTTGCCGTACAGTATATCCTGGATTGCGGATGGCAACGGATCTTGCCGCACGAGCAGGACATCGCTGCTTATGCTGAAGAATCTCTTGCGCGCATTCCCGGTGTACATATCTATGCCGGTCGCCAACCCAAGGCAGGTGTTCTTTCGCTCAATGTCTATACCCCGCAGGGCACGCTTATCCATCCTTTCGACCTTGGTACGCTTCTCGACCATCAAGGCGTTGCCGTACGTACCGGACACCACTGCGCCGAACCGCTCATCAATCATCTCGGCGTACCCGGCACACTCAGGATCTCGTTCGGGTTATATAACACCCGTGAGGATATCGACCTCTTCGTTGCTGCACTCCAGCGTGCTGTACAGATGTTATCTTGATTACCGATCAGCACGCCGATAAGCAACTATTCACCGCATGCTCAGACGTTGGGGATATATTGCAGTGCTGATGCTGGTTGGTCTGACGAAAGTATATGGTTTTCGCATTGTGTCGTACAATGTCGAGAACCTTTTTGATTGCACACGTGACAGCACGTACGACGATAGCGAGTTCACTGCTGAAGGTCTGCGTTGCTGGACTCCGGCACGCTACTACGCCAAGCGTGAGCGTATAGCCCGTACGATTGTCAACATTGGCGGTTGGACAGGCGTTGCGCTGGTTGGGTTATGCGAGGTGGAGAACGAGCGCTGTGTGCGTGACCTGTGCAGGCAGAACCTCAAAGCCCTGCCGTACTCCTATGTGCATTTCGACAGTTCGGATCCGCGAGGTATAGATGTGGCACTGCTGTACCGTACCGATATGTTCCGCATCCTTCATGCCTGTCCGCTGCGTGTTCCCACGTATGATGGTGAACGCCCGACGCGTGACATATTGTACGTATCCGGTACGATGCCCGAGGGAGACACCCTGCATGTGTATCTGTGCCACCTGCCCAGTCAGTTGGGCGGTGCTGCGCGTGTATCTTTGCGCCTGAGAACCAAGCAGGTGATCGCTGCTCATATCGATAGTGTGTCAGCCCATGCGCCACGTGCAAGGATAGTGGTTATGGGCGATATGAACAGTGCGCCACAGAACGATCTGCCCGGTATGACCAACCTCATGCTTTCCGCTGAGCAGAAAGGTAAAGGCACGTATAAGTATCAGGGCGTGTGGAGTTGTATCGACCAGTTTTATGTATCAGCAGCGTTGGCGGATACGGTGCAGGCATTCGTTTATGACACACCGTGGCTGCAGACTACGGATGAACCGTTTACGGGTTATAAGCCGTGCCGCACCTATGTCGGTTACAGTTATCAGCCGGAGGGCTACTCCGATCACCTGCCTATAGTATTGGATATACCCGACCACAGCGACAGCACTGTACCTGATGTGCCTATTGCCGGGATACTCGAGGATATCTATTTGCAGATCACCGAGGATGCAGCCGAGGGCAGTACCCAGGATTTTGAGTCGCTGTCGGATGAACTGCTCTCGCTGATGGCACACCCCGTTCCGCTCAACGAAGGCAGTTACGACGCATTGGCTGAACTGCCGTTTCTGAGCGAGTCGCAGATAGGCAATATACTGCTCAAGGTTAATGACCTGCCCATGCAGAGCCTGTACGAACTGCAACTCGTCAGCGGGCTGAAGGATTATGAGATACGCAACCTGTTGCCGTTCGTGCAGGTAGGTGAACCGCAGCCCGAGCCTGTCTATCCGCGTGAGTTGGTCGCCTACGGCAGGCATGACATCAGTTTGCGAACCGATGCCAGAAACATCGAGGGTTACGAGGGTTCCGACCCCGTGTACGTTCAAGTCAAGTACGGCTATCAGTTCAAGCGGCAGATTGCAGCCGGTGTTACACTTCGCCGACCGCAATCCGGAGGCTGGCACGACCTGCAGTACGGCGGATATGTGCAACTGAGCAATATAGGTCACCTCAAGCGTTTGGTGGGCGGTTGTTATCAGGTGCGCTTCGGGCAAGGACTGGTCACCAACCAATTCTTCCACACCGGCAAGAGCAGCCGTGTGATGCTTACGGGCAGCGGACGGCAGGGACTCAGCAAGGTGTCGTCGGCAGGCAGCGAGCGCTATCAGGGCATAGGTGCTACGTTCACCGCCGGCAGACATACCGAGGTCAGCGCCTGGTACTCGGTGGATAGCAACAAGGTCTGGCATCACGCCATAGGCGCTAACGTCAGTGCCAACTTCAGTCACCTGCGTGTAGGGGTAACCGTGATGGAACATCTGTACTCCGATTCGCTGCCGGTGCGTAATACGTACTATAATCAGGCATATTTTCGTGGTAGGCACCAGTTGGTGGCAGGTGCCGATGTGCGCTACTCGTGGCGTTGGGTGTACGTGTTTGCCGAACTGGCTGCGGCTGAGAACAGCCGGTGGGGCGTAGGCGGTATAGCCGGTGTACGGCTCACTCCGCTGTCCGATCTGGGGATAGTAGCCATGTACCGCTACTACTCGCCCACGTTCGACAACCGCTACGGCTACGCATTGAGTGAGACCTCACGCCTCGGTGATGAACATGGCGGGTATATAGGTGTGGAGTACAAGGGACTGAAGCGCTTGCGTCTGGCTGCCTATGGCGACGTGTTCCGTTTTGCCGGACCCAAGTACGGCATACGCCGGTCAGGAACGCTTGGTTATGACGTGTCGGGGCAGGCGGATTATCTGGGCAGGTATTGCTCCGCTATGCTGCAACTGCGTAGCCGCAGCAAGGGCGATCTGCGCACGCATCGTGCCCGCTTGGAGGTTATCTGTCCTGCTGACGGTTGGCGTTTTCGTTCGCGTGCCGACCTGTCGCTTGTGCAGAACGCTGCGCAATCTCCGGCACTCACCTGGGGACTGAGCATCTGCCAGGATATAGAGTATCATGTCCGTGCCATACCTATGGTGCTGCAACTGCGCCTGCAGGGGTTCGATATCCGCAACTGGAGCAATCGTATCTATACCTATGAGAATGATGTGCTGTACGCATTCTCTATTCCGGCTACCTACGGGTTGGGCGGACGCTGGTACATGAATGCTCGGTACAATCTCTCCCGCCTGCTCTCGCTCTATCTGCGTGTCA
Organism: uncultured Bacteroidales bacterium; assembly: GCA_900317745.1. Taxonomy (GTDB): domain Bacteria; phylum Bacteroidota; class Bacteroidia; order Bacteroidales; family Paludibacteraceae; genus Colicola. The sequence continues at coordinate 164,278 of ONHW01000001.1, read as the reverse complement.
GCCAGACCGTTTATCACCCGTCGTGGATAGCACGCCCGCAATCGTCTGCACGCTCACTCACCCGCTCGGATATCCATCTGCTGCTGCGCGTCCATCTGTAATAGTTCTGCTGTCATATCGTGCCGATTGAGCGGTACAATTGACGTTTACGGGGCAGGAAAAAGCACCATTGCAATTTATTTTTCAAAAAAGTAGCCAAAAATTTGCAAATGTGCATTTTTTTTCGTACCTTTGTGCCGTAATTTGGTATATAGGCATCAAGTGGTGCTTGTGTGCCGAAAATCTGACAATTTAATCTTTAACAATCAATATTTATCCACATGATTTACTCGAAAGAAGTACAAGAAATGTGCGTAGTAGCCAAGGGTCCGAAGCACGGTCCTGCCCCTATCCCCGAAGAGGGCAAGTGGGTTAAGGCAACCGAGATCAAGGACATCTCGGGTATGACGCACGGTATCGGCTGGTGCGCACCCCAACAGGGCGCGTGCAAACTCAGCCTGAACGTGAAGAACGGTATCATCGAGGAAGCCCTCGTTGAGACCATCGGTTGCTCGGGTATGACCCACTCGGCTGCTATGGCTGCCGAGATTCTGCCGGGCAAAACTATCCTCGAGGCGTTGAACACCGACCTCGTATGCGACGCTATCAACACCGCTATGCGCGAGTTGTTCCTGCAGATCGTTTATGGCCGTACGCAGTCTGCCTTCAGCGAGGGCGGTCTGACTATCGGTGCCGGTCTGGAAGACCTCGGCAAAGGTTTGGTATCGCAGTGCGGTACGCTCTACTCCACCAAGGCTAAGGGCGTTCGTTACCTGCAACTCACCGAAGGCTATATCACCAAGGAGTTCCTTGACGAGGACAACGAGGTTTGTGGCTACGAGTACGTACACATGGGCAAGTTCATGGACGCCGTAAAGAAAGGTGTGCCTGCTGACGAGGCTCTGAAGTCCGTTACCGGTACCTATGGCCGCACCACGAAGGAGCAAGGCGCTGTTAAATCAATTGACCCACGCAAAAACTAAGGAGGAGAGACTATGATTCGTGAAGTAAAATTTGAGTCGCAAGACCGCCGCGAGAAACAGATTCTCGCCGCTCTGAACGCTAACGGTATAGCATCCATCGAGGAGGCTAACCAGATCTGCGAACAATACGGCCTCGATCCTTATCTGACATGCGAGGAGACACAGCGTATCTGCTTCGAGAACGCCAAGTGGGCTTACGTTGTAGGCACCGCTATCGCCCTGAAGAAAGGTTGCAAGAACGCCGCTGATGCTGCCGAGGCTATCGGTATCGGTCTGCAGGCATTCTGTATCCCCGGCTCGGTGGCTGACGACCGCAAGGTAGGTATAGGTCACGGTAACTTGGCCGCCCGTCTGCTCCGCGAGGAGACCCAGTGCTTTGCCTTCCTGGCAGGCCACGAGTCGTTCGCTGCTGCCGAGGGTGCTATCAAGATTGCCGAGATGGCTAACAAGGTTCGCAAGAACCCGCTGCGCTGCATCCTGAACGGTCTGGGCAAAGACGCCGCAATGATCATCAGCCGTATCAATGGTTTCACCTACGTACAGACCGAGTTCGACTATTTCACAGGCGAACTGAAGATCGTTCGTAAGAAAGCTTACAGCGACGGTCCGCGTGCGAAAGTGAACTGCTATGGTGCAGATGATGTCCGTGAGGGTGTAGCTATCCTCTGGCATGAGAACGTGGATGTATCGATCACCGGTAACTCCACCAACCCGACGCGCTTCCAGCACCCGGTAGCAGGTACGTATAAGAAAGAGCGTATCCTGGCCGGCAAGCCGTACTTCTCGGTTGCATCAGGTGGCGGTACAGGCCGTACGTTGCACCCCGATAACATGGCAGCCGGACCGGCATCCTATGGTATGACCGATACCCTCGGACGTATGCACAGCGATGCACAGTTCGCAGGCTCCAGCTCCGTTCCCGCACACGTTGAGATGATGGGCTTCCTGGGTATCGGTAACAACCCGATGGTAGGTTGCACCGTTGCTTGCGCGGTAAACGTAGCTCTCGCTCTTAACAAATAACTCCTACCACTATGGCAGACGAGAAAAAACAGCCTTCTGCAGAGAAACTTAAAGCTCTGCAGTTGGCTATGGACAAGATCGACAAGGATTTTGGCAAAGGAGCTATCATGCGCCTTGGTGACGATAAGGTGGAAGATGTGCAAATCATCTCGACCGGCAGTGTCACACTTAACATGGCGTTGGGTGTTGGCGGTTACCCGCGTGGACGAGTGATAGAGATCTATGGTCCCGAATCCTCCGGTAAAACTACGCTGGCTATCCACGCGATGGCTGAGGTGCAGAAGCAAGGCGGTATAGCTGCTATCATTGATGCAGAGCACGCCTTTGACCGCTTCTATGCCGAGAAGTTAGGTGTAGATACCAACAACCTGCTTATCGCCCAACCCGATAGCGGAGAACAAGCCTTGGAGATAGCCGACAAACTGATCAGCTCGGCAGCCGTTGACCTGATTGTGATTGACTCTGTAGCAGCGCTCACTCCCAAAGCTGAGATTGATGGCGATATGGGCGACAACAAGGTAGGCTTGCAGGCACGACTGATGAGTCAGGCACTGCGCAAACTCACTGCCACTATCAATAAGACGCAGACCACCTGCATCTTTATCAACCAGCTGCGTGAGAAGATCGGCGTGATGTTCGGTAATCCCGAAACAACCACCGGCGGTAATGCACTGAAGTTCTATGCTTCAGTACGTCTGGATATTCGCCGCGTGAGCCCCATCAAGGATGGTGACGAGGTGATAGGTAACCAGGTGCGCGTCAAGGTTGTGAAGAACAAAGTGGCACCGCCGTTCAAGAAGGCTGAGTTCGACCTGATGTTCAATGAGGGCATATCCCGCAGTGGCGAACTGGTTGATCTTGGCGTTGCCAAAGGCATACTCCAGAAGTCAGGCTCATGGTTCAGTTATGACGGTCAGAAACTTGCCCAAGGTCGCGATGCTGTGAAGAAACTCCTGCAGGAGAATCCTGATCTGGCTGACGAGATCGAGGCAAAGATTATGGGAAACGGCAAAGACGTTGAGAGTTAAGAGTTGAAAGTTTAGCGAAGTTTAGAAACCCTCAACCCTCAACTCATGCATGCATGAGTGAACTGTCGCAGCAAATACTGACTCTTACTCCCGAGCAGGCGTATCAGGTAGCCGGGCAGTACCGCGTTGTCAAACGTTCGATCGACGCACGGCAGCGGCAACTGAAGGTTAACCTGACACTCCTGACGGATCAGAACGGGCGTCCTGTACCCAAGGACGCCCCTATTCCTTTGTATGCCCCGCCTGTCTATCAGGACGTTCATCATGCGCAGCGGTTCGTGCGTATCGTGGGTGCCGGTCCGGCAGGACTGTTTGCAGCACTCACACTCATTGAGCATGGCATCAAGCCTATCCTGTACGAACGTGGCAAGGAGGTTAGTGAGCGCAAAAAAGATATAGCCCAACTCAACCGGAACATCAGTCTGAACGGCGAGTCGAACTACTGCTTCGGCGAGGGTGGTGCCGGCACGTTCAGCGACGGCAAACTCTTCTCCCGCTCGAAGAAACGCGGCAACATGCAGCGCGTGATGGAGCTCTTTCATTACTTCGGTGCACCGGACACCGTTCTGTATGAGACGCACGCCCATATAGGCAGCGACAAACTGCCCGGTATCATCCGCGCTATGCGTGAGTGTATCATTGAGCATGGCGGTGAGGTGCATTTCGGTCACTGTGTCGGTGAGGCGGAACTTAAGCTATGGCTCGCCGATTCGCCCGTTATCCTCGCCATAGGTCACTCGGCACACGACACCTATCGCATGCTCGGTGACCTGGGCGTAACTTTGCAGCCGAAAGGTTTTGCAATGGGTGTTCGCGTCGAACATCCTCAGTCGCTCATCAACCGCCTTATGTATCATCTGTCAGCGCAGCGGTCTGTCAGCGCAGCGGTCTGTCAGCAGAGCGGTCTGTCAGGCGAAGCCGATCTGATTCGCTTCATAGGCAACGCCGCCTACAGTCTCGTCACGCAGGTGGACGGTCGTGGCGTCTATTCGTTCTGTATGTGTCCGGGCGGGCACATGGTGCCGGCTACGAGCAGCACCGATGCTTGCGTGGTGAACGGTATGAGTGCCTCGCACCGTAACTCGCCCTACGCCAACTCCGGCATAGTGGTGCAGATCAACCCCGAAGACATCCCATCTATCAGCGAAGCGGTCTGTCAGCACAGCGGTCTGTCAGCAGAGCGGTCTGTCAGCGCCAGCGGTCTAACAGCGCAGCGGTCTAACAGCGCCAGCGATTCCCTCTCCGGCTTGCGCGCCCAGGAGTGGGTTGAGCACCTGGCATTTGTGCATGGCGGAGCACCGGCTATAGCACCGGCTCAGCGCCTTGCGGACTTTGTTCGCGGCAAGCGCTCCGCCGATCTGCCGGCATGCAGTTACCTGCCGGGTACCCGCAGCAGCGCGCTGCACGAGTGGTTGCCGCCGTTCATTGCCAACCGTCTGCGGCAGGGCTTTCGCGATTTCGATCGCAAGTATCCGGGGTTCCTGACCAACGATGCGATTATTCTCGCTACCGAGAGCCGCTCCAGCAGTGCCGTGCGTATCCCTCGCGACCCCGAGACCTTACAATCCCTCTCCCACCCTAACCTCTATCCCTGCGGTGAAGGTGCCGGCTATGCCGGTGGTATCACCTCCTCCGCCCTCGACGGTATCAATGCCGCCCTGCGCATCGCCGGACAGTGCTAAGCTTAGAACTACCCCATTCCCCGTACTACATAACCGCAAAAATGCGGCAGTGTTATATTTCCTCCTACCATTCAGCGCGTTCTTTGTTCTGTGTTCGGCAATGTTCCTGTGAGTATTGGTGTTCTGTGTCCGGTGCTTCCAACGCCGGATATTTGCAGTCGTTCAGTGCTCGGCGATGTCCCGCCGAGTATAGCGCAGCGGTGTTCTGTTTAAGCCGGTATTCCGGCGTCCTGTCTTTGTCCATTACGCCCGAATCGTATTCGGGCATCGGCTCCCGGAGTCGCCATGCATCGACCAAACTTGGGCGATCTCCCTCTCTTCTTCCTCCGCATACCATGCGGCTGTTCCTTTCCGTCGCATTTTTGAGGCTGGATTCCATTGTCCCCTTACATTTTCCCCTTCGGGCGGATATTTACGCCCGCCTGTTACTTTGTTTACATTACTTTGTTACGTCATTTTGTTTTACGTCACTATGTTTATTGCGCCTGCATTTGATGCAGGCATCGGCTTTGCCGTCCTTAGCAGCGTTCATTACGTTCGGATAATATCCGGACAGCGGCTCTGTAAGTGCCGCCGATAATCGCGTCTATGCCTGGCATATCTATATGCCCTCCCCTTGCTTCCCGTTAAATTTCGTACTTTCTTGCTGATATTTTGCACTTTTTCTTATTTTCATTTGCAAAAGTCATATATTTTTTGTAACTTTGTAGGTTTTCAGGAAAAATATATAAATATGCCGGTAATAAAGCAGAAACAGATACGTCACTTCGCGTTGGATCGGTGTTTTCGGAACAAGACGAAGCGGTACTATATTGAGGACTTGTTGGCGGAATGCAACAAGGACTTGGTGCGATATGACTGCACGCCTGTGAGTGAGCGGACGCTCAAATACGATATCAACGAGTTTGAGAGTATCTATCACGTGAATGTGCTGCACCTGCGTGATGCGTATGGCAGGGTGTATTACCGGTATGAAGATACGAATTTCAGCATTCAGCAGGCTCCTTTGACGGATGAGGAGATTGCCAAGCTGAAAGACACGGTGCTGATGTTGTCGCGGCTGAAAGGATTGCCGCAGTTCGATTGGATGGCAGAGACGTTGGCGGAGATAGAGACCAAGATGCACCTTAACAATCACACGGAGAGCATCATCGGCTTTGAGGGGAACGAGTATCTGCAAGGCTTGGAGCACTTGGAGACGCTGTTTAACTATATCGTGAACAAGCAGTCGATAGAGCTGACGTATCAGCCGTTTGGTAAACAGGAGCAAGTGCTGACGCTGCATCCGTATTATATCAAGCAGCACAACAGCCGGTGGTTCTTGCTCGCGGAGGATGCGGATACAGGTAAGATGAAGAACTTTGCGCTGGACAGGATACAAGGCATCGAACCGAGTCGCGTTGCGTATAAGGAGACGGATATTGATTTCTCTGAATATTTCGATGACGTTATAGGCGTGAGTATCCCGCAAGGCAAAGAGCCGGAACATGTGTTGCTGCGGTTTGCACCGAACCGGTTGCCTTACGTACTATCCAAGCCGCTGCATCCCTCGCAGAAGACTAAAGACAAACAGCAGGGACTGATTGAGATAACCGTTATTCCCAACCGCGAACTGGAAGCGCAGATCTTGTGGTTCGGCGAAGATGTTGAGGTGCTTGCACCTGAATCGTTAAGGCTGCAAATACAAGAAAAAATCAACAAAATGCACGAATTATACCATAAAAATTTGCAAAATTAAGAAAAATGTAGTATCTTTGCTGCCGAAAAATAAGTTATATCGGGCTACGAAATAGCAAAAACAAGTATTCGAAGCCCATTTAATGCAATTATGAGCGCAATTATTGGAAGAAACAAAGAGGTTGACGAGTTGAAAAAACTTGTATCAAGCCCTAAAGCTGAATTTGTAGCCATCTATGGTCGTCGCCGTGTGGGAAAGACCTTTTTGGTAGATGAAGCACTTCGCGAGGATATTACTTTTCGTCATGCCGGATTAAGTCCTATCGATGAGAATGGTAAGTCGAATAACATGAAGGCACAATTGCTGCATTTCTATCATTCTCTCTTGATTCAAGGATGGAAAGGTAGGAGCAGCCCGAAGAACTGGCTGGAGGCATTCTTTATGTTAGAGCAGCACCTGCAAACTATTGATACCGGTGCGCGACAAGTTGTGTTCATTGACGAATTGCCATGGATGGATACGCCGAGAAGCGGGTTTATAACAGCTCTGGAAGCGTTTTGGAACGGATGGGCATGTCATCGCACGAATATGATGCTCGTTGTGTGCGGTAGTGCCAATTCGTGGATGTTGGATAACTTGGTGAATAATCATGGCGGATTGTATGGCCGCACGACATACGAGATCAAACTTACGCCATTTACTTTAGCTGAATGCGAACAGTTCTACCAGAGCCAAGGCATACAACTCTCCCGTTATGATATCGCTCAAGCAAATATGATTCTTGGCGGAATTCCGTACTATATGACATATTTTACGCGTGGTAAGAGCCTTGCGCAGAATATCGACAACCTGTTCTTCGCACAAAACGCCAAACTGAAAGACGAATTCACCAAACTCTTTGCTTCCATATTTACTAACCCGGAGGAAATGATGCGTATCGTGCGCTATCTTGCAACCAAAAGAAAAGGATTTACACGTGAATGCATCGCTGAAGGTACAAACTTGGGGTGTAACGGGCATCTCTCCCAATGGCTCAAGGCACTGGTGGCAAGTGATTTTGTGGAGCGTTATGTGCCCTTTGGTGAAAGTAAGCGTAATGAACATTACCGCTTGATTGATCCATTCTGCTTGTTCTATCTGAAGTTCGTGGATAAGCAATCGGAAATGGATGATGCATTCTGGATGAACAATGTCGAATCGCCCAAAATCAATAGTTGGCGCGGCTTCGCTTTTGAAGATTTGTGCCTGCGCCATATTGGTGCTATCAAGCGTGCTTTACAGATTGCCGGTATATCGTCCTCGCAATCTGCATGGGCAGTAAATGGCGATGACCAGCAAGAAGGGACGCAAATCGATTTGCTTATCCAGCGAAAAGATAATGTGGTGAATATGTGCGAGATGAAATTTTATAGTGAAGAGTTCTCGGTAAATAAATCGTACCACATGAGATTGGTGCACAGGATGAATACGCTGGTGGAGAAGGTAAGTCGGAAAACAGTTATTCATAGTACGTTGGTAACTACTTATGGTTTGGCATATAACCAATACTTTGGTGATTTTGTAAATGTCGTAACTTTAGATGACTTGTTCGGATAATAAAATTGCGGCTATTTCAAAAAAATGCACGAATTATACGGATTATGCAAATAGCTTGCACAACGATGTAGTACCTTTGCAACGGGAAATGAAAAAGGGGACATTGTTAAACTATTGAAATGTTAAACTATTAAATAAGAAAAGTTATGATAACAGGCGAGATCAAGAATCGGGTTGACCAGATATGGGATGCATTCTGGAACAGCGGTGTCACGACCTCCATCACGATATTGGAGCAAATGACGTATATGTTCTTTATGAAGATGCTCGACGACACGCAGCGGCGCGAGGAATCCAATGCGCAGTTGTTCGGCAACAAACTGGAGAACCCGACGTTCCCTGCCGGCTCGTGGCGCAATCCCGAGACGGGCAATCTCGTCCCCTACAATGATATGCGCTGGCATGTGTTTAAGAACACCGGTTCGCAGAACATGTTCAAGATGGTTCGCGAGAACGTGTTTGTGTTCATAAAGAACATCGGCAGCGGTCAGGAGTCGGCGTATTCGCGTTACATGCAGAATGCCATCTTCCTTATCCCTTCGGAGCGTACGTTGCAGAAGGTGGTGGATGGCATTGATGCGTTGGATATGACTGACCGCGATGCTATGGGGGATGTATATGAGTACATGCTCGGCAAGATGGCGGAGTCCGGCACGAACGGGCAGTTCCGCACACCGCGACATATCATCCGGATGATGGTGGAGCTGATGAAGCCTGCGCCTGACGACAAGATCTGCGATCCGGCAATGGGTTCGGCGGGATTCATCGTCGAGGCTGCTAAATATATCAAGGAGCATTACGGCAGGATACTGATGGGGCCGAACATGCGGCAGCGTTTCCGTTCGGATATGTTCAACGGCTTCGATACCGACCAGAACATGCTGCGTATCGGTGCGATGAACATGATGCTGCACGGTGTTGATGCGCCGAACATCGCCTGGCAAGACTCGCTCTCTGCCGACAACACCGATGCCAACCGTTACACCTTGTGTCTGGCTAACCCGCCGTTCACGGGCAGTCTGGACAACGAGGTTGTCAGCAAGTCGCTGTTGACGCTCACGAACACCAAGCAGACCGAGTTGCTGTTCCTTGCGCTGTTTATCCGAATCTTACAGATTGGCGGACGCTGTGCAAGCATCGTGCCTGACGGTGTGCTGTTCCGCAACAGCAAGGCGCACAAAGCGCTGAGGATGGAGCTGGTGGATCATCAGAAACTCGAAGCGGTCATCTCTATGCCCTCGGGCGTATTCAAGCCTTATGCAGGTGTGAGCACGGCTATTCTTATCTTCACCAAGACCGACAACGGCGGAACGGATAAGGTGTGGTTCTACGACATGCACGCTGACGGCTTCACGCTCAATGACACACGTGATCCGATAGACGACAACGATATACCCGACATCATCCGCCGTTGGCAGAACCGCGAGGCGGAAGCGGAGCGCGCACGCACGGAGCAGTCGTTCCTCGTGCCGGTGGACGAGATACGGCAGAATGACTACGACTTCACGTTCAACAAGTACAAACAGGTGGAGCGTGCCGCAGTCAAGCAGGAGAACCCGCACGAGGTGCTGGAGCGCATTGAGACGCTGGAGAACACTATCATCGAGAACATCAACCGTCTGAGAGGAATACTATGAGAGAGAGCGTGACATATAAGAGGTTGGGAGATCTTTGTGAACGACTAACAGATGGTAGTCACAATCCGCCTAAAGGTGTGACCCATTCTGGTTATTTGATGATAAGCTCACAAAATATTGGTAATGATTGCATTGACCTTAATAGAGGAGTTCGCTACTTGACAAAAGAGGATTTTGAGCAAGAAGATAAGCGCACAAGGATATCAGAAGGAGATGTATTGCTCACTATTGTTGGTACAGTAGGACGAGCTGCTGTCGTTCATGCGGAGCATAAGAATATAACATTACAACGAAGTGTTGCTGTTCTTTCTCCCAAAAAAGAACTTATAAATTCAAGTTTTCTCAAATATTTACTTCAAGCAGAAAGTTATAAGTTAATTGAAGAGGCGCATGGTGTTGCTCAAAAAGGCATATACTTAGGGCAATTATCTAATATTTCAGTTCCCGTTCCCTCTCTTTCCACCCAAGAGTTGATTGTTCGTGAATTGGATAGTATATCTTCGGTTATATCGGCAAAGAAGCAGCAAGTGCTTGAGTTGGATAATCTCGCCCAAGCCATCTTCCTCGACACCTTCGGCGACCCAATCACCAATCCCAAAGGATGGGAGGTGAAGAAGATAGAAGAGATAGCATATACGACCTCTGGTGGAACTCCATCAAAGGCTCATAAAGAATATTATGAAGGAGGAACTATCCCTTGGCTACGTAGTGGTGAGGTTTCGCAAGGAATGATATATAAAACAGAATTATTTATTACTCAGGAAGGCTTGGATAACTCAAACGCAAAAATTGTTCCCATAGATACAGTAGCCATAGCAATGTACGGTGCAACAGTTGGAGAGGTTGGCATAATAAAATCGCCGATGTGTACAAATCAAGCTATTTGTAATATTTTGCCTAATGAAGATACGACACCTTTATACTTAATGTACGTCTTGATGTCGATGAAGCCAAAGTATACTACTATTGCAGCCGGAGGTGCGCAGCCTAATATATCACAGGCAATTATAAAGAATACTGCTATCCCTCTCCCTCCTCTTTCATTGCAGCAGGCGTTTGCGGAGAAGGTGCAAGCCATAGAGGAGCAGAAGCGGTTGATTAATCAGTCGATAGCCGAGTTTGAGTCGTTGCTCGCGCAACGAATGGAATTTCATTTTGCATAGGCAGCGGAGAATAGAAGTAACCGAAAGATGATGACACCAGTTGATAGATATAGAGGGACAAACGCCGCGCTGATGCACGGCGCACTAATCGAAAAATGGAGAGAAGAAATACGGTGTATAGCGTGCGGAAAAATAAGCACGGTCGAGCGTGCTTATTTGGAAATGCGCTGGTAATATGCTATTATACAATCGTTTACAAAGGAAAAATAAGATGAAAAACTTTGACTTTCTGAAAAACGTCCGTGAGTTTGAGCCGTTGTACCGCTATTGCGATACAGCGGAGACCTACCAACTGTGCGACCCCGAGAAGTCGGCAGTTGCCTCGCGGCGTGCGTTGGAATATCTGGTTAAACTCATCTATACGGTCAAAGGTTGGGATATACCCGAGCGTGCGTCGCTGTTCTCGCTCGTGGATGATTACGACTTCAAGGCGTTCATCGGTTCGGATGATCTGATGATGCGCATCCATTATATCCGCAAGTGCGGTAACAATGCTGCACACGACTCAGTAGGTTCGCGCGTAGGCAAGCGGCAGGCGTTCTTTGCGTTGCTTAATCTGCATGTGTTTGTGGGTACAATCCTGCAGCGGATGGGAGTGATTGTCCGTTTTGCGCCGTTCGATAACGCGCTTATACCCGCTACGCCGTCGCCTACCTTGCAAGCACCGGAGAAACCCGAAGCCATCCCTGCCGAAACGGCAGCGAAATACGAAGGCAAACTGGATGAGCCGATAGCCGACGAGGCAAGCAGGACTTTGGCTACGGAGGATGCCATCAGCGAAGCCGAGACACGGCGACTGTATATCGACCTGATGCTGGAGGAATCCGGATGGACGATAGAGCACACCGAAGGCGCGAAGATGGGTTCGAAAGCGTGCGTGGAGATTGAGGTGACGGGCATGCCGAACGCCGAGGGCAAGGGCTATGCGGATTATGTGCTGTTTGATGCCTCGTGCAAGCCGCTGGCGGTGATCGAAGCCAAGCGCACAACGAAAAACGTGGAGGTGGGACGTAATCAGGCGATGCTGTATGCCGACTGCCTCGAACAGGAGTACGGCGTGCGACCGGTGATATATTACACCAACGGATTCCAGACGAAGGTGATTGACGGATTGGGTTATCCTGATCGTGAGGTGTACGACTTCCATACGGAGCAAGACCTTGAACTGCTCATACAGAAACGCTCTCGCCAAGACATCACCGATCTTGCAGTGGATACAGCCATCGCCGGACGCCACTATCAGATAAGCGCTATCCATGCCGTGTGCGAGCACCTGAACAAGCGCTTTCGTCGTGCGCTGCTCGTGATGGCTACCGGCACGGGCAAGACGCGCGTGAGTATCGCCCTGACCGAACTGCTGATGCGTAACAATTGGGCGAAGAACATCCTGTTCCTTGCCGACCGTACGACGCTGGTCAACCAGGCAGCGAGGAACTTCGCCAAACTCATGCCGTCGGTATCATCCTGCACGCTCTCCGACGACCGCACGCAGGACAAGGACAAAGACCTGAGCGCACGACTGATGTTCTCCACTTACCAGACGATGGTTAACTATATCGACGACAGCAAACGTCCGTTCTCTATCGGGCGTTTTGACCTGATCATCGTGGACGAGGCGCACCGGTCGGTGTTTGGTAAGTACGGAAGTATCTTCGACTACTTCGACAGCCTGTTGATAGGCTTGACGGCTACGCCGCGCGATGAGGTGGATCGCTCAACCTACGACCTGTTCGGGCTGGAGCATGGCGAACCGACCTACGCCTACGAACTGCAAGAGGCGGTGGATGACCATTTTCTGGTGAACTTCCGCGGCTTTACGCGCGAGACGAACCTGCTGAGCAACGGTATCCGCTACGATGATCTGTCGCCCGAGGAGAAAGAGCAACTGGAGGATGTGTGGCGGTACGAGAAAGCAAAGAAACTGCTTGACCCGAACAGCGTCTATACGCGCGACATCGAGAGCCGTGAGTTGTTTGAGTACATCTACAATATAGATACGGTGGACAAGGTGCTGACCGACCTGATGGAGCACGGGCTGAAAGTGGACGACGGCGACTGCATCGGCAAGACGATCATCTTCGCCCACCGTCACGAACATGCCGAGTTGATTGTGCAGCGGTTCCGTGTGCTGTATCCGCAGTTCGGGGCGGACTTCTGCACAGTGATAGACAACTACGCGCCTTACGCGCAGAACCTGCTGGATAACTTCAGCGAACCGCGCGAGACCGCCAAGCGGAAGATACAGATAGCTGTGTCGGTGGATATGCTCGATACGGGTGTGGATGTGCCGGAGGTGCTGAATCTGGTGTTCTTCAAGCAGGTGAAGTCGAAGATCAAGTTCTGGCAAATGGTTGGTCGCGGCACGCGGCTTTGCCCGGACATCTTCGGCGCAGGTAAGGACAAGCAAGAGTTCTATATCTTCGACTGGTGCGGTAACCTGGAGTTCTTTGGTCAGAACCCCAACGGTGCGGAAGGTACGCGCACGATTGGATTGGCGGAGCGGCTGTTCAACGCACGGCTGGAGATAGCCGTCATCCTGCAACATGTCGATTACCAGACCGATGAGTTTGCTAAGAGTTTCCATGACGAACTGAAGGATATCCTCTGTGCGCAGATTGGCGAGCTGGAAACGGCACGTATAGCGGTGCGCAAGCAATGGGCACTGGTTGAGAAGTACAAGGTGCGCGACAACTGGCAATACGTGAGCGAGGTGGATGCAGTGATGATCAAGTCCAATCTGGCACCGCTGCTCATCAATGCGCAGAGCGACCTCTCGGCACGGCGGTTTGACTTCATTGTGCTGCAAAAACAACTCTCGCTCATCAATCCCGAGGTCAAGGGCACGAAAGCCGAGAACAAGATCATCCAGATTGGTAAGGCGCTGGAAGGCAAAGCCTCTATCCCGCAGGTGATGGCTAAGATGGATACGATACGCATGGTGCAGACGCCGGTGTTCTGGGAAAACGTGAACCTCGAACGGCTGGAGCATGTACGCAAGGAGCTGCGCGAGATTGTGCAATACCTGATGGGCGACGGCAACAAGTCGTTCACCGTGGATATAAGCGATGTGGTGACCGATGAGGGCGAGACCGAACTGATCATCACGCAAATGTCTTACAAGCAGCGGGTGATGGATTATCTGGCGGAGAACACCGACAACCCTGTACTGCAAAAGATTCAGACCGTGGAGCAGTTGACGCAACTCGACATCCGCGAGCTGGAGCGCATCTTTTGGCTGGAACTGGGCACGAAAGAGGACTACGAGCGCACCTATCTGCATCAGGATCGCTACAAACTCTATGGCGGCAATATAGCCGCGTTCCTGCGCACGATCATCGGCGTGGATATGAACATCGCGCTGGATAAGTTCGTCGAACTGATTCAAGGGCAGCACCTCACCTCGATGCAGGAGGAGTACCTGAGGAACATCATCCGTTACGTGTGCGAGAACGGCGACATCGAGCGCCGGACAATGCAGACCGATCCGTTCCGGTTGTACGACTGCCTTGACCTGTTCGGCAACAAGGCGCAAGCCGTTCCGCAATACATCGACCGCCTGCATAAGGTGATTACAGCATAAAAAGATGCCATTGGGGCGCATAAATGATACCGAATATGCAGATTTTTGCTTGCTGTGCAAATAGCTTGCACAACGATAGTGTAATTTTGCAGCGGAATTTGAAAAACAACTGTTAAACCATTTAATACTTTTGATTATGAAAAATTTGATTTGCCCCAATTGCGGGAAACCGTTTTCGATTGATGATGCCGACTATGCACAACTGCTTAGTCAAGTGAAGAACGATGAATTCAAGGCTGAGGTCGACTCGCGGGTGAGCGAGTTGCGTTCGCTGTGGCTGCAGGAGCAGGAAGCTGCCAGTCTGAAGGCTGAGAATGCGCATCAGCAGGCGCTGAATGTTCAGGAGAAGAAGCTGCAGGAACGCGAAGCCGAGATACAGACGCTCAAGGAGCGCCTGAGCTCCGTGGAGCAGATCAAAGCTGCCGAGCTCAAGCAGGCGGTGAGCGAGAAAGAGACTGCCATGCAGCAGAAGCTCAGTGCCGCCGAGCAGAAACTGCAAAAGCAGCTCAGCGAGGCATTGCAGAAGATCCGTGATCTGGAAGCGGCGCAACGGGTAGCTGTGCTCGAGGAGCAGCAGAAAGCCGAGGCATCGCTGCGGGAAAAAGAGACCGAGCTGATGAAGCTGCGCAATGACCAGCAGCTGGCTGCATCGCAGGCGCTCATGCGCGAACAAAATATAAAAGAGCAGTACGAGCAGAAACTCAAGCTGTCGGAAGAGCAGGTGGCGTACTACAAGGATCTGAAGACGCGTATGTCCACGAAGATGGTGGGCGAGACGCTGGAGATACACTGCTCCACGCTGTTCAACCAGAATCTGCGTCCGCTGATGCCCAGCGCCTACTTCGAGAAGGACAACGACGCCAGCGGCGGCTCGAAAGGCGACTTCATCTTCCGTGACTCGGTGGACGGGCAGGAGTACGTATCGATCATGTTCGAGATGAAGAACGAGATGGACGAAACCGCCTCGAAGCACAAGAACGAGGACTTCTTTGCCAAGCTGGACAAGGATCGCCGCGAGAAAGGCTGCGAGTACGCGGTGCTGGTATCGATGCTGGAGCCGGAAAGCGAGCTGTACAACGGAGGCATAGTGGATGTGTCGTACAAGTACGAGAAGATGTACGTAATCCGTCCGCAGTTCTTCATCCCGCTCATCACCACGCTGGTGCAGGCGAACAAGAAGACCATCGAGCTGCAGCACCAACTGGCAGTAGCCAAGTCGCAGTCGATAGACGTGACGAACTTCGAGAACGAGCTGGAGGACTTCAAGGACAAGTTCGGCAGAAACTACCGCCTGGCATCGGATAAGTTCAAGACCGCCATCGAGGAGATCGACAAGTCGATAACCCACCTGCAGAAGATTCGCGAAGCCCTGGTCGGCTCGGAGAACAACCTGCGTCTGGCGAACGACAAAGCCGAAGCGCTGACGATCAAGAAACTCACGCGCGGCAATCCGACGATGAAGGAGAAGTTTGAGGAGACAAGGATAGTCACCGGGGACGAATAGTTCCCGGTGGGTGAAAGCCTTCAACAATGGGGATTTAAGAAAATAAACCCAAAAGATTGCATGGGATGGCATGATTTTTGTGAGCCGTTGTATGACCGGCAAAGTCCGAGAAGCTATTAACCGATAAATCAATACCGATATGGCACCATTTATAGATCCGCAGAATTTATTAACTCAGCAGGAATTAGAGATATTGCAGGCGGCTGATGCATGTCCGTACGAGATATCGTACGCGAAGTCGCTGGGTGATATTCATCAGCAGGTTCCGGTGTATATATTGACGAGGAAGGAAGAGTCTCGTCAGCGTAAGGTGGTTGTGACTGAGGCTGAACTGAAGGAGCTGCAAGAGCAGGCAAAAAGAGAGCAGGATGAGTTGTTGAGAAAAATGCAGGACGGCACGCTTACAGCGGAGGAGCAAAAGAATCTTGACAAAAATCTCCATTACTACAGACAAGTGTTGTCTGCACGCGCCGGAGAACATGATGCAAAGATTCCTAAAACTCTTGGCGAATTTATAGATGACGAGAAGGGCAAGCGTGTGTACCTGTATTTATATACCATCCGCAATGATGTTAAGTTCTACACTTCAGCCGTTTGGCTGTTGGCGCAAACTTATGCACATGAGATGCATCATGCAGCCTATCATACACAGCCGTCAGTAGGTGATGTCAACACATTCATAGAAGAGCCGATGGCTGAGTTGGGAATGTTGCAGTGGGCGAAAGCGTTTGAGCATAAGAATTCGCAACACCAAGGGTTTCATAAGAGTGCCATCAGTAGCGTAGAATGGAAGAAAATTTACCTTCCTGATTATGGATTCGGGGAATATATATTTAGGCAAGGGCAGATACAGCCGCAGATGTTGGTGGTTGCCGGCAAGCCGCTGATGAATAGCCAGCTGATAAGGACATATAGTCTTCCTTTCCGTCTCAATGCATACCCATGGCCACACGAGGAGGAGTATGCTGAGTTGTTATGGAAGATCTTACACAACGGACAATCGTCGGGTAAGATATCTCGTTCGAAGGCTGGTAATCCAACTAAATGCAATCAGGATGCTATTAATGATGCGTTGAATAGCTTGCCCCCCTCTCTCTACAGAAGCACAAGAATCACATTTTGTGATCCGTTCTATCTGTCAGATGATTTTGTAAACGCAGTAGAGGAAATGTTGATGGAGGGATTATCTGAGGAAATTCCTGACGAAAATGCTCGTCGGCAACATATCCGTGAGAAGCAGATTTTCCGCAGGAAAGATTCGTCAGATATTCATGTATGGGCAAAAGATTATCGAACATTCAAAATGCCGGACAGCACATATTATCAGAATCTGTTAGGGCAAACTTCTCCACGTCAACAATTCTACGTTGTTATGGGAATCCCACCGTTCTACGAGACTATTCGTGGTAAGCAAATAGCGGTTTGGCAGAATGCTGTTCGAAATAGTTTATACGTAACTACTAGGTGCGGAGAATTCTGCGTTCCTGCAGATTGGTATTATTACTGGAATGCGCGTGATTATACCAAGCAGAACTTTTATAATAGGCTAAGAAAAAAAGTAGAAAGAATATATGATTATGAGGATTCACAAATGATTCTCCCGCAATATCCCAGATTGTCGAAAGGTGCTTGTATCATCGACCTCACGCGATCGCGTGCTTGGTCTCACGATATAGGGATACAATTATCTAATGGTTCAAGTTTTTCGCATCAACGATTTTTTAATATCATCATACGAGACGAGATGTCTTTAAAAATCATAGAAAAGTGCAGTGGCAGGTCTATGGGTTATTTAATGCTCAATAATGCACAAGGTGTCGGAACATATACCATTCAATTAAGCCGATTTCTGAAGCGAGTTACTGGCAAGTACCGGATGGTGAAAAAGACCGGGATTGCGACAAAGAAAAATGCGAACACCATATCGATTATTAATCCTGTTAATCCGTATCCGCCAAGTAATCCAGATATGTTATTCCATGTGCCGGAGGCAATTTTGGATGCATTCTTTGAGTCAGAGTTGGCAACGTTTATTGCGATGACGTATTCAGGGGTAACTAAGTATTCTGTTCCCACCATAACGAAGATTGCTTTGGGCTATTTGCCGAACATCGTAGGAGTCATTAATGATTATGTCAGAAGCAATGGCGCAGCCGTCTTGTCGCAGCCGTGGGATGACGACGCATTCTATCGGCTATTTGGGCTGACGGATGCTGAGATTGCATTTGTTGAATATAAAATCGCAAATCTATGAATAATCAAGTTAAACTTTGGTATAAAGGGACATTCGATTCATTTATGTCCACACCGACATTGGAAGTTGAATACGATGATTCGACCGATGTTTTATCTCATCGTTTTATCCCGGATTCTGGAAGGGGAGAAGCAAATGACAAGTATTGGGCAGCCCAGAAACTGGACGATTGCGATGTCACCGCAATAAAAGAGTTATTACGGGACAAGAAATTGATTATAGATCATATCAACC
The DNA here is from genome assembly GCA_900317745.1 of uncultured Bacteroidales bacterium. Taxonomy (GTDB): domain Bacteria; phylum Bacteroidota; class Bacteroidia; order Bacteroidales; family Paludibacteraceae; genus Colicola. Next base: position 145,877 of record ONHW01000001.1, on the reverse strand, counting down.
AAACGTCCTCCCGTCCGGAAGAAAGAAGAGGGGCACATTTTGTAACAGATAGAATCTGTATAGAGTACCTTGGCGCTTTATATCCAACAGAACGTCCGACAAAAACCGAGCTACTGGATAGAATCGTAGCTATCTATGATAAATATACACATCGATGTCTATATGGCGATAAGCCACGAAAAGGGCTATCGTTAGTTGATTACTTGGATCATATTGAAGACCCGGAAGAACGCGAACGAATACAAATAGAAATAGAAGAAGATATGGCAAAATTATTTGGCGATATTGAGTCAAATAACAAAGCCAATGAATAGCATGTATTGACGCTGCCAGCGCGATGAGCGCTGCAATTGTACGATTTTTGGGAGTTTGTGCAAATAGGTTGCACAACGATGTAGTAACTTTGCATCGGAAAATAAAAAGTTACACCATTAAATCTAACGACTATGAGAAGACATATCCCATTAGGAAACATCGAAGAGATGCTTGAGTGCGTGGCGGAGATATCCGACCACTTCATCGTCAACGCGGCAGACATGATGCCGGAAGAGAAGAAGCAGGAGATATGGGAGTCGCTGCTGTATATCTGTGAGAATTACAACGACGGGGACTTCGACTTCGATGACGACCTGCCTGACCCTGACTACCAGAAAGTGCTACGGGCAGTTCCGAAGGAGTGTCTGCTGATGGAAGGTGCAATAATTAAATGATACAACTATGAAAAACGAACTTCAAGAACTATACAAGCAAGTACAAGAGGGGTCAACGCGTGCGATGATTCGCATAGCGCGGATATACTATTGGGGATTAGGCGTTGAGCCGGATACACAGAAAGCAATCGAATGGCTACGTTCTGCCGTGGAGAACGGACGCAAAGATGCCAATCTTCTGCTCGGACATGTATATTATGACATGGAGCGCACTCCGGAAACCGACCGAAAGGCTTGGGAAGCTTACCAAGCTGCATGCGATGTGTATAGCGGTTTCTCGTTCTACATAGGGCGTATGTTGTACGAAAACCGCGTAAGCGGCTATGAGGACGACAGAAAGCGGCTTGAAGATGCCGTGGATATGATACAAGATGCGTATGCGGTCTTTGATTTTAATGTGATAGCAGGCGGATTGTACATCTGGAAGATCTGCACGGAGTTAGGCGATTACGATCTGGCTCAATACTATTACGATGGGACTGAGAGCAAACTCCAAGATGCACGGGATTATAATGAGTGGGCATACGGTCTGTGGGAACTCGGCGAATATGAGAAGGCGCTGCCGTACATAGAGAAATGTATGCAGTTGGAAGGTGCGCAGGACGATCCGAACATCTTGGACACCTATGCCGAGATTCTGTACAGCGTAGGCCGCAAAGTGGAGGCACGCGAGCAGTTCGACAAGTGCGCAGAGATCTACCGCCAGCGCGACGAGCGCCGCATGCTACGCGAGACTCAGGATAAGATAGAACAGAAGTTCGGAAAATGAAACCATTAAGTATTAAAACCTACCACTATGAAAAGACACATTCCTTCGAGGGAGCGATCGTAAAGTAGAATCCCTAAGTTAGTTAGATAAACCTTACGGTGCGTGATTACCGCTTGTATTTTAGCGATAATTGCCCTACCTTTGCACCAAAACCGAACGTAAACGATGAAAATTTTCCAAGACAACACCAGTATTCGTCTCTCCAACGGGAGCGTGGCAACTATCAAAGAGGCACTTGGCCAAGGCGGCCAGGGCACGGTGTATCGCGTCACAGTCAACGGGCGCGACTATGCGATGAAGGTATATACCAAGATGCCGAACAGGAAGTTCATACAGAACCTTGAAGACAATGTCCGGAAGGGTGCACCCACCAAGCACTTCCTGTGGCCACTGTGGACTATCCAATCCTCGCGGATATTCGGCTATGTGATGGACATACGGCCGAAGGAGTATGTGGAGTTCAGCAAGTTCCTGGTAGCCAAAGCGCGCTTCGCCTCATGGAGCGCGATGATCAATGCGGCAATACAGATCACATACGCCTTCCGCGAGTTGCACAGGAAAGGCTTGTCGTATCAAGATCTGAACGACGGCAACTTCTTCTTCCACCCACAGACGGGCGATGTGCTCATCTGCGACAACGATAATGTCTGTCCGCCGGGTACGAACCTGGGCATCAAGGGCAAGTGCCGATACATGGCTCCCGAGGTAGTTATTGGCAATACGAATCCGAACAACCTCTCGGACTACTTCTCGCTGAGCGTGGTGCTGTTCATGCTGCTATTCAACAACCATCCGTTCGACGGCAAACGCGTAGCGGACATACCCTGCCTCAACGATGCGATAGAGCGGCATGTGTATGGCGAGAACCCTATCTTCATCTTTGACCCCGGCAAGCAACAGAACCGCCCGGTGCGGGGCATACATACGAACGTGATCAACCGTTGGCCGTTGTTCCCTGAGTTCGTACGGCAGGCGTTCATCGAGGCTTTTGATGAGGATGTGCTGAAAGAGCCGAACCTACGCAAATCCGACAATGATTGGGTACGAATCCTAACCCAACTGCGCAGCCAGACCATCACGCACAGTTGCGGCAACGAGATGTTTGTGGATATCGACAAGACGTTCACCATCTGCTTCAACTGCCAGAAGTCGGTGGAGAAGCCGCTGGTACTCAGTATAGGCAAGCAGCGCGTAGCCTTGTACCCGAAGATGAAGATCTATGCCAACCAGACCTCCGCTACCGGCGACCTGTTCACCGCGACGGGGGAGGTGGTCGTTAACAAGAACAATCCCAATGTATGGGGCTTGATGAACCGCACGCGGGATACGTGGCGCGCCGTGTATCCCAACGGCAAGGAGCTGGAGATAAAGCCCAATACGGGACTGCCAATATACAAAGGCGTGGAGGTGCACTTCGCACACGATATACAAGCAACTATACAATAACCTTTTAAATTTTTATGCATATGAATCCATTAGAAGCAGTAGAGATTGCCCGCAGACAGATGACTTTGTTCTTCATTGTCGATACATCGGGCAGTATGGATGGCGAGAAGATCGCCGCAGTAAACACCGCTATACGGGAAGTGCTCCCGGAGATAGCCTACCTGTCGTCGGAGAACGCCGATGCGAAGATCAATGTAGCGTGCCTGAAGTTCGCCACCGATGTGGATTGGCTGTTCCGCCCCACAGAGGTGGAAGGGCTGACATGGACTGACCTAAATGCAGGTGGAATGACGATGTTCGGGGAGGCGTGCAATGAACTAAACAAACGCCTCTCCCGCAACGAGTTCCTTGATTCGCCCACCGGGAACTTTGCGCCGGTGCTATTCCTGATGAGCGACGGTCAACCTACCGATGAATACAAGCAGGCTTTGGCTAACCTCAGTGAGAACCGATGGTTCAAGGTCGCTATTCGCGTAGCTATAGCCATCGGTGATGATGCCGACAAAAAAGTGTTGGCTGAGTTCACAGGTAGTCCAGAGTTGGTGCTGACCGCCCACACGCCCGAGGCACTGAAGCAGATGATCCGATTCGTGAGCGTGACATCGTCGAAGATCGGTTCGCGCAGCAGCGGCATAGGTGTAGGCGGCAGCAGCGTAAGCGGTGGCGGCAGTGGCGTAGCCGGACAGGAGACCAAGCAGGCGGAGTTTGCCGAGCAGGTGAAGGATTTCAAGGACGTAAACGATGATTTGGATCAACTGACTGACGGATTCTGATATGTATGCTTTTCATGCCATAACACGCGGCTCCTCGCATATCCCGGCAGGTAAGCCCTGTCAGGACTATGCGGCGAGCAGCTATACCAAGGACTACGCCATCGGCATTGTGGCCGACGGTCATGGCAGCGAGCGGTATTTCCGTAGCGAGCGGGGCGCACGGTATGCGGTAGAGGTGACGATGGCCATCCTTGAGGAGCTACTGACGTCCACCCGGAACATGCGGCAGCTGCCCGAGGGCGACTGGCAGAAGCAGATAGCCGCCAGCATCATCTCGCGCTGGAACGACCGCATAGAGCAGGATCGTGCCGAGGAAGCGTTCACCGACGAGGAACTGGGCGCGCTGACGGACAGTGACAGGCAGGAGATAGAGGCAGGACGGTGGCAGTTTGCCTACGGCACAACGCTGATCGCCGCGGTGCTGACCCGGGACTGCCTGTTCGGGCTACAGATAGGCGACGGCAAGTGTGTGGCGGTGGATGCCGCGGGGCAGATGCAGCAACCTATCCCCTGGGACGAGCGGTGCTTCCTGAACCGGACGACCTCGCTATGCGACAACGATGCCATCAGTCTGTTTCGATTCGCATACATGACGCGCGATCTGCCCGTGGCGGTATTCCTAGCCAGCGACGGAGTGGACGACACCTACACGACCGACGAGCGCCTGTACGCCTTCTACCAAGCCTTGTGGAAGATGCTGCAGGCGGATACTGATAAGGCGGTAGCCGACCTGCAGGACTTCCTGCCCAGGATGTCGGAGCAAGGCTCGCACGACGATATATCCATCGCGGGCGTGCTGTGCAAGCCGCTGCCCGCATGGCGAAGATTATTCATGAGGAACTAATTATTGTAACTAATACCGATTGAGATATGACTACCCAAGAACAACTATTGCAGCAACTGCTGAGCAAGCATCCCGACTTGCAGCAACTGAGCGATGCACAGATCAAGAGTGCCACGGCGGATGCGTTCGGCAGCGGCACAGGCGAACAGCGGATAGCGTACATGCTGTTGCGTTACGGCAAGCTGAATGATATAGCCACATGGCAGGACGTGCGCGGACTGGTGGACAGTTACACGCGCGTGCTGAACGTGGACGAAGATATGGTGGAGCAGGTGATAGAAACCTGCATGCATGCCATGGGCAAACAGATGCCGTCGCCTGTAGCCGATGCCAACTACCAATCGGCAAGCCGGCTCGTTGCATCCGTGCCGCTGCAGCAGAACAACCGGCGCGTAAAGGTGCGTAACCGAGCCGAGCGGCAGCAACAACTCGACGCCCACCCGCAAGTGCCCTATCCGCCCTATACGCTTTGGGAGAACATACGGGATTATGCATGGAGAGGGATGTTGAACTTTGTCCTTACCACAGTTATATGGATTTGCGGTGTAATATTCGGCGTACCGACATATCTCATCTCGCTATTCTTCGATTATATTGACAGGGGGCATTGGAACGTGTACCTGTGGTGCGCCTATGGTGCGTTGTGTTTGTATGCCTTGTATAAAGGAATAGAAAGATATATCGAGCAAAAAAACATTGCAATTCGTGACCATAGAGGGGGATACCATGATGAAGAGCGGCTACAAAAGATTATCGCCGAAAAAGGCTACACCCGCAAAGCCGAAGAGATCATGCGTGCTGCCTACCGGCAAGCACGCGCCATCAAGAACGACAGCACAGTGACATACCTCAGTTCGATCTTTGAGCGAGCATATCAGGATGCGCTGGAGGATGTGATGTGCTACTTCGACGAGGATACCCGATGGTGGTATCTGGAAATTTACGATGGCGAAGGTGGGCGGTCAGAGTGCTTGCTGTCCTATTCCTGCCTGTATGAGAAGTTCTACGGAAACGAGGCTTTCAACCCCAAAAAATACCAGGCGGATATTTTCGGGCACTTTGATTTCGATATACCTGTATGGTAAAAACACAACGAATGAATATGAAAACAAGAATGATTGTATTGTGCTGCCTGATGTGCGCAGCATGTGTTCCCACATTTGGCGGTGATCGCCCGTATGAATATGTACTTGATGTCCCCAAGTGGGAACAGGAGCGAACAGATGCTCGGATCGAATTACGAACAGCGTGGGCATGTCTAACAGGTCGGCAAAGTTCATATGTCCTCCCTGATACCGTTCTATCCGATTCCATTATCTCTGATGCAAGGCTTGTGAACGGGGGAGAACTCCATCATGTCGAGTGTATATGGGAAGGGATGAGGATAGAAGAGTGCTACTATATGGATACCAACGGTAACATGGTTGAAGTTCTCGGTAGCGTATCTGCCAACAATGGGCAACCGTATTCACTCAGTCCGTACCACTACATAGGCTCAGATGGCATGGTAACATTCAATACACGTCAATGGTTTGAAATGATGCTTTGGTGTCTGAACGTTCTTGTCTCCCCATGGCTATGGCTTGCCTTTATAGCGTACTTGCTCTGCATTGGACTGTGGAAGTGACTTTTCCTAAAATTAGTAGACAGTTTTTTAATTGATTTTTCCTAAAAGACTTGACATCTTCCTATAATCGTTGTCAATCCATGCATCCATCTTTGATTGTGTAAAAAATGCATGAGACAGTTGAGGCTCTTGAGACTCTTTCCGTTATCTTTCTCAAAAATTTCATGTAAAAAAACTACCATTAAGCGCAGCGGTGTTCTGTTTCAGGCGGTATTCCGCCGTCCATGCTTCTTCTCTGTCCATGCGCCTGCCCAGCTCCGCCCTTTTCTTCTTTTCCGGGCAAATCCGATTAGCCGCTCTTTATAAACATTTGCCACTTCTGCCAGTACATTTTTTATTTCGTTTACTGCGCGGGACTTCAGTTCCGCGTTCCCGTTCTTCCTGTTCCTTCCGCATAACCCGAGACGTGTATGAGACGAGGGCAAGAGCAACGCAAGAGCGAATTGAAAGCAGGTTAACCCGAGACTTATTTGCATTTCACCTGTCATTTTTGGTCAAAAATCAGCAAAACGCACGAGCACTGACATTTTTCTTCGGGAAAGTTTGCAAATGTGCATTTTTTTTTGTATCTTTGCACGGCGTTATGTGGCATAAAATCTACATGTATCCTTTATACACCCGATGTATAACCGTTTAGTATCTATACTGCTTGCTGTCTTCTGCACTTTAGCTGCATCGGCACAGCCGTCGTCTCATGCGGGCAACAACTCGCAGGGCGCGTCACGCCGTGTGCGACTGTACGGGTATGTGCTCGATGAGCAGAACAGAGGTATAGAGGCGTGCAACGTGTATTGGAAAGAGAGTGTAGCCACCACCGCTGTCGGTACATCAACGAACAAGAACGGCTATTATGAATTGATAGTCGAAAGTCGAAAGTCGAAAGTCGAAAGTCAAGAGTCGAAAGACGAAAGCGGTCAACCGGATTCGGTGACGATCGTGTATTCGATGTTAGGGTACGAGACGGTAGAGACACCCCTCCCACTCCCCTCACAAAAGGGAGGAAATACTATACAGGTGCTGAATATCAACATCATACTGCGCGAGTCGGGCGAACAGTTGGCAGAGGTGGAGGTGACGGGTATCCAGCGCCAGCAGGATATGATGGATCGTGTGGACGCCACTACGCGGCGCGTCATACCCGACATCAGCGGCGGAGGCATAGAGAGCCTGCTGATCACGTTTGCCGGCGTGAGTCAGACCAACGAGATGAGTAGCCAGTACAACGTGCGCGGCGGCAGTTTTGACGAGAACGCCGTGTATGTGAATGGCATTGAGATTCATCGTCCGCTGCTCGTACGTGCCGGACAACAGGAGGGACTGAGTTTTGTTAATCCCGAGATGGTGCAGAACGTGCAGTTCAGTGCCGGCGGGTTCGATGCACGTTTCGGCGACAAGTCGTCCTCCGTGCTGGATATACGCTACAAGCAGCCTACGGCTTTTGAGGCCTCGCTGACGGCAGGGTTCCAAGGCGGAAGCGTCTATGTAGGTGTGGGCGACAGCACGTACAGCCAGATGCACGGCATACGCTACAAGAGTTCGCAATACATGCTCGGTTCGCTGCAAACGAAGGGTAACTACCGTCCGCACTTCCTCGACTATCAGACGTATATGACGTGGCGGTTAGCCCCTTCCCGACCTTCCCCTAAAGGGGCAGGAGATTGGACGATAGCGTTGCTGGCGAACTATAGTATGAACTCCTACGGCTTCACGCCGGACAGCATGAGTTCGTCGTTCGGCACGATGCAGACGGCACGCAACCTGACAATCTATTACGACGGCCAGGAGCAGGATCTGTTCCAGACCGCTTTTGCCGCACTGAGCGTAGGCGGTCATGTATCGCCGGAGGTGAAGATAGGTTTCGATCTGAGCGGGTTCTACACCAACGAACGCGAGACCTACGACATACAGGGCGAGTATATCCTGAGCGACCATCCGATGGATGGTTCGGATGCCGGTGTGAGCGGCACCGGTCAGGTTGTGTCCTCCGAAACGACTGAGACCGCCACCGTACTCGGCAAAGGTACTTACCACGAGCATGCGCGCAACACCCTGACCGCCGGCGTGGCTACGCTGCAGCACACGGGCGAGTGGAAGCACAGCGCCAACAGCATGCGCTGGGGCGTGAGCGGACAGATAGAGAAGATCACCGACCGCATAAGCGAGTGGGAGTGGCGCGACTCGGCAGGATACTCCATGCCGCATACCGAACAAGGAATGGAGTTGTACTACTCCATGCGCTCCAGTGCCAACCTGCTGAGCGGACGCGTGCAAGCGTACCTGCAGGACTCGTACACCTGGCATACCGAGGCAGCGAAGGTCATTCTGACCGGCGGCGCACGGTTGCACTGGTGGAGCTTCAACAACGAGGTGCTCGTCTCGCCACGTGCATCGGTGGTGATCATTCCCGGCTGGAAACGTGACATCAGTTTCCGTATAGCCACCGGTCTGTACTACCAGGCACCGTTCTACAAGGAGATGCGCGACACGGTGACCGACGGTTTCGGCATCACGCGTATTCGCCTCAACGACAAGCTCAAGGCGGCACGCACCTCGCAACTCGTGTTCGGCACGGATTATTACTTCCGCGCCATGGGTCGCCCGTTCAAACTCACCGCCGAGGCATATGCCAAGTACATGGACAGAGGTACGAGTTACACCGTGGATAACGTACGTGTGCGCTACTCGGGCGCGAACGACGTGCGCGGATACACGATCGGTCTGGACCTGAAGCTGTACGGCGAGCTGGTGCCCGGTGCAGACAGTTGGATCAGTTTCAGCACCATGCGTTCGCGCGAACAGTTGTTGGATCACCCCGAACTCGGCTGGCTGCATGCGCCGCAGGAGCAGAGGTATCAGTTTGCGATGTTCTTTCAGGACTACCTGCCGCAACTGCCGCAGCTGCATGCACACCTGAAGTTCGTATGGGCGGAAGGTCTGCCCTACGGCGCACCCCGAAGCATCGCTCTGCGCGGACAGGGACGCATGCCCGACTACAGGCGCATTGACCTCGGACTGACACACGTGAGCAACGCACACAACTATGCCTACATGAAAAAAGCCAAACACCTCAAGCAATGGACGATAGGGTTTGAGATATTCAACCTTGTTGATTGGCGAAACGTGAACTCGTACTTCTGGGTGAGCGACGTGGATGGCAACCAGTGGGCGAGTCCGAACTACCTCACCGGCAGACGGTACAATATCAAAGTGGCATTCGACTTTCAGTGATCACTGATCACGGCATCACGACATCACGAAATCTCGAAATCTCGACATCACGAAATAAAAGAAACAATATATGGCAAGTGAGCAATTAACCCCAATGATGAAACAGTTCCGCAGCATCAAGGAGCAGTACCCTGATGCGTTACTGTTGTTTCGTTGCGGTGACTTCTATGAGACCTACGCCGAGGACGCAGTGCGTGCAGCCAAGATCCTGAATATAACCCTCACCAAGCGTAACAACGGCGGCGGTGCGGTTGACAGCACGGCTATGGCGGGATTCCCGTTTCACGCATTGGACACCTACCTGCCCAAGCTCGTTCGCGCCGGCATGCGCGTGGCTATATGCGATCAGCTCGAGGATCCAAAACTTGCCAAAGGACTCGTGCAACGCGGTGTGACGGAGCTGGTGACACCCGGTGCCAGTTACAACGACGCCAGTTTCGGGCAGAAAGAGAACAACTGGCTCTGCTGCCTGCATTTCGTAAAGACATCCATAGGCATATCGCTGCTTGACCTGTCAACAGGCGAGTATCTGGTGGCGCAGGGCACATCCGATTATATAGCCACTCTGCTCACAAAGTTCGCGCCGAAAGAGGTGCTGTTCATGCGTGGCAAACGGCAGGAGTTTGAGCGGCTGTTCGGCACGAAATACTTCACCTTTGAACTGGAGGATTGGATGCTCAATTCTACCACTGCCGAGGAGCGGTTGCGCAAGCAGTTTGAGACGACTAACCTCAAGGGGTTCGGTGTCACCGGCGTGCCTGACGGTATAGTAGCCGCTGCGGGTATATTGCACTACCTGGACATAACCCAGCACCTGCAAACCAAACATATCCATCCGCTCAGCCGGTTGGAGACCGACAAGTATGTCTGGCTCGACCAGTTCACCATCCGTAACCTCGAACTGCTTCACCGCCAGAGTGAAGACAGCCGTACGCTGTATGACATACTGGACAAGACTGTCACCCCCATGGGCGCACGTATGCTCTACCGCTGGATGACTTTCCCGCTCAAAGAGGTGCGTCCGATCCGGAACCGGCAGTCGGTGGTCGAATACTTCTTCCGCCACCCCGACCGTCGCGAGCAGATACGCGAGTGCTTGTCACAACTGCAGGATATGGAGCGTACGGTCAGCAAGATCAGTACCGGACGTATCGGTCCGCGTGAGATGGTGCAACTCGGTAATGCCCTGGGTGCACTGCAACCTGTGAAGCAGATCTGCGAGCAGGCGGAGGACAACAGTTACCTGAACAGCCTGGGCGAGAACATCAGTCTGTGCACCGAGATGCGCGAGCGCATACTCCGGCAGATAGTGCCCGACCCGCCGTTGGCACAGGGGCGACCGAACACCATTGCTCAGGGTGTGGACGATGAACTCGACGAGTTGCGCGACCTGAGAGACAACAGCCGCGAGGCTATCGAACGTATCCGTGACTGCGAGACCGAACGTACAGGCATCAGCAGCCTGAAGGTAGGATTCAACAACGTGTTCGGATACTACCTGGAGGTGCGCAATACGTACAAAGATAGCGTTCCCCAGGAGTGGACACGCAAGCAGACACTGGCAAATGCCGAGCGGTATATAACGCCCGAACTTAAGGATCTGGAGGATAAGATCATAGCTGCCGACGACCGTATAGCGGTCATAGAGAATCGCGTCTATCAGGAACTGATGCTCGCCCTGATCGAGTACGTGCCCATGATGCAGACCGATGCTCACGTAGCGGCACAACTCGACTGTCTGCTCAGTTTTGCAGCCACGGCAGCGGAGAACAAATATATATGCCCGGACGTGAACGACAGCCTCGTAATAGACATTCGTCAGGGGCGTCACCCTGTGATAGAGAAAAATATGCCGCTGGGCGAGGAGTATATAGCCAATGATGTACTGCTGGACAACAACGGTCAGCAGATCATCATTCTCACCGGTCCGAACATGGCAGGTAAATCCGCTCTGCTGCGTCAAACGGCACTTATCGTACTCATGGCTCAGATGGGCTCGTTCGTGCCCGCAGAAAGCGCAAGTATAGGCCTTGTGGACAAGATCTTCACCCGTGTAGGTGCCAGCGACAACATCTCGCAGGGCGAATCAACCTTCATGGTGGAGATGAACGAGGCTGCCAGCATCCTTAACAACCTGAGCGAGCGCAGTTTGGTGCTGTTCGACGAACTGGGTCGCGGCACATCGACCTACGACGGTATAAGCATCGCATGGGCGATCGTGGAGTACATCCATGAGAACAAGTGCCACGCCAAGACGCTGTTCGCCACACACTACCACGAACTCAATGAGATGGAGGCGTCGTTTGCACGCATACGCAACTACAACGTCTCCGTCCGCGAGGTGAACAACAAGATAATCTTCCTGCGCAAACTTGTTCGCGGTGGCAGTGAGCACAGTTTCGGTATTCATGTAGCCAAGATAGCCGGTATGCCCGAGAGCATAGTGCAGCGCGCCAATACCATCCTCAAGCAGTTGGAGAACGATGCAGTAGGCGTCGCCACCGCTCAAGCAGCGCAAGCGTCCAACCCGCAGGCGGCAAAACGACCGAACCTGCAAGCCGCTGCCTCGCAACGACAGGGTATGCAATTGTCATTCTTCCAACTTGATGACCCGGTGCTCGAACAGATACGCGACGAACTGAAGAACCTGGACGTTAACAATCTGACACCTATCGAGGCGCTGAACAAACTGAGCGAGATAAGCAGTTTGGTAGGCAACAAATAAGAATTTAACAAATAAACAGATATAACTATGAAACTATTACGACAGCTAACCGTATTAGTCATGCTGCTATGCATTCCTGTTGCCCTGTTGGCAGCGGAGGCGGATGCGGACTTTGAGAACGAGAGCAACTTCGATGCCTACTGTGCAGGCAACGGAAAGATCCACGTAAAGGTGCTTATCTTCAGCGAACGAGGATATGACCACAACGCAGGCCGCGGTAATAACCAGAGTCTGGGTAACGAGCCTGATGCGACGCCACATGCTACGGGTAGCCGTGTGCACACCAAACTCGTCAGCAACAACGCTTCGGCGATTCACCTCCACTACTGGGCGGACAACTATTACAACAATACGGGTTCAGCCGGTTCGCATAAATGGCCAAAGGACAAAGGTGTAGTATGGGTACAGCTGTGGAGTGGCGTGATTGAGTGCACGAACACGTACGACGGCATCAAGCGCACTGTTATAGCTGACGGTACAGTCCAACAGATTGAGTTGAAGCGCAAGGATGAAGGAAATCACCTGACGTGGTTTGAGTTCGACTGGTATCCGCCCGAGGACTTGGATGCACAGGATTTCCGTTTGTACATAACCACGGATCACCATAAATGGAACCAATCCTCCTTCAAAACGAAGACATATGACTTCGATCTGTTCACGGGCGCCGATTCGGATCAGGCACCGATACTGTCCGATCCGTTCTTCTATCCTATCAACCAGAACGGCGAAGCCGCAGCGTTCGGCAAGTTGGCGTATTCGTACGTGTGCATGCAGGATGTGTACATGTACCGCACGTCGTTGAGCCCCACCACATATTCGCTGACAGAAAAGTCCGGCTTGATGTACGTGGATGCTCAGGATACCGTGCTGCACGGTTTTCGCGCGTGCTTCTATCTGCTGCGCAGCACGGACAACACTACGAAGCACTGGATGTGGTCGAACAGAGTGGATGTACCCGCGTTTCACAAGCCCCGTAACTTCCGGGCAAAAGGGTACACGTACTACCATGCGGAGCTGGACAGGTGGTATGCTGACTACAGGTATAAATCGCTGACTTGGGAGATACATTACCCCGAGGAAAACGATGCAGTAGCGGGCGATATGTTTGAACTGCAGCGCGCCTATAAATCCGATTTCTCGGATGCTGAAACGATACAGATGATCCCCATGGTATATGACTCAACAACCACGGTGAACAACATACAGACCTATACATACGTTGATTCGACGGAGGCCGCCTGGTGGAATCCGGTTGAGAAGAGTTACAACATCTACTACCGTATCCGTCGTGCATCCACCGCCACGTGGAATTGGGATGTCAATCCGGCAGCCGCTACCGTCACTGCCACTGTAGCGCGGGACAAACAATATATCATCCAGAACTTCGCCACTCTGATGTCATATCTGTACAGCTACGAAAAAGCACCGGATTTCGATACATCACGAGAGGTGATTTTCAATTGGAGGTTATACAACAGCATACGCGGCTCTTTCACCCAAAACGACCCGGGATACCTGACGCGCTATATCGACCCCAAGCAGAAACTGATGCTCCGCAAGATTCTGATGGAGCGCAATGATACCCTGCTGATAGAGATTCCGCAGGACAGTATCATCAAGGCAGTGAATGCTGCCAAGTATTCCACCGATCATAATTATATCTACGGACATTATAACATCCAACTGTACTACACGGATCATGCATACACGCCCTGTACGAACTACAAGTACGAGACGTATATCGACACGACAGGTATCATAGTGAAGGATTTAACCGATTACGAGTCGTACACGCTGCCCACACATGTGATGGCAGGTCCTGTTTTGTACTATACCGACGTGGCAAGCATTGAAGGTCTGACAGGTTCTCAGAAAGAACATTCGGAGTTTGTATTGCTGTCCTGGGATTTGACAGACGGCGATGTTGGTACGTATAGCGTATATGCGCGTCCGAACACATCCGTTGACTGGACACTGCTGGCAGATGGCCTGACTGATAACTGGTATAAAGACACCCAGGCCGATCCTACAGTGACCGACACATGGCTTTATCTGTTAGTGATGACATACGAGTGCAACGGCACGACCAAACGTTATACGCAAGAGACCACAGGCAGCCGTAACCCCTACGGCAAGATCAGAGGCCGCGTTGTATATGGTGACGGCACTGGCTGTGCGGATATCGAGGTGAATGTGTCGCGTGTGTCGGACGGAACAGTTGTGCAACGCGTACGTACGGACGAGAACGGATATTACCTGCTCGATAGCGTGTTATACTGCGGTGATGCGCAGTATGCCGTAATGCCCGTCAGCCAGACGGCTGAGTTCCGCTATAACAGCACCAGCGCCAACTTTGCACCGGTTACCCTGTCGCTTGATCATGCTGTAGCGCAGGACATCAACTTTGAGAACATCTCCTCCGTGCGCGTGAGCGGACGTCTGTTGTACGAGAACACCACTATACCTGTGCGCGATGCCAGTTTCCTCGTGAACGGTGTACCGGTGAAACGCAACGGTTCGCTGTCACGTACCGATGCCTCGGGTAACTTCGAGTTTATGGCACCTAAAGGCGCTCCGTTCACCCTGCAGGCATACAAGGCAGGGCATACGTTTGCCGGTGAGGGCTATGTGCGTATGGACGGCGACAGCCTGCTCACGCTCAGCAAACCTCTGGACGGAGTACGCATCTACGATCAGACCAAAGTACGACTAATCGGTCGTATAACCGGAGGTAACAATCAGGCATCCAAACCGCTGGGATTCGGGTTGAGTACCAACAATCTGGGTGAAGACCTGAAGATGGTATTCGAACTGGAAGGTGACAATATCTCACAAATAGTACACGTACCCTCCGACCTGACTATCGACCATATCTACGACACCGTAGGCGCAACCACCACGCAACTGCTCAAGAAACGCATTATCATCAATCCGGATGTTGAGACGGGCGAGTACGCCGTGGATCTGTTCCCCGTGCGCTACAAGATCACGCAGGTCACAGCGCGCGGCTACTCAACGCTGTTTGCCGAAGGCAAGACAACCGAGACGCTGGATCTGAGTGAAGCGGCTGACACACATCTGACATCCGAATACAAAGGGCAGACCGTGAACTACAACGCCAGCTACAGTATCACCTACCACAGCCCGATCAGCCTGACATGCAAGCAACTGAGATACGGCATGGAGGTGGATTATTTCGGCGAGCAAAACATGCTGCGTCAGGCGATTACCAACAAGAGGGTCAGTATCCCCCTGGCGGAAAAACAACCGGACGGCACATATAAGTACGTGTTCGGTGCACCGGTGTTCAATATGGGGAATTATGACTTCCGTATCACCGCACATGAGGACTATTACTACAACAACGACCCTACCTCTGTCAAGCACGAAGAGGTTCGACTCAAAGGCGGTGCGCTCAAGGTTTATAACGGCTTGCACGACGCAGCGAACACCCAGCGGCAGACAACCTATCTGGACGACAACGGTGAGACGCTGATATCCATTCCTGTTGATTATGTTTCCTTCCGCAAGACCGGCGAAGATGCTCTGCGCGTGCTCGACCTGTCGCTGGAGTACCAGGGCATGTATGTCGAGAGCCAGCCTATACGTGCATACGTGGCAGGCAACAAAGCCAAAGGACGGGACTTCGTCACCTCCGTCAAAGCAGACGTCAACCTGCTGGATATACTCCGTGACCCGCCGGGTGCAAACAGTTTTGCATATATCGAGAAGGGTACAACCTACAAGTACAACTACAGTTGGGATTTCTCGCTGGAGTTCGGTATAGTAATCAATGCTACGTACGGCTCGCAGAACACCCTTACCCTGGGTACATACGCAGGTCCACCCGCAGGTCCGGGATTGTACACCGGATATGTGATGAGTAACCAGATTGCTAACTCCTTCAGCCTGCCTATCAGCGCTTCGGTGTTCTACAAGAATGCCGCATCATACTCCTTCACCACCAACGAACGCATAGAGACGGGCAAAGACTACTGGCACGTAGGTTCGAAAGCAGATATCTATATCGGCACGACGCAGAGCGTGTATTTCGGTCTGACGGATGCCGTGAAGCCGATTGACTCACTCACCTTCGTCTCGTTGTCGGCACAACTCATTGACAATATGGGCGATGAGGGCACAATGCGCGTCGTGGCAGAAGGGCGAAGCGATAACGGACAAAAATACTACTTTGTCATCGGACAGGAAATGGAAGCCGGTGCTTACGTCGACGGATCGTTCGCCTATACTACCGACTACATATTCAACACTCTTATACCCAAACTGCTTGCTGAACGCAATGCTCTGCTTATCTGCGGCGATAGCGCTACTGTTCAGCAGATTGCTGACAATAGGAAAGAGATGGTTTATTGGTCGAAAGTGCCGCCCGAGGCGGATACCTATGCACTGTCGGACTACAAGAAACTCTATCCCAACGGAGTGAGCAACAAATGGCTGGAAATTGACGATATAGACTTGTACAACAAGCAAATAATGAAGTGGGTTGAACTCATTCGCAAAAACGAAGAAGTGAAAATACAACTGCAAAAAGGCATTAACTGCGACGTAGTACAGACCTATGCCATTTCTGATGGTGCCAAGCAGTCGTATTCCGAAACCTACGAACATTCCAACACAGTCACCTATTACTGGAATTATCCGGGGGTTTCGCCTACTGCCAACATCCAGCTCAAGAACTTCGCCAAGTACATGGACAAAGCGTCTAGCACTTTCACAAATCAACTGGCACAACTGACCGGTCAGCAACCCGGCAACAACCAGCAGGCCGGTGGAGAACAGGGCGCTAACCAGCAACAAAACAAAGAACCTACTACAATTACAACCGACATGCCCGCAGCCACGTGGAAATTCTCGCTGAACCCGATTTTCGACATGGACTTCAACCGCGACCCGAGCAACACAACCTCGAAAAAGAAGACTGCAGGATTCACGCTGGATACCGATCAGTTCAGTTATATGAACGTCACTGTATCACGGTTGCGCGAGAAGAAAAACGACTTCAACACAGGTTCTGAATCCGACCGCGAACTGGTGGATAACGGCAACGACTTTGACAAAGACGACTACCTGTACGGCTCGTTTGTATATACGCTCAACGGCGGTGCATCCAAGTGCCCGTGGGAGGGACCTGAAGAGTCAATCTTCTACGAGCAGAACGGACAACCCGTACTCCTCTCACCGGGCACGCTGCGGCTCGAGAACCCCAAACTGGACATCGATGTGCATGAGCGAAGCGATATACCACACGACCAGCCTGCACGGTTCAACCTCAAGCTGTCCAACGAGATGGAGCAGACATTGGGCACGCCGGGTATAACCTTCCAACTCAAACTCTACGAACCCAGCAATCCCCATGGTGCCAAGGTCTATGTGGACGGCATGCCGCTCACAGGTGATGGACGGGACATAAAGATCCACACCGGAATGATAATCAACAAAACCATGGAGGTGTATGCCGGCGAAGGATACGACTACGAGGATATAACCGTTCAACTCAAGTCGTCATGCGACACAGAGATCTATTCGCGAGCCACATTCTCTGTCCACTACCTGCCGGTCAGCTGCCCCGTCAACCTATCCGCTCCGCACGACAGTTGGGTGCAGAACACCCTGTCGCCGCAGGATTCGATAGGATGGTATATGCCCGTTGTGATTGACGGATTTGATGTCAATTACAAGGAATTTGACCACATCGAGTTCCAATACAAACTCTCCACTCAGAGCGACGACGCCTGGGTGAACCAGTGCAGTTATTACGCCAACGACAGCCTGTATGCGCTGGCTTCCGGCAACAAAGCCATGATCAGTGGCGGACGGATCGATAATATACGGTTCTACGGCGAGCGCGATCCTATGGAGCAGAAGTATGATCTGCGCGCCGTAAGCTTCTGCCGTCACGGCAACGGGTTTATCTCGCGGTCGTCCAAGGTGCTCACAGGTATCAAGGATACCCGCCCGCCACGCGTGTTCGGACAACCTGAACCCGCCAACAGCATTCTCGGCGTGGGCAATAACCTGACGCTCAGGTTCAACGAACCGATAGCCGGCAATTACCTGGACGAGGACAACAACTTCCAGCTCCTGGGAGTAACCAACGAAGTAGGACTCACTACCGGTGCTTCGCTTGCTTTTGACGGTACACCGGGCTCGTATGCTGACACCAAGGCAAGCCGTAGCCTGGCTAACAAGTCGTTCAGTATCGATATGATGGTTAAGCCCGAGAACACGAACCTCGACGACATATTCTTCATGCACGGCAGCGGCGACGATCTGCTGCTGTTCGGCAAGACGTACAACAACCGTCTGGTTCTGCACGTGGGCAGCAACTCGTTCTTCTCACTGCCGCTTGAACAACCCATGACGGCATTCACACGCGTGGTGGTAACGTATAACCACGAGAGCAAAGCCGTACGGTTCTATGCCGGCACGCAGGAACTGACGGATAACACTGCCGCACCGGCTACGTTCGAGCACAATATACCCTCGCCGTTCGTCTTCGGTATGGGTTACGCAGGCAATATCCTGGAAGCACGTATATGGACCAAGGCACTTACGCCTGCCGAGGTGGCTAACACCGCCAACCATGCGCTCACCGGATACGAGCAGGAACTGCTGGCGTACTACCCGATGAACGAGGGCACAGGCGAGACGCTCAACGACAAAGCCAACGGTGCTACACTCTTCACCCACAGCACCACATGGGCGCTCGAGAAAGGCATATCGCTGCATATACCGGCTACCGACTCCATCGACCTGGCGGTCGACTTGCTCGCACGCTCGGCGATACAGGACGAGACGCTCATGCTGTGGTTCAAGACCACAAGCAGCAACGGTTCGATATTCTCAGCCGCCAGCGGATTCCGCCTCGCTATAGAGAACGGTGACCTGGTTATGTATAGCAACAATCAGAAGTTTGAGATCACTAACAGCCAATGCTCCGATGGCTCTTGGCATCATATATCTCTCACCGTCAACCGCACATTCAACAATGCTTCCCTGTTCCTCGACAACCGGATGGTACAGACCGTTGATGCCATTAAGTTCGGCAGTATAAGCGGTCGGATGATACTGGGTGGAGGCGGCTTTGAAGGCAACATTGACGACCTGGCTGTATATGAGCAGGCATTGCCCAAGATCTTGCTGGAAGAGTTCGGCACATTGTCACCTTTCGGCGACGAGATGGGACTGATGGCATACCTGCCGTTCGAGGAGGCGAAAGAGAACGAGAACGGTATTATCGAAATCGTGTTCAGTCCTAACGACAGGCGGCAGTTCAAGTCCGGCGGACAAGTCATCAACAAAGTGGTTCCGCTGATTGCCGAGAACCAGATAGCGAAAGCCGAAAGCATGGCGGACAAGGTTGAGCATGCGCCTGTACACAGTCACGGCCAACTCGCCAAACTCCACTTCGACTGGTCGTTCAACGGCGACGAACTGATGATCAACGTGCTCAATGACGACCGTGAGGTTAACAAGCAGTCTATATACATCACCGTACGTGACGTGGAGGACCTGAACGGTAACCCCATGGCTTCGCCTGTGACATGGACAGCCTTTGTTGACCGTAACTCGCTCAAATGGGAGGATGATGATCTCGATCTCTACCACATCTACGGCATGACTATTTCCTACAACAGCAGCGACATACAGATTGTCAACTTGAGCGGCAAGCGCCATCAGTACACTATCGAGTCGCTGCCCGACTGGTTGACCGTGGACAAGCCTTACGGCTCAATCGACCCGATGCAGGACAAGGTGATACGCTTCTATTACAACACCGACATGCCCGCAGGCGAATATATGGACATTGTCTATCTGACCGACGAGAACGGCCTTAGCGAGCCGCTGGAGGTTGAATATCATGTGGAGGCTTATCCGCCGTATGAAGAAGTGGATAAGGGCAAATATTCGCTCAATATGTCTATTTGCGGTAAGGTAATGATCCATACGGCTGACGGCAGTACGGTATATGATACCGATCCTAACGACCGAGTCTATGCCCTCTATCGCAACGAGTGCGTAGGTATGGCTCACGTAGCCTTTGATCCCGCCACCAACAACTCCGAACTGTTCCTCACCGTATATGGTAGCGAAGAGATGACACGCAAGGAGGTGAACTTCCAACTCTGGCAGGCATCTACGGGCAAGGTGTTCAACCTCAATCCGAGTCGCAAGATCACCTTTACACACGGCTTTGTGTATGGCTGCGGCGACGACCAACCGATAGTGTTCACCACCTCCGGCTCCGAAACACAGAACATCGATCTCAGTACAGGATGGAACTGGATCTCTACGTACCTGTCGATACCCGATAACGGTTTATCGGTTACAGGACAACAGCCGTGGACGGAAGGGGACCTGATCAAGAACCCTGCCAACCGGCAGTTCAGCACCTACAGCGAGCAGTCTGACGCCTTTGTAGGCACGTTGGGCGGATGGGATTACAAGCAGATATACATGATGTATGCAGCCCGGGGTAACACCCTGCGCCTGAACGGCGACAAACTGTCCGAAGCCGGCAAACAGATCACGCTGCGTGGCGACGGATTATGGAATGTGCTGCCATGCCTGTTCGACAGGATAACGCCGCTTGCTGAGGCTCTGACTGACTATTACGACCATGCTTCGGCAGGTGATATCATCAAGAGTCACGACCACTTTGCAGTCTTCTCCACCGACAAACACTGGAAGGGCGATCTCACTGCTCTCCGTCCCGGTGAGGGCTACCTCTTCCGTCGATTAGGCAATGGCTCCGTCAATCTGCGTTTCTACAACCGGAGTAGTAATGCTCCGCGTCGCAGTTCTTCTGTCAGCGATAGCGGTCTGTCAGGCGAGGCAACTCAATATACCAACCCGAACGCTGCCACGAACATGACCATGATTGCTACGGTCGAAGGTGATGGACTGAAGGCGTATATAGGCGAGCAGCTCGTAGGCGTGGCATCTCCCGTAACCGTAGATGATCAGGTGCTGTACTTCCTTACCGTGCAGTCCGACAGCCACGGTGAACTGCGCTTCACAACTGCTGACGATCAGCCGCTGACTGTTGTTGGTGAAACGATCCGTTACGCTGCCGACAGCCACGCCGGTACGCTTAACGCGCCCGTACAACTTGTAGCCGGTGACAACAGGCCGTGCAAGATTATCGAGAACGACCACGTTGTGATTATCCGCAACGGTGAACGCTATGACGTGACTGGCGTCAGATTGAATGAAACGCGATGAGTTAGGCAGCGAACCATAATCATCAGCAAAGGCAGGCGCTAAGCCTGCCTTTGTTGTGTCTGATGATCCGTCAGTTATTTAGCGTTAATCAGTTCGATGGCTTTTTCTATGATGTCATCTTTATTCTCACTCTGCAGTGTAACAAGCACATCAGGCTCAATGCCTTCCTCAATATCGTTCTTGTCAAGGTCGTACATCCTAATGCTGGAGAACCGCACCATCCATCCGCATGGTAACTCGTAACTCATAGGCATGCCTCCTCCTCCGCCGCTTACACCTCCCACTATAGTGGCGTTGGGCGCATAGCGCATCATACTCACATACAGATTTGTTGCTGAATAACTGCGTCGGTTGCATAGCACGACTACAGGTTTGTCCCATTTGGCGCTTATTAGCGAGGCATCCAGGTTCATCGTTTCCATTTCCGAAAAATCGTTGTGCCCGGGACCCGTCTTGTGCTGCCAGTAGCCTATAGCCTGACTGTTGGTAAAGAAGGGTGCTGCCAGTTTGTAAGCGTTCGTTATGTCTCCGCCGCCGTTGTTGCGCACATCAATGATCAGACCTTTGCAGTTATTGAAAGCGTTCAGCACGGCACGGATGTTACTCCCTCCGAACGCGTTGGAGAAACTTGAGTAATACACGTATCCTACGTTGCCGTTGTCTATCGTGCAGTAGTACAGACTCTCAGCTATGCGATAGTCTTTCAGGTAGTTCCTGAGCAGACCGGAGTTGTAGTTGTCAGGATAACTGTCGTACCAGGCGGTGTTGTAGCTGCGGTCGAATGCTGAGTATAGATTAACATGCCCGTCGTGTAATGAATCCAGCATTGAGGCACACAGGTCGAACAGTGCTATAGGGTCGTTCTTGGGCAGCAGTGCCGCCTTGGCGGCGTACTCATCATGTATAGCCTGCCAGTCGATGCCTTTTGACTCTACATAGCAGTATTTGGTATCAATGATCTGCCACAGCGCTTCAATGTTCTCTACCGGATCGGTTGAGAATGGCATCTCTTCGCGTGAGCGGCAAGCTGATAGCAGCACTGCCGTGAGCAGAACAAGTAGGGTAGTGCGTGCTCTCATAACCGTGCGTTTGCGTGTGTTCTGTATTTCCATCGGCATGCGATAATTACACTTAGCTGGTTGCGCACGAAGTGCGTGTTTGTCGTGCCGTAACGTACGAACTCATGCTCGGTGCCAATGCGCCAGGTAGAGTGCGCAAACTGCATATCCATCGTTATCTCGTGCTTCACAGTATTGTGATTCCAGTGTCCTGAGAAGCGGGTTGTGCCGTGCACACCTTCCGTCAGCTCATAGTACGACTGCCAGTATTCGGGCATAAAGTCCATTCCGAACAGGTTCGTGCGAACAAGGTAGTTCAGTCTGTAACTCGTCTTTTTGCCGTAGAACGACCAGCTCACACCGCCCATAGCCATCATGTCCAACGCAATGTCCACGGATACGATCTTGTTAACGTTCCGTAGTATCTCTCGTGCTGATAATCCTGCTTCCAGATACGGACCTGTATGTACGCGCTGCCTGTCGTCCAGCCATCTCCACTCGTAGTGTGCCCCCCATCCTCCGGTGATCTGAACGCCTATGTATGAGTTGGATCGGCTTGTGCTGCTGTACGTGTTTCCCGTCACGTCAATGCGGCCAACGTGTGCCCAGTGATCTAACTTGCCTGTCTTGCCCAATCGTGTATCTTTCCTAAACGGCTGCCACCACTCGTTGCCTATACCGTACTGTATGCCTCTGAATCCGGCAGGGCTGAGATAAGTGTCCAACTGATAGCCCGGTCCGATCTTAATCTTGAGTATATTGTCATGTTCCACACTTTCCTGCGCCAACAGCAGCACAGGAGCAATCAGAAGTACGGCCAATATGATCCGTAACCGCTTCAACATTCAATCCTCAGTTCTCTGTCACCGTTCTCAAGTGGCGTGATACGGATGTACACCGTATCTTCCGGCAATAGTGATTCAATTAGCTTAGGCCACTCAATGAAACAGTAGTTGCCGGAGTACAGGTACTCCTCTGCTCCGAAATCCATCGCTTCGCGTATATCCTTCAGCCGGTAGCAGTCGAAGTGATACACCTCACCCGGTTGGGGAAGTTTCACATCATATACATTGACGATAGCAAACGTCGGACTGTTCACTACGTCGCTCGTACCCATCTGCTCGCACAGATGTTTGATGAACGTAGTCTTGCCTGCACCCATCTGACCCTCGAACGCAAATACGCGGTGCGGTTCAGTCCGTTGCAGTATATCCAGGGCACTCACCTCTTGTCCTTGCTCATCAAGCAGCAAAAGAGTGCCATTTTCGCATTTTTTGATTGTATAAGTGTTCATGTTTCTGCTTTTTACGCAAATCTCAGCGCGTTATTTTGGCTTGAAAATACTCGTAAAGTGCTGTGCCTCTTTTAGTTCCGAGTAGATTTGTCCACTCGTCCAAGTTAGCCGAACCAGCGCGCTTGACGGAACCGAAATGTTGCAGGATCTTCTGCTTGGTTGTAGGTCCAACTCCTTGAATATCATCAAGTTCGCTATGTATTTGTGCTTTGCTTCGCTTCTGTTTGTGGTAGGTGATGGCAAATCGGTGCACCTCGTCCTGTATGGCAGTCAGCAGTCGGAAGGTCTCACTCGTTACGGGCAGTCCGAACTCCATCGGCGGGAACCCGTACAGCAGGGTTTGCGTGCGGTGCTTGTCGTCTTTCTTCAGTCCGGCTATAGGTATGTCCAGTCCTAACTGATCCACCACAGCCTCGCGTATTGCATGCATTTGTCCGATACCTCCGTCGGCAATGATCAGGTCGGGTAGCTCCTCGCCGTTGTCAATCATCCGTTGGTACCGTCTTCTTACTACCTCGCGCATCGTGGCGTAGTCGTCCTGTCCGACCACCTCTTTTATCTCAAACCGCTTGTAGTCGCTCTTGCTTGGTTTGGCTTTCTTGAACACCACGCAGGCTGATACGGCACTTGAGCCTTGTATGCTTGAGTTGTCGAACGCATCTATTGCCATCGGCAGCACCGGTAATCCGATTAGTTTCTGCAGTTCCGTCAGAATACGAATTGCCCGTTGGTCCGGATTCAGTTTGTCTGCTTGCTTCAGTCTGTCGGCTTTGTACTGCCGTACGTTCTGTGCTGCCAGATCCAGCAGTTTGCGCCGGTCGCCGCCTGTAGCAATGTTTATGCGTATATCATCACCTACATAATCCGGCATGAACGGCACCAGTATATCTTTCGTCCGGCTGTCCAGCAGTTCGCGCAGTGCCGTTATGCCGTAAGCCAGCAGTTCCTCGCGGCTCTCGTCCAGCTTGCGCTTGCACTCCAGTGTGCGCCCTTGTACAATACTGCCGTTGTGTACGTGCAGCATGTTAATGTATATCTGGTCATCCTGCTCGTCGTAGCCGAATACGTCCAGTTCGCTGATGGAGGTGTTCGTTACTACTGTTTTTGAGCGGAACTTCTCCACCAGTAGATACTGCTGCTTGACTTGTTCAGCTTCCTCGTAACGCATCTCTGCGGACAGTTGTAACATACGGTCCATCAGTTGCCTGCTTATCTCATGTGCATCACCGCGGATGATCTTTCTGGCTGACTGTATGTACTCGTTGTACTGCTCGTCGGTTGTACGCCGCTCGCATATTCCGCAGCACTTCTTTATATGGTACTTCAGGCATACTTTGTACTTGCCTTTGTTCACGCCCTCCGGACTCATCGGTGTGTTGCAGGTGCGGATAGGGTAGAGCTTGTGTATGAGTTCGAGCACCGTGTCGGCTGCATTGGCAAAACTGTACGGACCGAAGTACTCTCCGCCACGTTTGTCTTTCTGGCGTGTCTTGAATATACGCGGGTAAGCCTCTTTGGTGATGCAGATGTACGGATAACTCTTGCCGTCCTTTAGCAGGATGTTGTAGTGCGGCTGATATTGCTTGATCAGGTTGTTCTCCAGCAGGAAGGCGTCCTGTTCGCTCTCCACCACTACATATTTGATATCCGCAATGTGTGCTACCAGTTGCCGTGTCTTGAGCGAAGCCTGATCCTTGTTGAAATAACTGCTTACGCGCCGCTTGAGATTCTTGGCTTTGCCGACATATATCACTTCACCTGCAGCGTTCAGGTGTTGGTACACACCCGGTCGCTCAGGCATACGCTGCAGTAGTAATGCTATATGTTCGGATTTTGCACTCACAGCCTACTCATCCACCTCAATACCAATCAGGCAGTCGCACTGTATTCCTCTTTCAGCCAGGAATTGCTTTCCATTCAGTCCCTCCAGTTCAATAATGCAGTTGGTGTATATCTTCTTTACACCTAACTTCTTCACCAGTTCAACTGCTGCCAGGAGTGAGCCACCTGTAGCAAGTATATCATCGTGTATCAGTACGACATCATCCGGGCCGAGTGCATCCTTGTGAATCTGGATAATGTCCTTCCCATATTCCTTGTCGTAGCTAACCTCAATCGTCTCTGCGGGAAGTTTGTTGTGCTTGCGGATAGGTACAAACCCTGCGCCCAGTTCGATAGCTACAGCCGGCGCGAGTATGAATCCGCGGCTCTCGATACCCACAACTTTTGTTATCCCTTTGTCGCGGTAAGCGTCAGCCAGCTCGTCACGCATGAACCGCAGCTCCTCGGGGTTGCTGATGATGGTGGTGATGTCCTTGAATTGGATTCCCTTTTTCGGGAAATCAGGCACGTTACGCACGTCCTTCTTCAGTTGTTCTAATGTCATATATGTGGTTGTTTGAATTTCTCTGTTATGCAATGTTCCACGTGAAACATTTTTGTATATCATCTTCCCATCAGCACCAGCAGTACGCTGATGTCATTCGGGCTGACGCCGGGTATGCGTGAGGCATCACCAATGGTCTTGGGTTGCAGCGCTGTGAGTTTCTGCCGCGCTTCGGTAGAGAGTGATTGCAGTTCGTTGTACCGGAAGTCGGCAGGGATCTTAATGGCATCCAGTCGGTGGAGTTTGTCGGCTGCCATGCGTTCGCGGGCTATGTAGCCGCTGTACTTGATGTCTATCTCCACGCTATCGATGATCTCGTTCTGCCGGTCGGGTAGGGCGGCAATGATACCCTGCAGGGTGTTGTCGATTGCTATTATATCCCGCAGTGCAATATTCGGACGCATGAGCATCTCACCGAGTGAGCCGTGTGCCGATGAGGCGGCATAGCCCTGCTGCTCCAGCAGTGCACGGCAGGCAGGTGTGGCGGATGAGGTGGACTGCAGGTAGGCGCTGATGCGTTGCTTGGCTTCCTGCTTGGCGGTGTAGAGCTTGTAGCGCTCCGTGTCTGCCAGTCCGAGTTCGTGCGACAGGGTGGTCAGGCGCTCGTCGGCATTATCCTGACGCAGCAGGATACGGTACTCGGCACGCGAGGTGAACATACGGTAGGGCTCATCTACGCCCTTGTGCGTCAGGTCGTCAATCAGTACGCCTATGTAACTTTCGTCGCGCGACAGCACCAGCGTCTTGCCGCCGGTGATGTTCTGGTGGGCATTGATGCCTGCTATGATACCTTGTCCGGCTGCTTCCTCGTAGCCTGTGGTGCCGTTGATCTGTCCGGCAAAGAAGAGGTTGTGCACGCGTTTGGTCTCGAGCGTGGCATGCAGTTGGGTGGGATCGAAGTAGTCGTACTCAATGGCGTACCCCGGACGGTACATCACGCAATGCTCCAGTCCGCGTACGCTGTGTAGTGCCTCGAGTTGTATCTGCCAGGGCATTGACGAACTGAATCCGTTCACGTAGTACTCATTGGAGTCCACTCCTTCGGGTTCGAGGAAGAGTTGGTGCTGCTCCTTGTCGGCAAAGGTGACGATCTTCGTTTCAATACTCGGGCAGTACCTTGGTCCGATGCTTTGTATCTGTCCGTTGTACAGGGGCGAGTCGGGTAGTCCGCGGCGGAGAATGTTGTGGGTGTCGGGATTGGTGTAGGTGATGTAGCAGCTCATCTGCTTCAGTTCGCGGCTGACGGAGGGCAGGTAACTGAACTTCTGCTCAGTGTCATCGCCTTTCTGCTCCTGCATAGCGGTGAAGTCGATGCTGCGTTTGTCCAGTCGCGCGGGCGTGCCGGTCTTCATGCGGTGCGCCGCAAATCCTAACGATACGAGTTGCTCGGTCAGTCCTATACTTGCTTTTTCTGCGATGCGACCGCCGGGTAGTTGTGTACGCCCGAAATGCAATAATCCCGATAAGAACGTGCCGTTGGTAAGAATCACTGCCCGTGCCTTGAACTGTACGCCCAAACGTGTTATCACGCCCGCAACAGTTAGTTGTGCGCTGCTATTGTGCTGATTGTCAATGAGTAACTGCACAACCTCGTCTTGCCATATATGCAGGTTGTCGGTTGTGGTGAGTCGTTTGATCCACTGCTGTATGAACTGCTTGCGGTCGCTCTGGCTGCGCGGACTCCACATTGCCGGTCCTTTGCTCAGGTTGAGCATGCGGAACTGTATGGCTGAGCGGTCGGTCACTATGCCCATTTGTCCGCCCAGTGCATCTATCTCCCTGACAATCTGTCCTTTGGCTATGCCTCCCACAGCAGGGTTACAACTCATCTGCCCGATGGTATTCATATCCATGGTGATGAGCAGTGTTCTGCTGCCCATACGTGCAGCCGCCGAGGCTGCCTCGCAGCCTGCGTGACCTGCACCTACAACGATAATATCGTATTCAAAATCTGCCATTATCTTCTGTGCCATTTCCATTCTCCGCTATACGAGCCGGCGTTGACCGAGTGGAGTTTGGGTGTGAACGCGTCCTCGTAATAGTGAATCTCGTCGGCTTGGTTCGTCTGTTTGTTCCATAGTATGCCGCAGATGTCGAAGCGGAGGTTCTTGCTGATGTTGTAGTGTTTGACGTACGCGTTGCCGGCAATGGTCATGAACCGGCGTTTGTGCTCATCCACATATTCCTCCGGTGTGGCGTCGGCATAGGTTGTTGTGCGCGTCTTGACTTCCACAAAAACGATGTTCTGTTTGTTCTCGGCTATCACGTCAATCTCGATGTTCCCCAAACGCCAGTTACGCTCCACAATCTTGTAGCCATTCTTCTTCAGATACTCGCATGTAGCATCTTCGCCAAGGTGACCTATCTCGTTGTGGAGTGCCATATCTATGTTTGCGTCTTGCGGATTATTTGCTTCGTCTGCGGGCAAAACGTTTTTTTGTCTCGCCTTCAGCGGGTGCTGCTTGTATGAGTGCGATTGCGTCCTGCCTGGTCATGTGTTCCACGTCGGTGGTTCGTGGTATGCGGTAGTTGTTCTCGCCCTGCTTGATGTATGCGCCGTATCGTCCGCGCAGCACCTTGATGTCGTCCCAGTCATGTATGGGCAGTGCGGCGTTCTGCTTCTGCTCTATCAGTTCGACTGCACTGTCGAGCGTCATGCTGAACGGGTCTGCCCCTTTGGGCAGTGAGGCAAACGTCTTGCCTATGCGCACGTACGGTCCGTACTTGCCATCGGCTACAATCACCTCGTCGCCGTTATGTTCGCCCAGGGTGATGGGCAGTGCCTGATCGAAGAGTTGCAGTGCCTCCTCGAGGGTGATGGTGAACAGCGACTGACCTTTCTGCAGCGATGCGAACCGCGGTTTGTCGCCCTCGGTGGTGCCTATCTGTACGCACGGACCGTTCTTTGTGATCCGCACGAACACCTCCTCGCCCGTCTTGGGATCGATGCCGAGCCGTCGTCCGGCAATCTTGCCTGCCGGTACGTTGCTGATGAGCGGGTGGAAGGTCTTGTAGAACTTGTCAACCACTTTGGTCCAGTCGGCTTTGCCCTCGGCTATCTTGTCGAAGTTCTCCTCCTCTTTTGCGGTGAAATCGTAGCTGAGAATAGCGGGGAACTGCTCCACCAGAAAATCGTTGGTTATGCGTCCCAGGTCCGTTGGCAACAGGCGTTGCGACTCAGCGCCTACGTTCTCCTGCTGTTTCTTTTCTGCGATGACACCGTTCTTTAGTGTCAGTGTGTTGTACGAGCGTTTTTTGCCGGGTACGTTGCCGCGTTGTACATAGTCGCGTGCCTGGATAGTCTCGATGATCGTGGCGTAGGTTGACGGGCGTCCGATCTCCAGTTCCTCCATCTTCTTGACGAGTGTGGCTTCGTTGTATCTTGCCGGTGCTGCGGTGAAACTCTCGCGGCTGATGCACTTGTCGAGTTTCAGTGCCGCACCTTCCTCCATAGCCGGCATCAGTCCTGTTGATTCAGGTTCGGTATCATCGTCAGTCGATTGGACATAAGCGCGCATGAATCCGTCGAACAGCACCACCTCTCCGCTGGCTACGAACAGGTACGGCGAAGCCTGTGTGCCGATCTCCATACGTGTCTGCTCCAGTTCGGCATCCGCCATTTGTGAGGCAAGTGTGCGTTTGCGAATCAGGTCGTACAGCCGTCGTTCGTCCTCGTTGCTGCCTGCCGTCAGGTGGTTGATGTATGTGGGACGTATAGCCTCGTGTGCCTCCTGTGCACCTTTGGTGGTGGTGTGGTAGTTACGTGCCTTGTGGTACTCGGCGCCGTAGGTGTCGATGATCTGCTTCTTGGCGGTGCCGATGGCGAGTGACGACAGGTTAACCGAGTCCGTACGCATGTACGTTATGTGTCCGGCCTCGTAGAGCGATTGTGCCAGACGCATCGTTTTTGATACGGGGAAGTGCAGTTTGCGTGCCGCCTCCTGCTGCAGTAGCGAGGTGGTGAACGGCGGTGCCGGCGTACGGCGTACGGGGCGCTTCTGTATCGATTGGATAGTAAACGTTGAGTCGGCGCAACTCATCAGGAACGCGCGTGCCTCCTGCTCGGTGGCGAACCGGTGGTTAAGCTCGGTGTGGAGGGTTGTTTTTACGCCCTGCTGATCCTTGCCCGTGAAGTCGGCCGACACCTTGTACTGTGCGGTGGGAACGAACTGCTCGATCTCTCTCTCGCGCTCTACCACCAGCCTTACGGCTACCGACTGCACGCGTCCGGCACTCAGTCCGGCAGTCACCTTGCGCCACAGTACGGGACTGAGCTCAAAACCTACTATACGGTCCAGCACGCGTCGTGCCTGTTGGGCGTTCACAAGGTTATAATCGATGTCTCTCGGATGGGCTATAGCGTCCTTGATTGCCGTCTCGGTTATCTCGTGGAACGCTATGCGGTGGGTGTTCGCGGGCTGAAGGTTCAGTACCTCTTTCAGGTGCCAGGCTATAGCTTCTCCCTCGCGGTCCTCATCGGAGGCGAGCCAGACAGTGTCAGCCTTGCCGGCTTCCTTGCGAAGCGTGTCGATCAGATGGAGCTTGGACGGCTCAAGTACGTAGTTTGGCGTGTAGCCGTGCTCAAAATCAATGCCGATGTTATGCTTGCCTATTCCTTCTATATCGCGTATGTGACCCTGTGACGATAACACGCGATAATCGGTACCTAAGAACTTTTCGATTGTTTTGGCTTTTGCCGGAGACTCAACTATTACTAAATTTTTGCTCATTAACCTGTGTTATTTTTTCAAACGGCTGCAAAGGTACAATAATTTTTCTAAAAAAGCAAATACTTTTCGATTTTTTTGAATTGTTTGCCGAAAATTCGGAATTGTGCAACGTTTGTGTAACTTTGTGTGGCTTTTAGCCTGTTGTTTTCAGACTAAACACTCGAAATTCTTTGGCAGATTTGCAAATGTCATAAATTTTTTGTACCTTTGTGCATCATTTTGTGCGAAAGCCCAAAACTAAGAATCATACCATGCGTAGTGAAAATCTTCATAAGTTAAACCGTATCGCCACGTGGCTGATTGCCGTGATGGCGGTGGCGAATGTATCCTGGCTTATTGTGGAGCAAAGTTTGTGGGACGAGATTGTGTTCCGCGGTCTGCAATATGTAGCCATGTTGTTGGTCATGTACCTGCCGCAGTTGCTGCGCAAGCATTTCCGTATCGAGGTGCCCTGGATACTCTCGGTGTTCATCGTCATTTTCTGTTTCTCATCGCTTATCCTTGGTGATGGGCTCAACCTTTACGGACGCGTACCGTGGTGGGACAAGCTGCTGCACGCCGAGAGCGGTTTTCTGTTGTCGATGATTGCCCTCTGGCTCATTCATGTTATCATGGCGGAGAACGACAAGTATATCTACTTCAACAAGTGGTTTCTCTGCCTTTTTCTGGTGATGTTCTCCTTGGGATTGGGTGCGTTCTGGGAGATCCTCGAATATTCGTACGACAGCCTCATGGGCACCAATACGCAGCAGTTCATGGCTACCACCACCAGTTCTATCTATACGCCGGATGATATCCCGCTCTGCGGCCATGACGCTTTGAGCGACTCCATGCAGGATCTTATTCTCGACCTTTTCGGCGCACTCCTTGTTGCTGTTTACGGCTTCATCCGTCACAACAAACTTATCGAGCGTTACAAACAACTGGCTGCCTCCTGATCATACCTTTCCCTGTGATTGTGGCAGCAGCCGGAGACAGCGAAAATAAGTGTTATCGCCTCTTCGAGGCATATATGAGCCGTTAATCCCGGCGGCAATGGTTGAGAGGTTCCTCTTACGGATCTGCATAGCCTAACAGATATCGCCAAATCGCTGGCGGTGTGTGCGCACCCTTTTGGACAAATAAGTCTCGGGTTAACCTGCTTTCAATTCGCTTTTGCGTTGCTCTTGCTCTCGTCTCATACACGTCTCGGGTTATGCGGAAGGAACTGTTTACGTTCACAAATTGAGCAAACTAATCATATCTATTTCTTTGGTCAACAATTATCCACAATTATCCCCAAATAGTAGTGCGACGGTAAGTGATGGGAAGGTGATGGTAACGAGTATTGTCTAGGATTCACCCGATAATGAATCGAAAACGGATTGAAAACGGGCCGATTATGGTGCACGATTTGGGCGTTACCAGGAGCGATTTGCCACCGATAAGCACTAACAACTACCAAGAACAACTAAGAACGCACAAGTTCGGCAACACAACCATTTGCGATTTCAACCACAAAATTCATATAAATCTTGCGATTACGTACGCATTTTTAGCATTTCCATTTACTTTGTGTTTTATTTTCATCAATTTGTATAAATGATATGACCAAGTTGACCAAGTTGACCAAGTTCTGCGAAATGGTTAAGTTGGTCAAGATAGTCAAGTTAGTCATGTAAAAATTTTATAAGAAAAGTGGGGATTCTTATCCTTCGGAGCGGAGCGATTAGTTCTCACGATTTTCAGTACAAATTTTTATAAAGTGCGACAAATCAGATTTGCCTGGAAAAGAAGAAAGGGATAGTGTTGGGCAGACGCATGGAATGGAAGACGCATGGACGGCGGAATACCGCCTGAAACCGAACACCGCTGCGCTGACCAAAAGCGCACAAGACAAAGAGCAACAGTCAATCAGACAGCACAATAAGCGAAACGGCATTAGCTTCCGGAATAATTTCCTCGGAAAGACCAGCATGAGTTCATGCTAAAGAGCATGTATTCCTTGGAATAAAGATCTCGATGTAGAAAAGAATCCACAACATTCGGATTTGGCTGTGCATGTGTCACAAATTGGGAGATACTTATTCTTCCAATCAGAAATAGATTGTTTGGCAAAGGGACGCAAGTTTCCCTGCAACAGACATAGTGGAAGATTGAACAATGAGACATCAAACTCCAGTTGGGAAAGGTACTGAACCGCTTGTTGCAGTTCCGGCATGTAGTCTGTTGGTTCGATCCACACAAGGTCATGGTTCTTGATGGTATAACCGATGTCTTCCATGGCCATGAAAGCAACGGATGAAACAAAAGCAAGGTTCTTGGATATAAAACGCGCCATCTGCGGCAAGCGTTGGTAGTTTTGTTTGTTCAGGACAACGCGTAGTTCAATGTCAATATCATTGGCTGCAAGGTTATATAAGCCAATAAGCGTTTGGTTATAGGCGTTTTTAGCACCAGCAATGCAATCATGGATAATAGGCGAATCGGAATGAAACGGCACGCCTACTATGACCATTCCTTCGGACACTTGTGCCAATTTTTCTGCGTAGACTCCATCAGCGAATTGACGGCCATTGGAGAGAATTTGGATGTGCGTGTTTGGTAGGCGCTTGCGGATATGCACAATTAGGTCAAAGAGGCGCTCACCGAGCAATGTTGGTTCGCCGCCTGTGATACCAATTGTGGGCAATTCGATAGGGGCACTATCAATGAGACGGATGTTTTTCTCAAAGAAGAAGTCGATGTCTCCTTTCTTTACCGGCGGTTGGCAACACATAAGACAATGATTGTTGCATTGTCCAGTAACGAACAACGCATTGTCATTAGATTGCATGTCTATAATATCACGCATTGCGGCCTCTAATCCAATTAGTGAAAATCGGCATCACTTCATCACTACGGTTTTTGAGTAGCGAAAGGATGTGTTCTATAATAGCTTTATATTTCCGGCATAAGAGAGAGGTGGGGCGATGCCCGTACATAGAACCTTGTGTGCTGTAGTTGCGTACAGGGTCTGCTCCGCAGTAAGATTGCAAGGAACAATCAGAACACCCTGCTATGGTTTCAGTTGCCCAACAATCAGCAAAGTGCTGTGCTTTATTTCCGTAGAAAAGTGATTCATAAGTATCGGAAATTTTTCCCAAACGGAAGGTATAATCTCCAGCCTCTGCCAACATGCGCGATTCGTCTGAGGCATAGACACAGCCATCATAATTATATACGACTACACTATTTACGATTCCTGCCGGAGATTGCAAGTCCACAAAGCCAATCGGGAACGGTGTGAGGATTTTCTGTAGGATAAGACGCGTGAACTCTTCCACAAACAATTCACCGGACTTGTTGATCTCGATGATGTAGTCCAACATCTGTTTGTAGAACTCAATGAAGCGCGTTGTATATGCTTCCCAATCGTTGTTTTCTGTAGCTAATCCGTATGGATTGAGTGCGCGAATGAAGATAGAGCGGAAACCATTTTCGCGGTAGGCATCAACAATCTCTTTAGGATAATCTAACGCGGAAACAGATGTTGTCATCAGCGCAGACACTTTGTCTTCGCCTAAAGTTTGCCGCGCACGAGCAATACCAGCCACCACTTTCTCATAACTGTCAATCTTTCCGCGATTTGAATTATGCAAGGCACGTGGTCCATCCAACGAAGTAGATATGAGGATGTTGTATTGCTTGCAAAGAAAAAGCACTTCATCTGTGAGGTTGACGCTGTTGGTACATAGTACGTATGTCAGTGTCTTGTGTGCAGATTGGTTGATTTCTTCTGCTTTCTCAATGGCAGCACGGACAAGATGAGGCACAAGGGATGGTTCGCCGCCTTGGAACTCCATTGTAAGATGTTCGGAAGGAGAGCGGAACATCAGTTCAACGGCTTTGAGCAAGTCCGACAACTGCATATCTTTGCCGTGCGCGCATTCCTGTTGGCTCGTGGCTTGGCAATAGACGCAGCTCTGATTACAACGAAGCGTGAGAACAAAGATATGTAAAGCAGTGAACGAATCAAGGAAGGCTTTCTTTGTACGCAAACGCGTAGCCAAGACATCTATGGTTGGTGGAATTGGTGTCGGTGAGATAAAGAAGTTTGCCAACAAATCGTGATAAAGGTCTTCATCTTCAGTCAGTTCACGATTGACGATACGCGATGCCGTACCTTGTGGACAAAATAGATAATCTCCCACCTCATTGACAAGCAATTCTTCATCTTCAAATCGCTTGAATCGGAATGGCAGCAAGTAGTACATCTATTCGGATATTTCTTCAAAATCGTCGTTATTGGCAAACGCCTTAATATAGAGAATTGTGCGTAGATCTTTGGTCTCATCATTTACAATCTGCTGCACTTTGAAGTCATTGAGACGAGTTAGGAAACGATCTTTGAGCGCATTTTCTTCCTCTTGGTAATTCGGCTTTGGCTCAAAACAAAGCGTTTCAGCGTTCCCATTCAGCTGACGAGTGACGATATATTGGTTTGCTTCCCAATATACCGCCTTGCTGATCACTTCATCAGTGAAGATGGTTCTATCAATGGAAAGCGTCACCATTACTTGCCGTAGTTTCTAAGTGTAGTGATGGTTGTTTGATTGGCGATACCATTCACAGGCAGTTTAGCCACTTTCTGGAATTTCTTCACACCTTCCGCAATAGCTTTGTTGTAGATCACATAGCCTTTAGCGTTTGTTTCGATATCCGGAGCCTCAATAAATCCGTGCTTTTGCAACAAAGCTGCCAACACTTTCACATCTGTACCGATACAACCAACTTGCAATGTGCGGTCACCTAACGAGAAGATATAGTTCCCGTTGTTGATAGTCGGTTTGGAAGTTGTGTTTTGGGTAGCCGGTTTCTGCTGTTGTACGGTATCTTGTACAATATTTTGTACTGTATCTTGAGCAGTAGCGACTGGAGTCGTTCTTGGCTTTTCTTCAACAGGTTTTACTACTGTGTCAACAGGCGTGGTTTTTGTTACTATAGGAGTAGATGTCGTCTTTCTTGTCGTAGAAGAAGAGGAAGACGAGGAACCTCCTCCATAGTAGCCACCGGAACTGGAGCGATGGGAACTATGTGATCGATGCGAACTATGGCTACGGTGTCCTGCAACGACATACGAACCGCCATTCCCAAACTTGATGATGTACTTTTGCAGTTGCTTGGATGCGACTTTGCTTACTCCTGCCAGAAGTTTTCCTCCGTTAGTCATGTCATCTACTATTGCGGGGATATTCGCACTATCGGCAGTAGTCGCTATGCTTGCGGTTGAAGCGACCAACATTCCATTTAACAATTTCCTGAATGAGTTTTTCATAAATCCCAGTCCTTAAGATTAT
The DNA here is from genome assembly GCA_900317745.1 of uncultured Bacteroidales bacterium. Taxonomy (GTDB): domain Bacteria; phylum Bacteroidota; class Bacteroidia; order Bacteroidales; family Paludibacteraceae; genus Colicola. Next base: position 109,723 of record ONHW01000001.1, on the reverse strand, counting down.
ATGTTGATTCTACAATTTCTTCTATACTATCCGGTAGGGCAACAAAGAAATCAATATCAGTGATGATTTCTATGTCATCCACAGACATAGCGTACTTATTAAGTGGTTTATGCCCTGCTTGGTTGGGCATCATAAATCCGACAGCACTCCATGATTCTTTATTCTTCCGTAGGATGACTTTGTAGAATGCATCGGGCACAGACACTCTATTGATATATGAGTTTTGTCCAATTGTTTTAGGCTTTGTTGAGACAATCGGTCCACAAGTTATATAAATGTGGTCGTATTTAGTCGCCATAGCACGAACATGCTCTTCCAAATCTTTCCAATCTCCTTTGTTAAGATTTTTGTTTTGAGGGCAAATGTTCGATGTATAAAAACTCTCTTCCATCGCTTGCTTGCTCCACTTCATGTCAGCGGCGGGAGCCATGTGACCACGGTCATAGCCCGAATTCTTGTACTCATCGGTATTTGGGCTTTGCCAAATTTGCGGATCAGGTTCGAATTTATTACTACGCGGTTCTACTCCTTGTACTTCTTCTGCTGTTAGTTCGTAAGCCACCCAGTTGGGGATAAGCCAATCAGTGTTGAAACTAACCGTATAGCCCGTATGATGCACGATCTTTTCCGGTTGTGATGATTGTAATTTTGGCAATTCATATCGCTCCGACTCAGTCTTTGCAGTATACGCAGCACAAATGACAATAGCAATAATGAGCGCTAATAATAGCACAAGATTAACCTTTATCCTTCTTATCTTTCCTTCCATTGCATTTCTATTTTATTGGTAAATCCTCTGGCTCTATTTGCGATAATTTATCAGTTGTCAGATTAACTTCTTGCGCGAGACGGTTAGCTTGCCTCTCCAAAGTTTTTTCAAATACATTTCGCACCAATCGTCCATTGCCAAAGTTTGCATCCTTATGAGCAACCTCATTTTTAAAGTATTGCTGTAGAGCCTCTTTCGTCCCTTCTCCAAAATGGTAGTCATACTTTTTCATGCTGACTTCAAAAATCTGCAACAATTCCTCAGCTGAATAATCCGGGAACTCTATATAACGGTTGAAACGGGATTGCAGACCCGGGTTGGAGTCAATAAAGTCTTTCATTTCTTTTGTATAGCCGGCAAGAATCACGATGAGACGGTCACGATTATCTTCCATGCGTTTAAGAAGTGTAGCAATTGCTTCTTTGCCATAGTCATTTTCGCTCTTGCTTATAAGAGAATATGCCTCGTCTATAAAGAGAACACCATCTAAAGCACTATCGATGATTTTGTTAGTCTTCACAGCCGTTTGTCCTACATATTCAGCTACTAAACCGGCACGGTCTGTTTCTATTAAATGACCTTTAGAGACAACTCCTAAATTCTTGTATATCTTAGCAAGGATTCTGGCTACGGTTGTTTTTCCTGTTCCCGGATTACCAGTAAAGACACAATGATAAGATACTGCGGACGTTTTCAATCCTTTAGCCTCGCGTGTCTGCTGTATCTTGATGAAATTGGTCAGTGTCTCAACCTCTTTTTTTACCGATTCAAGACCAATTAACGAATCTAACATCTTAGATGGGTTTTGAGATTTGGGTTTTGAGATAGGCTTTGCGCCTGTAGAAAAACTACTTCCAGTCGGATTAGAGTAATCATCTTGCAAAAGCAACATAAGTAGTTCTTCCAGTTTTTGTGGATCTTGAATAAGAACATCGCGCCCTTTAACTCCTTTATTCGGTCCAACTATGCCTGCCTCCTGCAATTGGTCGGATAAATTCCCTGCACGATTATAACCTATTTCAAACTGTCTCTGTATTCTTGACGTAGATCCTTCTTGTTTTGCTACAACCCATCTTGCTACATCCGCAAACATAGGATCTAATTGAGAGGTAATCACAGGGCGCACAACTGGTGATTTAATAGGCTCATCATCCATTTCCGGAACTATTTCTTGATTGCCGTTGCCCTGCATTTTCATAATATTGCTTAACCATTCCGCCTCTTCGGATGTAACGGTGTTATCCGCTTTTGCAGTAATTGACGCAAAGCGATAGATATCTACAAGGAACTTACGATGTAATTTCGAGTCGTTAGACGCTAACAAACGAGATAGTAGAAATATTTCTGAATAAGTCGGAGCAGTATCAATAAATGCTTTTACGCTTTTGAGTATTGATTCTGCATCTTTTTGATAAGCACCTTTTATGAAAGCCAATTCTGAAAAAGGCTTTCCTTGTGAACATCCTTGGGTGAGAGCGATAAAGTAAAGTAATCCAAACCCTTCCTTACTATCCAAATCTATTAGATGTCCCAATCCTGTATAACAACGAGTAACATCTACCCAGAATAGTAGACGGATTTTATCACTATTGGACGTTGTAATACGACCATTCATCTTGAAAGTTATTCCAAGTGATTCTATAAGACTATCAAGATTAGGCGTTTTTAGGACTCTCTCGTAATCTGCATAAAGTTCTTCTGCGACCTTTGTAACTTGTTTGTAGTAATCCTTGGTTATATCATGGGGCGTATTTTCTGCTTTCTTTATCTCGTCTTGATAAAGAGCTTCCCTTAGCGAGCTTGAAGGATCTATACTTACGGATCTGGATGCTGCGTTTTCTCTATGATTGGCTATGATAGCTACAATTATATGTGATAATATCACAACTCCTATAAATGCACAACCCACCCAAGTGTTAATAGCAAAGCCTAATAAAGCTGTGCTAACAACAAGGAACCATAGCACTACTGATAGAAACGACAAGAATGTTCCTTTACAGCCAGAATTATCGTTAGTCATTGTAGTATTGTTTTTCCCGCCGATTCGGCGTCTGTTATACAATCCCGTACCGGGAATGCTCGTATTAAGATATGTTCCATTCGGACCAAACGTCATGCTTGCACCGCGCGGTCCAATAGTGGTGCTTATACCTCTTTTGCCGAAATTCAGTCTAACTCCCGGCAGAATACTCTTTCTCTTTCTCCAAGTCCAAGCCATTATTTTTGTACTTGTATTCTTTCTACTTAATGGTTGAAAAAGTTAGTAACCATCTCGTATTCTTCCGATGATACCTCGAAAATTTCACTTATGTTTTTATCTTTGTGAAAAACTTCGATTATAGCTCCAGTATGGAATTTACTCATAAAATCATTAAAATCCACAGAGTAAAAAGTTTTATCTTCTCGTTTCACGATTTCCCCATCAATTTTTACTTCATTGCAATTTACAGAAAGATTATCTCCGTTCTTGAATTTCCCACTAAAATTTATATAATCATTAAGGAAGCGAGATTTCTTCCAAAATCCGATGCAGGGATTATCTAATGGGGGAAATTTGTCATAGGGATCAAGAGGAATGTTGTATAGATTGACATAACTATCATATAGTAAATATTTCTTTTGCTCAACAGTTCCGAATGTTTTGATATAACTTTGATAAAAGGCTTTACAATGAAATAATTTGAATACCGCAGAAGTAGAACCATATTCTGAAGCATCTTTCAATTTTACTTTTATAGTATCATTTTCGCGGCACAAATTAAGAAAAGCTGTTGGCACAAAATATGTCGCCTTAACAATTTCACCTGTTGCAACTCCTTCAAATGTCGTGTAGAACTCATCTTTACTAGCATGATTATTGCAATATTCATATAAGTCGTACCACGACGATTTTTTCTTAAAAGAAATCATAAACTTTGCGCAGGAGTTAGTAGTTGCGGAATTAGAGAAGTAGCCTTTTGCTATTATACCTACTTTTATCTCCCCTGTTTTATCTCCAAATTCGTCTACTGTTTCGGTGGTAAAATTTTCGCTACTAAATGTCTTTTGAGCAAACATAGCAATACCACATAGGCATATTGCTAAAGTTAATAGAATTCTTTTCATGATAGTTATGTTATATTGTTTTGTCTTCTTTCTTTGCTTCGCGCAATTCTTCCAAGTAGCTTGCGGTGATTACACCTGACGGCAAAGCAATTACAGCTACTCCAAGAATAGCAGAAAGCATACTTATTATTCGCCCCATATCAGTTGCGGGGTATATATCACCATAGCCTACTGTAGTCAATGTCGTTGTTGCCCAATAAAGAGCATCAAAGAAATCTTCAAACATTGCTGATTCTTCTACATTGAACATGATCAGTGCTGTTATGATGATATAGAACAGGGCTATCCAGAATACGGTAAACAATATATGACGTTCTTTACGTAGTACCTTAAACAAGATTTGCACATTCTTTGAATAACGAATGAATTTGAACACGCGCAAAATCTTGAACAGACGCGTAATACGGAATAACTTGAATGCCTTGTTTAGTACAATGATTGACGGCAAAATTGACAACAAATCTATGATCGCAAAAGTTGTAAACGGATAAGTGAGAAATGCCGCAAGTTTAGGTCGGTTCGGCATTCGCATATCGGCCGTTATCCATCGTAACATGTAATCTATAATGAATATAGATACGGACACCTTGTCGAACCATTCAAACCATATATTTTGCTCACGAAAAGCAAGAGGTATAATACTAAGGATAATAAAAAACAACATCGCCCAATCATATATTTTGCTAATGATTGAGGAGTTTCCTGTTTCCGTCATGTCGTATATTTTACAGCGCCATGAATTCATTTTGCTACTTTTTTTACAATTGACATATATTCATCATGTCCCATGCCGAATACCCCCTGCAGTTCACTTTGATGCAGTTCCTCATAATATTCGAGCACATTATCAGCATATAATTTTTCAAGTTGACGTATTATTATGTTCTCTACACGCTTGAACTTGTAGTTTTTCTGAAAATCACCTTCTTCGACATGAAAGAATATTTTAAGCATTTGAAGATTGGTTAACTCTTCTTGACTAATGGTGTCATCCTCCAAAATAATATCTGCATAATCAAGTATAACGTCAAGTGTTTTGTCCTTGATGTCTGTAATTCGGCGAATTCCATTCTCTGACAAAATTTCATTCAAAGCCAGAGAATTCATCTGCCCCTCCACAATCAGTTGGAGGGCAGCTTTAATAACCTCAGGATACTCCTTGCGTGAAACCAATTCTTTTGCGGTCTCTTGAATTGTTGCTTTCATACCTACAATACATTTATTTATATAAAAAAAGCGGGCTTCAATGTTACTTGTCCCGCATCTCTTGGCTTCGGAAAGTGCCGCATACTGTAGGTCAAGCAACACCGAAGCCACACCGTATATTAGATACAACACACCCTAAGATGTGTGTACGAATATACAAGCAGGCATTCATTGTTGCATTGCCTTGACAGTATTTAGAGAATTTTCCGAATTCAGAGATGCCAAGAACAAAGCGTCAATAAACGCTGTTATTATGTCTTTTGTCAGTCCCTTTCGGGAAAGACGCTACAAAGTTACGAAAAATATATGACTTTTGCAAATGAAATCCTAAAAATACATAAAATATATGCAAGAAAGTACAAATTTTAACGGAAAGCAAGGGGAGGGCATATAAATATGCGAGGCATAGACGCTATCGGCGGCTCTCATGGATCCGCTGTCCGGATAGTATCCGAACGTAATGAACGCTGTGAAGGACGGCAAAGCCGATGCCTGCATCAAATGCAGGCGCAATAAACGAAGTGACTTAAACAAAGTGACGGAACAAAGTGATGTAAACAAAGTGACAATCGGGCGTAAGTATACGCCCGAAGGGGAAAATGCAATTAGGCCGGAGCTTAGCAATATCCGGCGATGCGCATAGCGGCATTGATGCCATCGAACATTCGTCAGTTGCAACGGACGATTCTTGAGAGGATGCGACAATCACAATTGTCGATTGTGATTCGTCAGTTGCGACTGACAAGTTTGCATCCAACATTTTCCATGCCTCATAAAATAGGCGCATGTACTTTAAATTGGTTGCTGACCCATACGTTCCAAAATGGAACTAGTGGGATGTTTGATGTGCAATTATTGACCAGCGCTCAGATATATGGCAAAGGTACATTTTTTTGACATATGCAAAATATTTGCAAGGTAGAGAGGCATCGTACTAATTTCGGTACGCGTGTACCAAATCTATTTTAATCCTTCTCTTGCTCCATTCCGACAATTCTACTCAATTATCTCCCAATGACCGCCTTTAGCGGGTCCAACACGACGGATGATGCCACGAGATTTAAGATCCTTGATTTGCCATTCTACCCCTTTTACAGTGATTCCGAGGGTTTTTGCAAGACCATTAGTAGTTATCACGGGATTTTCTTTAACAGCCTGTATGATTTTCTCCCTAGTTTTCTCCCTAGTTTTCTCCCTAGTTTTTTCCCTAGTTTTCTCCGAACTATCCGTAGTGCTTTCCGTAGCCGATATTGCTAATTCGGCACGTTTGGATTCTGCGATATTCAGACGGATACGGAACATGTCATCATCTGTGATGGTGGGTTCAGATCCGAGATAGATTGGCGCGTAATGGTATAAGTTGCGCACACCTGTACCAAGGTGCTCTGCACGTCCCATCTGCACAAAGAAGTTCGCCAAGTGCGGATTTTTAGGATGAGGTGTGTAGTTGTCCGGAGTGATAACACCAGCACGCAAAGGACGATTCGCATTTTGTATTAGAACATGGTCTTGGCGAATGTCAATCAATGAAATGGAAGGATTGAGATACTCGCGATGAATGAGCATATTAGATACTACTTCACGGAAAACCTTATTGCGTAGCGAAACACGTTGGTCTCCCTCCATATAGAATGTATCCGGGAAATAGCGTTCAAAGAAACTCATCAACTCCGAATAGCCATCAATAATATTGCCAAACGAAGTAAAACGGTCGTCATAGCGATCCGTATTCACGCGACGAAGCACGCAATCAATCTTGTAGTATGGCAGTGCGCTTTGGATAACCTCGTCCTTACCAAACAACATCAACGCGGCGAGTGTAAACCCTTCTTCTCCTGTACGGACATCGCGTCTGTACAAGTTGGCTTGCCTGAAGAGTTCCATATCATCCAGTTCCAGCCATGGGTGGTTCTCACGCATGCTATGAATGAGATTTCGAGCTTTGTTAACAATACCATGTTTGAAGTCCTCAATACGTAGATACGGAAAGATAGTATTTTCCGTGTATAGCGTGCTTTTGCGCAGATACAATGCACTTATCTCAGCATCTGTTCGGAGTTCAAAATCGCCATCAACACTACGATCGAAGAACTTGTTTTTGAATCGATGCGCTTGACTACTTGCCGGAACTTGAATGACAATCACTTGTGTTTTGTTGTTGGCGGATAACGATTCATGTATGTCCACTATTTCCGGTTGCAACAGGAAGGATGGTTTGAGTTGTTCGACGTTATTGCTGATATTGGCGATATTCTTGCACATCTGGTCTATGGCACGAGGATTAACACCCTCCGTAATCGTACCGTCATTGTGCGCGCCCAATACAATGACACCACCGTCGCGATTAAGAAAAGCACAAACCGTCTCGAACAAGTTGCTTGGCAACTCGCTCCATGCTTCCTTATACTCAATCGTACGTCTTTCGCTTTGACTTGTAATCTGTTTTAATTCCTCTTGTGTCATTTTTTATTATTTTGTGTCATGCACCCAATTCGGGTGCAAAGGTACGAAAATTTTTTGAATTATGCAAATTTGGGAGTAAGAATTGTTTGAGAAAATGACAAATTTGACGGGAAAGTAATGGGACGGCATATACATATGCCAGGCATAGACGCTATCGGCGGCTCGCATGGAGCCGCTGTCCGGATAGTATCCGAACATAATGAACGCTGGAAGGACGGCAAAGGCAATACCTGCATTAAATGCAGGCGCAATAAACAAAGTGTCGTAACACTGCTGTCCCATTAAACTCAAAAAATGTTCTTTGAAATAACTGATATTTTTCGCTAAACCTAAAATCAGTGATGTCAAAGATCAATTTGACCCTAAGTCAACATCTGAATAGGGTGGTCCTTCCACTCAGCGCTGACGCCCCGAGCACCTGACAAAGAGCAGTTACGCGGCAGGACAATGCTGCGCATTAAACGACTGCGAGCGTGCAGGCGATTGGAATACATACAACAAAAGAGAGTCCCGACGGACTCTCTTTCTGTTAGTTGGCAATCGTGCTGTATTACTTCACCAGACGGATAGCGCGTGCGTAGCACTTCGGGTGCAGAGCGATGATGATGTTCTTCTCGTTGAACGCAACGCGATAAGCCTCATCCGTACCATCGGTGGTTGAGGTCCAGTAGTCGCCGAACTTGTTGGCGTTGAGGAACTCGCCGGTGCAGTTGATGAAACCGGTGAGCGGGAAGGTGATGTAATTGCCGTTGGGACCGACCACCTTGTAACCGCCGTTCTTCAGGTTCTGCCACTCACATTTCTCGCGGAGCTCGGTGAACTGTTTCTTGGTAGGCAGCTGCTTGCCGAACTTGGCAACAGCATCCTCGTACGTGGTCAGACCATTGGCATCGTTGACGTTAGCCCACAGCGTTCCACTGGGCAGACCGAGGTCGATGTACTGAACGCCGCCTTTTTTCTTGACAACCACATCCTCGTGCGGCTTGACGGTTTCGACAATCACCTCTTCGCCCATCGGTGCCTGAGCGGGCTCGGCTTCCGTCTTCTCAACGACAACTGCAGCAGCAGGCTCTTCCTTCTGCGGGCATTCGTGTGACTTCTTGCAGCACTGTGAGCAGCAGCCGTAGCCCAGCCACAATACGAGCAACAGTGCAATGATACTGATGATTAGCGCGATGATACTAATCGTTAAAGCTGATTTTTGTTTGTCCATTGTTGTACTATTTTAGGGTTAAACATAAGGGAATGCTTTGTTATATCTTACCGTTCGAACAGGCGCAAGAGCGACATCTTCCGTTTGCCTGCTTTGCCGCTGTAGGGATGTTCGCGCAGCGGCAGGTTCAGCCAGCGGCTGCCGCGAAGCACTGTTTGCGGATGGGTGAACTCGCGGAATCCCCACTCGCCGTGATATGCACCCATACCCGAGTGACCGGTGCCGTTGAACGGTACGCCCTTGACCATCATGTGGATACAAACCTCGTTGATACATCCTCCGCCGAACTGCTGGGTCTGCATCACGCGGTTAGCCCAGCGCATATCGCTTGTGAACAGGTACATTGCCAGCGGATGTTCGCGATTGGCTATGGTGTCCATCAGGCTGTCAATCTCCGCATCCTTGTACGGCACGACAGGCAGCAGCGGGCAGAACAGCTCCTGTTGCACGATAGGTTCGTTGATATCCACGGGGTAGATAATCGTAGGAGCATACTTGCACGTCTGTTTGTCGCCTGTGCCGCCGAAGATGATCCGCTCGCGGTACTCGTCCGCCAGTTTGGCACACTTGTCGTATGCGGCAACGGTGATGAGTTTGGGATATTCGGGGTTGCGCTCCGCGTGCTCGCCGATCTGGCTGACAAACGCCTGCTTGAGTTCGCTAAGGAACGCTTCTGCTACCTCTTCTGCAACTGCTATCTGATTGATATTGATACAGATCTGTCCGGCATTGGTGAGCTTGAAGAACGCAATCTTTCGTGCAGCATCCCTGAGGTCGGCATCCTTGCGGATGACGCACCAGTTGCCCGTCTCACCGCCCAGTTCGAGAGCCACAGGTGTGAGGTTCTTCGCGGCTTCGGTCAGCACATGTTTGCCCACAGCCGGCGAGCCGGTGTAGAAGATCTTGTCAAACCGCTGCGCCAGACAGATATCCGCTATATCGTGCCCTCCGTCAATCAGTGTGACATACTCCGGAGGAAAGACCTCTGCAAAGAACCGCTTGAGTGCAGCCGTGCTGGCTGCGGATTTTGAACTGGACTTGATAACAACGGTGTTACCGCCCGACATAGCAGCCGCCACAACGCCAATTGTAAGCAGGATAGGGAAGTTGAACGGGCTGATGACCAGCGCCACACCGTAGGGCATCTTATATACCTTGGTAAATATGCTCGGGAAACACATCAGTCCGCTGAAGTGTACTTCGGGTCGTGCCCAGCGGCGCAGACCGCGAATCATCTCGTTGATCTCCACTACTATCGGACCTATATCGCACAGGTAGGCTTCCACCTCGCTGCGGCCGAGATCGTCAGCCAAAGCCTGAATGAACTCCGCCTCATGCGCCAGAACGGCCTCTTTCAGACGCTTGAGTTGTTTGATACGCCAGCTGACCGGCAGTGTAGCACCCGTACGGAAGAAACGGCGTTGGGCTGTCACAATCTCGCGAACGGTGTCATCGGAAAATTTACCGGGCAATAAGTCATGATTTGCAGATGTATCCATATAGGCGGAACTTAGTTGATTGCATTGCAACCGCAAAGATACAAAAAAATATTGACTTTTGCAAACGAATAGCAAAAATTATACGAAAATTTGCAAATATGAAAAAAAAATCGTATCTTTGCACTCTCTAAACGGATGATAAATCATCAAATTGAAACAATCACGCCTGTCAGGGCAACAAATTTATCGATACAACCATGTATTACATTCAAAAGACGCTGACTATCTCGGCAGCACACAATCTGACACTCAGCTACGAGAGCAAATGTGAGCAGTTGCACGGTCATAACTGGGTGATCACCGTATATTGCAAAGCCAAAGAGCTGAACAAGGACGGTATGGTAACTGACTTCACGCACATCAAGCGCGTGGTGAAAGATACGTTTGACCACAAGTATATCAACGACGTGCTGGATGTCAATCCTTCGGCAGAGAACATTGCCCGCTGGATATGTGACCATGTGGAGAACTGCTACAAGGTAAGCGCGCAGGAGAGCGAAGGTAATATAGCCATCTACGAGCGCGACTGATGCTAATAGCCAAATGCTGATGTACAAGGTTAACGAGATATTCTATTCGTTGCAGGGTGAAGGTTTTCACACCGGCAAGGCGGCTGTGTTTGTGCGCCTGTCGGGATGCAACCTGCGATGCCCGTTCTGCGACACGGATTTCTCTGCGTTCACACTTATGTCGGCCGCGCAGATTGCCGAACGCGTGTTTGCCTACAGCACCGATGCCGATACGCTGATTGTGCTGACCGGCGGCGAGCCTTCGTTGCAGGCGGATGCAGCACTGACGGAGGCATTGCATCGGTACGGACAAACAATCACCATCGAGACCAACGGTACTCATCCGTTGCCCGACGGAATCGATTGGGTGACACTTTCGCCCAAGGCAGGAACGAAGATTGTGCTGCCTCGAGCCGATGAGGTGAAGGTCGTTCTGACAGCAGACACGCTGCCCGATCTGCCACGGTGGCTGGAGGTTTATCCTGACGCACACCATTATCTGCAACCCTGCTCACAAACGAATACTGAGGATGCAGTTGCCTACATCCTCAGTCATCCGGCTTGGCGCCTGTCGCTGCAGACGCACAAGTATATTCATATTTCCTGATAATTTATTTCTGACTCACAGGTCTATCCGGTCAGAACTTATACGATGCTCCGAGTACGAAGTTGATACCCGGATCAGTATAGCCGTAGTAGTTGACGTTGTGCCGGTGGATGAAGTTATTCAGTTCGAGATAGACACTCAGCCACTTGTTGTACTCGTACGCGCAGCCGAGGTTAAGATCGATGGTCGGGATAGCCAGCGTGGTTGCGTATTCTCGTCCTGTGGGCGTCTCCTGCCATACGAGCATCTGTCGTTTGCCGGTGAAGTAGTTGTGAGAGTACAACGTCCAGTGGCGGTTGATACGTGCATCTATGTCCACACGCAGATCCCAACGCGGACGGTCGAGCATCTTGAGCGAACCGTCAGGATTGTGGACGGCAGCGTTGAATGATGCCAGGCTTGTCGGGTTATCTTGAGCAATGTGCGGCACCTCGATGCTATCCATGCTGCCGGTATAATAGCCTCCGCTAACCAGTACGTGAACGATATCCTGGTAGTGCCAGGTTATCTCCGCACCGATCTTCCAGCGCTGCAGGTGGCAATAGACGTACTCGCCGAACACGGGAGAACTGTCACCTCGTCCGTCGCGGAACTGACGAACCTCCCAGTAGTACGGCGTAGAGGTCGAGAACTGGTTCTTCTTCAGTTCGTAACGTGCATGCAGGTCGATCAGCAAGTTAGCCTGCGGGCGAATCTTCAGACCCAGTTGCGCCTGCACGGGAACATATCCGGAAACGTGGTGTGAGGTAACACCCGGACGGCAATGCCGATAGGGATACGTGTTACTGTACGACTGCATCGATCCTTCACCGAACGAACCGCGTGCCTCGCCATATACAGCCAGCCAGTTGCGCGTGATGTCATATTCGAGGCGCACATTGGGTGACGGGGCGAATGCAATGTTCTCGTTGCCACTCAGCAGTTGTCCGCGCCCGATATTCATATCCAGGTTCACACCTATATGTGCGTGGAAGCGGTTGTGATCATAGCCGTAGAACGGCTCGATGCGGATAGCGTGGCGCGGATTGTACAGCGAGTCGGGGATAGTGTTGTCGTTGACCTTCATGAAGAAATCCGACACTTTCAGATTCACTCCTGCGCGGTGCTCGCCGCCGTTCCACTCCAGTTTGCCGATAGTACGTATCTGGTGCTCGGTGACGTTCGTAGCATGCAGGAACGCCGAGTAACCTGTCTGCAACTGATAACGGATATTACCTCTGCCTGTCGAACGTATGCCTATGCGCGTATTCACAGTCCATAGCGACAGCCTGTCCACAGGCTTGAGTTCGGACATCTTGGCAATGTGCATTGTCCCGAGCGTATCAACATAACGTCCGCTCATCGTGTAATACTGGTTGGTGGCGTCCGCGCCGAAATACAGTGCTGCCGAACCGAACGACTTGGTGATGTCCAGTCCGATATCGGTTTTCTCTACCGTGTATCTGCCCCACATAGCGCGGTGATGGGCATAGACGTCCAGCGTTATTTTGCTGCGTTTGTCGGTCATGCGGTAGCCGAAGTCGAAAGCGGTGTTGGTATGTCCCAGTCCGCCACGTACATAGCCGTGCAACGGTTTGGGCTGATTCCATGCGGTGAGCGAGCAACCCAGCGGATTGATGTTGAACGCCGGTGATAGCGATTGCGAATACGTCGAGTAGGTGACCTCGGCAGGCTCAAACTCCTGCTGCACAATCACGGGCTTGACGCTTACTATACCTGCACTACTGATGATCGGCTGAAAGTCACGCTCAACGGTGACGTTCCTGTTCAAGATAGTATCCTGTGCCGCCATGGTAAGGGGCAGCAGCAGTGTAACGAATAATATATGCTTGTATCTGTTCATATCTCAGTAAGTTTACGGTATCAGTTTTCGTTCTGTGTCACGGGTTCGTCGTCATCGGGATCGGCTTCGGCTGTTTGCTGTGCGGCAATGGCGTTCAGCCGTTCGGCGATGATGGATTGTATATCATCCTGTGCGCGGTAGTTAGCCTGCAGTGCGAGCAGGTACTGTTGTGCCTGATAGGTATCGTCGCGCTTGAGGCTGATGTCTGCCAGCAGGATCATGGCTTTGGCGAGCCAATACTGGTGCTGGGTGTTCATCTGTGCAAACGCCATTATCTCCTGCTCGGCGTTGTCCAGTGCGCCCATGTTGTAGTACGCCTGTGCGAGCAGGTACTTGCTCTCTGCGCCGATGGCGGTAACAGTCTCTTTAGCCAGCGGTGTCAGATCCACTACAGCCAATCCGTTGTTGCCGGCATTCAGGTACGCCTTGGCGCGGCAATACAGGGCCTCCTGACGAATATCTTCCGGCAGATTGTCGGACGACAGCATATCTGTAGCGATCTGTAGCACGGTCGTTTCGTCGTTGAGGTTTGATGCACAGCGCAGTATACCGAGTTGTGCGGTACGCCTGTTCGCCTCGGTGGAGGCTACCTCCAGCATGTGGCGGAAGTGCCGTGCCGAGGTCTCGTAGTCGTGATTGTCGAAACTCAGTCCGGCGGCACGCATGCAGGCTTCCTCCATATAGGCATTGCCGGTGAGTGTAGTCAGTGCTTCGTACTCCGCCAACGCCTCCTGCATCTGTCCTAACTTGTAGTAACTGTCGGCGGCATAGTAATGTGCGTTGGTGCAGTAACGTCCGCCGTTGCAGTAACGCGTGAGGTACGTAGCCAGTCCGGCTGCTGCCTCGCGGTAGTTGCCGAGCATGTATTGCAGTTCGGCGGTGACGTAGGTCAGTGAGTCCTCGGCGGTGGTTACACGCATCTGCGATTTGCCGATCTTCTTTGTGTACGCCAGATACTCGCTGATATTGTTCGTTGCCACATATACCTGCTCCAGTCCTTCGAGTGCAGCGTATGCCTCTTCCGTACCGGGGTAAGCATTGATGGTGCGTTTGAAGGCGCGTATAGCATCATCGTACTGCTTGAGGTTGCGGTGAATCATACCTTGCTCAAGCGACGCCTTGCGTGCCATGTTGGAGTTGGGATAATTGCTCAGCAGTCGCTCGTACGCCATGATTGCCGATTCCTCCTGATTGTTCTCGATATACGCGCGTGCCATCTCGTAGAGGGCGTCGTCTGCGTAGTCGGATTGCGGGTAGGTGGTAACGAGGCTGAGCATCTTCTCCGCCTTGTTGACATACTCATGCTTCAGTCCGTAGGCGTAGCCAGCCTGGAACGTAGCATAATCGGCACCTGTGGCTTTCAGGTCAATCACTTGCTGATAGGTGCGTATAGCCTCATCGAAGCGGCGTGCATTGAACTGGCAGTCGCCTATACGGTTCAGTGCATCGGCATAGGTAGGTTGCGAGGAGTCCGCCTGACCGACAAAATCCTTGAGTGTAGCTTCTGCCTGCGTGTACATACGCTGCTGGAAGTAAGCATAACCCTTCAGGTACATTGCCTGAATGCGGTTGGGCGACTGTTTCCAGCCTTTCTCCTGTTCGGCTTGCGTCAGGTACTGCTCGGCTTGCTTGTAGTTACGCGTGCGATAGGCGCACTCGGCAAGCAGGTAACATGCCTCGGCGTTCTGTGCGTCGTAGGCTTTGGGTTGCCGCAGAATCTCCTGCAGGAACTGTTGTGCCTTCTGGATATTTCCCTGCCGGAACGCATCCGCACCTAATTGGTAACGCAGGTACTGCTTGGTCTGCTCCATCTTCGGGTCGGTGATGTCGATGAGCTGCATAGCCTCGTAGGCAGCCTGATAGTTCTTCGAGCGGAGAAACGCATCGGACAGCAGCGAACGGATGGTGGTCGTGTGTTTGGATTTGGGGTAGGTGCGCAGGAAGTCGGTGAAGGCTGTTACGCTCTCGCCCAGTGCCGACGAACTCTGATAGGTGCACAGCGCGTAGTTGTACATTGCCTCTTCGGTCAGCTTGGGTGACAGACCGTAGCGGACTGCTGCGGCATAATTGAGCTTACCTTGTTCTATATTGCCCGTGCGCGTGTACGCATGACCCAGATGCAGGGATACCGATTCGGATATCGTGTCGTTCTCGGGTTTCACTTGCTTGAGGTAGGTGATAGCCTTCGGGTACTGTTCTGTTTGGAAGTACGACATACCTAACAGGTACAGGTCGTTGCGCACGAGTTCTTTTTTCTGCTCGCGCCAACTCTTCTCGTAGGCCTCCAGATGCGGAATGGCGCGGGCATACGCACCGCGCTGGTACTGTAGTTCGCCCAGGATGCGCTCCACCTCACCGTTGTTCGGGTTGCCGGGATTAGCCTCCATGATATATTCGGCACGCTGCTCTACCTCCTCCAGGTTGCCTTGCGAGTAATAGATCTGAATGATGTAATACGGCACAATATCGCTGTACTGCACCGTATGTTCGATAGCAAGAAACTCCGGCAAGGCCTTGTTGTAGTCGCCCAGTTTGTACAAGGCAAACGCATAGTAGTAACGTGACGCGAGGGTGTATGGCGTCTCCTTCTGGCGCAGCGTGGAGAAGAAGGTGAGTGACTTCTGGTACTCGCCCATCATCAGGTACGCATAGCCGCGGTAGAACTGATACTCCGGTTGTTGGTCACGCCCCAGGCGTGTGAGTTTGACTTCTTCGAAGTTCTTCAGCGCCTGTTTGTACTTCTTGCCCTCGACTTGTACTACGCCCAACATCATCTTCACCTCATCGGAGTATGTGGTGTAGGGGTAGCGCTTGAGGTACTCTTGCAATGCTTTGTCGGCTCCTTTCTGTCGCTGCTCGTACTGCTGTTTGACGGCAGCATAACCATCCTCCATCTCGTTGGAATAGACGGTTATGCTGCAGAACAGCGCAAGGATTAGTAATAGCTTCTTGCTCATATAGGTTTCTTTTTTCTTTCAGCAAAGCGGTCTTTGCTCTTTCAGCAGCATGAGCTGCGGTCTGTTTTAATGTCTGCGGTTACGCAGTTTCTTCTGTTTGTTTTTGTTTATACCCAGGATGACGAAGAACAGAATCAGCAGAACAATCACTATGCCTACAATCATCATCAGGTTGCTGCCGCCGAGGTTGTCACCCTTGACGCGGTTCCACATATCCAGCATGGCACCTGTCTTGGTGTCACAGTCGTGCATCAGTGCGCAACGGTCGATCACGCTCTTGTCAGGATAGAGTACCTGATTGGCGTGGATAGCAGTAGCCTCCGGACCGAAGAAGTACGACAGGTCGGCTGTCTGCTCGTTGTCCTCGGCATTGTCAGCCCACTCCAGGATCTCCGGCGAGGCGATAACAGATACGTAGCCGATCTCCTCCATGTTCAGGATAGCGTTTTCGGGCATACACAGGTAGTTGATGAAGTACGATGCGGCTTTGACGTTCTGTGCGTACTTGGGTATGCACCAGCCGTCGAACCATACGTTCGAACCTTCCTCGGGCACTATGTACTTCAACTCAACGCCAACTTCCGATGCCTCGTCGATAGCCCACTGTGCATCGCCCGACCAGCTCAGGTTCAGCCAGGTCTTGCCTTTAGCCATCTCTTCCTTACCGAAGTCAACCTCCCAGCCGGCGATGTTGCTCTTAGCCTGGCGCAGGAACTCCTCAACGCGTGCAATGCGCTCGTCGGTAACGTGGGCAACCAGCTCGTCGCGGGTCACCTCGCCGCGTGCAATCTCGTCACGATAGACGTACAGAACAACAACCGAATATACGTCGCGGAAAGCATCTTTCATAAAGATGCGATCCTTGAACTTCGGGTTAAGCAGTCCGCCCAGCGAACGGATATCCGCCTCGTCAACGAACTTCGGGTTGTACAGGAAGCCCGTGGTGCCCCACATGTAACCTACGGTGTAGTCGGAGGCCTTCATATCTTCCTGCTCATCCTCGGCTACCATCTGCTGGAACATACGTTGTGCAAACGGTGCTACGAGTTTGGTATAGTCGGGCAGTTCGCCGAAGTTCTTGTTGATAGGTTGCAGCAATCCGCGGCGAAGCATACGCTCAATGATATACTCCGAGGGGCAGATCACGTCATAATCCTCGTGACCGATCTCAATCTCGGTGAGCATCGACTCGTTGATGTCGAAGGTCTGATAGATAATTTCCACATCCTCGCCGGTCTGCTCTTTGTACCATGCGGGGAACTTGTTAAGGACGTTGTCCATGTCAATGTAGTCCGCCCAGTTGTACACCTTCAGGGTGTGTGCGCGATCTGCGGCTTGGGTGAATACAGGGCACGCCATAAGCGCTGCCATGACAAGAACGATCAAGGTTCTGAATTGTTTGTTCATTTCTTTTGTTTGTTTAATTGTTTGTTAGTATGAATATTCATTATAACGAGTAATACAAGTATCGTCAGGAAGATGAGTGAGAACAGCGGTCTCAACTCGGGTGTCAGTCCGCCTTTGCGCGCATCGGCATAGATGAATGTGGACAGGGTCTCCAGACCGTTGGAACCCTTGGTGAAGAAGGTCACGCCGAAGTCATCTATACTAAGCGTCAGAGCCAGAATGAATCCGCTGACCATTCCCGGTCGGAGTTCGGGCAGCAGAATCTTGCGCAAGGCTTGAGCCGGTGTAGCGCCAAGGTCGAGTGCTGCCTCGTACATGTTCGGGTTCATTTGCATGAGTCGCGGCATAACGCTCAGCACCACGTATGGCGTACAGAACACCACGTGTGCGATGAGCACCGTAACAAAGCCGCGGCTGATGTTCAGGAACACGAACAGCAGGAACAGCGATATACCCGTCAGTATATCCGGGTTGATCATCGGGATGGAGTTCAGGAACGTTATGCCTTTCCTGAGTCGCGCCTTCATGTTGAACAGTCCGATAGCAGCCAGTGTGCCGAGCAGCGTGGCTATCGTGGCGGCACATACGGCAATCACAGCGGTGAAGAAGATCGCGCGGTACAGGTTCGGGTCCACGCGCACTTGTGCGTTAGAGTCATAACCCGTGAACAGGTTCTCGTACAGATGGAACGTGAATCCTGTCCAGTTGCCGAACACCTTGCTCTGCGTGAACGAGAAGATGAAGATCAGCAGTATAGGCGCATACAGCACTACGAGTAGCAGCCACAGATATGCATGACCTGCCACACGTTTGGCAGCCAGCTGACGCGAACGTTTGCGTGCCTCCTGTTGGGCGGAAGATAGCTGTTGTTGTGTCATAGCAGACCTCCTTTCTGTGTGTCGTGGCTGTTATCCTGGTCAAAGAACGAGGTAGCGGCAATGATGATCAGCATGATCAGCGATAGTGCAGCACCGTAGTTCCACATAGCTATACCTCCCTCGCCGAACGAACGCTGGATCAGTGAACCGAACAAGGTGATCTTGTTGTGCGTCAGCAGCTCGGCTATGGCGAAGGTGGATACTGTAGGCATAAACACCATCACGATGCCCGAGTATATGCCCGGTACGCTCAGCGGCAGAATAACCTTGGTGAACACATTTGCTTTGTTGGCACCCAGATCCTGCGCAGCCTCAATGAGTGAGCGGTCCATCTTCTGCAAGGTGTTGTAGATAGGGTAGATCATGAACGGCAGATAGTCGTAGCACATACCGAACAGCAGTGCTCCTTCGCCCAGTGGCAAACCGAACATGTTGAACAGCTCCACCGTAGCAATCGTACGCAGCAGGAAGTTGATCCACATAGGCAGGATGAACAGCAATGCCATTACCTGTGGGGTCTTGAACTCTGCCGTAGCCATGATGTACGCTGCCGGATAACCTAACAGCAGACAGATAACCGTGGTGATGAACGCTATCGCCATGGAGTAGATCAGCGTGTTTACCGCTTCCGAGGTACGGAAGAACTTCACGAAGTTCTGTATCGTAAAGTCTCCGCCCGGTGTGGTAAACGCGTAGTAGAGGATCAGTAGCAGGGGCAGCACCACAAACAGTACCAGAAACAGCACGTATGGCCACGCCCACGTCCGGCGAGCGGACGCTATGTCAGCAAACTTTTTCATCACTCGGGCTCATTTAGCGGTTCCAGTCCTGTCGGACGCAGACGGATATGTTCGGGTGCGATGGTTATACCTACACGGTCGTGCTCGTCCCACACGTCGTTGGTGTTCACCTCGATGTTGTCACCGTTGTCGGTGCGAACGGTCAGATGGTAGTGGTTGCCTTTGTACAGGATGAATGCCACCTCGCCGCTGAGTTTGCCTTCCTCCTCGTAGTCCTGCAGTTCCACAAAGCGGAACGGTACGCACACCTCTACTTTGTCGCCGATGGCAAACGGAGCAAGTTGCTCTTCTGTAGCGTCCCACTCAGCACCCAGGAAATAAACCTTGCTGTTCTTAGCTATCTCGCCCTCGAAACTGTTGTAGATATACCGGCTCTTCTTCATGATCTGTATATCTTCGGGCTTAACGAGCATACCGATCTCCGTGCCGGGCAGGAACTCGTGGTAATCTTGGATGAGGAACTCGTAGCCGTCGGGTGTCAGCGCACGCATCTCGTAGTGCACGCCTTTGAAGATACAGGTCTGTACGGTGCTGTACCACTTGGTGAACTTGCCTTTCGGCACACGGTCTTCGTAATCGACGTCATCCTCGTTCTTGGCTTTGCGGCCTTCGTCCTTCTTATCCCAGATATAGATGTCTTCCGGACGGATGACAACATCTACCGGCACATCTTCGCCGAAGCCTTCGTCGATACAATCGAATATCTTGCCGCAGAACTCAACCTTGCGGTCCTTGATCATTCTGCCGCTCAGAATGTTACTCTCGCCGATAAAATCTGCCACGAAACAGTTCTGCGGCTCGTTGTAGATATCGGTTGGTGTACCAATCTGTTGAATTTTTCCCTCGCTCATCACCACTACTCGGTCGGACAGTGTCAGTGCTTCCTCCTGATCGTGGGTGACGTAGATAAATGTTATACCCAGTTGTTTGTGCAGTTCCTTGAGTTCGATCTGCATGTCGTGTCGCATCTTCAGGTCGAGTGCCGACAGCGGTTCGTCGAGCAGAAGCACCTCGGGTTCGTTGACGATGGCGCGGGCTATAGCCACGCGTTGTTGTTGTCCGCCGCTCAGGGTGTCCACCTCACGGTCTTCGTAACCCATCAGGTTAGCCATCTTCAGCGCGGCTTTCACTTTGCGCACGATGGTTTCCTCTTCCATCTTCTTCATTTTCAGTCCGAACGCTACGTTGTCGAACACGTTCAGATGTGGGAACAGGGCGTACTTCTGGAACACGGTGTTCACAGGTCGCTTGTACGGTGGCGTACTGGTTACATCTTCGCCTTTCAGCAATATGTCACCCGAACTGGCTACTTGAAATCCTGCGATGCAGCGCAACAGTGTGGTCTTGCCGCAGCCCGAAGGACCAAGGATGGTTACAAACTCGCCTTTCTTGACTTGAAGGCTCACGTCGTTCAAGGCAAACTTACCGTCCTCAAATTGCTTGGATACGTGGTTTACCTCGATGATAAATTCATTTGTCATTTCTGTTTGTTAATCTGTTTAGCGAGGGTTTTTTCAGCCCCTCTATGGTACGTGATAACGCATAAATTGGTATTTATTTGTTGTTAACTTTTGTTAGTGCAATGTTGTATGCTTCGCGGTAGTAGGCGAAGAAGTGTTTCCACTCGGCTTTCTCCGACAGTTTCCATGCTTTCTTGCGCACTATATCCTGCTCTTTGCCGCTCAGGCGCATGTAGCTGTACACGGCGTCGGCAACCTTGTGAACAACCTGCTCGTAGTTGGAGTCCGAACGGCGGATAACATACACGCCTTCCGCTAATCCCTGCGTGCATTTGGCATCCTCGTCTGTTGCCCATACGCCGAAGCCTGACAGGCTGGTGGTGATGGTAGGTACGTGGAACGCTATGCTCTCCAGCGGCGTGTAACCCCACGGCTCGTAGTACGAGGGGAACACTGTCAGATCCATGCCGCACAGCAGGTTGTAGTATGTCTCGCCCAGTTCGGGATCAAGGCCGTTGAGGTAGTACGGGACGAACACTACTGTCACTTTGCCCATCTGTAGTGTCGAGTGCTCCAGATAGGGCACCAGCACGTAGGCTATCACACGCGGTGCAAACACGTCGCTGTTCACCTTGTCGCTGAGCATGCGCATCGAGTCAACGAACACGTCCAGACCTTTGTTCTTCCACTCATGACGTCCGGCTATGCACAGCAGGAACGGACGTTGTCCGGCTACCACGGCATCCTTGCCGTCGGCGTTCTGGCTGCGAAGCAGAATCTCTTTCGACGCTTTGCGTTGCGCGGTGTAGGCTTTGCCTACCGGCACGAAGTCCGGCTCAAATCCGTTGGGCGTGACTATATCCGGCTGTTTGTCAAGCAGTTGTTTGCACTCGCGTGCAGTCAGGTCGCTCACCGTAGTGAAGCAGTCGGCGTAGTGTGCGGCTTGCTTCTCGGCGGAGTGCTTGCTGACCATGTTCAGCTCGTAAGCCATCTGGTCGCCGTTGTAGTAGTTGAACTGGTCGTACAGCGGCTTATGGTTGCCGGCTATCGAACGGCCTATACTTGTGGCGTGCGTTGTGAACAGCGTGCCGATCTTGGGACAATGATCCTTGATGTAGAACAAACTGAATGCCGTCTGCCACTCGTTGGCATGCATGCAGAATAACGGTTCTTTGCTGCTTTCGACTTTCGACTTTTGACTTTCGACTATGTATTTGTACAAGCTCTCCATCACTTGTCCGGCTGCATAGCCGAACAGGCTGCTCTCGTCGTAATCGCCATAGGCGGCGTGGCTCTGTACCTGAAATTTCTCCCACGCCCAACCGTAGATAGCATCTTTCTGCGCAGCTATACCTTCCCACCGGAGCAGGATAGCTATCGGGCTACCGGGAATCTTCCAACGGCCGATTCGTGCATTGTGGATACGCTGCCAGTTCGGGAACAGTGATTTGTCCTCGGCAAAATAGATGTCGGAGTGCTCGCCCCAATCCGGACCGAAGAAGATAACTTTATCCGGGTGCTCCTGTTGCATTGTAGCGGCGCGCGTGCTCAGCACGGTGTAGATGCCGCCTACGTGGTTACAAACTTCCCAACTTGTCTCAAAGATGTAATCCGGTGATACCGGCTCGTGTGTCTTTTTCACTGTATCAATGTAAATTTATAATTTTAATTTCTATAGCTTTCGACTATCGACTTTCCACCGTCATTTTCCCCACGCTTTCCAGTTCGTTCACCTGCGTTATTTTTTCGCGCAGTTGCTCGCCTATTATGTTCTGCGGGTTCGTTACGAGCGGCATTACCCATACTCCTTCGCTGTCGCTCCAGTAGAGGCTGTTCTGCTCGCTGTCGATCAACAACGTCTGTGCCGGTGTGTCGCTTATCTGCTCCAGGTGATCGCCGTTGGCGTTGGCTACGTACAAACCGTCGTCCAGAATGACGTATAACTTCCTGTTGATAGCATCTACCTGCAGCGCTTTCACGTTTTTGTCCGTCAGCACGGGCATATCGTGAATGTCGTAGGTTACACCGTTCAAAACGCCGATGCTGTCGTTGGCTTCCAGGATCACCAGCGGGTCGCCTTCGTACGGCTTGACGCTCTCATAGATGCCGCTGTATATACGTTGCCGCCACAGCATGCCGTCGGCGGTCTCCATCACCAGTGTCGGCGCATCGTTGTCCACCAGCACAATGGTGCGGCTGTCGGTTGTCGTCTTGCCGCCTATGGTGGTAGTCAGTTTGATTTCCGTCGTGCGACCGTAGTTGGTGAAGTATCCTACCAGACTGTCGCCGGTCAGACTGCCTTTGGTTAGCTCGAACAACGACTCATCCACTTCCCACAGGTAGGTCACCTTGGCTTTGGTCGGGTTGTACAGCGCGGCCTTCATGGTCAGCGGCTGATATTGCCGCACGGTGTCGGACTTCAGACTGATCGAAGGCAGCGAATCCAGCACCTCAAGGATGTGGGTGATCGTGCGGCTCTTGTTCGAGTCGGCCATAAGCTCCACGGTGTATGTGCCGGCTTTGGTATAAACGTGTGTGGGACTCTTGAGCGTGGATATGTTGCCGTCGCCGAACTTCCACACCCAGCTCTCGCCTGCGTCGCTCTGGTTGATGAACGACACGCGCGCTCCTGCTTTGGGGTTAGTGGGCGAGTACGAAAAATCGTATGTGTGCTTGTGACACCCGGCCAGCAGTCCTACCGCCAGCACCGCCCCGCAAATAAGATATGTTAACTTTTGCATATTCATGATTCAGCTTTCACTTTTCTCTATCGACTATCGACTATCGACTATCGACTATCGACTATCGACTATCGACTATCGACTTTCGACTTAATAAAGGCTTGCAAAGTTACGAAAAAAAAATGATATATGCAAATGCATATACTACTTTTTCTTCATTTTGTCAGCTGCAAGTGCAATTCCGTGTATTTCTTCTGCCTGCAAATCTGCTCGATTTTCCCGATGACACCGTAGCTTTATATTCATGTCTTTTACCTCAAATCGTTCCGTTCGATCGGGGGTATATCGATGGAATATCGATGGAATATCGAGAGAGTGTTGAATCAATGTTGCAGCATTGACAAATATAAAATTGTTGTATCGGATAGCCGAATTCCTAAAGTTGCGGAGTAAAAAAGCAAAAAGTTGCGGAATAACTTGCTTGACAGTAGTGCGACGGTAAGTGATGGTAAGGTGATGCAAAGGTGATGGGAACGAGTATTGTCTAGGATAAACTCGACAACGAGTCGATAACGACACGTAAACGACACGTAAACGAGACGTAATCGACACGTAAACGGGTGCTACTGTTATCCTACTGTCAGAGCAATCAGCCCTGTAGTGACGAACCTCAAACAACAACTATCGCAATTGTTATTAATGGCTCCATTGACGGATAAGAATAAGGGTGAGAGGTGACAGGCGAAATGCAAATAAGTCTCGGGTTAACTTGCTTTCAATTCGCTTTTGCCTTCGTCTTGCTCTCGTCTCACACTCGTCTCGGATTATCGGAAAGTGGCAGATGAAGTGCGTCTGTAACCGAAAAGCGCAGCAAAGATACGACAAAAATCCAATATCTGCAAATTTTCGCTTCCGCAAATCTCAGCAGAATGAGATTTTGGATGCAAGTGGCTGATTGTGTTCACGGATTAGGTTATTCAATTGTTTTCGTCCAAAATCATCCAAAATTATCCACAATTATAAGCAATTAATTGTTAGAACATAAACGGAAATAAGTACCTGTGCGTTATAATTTACCACAAACATAAAAAACATTTTCAATTCAAATGTAGAATTTGTCTCAAGATCTCAATGTATTAGGAAAGTAGGAAGCCGTGACAGGGACAATCTATGTTGTTATGTGCAGGGCATAGTTTATCGGGGTATATTTAACTTATTGGTTCCGCTTTCAAGCGGAAAGCATTTTCGTCCACTTTCATTTGGAAAAGTTTGATATTAGGATTGAGTTGGGCCCGGACATAATTGACGATCTGTTCCTTCTTCGACTTGCTGATATTTACACCAAAGTAAATTGACTCAATACACTCTCCTTTAATTGGTATATAGTGGCGAACTTCTCTCCAGTCGCTAACATTGTCAATTTGTTTTGCTATTTCGGGAGTTATCATTGCAAGAAGTGGGTGAGGATTTTCCATTACCAATCTTACCTCTTGCTCATACTCCCAATCTTTAGCTTTCGTCTGTAATTGGTAATACCATGTATTAAACAATGGATCATTGGATTTAGGACGCTCTATAATATCAAGGTATTGTACTTCCAACTCTAATGGTTTGCTATATAGATTCCCTATACCTATGGGCATATTGCCTAACAATTTCTTCATATCCAATCCAATACAAATACCTTTGTGATTTGCGCAATAGTGACTCCACATCAAAAGTGAATCATGCACCTTAGACAGGCTACACAACCATGTCCTTTTTCTAATATTGTACGCAAAGTTTTTATCTCTTTTTGAAAGAGCCTCAGAATAGTCCACCAAATTTGGATGGCAATCAAACGGATCATTCAATTGCGTTGCATTCGTAAATTGAAGCGTGGGATGATCGCATTTATCCCCCATCCCAATCATACACCTTCCGCCTTCAATATCCAAATATTTATAGAGAACAGGTAACATATGCTGGTTCTAATAAATAATATCTGTCTTTGTTCAATTCAAATAGGCTTAATCATTACTTGATGATGCTACTTTCATTGTGCTTACTTTAAGCAAACAATGAAGAACAGTTATGGCTTTATTTATATTATAATCACTTAGCGATGTTAGTCCGTGAGCGATGTTATTTCTCAGATTAATTCCTTTTTTTGTAAAGATATTTTCAAGCAGATCCAGGGATGAAGATGAGATGATTAACACATCATGTTCCTTTTGATATGCGTCAATCTTTTGTAGAATCTTCTCAAATGTGACTTCATCATTATTTTCCGGATTTACAGTGTTTATCCCCAACCGCCAACACGCCTCTCGCAAACATCCTTCAATCTTCAATACTAGAGAATCAATAGCACTCATATAATTGCCATGAAGCTTCCCCTCGCTCATGATTTCAGATGTAATTTCAAGACATAATGAATGTATAGACGGACGTAATGAATCCATCCACGATTCTTGCGACTTTCTAAGGTCAGAATTAACTGTCAGCCTGGGCTGACTTAACCATGTGGATGATAGATACCCTAATAATTCATTTTCAGAAAATCTCCCTTGCTCTATTAACTGCCTTAATGAACGTGTAATAGGATAAACAGGTATCAATTCGTACAAATTATAATATGATAACTTACCTATTTTGTCTCGATAGAAGCCATTACCCGAATGCGGATTTCCATTTATATCGATATATGAAAGTTGAGTGCCCAACTCTTGGTGTTTCGGTAATAAATCATCTTGGTATATATCTAATGATGGTAATAAAGAATCATCTTCAGCTAAGGTCGCAAAAGGATATGGACTTGTAATAATTTTATCTATGTAGTGTTGAAAGAAGCTATTGGGTACTTCAACAGACATTTTAACTGTTACTATACCATCTCTACTAGATTTAGCAATAATGTATTGCTTGTTAGCTTTTTCTGCTTCTTCCGATAGTCCCGCAGATTCTAAATACTGACATTTTCTCAACAAATTTGCAGATATTGTACTATTTAGCGGACTTTGATTTATTATAATGTCTTCATTTTCTGCAAGTCTATGATATAAAACACGAATAGTTGTCTTATCATTTTTAGGTGTACAATCATGTAATACTTTGAAAAATCTCTCATTGTCAAAGTATGATTCAGAAATTGAATCAAAAAGTTTATAGTTGGACGCGTATGACATTATTTGGGGAGCCTTCAGAAAACCGAAATTAAATGCACAAACCAATAGCCGATACTTATACATCAAGGATATATCAGATGCTAATAACAAATCAACAGCATTAACTATATTCTCTTCCCTTTGTTTGCAATATTTTTTACAATTAAACATGAGCGATTTCATCGCCCATAAGACATCTACAGGTTTATAGTTCTTTTGATTTGAAACAACTTTAAGATAATTTTCAATTAAAATTTCAGCATACTTGGCATTTGGTTTATTTTGTGCATTACATAACACACCACAATAAAACGCCTCTATTAACGGTTCTTTAATCTGTCCTATTCTGTAGCGTTCAATAAAAAGTCTTTCATCTTCTGATAAGTATTCATTTCCTTGCATGAACGGACTATATTCTTTATTCATAGAATTATAGTTTTGGCTGGAACACAATACTTTATAATCTGCTAAATGAAATACTTCTGCATCATTGCCATCCAAAATAACACTATATGAATTGCGCAACAAATCAAAACGATCTGAGAGAGACTTCAGACCGTTAAGTTCATCTATGAAATTAACTTCTTTCATACACAATTCATGTTTTATCCTAAAATCATCTGTTCTACTTCTTTCTTTGCTTGCTCCAAGATGGCTTTTCCTTCTTCTTGCAGGGCTTTTGCCTGCTGACGAATTGACGATATATGATCTACTATTTCTTGCTGCTTGGGTATCGGAAGAATAGGTATAATTATTTTAGACAATTCCTCTTGTGTAATTGCTGGATAATTTCCACCCGTAGTTCTTTGACGCATTTGCATAAGTATTAACTTATGCCTCAATATGGCAAGCAAATAATCTGGATTTATATTGCTGTCAATATTTCTAATGACCGAGAAACCTGTTGAAGCGATATATAGATTTTCATTCTCTGTTATTTTGATTATTGCACCTCTGTCTGGACGAGTGGTAGAAATAATAATATCTCCTGTTCGAACAATCACTTTTGCTCTACTCGGGGCTTGCTCCACAGGCACAAAAGAAACATCTTCTATAGTACCATCAGTAATATTAATTGCACCTATTTCAATATATGGAAATTCTTTCTCATAATAATCTCTTTGATTCCATATTTCGGACGAGAAATGAGCTATTTGCCCTAATCGCTTACAAGTCGCACTATCGTGTAGTTTAGCAACAATATTACTAAACTGACTTGTGTAAAACATAGGATCCAATCTATCTCCACTAAGTTCACTATGATTCACCACAAACATTCTATCTTGTATTGTCTGTGATTTTGTTTCCGGTAATTGGATTCCTAACTCACTAAGCAAATACTCATCTATGCTTTGTAATAAAACTTTTGCTTGTTGCTCTTTTTGTTGTTTAAGACTACTATATTTTGCAAGTATATCACATATATTCTTTTGCTCTTGAATGCTTGGAATAGGGACATTGAATGTCTTTAGGAATATAGAAGATACTCTTTGTTGTCCAGCAGAACCGCCAAAGAAATTCATTGCTGTTTTTAAAATTCTTTCGTCCCTTAATAAGAATAAAAGATATTCTTGCCTTACGATATTTTCATCCTTTGTTCGAATAACATAGAATTCTGTTGATCCACATCCAAAGCCATTTAAAAGATTCTTCGCTATTGCAGACTTTGCATTTTGCATGCATGGAGTAATTTTTGCCCACAAAATGTCACCTTCACGAAAACGTGTAAATCCTTTTGAATTTTCAACTTTTTTAGTTCCTTGATAAGCAACAGTTCCATTTGCAGAATCTATTGCATCCATCGGAATAAAAGACACCTCATTACACTCTCCAAAATTACATAAAGGATCAATCCATGCTATTTCCGATAATTTGGCATTTTTGTATTTTTTCGAGACAAAAGAAAAGTGCGGTTTATAAACAGAAGGATCCAACCTTCCCTCTAATTGGGAAAGATTAACAAGAAATACCTTATTGGGAGCAATATGTTCTGGTACTTGGTATGACATAATTACAGGGACTCAATAAATTTCTTTAATTCCGTTCCGATCATCTCCAACTCATTCACTTGGGTTTCTTTGCCGGTAGCATCATAGCCGATTTGCTCTGCGATAGCCATAAAGATAGGATAATCCGGCATCGCCGTTTTACGCATTTCTGCATAGCGTTCCTCCAATTGTTCTTTCAAATCGACAATCTTTTGGTTGTATTGATCGGTAACTTGTTTCTTCCACTCAGCAAATGCTTCGGACTTTTCGATAGATTTCTTGTCGTGTAACCCTGTTGTGTTCTCAAAGCCGGAAAGATTCTTGATAACCTCTTTCTTTTCTTTCTCCCAATGTTCGACCATTGCCTTATATTTGGCTTCGCTCTTGATTTGTTCTTGCAGTTTCAGTTTGGTATCTATGATCTTCTGGCTTTGCTCATTCGTCCATTTCTTCAAAATCATCACAGAACTCTTAACTCCTGCTCCATTGGCTTTGAAAGCGTCTTGCGGCATACTGATTACCGCCACAATACGGAACCATTCTTCAATATTATCACGAACATACTGCAAGCTACTGTTGGTCAGAATACCGTCCGGAATAACGATTGCCAAATAGCCGCCTTCTTTTAGGAAATTCTTGTCCTGTTCAATAAATAGCACTTCTGTACTCTGGCTATCACGCTCTTTTACTGCGGAAGTCTTTGTGTCCAGCCAATCGACATCTTTATTGCCAAAAGAATATTGATGCAAATATGCTTTTTCTGTTTGTTTGACCGTACTTCCGAAAGGAGGATTAGTAATAATGACATCAAAAGTACCGTACTCAAATCCCTTGTTTTCTGTCTTTTCTATAATTACACTATCCCTTAAAAGTCCATCGCTGGAGATAACATTCGTATGTCCGTCATCGTGAATAATCATATTCATCTTGGCGGTACGCGCAATCTGTTCGTTGATCTCTATGCCGAATAGATTTTCAGAAGCGAAATCATGCCAATGGTTGTAATGGTCAATCGTTCCCTCGTCATAATATAATCCGGCTTGTTGGCGCACCTTGTCCAAGGCGTACAACAGAAAACCACCACTACCACAAGAAGTGTCCAGCACTTTGGAATCATTCGTAATAGGCAGCACGTCCACTATGAACTTTACAATATTGCGAGGTGTGAAGTATTGTCCGAAATCGCCACGGAAATAAGAACCCATAAATGTCTCAAACGCCTTGCCTTTGCTATCCAAGTCTGTTTTAGACAGATTAGCTCCTTGCAGATAACTGACAACCGTTCGAATTCGTTGTGGGGTCAAGCGGATATTATCCTTGAAAACTTCTTTGTCTCTGTTCCTGCCTTCTTCATACAAATCGAAGATACGCTCTGCCAGTTCCGTTGTTATCTGTTGCTCTATGGCATCAATATCTTTTTGAGAAGCATTCTTCGGTTTCTCAATATCAAAGATTTGGAAAGCGTACGGCTCTCCGTTCTTGCGTGGCTTGCGTTCATCCCATATTTTGCAAAAGATGAGTTTGTCCAATTCATCAAAAGCGTCCGACGGATTCAGCTCTCCACCTGCCCAAAGCGATTGATGGGCTTTTTTGAAGCGGTTGGTAAGTTCACTTTCCGACACTTGTTCCAAGTCAAAGAACTGCTGTTTGATGACATCATTTCCGGCTTCTTCATTCCGCAAGCGTCCACCTTTGACATACGTATATTTGGGAACAGGTTTACCAAAGAGAGGTATATTGGGAATCTGTATACGTGTTTGCCGCTCTTTGTCTATTTGCAAATACGAATCCTTGATGCCGGAAGTAGTCCAGATATATTTGACAGTTCCGGAAAGCGCATAAGCATAACTGGCTGCCTGCTCTATGGCTTGTATGAACTCTGCTTCCGAAACATCCTGCTTCTTGCATTCCACAATAATGGAAGGATTGAAGCATAAATCATCTTCATAGACGATAATGTCTGCTTCTTTCTTGGAAGAACCCATCGTTACTTTCTCAAACAACTTGATCCGCTGTACAGGGTAGTTGTACACAAGAATCAGTTTCAGGAACGATTCCGCTTCTACTATTTCTTCAGGGTCGAGATAATTACGCGTCTTGTTGACATACGTGTATGTGATTCGGCTCTGGTCTTCATTAAACGAAATGAGTCCTTTCTCTATGCCTTTTTTGATTATATCTTCCATAATGAACTATATCACGCGAATTAAATTTATTGCTCTTCTCTTTCTTTTCGTATATCATCCAACACTTTTCCGTTATAGGAGAAATACTTTGCTCCCTGATAAGCACCGGAGTTGTTGCGATGATCTTCCGGCATGAACGTGCCAACGAAAGGCGAAAGTTTATAAATACGTCCTTCATACTCAATGGAATCATCAGAGGCTACTTTCACAACAAACCCTGTTGGTTCAAAGGTTACCATTTCACCAATCTTGATTCCGCACATAGAGAATTTGAAGCGTGCTCGTTTGACCTCACGTTTCTGCGGTTCTTCCGGCTTCCTCTCTGCTACTGGTTGATTGTTCTCGTACAGCGTTACTTCGGCATCATCAATCGTCTGGGCAATATCACGGAAGATGTCAAGTGCTATCTGCGGCGCAACATTGAAGAACTCGCGGTTTTGGCGAATGCGCAAATCTGTTAGACGGTCGATGGTTTTATGCACTAATTTCTCAACCTCGTTGTATTTTGAGGTCTGCATAGTTGCGAAAATCTCAAAGGGTAATGGCACTGCGGTGTTATCCAGTTCTTTACTCCGCACGTCCACAGGGCGACTGCTTTTGCCAATTTTTACCCAATCCTCGCGAAAAGCGGGATTGACTAAGATGTAAACGTAACCTTTTTCTTTCATATCTGTGTGAATTTATATTCTCTAATCAAAACAACATTCCGGGTTGAGGTCTTGCGGGCTGCATACTATACTTTTTCATCCAAACCGGTCAAGTCATCCAAGTCATCCTTTGGCTTTGGCAAGGGGAGTTCATCCGGTGGATTGGTGAAATGGATGGCGCGCTTATTGGAGATAACACTACGGCCAAGGCGATGTTCCAAATTCTGGCGAGCAGCATCAGCCACTTCGCCGCCCTCTTGGGCTATATGGGCGGTTTCAACATACCCTTGCGGATTGCGTTCCTGCGAAATTTCAGTTGCAGCTGCTTCTGCCAAACCGTTAAGCATCAACTCAACATTGGTCATGTTGTCGCGCAGGCTCTCTTTGCGCAGACCTTTATACTCCTTATATTCGCGCGTATTCAATCCCGACCAAGCCCTATACATGATATCCGTCAGCGAGGCATATTCTTGTTCTGTTTCCACGCCACTGCGTTTCCACTCATCCGTCAAGCCTTTGCGGATCTCTATCGTCTTTATGCGCTGGTTAATCCAATTCTCCGAATAGCCTAAGCGCCGATAATCCATGATAGCCTGTTCGATGCTACGCTCGGGATCCTGCATTTGGTTCAACCGTTCCTGCCCGACTTTGGCCAGCCATAACTTGAACGGCTCAGCCTTCTTCGATGGGACAGACTGAATAAGACGCAAAACTTGTTCCGTATCAGCAACATCCGTCAAGCGTTGCTTGCCGTCCGGTGCGGTCATTTTCAAAGCGTGACAATTTGTCACGGTTTCATTTCCTTCTGCTTTGAGCCTTTGCTTCAACTTGCGCCAATAAGCTGTGGCATCTGCGCTTTCTGTTAGCACTTGGATAATATCAACCACAGAGAAATAGTATTTCTCCGCTTCGCTATCCCACACAATGCGTATCTTCTTCGCATCAAACAATTTGATTACTTCCTCCTGTGCCATAGTGTTATACCAATTTTGCCTGCAAGGTTACAATTTTTTAACAGTTGTAAATTTTCTTTCCCATCAATCAAAGCAACATTCCGGGTTGAGGTCTTGGGGAGAGCGCCAGATCATGTGGTACTCCTCACGCAAGATACGTTTCTTGTGCTTCCAGAACGTGTGGCATGAGCCGAAGCCCAGTGTGCCGATCTCCTTGAGTGTGCGGCGTTTAGCCTTAGCATCCACCTTCTTGCAGATGGCTCTGTATTCCGCCAAACGACTTGGCGCTACTTCCAGTAATTGCTTCATGGTAGTTTGTGTAATTTGTCCAATGTTCAACCCAATCAAACATTTTTTATGTATCTTTTCTTGTATTCTAACTTGTACTATAAACTTGTACTATTTTTGCTTGGCAATATATTGTTGCTTAGGATGGGTCGGTTGTTCCGGTATTGTATATTGCAATAGCCCCTCTTTTAGCAAAGGGTTCACGTAAGTGCTTATAAATGAATATCTACTGTGCATGTTCATATAATGCATCATCTCGGCGAGCGTACGCGGAATAACACAATATGCAAGCAAAAATTCCTTTTTAGAACTTGTACTATTTTTGTGTGAACTTGTACTATTTTTATCTTGTACTATTTTTGAAGCTTTGTAAGAATGGAACGGAATCGTCAAGCGGATGAAATTATCCATAAAGACGAAGATTTTCTTTGTATATGCTTCCATAATGCGTTTCATTCCTGAGCCAAGCGATTCCACCATATCCACATCACGGAAAACACGCATCAACTCTTTGTTGCGCGGTGAACTAATGCCGCTGAAGAACTCCTCCTTGCTCATACCAATAGGTAGTCTGCCGGCAGAAGTAATCTCAATACGGTCTGAGAAGATCTCAAACTTAGGCGGAACTTCATTGGTGTAATAATCGTTATGGACGATTGCGTTGATAACTATCTCGCGCATGGCACGCTCATCCCACAGCGGAGAATCAATGCGGCGCTTATACGTAATCTCGCTGCTGACATTATTCTCCACATGCAGTTTGTCCAACACATTATCGGTGGCTTTGAGTAGCGAACAATAGCCAAGTTCGTTATTAGCGATCAGGACATCGCGGTCTGTTCCGGCATACTTGGCAACCTTGATAGATGTACTATTCTCATCTGCCAAGAGATATGCCACATAGTTTGGTTCGCCCGTATCCGTAAGTAAATCAAGGTTCTCCATAAAATGCTCGTTGAGTTTGTGACCTTGCGACTCATAATAGATATGAAGCTGGCGAAAAGTCAGATTCTTACGAGACGAGCGGATATTACGCAGCGAGTTGCGAACACGATGTGCGTAGAGGTCTTCTATTTGTCCTTGCGTCATCGGTTCTGCGGCAGAACCAACACGGATGAAACAACCCTTTTCGGACAAGCCATACTTGTTCTTGTAGTACGGCTTTTCGCTGCCGCTTGCCACGAAAATCTTGATCACGGGAACGTTGTCTATGCGTTCGATGGTCACATCGAACAAACCCATCGGAGAAGGCGAAATACCCATGCGGATACGATCTTTGACCTTGAGCATGTCACCATCAATATCCAGCACGCCTACAGGCTTACCGGCATCATCTATGCCGATGTAGATAATACCACCCTCTCGGTAATTAAGGAAAGCCACGACCTCTTTCTCGAGGTCAAGTTCGCGAGTCAGTTCGCGCTTAAACTCTATGCGGTTTGTTTCTATCATAGTTTAGCAATTGTGCATCTTTGGATATGGTTTATAAATACTATGGAAATGCATGTTCTTTGCGTTCTCATCTTCTATTGTCATTCTTTGTAATAGTCGTACAAATGCTATTTCTTAAGTTTTTGAGTTAAAATTATCGCATCAGTAATAGTTGTGAAACACAAAAGACGCTGCAAAGTTACAAAAAATATTTGATATATGCAAATGTATTATCTTTTTTTGCGCGATTTGCTGTTACCTGTCTGCGTACGGGTTAATAATCCCATCGCGGACAAAGAACTGTCAGCCGATCTCAAAATCCGATGCAAAGATAATGCGACAAAGTGCTATATCTTGTCGCATGCTCAAAAAAAATGAAAAATATTTGCATAATTCAAAAAAAAGTTGTATCTTTGTATGTCAAAACCATTATTATTCATGCCAACCGAGTCACATAACAGTACCTCACGCCGAACCATACGGGTGGTGGCGGCAATCGTTGTTGACAATAGCGGACGTATATTTGCCACGCAGCGAGGGTACGGCGAGTGGAAAGACTGGTGGGAGTTTCCGGGCGGGAAGATTGAGGCTGGCGAATCACCTGAACAAGCCCTGCGACGCGAGATACGCGAGGAACTGGATGCGGAGATAGAGATAGGGGAACTGATTACGACGGTGGATTATGACTATCCCGCCTTCCATCTAACGATGTTCTGCTACCGCTGCACCTTGCCCGACGGACACGTCGTGCTGCTGGAGCATGAGGCGGCACGATGGCTGAAACCTGAAGACCTGAACACCGTGAAGTGGCTGCCGGCAGACGAGCAGATAATAGCCGAACTGCAGCGCGGAACAGCGGTGCAGACGTAAAAATAACGAAAAGAAAAGATTATTTTGGCAGAACACTTGCATAAATCAAAAAATTTTTGTAACTTTGCGTGACTTTTCCGAAACAGGAAGATCTTCAGTCGTAACCCACAGACTGACACAAGACGACTAACGACTAAAACAAATACGCTATGGATATTTTGATACTTGTACTGTTATCTCTGGCAGGCGTGTTGCTGCTCGTGCTGGAGTTGTTTCTCATCCCGGGAATGGGTATAGCCGGTATAGCCGGCGGAGCCTGCCTGGTAGGTGCAGTGGTATATGCCTACATGGTGATCGGTGCCACGGCGGGGCATATAACATTCTTTGTCGTGCTGGCTGCCACGGGTGTGGCTGTGTATGCGTTCTGCAAGAGTAACGCAATAGAAAAGATGGGTCTGGATGCAAAGATTGACGATACGGTCGAACTGGCTGAACCGGGCAAGAAGATCTCCCGCCTGCAGAAGCAAGCGGAAGAGATGGAAGAGACCGCTGAGGCTGATAAACATTAGACCGCTGAGGCTGCCGGACATGTAACGAAGGAATAATAAACTAAAAAATCAATAGTATGGAAGCATTACAAATTATTCTGATTGTGCTGCTTGCGATTGCAGTAATCGTGTTCTTCTACTACGTGCCGTTCATGTTGTGGATTAACGCGCAAGTCAGCGGTGTACGAATCTCACTGATCCAACTGTTTCTGATGCGTATCCGTCGTGTGCCGCCCACGAAGATCGTTAACTGCATGATCGAGGCTCACAAAGCCGGCTTGCAGGACGTGAAACGTGACGGTCTGGAGGCCCACTTCCTTGCCGGCGGACATATCGAGCGTGTGGTACATGCTCTGGTAAGTGCCAGCAAGGCAGGTATCCAGTTGCCGTTCGGTATGGCTACGGCTATCGATCTCGCCGGTCGTGACGTGTTTGAGGCAGTGCAGATGTCCGTCAACCCCAAGGTGATTGACACTCCGCCGGTAGCTGCCGTTGCCAAGGACGGAATACAGCTGATCGCCAAGGCGCGTGTGACGGTTCGCGCCAATATCAAGCAACTGGTAGGCGGTGCGGGCGAGGATACGATCCTTGCGCGCGTAGGCGAGGGTATAGTAAGCTCCATCGGTAGTGCCGAGAGCCACAAGCAAGTGCTGGAGAACCCTGACAGCATCAGCAAACTGGTGTTGTCCAAAGGTTTGGATGACGGTACGGCATTCGAGATACTGAGTATCGATATTGCCGATATCGACGTGGGCAAGAACATCGGTGCACAACTGCAGATGGATCAGGCTGAGGCTGACAAGAACATTGCCCAAGCCAAAGCCGAGGAGCGCCGTGCGATGGCTATCGCCAACGAGCAGGAGATGAAAGCCAAAGCACAAGAGGCACGCGCCAAGGTGATTGAGGCTGAGGCTCTTGTGCCGCAGGCAATGGCTGAGGCGTTCAAGAACGGAAATTTAGGAATAATGGATTATTACCGCATGCAGAACATCCAGGCTGATACCGCCATGCGCGAGACCATCAGCAAGCCCAAGGCGAAATGAGAGTAGCTGTATTGCAGTACCCCGTAGCATGGGGAGATGTTCGCAAAAATGTCGGTGACACCGTAACTCGCATCGCTGCATTGGTCGGAAAGACCGATGTGGCGTTGCTGCCTGAGATGTTCAGTACAGGGTTCTGCGTGGATCATCCCGAACTGGCTGAGACCACCGACGGATATACAATCACCACACTTCAGCAGACTGCCGACGAGACCGGTATAGCCATTGCCGGCACGTTCATCTGCCGCGACGGCGACAAACTGTACAATCGCGGCTTCCTGCTGTCACCGCATGCCGCTCCGCAGTTCACCGACAAACGTCACCTGTATGCTACCGGAGGTGAGGACCGATTCTTCACTCCCGGCAAGAAACGTACGATATTCACCTATCAAGGCGTAAAGATTCTGCTGCTCATCTGCTACGATGTGCGGTTCCCCGTATGGGCGCGCAACGTATGGGGCGATGACTATGACCTGATCCTGGTGAGTGCCAACTGGCCCGAAGCACGCGTGGTGATGTGGGATATACTGGTGGCTTCGCGTGCAGTGGAGAACCAGTGTTACATCGTGGCAGCTAATCTGGTGGGCGATGATGGTGCCGGGTGGCACTACAACGGACACTCGGTGGCATACGATACACGCATGAACGAACTGCTGAAGTTCGCAGATAACGAAGAAGGTACACGTATAGCCGAACTCTCCATGCCCGTGCTCAAGCATTATCGCGAAGCATTGCCGCTATGGAGAGATACTGACAGAAAACTTGTGCGTTTGGAGTTCTCGGAGTAAAGAAGATAGTTAGCAAGTGAAATATTTGTGGCAAATACAAACATTGTCGGATGAGCAGGCAGCACTGCGCGACAAGCTGACACAGGAACTGCAGATCAGTCCTGTGGCTGCGGCTCTGCTGGTACGTCGCGGCATAACGACGCGCGAACAGGCTTCGGCGTTCGTTCATCCGGCACTCAGCCAGTTGCATGACCCGATGCTGATGCTCGGTATGCGCGAGGCGGAACAGCGTCTGTCGCGAGCCGTGGACGGCGGGGAGAAGATACTTATCTACGGCGATTATGACGTGGACGGCACAACGGCTGTGGCACTGATGTACCGATTCCTGAGTGCGTTCTATACGAATATCGACTATTATATCCCCGACCGATATACGGAAGGTTACGGCATATCGTTCCGCGGTGTGGATTATGCGCAGGAGCAAGGATGCACGCTGATCATCGCATTGGATTGCGGTATCAAGTCGGCAGACAAAGTAGAGTACGCGCGCAAACGCGGGATAGACTTTATCATCTGCGACCACCACATGCCCGGTGACGAACATCCGCAGGCGGTAGCCGTGCTGGACAGCAAGCAGCCGGATGATCCGTATCCGTTCAAGGAACTGTCGGGGTGCGGAGTAGGATTCAAACTTGCGCAAGCATACGCGCAGACGCACAACATGCCGTTTGATACCGCGCTCAATCCTTTGCTTGAGTTGCTGGCAATGTCGATAGCGTCGGATATTGTATCGCTCACCGGCGAGAACCGCGTGCTGGCATACTTTGGCATCAAGCAGATCAATACACGCCCGTCGGTGGGACTGCAAGGGTTGCTGAAGATGACTGACCTGGAAGGCAAGCAGGTGAACATCTCCGACCTGGTGTACCGTATCGGTCCGCGACTGAATGCCTGCGGACGAATCAAATCCGGGCGTGCTGCCGTCGAACTGCTGATAAGCAGCGACGCCACGGTGGCAACGGAAATCGCGCAGACCATCGAAGCCTTCAACAGCGAGCGGAAAGAGAAAGACGAGAAGATCACTCAGGAGGCTCTGCAGCAGTTGGAGGCGGACCCCGAGCATCCTAACAAACATACGAACGTGGCGTACGGAGCCAACTGGCATCGAGGCGTGTTGGGTATAGTGGCGTCCCGACTGACGGAGAACTATTACCGTCCGACCATTGTTCTCGCTGATACAGAAGACGGGCTGATAGCCGGCTCGGCACGCAGTGTAGGCGGATTTGATATCTACTCGGCTATCGACTCCTGCCGCGACCTGCTGACGAATTTCGGCGGACACGTGTTTGCAGCAGGATTAAGCATGCTGCCCGCTAACCTGCCGGAGTTCAAAAGGCGGTTTGAGCAATATGTGGCAGAGCATATAACCGACGAGCAGCAGATGCCTGTTATCCGCGTGGAGGAAGAGTTGCTGTTGCAGGATATAGACAAGCAGTTCTATAATGTACTGCGCCATCTGGAGCCTTTCGGACCGGATAATCCCCATCCGCGATTTGTGACGCGCGGGCTGATCAACAACCGCTACACCAAGCGTGTGGGCAAGCAGGGCGAGCACCTCAAACTGGACCTGACCGACCGCAGCGTGGCAATCAGCGGTATTGCGTTCGGCAAAGGCGATATGGCAATGTATATCCAGAACGGCAATGCCGTGGATGTATGCTACAGTCTGGAGCAGAACACGTACAACGGCGTGACATCACTACAGATGAAAGTGGAAGATATAGTTCCTACGGAGTCAACGGAAAAATAATACGGAATGTACATCCCTGTAATCGACAATGTTGAGATTGACCGTGAGCAACGCCAGGTGCGTAAGCAGGGTCAAGCGATCCACCTGACCGGGCTGGAGTACGGGCTGCTGGATTACTTGTCGGCGCATGCCAACAGGCTGTGTACGCGCCAGCAACTGCTTGACCACGTGTGGGGTGCCCGGTTCAAATACGATACAGGCACGATAGATGTACACCTGACAGCACTACGGCGCAAACTGGGTTGGAACAGCAAGTATCCGATAGAAACGATTCGCGGTGCAGGACTGATACTGCGTATCGAGCACACGGTAACCCGTTACACGGTGGATCTGCAGTCGATACTTGCAGAATGGCTGCGATGTCATGAGCAGGAGATCAATGCTGCCGGTCTGGTGGCGCAGATGCACCTCACACCATTTGTGAACGAACTGACAATCGACCCTGAAGTGCTGAGACGCATGCTGGACAGTATATTGGCAGCGTTGCTCCCCGGAGCCAAACCCGGGATATTCAAGATCAGTTCGCGCCTAACTATGCACCATTTCTCCCTTACGCTCGATTTCAACGGTGCATTGAACGAACTTCGCATCCCTATTTATGGGGATTTTGATGCATCTTAAGATAATCTTAATCTTTGTTTAAGAAAAATTTTGTACCTTTGCACCCGCTTTCGGCAGATAGCGGGTGTAACTATCCATGCGGATAAAGGTATTAGTCATAGTATGTCTGGCAACGGCAGCAACCATTGTGCATGCTGCTTCGCCTGAAGGTTGGGCAGATACGGTAGCCCTGCCGGACGTGGAAGTATCCGTTTCGCGTATAGCGGTGCCTGTATCGCGCCAGCAGATGCAGGTGAGTGCTCTGGATGCGCGGATGATTGAGTCGGCACAGGTGGCAGCACCGAAAGATGTGGCAGCACTCGTCCCCAATATCCATATGCCGGATTATGGTTCCGCCATGACCAGCAGTGTGTATATCCGCGGTCTGGGCAGCAGGATCAATGAGCCGGTATTGGGTATGGTGGTGGATGGTGTACCGCTGTTGGATAAAAATATGTACGACCATACGATGCAGGATGTGAAACGTATCGAGCTGTTACGTGGTCCGCAAGGCAGCAGTTATGGCAGAAACTCCCCCGGCGGAGTGATGGAGATACGTACCATCCAGCCGCTTGACATAGGCAGTCAGTTGATTCGCGGCGGTGTGTCCTACGGAACAGCCAATACAATAAAGGCACAGATGTCGTACTACGGCAACAATCAGGCATCGGAAGCCGGCGATGCGAACAGTCGTCCGTTCGGCTGGGGTATAGCAGCACGTTATCAGCGCACCGACGGATTTCACACGAACGATTATACAGGGCAAAAGGTTGATTACGGTCAGCAGGCAGGCGGACGTATCGTATTGGACGGTCGTCCGACGGATGAATGGCGCGTGACCGGAACGGTGTATGCCGATTGGGTGCGGCAGGGAGCTTTCCCGTACGCCTCGGTAGCAACGGGAAGAATAGACTATAACCGCCCAGGCAGTTATGAGCGGCTATCTGTACTGCCATCAGTTCGCGCGGAATATACGCATGATGACTGGCGCGTACAGCTGTCGGGCAGTTATCAGTATATGCATGACGATATGCTGATGGATCAGGACTATACGCGTGCCGACATCTTTACGTTGCGTCAGACGCAACGCCAACATAACGGAACGCTGGATGCATTGCTGTATGCCCCCAAACCCTGTGAATGGTATGAGTGGACTGTAGGATGGAGCAGTTTCCTGAAAACCAATGCGATGCATGCGCCCGTTACATTTATGCGCGAGGGTATAGAAGAGTTGATCCTCGGTAACGCCAATCGCGGCATCCAGACCGTTTTTCCCGATGACTCCATCTGCATCAGCAACACCACATTACCTATCCCGAGCTCGTTTGAACTGCTGAATGCAGGTGCGGCACTCTATCATCAGAGTCATTTCCGGTTCGGGAACTGGCATATCAACGCGGGCGTGCGCATAGATTATGAACACACGCGCATGGACTACCTGAGCACGGCTGACCTGAGTTACCGATTCACAATGATTATGCCTGATTATGAGGACGTACACACTGAAATTAGAGGCAGACAGTCTAAGCCGTACTTGCAAGTGCTGCCAAGGTTGGCAGTCTCGTACGACGGATCATGGGGAACGGTATATGGCTACGCAGCCAAAGGCTACAAGGCAGGCGGATATAACCCGCAGATCTTCAGCACCATCACGCAGAACCAGGTTATGACCGATATGGCAGCGGATATGGGTATGCATCTGGATATGGCTGACCCGCGGTACTCGGACGTAGGTATCACCTCCTATAAGCCCGAGACGGACTGGACGTTCGAGATAGGTGCCCACCTGACGCCTGCTGAAGGGCTGAGGGTGGATGTGGATGTATTTCATATCCAATGTCTGGATCAGCAGGTGACCGTCTTTCCCAACGGCAAGACGACAGGTCGCATGATGGCGAATGCTGCTCGCTCACGGATATGGGGTGCGGAGGTTGCATTGCAGTACCGCTGGACGCGTGACAAATGGTTCGGGATGCTGGATGCCTCATACGGCTTTACCGATGCACGGTTCATCACGTTCAACGACGGCATGGGCGACTATTCGGGGCACTATATCCCCTACGCACCGCAGCACACCCTGCACGGGCTGTTGACAGCAGGTTATATGGTAGGGCACAAAGCCCTGCAGGCGGTAACCATGTCGGTTAAGGGCGATGGTATAGGTCGCATCTATTGGAACGAGCAGAATGATTGCAGTCAGCCGTTGTACGGTCTGCTGGCAGCTACAATAGCCCTGAGGTGGCAATATGTGCAATTGGAGTTGTGGGGTAAGAACCTGACAGGCACGCGGTACGACGTATTCTATTTCCGATCGATGGGCAACGACTTCCTGCAGCGCGGCAAACCTCGGGAGATGGGAGCAACCGTGCGATTTGAGATATAATAAACCTAACTATATTAACCAATAAATTACAAAGAAGAATGAAGAAATTATTTACACTGATGGTACTCACCGGACTGATGATTTCCTGCCACATTTCTACCAAGGAAGAACCGGTGAAAGATAACTCAAAGGCGTATGAGGCATATGGCCTGCTGACCATCCCCACATCGGGATTTACGAAGGAAGCCGTTCGCACCAAACTGGTGCTTGTGGATGACAAGAAACTTAATCTGTACATGTTTGAGGTGAAGTTCGCTGCCGCCATGCCGGTGACAATTG
This sequence comes from uncultured Bacteroidales bacterium, assembly GCA_900317745.1. GTDB lineage: Bacteria > Bacteroidota > Bacteroidia > Bacteroidales > Paludibacteraceae > Colicola. The sequence goes on along the minus strand of ONHW01000001.1, from coordinate 67,489 downwards.
ATATGCTGATCAGCGGAGTGGACTATACCAAGAGCGGAAACGGAATAACCTTCAGTTGTAACGATATAGTGCCTACAGCAGGAGGTAAACCCTACGAGAAGTATGTCATCAAGGACCTGAACGGTTACGTTACTGCAGACTCGTTGTGCTTGAGTAACAAGTACGGAGACACTCCCTGCGTGTATGAGGGAGTGCTGGTAAAGTAAGTTTCACAAAGAGAAAATTCTTAGTTTCCGTTACATCGGATCGACGTCCGGTTGGATGATCGTCCCCTTGCAGTTGGGCAAGGAAAGCACGTAGCGGATGTGTTGCATCACGAGCGTTTTGGCTTGCGAGAACGATGCATTGGCTTCGATGCGCAAACGAATGGAGCGGATATACATGTTCTGCACACGTGCAACAGGAGGTATAATCACATCGGAGCACCGTGTTCCGAATATTTGACGGAGTCGTTCGCTGAGTTCGCGCGCAGCAGTGTCCAGCCTCGTATAGTCGCGGTGCTTGAGCGTAAGCACAATCAGGCGGTAGAACGGCGGAAAACGGAAAGTGCGTCGTTCCCGCAACTGCTCTGCATAGAAAGAGGCGTAATCATGCCGTTGCAACAAGGTATATAACGGGGTATCCGGCTGAAAAGACTGAATAATTACTTCTCCCTCGGTGCCGGTTCGTCCGGCGCGTCCTGCTACCTGCTCGAGCATTTGGAATGCGCGCTCGTAACTACGGAAATCCGGTGACTGCATCATACTGTCAGCATTAAGGACGGCAACGAGTGACACATCATTGAAGTGCAATCCTTTGGTGACCATCTGCGTGCCTATAAGTATATCCACCTCATGGCGTGCAAACGCATTGATAATGTGCTGGTGGCTATTCTTGTTACGAGTCGTATCCAGATCCATACGTGCAACGCGTGCATCAGGAAAAAGCGTGGCGACCTCGTCTTCAATCTTCTCAGTACCTACACCATAATCTCTCCACTCGCCTTGGCATGCGGGGCAAACCGGCGGTACACTTATCGTGTATCCGCAATAGTGGCAGATGAGAGAGTTTGTTCGCTTGTGGTGGGTGAGACTGACATCGCAGTTGCAACACTTGGGTACGTAGCCGCACTTGCGGCAACCGATGTACGGAGCATAACCTCGACGGTTCTGGAAGATGATGATCTGTTTGCCCAAAGCCAGTTGTTCGCGAATCTTATCCACCAGCGGATCGGAGAAATGTTCGTACATCTCCTTGCGATGGTACTGCCTCTTGAGGTCGATAAGTGATATATGCGGCAGGCTGAGTCCTGCAAACCGCTCGGTCATCTCGACCAGGCGGAACTTGCCGGTCTGCGTATTGTAATACGTCTCTATGGCCGGTGTAGCCGTGCCTAATAGCAAGTGTGCTCCCGCCTGTTGAGCCATCACTGCCGCTACCGAGCGGGCATGATAGCGCGGCGCAGGATCCTGCTGCTTGAACGAGCTGTCGTGCTCCTCGTCAACGATGACAAGCCCGAGCCCGGTGAACGGCAGGAATACACCGGAGCGTGCGCTAAGGATAACCTTAGGCTGATCAGAGTCCAATAGATCCTTGTAAATCTCTACGCGCTCCATATCACTGAACCGCGAGTGATAAACGCCCAGTTGCTTGCCGAACACGCTCTTCAGCCTATCGGTTAGTTGGGTGGTGAGTGCTATCTCCGGCACGAGGTAGAGCACTTGTCTGCCTTGTGCCAACTCCTGATTTATGAGGTGAATATAAACCTCCGTTTTTCCGCTGGATGTTACACCGTGCAGCAGGCATACTTTGCCATCGTCGAATCCGGCTTGTATCTGCTGCACCGCACGCAGTTGTTGTCCGGTAAGCGGGTGTGCAGGCTCGATGTCGGCTGCGTACGAAGGGATGCGGCTGACCACTTCGTGTGAGAGACACAAGATCTTTTTCTCAACCAGCGTGCGCAAGATGGCTGATGATTCGCCGGAATACTCAATCAGTTGCCGTTGCTCGACAGCGTGCGGCACACCATCGAAAGCATCGGATAACTCAAGGAAATATTCGAGCAGGCGTTTTTGTTTCGGTGCTCTGTTGAGCGCGTCAAATACCGGCTGCAGTTGTTCCGGGTCGGTGTATTGCGGATGCAGGGAGACATAGACCTCTGTACGGGCGCGATAGTCGTTATCCAGCAGTCGTGCCGGCAGTGCGGCTGTCATTACTTCGCCTAAGGTGCAGAGGTAGTAACCGGCTATCCACTGCCAGAGCGACAGTTGCGCAGGCAGTACAACAGGATGTTCGTCCAGCACCTCGATGATAGGGCGCAAGGTGATGTTCGGAGTAACTGCTCCGTCAGTTTTATGAACGCGGTAAACGAGTCCGGTGATGGTCTTTCGAGCCAGCGGCACAAGAACACGCATGCCCACTTCGGGGCATGACATGCCGTAGGGAACACTATAGGTGTAGGTGTCCGCAATGGCGAGAGGTAAGATGACATCAATCGTTACCACCGGATGGGATGGAATTATTCGGCAGCCTGTTGTGCAATGGCTTGCTCGTAGCAATGGCGGCACAGCGGCTCGTAACTATCTGTCTCGCCGAGCAGCACCCGCTTCTCGTTGGCTACGAGGCGGTGACTGACATACGCCAGATCGCCACAGCGCACGCAGATGGCATGTGTCTTGTACACATCCTCGGCAATAGCCATCAGAGCAGGCATCGGTCCGAACGGAACGCCCTTGAAGTCCATATCCAATCCGGCACAGATGACACGTATGCCACGCTTTGCCAGTTCGGAGCAAACCTCAACTATACCCATGTCGAAAAACTGTGCCTCGTCGATACCTACTACATCAATGTCGTTAGCCAGAAGCAGGATGGTCTGGCTGGACTCAACCGGTGTGGACTGAATGACATTGTGGTCGTGCGATACGACATCCTGCTCGCTGTAGCGAACATCAATAGCGGGCTTGAAAATTTCCACGCGAAGTTTGGCAAACTGTGCGCGTTTCATCCTGCGGATCAGTTCCTCGGTCTTGCCGGAAAACATACTGCCGCATACAACCTCAATGCTGCCGCGTCGCAGAGCCGGTCCTTTAGTGTCTCGTTCGTTGAACATATATGTAACAATTAATATTCGAGAATAAACCTAATTGCCGAATCAACCGACTTGCGCTCCGTTGCGTACGGGAGCAGTAACCGTGGTAACTATCAGTTTGCCGTCGGCATCCACAGCCGAAAGAATCATGCCCTGCGACTCTATACCCATCATTTTACGTGGTGGGAAGTTGGCGATGAACAATACCTGTTTACCAACGAGCACTGACGGGTCGGGATATGATTGTGCTATACCGCTTAGGATAGTTCGTCCGCCCATTCCGTCATCAATACGGAACTGCAATAGCCGGTCAGATTTCTTGACAGGAACGCACTCCAGTACCGTGCCGACACGTATATCCGCTTTGTCGAACTCATCAATGGTTGTAGGATTTTTGACAGGAACAGGTTGCCAGTTCTTCAGAGCTTCAGCCTGTGCTGCGGCTTCGTTTTCCGCCTTGATACGTGCCAATCGGTCGAGTTGCGCCTGGATAGGTGCATCATCGATCTTCTCGAACAGCAGACTGACTTCGCCGAGTTGATGTCCCTCAGTGAGCAGGTCGGTACGACCAAGATTCTCCCAACTGAACGACTCCAGTGCCAACATGTCGCGCAGTTTGGCAGATGAGAACGGCAGGAACGGCTCGAAGGCGATGGCGAGATTGGCTGCAATCTGCAGGGCAAGATTCAGTACGGTAGCCGTACGGCTGATGTCCGTCTTGGCCAGTTTCCAGGGCTCGGTGTCGGCCAGATACTTGTTGCCGATTCGTGCGAGGTTCATAGCCTCTTTTTGTGCATCGCGAAAACGGAAGTCATTCAGTAATCGCTCCAGTTCGGCTTTGACATTGCAGAACTCTTCAATGGTCTGCCGGTCGTAGTCGGAGAGCTCGCCTTGTGCGGGTACTTTGCCTTCGAAATACTTGCCGGTAAGAACCAGTGCACGGTTGATAAAGTTGCCGTAGATGGCAACCAGCTCATTGTTGTTGCGCGCCTGGAAATCCGCCCAAGTAAAATCGTTGTCTTTTGTTTCCGGAGCATTGGCGGTGAGTACGTAGCGCAGCACGTCCTGCTTGCCGGGGAAGTCGTCAAGATACTCGTTGAGCCAGACAGCCCAGTTGCGTGAGGTGGAAATCTTGTCACCCTCGAGGTTCAGAAACTCATTACTCGGCACGTTGTCCGGTAATATGTATGAACCGTCCGCTTTGAGCATAGCGGGGAATACGATGCAGTGGAAGACTATATTGTCCTTGCCGATAAAGTGGATAAGGCGTGTGGACGGATCTTTCCACCATGTTTCCCAGTTTCCGTACTTTTCAGGCTGTGCATCGCAGAGTTCCTTGGTGTTGGAGATATATCCGATAGGCGCATCGAACCAGACGTAGAGCACTTTGCCTTCGGCACCATCCACCGGTACAGGTATGCCCCAGTCGAGGTCACGCGTCACAGCACGCGGGCGTAATCCTCCGTCCAGCCACGACTTGCATTGACCATACACGTTCGGGCGCCACTCCTTATGCTCCTCCAAAATCCATTGTTCCAGCCATTGTTGATATTGGTCGAGCGGCAGGTACCAATGTGAGGTAGGTTTCTTGACAAGAGGATTACCTGTCTCGGCATTATAGGGGTTGATCAGTTCCTCTGGTGAGAGGGTGGAACCACACTTCTCGCACTGGTCGCCATACGCGCCCAGACTATGGCAGTGCGGACATTCGCCACGGATGTTTCTGTCGGTAAGAAAATGTCCGGTTTCCGGATCGTAGAACTGCTCGGTGGTCTGCTCGATGAACTTGCCGTTGTCGTACAACTTTCGGAAGTAATCCGATGCCAGTTTGTGGTGAATGGCGGATGTGGTACGCGAATAGATATCGAAACTGATACCGAAGTCAGCGAACGAGCGCTTGATAAGTTCGTGATAACGGTCAACCACCTGTTGAGTGGTTATACCTTCTTTACGTGCGCGAATGGTGACAGGTACTCCGTGTTCGTCGCTACCGCATACGTACAGCACTTTCTGCCCTTTCAGACGCAGGTATCGTGCATAGATGTCAGCGGGAACATATACGCCAGCCAGGTGACCGATATGCACCGGACCGTTGGCGTACGGCAATGCCGCTGTGATAAGTGTGCGTTTGTGATTCATATATTGTTATGTGTTAGTTAACGATATTGGTTGTCGTTGTTGTGCAATTGTTCTTCAAGCGCCGACAACTTGATAGTACTGATCTTGCTGTCATGTGCAATGCTTACCTTGCCCGTTTCCTCGCTCACAACAATGCATAGAGCATCAGTCTTTTCAGCAAGTCCAAGAGCAGCGCGATGTCGCAACCCGTAATGTTTAGGTATATGTTGATCCTTGGATACGGGCAGGATACATGCAGCCGACAGCAGCCTGCCGTTACGGACAATTAGTGCTCCGTCGTGCAAAGGTGAATTTTTGAAGAAGATATTTTCAATCATTCGCGCTGAAATATCCGCGTTAATAAGTTCGCCGGTTCGTTCGTACTCATCCAACTCCTGCTCGTGTGCAATGACTATGAGTGCTCCGGTCTTGGTATCAGCCATGTGCCTGCAAGCCAAAACGAGTTGATGTATCTGCTCGTGAGTGAGCCAACCATTCTGTTTTTGCTGATGAAAGAATCTGAATTGCGTATTGCTCATTCGCGAACCTATTCGGTTGAACAAACCGCGTATCTCCTCCTGAAAGATAACCACGAGGGCTACCGCTCCGGCACTACCAATGAAATTGAAGATAGCTCCGGTGAGTTCCAATCGAAGGACAAAAGATACAAGGAACCAAAGGCCCACGTATGCCAATATCCCCCAAAACAGGTTGACAGCTCCTGATGTGCGCAGCAACCGGAAAGCCTCATACAACAACAGGGCTACCAATAAGATGTCTATAAGATCTTTAAATCCGAAAAACATATCTACTGAGTGTATGTTACGTATAATCAGTTATCATTTGTTGCGTTGCGGCGACATCGTGTACGCGAAGAATGGCTGCTCCGTGTTGTATAGACAACCTCTCCAGTTGCAAGGTTTGCTCCAGACAATTGTCGGGAGTCAGGTGGTGCGGCTCGTATGCCATCCGCTTGCGGGATATTCCGACCAGAATAGGACTTCCTATGTGCTGCAATGCGTGCAGGTCGCGCAGCAGGCAGAGACTCTCGTTGACCGTCTGGCCGAATCCGAATCCCGGATCAATGACTACATCGCTTACTCCCATCCGGTGAAGAATATCTGCTTTCCGACTCAAGTAATCGATAGCATCACAGAGCACATCGCCGGTGGTATGTTCCGCCTTGGAGCGGTTATACGTAAGCACGTACGCGCAGTTGAAAGAAGCCACCAACTCATACATTTCTATTCCTCCGCCGGAGATGTCATTGATCATAGCCACACCATAATCATTCAATGCCCGCTTTGCCACTTCGGGGCGGAACGTATCTACTGATACGGGAATATCCACATCCATGTCGCGAATGACCTGTAGCGCCAGGTGCAAGCGTTGCCACTCCTGTTGCTCACTTGCCATTCCGTCATCATGCAACTGAACGGCAGGACGGGTGGAGCAGGCACCTATATCAAGCAAGTCGGCACCCTCGCTGACGGCACGTGCTACTGCGGCACGAATCGCCGACTCATCGCAGGTACGGCTATCGGCGTAAAAGCTGTCCGGGGTGACATTGATGATAGCCATCACCAGAGGCTTGCAAGTTGTATAAATCCGGGTACCTAATCGCATATTCCAATCAGTGACAAAGATTGCATTTGCCAAAAAGCGTACAAAGATACAAAAAAATCTTGTGTTTTGCTATAAAAATGTAAAAAATAGTTGTAAAAAATAGCATTTTGCCAAGAAAATGTACATTTTTTGTTTTTTTTCTTAAAAAAATTTGTGCAATTTATATTTTTTTCGTATCTTTGTAGGCTTTAAGGTGTGGGGTGTTCCCACATTAGGATAAAAATGTCGAAAAATAAGGTATAATTATATCCAAAAGACAACATGAAAAAAGTAGTGCAATCTGTATTCGTCGTAACCGTGGCGTTGTTAGCATTGAGTGGCTGCAAGTCACGCGAGTTGAACACGCAGTTCTCAAATACGACGGGATGGAACTATTATGATGAGAAGACAACGAACTTCGAAGCAAAGGAGGGCGTTGGTAATGTCGATCCTGTAGGAATGGTAGCTATTCAGGGCGGAACGTTCGCTATCGGTCAGACGGATGAGTTCATCACAGCTCCGCGTGACAATTCACGTCGTTCGATCACTGTCAGCTCGTTCTATATGGACAAGTACGAGATTTCGAACCTCAACTGGCGTGAGTACCTCCACTGGATGGAGATGGTGTTTGGCTATGCGGCACCGAAACTGGTGCAGGCAGCCATGCCGGATACGTTGGTTTGGCGTGACGAGTTGGCGTACAACGAGCCGTATGTGGAGAACTATTTCCGTCATCCTGCCTTCAGCTTCTACCCCGTAGTAGGCGTTAGTTGGGATCAGGCAATGCAATACTGCCAGTGGCGTACCGACCGCGTGAATGAGTTGGCGCTGGTGCATGCGGGTGCTATCGAGTTCCCGGACTTCCAGCAACTTCGCGCTTTGGACGAGACGGAGTTGGAGGACTGGCGTAATGCCAACCCCGGCTATGAGCCCGTAGAGGTAGAGATTACCAATGGCGAAGATGTGAATGTGGAATACCATGTACCCTATGAGTGGATACGTGACAAGTTTGTATTCAACACCGAGAAATATCTCCGTCGCCCTGATTATAACCCGGTTAATCCGGATGCCAACAGGCGCAGCAAGAAGTTCCATGATGAGTGGAACAACCCGCGTAAGGTGGACCGTACCGACGGAATATTGGTTGTTGGCTATCGTCTGCCGACCGAGGCGGAGTGGGAGTTTGCCGCTTTTGCTCCTGTAGCCGGTACGGACGGATTGACAATTGAGGGTAAAGTTTATCCTTGGTCAGGCTATCATCCGCGTGACTTGAGTAAAGAGAATATGGGTATGATGCAGGCCAACTTCGTTCGCGGCAAAGGTGACATGATGGGTGTGTCCGGTATGCTGAACGACGGTTATGTTATTACTAACCCTGTGGATGCATTTGCTCCGAACGACTTCGGCTTGTACAACATGGCAGGTAATGTCAATGAGTGGGTGATGGACGTATATCGTGAGACAACGTATCAGGACGCTACAGAGTACAACTCATTCCGTGGTAACATCTATAGCCGCGCCAAGAAAGACGACCAAGGTAAATATGTAATCAATGCCTTGGGTGGAATAGATGTAGAATGGACGAGCGAGGATGATAAGCGTGATTATCTGGACGGTGATTTTGCTTCGCTTATTCAGACTGACTATCCGCTGGATACGCTCGGTGCGTTGTTCCTGAAAGGATTGGCTGCCAATACCGAAGGTAATGGCGGCGAAGAAGAAGGCGGTGATGAGGAAGAGGAAACTGAAGAAGAGGAAGGTGGTGACGAGGAAGAAGGTGAAGAGGAAGAGGAGAGTGAAGAAGAAGGTGGTGGCGAATCCGCTGCTGCAGCCAACAAGAAGATTGATCCTACCGACATCTATGCTCCGAAAATCACCAAGACAACTCACGTGTACAAAGGCGGTTCGTGGAACGATCGCGTATATTGGCTCCACCCGTCCTCACGTCGTTATCTGGAGGGCAACAAGAGCAAGAGCACTATCGGCTTCCGTTGTGCTATGTCAACACTCGGTGACCAGATTCCTTCAGGTCCGACGCAAGGTAAGTAATATCGGATGATATACTACTGAATATTATAAGTAATATAAAAATATAAAAATATGAATTTTCCTGATACAGTTCGCTACACATCGGAGCATGAGTGGATTCGTGTGGAAGGCGAAGAAGCGTATGTCGGTATAACGGATTATGCACAATCCGAGTTAGGTGAGATCGTCTTTGTAGATATCCCTACATTAGGCGAGGTTGTAGCTCAAGGTGAGGTGTTCGGTTCGGTAGAGGCGGTAAAGACCGTTTCCGACCTGAATATGCCTGCCACCGGTGAGGTGCTGGAGTTGAACGAAGAGCTGGAGGCTCATCCTGAATTGGTGAACGAAGATCCGTATGGTAAAGGCTGGATGGTACGCATCCGCTTGACAGATCCGAGTGAGCTTGACAAACTGATGAACGCTGCCGCATACGAGGCCAGTATTCATTAATACAACCATACAACAATAAGGGGTAAGCCATACATGGCTTACCTTTTTTAAGTAACATGACACATAAATACGATTTCCTGATAATAGGAGGCGGCGTTGCCGGAATGAGTTTTGCTCTGAAGGTAGCGCGTACACAGAAGTACAAGATCGCCTTGTGCTGCAAGACTACGTTGGACGAGGCTAATACAGCCAAAGCACAGGGTGGCATAGCTTCAGTAACTAATCTGCTGGTGGATGACTTTGAGAAGCATATCCACGATACCATGGTAGCAGGCGACTGGATAAGTGATCCGGCTGCCGTGGAGCAAGTGGTGCGTCGTGCACCCGAGCAGATTCAGGAGCTGGTGCAGTGGGGTGTGAATTTTGATAAAGACAGCGAAGGCAAATACGACTTGCACCGTGAGGGCGGACACTCGGAGTTCCGCATCCTGCACCATGCAGATGATACGGGGGCCGAGATACAGCGCGGATTGATGGAAGCGGTGCGGCATAACCCGTATATTGATGTGTTGGAACATCACTTTGCCGTAGAGATCATTACGCAACACCATCTGGGTGTGCGCGTTACACACCGTACGCCGGACAAAGAGTGCTACGGAGCATATATCATTGACCCGAAGACGGGTAAGATCGATACGTATCTGAGTCGCATCACACTGATGGCTACTGGCGGTACGGGTGCAGTGTATGCCACAACCACCAATCCTAACATTGCAACGGGTGATGGTATTGCTATGGTACATCGTGCCAAAGGCGTTATCAAAGATATGGAGTTCGTGCAGTTCCACCCAACGGCACTGTATAACCCGAGCGAGACGCATCCTGCATATCTGATTACGGAAGCTATGCGCGGTTATGGAGGCATTCTTCGCTTGCCTAACGGTGAGGAGTTTATGCAGAAGTATGATCCGCGTCTGTCGCTTGCTCCGCGTGACATCGTTGCGCGTGCGATAGACAACGAGATGAAGATTCATGGTTTAGACCACGTTTGTCTGGATGTCACCCATAAAGATCCCGAGGAGACCAAACATCACTTCCCGAACATCTACGCCAAGTGCCTGAGTATAGGTGTGGATATAACCAAGGATTATATCCCTGTAGCACCGTGTGCCCACTATATGTGCGGTGGTATCAAGGTTGATCTGGACGGACAATCCACTATCCGCAGATTGTATGCAGTAGGCGAGTGCAGTTGTACCGGACTGCACGGTGGCAACCGTCTGGCAAGCAACTCGCTGATAGAGGCTGTAGTGTATGCCGATGCGGCAGCCAAACACAGTCTGAGTATGATTGAGCAATATGACTTCAACGAGCGAGTGCCCGATTGGAACGACGAAGGCACAATGTCCAACGAGGAGCAGGTGCTCATCTCGCAAGACATGAAGGAGGTAGGGCAGATTATGTCCACCTATGTAGGAATTGTACGTTCCGACCTGCGCCTGCGTCGTGCTTGGGAGCGTCTGGATCTGTTGTACGAGGAGACGGAAGATTTGTTCAAGCGTGTTAAACCGACAAAAGATATATGCGAACTGCGTAACATGATCAATGTCGGCTACCTGATAACCCGTCACGCGTTGGAGCGCAAGGAGAGCCGCGGATTGCATTATACGATTGACTATCCGCATAACCCTAACGGCAACACCAACGAGGTGTGGTGATCACTCATCGACAAGAGCAAATGGAACACGCCATCGTATTACATAGTATTGTACCCGTGCGTACGGACGCGCGCGAGAGCGCGGAGCAAAGTACCCAACTCCTGTTCGGCGAAACGTGCAGGATAATCGGGGTTTTATCGAGGTTTTACCGAATTTGCAACGAGAGTGACAGTGAAGAAGGTTACGTGGATTGCAAGATGATCACCCCGATGGCGGATACCGAGTATGAGGCTTACAAAACTGCTTTGGAGGCAAGCAAGGCTCGTGTCATGTTGCCGATGACTTATGCTGTGAGCAGTAACAACGGGCAGACTATCCCGCTGACTATGGGTACGCGGCTGGCAAACTATCACGAAGGGATGTTTGAGGTGTTAGGCGTCACGTTCCGCATTGACAGTGCTGCTGTTGCCGAACAGCCGTTGCCGCTAACTCAGGATAATCTGATGCAGGTTACGCGGTTCCTTATAAACACTCCGTACCTCTGGGGTGGCAAGAACGCTCTGGGAATGGATTGCTCGGGAATGGCACAAACCGTGATGAGCCTGTTTGGATTCAATCTGCCCCGCAATGCCTCACAGCAAGTGCATTGTGGCAAAGAGGTGAAGAGCCTGAACGATGCGCAAGCAGGTGATCTGGTGTTCTTTGACCATGCTGATCCCGATGACAAGGATTGCGAGCCAAACAACTGCAAAGAAGATACACGTATTTCACACGTCGGACTGCTGCTGGATAACGCAAGGGTTATCCATTGCTCAGGCAGAGTAAAGATTGAACGAATCAGTGAGCGCGGCATCTATGGCCAAGAGCAACAGCAGTTCACCCATCACCTTGCCGCTATCAGACGACTTGATTAATAACTCATCATTGTTATATATCATGAAACAATACGTACTCACCCTTGCAAGCATAATCGTTTGCATCTTTCCTGTCACAACACTTCGTGCGGCTGATTGCCAACCGATGAATGTCAGCTACCTGAATAGCGGGTTAGGTGACATCACCACTGATGCAAGCGATATATGGGTGTGGGATTCTCACAACTATGCCAAGGGACGCAAGATTGGTGGCGGTGAAGGACACCTGTTCACTCCGGTACTTGATTTGTCGGGCGCTGATGAGGTTACAATCAAATTCTCACACACCCACAGATACGCTGCCAACCCCGAATCGGATTATACGCTTTGGGTGACGGATGATTATAAAGGAAGTTACGCGGCTTCGACGTGGAAACAACTGATTATTTCTCCGTATGGGACGAATAATGATTGGACGTTTGTGGACGCTACAGTCAATGTACCCCTATCGTACGTTGGAACGCATACTGTTTTCTGCTTCAGATACACCAGTACCGAGACCACCAACGGCACATGGGAGATTAAGAACCTGCGTATCTCCACCATCTGTGCCGGAGTGAGTGCACCGCCTGTACCGCTGCCGAATATTGGTGACGGACGCCTGAAGGTCTGTGCGCAAAATTTATTGAACTACTATTTCAATTACAATATAGGCCGCGGTGACTATACGCCGGAGGAATTTGCGGAAAAGACGCACAAGATTGTCAATTCGATGCTATGGATGGATGCCGATGTTTACGGATTCTGCGAACTGGAGGCGCAGGATATTATCCTTCGCCAATTGGTTGACAGCCTGAACAAACAGAGCCAAACAACCCATTATGCCTACGTAGTTGATGATATAGACGTTGCCTGGGATTCGTACGACAATAATCTAAAGTCGGGCTTTGTGTACCGAAAAGACAAAGTGAAACCCGTCGGTAGCAACGTACCTGCCTATTCCGGTAACTATTACAGAAACACAATGCGTATTCAGACGTTTGAGGAATTGAGTTCCGGCGAGCGGTTCACTCTATCGATGAACCATTTCAAATCCAAGGCAGGCAGTGCCGAAGACCAAGGTAACTCGATTCGTGTGACCAATGCCACACAGTTGATAACAAACCTTCCCTCCAAGGCTCTGGATAAGGATATTCTGATTATGGGCGACCTGAACTGCGAGGTTGGCGAAGATCCGCTGAATATAATTGAGCAAGCAGGTTATACCGAGCAATTACTGGCATATAACACAACCGCCTATTCACACTGCTACAACGGAGGTGAACTGATCGACCACGTGTATGCCAACGCGAGTATGGCTAATCAGATAACGGGTGCCGGTATCTTCCATATCTCTACAAAGTGCGGAGAGGACGCAAGTTACAATGTGGACCATCGCTATTCCGACCATGACCCGTATATGGTAGGTATCAATCTGTCGTCAACTCTCTCGACAGAATGCGAATCGTTGGCAGTCAGTTATTTGCCTATAGGTGGCGCAGGGTTGGGTGAAATGAAGACCGTGAACGTCAGCGGGCAGTATTACTGGCGTTACCAGAGCGATTACGGTGCTACCTGTAAGGACAGAGGCGGTGAAGACTGGTTGATAACACCTGCATACGATTTGTCACAGGCTTCAACCGTCAAACTTGAATTTGAGCATACTGTCAATAATGCCAATAACATGACATCTGAGCAGACTCTGTGGGTTACCAAGGATTTTGTATCAGTCGAAGAGTCTGAATGGACGCAACTGACTATCCCGACTTACCCGGCTGGCAACAACTGGACGTTTGTAAGTACCGCTGTTGATGTGCCGCTGGAGGCTGTGGGAGCAAATACAGCGTTCGCTTTCAAGTATAGCGTGCCGGCGAACGCAACGAATAATCCTACATGGGAGGTAAAGAACCTGAAAGTAACCGCTACCTGTGATGAGTTGCAGACTGCGATTGACTATCAGGGAAGCGGCACTCCTGTAGCAACAAAGATCGTGCTGGACGGACATCTCTATATTGTCCGACCTGACGGCACTCGCTTCAGCATCATGGGCGTGATGGTTCGATAAGTATAACTAACCAATAAACATATTTGTTTCAACCAAAATTTAAAAAGATATGAATAAGCAAGTTGTATCAGCATTTATCCTGTCTCTCGGTTTGGCAGTAGCAGGATTGTTTGTGTACTGTGGCATTCATCAGATTGCCTCCAAGGATCGTGCGGTTCTTGTCAAAGGTCTGTCCACTCGTGACGTGCAGGCGGATTATGTAGTTTGGCCGCTGGAGTTTGGCGTTCGCGGCAATGACATCAGCTCGTTGTACAGTGATCTGGCAGCTATCGAGAAGACGGCTCGTGCGTTCTTCATGGATCGCGGATTCAAGGAAAGCGACATGACGCGCGGTAATGTGTCGATTGACGATAACTGGTCGGGTTACTATGAGCGGAAACCCGAGTACCACTATACATTGCGCACATCTTTGGTTATTTCTACTTCGGATGTGGAGCGTGTGATAGCCAATCTTGGTTGCCAGAGCGAGTTGCTGAAAAAAGGTGTTATCCTCCAATCATACGGGTGGAATACCGATTTCCAGTACAACGGTCTGCCGGAACTTAAGCCGAGTATGGTACAGGAAGCCACCCAGAACGCACGTGCGGTGGCACAGAAGTTTGCCGAGGATGCACAATGCCGCTTGGGTAGTATCCAGCAAGCCAATCAGGGACAATTCACCATCGAGAGCGACAGCTACCAGCCCTGGATCAAGCATGTGCGTGTCGTAACGACTGTATCCTACTATTTGAGATAACACGTGAGCGTTTATTATAAACGAAGAGGCATCCGAAAGGGTGCCTCTGATATTGTACGTGCGTTTGCCTAGCGGCGTTAAATCTTCGGTTCGGCAATCAGTTGTCCGCGACAGAATCGGTGGGTGATATGACGATCGTCGCCCAAATAGATGAATCGCTCCAAGCGGTGCAACAGACTATAATTGTCGTGATTAAGTTCGCTGTCATTTATCACAAGTGCATCAAACTCGTAGCCGGGTTCAAAACTGCCGACTTTACCAAAGAACTGTCCTGCAGACTTGGTGGCAATCCAGAATGCTTCAGGCAGTGTGAGGAAAGGCAGGGATTTATCCTGGCAGTAACGCATCTTGCTGACCTGGATAGCATAAACCATCATTTTGAATATACTCAAGTCATGCCCGCCACTTATGTCGCTGCCCAGACCTACCGGTACGCCTTCGTTGAGGAATACGCGTATCGGTGCCATGCCTGATGCGAGATTGAGATTGCTGGTGGGGCAGTGGGCTACCATGACTTGTTTCTCGCGCATTATGCGCAGTTCGTCACCATCTGTCCACACACAGTGTGCCATGATGGTGGGTGTATCGCCGAACAGACCGTAACGGCGGTATGCATCGCCATAATGGCGGCTCTCGGGTTCCAACTCTTTCACCCAGGCTATTTCGTTGCGATTCTCACTTAAGTGCGATTGTACGGGTAGGTTGTATTTGCGTGCCAAATCACCGCATGCTTGCAGTAGTTCAGGAGTGCATGAGGGAACAAATCGCGGTGTGATGATTGGGCTGACCAAGGCATTCGGTTTGGCATATTCGGCAATCAGTGTCTCATTGTCGCTGACAGCTTCTTCCACACTCTCGCAGAGTGCTTTCGGGCAGTTGCGGTTCATATCCACCTTGCCTACGCGGGCGCCCATGCCTGCTTCAAGGAACAGGTTCATTAGCAATCGTGTGCTGTCGCGATGGACAGTGGCGAAAGCCACGGTGCGCATGGTGCCGACACGCCACAGATCGCGCACAAAACGCCTGTACATTCGTTCGGCGTAACGGGTGTCGCTGTATTTGCTTTCTTCGGGGAACGTGTAATTTTGCAGCCATGGCAGCAACTCCAGATCCATAGCAATACCCTGATTGCGGTATTGCGGAGCATGAACGTGCATGTCGTTCATAGCAGGGATAAGTAACTTGTCGCCTAAATCGGTTACCGGCTGTGAGGCAAGCGAAGAGGGTAACTGCTCATAAACATCTATAACCCTGCCCTTTTCAACGGCAATATATCCGTTGGGAATAACCTCGAATTTGTCGCGCTCTTTTGTAAAGAGGATATTTGCTTTATAAATTTGCATAGTGTTGCTATAAGATATTAGATAGATTTCAGTATTTCGACTACAAAGATACATAAAATTTTGCATATTTGCAAATTTTTCACTATCTTTGTGTCGGCTTAGTGCAAAATTTAGTAGTTATGCTGTTTTCGGAAATCGTATATGGTCCTATCCATTCCCGCCGGTTGGGAGTGTCGCTTGGCGTGAACTTAATGCCTGTTGACGGCAAGTTGTGTTCGTTCAACTGCATATATTGTGAGTGTGGATTCAATCACCCGTATCCTCACCCCGTGCTTCCTACTCGTGTGGAGGTGAGTCGTGCATTGTCCGCCAAGTTGCAGCAATTGCAGGTCGACAATGTGACGCCTGATGTAATAACGTTCAGCGGCAATGGCGAGCCGACTATGCACCCGGATTTTGAAGGAATCATTGAGGATACATGTGCACTGCGTGATGCGTATTGCCCGAATGCCAAGGTCTCGGTGCTGTCCAACTCCACCCAGCTTGGCCGTGAAGATGTAGTGCGCGCCCTCAGGTTTTGCGACAACCGCATCCTTAAGCTTGATTCAGGAATAACCGCCACGATGCGAGCTATAGATGCACCGGTGAATACTGCGTTGACTGTTGACGATATAATCGGCAAATTGCAGGTATTTGACGGTGATTTTACGTTGCAGACCTGCTTCTTGCGCGGGGTACTGCCAGACGGAAGTGTCGTGGATAATACAACGGGGGAAGAACTGGCAGCGTGGTACAAGGCTGTTCGCGAGTTGCGCCCCAAGCAAGTGATGATCTATGTGATAGACAGAGCGACTCCCGTCAAGACGCTGGAGAAAATCTCCCGTGAGCGGATGGATCAGATTGCTCAACCGCTGATAGATGAGGGCTTTCTTGTTCAGGTGTCTGCCTGATGCAGAAATAAGTGAATAGTGTTCAGAGATTGAAGGTAGTAATCGCTAATCAGTCAAATCATGCGAATTTTGGTAGCACCGCTCAATTGGGGATTAGGTCACTCATCCCGTTGTATTCCGCTAATAGAGCGGTTGCAGTCAGACGGACATGAGGTTGTTTTGGGCGGTGACGGTGAGTCGCTGATATTGCTGCGTAAACACTTCCCTGATTTGGCTGTTCTGCTTTTGGCTCCTTTGAATTTGCGCTACGGAAAGGGAAAGCGCCAAGTGTGGGCGATTGTTAGGTCGTTGCCGAAGATTGTCAGGTCAGCGGTTAGCGACCATAAGATGCTTGCAGATTACTTACGTTACGAACAGATAGATGAGGTGATTTCGGATAATCGCTTTGGTCTGTATTCCAGCAAAACGCGGTGTGTCTATATGACTCACCAACTGGTAGTAGCCTTACCCCGACCATGGCGGTGGCTCGAACCGATAGTTGCACGGTTGCATCGGAAAATTATTAGCAAATTTGACATATGTTGGATTCCTGATAATGCATGCGGAAAAGATAACAGCCAAGGTTTGGGAGGCCGATTGTCGCATCCTGAAGTGTTGCCGAAAAATTCTGAATATATCGGTCCTTTATCACGATTCACAGGTAAGGATTACAAACCGGATACAACGTATTCAGTAGTGGCGATACTGTCAGGGTTGGAACCGCAACGTACAATTCTCGAAAACGAAATATTCAATCGCTATGAAAATTCCGATGAGACCGTTCTTGTAGTGCGTGGCAAGATTCAAAGTCCTCCTACCGTGATAAAGCATCGAAATATTACTATTATACCTTGGCTTGACGATAAGCACACTGCTGCATATCTGCTTGGTGCTAAACTGATTGTGTGTCGCTCTGGATATTCGTCGGTTATGGATATGTATGCTTTGGGGGTAATGAATAAGGTGGAGTGGCACCCCACGCCCGGGCAACCCGAGCAAGAGTATCTTGCTGAGTATTTGAGATCCAAGTCAAATTGTTGTGAACTAAGTTAGAATAATTAGAAGTTTAATGTATAAACAAGCGCTTTATGAGGAAGTCAGTAATTATATTTGTTTTATTTTTGCTGTTGTCATGTATTTGTTCTGCAGCCGATTTGTTGCCGGACTCGGTGGCATATAGGGCAGGCAAATGGTTTCAGTATGTACCGTATGCCCACTCGCTCTATGCGGATGAGCACCCTGAATATTTTCGTGTGGATATGGGTGCCGTGTCTTGCAAGCCTGAAGCAAATTACGGAGGAACGTCGACTGCATATAGCATGCAGATGTTTGCAGTATTCGGCGCACGAATCAGTGTGTGGACAATGGATCTGCAGGAGAGACGGTTCTCGTTGAATGTAGCGCAGACAGCGAGTGCCTGTCTGTGGATGGACGTTTCGGAATCAACGACTGTCCCTGTAGTGAATACCGATTACAGAATTGCCGTGCCAACCTTTACGTTTCTTCATCGTTTGCAAGGAAAGGAAAAAGTACCGTTTCTCAAGAACTATAGTATTCAGTTTTGTCCGTTCAAACATGAGTCCACCCATATCGGTGACGAGATGGTTCTTCAGCGCGCAGACATGGGTTATGCACTTCGCCGTGTGAATGTGAGTTACAACTATGCCGAGTTGAATGTAACGCTCAACGAACCCGAAGATCGTTATGCCGCAACACACACCTTCCGTATGGGCGGATTGATATTGCTGAATCCGAAGGAAGGTTGGTACTGGCTTGACAGCCGTGACGGTGATGTCAACAATATAGCCTCCAATCAGCCCGTTCATTCGAATAAAATAGGAATACCGGAGCGTTATGGTCCGAGCGGTTTGCCGTTTGAGGTGTGGTTGCAATATCAGTACCAGTCGTCTTGCAGCAAGCATGGTTTTCAGGCAATAGTTTCTGCTGAGATACGTAATCGTGCACGTTACGGCTATTCGTTGACGGAAACGTCTCATGCTCTGACGCCTCGCGAAGCTGCGGCTGATCCGCGTTGTTTTACCTATAGTGTTTTTGTTGGCGCAAGGTACAATATGCCGCACTATGACGGATATTTTTCGCGCGTCGCTATGGGAGTGCGTGCGTACCATGGCAACTGTCCGTATGGCATGTTCCGCAGTATAGACAATTTTTCTCACGTAGGTATCTGCGTGGTGTATCAGTAATATCGTGTCAGCCGGCTAAGAAGGAAGGTACTCTGATATAACCTTGACAAAACATTGAAATGCCCCCGATTATCCTGCACGTTTTTTGTGCAGAAAAATTTGCATATATCATTTTTTTTTTGTATCTTTGCGTGCGATTTTGTGAATTGTATTATTTTTAATAATATCGTACGAATATTTAATGCAACTTTCAGAACTATTCATACAGGTTACAGGCAAGTCTGTCGGCGAACAGATTGCGTTGACCGCATCAGGCAGTAACCGCCGTTACTACCGCCTAATCAGCGAGGACAAATCCGTTTCGCTGATAGGTGTGGAGGGTACATCGCATGACGAGAATCATGCGTTTCTTGTGATGGCAGCTCATTTCTCTAATCTGGGACTGAATGTCCCTCGCGTACTGGCTGTAAGCGAGGATGAGATGGCGTATGTGCAGGAGGATCTGGGCAACACCTTGCTGTTTGACTACATAAGTGATGGCCGGAAGACGGGGGTGTTCTGCGAGAGCGAGAAGGCAATGTTGCGCAAGACAATCCGTGCGTTGGCGCGTTTTCAGGTAAAAGGTGCAGAGGATTTTGACTTCAATGTGTGCTATCCGCAGCCCGAGTTCAATCTGAGAAGTATCCGCTGGGACCTGAACTATTTCAAGTACTGTTTTCTGAAGGCTACTGGTCTGGAGTTCCAGGAAGACCGTCTTGAGAATGACTTTGAGCGTATGGCGTATATCCTGCTGCAACAGAAGCAGATGAATGCGTTCATGTACCGTGACTTCCAAAGCAGAAATGTAATGGTAGTTGAGCGCGAAGGTGAAATGGTGCCATACTTTATTGATTTCCAAGGCGGCAGACGCGGTCCAGTGTATTACGATGTAGCATCGTTCCTGTGGCAGGCGAAAGCGAACTTCCATGACGAGTTGCGTGGCGAACTGATAGAGGAATACCTGGACGAGTTGGGCAAATTTATGGAGGTTGACAAGCAGTCGTTCTACGCAACGTTACGCCATTTCGTTCTTTTCCGTACGATGCAGGTGCTGGGTGCATACGGTTTCCGCGGGTACTTTGAGAAGAAACCACACTTCCTGCAATCTATTCCGTTTGCTATCGAGAATCTTCGCCGTTTGCTGAAAGATGCAGCGGACGATTATCCGTATCTAATAGAGGTACTGCACGAGATGACGGAGATGAAACAGTTCAAGGAGGTAAGCGTGCGCAAGCCGCTGGTGGTGAAGGTGTATTCATTCTCGTTCAAGAAAGGTATTCCTGCTGATGATAGCGGCAACGGTGGCGGATTCGTGTTTGACTGCCGCGCCGTGAACAATCCCGGCAAGTACGAGCGCTATACCCATTTTACCGGAATGGATGAGCCGGTGATAAAGTTCCTGGAAGAGGATGGTGAGATTTTTCCTTTCTTGGACGCAGCATACCGGCTTGTTGATGCAAGCGTTAAACGGTACAAAGACCGCGGTTTCACCAGTCTGATGGTCAGTTTCGGTTGTACAGGCGGACAGCACCGTTCGGTATATGCTGCGGAAAAGATGGCAGAGCATATCCATCAGAAGTTCGGTGTGGAAGTTCGGTTGATTCACCGGGAACAGAATATTGAGAAAAAACTGACGGTCGATTAGCAAGAGGTTGAAAGCAATGAAAGCGATGATTTTTGCAGCAGGGTTGGGCACACGGCTCAAACCGTTCACCGATACAAAACCGAAGGCGCTGTTGCCGTTGGCGGGCAAAACTTTGCTGCAGTGGCAGATAGAGAAACTCAAAGCCGTAGGAATAACCGATATAGTGGTGAATGTTCACCATTTCGGAGAGCAGATTATCGATTATCTGCAAGTTAATAACAGTTTCGGTTGCAACGTAAGAATCAGCGACGAGCGCGGGCAGTTGTTAGAGACAGGCGGAGGACTGCTGTATGCCTTTGACAACGGAAACATTCAGACAGAGCCGGTGCTGGTGTGCAATGTGGATATATTGTCGAACATCAACCTCGTTGACCTTATAGCAGCGCATGTGAATAGCCCGAAGTTGTTGGCGACCGTTGTGGTTTCCGAGCGCGAGACGCAACGCTATTTGCTGTTTGACAGGAACGGAGAATTGTGCGGTTGGACGAACAAGAATACCGGAGAAGTG
Source organism: uncultured Bacteroidales bacterium (assembly GCA_900317745.1). GTDB lineage: Bacteria > Bacteroidota > Bacteroidia > Bacteroidales > Paludibacteraceae > Colicola. The sequence continues at coordinate 46,378 of ONHW01000001.1, read as the reverse complement.
AAACCCGAAGTGTTGAGAGATAACGCATCGGAAATCGGTAATATGAAAATGTTGGCGTTTTCCGGTATGCAGATTGTTGAACCCTCATTCTTCGCTGAACTGCAGCAGACGCGGACTGAAAAGGGCGAGAAATTTTCGCTCATTGATACATATTTGTCGATTGTATCGCGGCAAGCCGGAGTGATTCGTGCTTATGTGCCGCAGCAATATAAGATGATGGATGTGGGAAAGATTGACCAACTGGGCGAAGCAGAGCGGTTTGCTATGCAACTGGCAATTGAATGATGACAATTAAATGTAAGACTAATGTTAGGAGTAATAATCAATCCTAAGTCAGGCAAACGTGCGTATCGCATGCAGCGCATGTACCTGTGGAATCTGTTGCGCGAACGCAAGATCGCTTATGAGTTCCGCGTAACCAAGTATGCTGCGCATGCTACGGAGTTGGCGCGCGAACTGGTGGAGGATTTCCACTGTGACGAGATTCTTGTGCTTGGCGGTGACGGCACTCTGTCTGAGGTGCTGAACGGTATAATGCGTGCCAAGATTTCTGCCGAACAGCGCAGAAAGATTCAACTTGGCCTGATGCCACGCGGCACAGGTAACGACTGGGGACGTTACTGGAATCTGACCAAGGATTACAAGAAATCCATTGAGCGATTTCTTTCAGGCGAGGGACATCCGCTGGATGTGGGTTGCGTAACGTATTGGCGGAATCATATTGAGCACCACCGGTATTTCATTAATTCCGTAGGTTTCGGCGTTGATCCGCTCTGCTGCCAGAAAGCCGAGAAACTGAAGTATTACCTCGGTTCGCACCACGTGAATTATCTGTTCGGTTTGTTCGGTGCTATCGTTCAGCAGAAGCCCATTCCGATGCAACTGATTGTCGATGGTGAGGTGATTGTGGATGAACCATTGTTCACAATGAACGTGGGTAACGGTCCGTTCTCCGGTGGTGGTATACGTCAGAATCCCGATGCCGATCCGCAAGACGGTATCTTCCATGCGATGTTTGTGTGCAAACCTACACTGATACAGGTTATCAAGGCTATTCCTAACCTGTTCAACGGCAAACTGACCGAACTGCCGTTCATACACGCTTACAAAGGCAAAGATATCCGTATGGAGACGGAAGAACACTTGATGTTCGAGGCAGATGGAATATTACAAAATGTGATGGGACCGTGTGAGGTGCATTGCATCCATCATGCGTTGCAGTTCAAAGTATAGAATGTGTAACTGATGGAAGAAACCGTGTATCATATTCCTGCAATGCTGAGCGAGGTGCTGGATAGTTTGTGCATTGACAAGAACAAACCGCAGATCTTCGTTGATGCCACTTTTGGTGGCGGCGGACATAGCCGTGGTATCATTGAGCGTATGGGTGAACAGTCGCGGCTCTTCGGTATAGATCAGGATATGGATGCTTACGCCAACCGAATTGATGACCGGCGGTTTACGTTCGTGCGGAGTAACTTCCGCTATATGGCTAACTTCATGGACTATTACGGTGTGCAGCAGGTGGACGGTATATTGGCGGATTTGGGCGTGAGTTTTCACCACTTTGATGCTGCCGAACGGGGATTTTCGTTCCGCTATGATGCACCGTTGGATATGCGCATGAATGCTCGTCAGACTCTTTCGGCAGCGGAGGTGGTCAATAATTATTCCGAGGAAGAACTGGCGCGCGTGTTGTACTTGTACGGCGAGTTCCGTGAGTCGCGTGCCATTGCTCATCAGATTGCCGTCAAGCGTTCCGCACAAGCCATACAAACCACGCAACAACTGCAAGATAGTATCCGGCTGAAGGATAAGCAGGATTATGCACGGTTGTTTCAGGCATTGCGGATTGAAGTCAACGACGAACTGGGCGCACTGCGCGAACTGTTGCAATCGGCAACACAACTGCTCGCACCCGGCGGACGATTGGTTATACTAACTTACCACTCGCTCGAAGACCGTATAGTCAAAAATTTCATGCGTTCCGGTAACACGGAAGGTATGATAGAAAAAGATTTCTACGGCAATCCGCTTACGCCTTTCCGAGTGATAGAAAAAGGACGTACTGCCTCGCCCGAAGAAGTGGCAAACAATCCGAGAGCACGCTCTGCCAAACTGCGTGTCGCTGAGAAAATTGAAAACTGAAAATTGAAAGAAAACTGATTTATGGATAAACGACTGAGTTCGCTGCAAAAGATTCTGAACGGAGATATATTTAGCACACAACGTGTAGCCAAACACTACAAGTTGCTGGCGCTGATTGGCGTGTTTGTCTTCGCCGGTATCCTGATGGGATTTATTTCCGAATGGCAATATGTACGAATCGGTGCACTCAAGAAAGAACTGCACGATGCCCGCAACGAAGAACTGACTATCAGTTCCGAACTTGTCAGCAGTACCCGTCAGTCTGCTGTTTCGCGACAACTGAAGGAGAACGGCAGCAAACTCCGTGAGGCCAACACTCCCGTAATCGTCATCAAATGAACAAATGATAAATGACTAAATTGTAATTTCCGTATGCCCGACGATCGCCAAAATGCCATATACCGCTTTGCTATTGTGTTCCTGTTCATCGCAGCAGGTTTCATCGCTGTGCTGGCGCATATTATTCGCATTCAATGGTTTGAACGTGACAAATGGATGCAGATTGTGGATACGCAAAAACCCAATGCAACCGTTTTGGCGTCGCAACGCGGAAATATCCTTGATGCCGAAGGACGTTTGCTCGCCAGCAGTATTCCCGGATACTACGTTTATATGGATACGCGTGTTCCTGCGCTTCATCAGGGCGGTGATACGTTGTTCCACAGATATATAGACAGCATCTCCATTGGCCTCGCCCGTATTATGCCGGAGAAATCTGCGGTGGAATACAAGAATATGATTACCCGTTCGTTCAACAAGCGCAACGGCAAAACCGCCAGCGGTCAGCAGCGAGAGAATGGTAGTTACCTTAAACTTTGTCCGCATCGAATATCGTATATCCAGAAGCGCGAGATTGAGCAGTTGCCTTTGTTCCGCCGTGGTTACTACAAGTCCGGCATTCAGTTCGACGAATCGCCGCAACGCAAAAAACCCTTCGGCTCGCTCGCCTCGCGTACTATAGGTTCTATTCTTGCCAATGGCAAAGGCAACACAGGTTTGGAGAAAACCTTCGAATCCGACCTGCACGGTATTGACGGCATGGCTCTGCGCGAACGTATTGGCGGCAAGTGGGAAAATGTGCCAATCCGCGAGGCGGTGAACGGTTATGATCTTGTTACCACACTCGACGCCAACTTGCTGGACATAACCGAAACAGCCTTGCGCGGTTGCCTTGAACGTACACAAGCCGACTGGGGCTGCTGTATTCTGATGGAGACGCAATCCGGCAAGATCCGCGCCATCTGCAACCTTGACCGCAGTAGCGATGGCACATACAACGAGCGTGCCAATCACGCCGTTACGCGTGTCGAACCCGGATCAACATTCAAAACCATTGCCATGATGGCGGCACTCGATGACGGAAAAGTCGAACTCACCGATACGTTTGAGGTGTATAAGGGCGGATGGAAATACCTTGACGCCAAGCATACGGATGCGCACGCCAAGGATACAGTCTATACCTTGCGTAGCGCACTGGCGGCGTCATCGAACATTGCGTTTGCCAAGATGATCCTGAAGAGTTATGACAAGAAAGCCTCGAAGTTCGTTGACAAACTGCAAAGCATGGGACTGCGTGACAGTATGTATAGCGAGATCCCCGGTGCACAGAAACCGCGCATTGACGTGCCGAACGATGCTGTAACCTTGTCGCGTATGGCGTATGGCTACTCGGTCGAACTTACGCCGATGCAGATTCTCACGTTCTACAACGGAATTGCCAACGACGGAAAAATGATCCGTCCGTATCTGGTGGAAAAAGTGATGGATGACGACAAGGTTATCCGTTCTTTCGGCACCGAGACGCTCAAGAGCAGTATGTGCCGGCGTAGCACGCTCGAGGATGTCAAAGTCAGCCTGCACGACGTAGTGTGGGACAACAATATAGGTACTGCTTCCGTTCGTTCGTGGGCGGGAAGAGTGGTTGATTACAAGGCGCAATCCAAACGAGTGCATATTGCCGGTAAGACCGGTACGGCACAACTCTTTCGTAACGGACGTTACCAGTCGCGAGAACACCGAATAACTTTCGTCGGATATTTTCCTGAAGAAAAACCGCAGTACACGTGTATTTGTATGGTAGAACATCCGCTTAACTATCCGGCTTACGATGCAGGTTACGATTGTGGTAATGTCGTCCGCCAGATTGCCGAGCGCACTATCGTCTATGCCGGACACTATGTCATTCAGGGCGATTCGCTCGTATATCAGATGAATAAATAACCAACGGTAGCACCGGAAAAATTAATGCAACAATGATACTTTCTGAACTCATTCAAGCCATTGAACCTCTACAGGTTATCGGCAAAACCGATGTCAATGTACACGCTATTCAGTTCGACTCGCGCAAGGTCGAAGCTGGAGATTTGTTTGTAGCGCAGGCAGGTACTGCAGTTGACGGACACACGTTCATTCCGTCTTGCGTGGAAAAAGGTGCTTCTGTCATTGTCCTGGACAATAGTCAGTACCTCGCCGATACGAAAGATGGAGTAACTTACGTCTTGGTCAAGAATTCTGAGCAGGCACTCGGTCTGCTGGCGCATCAGTGGTACGGACGTCCGAGCGAGAAACTCACACTTGTCGGCGTCACCGGTACCAACGGCAAAACGACTATCGCCACGCTGCTGTATGAGATGGTTCGCGCGATGGGATACAAAGCCGGATTGATCTCTACGGTTGTCTATTATGTGGATGGTACTGCCTATCCTTCTACTCATACTACGCCTGATGCGCTTGCACTCAATGCCTTGCTCGCACAAATGGTGGAAGCCGGATGCCGGTACGCTTTCATGGAAGTCAGCAGCCACAGTATTGCACAGGAGCGTATTGCCGGATTGCAGTTCGCTGGTGCCATGTTCACCAACCTCACGCGCGATCATATCGATTACCACAAGACCTTCGATAACTACCGCGACACCAAGAAACGTCTCTTCGACGGTTTGCGCAAAGAGGCTTTTGCTGTAACGAATGCCGACGACAAGAACGGACTCGTCATGACGCAGAACACACGTGCCAAAGTCTTTACATATTCTACTCAATCCATGGCTGACCATCGAGGCAAGATTCTCGAGGAAGGTTTCGACGGTATGTTACTCAGCATTGACGGACAAGAAGTCTTTGTTCCGCTTGTCGGACGTTTCAACGTCAGCAATCTGCTTTGTATCTATAGTGCCGCGCTCTGCCTTGGCTTCGAGAAAACAGAGGTGTTGCGTATCCTCAGTGCTCTCAAACCTGTTAACGGACGATTCGAAACAATCCATTCGCCCAAAGGTTGGACGGCTATCATCGATTATGCCCATACGCCCGATGCTGTCGAGAATGTTATCAGCACAATCAATGAGATACTCCACAATCAAACCCTCAAACCCTCAAACTCTCAAACAGCAAAGCTGATTACCGTTGTCGGCTGTGGCGGTAATCGCGACAAAGGCAAACGCCCGATGATGGCGCAGATTGCCAAACGCGGCAGCCAGCAACTCATCCTTACCAGCGACAACCCGCGTGACGAAGAACCTGCAGATATCCTCAAGGATATGACCGATGGCTTGACCGAAGACGAACTCCGTTCTACGCTTGTTATCGAAGATCGTGCTGCGGCTATACAGACGGCTTGCACGCTCGCGCAGAAAGGCGATGTCATCCTTGTTGCCGGCAAAGGACACGAAGATTATCAGATAATCAAGGGCGTCAAGCACCACTTCGACGACCACGAAGTAGTCCGCAAATACATCTGACCAACTGAAACAATTATCGTAAAATAAATAGAAATATGTTAGGATTTATTATCATTCTTATCCTTCTTCTCATTGGAGCAGGAGTTTGGTGTATTCAAATAAAAGCAAATTCCGACGGGAATAAATTTATACACCTGTTCCCTTATTGGGTTGTCGCTTACGGAGTGTCCATGGCAATGCTTTGTCCTGTTGCATTCTTTAGAATTTGGGAACATAATTTGGATGTCATTTTAGGGAGCATAGTGCTTGGCGCAGCACTCATTTTTGCGCTTCTGATTATTGCAACCCTTATTGTTGCCATTATAAAGAAACAATATCGCAATGCCGGAAGAATCGTGGGGATAGGGGTGTTGTTGATAATATATACATTTATTGTATCTTTGTTTGCAGGCATGGGAGAAGGTGCATTTGATAATTTTGGAAAGCGTCATCCTATTCCGGAAGGAATGGAATATGAAGAAACTATTGTTGAAAAAGGGTGGTATTCTCACAACCGCACTCAGCAAGAATGGGATAGTGTAATAACTGAACGTAAGTTCCTACTCACAGGAGAACATGGAGTTTATCGCTATATGGTATATTTACCTCCGATGGACGAAGAAGGAGATATTTATTTGAAAATGTATGAAGCAACGACTAATCTCCCCTTATCGGAGAAAGTTGTAAAAAATAGGTCTAACATCCATATTCTCCCTTCTGATACAGCTATCATCTATCAAATGAAAGAAAATAGTTCGTGGTCGGAGGATATGAGGGAGGCTATTGTTATAAATGAAGGATCTTGGGAGGATTACTATGCTGCGCGTACTGAATTGTGGTTCCGACCTACCAATGGTGGTGAGGAACGACTTGTTTATAGCAAGATATTCCGTATCGAAGGCTATTCAAGATAAATAGGGAATAATACAGAAAGGTAGTTAATGAAAGCAAAGTGGGTGAATATACTGGACAGATTAAACAATGAGCGAGAGTAACATAGAAAATAGAGGCGAGATAATCATCTATCGTGCAGAGGACAACACGGTACAACTCGATGTGCGCATGGAGAACGAAACCGTCTGGCTGACGCAAAAACAAATGGCTGATTTGTTCGGAGTGAAAAAAGCTGCCATTTCGAAACACATATCAAACATCTTTAACCAAGGAGAATTAATTCCGGATATGACAGTTTCCAAAATGGAAACAGTCGTGAATAGAGGTTTTCGCGGAACGGTATTAGATACAGTTGATTATTACAACTTGGATATGATTCTCTCTATTGGCTACCGAGTTAACTCCAAGCGTGCTATAGCCTTCCGCCAATGGTCAACGAAGATACTTAAGGAATTTATAATCAAAGGCTATGCCATCAACGAAAAACTCCGCCGTGAGCAGTTGTCGGATTTGCGACAACTCGTTCAGATTGTCGGACGAACGGTACAAAGCAAAGCGGTTGAGAGTGCAGACGAGACGCAGGCTATCTTCGATGTCGTATTGGATTACACATACGCGCTTGACACGCTCGACAATTATGATTACGAGCGCCTGACCGTCAAAGAGACAACGCCCGAAGAACGCTTTCATGCTACCTACGAGAATGCCATGCAAACGATTGGCGCATTGCGAGAGAAGTTCGGCGGCAGTACTTTGTTTGGCAATGAAAAAGATGATTCGTTCAAAAGCAGTATTGGCCAAATTTATCAGACCTTTGGCGGCAAGGACCTCTATCCGAGCGTCGAGGAAAAAGCTGCAATGTTGTTGTATTTGGTCACTAAGAATCACTCTTTCTCGGATGGCAACAAACGTATTGCGGCTACGTTGTTCCTGTGGTTCTTGAACAACAACGGTATCCTCTATCGTGAGGATGGCACCAAGCGCCTGGCGGACAATACACTTGTCGCCTTAACTCTCATGATCGCCGAAAGCCGCACCGAAGAAAAAGACACTATGGTTAAAGTGGTAGTGAATTTGATAAACCAGAAGAATTAAAGGGTATAATATATTGAATACACAAATAAATAAGGAAAAGAATGATGGAATACAAACACATATTCGTTGATTTTCCAGATGAGAAAGATGTAGAAGTACTCTCTTTTAAGATATCCGGCACTTATTCCGGCGGTTTAGAAGGTTCGTGCCGTAGTGCTTCTATTAGCAAAATATGTGATTTGTTAGCAAAAGCAAAAGAGAAAGGTTTTTATTTCCATTTAACAAAAGATCAATTGATAACAGAAGATCAGGTGAATATGCCGCGACATTGGGAGGAAAGAGAAAAAGAAAGGGAAAAGATGTATTTAGCAGAATATAAAACAGAAACGCAAGCACTGCAACCCAATGATGTGCTAAAACCATATTGTTACAATCTTTCTATCCAAGACAAAAATCATAATAGCCATTTAGCTATGGTTTGGTTTGACGAAGTCCCAAATCTAAAAATGTCACTAAATGACATTATTTTACCACACATTCAGTCAATCAATTACCATGATTTTGCGAGGGTAATAGACTGGGATAATTTTTAAAAACTTAATCAATTTGAAAAATACTCAATCAATATTTATATGGAAACATTTGACACCACTAAGAAGCCATTAGCAGATTTATTATCCGATATTAAAGTTGGAAAAATTCAACTCCCAGATTTTCAAAGAGGATGGGTGTGGGATGATAATCGTATTAAAGGATTAATAGCATCTGTTATTAAATCTTTTCCTATTAGTGTTGTTACTCTTCTTGAAACAGGTAAAAATACATCCTTTAAGACCAAGCCCGTAGAGGGGGTAAATATCTCTAATGATGTAAAGCCTGAGTATTTAATTTTAGATGGTCAGCAACGTTTAACAAGTTTATACCAGACAATAGTTTCAAACAATGTTGTTAAAACGAGGAATTCCAAAGGCTATGAAATTAAGCGTTGGTATTATATTGATATGCAAAAGGCTTTGAATCCAGATTTGGATTTAGAAGAGGCTATTTTTTCTATTAATGAAAATAAAATTGCCACTCAGAATATAGGACATGATATTATATGTGATTTGAGTTCTCAGGAGAAAGAGTTTGAAAATATGATGTTTCCTGTTTGCATGATAGATGAATTTAGTGAATGGAGATGGCGTTTTGAAGAATACTGGAATTATGACACCTCGAAATTGAGATTCTTAAGTCAATTTGAGCGGTATGTGATTAACAATTATAGCCATTATAGTGTGCCTGTAATCGTTATGAAAAAGGAAAATAGCAAGGAAGCCGTGTGCCAAGTATTTGAGAAAGTTAATACTGGAGGTGTCTCATTAACGGTCTTTGAACTATTGACGGCAACTTATGCAGCAAGTGGATTTGATCTAAAAAAAGACTGGGAAAATATACATACATTATTTAATAATTACAAGGTACTTAAAAACACATGCAATACCGATTTGATTCAGGCGGTGACTTTGCTCTCTACTTATAAGAAGAAGCAAAATGCTATACAAATAAATAATGAGACAGAAAAGATTCCTGCAGTTAGTGCCAAAAGGAAAAGTATGTTAGAATTGAAAGTAGAGGAATATGAGGATTCACGACAAGAGATTGTAGATGGCTTCATAAAAGCAGCAGAACTTCTAACAAGTAATCACATTTTTACTGCACGTGATTTGCCATATTCTTCGCAATTAATTCCAATGTCGGCAATAATAGCTGTATTGGGAAAAGAAATTGATAATATTGGGAATAAGAATAAGTTAATGCGTTGGTTCTGGTGTGGCGTTTTTGGAGAGTTATATGGATCTGCTAACGAAACAAGATATGCGTTAGACATTCAGCAAGTAGTCGCTTGGATTCTTAATGATGACAAAGAACCACAAACAATATATGATGCTGTATTTTCTCCTTCTCGTTTACAAACATTAAGAACGCGCAATAGCGCAGCATATAAGGGAATATACGCATTATTAATGGGAGAAAATACAACAGATTGGCTGACTGGATCGAAAATAGAAATGGATACCTATTTCCAAAAGTCGATAGATATTCACCATATATTCCCGCGGCTTTGGTGTGAAAATAATAAAATCCCTAAGAGCGATTACGACACAATAATAAATAAAACACCACTTTCAAAAGGAACAAATATCTTCGTTGGAGGAGAGGCACCTAGTAAATATCTTCTACGTTTGGAAAAGAAGGCAAAGATTTCCTCGGAAGATATTGATAATCTTTTACGTACGCACGTTATTAATCCCGAATTAGTTCGTTCGGATAGATTCTACGACTTTATAGATGATCGAAAAGAATCCATCTTTAAACTCATGGAGAATGCAATGGGAAAACCTATAATTCGAGACGCTCAAAATATTAATGAAGAAGGTACCTTTATAGACAATGACATTGATGAAGAGGAACAAGAATAACGATTTTATACAATGTACGTTTATTGCGGAGAAGATAATATTGAGTATCTTGTAGATACGGAAACAGAAAAGGTCTATGAACTTACTTTTGATGAAAAAGATGAAGTTGTAAGTTATAGAGAACATAGACAAGAAATGCAGAATTTTCTTCGTTGGCGTCCATATCTGCAAATATTTAAAGAAACAAACGATAGACCGAATTGGCTGAATTTAGAAATGAGTCCGTCTGATATTAAAGAAGCAGGTTGCTTGACGCGAGATCTATTTTTTGCTTTTGAATTAAAGAGATATATAAAGGGACGGGATTTACTTGTGCAGATTGAAAATGTAGAGAGTATTAGAAAACATAATGAAGGTATGCAAACAATATGCAAATTCCTTGTGAATGAATTCTGCAAATATAAGCAGGCTCCTTTATGGGGGCTCAAATATTGCGCAGTTAATGAATATCAAAATGATGTAGAAAGACAAGCTTTTAATGATACGATAGATTCTATCATAGAGATCGCATCAAATGAGTATAGTAAAGAAATTGCACATAATATGTATTTGTTATTAATGGCATATAAGTTCGATTTTACCTATATTTGTAGATGTTATCACCAGAATAATCTATTGGAAGGTTTTCGCAAGTATATCTTGTCCGATAAGAAAGCGCGTATAAACGAAGGGGAGTTAAATGAGGCAATTACATTTTTAAAAGAAAATGGACAAAAACCTATATATTTACTAACGGAAGAAATGGTAACGGATGGAATTTGGGAATATAGGCAATCATGTCCGATATTAAAATATCCTCCGATTGAAAAAAACTAAAACACGAAAATATAAAAGCGAAGTATGGCGTATCCGAATTAAATTCGGGGCTAATGAACGGAGGAAACAATCGCTCAAGAAAATCGCATAAAGAAGATAGATAAAAATGAAAGCAAAGTGGGTGAATATAGTGGATAGTTTGCAGGGGAATGTGGATCAGAGGCATTATGTACGGCGGATTCCCGGAAACGGGGAATGGGGAGCCGTATGCGCAAAGCCGGAGTTGAGCCAGAAAGTGAAGAAAGCAAAGGCTGAACATCCAACGGCTAAGGCCTTTGCAGAACTGATGGCGGAGGCGAAGGCTATTATGCATGATCCGGAACGCAAAGCGAAATGGCAGGCACGATATGAGGAGGCACTAAAGAAAGCGAGGAAATATAACAAGCCTACACAAGGAAGGCTATACGATTATATCAAACATGAGTTGAACGAGGAGAGAAAATTGAAAGGTGAAAATTGAAAGATGAAAGGAGAATGTAAGGGCGTTCTGCCGCGGATGACAGGGTGACGTCATAGCAAGCACCCGATGAGCATCCGATCAGCACCCGATGAGCATCCGATGGAGGCAGGTGGAAAGATCGAGGAAACCTCGTGGGGGGAAGCAAAATGGTAAAATAAACAAACGAACTCAAAATTAATAAACGACATACAAATTAAACAAACGAAATACAATATTAACAAATTAAACAAGCGAAAATCAAACTAAATAGCAAATGTTATACCATTTAATCAATTATTTACAGACCACATTCGGGCACTTTGCAGGTGCGGGATTGTGGCAGTACATCTCTTTCCGCGCTATTATGGCAGCGGTGCTGGCATTTATTGTCAGTGTTTGGTTCGGTAACAGGTTTATCAACCTCTTGAAACGCAAAAATATCTCCGAGCAGCAACGCGACGAGAAAACCGACCCGTTCAATGTCGGTAAGAAAGGTGTGCCGACCATGGGCGGAGTAGTGCTCATCGTTGCCACATTGTTGCCCGTGCTGCTGATGGCTAACCTGACGAACGTCTATCTCTGGCTGATGATCATTACCGTAGTTATCCTCGGCATACTCGGTTTTGCCGATGACTACATCAAAACCTTCAAACACAACAAAGACGGTCTCAACGGCTGGATTAAGATCATCGGACAAGTTACACTCGGACTGATTGTAGGTCTGACGCTGCGTTATGCACCTATGGCTACAATGAACGAAACGGTAACCGTACACTACGAGAATAGCGTACGTGTCGTTGAAAAGTCACCCGAAGTCAAATCCACGCGCACCACAATCCCGTTTGTCAAGAATCACAATGCCAACTATGCAGATATGTTCTCTTTTCTTGGCGACGAGATGAAGTACCGTGCCGGTTGGATCTTCTTTGTGCTACTCACCGTTTTTGTCGTTGCTGCCGTGAGCAACGGAGCCAATCTCAACGATGGAATGGATGGTATGTGTGCCGGCAATAGTGCCTTGATAGGTGTCGCGCTTATTGTGCTGGCATACGTCTCCGGTAACACCATGCTCGCCGATTACTTCGATGTTATGTACATTCCGGGCAGCGAAGAACTGGTCGTTTTTCTCGGTGCTTTCGTCGGCGCATTGGTCGGCTTCCTCTGGTTTAACGGCTTTCCGGCACAGATTTTTATGGGCGACACCGGCAGTCTGACTATCGGCGGTATCATCGGCGTTTGTGCTGTGATTATCCACAAGGAGTTGCTTGTGCCTATTTTGTGTGGCGTTTTCCTGATGGAGAGTATTTCCGTTATCTTGCAGACGCAGGTTTATAAGTTCAGCAAGCGTCGCGGCAATCGTATCCGCGTATTCAAGCGTGCACCGCTCCACGACCATTTCCGCACATCTGTCGAACAAGTCTTGAAGAACGACCCGACTTGCCGTATCCTGTGCAAAGGCAGCAGCAACCTGCACCACGAAACGAAGATTGTGCTCCGTTTCTGCATCGTAACTCTCCTGCTTGCAGCATTTACAATCCTGACACTGAAGATACGTTAATCATGTCCGCAGAGGACAAATATCCCAATCGGCATGACGGTGCTATGATAACAAGATAATAAGCAAAATGATGTTACTAATCAACAAAATAAGCAAATCCTTCGGACAGAAACGCGCCTTGGACGGCATCTCGCTGCAAGTGCCGGACGGGATTATCTATGGGCTGCTTGGACCAAATGGTGCAGGTAAAACCACCCTCATACGTATCATCAACGGCATCACTGCACCCGATAGCGGCGAAGCACTGCTTGACGGGCAACCTATAAGTCTGGAAAACGCCGCACAAATCGGTTACCTGCCTGAGGAACGCGGATTATACAAGGATATGCGCGTCGGCGAACATGTGCGCTATCTTGCCCGTCTTAAAGGTCTTTCTGACTTGCAGGCTCGCGAACAGATGAATCTATGGTTCAAGCGATTGGATATAGAATCCTGGCGGTTCAAGAAGATTGAGGAACTCAGCAAAGGCATGGCACAGAAAGTTCAGTTCATCGCTACAGTCATCCACAGCCCGAAGTTGCTTATCCTTGACGAGCCGTTCAGTGGATTCGATCCCGTCAATGCCGATATCATCCGACAGGAGATATTGCGTCTCAACCGCGAGGGCACGACTGTTATTCTCTCAACACACAACATGGAGTCTGTAGAGGCGATGTGCAACCGAATCACCCTCATCAACAACGGCCGTGCTGTCCTGCAAGGCGATGTGCAGCAAATCAGGCAGCAGCACCGCAAAGGCATCTACCGCGTCGTACGTACCATCGACGGCGAACAGGTGGAACAGAACGTACAAAAACTGCCCGGTGAGAGCAACAACGCACTCTTGCAGCGTTTAGCAGAGCAAGGGGAAATAGTAGCCTTTGAGGAAGTATTGCCCACCATGAACGAAATTTTTATCCAAACCGTACAATCATGAGCAATAAGATAGCACTGATCATCAGTAACGAATACTACATGCGCGTGACCAAGAAGAGCTTTATTATTTTCACGCTGCTTACTCCGATCCTGTTCGTCGTAGTGCTTGTCCTGCCTGCGCTGATTATGAACATAGGTAGCGACAGTTCAGTAAAAACCATTGCCGTCATTGATCGCTCGGGACTCTATCGGGAAGCATTTACCGATAGGGACGACTGCAAGTTCATCTTCGTTGATGATGACCTGCAGCAAGCTCGTAAACAGCATAGTGAAGTCACGGGGTTCTTGTACATCACAGGCGACCTCACTGACAGCCTGCAGACCGCCTGCTACTACTCTGACCGGCAGCCGAACAGCGAGTTGATGCTCGACTTGCGCAAGCAATTAAGTGAGTACGTCAACCAAAAGCGGATAGACTCCTACGGAATCCCTAACCTCAGTGAGATTATTGCCGAATCTACCCAGCGTGTCAAGATAACAACTGTCAAGTGGGACAAAAACGGCTCCGAGCACCTCACTTCATCAAGCATCGCCGAGATGTTCGGCTTGCTCTCAGCATTGCTCATATATATATTCATCTTCACATACGGCGGTATGGTGATGCAGGGCGTGGTGCAGGAGAAGACCAACCGTATCATGGAAGTTCTCATCTCCTCCGTGCGCCCGTTCGAACTGATGATGGGCAAGATCATCGGCATAGCACTGGTCGGACTGACACAGTTTGCTATATGGGTACTCATTGGCGGCATAACGATGGCGTATATCCTGCCCGCATTCATGCCGGAAACGCAGATGTCGTCCGCCGAGGCGGTGGCACAACTGTCCGCTATGCAGCAGAACAATGAGTTTCAGGAGATAGTCACAACGCTCATGGGAATCAATTTAATGAAGATTATTGTGCTGTTTGTCTTGTACTTTATTGGCGGTTACCTGCTCTACGCCTCGATGTTTGCAGCAGTAGGGGCAGCGGTGGATAATCAGACGGATTCACAGCAGTTCACTATACCAATCACCATACCAATCATACTAGGCATCTTCGTAGCTATCTATGCTACCAACAATCCTGATAGTTCGCTGGCGTTCTGGTGCTCACTCATTCCGTTCACCTCGCCCATCGTCATGCTTGTAAGACTGCCATTCGAGGTTGCCTGGTGGGAGATTGTTCTTTCACTAATAATCCTCTATCTCTCATTCGTCGGCACAACATGGCTGTCTGGCAAGATATACCGCACAGGCATACTGATGTATGGTAAGACGCCTACTTGGAAAGAAATATGGAAATGGGCAAGATACAACTAACTGCCCATAACGATAATTGATAAACGATAAAGATGATAACTGATAAAATGGAAAACAAACAACGGCTTGTTGCACTCGGTGCAGGCGAAAGCGGCGTAGGTGCTGCAATACTCGCAAAAGAAAAAGGATACAATGTGTTCGTCAGCGATATGGGTGAAATCAAGCCTCGCTATGCGGCATTGCTTGAGCAGTATGGTATCCCGTATGAGAGTGGCAAACACTCTGCTGAACTTATCCTGAACGCAGACGAAGTAGTTAAGTCACCCGGCATACCTGACACTGCGCCAATGGTGAAAGCGCTCATCGAGCAAGGTACTCCGATCATCTCGGAGATTGAGTTTGCTGCACGTTACACCGACGCGAAGATGATCTGTATAACCGGTTCGAACGGCAAAACCACCACCACCTCGCTCATCTACGACATGTTACGCCGCGCCGGACTGGATGTCGGTTTGGCGGGAAACATCGGCAACTCCCTCGCTCTGCAAGTGGCGCAACAGGATCATGCGTACTATGTGATTGAACTCAGTTCGTTCCAGTTGGATAATATGTACGATTTCCGTGCAGACATTGCTATTCTGCTCAATATCACACCCGACCACTTGGACCGCTACAACTTTGAGTTCCAGAACTATATCAACGCCAAGATGCGCATTACGCGTAACCAACGTAGCGAAGATGCGTTCATCTATTGGAGCGGTGATCCGGTGATTGACCGAGAAATCAATAAACTCCGTCCGACTGCTACGCTTTATCCCTTCGGCGAGCAACAGGAGAAGAATGTTGCTTATGTCAGTGACGGAAAGATGGTTGTTGCCGCACGCCAACCGCTGGAACTTCCTGCCGAACAGCTCTCACTCAAAGGCAAGCACAACCAGTACAACTCTATGGCTGCGGCTATCACGGCACAACTGCTGAACATCAATAACGACGTTATCCTTGAGAGCCTGACAACTTTTGCCGGTGTTGAACATCGCCTGCAATACGTGGCAACCGTTCGTGGCGTACGCTGGATCAACGACAGCAAGGCTACGAACGTCAACTCCTGCTGGTACGCTTTGGAAGCAATGACCACTCCGACGGTTCTTATCCTTGGCGGCAAAGACAAAGGCAATGATTATAGCGAGATTGACCAACTGGTGCTCGACAAGTGCCACACGCTCGTGTTCATGGGCTTGCACAACGAAAAACTCATTGAGCACTTCTCTGCCCTCGGCTACAAACCTGCTGCTATAGAAGAACAATATTCGGATGACAGCAAGCGTTATATTGACACCAACACTCTCGCCGATGCTGTTCGCGCATGTTACAATGCTGCCCGCAATGGCGACACGGTGCTGCTGTCGCCTTGTTGCGCATCATTCGACCTGTTCAAGTCCTACGAGGACCGCGGTGAACAGTTCATGGCTGCCGTGCGCAATCTGTAGTCCGAATCAAACTAACGCAAACCTCACGTAAACAATACGCCACATGGAAAAAAATCTGGAATTGATCAAAAAGAAACTCAAGTATATTGACAAAACCTATTGGACTGTTCTTATCTTTCTGATAGTGTTTGCCGTCATTGAGTTGTTTTCTGCCTCCAGCACGCTGGCATTCAAGGCGGACAACTTCTTTGTGCCGGTCTGGCACAATCTTAGGTTTATACTTATTGGTGTGGCGTTTTGTTTTGTAGCACAGATCTTTCCGTCAAGTCTTGCCCGCAAAGCCGGATTCGTGTTGTATTGGCTCGCAGTCGTTTGCTTGTACCTGATGCTTATCCCGAATAGTCCGTTTGTCAGCAGCGCCAATGATGCAGAACGGTGGTTTAAGATTTTCGGCATCGGCTTCCAGCCGTCCGAACTTGCCAAACTGGGACTGATAATTGTCGTCGCCGACCGTTTGTCTTGTGCACATACCGAAGAAGAACTGGTGCGCGCGTTCTACAAAACGCTTGGTCTGGCGGCATTGGTAATTTTTCCCGTCTTGCTCAGCAACCTGTCAACAGCCGTACTGATGGCCGGTGTTGTGCTGCTTATGTGGTTCTTGGCACGTGTTCCGTTCAAGTATCTCGGTACAACAGTCGGTATAGCCGTTGCCGTTCTGGTAATGGGCTACTTTATCGTAGAGTTCGGTTATGTCCGTGCAGGGCGCAAACTGACCGGTCCGTTCAAACGTGCCATTACCTGGGTCGGGCGTGTGGATGATTTCATTGCAGACAAAGGAAACGGTGAATCGGATGTACCTGTTATCACGGATGACAATTATCAGCGCAGCCATGCTACGCTGGCTGTTGCTCGTGGCGGTGCTTCGCCGTTAGGCGTATTGCCGGGAAACAGTGTCGAACGTAACTTCCTACCGTTGGCCTTTGCCGATTATATCTTTTCAATCATAGTGGAGGAAACTGGTTTGTTTGGCGCGATAGTGCTGATAGCATTGTACTTGATTATTCTTTTCCGAGCGTGTTACACATCTTCGAAGTATGCCGATTACGGCGCTATGCTCATGGTTATGGGATTGGCACTGATGCTTACGACGCAGGCGTTTATTTCCATGGCTGTGGCTGTCGGCATGGGACCGGTTACAGGACAACCGTTGCCGATGGTCTCTTGGGGCGGAACGTCTGTTCTGGTGACAAGCTTGTACTTTGCGATACTGATGTGCGTCAGCCGCGAGCAAAATGAGATGCAGGCGCAGATTGAGCAATCACGCGCTGACTCCTACGATGATGTCCCGAATTTTCAATTGGACTAAACCGTCAATAATGAATGGTCGTTGTAATGGGGTAGTGGTCGGAATAATCGACATGAGGAATATCGAAGTCTGAAGCGGACAACTGCTTGGAGTGCAGAATATAATCAATCCGCACGCCTAAACCTCGCTTGGCAAAAGTGTGACCGATCTGTCCGTTCGATGACTCGAGGAATGCGTCCCGCAAACCTTTTTGCAGAATCCGATACGTATAGGATACCGGTGTAGTATTCATATCTCCTACTACCAAAATCGGATGTGGCGAGCGTGTCACATCGTCGTGTAATGTTTTAGCCTGACGAATGCGAAGTTCTGAAGCTTTCTCAAGCCTGTCAGATGTGTAGGATAACTCTTGCATCGCTTTTTCCGCTTCAGACAGCGATGGTGCAAGCGAACCCAGTGATACCCGGTTGGACTCAAGATGATTGATATAGAGTCGTATTGTATCAGACGGCAAAACCAAATCGCACACTGAGGTTATATTACCTCTGGACTCATAGTGAAGTGTATGTTTGCCTACTAACGGATATCTGCTGAACACGGCATTGCCGTATTGCCGTTTGGAGTTGTAAATCTTGAAGTCAAAATACGTGTACGGATAAACCTTAAGTGCCTCGCGTAGTTCAGGCAAGGTAAGGTAATTGTCAGATTTGGTTACTTGTACTTCTTGCAGACAAACAACATCAGGCTGAGTACGCAGGATGTATTGAATAACTCTGTTCTGCTTGGGTTTCAGTCCTTCGCCCATCAGGTGCGTATTGTAACTCATCAGCGTGAAAGAGTGCTGATTCTCTTGCTTCGGAAAGAACAACGCTTTGTGAGAAACCGTGTAACTGATAGGCGCAATGGCTATTATTAGTACAGCAAGTGTCAGCCATGACCAGCGACGGTGTCTTGTGCACAGCAGGACAAAACCGAGTGCCAGTTCTGCTGCCAGCAACCATTCAAATGCCAGTCCGAGCCATGCCGGTACAGGCAGAGCGGAAGCCGGCAGAAAGACTGACAGCACTGCAGTCAGCAGAGCTGCGCTTATCAGAATATGTAGCAGAACAAGTATCACTCTTTTTTACATCATTTGGGCAGAAGATGTACCAACGGAATAATCATCTCCTCCATCGATATGCCACCGTGCTGGAATGTGTCGCGGTAGTATTGGGCATAATAATTGAAGTTATTCGGGTATCCGAAGAAATCAGTACCCGTACAAAAAGCATACGTACTGCTCAGGTTCGGAGCAGGCAGACCGACTTTCTCCGGTTTGGTGATCTCAAAGATGTTCCTGTTCTGGAACGATAAGGATTTCCCGACTTTATACCTGAGATTCGTGTTTGTGTTTTTATCTGCAATGATTTGTACCGGATCAGCCACTCGTATGGTGCCATGGTCCGTGGTTAGAATAACTTCGTAACCCAATATTGCGACCTGACGGAAAAATTCCAGAATAGGTGAATGCCTGAACCATGAGAGAGTAAGACTGTGATATGCCGCCTCATCCGGCGCCAACTCGCGCATCATCTTGGAGTCGGTGCGCGAATGGGATAACATGTCTATAAAGTTAATAACCGCAATATTTAGAGGCGTTGTTAGTGATTTGAGTTGGCGGTTGATCTTTTCGCAGAAGTCTGATTCGTTAATTTTGTAATAGGTGTACTCATCGTGTCTGCGGAATCGATGTATCATTGTTCCTACCAGTTCACGCTCAAACTTGTTCTTGGTATCCTCATCGCCTTCTTCTACCCAATACTCTGGGAACTGTTGCTTGATTTGCAGAGGCATCAGCCCGGCAAAGATGGCATTGCGTGCGTATTGCGTTGCGGTTGGCAGAATAGCGGAATAGAGTTGCTCTTCCTTTACAGAGAAGAACTCAGCCAACAGCGGCTGGATAATTTTCCACTGCGAGTACCGGAAATTGTCAATTACTACGACAAACACTTTTTTGCCCTGATCCAGTAGCGGGAAAACAGTCTTGCGGAATACCTCTGTACTGATCATCGGGCGCGATTCAGGATGCTCAAACCACTGCTCGTAGTTCTGGCGGATGAACTTGGCAAATGCCGCATTAGCCTCCTTGCGTTGCATGGATAGTAACTCTGACATGGATGAGTTGGCGTCCTGCAGTTTCAGCTCCCATTGCGTGAGCGTGCGCTCAATGGCGGCAAACTCATCAAACGTACGGGCAGTGTTAATCATATAGGTTATATCCGAGAACTCCTGCCGATAGTTGGCGTTGGTGTGCTCCTCTACAATCTGTTTGCTGTGAACATGTTTCTTCAGGCACAGCAGTATCTGGCTGGGATTGACAGGCTTAATCAGGTAGTCGGCTATCTGTTGACCTATTGCCTGCTCCATAATTTGTTCCTCTTCTGATTTGGTAATCATCACAACCGGCAGTTCGGGGTGTTCCTGCTTGAGAATCTGCAGAGTCTCTATGCCTGAGAGTCCCGGCATCTGTTCATCCAGAAATACTATATCTACCATGTGTTGCTTGCACGCATCAATAGCATCCTGTCCGCTCATGGCAGGGATGATCTCGTAACCTTTGTTGGATAAATAGATTATATACGGCTTGAGCAAATCAATCTCGTCGTCAGCCCATACGATGGTATTCATATTGAATGTTGATTGATAATTGTTAAACGATATAATTATTGAAGGTCGGTTGCCCGGTTAGTCTGTATTCAGCGTGTTCATCTGATAGTTGCGCCACTTGTCAATCACTGCCGCAAAGTCAGGTGCCCAATCACTGTCAAAGTGCAGATGTTCGCCCGTACGCGGATGGACAAATCCCAAAGTCTTGGCGTGCAGCACCTGTCGCGGACACAACGCAAAGCAGTTGTTGATATATTGTGCATATTTCTGCGTGCGCAATCCTTTGCGGATAACGGTACCACCGTATTTTTCGTCGGCAAACAATGGGTGTCCTATGTGCGCCATGTGTACGCGTATCTGATGAGTGCGCCCTGTCTCTAATCGGCATTCAACCAATGTGACGTACGGGTAGCGTTCCAATACGCGATAATGGGTGACAGCCGTCTTGGCAAGCGGATTATCCTCGAGCGACCATACGCGATAAATCGTTCTGTCTCGTGTGTCGCGTGCCAAAGCTCCGTCAATTGTGCCTTCATCTTCATCAAAAGTACCCCATACCAGTGCATTGTATGTACGTTCAGTTGTGTGGTTGAAGAACTGCAATCCTAATTTCGTTTTGGCTTCTGCTGTTTTGGCTATCAGAAGCAGGCCTGAGGTATCTTTGTCAATGCGATGCACAAGACCGATGTCCGGATTGTTGATGTCCAATACTGCTCCTGTTTGCTGGAAGTGATACGCCAGGGCATGCAGCAGGGTGTGCTCGTAGTTGCCGTGTCCCGGGTGTACTACCAGTCCTGCGGGTTTGTTAACCACAAGCAGGTCTTCGTCTTCATACACTATATCCAGCGGAATAGGCTCGGGTGTGATGGTAAAGTCGTGTGGCTCGTGATTGAGTAATACCTGTATCGTTTCACCGGGTTTGACTTTGTAACTGCTGTTCACCACCTTGCCGTTAGCCAGCACTTGACCGGTGTCTGCTGCTGCCTGAATGCGGCTGCGCGACGTGCCGGGTATGTGCTCGGCAAGATATTTGTCAATGCGTACAGGTGCTTGCCCTTTATCTACCGTGCATTCAAAACGAACAAACAGCTCGTCTTGATTGTCGAAAGAATCGGTATTTCCGAGCATAACCATGCTATCGGTGTCAACGGGATTCTGCATGTGTGTTTAGAAGAAATTCTCTTCGTTTTGCGGTGTATCTGTTGTTATAGCGCGCTCCAAATCGGTAGAGAGCATGATATTTACCGTAGATCCTTCTTGTAGCGTAACTCCTTCAGCAGGTGATTGCTGATAAATGATATAACGATCCAGCGTCTCCGGCGTAGGCTCTACGTCGTATGTATATCTGCCTATAGTCAGCCCGACTTGCAGGAGTGTTGTTCGTGCCTGATTGAGTGACATGCCCAATAGTGCCGGTACGGTTACCATCTTGTTTCCTTGTCTGCGACCGATGACCAGTGTTACACTCGAGCCTTCAGGCAGACGCGTACCAACCTCAAGACTCTTTTCGCCGTCGCGGATATCCAGCACGTTGTCAGGATATAGTGAAGGCTCATACAGCACATTGCCTACTTTCAGTCCGATTGAGCGTAAAGTTGCGTCTGCCTGACGGTATGATACATCATGCAGTTCCGGGAGAGGAATCATTCTGCGCGTGCGCGCGTTCATAACAACATATACCGGGCGGTCGGGTTTGGCATGGGACAGAGCAGGTGGAGTTTGCTCCACTACGGTGCCCAATGGGGCTTTGTCGGAAAACGTTGAGTCCACAATTACCAGATGGAGAGCATTGCCGCGAAGAACTATATCTGCTTCCTCCTGACTCATACCGATCACACTCGGTATAGTAACCTCTTTGCCGTGTAGCGTGTAATCTCTAAGCCACATGGTTACACACACCAATATCACTATCGCTGCAATAATGGCGATAAGGATATTTGTAGTGACAAATCCTGTCACTGACTGAAAAAAATGCCGTTTCTCTTTCATTATTTTTATAAAAAACGCTACAAAGTTACAACTTTTTTTGGATATATGCAAAAATTATGCTAACTTTGTAACGTATTTGTGAAAAAAAGCAATTTTTTTTACCCAAATATACAAATAACTCTAAATCCAAAGAAAATGAAGAAAGTTCTATTCATTGCAATTCTGGCCATGTGTATGGTAGGTTGCTGCAAAAAAGCTGACAACAAGTGCTGCGAAGGTGAGAAAACTGAGTGCTGCCAGAAGGCAGAGGAAGCTGCAGAGGCTCCTGCTGAAGCTCCCGCAGAAGAGGCTGCTCCCGCAGAGGCTCCCGCAGAGGAGGCTGCTCCTGCTCCCGCTGAATAATCACAGTCGTAGATTATTATCTATCGAAACAGGTGTGTCATTCGTGTGACACACTTGTTTTTACGAACATCAAAAAAAATAACAATTGTTTCAGATTCATTCGGGGTGTGGGCTAATGTTTGTCCTCTGAGATTCAATACCCGTTGAACCTGAGCAGGTAATGCTGCTAAGGGAAATGAAAAATCTACATTCTTGTATCAGCCATGTTTGGCTGATTCTTTCAGGCGCGTTCGCGCTGCTAAGTGCGCAAGTAAGTGCGCAAAATTCGGTGCAAGATTCTGCACAAGTCAATTATCAAGACACAACAGTACTGACCATATTGATGCGTCAGTTGGAAGATGTGGTAGTCAGTGCGCCTGTGGTGCAGACAACGGTGAGTAAACAGGAGATGACTCATGCTGATCTTAACCGCGACAACACAGGTCAGAACCTGCCATATTTGTTGTCTGTTACCCCATCGTTAGTAACTACGAGCGATGATGGTTTGGGTATAGGCTATACTTATTTCCACATCCGCGGAACCGACCAGACGCGTATCAATATGACTATCAACGAAGTACCGCTCAATGATGCGGAGAGTCAGAGCGTGTTTTGGGTCAATATGACCGATATGGCAAGTGGCGTGAGCGGTCTGCAGGTGCAGCGCGGCGTTGGTACAAGTGCCAATGGCGGTAGTAGCTTCGGCGCAAGCGTGAATCTGCGCACATTAGATGCCACTATTCCCGAGAGTGTGCACCCCGGATCGGTACGTGCCGAGCTGGATTTCAATGGTGGTATGTACAATACTTTCCGCGAAATGCTGAAAGCGGATGTTTATCTTGGTGACCGTACGGCAAAACAGGGCGCTTGGCATATAGGCGGGCGCTTTTCGAAGGTGAACTCTGATGGTTATATTGAGCGCGCCAAGTCCGATCTGCTGAGCTATCAAGGTGAGGTGGGCTGGCAAAACATGCGCACAGCTGTCACTCTGACCGCTTTTGGCGGTAAAGAGAAAACATATATGGCGTGGTATGGTGTGGACTATAATACTGCTTGGGGGATAGATGGTGCAAATCGCCGGTATAACCCTGCCGGTGAGTACGTTGACAAAGATGGCAATATTGCATATTATGACAATCAGACCGACAACTATCAGCAGCACCATGTGCATCTGCACGTAGGACATCGTTTCAATCAGAATTGGACACTGTCGGCTACTGCTCATTATACGTATGGTACCGGGTACTACGAAATGATGATGACTGATATCATGACATACGAGGCTGATAATGTTACACGAAAAGGATTGCGCAATCATTTTTACGGTGGGATATTATCAAGCAAATATGTGCACGAGAAAGTTGATGTACAGATGGGCTTGGCTCTGAACCAGTATCGTGGTTTGCAGTACGGCGAAATAGACACGACATGTGTGGGTAATGCGTTTATCCCTTATTATGAGGGTTTTGGTATAAAGACTGACGGCAACATATATGCCAAAGCCAACTGGCGCGTGTTGCATCGCGGACGCGAGAAGCTGACGCTCTATGGCGATTTGCAATACCGTATGGTCGATTATAGGATTTGGGGTGATAATGAGGAAACGAGTATGCTTGGGGCTACAGAATCTATTGACAAGCATAACACGTGGCATTTCTTCAACCCCAAGGCCGGCTTGACGTACGATAATGCCGGTCATCGTTTGTCGGCTACATTTGCGATGGCTAACCGTGAACCGACACGTAATAACTTTGTCGCCAACACGGCTCCTACCGACCCTAAGCCGGAAAAGTTGTTAGACTATGAGTTGGGCTATAACTACACATCGGCAGGTGTGCTCAAGAGCGGCTATGCTATGCCGTGGACAGTAGGGCTGAACCTCTACCTGATGGACTATGACAATCAGCTTATTACTACGGGCGATGTTAGTTCGGTTGGTTATTTGATAACTACCAATGTGAAGGATTCTTATCGCGCCGGTGTTGAGTTCCAGTTTGGAGTGGAATGGACTAAATGGTTTGCATGGAAAGGTAATCTGACATGGAGTCGTAATCGATGGAAAGATGCCTCACAATGGCGTACCATCTCTTTCTCGCCCGACTGGACGGCAGGTAATATATTTTCGTTCCACGTAGCAGGTTTCAATGCCGACCTGCAAACACTCGTCGTAAGCAGTCAGTTCCTGGGTAACACAGAAGATGCGAATGCCAAGTTGGACGCTTATACGGTCACAAACCTGATGATGACTTACACATTGCCTTTCCAAAAGTTGCGCTATGCACACAATATACCTGATATCACGCTCAAGTGCCAGATCAATAACATGTTTGATACGAAATATGTAAACAATGGCGGCACGGATGGTACCTACGTCTGGTATTTCCCGCAAGCAGGCATCAACGTGCATGCAGGATTCGTGGTAACGTTCTGATGCAAGGCATAGATGCTCGTAATAACTGTCTGAATAGGAATACTTTTCCGGAACAATTTACATTCCCAATTGAATACGTCCGCGTATGCCCCACAACGGTGTTGTGGGGTCATTGCGGTGCGTAAGGCGCCAAATGGCATAGACGTCTATCAGGCGGAGAATATTACCTATACCTACGCCTGCTTCCACATAAGGAACATTCAGCGTTTGCAGTCCGGAGGTGAAGAAGTGTCCGTTGGATAATCCGCCGTAAGCAAGTTTGAACTCCACCAGTTCGCGCAAGTGCAGGAATCGTACACCCGGAATGAGATTGAACAGCACACCCATTCCGTTCCATTCGGCATGCAGGGTCAGGAATCGGTCGGTGGCGTACTGGTGACTGTTCATGAGTGTGAAGCGATATGAGTCATATAAGTAAGACTGGTTGCCGTCCATGATTTCCAGCAAGGGATATGGCACTTTACCAATCACAATACCTGCGGATGCGACGTATGTCAGTTTGCCTCCCACGCTGAATGATACCTGTTGCCGTACCGTGGCATGGAGCTTGGCATACATCCTGTAGTTGTTTCCGCTTTCTACATACGAGTAGCTACCTATCTCTGCTCCGAGGAAGACGGTAGGCTGCTGACCGTACAGGTGAATGCGGCGCATGTGGAAATCTACGGCACGCTCGTGCCAACTGAGCCGGACAATACCTGTCAGACTTTGGAACCGGAACGGCGTAAAGGGGTAGGGCGCTTCGGGTATAAATACATTTTTTTGTAAGTCATGAGGATTGACATACGATGGATCCAGTCGTCCGACTTTTAGCCGGAGTGTCGTTTCTACACCGTCTTGCCAGTCACTCTCATATCCGACCAGGAAGGCTCTCTCGCGAATGGCGGTGTGTTTGGCTGTCGGATTTGTGAAAGGCAGACCGTCAAACAATCCTGTTGTCAGATCCATCTCGTTTGTTCCGAATCCGTTCTCTCGCGGCAGCTTGTCAAAGACGGATGTTTCCGAATAGACATAATTGTCCTCGTATCGCAATTGCATCCAATGTCGTCGTTCTGTAGGCATCAGAATGGCGACTTGTCCCATGCCTTTGAAGGCTTTGTCACCCCAACCGTAACCGAAATAGGCATCCAGACTGACGTTCTTCCATAACTTTTCATTGGTGTGCAGCGGCAGAGCGAAATAAAGGCCGTGCTGCTTGTTATAGTGGAAGATATCCGTAGCTTTGCCTATGTCAATCGGGCCGCCGATAGGTATATAACCTGTAGTGGCAATGCTCAGACCCCATTTGATAATCTTGACGATTGGTACATCCTCAATCTTGGTCATTGCTTCCAGTGATGCCGAGTCTGCAACATGATTGATGGATGGGGCTGCTGTTGCATCTGTGCTCACGTATGACAAATTGCGCTCAATCACCATACTCGGGAACACATGCGAAGAGTCTGCCTTGATGGCAAAATCCATAGCCATGGTCAGGCGTTCGGACTGAAGGATATTCTGCTCGTCAAATATCTGTTCCATGTGTAGTGCATGCAGGTAGTTGAGGTTTACCTCTCGCGGTACACGTGCTTCAATGCGTCTGAGTGCCCAAGTGCCGGAGTCCACTTCCATCTCGCCGATAAAGGTCGGATAGTAGCCGTTCTTGGTGCGGTAGTGCAGCAGATAGCGTTTGTTGATAAGGCTGTCAGCTGCTGTGGTTATACTGTCGGCGAGGAAAAAATCGTAATAAACGGTGGCACTCTTGGCAAGCGGACTGACAAAGGCTGTACCGCACATTGATACGTTGTTTCGATAGAAGTCGGCATAACTGTTGGTGAGTGAAAGAATAGCCTCGTAGTCTGTTTCGGTAAATACGCAACGGGTCTGTTTTTGTGCTAACTGTGACAAGAATCCGTTTGATAATTGTGTGGTGCCCGCAGATATATATAGTGGCAGGAATAGTGAACTGTCTTCACGGCTGATCATTCCTTCTTTCATGCTTTTCCAGAGGAATCGATCCAGATGCTTGGCGCGTATGTCGGACAGATAGAGTTGTTTGTATTCCTCGTAGTTATCGGCGTTTTGTCCGCCGAACTGCCGGTCGTTCACCTCGCGGTTCTTTCGTACAAGGTCAATAATTCCGATGGCTTCGTTGTCGTCGGGCAGGACTTGTATCTCGCGCAGCCCTTCTACTTTCTCCTGAAGAGCGACGTCTATTCCGGCTTGCATACCCGGCATAATCTCAAAGCGCTGCTTCTTGTAGCCGATAGCGGATACAACGAGAGTGCGTTTCTCTGTAAGGTCAGTCCGGATCATGAACAGTCCTTCCTCGTTGGTGGAAGCCCCGACCTTGGTACCTCTGAGCACTATGTTCGCTGCGGGAACAGGTTCGCCGGTGCTGGCGTTATACACCTCACCGATAATGATTGTTTCTGCGGCAAACAATCTGCTCATGCAGAGCAACAGACATACTATGTACGCGAAGCGTTTCATCTGTGCGTTGCGGTTCTTATCGGTTAGCAGGGTGATATTGAAGTATTGCGTTGCGCAGATCCTGAATATCCAGATGTGTGTAGATCTCGGTAGTCGTAATGCTTTCGTGCCCGAGCATTTGTTGTATGAGTCTCAGGTCCGCTCCGTTCTGCAGCAGGTGTGTGGCAAACGAGTGGCGCAACGTGTGCGGAGAGATCGTTTTGCTGATACCCGCCTCTGCCGCCAGCCGTTTGATGATAGTGAAGATCATTGCACGAGTCAGTCCTCGTCCGTAGCGGTTGAGGAAGGCGTAATCCTTGTAATCGGGTTTGACATCCAGGTGTGATCGATCCTCCATCCAATAGCCGAACCACTCGATTGCTACGGGTGATATAGGAACGAGCCGTTGCTTGCTGCCCTTACCTTCGATGAGCATATATCCCTCGTTCAGATAGATGCGGCTCAGCCGGAGAGTGGTCAGTTCGCTGACGCGCAAGCCCGAACCGTACAGCATCTCGATGATAGCGCGGTTGCGGTGTCCCTCGGGTGCGGAAAGATCGATGGCGGCTGTCATTCTGTCGATCTCTTCTACGGTCAGCACTTCCGGCAGATGTTTGTCGCGTTTGGGCATCTCAATGAGTTCGGAAGGATCTTGCTCGATGTAATTATGATAAACCAGAAAACGGTAGAAACTGCGGATGCCTGTCAGAATACGCGCTTGCGACAGCGTGTTGTCCACGCTGCCGAGCACTTCGTTTACAAAACGATGCAGATCGTCAGGCGTAGCGTGTACTATGTCAATAGAATGCTGCTCGCAGTAGGTCTTGAGTTTGTCAAGATCCTGCTCGTATGCAATGACGGAGTTGGGCGAGAGGCCTTTTTCCAATTTGAGGTAAGTGTGGTATTCCTTTTCCGCGTTCTTAGCCATGGGGATGAGATAGTTAGGAATACTTAGTCGCGGCGGATAACCGGCAGTACATCTCTGTAATGGAACGGATAGGAGGCTTTCTGTCCTTTCAGAGTGGCTATGCCGTCCAGCACCAAGGTGTCGCCAATGTAGGTTACGGTCATCTTTCCTTCGGTGATAGGATACACTTTGTAGCCTGATTCGCCCATCAGCAGTACGTAACTGCCACCGTAGTTGCCGTCGTACTCTATGCCGCGCAGAAAATGTGTCAACTCTGCCACCGAGTCGCTTTCATACGTATCTTCCGGAAGAAAATCCTTAGCCTTGACAGCAGCCGGCGTGGCGGTAGAAAGGAATATATCCCCGATATACAGGTTCGTGCCAACACCTTCCATGCGTCCCTCTTTATTCAGCACGAGCCCTTTTGAATAGAGATCCAGACAAACCACACCGTAGTCAATTCCTTCTGCCTGATAGAACTGCCCGTAGTATTCAAGTCTTCCGGAGGTAAGTACGCTGTCCAAAGTCTGATAATGAATAGGAGTGACAGGCTGTCGGCAGCTTGTGAGACCTGTAGCCAGACAGCCGATGATTATAACGGACAACGACAGTTTGCGTGCGGGAATCCATGCTGTTAGTGCGCCAAGCAAGAGCACAACAACCAGTACGAGCAATACGTCCGGTGCATAGACGCTTACCGGATAAGCCGAAAGAACGTAGTTGGTTCCGTTGCCGAGTTTGAGCAGTCCGAAATGCTGCTGAACGCCGCAAACGAGTACGCCGATGATCGTGCCGATGAAGGCTCCTAAGGCACTGATCAGCCATCCTTCCAGTAGGAAGATTCGCTTGATCATCCTCTCGTCGGCACCCAAAGTGTGCAGCAGCCTGATGTCATCTTTCTTGTCAAGAATAAGCATGGATAATGAACTGATAATATTGAAACTTGCGATGATAAGTATGAAAACCAGCAGCAAAGCTGTCAACCACTTTTCAATCATCTGTATGCGGTAGAAGTCCTCTTGCTGCTCGTATCGGTTGAGTACGGCGTAATCTGTTCCGAGCAGGGCGCGGATCTGTTTTTGCACTTTCTTGACTGAACAGCCGTCTTGCAGTTTCAGTTCGAGTGCGGAAGCCTGGTTGTCGTCGTACTCAAACAGTTCACGAGCCAGCGGCAGCGAGATGAGCATGTACGTGTCGTCGTACTTGGTCTGATTGACAGCAAAAACGCCGGCTATAAAAATCCCTTTGGTGTGGAAGTTCTCGTCCGGGCGTAGCATATTTATTGTACCCGCGCGCTTGGGCGCGTACAAGTGTACAGGCGAAATGAAGTGTGCGCCGATACCCACGGTGTTCGCCAGCCCTACTCCCATTACGCACCGTTCGAACGCTCCGTCCCACACGGCATAGTTGCCGTCGATAATGATGCTGTCGATGGATGTGAGTTGTTGGTAGGTGGTATCCACTCCTTTGAGCATAGCGGGAACTTGCCTTCCCCGGAACTCAACAATGGCGGTCTCTTCGATTGTCGGTGCAATGAGTTCGATGCCTTCGAGTGAGTAGAGCGCCTGAATCCGTTCATCGTCCAGATGGATGGTTTTGCCTTCTGCGGGTGTGATGCGCAATTCGGCATCCAGTTGCGAGAACATCTGCTCCACCGCCTCGCCGAATCCGTTCATCACACTCAGCACGCAAATCATGGCAGCGGTGACCACGGCAACCGCCAAGCACGAAACGCCCGAGATAATGTTGATTGCATTCTGGCGTTTCTTGGCAATCAAGTATCTCCATGCTATGTGAGTTTCGATTTTCAGCATTTCAGTCAATGCTCTTTCAGCGCAGCGTTCTATTTGCGCAGCAGTTCGTCGATATGTTCCATTCTTTGAATGGTTTCATCGGCAAAGAATCGCAGTTCGGGAATGATCCTGAGCTGGTGCCGCTCCAGCGTGCCGAGTTGTCCGCGGATAGCTCCGGTATCATCGGTAATCTTGTTCATCAGTTCCTGTTCGCGATTGTCGGGGAAGATGCTCAGGTAGATATTGGCTACGCTCAAGTCAGGCGACACGCGCACCTCGCTCACAGAGATGAGTACGCCGCCTATTTGTTTGGCGTATCTGAGGAAGATGTCGCTGAGGTCCTTCTGTATCAGTCGGGCGATTTTGTGTTGACGTGTTGATTCCATAATGGTGTTATTTTATACGCGAAAATTGGGAAAAGAGAACCCTCTTTCCCCTAAATTATCTTCGTCTGTAGTGCCATCCGATTACTTTTTGTGACGGCCTTCGTCTGCTACAGTCAGTTTCTTTCTGCCTTTTGCACGGCGGGCAGCTAATACGCGGCGACCGTTAGCGGTAGCCATTCTCTCCAAAAATCCGTGCTTGTTACGACGCTTGCGTTGCGAAGGTTGAAAAGTACGTTTCATTGTTTTATCTTTATTAATCCGTTAATATTTTACAAAAGGTTGCGATTTTGGCGCAAATGGGTTGCAAAGGTACAACAATTTTTTTATTTATGCAAATTTTTTGCGCATTTTTTTGTGAAAATATGCAAGTTACCTGCTTTTTCGCCTACAATAAATTACAAAATGCTATATAAAATACAGATAATCGGCATATTCGGGCTTGAAATCTTGTACCTGAGTCCGTAAAACAGAAAATTGATTGAAAGAACCTCGACCAACCTTCGAAGAACCCTCGATAAAACCCCGATTATCCTGCCCGAAATTGTATTGTTCTGCCGGACGGGTTGTGTCATTACAGAACAAACAGCGGTTCGCCTGACAGACGTCCCGCTGTTTCGCGTATGCACGCGTACGCGCATACATCTTTTAATTGTCGGAAGAGAAATACTGATAAGATTGCAAGAGATTTAGAAGAGTATAGCTTCTTCTTGGTTGTCGTTATTCTCAATTTCTCCTTCTTCCTCCTGAATGGTCTCGTTTTGCTGTTGCTGATATTCTTGCGGTCGGTACAGGATTTGGATGTTCTCGGCGATAACTTCTGTTTTGCTGCGTCGCTGTCCGTCTTTCTCCCAAGTACGTGTCTGCAGTTTACCTTCAACATATAGTTTCATACTCTTCCGGATGTTTCGCTCAGCCCACTCTGCGAGGTTCCTCCAGAGCACGATAGAGTGCCAATCCGTTTTGTCAGGAACTTGCGTTCCGTTCTGCATGGTGTATCCTCGTTCGGTTGTTGCAAGATTGAAATTAGCGATAGCTACACCACGGTCCAAATAACGAACATCAGGGTCAGACCCGACGTTGCCAATCAGGATAACTTTATTGACTGAAGACATAATTATATTGTATTTAGAAAAAATTTTATGCAAAGTTACAAAAAAATTTGCATATTTGCAAAAAAAATCGTAACTTTGTACGTTTTTTTTATAAAAATAATCTTTCTCTATATGAAAAACATTGTTTCAGCCCTTGTTTTTGCTTGTCTGGCATTAGTCAGTCTGCCTGTACATGCACAGAAAAATTCTCTGGATTCGAACGCTCAGGACTATATAGTTCGCTGCGTTGCATTTTATAATCTTGAGAACTTGTTCGACACGATTCACGATTTCTACGTGTTGAACACCGGTGATACGATTCACAAGAATGACTATGAGTACCTGCCATCCGGTGGAATGCACTGGACGGGTCTTAAATACCGCAACAAACTGAAGAATATGGCTTATGCCATTTCTCAGTTCGGTTTGGACAAAACACCTCTCGGCGCATCTATTGTGGGTGTGTGCGAGGTGGAGAATATCCATTGTCTGGAAGATTTGTGCCGGGAGATAGAGAATCAGACCGGCAGAAAGTATGTTCCTATTCTGCTTGAGGGTCCCGATCGCCGCGGTGTAGATGTGGGTTACCTGTACGATCCGCGTTACTTCGTTCCGTCGGGTAAGCCTGTTCCCTATACGCTGAAGGCGCATTATAGCGACGGCGGTGAAGTCCGCAGCCGTTTTCAATTGTTACTGTCGGGTTATCTGAAGGATGAGAATGGCGGCATCGTTCGCGACAAGCTTCACCTGATAGTCAACCACTGGCCGTCACGTTACGGCGGTGAGGAGACCTCTCGCGCGACGCGTGATACAGCGGCAATGCTCTGCCGTCATATCACCGATTCGCTGTTCCTGAAGGACCCCAAGGCCAACGTGATCATCATGGGTGACCTGAACGACGATCCGTTCAACCACTCGTGTGCCGAGATCCTGGAGGCACGCAAGACACGTGAGGAGGTTGGTCCGCAGGGATTCTTCAATACGATGTGGCTGCATCTTGACCGCGGTGTAGGTACGCTGATGTATAACGGTAGCTGGGATTTGTTTGACCAGATTATCATCTCCGAACCTTTGCTCAACGCGCCGCATACACGCTCGGGTTGGACATACTGGAAGTCAGAGGTGTTCAACAAGCCGTTCCTGACCGTTCAGGAGGGTAAGGACAAAGGAGGTCCGTTGCGTACGCATAAGGGTGGCGTATGGCAGAACGGTTACGGCGACCACTATCCCACGATGATTTATCTGATTAAGAACAAGTAGTACGGAGGCAAAGAGATGATTAGCGACAGATGTTCGATCGTTCACCGTACAGACGCAATCAAGTTGCGTAACTACGGCAGAATACTTCAGGATCTGGTGACTTATGCCACCACGATTGATGATGAGCAGCAGCGTCGGGATGCAACTATCTATATAGCACGTTGCATGCGACAGAAGAACCAGATTTGGAACAAGGATTTTGAATCCGGAGTACAAAGGCTCAAGGAGGATATAAGTGTTCTGTCGGACGGTCGATTGTCCACCTCGTTTGCCGAGTTTGATGAAGCTATGGCGCATATAAATGCATCCGTAGATGCTCCTGCGAAGAAAGATATGCGCGGTAAACAAATCAAACGACAGAAGCGATAAGCGGTCGCTTATCCGGAAAACGGCACCATACGATGCCGTTTTCTATGGAGCAGAAAAATGGACCTAACAAAATTCTGAAAATATGTTTATTATTGGCATTGCCGGTGGTACCGGTTCCGGAAAGACAACTGTAGTCCGCAAACTGACCGAACGTCTCCCCAAAGGCGAGGTGGTAGTTATTCCTCAAGACTCCTACTACAAGGATAGTAGTCACGTGCCTGTCGAGGAACGTCAGAACATTAACTTCGACCATCCGGACGCATTCGATTGGGTGCTGCTTGAGCAACATATAGCCCAACTCAAACAGGGAATGAGCATCGAGCAACCGATCTATGACTATATAACCTGTACACGCCAGAAGGAAACGGTGCATATCGATCCGAAGGAGATAATCATTGTGGAAGGTATCATGGCGCTTAGCGACAAGGAGTTGCGCGAGCAGATGGATCTGAAGATCTTCGTTGACGCCGATGGCGATGACCGTCTGATCCGTGTCATTAGTCGTGATATAGTTGAGCGCGGACGTACAGCCGAGTCGGTTATGGAGCGCTACCAGCGCGTGCTCAAACCGATGCATGAGCAGTTTATCGAGCCGTGCAAACGCTATGCCGATGTGATAATTCCGCAGGGCGGACACAACAATGCAGCTATCAACATGCTGGTTAAGTTTATCAAGCAGGAGATTCGCGAACGACGCTCGCAAACCAATCAATAAGATGAAACGAACTATACTTATAGTTGCAATTGCACTCATGTCCATGATGAGCATGGCGCAATCCATCGTCGGCGATTGGATGACCGTGGACGACAAGACAGGGCAGAACTTCTCGATAGTACGGATATACCAAGGTTCTGACGGACTGTATTACGGCAAGGTTGCCAAGATACTGATGGGTCCGCAGGATGTGGTATGTGTGAAGTGCGAGGACGAGGACAAGGATAAACCTATACAGGATCTGGTAATCATCCGTGGCATGCACATGGAGAAAGGTGAACTGCGTGGTGGCAAGGTCCTTGACCCTAACAACGGAAAATTCTATTACGGCAAGATTTATCTCAAGGGCGGAAATCTCGTGCTGCGCGGGTCGTTGGACAAAGCCGGACTGTTTGGCAGAAACCAGACATGGGTTCCGGCTCAGTAGGCTGTTTTAAGGATTGAAAGATTTGAAGATTGGTGTGACAAAGTACCCGCTATACCTTGCCCCGATGGAGGATGTGACCGATCCTGCGTTCCGGCTGTTGTGTAAGCGTTTCGGTGCTGACAGAGTATATACGGAGTTTGTAAATGCCGATGCTATCGTCCGTGACGTGGCATCCACGATGCGTAAGTTGCGCATCAACGATGCCGAGCGTCCGGTAGCCATTCAGATTTACGGACGCGAACCCGAGTCGATGGCGGATGCGGCACGTATCGTTGAGCAGGCGCACCCCGATATCATTGATATCAATTTCGGCTGCCCGGTTAAGAAGGTTGCAGGCAAAGGTGCCGGTGCAGGACTGCTGCGCGAGGTGCCGAAGATGTTGGCTATCACCCGTGCTGTAGTAGATGCCGTTCATACTCCTGTTACAGTCAAGACGCGCCTGGGGTGGGATGAGAGTTCGCTGCGTCTGCCTGACGGTACACCGTTCATTGTTGATCTGGCTCAGAGGCTGCAGGATTGCGGCATAAGTGAGATAGCCATTCACGGTCGTACGCGCGCGCAGATGTACAAAGGCGATGCCGATTGGACCCTGATAGGTGAGGTTAAGCACAATCCGAAGATCCATATCCCCGTCATAGGCAATGGCGATATTACCGATCCTGTGCGAGCAAGGCAGTGCTTTGATCAATACGGGGTGGATGCTGTGATGATTGGCCGCGCTACCTTCGGTTGCCCGTGGATATTTGAGGATATACGCTGTTACCTGGAGGGACGCGAGTTGCCCCGACGAAGTATGTCGTGGTGCATGGATGTGCTGAAGGAGCATGTGGAGCGTAGCATAGAGTGGGTAGGCGACGAGCGTAAGGGGATAGTTCACAGCCGCAGGCATTTTGCCGCAAGCCCTATTCTGAAAGGGTTGCCTGATTTCCGGCAGACACGTATCAGTCTGCTCAGAGCAGAGACGAAAGCCGAAGTGTTTGCCATCATGGATCAGATAGTGGACGAGTATGGTGCACTGTACGAACAATTGAAAAAATGACTGTTAAGCAATTCATAGACAAGTATGCATTGGCTCTGTCCATGTTGGTCGGAGCAGCGGGGTTTGCCGTGTTCAGGCATCTTACACCCGTTCTGCCGCCTATGATAGGACTGATGTTGTTCTTTACGTTCTGCAAGGTCAATCCGCTGGACTTGAGGTTACACTCGTGGCATTGGGCGGTTCTGGCTGTGCAGATGGCACTCACGGCGGGTACGTTTTACGGCTGCGTGGCATTATGCCGGCAGTTGGGTGTGAATCAGGAGGATACGGCCATAATCAGTCAGGGACTGATGGTGTGTTTTATTATGCCAACGGCTACTGCCGCACCGATTATCGCAGGCAAACTTGGTGGCAGTATTCAGAATCTGACGGCATTCACCTTGCTCAGCAATGCGGTTACGGCAATCGTCGTTCCTGCGTTCTTTCCGCTGGTTCATCCTGACGGTCAGATGGCGTTCTTGGCAGAGATGTGGCTGATCCTGCGTCGTGTAGCACCGCTGCTGTTGCTGCCGTTTATTGCGGCGTGGGCGCTTCGCTTGCTGTACGACGGTTGGCAACGACACAAAGGCTCGGACAAACGGTTTGTCCTGACGCGTACCTGGGCACAAGTGCCGTTCTACCTCTGGATAGGTACGCTGGCCATCCTGACGGGAGATATAACCTACACGCTTATCCACGCGCAATACAGCTGGTGGGCATTGGCTGTGCTGTTTGCAGGCTCGTTGGCGGCTTGTCTGGCGCAATATTTTATCGGTCGATGGATCGGTTATCGTCTGCCTGCGCCCAGCAAGGGCAAAGATTATAAGGATGTGGTAATCAATCCGGCGGCAGTGCCCACCACCATGGCAGGCGTAAGTCGCATAACTGCCGGACAGGCGTTCGGGCAGAAGAACACGACCTTGGGTATATGGATGTGTCAGGTGTTCCTCAATCCGCTCAGTGCCATCGGCCCGGCGGCGTATATACTTTGGCAGAATGCCTTCAACTCCGCCCAACTGTACAACGCAGCCAACTGCAAAACGAATGACAAATAGCTGAAAGCAAATGACCAAATCTATCCGTATCATATCACCTGCCGGGGCGTTGGACAGCTCCTTCATTACCGGTGCAGCCGACAGACTGTGTGCGGCAGGCTTTGGCGTGGATATCGCCCCTCATGCCATAGGTAGTTGGGGGAGGTTCGCCGCTCGTCCTCAGGAGCGGATTGCCGATGCGGTCGATGCGCTCACGGATCCGGATGTAGGTCTCGTGCTCTGCACGCGTGGAGGATATGGCCTGCAGCAGATCATCGACGGTATCGAACGCGGTGTGCGCGAACGCGGATATAACGGTGCGGCGGTGTGCGGATTTTCCGATGTTACCGAGTTGCATCAACTCATTGCCCGCTTGGGCGGTGCGTCCATTCACGGTATAATGTGCAAACCGATAGCCACCTTGTCCGATGATGCCGAGCCGTGGCAAGCACTGCAGCGAATGTTGGGCGGTGAGGCTTGCGAGTATGCAGTTGAGGGCTCGCTGCTGAATAAGGAAGGTAAGGTTAGCGGCGTTTTGCGCGGCGGGAATATGGCTGTATTGTGCGGCTTGTGCGGCACGCCATACGATATCCGTCTGGCTGTCGAGCATGATCGCGAACAGGGCAAACGTACTGTCTTGTTCATCGAGGATATAGCCGAGCAGCACTACAAGATCGACCGTATGATGCACCAACTGCGTCTGAGCGGTGTGCTGGATATGGTTAGCGGAGTGATTGTCGGGCAGTTTGCCGATTGCGAGGACGATAGTAGTATGGGCTGCACACTTTTGGAGAGTATTGCCGGTGTACTGAAAGATTATGCTTATCCCGTGCTGTTCGGTTTTCCTGCAGGACATGTGGCGCATAATATGCCTCTACCCTTCGGTGTGGAGGCTACACTTACGGTCACAAAAAAAGCAGGCCGTTTAGCCTGCTCAGCGCTCCCTCTAGGACTTGAACCTAGGACCCCCTGATTAACAGTCAGATGCTCTAACCGACTGAGCTAAGGAAGCATTTTTGCTCAAAGCGACTGCAAAGATACGACATTTTTTTGATTTATGCAAATTTTTTGCACAAAAAAATCATAATATAGCAAAAACTACAACAATTTGTAATATATGAAACGCATTTTAGGTTTAGGAAACGCCCTAACGGACATGTTGATGCAGGTGTCGGAAGACGATCTTCGCGAGCTTAACCTGCCCAAGGGTAGTATGAATCTTATCTCTATGGAGCAAGCGCGTGATATCCAGTTGCGTTTTGCCTCGGTCCGCAAACACATGGTGGCAGGCGGCTCGGCGGCAAACACGATTGCTACAATTGCGCAGTTGGGCGGCAAGGCGGCTTTCATCGGCAAGATAGGTGCCGACGAGGTGGGCGAGTTCTATCGCGATGATATGGTGAAGAACGGTGTCAAACCTTTGCTGCTGACCCATCCGCAACTGATGTCCGGCTGCTCAATCGTGCTTATCACGCCGGATGGCGAGCGGACGTTTGCCACGTACCTCGGTGCATCAGCGGAGATGACTGCGGACGATATAACCAAAGAGGCGTTTGTAGGGTACGATATTTTCCACATCGAGGGATATATGGTTCAGAATCACGAGTTGATAGAGAAAGCTATCCGCCTGGCGCGTGAATCAGGATGTATGGTCAGCCTTGATTTAGCGTCATACAACGTGGTTAACGAGAACCACTGCTTCCTCAAGGAACTGATTCGCCAGTATGTGGATATCGTGTATGCCAACGAGGATGAGAGTTTTGCCTACACGCATCTCAATCCTGAAGAGAGTGTCGCCAAGATTGCAAGCGAGGTGGATATAGCTGTAGTCAAGGTCGGTAAGCGCGGCTCGTACGTACAACAGGGCGACCAGCGTTACCATATAGGTGCTATCACTACCTCCTGCACCGACTCCACGGGTGCAGGCGACCTGTATGCCGGTGGGTTCCTGCACGCGCTGGCTGACGGGTTTGATATTCACAAGTGCGGTGAGATCGGTACGATTGCTGCCGGACGGGTTGTAGAGGTGATCGGCACCAAACTGAGCGAGGAGAACTGGGATGAGATTCGCCGTATATGTGCCCTCTATCGCGGCTTCATGATGAAATATACGGTCTGATCGTATAAATCGTGCCCTTCAGGGCTAAGAAGTATACAATCTGATCGTATAAATCGTGCCCTTTAGGGCTAAGAAGTATATGGTATAACTAAATTTGAAATCTTAAATTTGAATTTTGAAATCATAAATTTGAGAAATGAAAGCAATCATAAAAATCCTGTATCGCATCTATCAGTTGCTGATAGCGTTGCCGCTGTTTGCGCTGATAACCATATTCACGGCTATCACCACGATCATCTTTCAGCACTGGCGTAACAGCTGGTGGCTGCATGACATCCAGGCGTTCTGGTCGCGTTCGTTCTATTACCTGCTGTTCCTGCCGGTACGTGTAACCGGACTGGAGAACATCGACAGCCACACCTCTTACGTCTTTGTGGCTAACCATCAGTCGATGGCGGATGTGTTCCTTATCTACGGTTGGCTGCCTGTGATCTTCAAGTGGCTGATGAAGGCGGAACTGCGCAAAGTGCCGTTCATAGGTTCGGGCTGCAAGGCTGCCGGACATATCTTTGTCAAGCGTGGCAATACGGCTGCGGCTCTCCAGTCGTTGCAGGAGGCGGAACGCGTGCTGCATGACGGTGTGTGTACGGTGATCTTTCCGGAAGGTACGCGCTCTGAGAACGGACAGGTAGGCCGCTTCAAGCGTGGCGCATTGCAGATAGCGCTCGACCTGAAATTGCCGATTGTACCGATATCCCTTTCCGGCTGCTACGAGGTGATGAACCGTCACGAGGTGTTTGCCAATTATCACCCCGTACACATGCATATCGGCAAGCCGATAGATATATCCACCCTTGCCGAAGAGAATATCCCTACGGCTATCGAACAACTGCGTGAGGCGGTGATCGATGGGATGGATAAGTAACATGATCTACCCCATATCCATGCGAAACACATTTGTATTTACAATTATTCTGCTTTGTTGTATAGGCTGCCATCGTCAGCCCGAGTACTGCATTGGCGTCAGCCAGTGTCTCGATGACGCTTGGCGGCAGAAGATGAACGAGGAGATGGAGCGCGAACTGCTTCTTCACCCCGACATAAGCATGTACAAGCGTATTGCGTACGGCAGCAATGAGTTGCAGTGTGCGCAGATCGACAGTTTTATCAGCGAGCGTGTCAACCTGCTCATTGTCAGTCCGAACGAGGCGGAGGAGGTCAAACCTGCCGTCACGCGTGCGTACCGCGCAGGTATACCTGTTATAGTTGCCGACCGGCGCGTCACCGGCGATGAGTGGACAGCGTTTATCGGTGGTGACAACTACCGCGTAGGCGAACTGATGGCAGAATGGGTGGCTACGGTACAATCGGAAAATTCACAAGCCGGCAAACACGGACCACTCCATGTGCTGGAGGTCGCCGGTTTACCCGGTTCAACGCCTGCAACCTTGCGCCATAATGGTATGATGGATAAGTTGACTGAACTGTGTGGCGAACACGTTCCTGAGGTGCAAACCGTGTTAGGCGAGTGGATGAAGGAGGACGCCTATCGTATGGTGACGGAGTATCTGGCGGAGCATAAGGATGTGGATGTTATTGTTGCGCAGAACGATCTGATGGCTATCGGTGCATCGGAGGCGGTGCGTGCCAACAGCAGTTACGGCGCAGGCAGTGTGCGTATAATGGGCGTGGATGGTATAATGCCCGGCTTGCAGGCGATCATCGACGGAGTGATTGAGTGTACCGCTACCTATCTGTCGCGTGGCGATATGGTGATCGAGACTGCGGCAAATATACTTGCCGGCGAACCGTTTGTGCGCGACACGGTCATCGAGACAACGATGATCAACGCTATTGCAGCACACGCCTTGCTTATGCAGCACGAGGCGCGACTGCATGACTTGCAGACCCTGCACATCGTGCAACTGCGGTCGGATAATCTCTGGCAACAGATGCGCTCCGACCGGCGCAGACTGATCACAATCATTGTATTCTTCTTTCTGCTGCTGGTTGTAGCAATCGCGGCACTGCTGTATATGCTTACCCATCTGAAGACGGAGATCAGGCGGGATATCCTGCCGCAACTCGAGGAGGTGGAGCAAACCCTGGAGACTATCCAGCTCAGCCAGCGCGATATGGCGTTTGGCGAACGGATGAAGCAGATTGTGGACGATCATCTCACTGATCCGAACCTGAATGTGGAGTTCCTGAGCAGCAGCCTGCGGCTGAGCCGTACGCAAATCTTCCGCCGCGTCAAGACCGTGGCGGGCAAAGGACCGCTTGAGTTCATCCGCGAACGCCGACTGCTCCGCGCCGACGAATTGTTATGCACCACGGATATGACGGTTCAGCAGGTGGCTCTCGAACTATGCTTCTCCAGCCCGGGATATTTCACCAAGTGTTACAAGGATTATTTCGGTCATTTGCCCAGCGAGCGGAAATAATTGTATTTCGTGCGCCGTATTCCAAAAATGTTGCAAAATATACAACAATTGTTGCATTGAAACATGAGTGGTATATTTTGCAACATTTATATTTGCGTATGTGCGCAAAATGTTGTACCTTTGCATTGTCAAATCGCAAAAACACAAAAATTCAATAGCATGAAACAATCAGCAATCACACTTTCTCTCCTCTTGTTCGTGGCGCTGACCGCTTGCACTGTTCAGCCGTCTCGTCACGCAACCGATGAGCCGTTCCGATCGGTGTACCACCACTCACCGGCGCAGAACTGGATGAACGATCCCAATGGAATGTTTTACGATTCAGAGGCACAGTTGTGGCACCTCTATTATCAGTACAACCCCAATGGTACAACATGGGGACCGATGCACTGGGCGCATGCTACCTCAGCCGATCTGCTGACGTGGCAGGAGCAACCGGTAGCACTCTATCCTGACAG
Source organism: uncultured Bacteroidales bacterium (assembly GCA_900317745.1). Taxonomy (GTDB): domain Bacteria; phylum Bacteroidota; class Bacteroidia; order Bacteroidales; family Paludibacteraceae; genus Colicola. The sequence continues at coordinate 4,630 of ONHW01000001.1, read as the reverse complement.
CCTCGGCACGATCTTCTCCGGCTCATGTGTGATCGACCGCGAGAACACGGCCGGCTTTGGTGAGGGCGCGTTGGTGGCTATCTATACCCAATCCGAAGTGTGCGGTCAGCACCAGTCTATCGCTTACAGTCTTGACGGAGGACAAACCTTCACCAAGTATGAGGGTAATCCTGTACTCCGCGGCGATATAGCCGATTTCCGCGACCCGAAGGTGTTCCGCGATGAGTTGACCAACCGCTGGGTGATGATTCTTGCCTGCCAACAGGAGGTGAGGTTCTACTCGTCGGCTGACTTGCGCGAGTGGCAATATGAGTCATCGTTCGGTGCCGGTTACGGTGCTCACGGCGGCGTTTGGGAGTGCCCGGATCTGATAAAGTTGGGTGAGAAATGGGTGTTGATTCTTAACCTCAACCCGGGCGGCCCGTTCGGTGGCAGTGCCACGCAGTATTTCGTCGGCAACTGGGACGGTCACACGTTTACTTGCATCGACGAGCCTGCCGAGACCAAATGGATGGATTATGGCAAGGATCACTACGCTACTGTTACTTGGCATAATGCGCCTGCTGGTCGTACGGTTGCTATCGGCTGGATGAGCAACTGGATGTACGCCAACCAACTGCCTACCGTGGCTTTCCGTTCGCAGAACACGATTGCACGCGACCTGTATCTCTATCGCGATGATGCGGGCGAGTACCGCGTAGGCGTTCAGCCTTCACCCGAATCGCTGGCGCTGAAGGGAAACAAGACTTCTTGTCTCGGTGATGCAGCGGTAGTCGAACTGACGCTCAGCGGCGAGGAGAGCTCGGTGATCACGCTCAGCAACGACAAAGGCGAAAAGGTCGTTATGACCCTTGATGTACATGCGCAGACATTCAGTATGGATCGTACGGCGTCCGGCGACTGCTCCTTCTCGCAGGATTTTGCGGCACACACCGTTGCGCCGCTGTTCGTCAAGCAGGCTGTCAACCGTGTCACGCTGTTTATCGACCATTGCTCAATCGAGGCGTTCGGCACTGACGGTACGTGGGTTATGACGAACCTCGTGTTCCCGTCCGAACCCTACAACCATATTGATGTACATGGCGGTACCGCCGAAATCTTCGATATTAATCTCTAATACAATTTAAAGTTACCGTCCTCTCCCCTTTGTGAGGGGAGACGGAGGGGTGTCAAAACATTATAATTATGGAAAAGAAAACATCGTTCGGAGCACTGGCAGTGTGTATGTTGTGCTTCTTCACAATGGGCTTTGTTGACCTGGTGGGTATAGCCAGCAACTACGTCAAGGCGGATATCGGTCTTACTGACGCACAGGCGAATATTATGCCCTCGCTGGTATTCTTCTGGTTTCTGATCTTCTCGGTACCAACGGGAATTTTGATGAACAAGATTGGCAGGAAAAAGACTGTTCTGCTGTCTATCATAGTTACTGCTGTCGCACTGCTTCTGCCGTTGTGCGGCGAGAGCTATCCGCTTATCTTGTGTGCGTTCTCGCTCCTGGGTATAGGCAACGCGCTGATGCAGACCTCTCTCAATCCGCTGGTGAGTACGATCGTCCGTGGCGGCAACCTGTCATCCACGCTTACGTTCGGGCAGTTCGTCAAGGCTATAGCCTCGTTCTGCGCACCGCTGATCGCTGCGTGGGGTGCTACACATTTTGCCGGTGAGATCGGCTGGAAGATCCTCTTCCCTATCTACGGTTGCATCGCAGTTATTGCCGTGCTCGCGCTCGGGTTCACATCCATCGACGAGGAGCCTGTAGCCAAAGGCAGCGGGTTCATCGAGTGCTTCCGGCTGCTGGGTCAACCGTTTATCCTGCTCTGCTTCTTGGGTATCATGTGCCACGTAGGTATTGATGTCGGCACGAACACTACTGCCCCGAAGATCCTGATGGAGCGCCTGGGTATGGATCTGGCTGCTGCGGGTTTTGCTACCTCGCTGTACTTTATCTTCCGTACTATCGGTTGCCTCAGCGGTTCGGCTATCCTGCGTTATGTGCCCGAGAAGGTGTTCTTCGCCATCTCCGTTGCGATGATCGTGGCGGCTATGATCCTGCTGGGTGTTGGCGAGGCAAAGTGGGCGCTATATACAGGTATAGCTCTTGTAGGTTTCGGCAACAGCAACGTGTTCAGTATCTGTTTTGCGCAGGCACTCAACCATGACCCCGAGCACAAGAACGAGATCTCCGGACTGATGATCATGGGCCTGTTCGGCGGTACGGTCTTCCCGTTGTGTATGGGCTATATGTCCGACCTGATGGGCGTGGTAGGTGCGGTACTCGTGATGGCTGTAGGCGCCTTGTACCTCGCCGGCTTTACACTGAAAATCAAGAAATAACCATCTATCAGCCAAACTTGGCTGATCAAATCAATCCAATAGTATGAAATACGTAGTAGGAATAGGCGAGGCATTGTTCGATTGCCTGCCTGAAGGCCGCAAACTTGGCGGTGCGCCCGCTAACTTTGCCTATCATGTCAGCCAGTTCGGTTTGGACGGCTGCGCCATCTCTGCCATCGGTGATGACGAACTCGGTGAGGAGATCGTAGAAACCTTTGAGCGTGTCAACCTGAATCATATCCTGCCCAAGGTGGAGCAACCTACGGGCACTGTCAAGGTCACCTTGGACAGCAAGGGCGTACCGCAGTACGATATCTGCCTGGGTGTGGCGTGGGACAATATACCTCTCACTGCCGAGATGCTCGATGTAGCCCGTCAGACGGAGGCTATCTGCTTCGGCTCGCTGGCGCAGCGCTCCGAGGTCAGCCGCCGCACTATACATGCGTTCATGGACGCAGCACCGCAAGACGCTCTGCGCGTGTTCGATATCAATCTGCGCCAGAGCTGGTTCACCGCCGAGGTTATTGCCGAGAGCCTTAACCGCGCGAATGTGCTCAAGATCAACGACGAGGAACTCGATGTTGTCGCCACCATGCTGCTGGGCGTGCCTACTGTGCCGGGCAAACTCATTGCCGAGGATGCCGACAAGACACGTGCCGTATGCCGTGACCTGATTGCCAAGTACGACCTCAGGATGCTCATCCTCACCTGTGGTGCTATCGGTTCGTACGTGTTCACTGCCGATAGCGAGAGTTACGTGCAGACGCCCAAGGTCAAGGTAGCTGATACCGTAGGCGCCGGCGACTCGTTCACGGCTACGTTTGTTGCGCAGATACTGCTCGGCAAATCTATCCGCCAGGCGCATGAGAAAGCTGTTGCCGTCAGTGCGTTTGTCTGCACGCAGAACGGTGCTATGCCTGTGCTCCCCGACGAACTGAAGGCTTGATAACCAAGCCCGAGGCGCCTGCCGCAGAAGCTCCTGCCGCAGAGTAAGAGCACTCAGACTATAAAGTCAGAAAAACCGGTTGTTGCATAACGCAGCAGCCGGTTTTTTGTTGTATGTCCGATAAATAGGGCGATGGAGCGGGAAAAGGAGAAAACGGGGCATCATGAGTGACCCCGTAACTGATTGATTAGCCTATGGTTGCATATTTGCAAATTTTTCGGCAAAAAAATGCATTTGGGGACAAAAGGGACATTTTGGGGACAAAATGACCTTTGATTAGCACACGGAAAGCAGTACCTTTGCACCGTCATTCAGAAATGAGTGGCGGTGATTTTTTATTTATTTACCGCGAAAGTTGTGTACAGCTCGCACGTGCAAAGAGTGGCCACTCGCATACCCGACCGAGCACAAAACTTTTAAGCATTATGACAACAGATTTTTCAGTTATCGACCAGATGTTCAGCGCTATGCTGAGCCAGAACGAGAGCAAAGCCACCATCGACGCCCTGCGCCCGAAGGTGGAAGCCGCCGTCAAGGAGCTTATCCGTCAGCGCGGACTGCCCAAGAACTTCACCGGCACCATCGAGTACAACGGCATCAACATCCGCGTGCAGCGCCCCAGATCATACACCTGGGAACTCAACTACAATCCCGACGTGACGGGCGATCCTAATCATGCCATCTACCTGCAGCAACTGGAGTTGCAGAAACGCATGAGCGAGCAACTCAAGGACATGCGTGCCGATGTCAAGCGCACAGCCGAGAAACTGGCGGATGCACATCCCGCATCCGAGTCCATCAAGCGAGGATTCACCATCGCGTTCGTCTGAGCCTTCGACAAGTAGATCGCACAGACTGACCGCTCCGCGCTCATTAAAGCGACTCCTGTCTTGGCTCTCCCCACCGCAAGCAGCCTTTGGCTTGGCTTGCGTCGGGGACCCCGAGAGGGGTGCGGGGACGAGAAAAGAAAACAACAAAGAAAAAGAACCAAAAAGAAAATAAAAAAAGAAAAGCCTTGCCTTGCCATGCCTATAAATAGCCATGCCAAGTCAAGCGAGGCAAGGCAAGGCGAGGCAATCTTACGTAGATGAACTGATGGCGAGGCAAGGCGAGGCTTTTCTTTTTGGAAAGGATATTATGGAAACGAACACATTTGATTACATCTGGGCTCTGCTGGATCCGCAGGGCGAGTATAAACGGCGCAGACAGGCATGCGAAAGGCTGTGGCAAGGCTATAGCATCGACAAACAGCGCGCCATATACAACGGTATAAAAACGAAAATCAGGCAGGGCGAGTACGTCAATCCGAACCCGTATTTTGCCATCGAGGACAATGCCATCGGCATG
>ONHW01000036.1 GCA_900317745.1 uncultured Bacteroidales bacterium | reverse complement strand
ACTGACCTTGCTCGACCAACTCAATCATGCTTTTCCGGGCATCTTTGTGCGCGAACGGATGATCACCGCCTTTGAGTGCCCGCATGGCAAACCGCGCCCTGAACCGTATCTCAAAGCCTGGGAGAGCAGCGGGCTGAAGAAAGAGGAGTGCTGTGTGATTGAGAATGCACCGCTCGGACTGCAGGCTGCCAGAGCAGCGGGATTGTTCACAATTATACTGAACACCGGGCCGCTGCAGTACGAAGATTTTGCACCATGGAAGCCTGATGTCTTCCTGCCGAGCATGCAAGCATTGCTGGAATATCTGCCTAAGTTGATTTAGCGACATACAGTAAACAAACAATCGCACACCCTAAAAGATGTGCGATTGTTTTTGTTCAACGTTCAACGCTCAACTCTCAACTCTCAACTCTCAACCCGACCTCCCCTCCTTTCAGGGAGGGGTCGGGGGTAGGCTTTATTCACCCCTCCTTTTAGGAGGGGTTGGGGGTAGGCTTACTTGTACATAAACCGCTTGATACTCCGCTTCGGCGTCTTCTCAAACTCTTTGTCCACCAGTTCGATAGCAGTAACCTTGCTATAAACGGGCATTACGGCGTTCAGGGCTTTGAGGTTCTCGTCCATAAGTTGCTCCAGCGTCTGACCTTCAGCCAGCAGTTTCTTGCCGTCAGCCGAGGTGTCCGGATAAACGAGTGCGTAGAGCTTGTGGTCGCGGTCAACAACCACCGACTCCACTACGCAAGGCAGCGAGTTCAGTTTGTCCTCAATCTCCTCGGGGTAGATGTTCTGTCCTGACGGGCCGAGGATCATGTTCTTGCTGCGGCCTTTAATGAAGATGTTGCCTTCCTTATCCAGTACGCCGAGGTCACCTGTGCGCATCCATCCGTCCTCGGTGAACACAGCCTTGGTGGCTTCCTCGTTTTTGTAGTAACCCTTCATGACGTTCACGCCCTTGACCTGAATCTCGCCATCGTGGTGGATAGGATCATCGCTGTCGATACGTACGCGGCATTGCGGCATATCCTTACCGCAGCTGTGGAACTTGTAGCGCCACCAGTCCTCGTAAGAGATCAGCGGAGCGCACTCGGTCATACCGTAGCCTACGCAGTAGCAGAACTTGATATCCTTGAGCACCTGCTCCACTTCGCCGTTGAGCGCAGCACCGCCGATGATCAGGTAACGCAACTTGCCGCCAAACGCCTCCATGAGCGACTGGTTGACTTTCTTGCGGATGATCAGGCGGATACCCGGCGTATGCCACAGGGCAGCACTTTCTTCTTGATGATCTTCTCGATCACCAGAGGCACGGTCAGGATCATGAACGGATGAACCTCGGCAAACGCCTTCATCAGCGCCGACGGGGTAGGAGCACCGGTCAGGAAGTACGTCTCAGCACCCTCGCAGCACTGGTAGAGGAACTCGTACATCAGTCCGAACATGTGCGCTATAGGCAGCATAGACAACTCCGTGTCACCCGGACGGTGAGGAATACGGTGAGCCGCAAAATCCACGTTACCCGACAGGTTCAGGTTAGTCAGCATAACGCCCTTAGGCGAACCCGTTGAACCGGAGGTATAGTTGATGATGGCTACGTCGTCCATGTTGTCCGTCGGATAAGCATCCACTACATCGACGCTCACGCCGTTCGGGAACTTCTTGGCGAACTCGGCATCTACCGACTCGTAGGCTTTCTTGAGTTTGTCGCTTGCAATGAAGTCCAGACTGAAGTCGTCCATAAACACTTGCGCTTTCAGGCTGGGCATATTCGCGACACTAACCTTCTTGCGTACGTTAGGTCCGGCATACAGCAGTACGGCTTCCGAGTGATTAACCAGTCCCTCAATGCCCTCGCCGGTAAAGTCCGGCAGGATACTAACTACCACGGCCTTGTACGATACCACAGCCAGGAATATCGTTCCCCAGTTAGCGCAGTTACGTCCGCACAGGGCAATCTTGTCGCCCGGCTTGACGCCTAACAACTCAAAGGTCAGGTGCAGACGCTCAATCTCGCGAGCCAGGTCGCTGTAGTTGTAGCGGTTGGCACCGTCCAGATCAGCCAATGCCAGATTGTCCCAACGGCGGTGCATCGTTGCCTGCAGGAACGAAAGATAATGTTTTGTGTCTAATTCTTTTTCCATATTATTATGTATATTTTTAGCAAATTGTCTGCGGTTTTTGGTTCAGCCCGCAATAAACGCTACAAATTTACAAAAAAATAATAGAACGCGTGTTCGAAAATGCCTATTTTTTACAAAAACATCAAAAAATAGCAAATTTATTTGCATATTTGAAAAAAAAATTGTAACTTTGCAGCCGATTGGTTCCACATTGAATCAGAATTATGATTAAACGTAAAGTAGCATTAGACATCCCTCCTATCTGGGAGATCAACCCAATCTGGGCAACTTTGACATTTGAGCAACGACTGTACGTGGAGAGCCACTTGAGTCTGGTTATGTACCGTAAGAACGAGATTATCTACCGCGAGGGCGAGACGCCCGACGGTGTGTTACTGCTCGTCAGCGGCAAGGTTCGTATTTACATTGAGGCGCTGGGTACCCGTCCGCAGATCATCCGTTTGCAGAAGCCGGGAGACTTTTTCGGTTATCGTTCCACGATAGCCGGCGATACGCATACTACCTGCGCCAGTGCGTTTGAGGACTGTGTGTTCTACAGCGTAGATACCGAGGCGTTCCACGACCTTATGCTCCGTAACAACAACTTCTGCTACCGTCTGCTCGAGGACATGGCGCACGATCTGGCGATGAGTGACATGCGTCAGGTTAACCTCACGCAGAAGCACCTGCGCGGACGACTGGCAGAATCTATCCACGCGCTCATTGAGCACTACGGCTATCTGGAGGACGACCACACGCTGGCGGCACATGTCAGCCGTGAGGATCTGGCGAACATGAGTAACATGACGACCGCCAATGCCATACGTACGCTCTCGCAGTTCGCACAGGAGGGATTGTTGAGTCTGGAAGGAAAGGATATTTATATCCTCAATGAGAAAGAACTAATCAACATTAGCAAACAAGGATAATGGATATATCAATCATCGTTCCGTTGTACAACGAGGCAGAGTCGTTGCCGTCTCTGTATGAGTGGATCGTGCGTGTGATGAACGAGCACAAGTTCACGTATGAGATCATCTTCATCAACGACGGCTCAACCGACAACTCCTGGCAGGTCATCAAACAGATATCAGTCGAAAGTCAAGAGTCGATAGTCGAAAGTCCATCAGGCGCAGCCGGTCTCTCTTCTGTCAGCGCCAGCGGTCTGTCTTCTGTCAGCGCCAGCGGTCTGTCTTCTGTCAGCGCAGCGGTCAAACAGAAAAGCGGTCTCGTCAGAGGTATCTCTTTCCGCCGAAACTACGGCAAGAGCGCTGCCCTATACTGCGGCTTCAAGGCGGCACAGGGCGACGTGGTCATCACTATGGACGCCGACCTGCAGGACTCACCTGACGAGATTCCCGAACTCTACAGGATGATCACCGAGGACGGCTACGACCTCGTCAGCGGATGGAAGCAGAAGCGCTACGATAATGCCCTCACCAAGAACCTCCCCAGCAAACTCTTCAACGCCACCGCACGACGCGTGACAGGTATTCAGCTCCATGACATGAACTGCGGACTCAAAGCCTACCGCAAGGAGGTGGTTAAGAACATCGAGGTC
>ONHW01000013.1:84916-123455 GCA_900317745.1 uncultured Bacteroidales bacterium | reverse complement strand
CAATCCTGCGCGTAGTCCGCCTCCGTTGCACACGCCGATGTTGGCGCCGGTAGTGTAACGTGCCACGTCTGCCATAAAATCTCCGAGGTTTGTCTCTTGTCTGCGCACGAGCCGGTTATCCTGATTGTCGCGATCGGCGAGGGCGAAGGCAGTAGTGCCGACAGGCGCATTGACGCGTGCCTCCAGTTCCTGTTGAATAGCCAGTACGGTGTCCTGCACGGCCTGATTGACTCGGTGGCAGTCGGATATGGGCAACAGTTCGGTGGTGACGCGGTTGTCGGTGTCAATAGTCAGGCGACCGATGTATGCGAACTTTGTGCCGGTGGAGGAGAGCGTTACGCTGTCGCCGCGGTCGTTGACCAGTCGCTCATTGAGTACGTGGTGGGCGTGACCGTCCAAAACGACATCAATGCCGTGCGTGGCGGCAATCAGTCCGCGCGAGTAGGCTACCTCCGGATCATCGCCGAGGTGCGAGAGTACGATTATGATCTCTGCGCCTTCTTCGCGCGCATCGTTAACAGCCTCCTGAACGCACTCGTATGTGTCGGTCTGGTGGAAGTTATAGAGCAGATTGCCGTTGTCGTCGATGAAGTAGGTCGGAGTGGACGAACGGAAGGTAGATGGCGTGGCAACGCCAATGAAGCCGACTTTCGTGCCCCCGAAGTCTTTTACTTCGTAGGCGGGGTACAAGTCATTGTCGTCGCGGTCGTCTTTATCATCATTGTCCTCTTCGTAGCGCGAGAAGTTACAACACAATGTTTTAGCCGTGAGCAGTTCGGAGAGGTGCTGCATTTGCGGTACGGTGTAATCGAACTCATGGTTGCCGATGGTCAGATAGTCGTAGCCGACAGCGTTCATGATTCGTACGATGGCTTCGCCTTTCGTCAGACTTCCCACGGTGTTGCCTTGCGCAAAATCGCCGCTGCTGACAATAGCCACATACGGTGTATGTTGGCGTTCGGCGTCACGCTGACCGGCAAGGCGTGCGTATCCCTCAACGGCACAGTGTGCATCGTTCTCGTACAAAATAACGATTGGCTGCTTGCGCTGGCAACCTGCCAGTGCTACAATCAGCAGCAGAAAAAGGACTTTGCTATATTTCATATAATCTGTCATTTGTGAGTTGTTTATTTTGTGAATTGTGAGTTGTTTATTTTGTGATTTGTGGTTTGTTATTTGTCATTTGAGATTTGGCGGTGTTGGGAGCGTAGCCACTGCTTATGGTTGAGTTGCAGTTGTGCCAGCGTTTGCGGTGAGACGAACGTGTCGCACAACCGTTGCCAGATATATTCAACGGCTGCTGCGGAAGGATGAACAAGATCGTCGGCATAGAAACGGTAGTCGCGCAACTCGTCCAGCAGAATCTCGTAGGCGGGGAAATAGTTTACCGAATCGGGAAGGTCCTGTTGCAGTTGGTCGATAGCCATGAGCAGCGTGGCTTTGCTGAGTTGGTTGGCATGAAAGCCGTCACGCTGGTGCCGGATAGGGCTGACGGTGAATACCCAGTGCTTGTCGTGCATGGAACGAATGAGCGGTCGCCATGCGGAAACGATCTCGGCAACCGTCAGTCGTGTGCGAGTGAACTCACGTTCGGGTAACTTGTGGCAGTTGGCTACCACCTGGCCGTTGCGGTAATAGACGTATGAAGTGCCGAAAGTGACGAAAACGATATCCGCTTCCGCCAACGACTGATGCAGTTCGGCTTGCGACTGCAAGCAACGGCGAAGGACTTGTTCGCTGTCAGTGCCGGAGAATGAACTGTGGTGAGACATGGAGTGGAACAAACCATCGTGTTCCACCAGTTCGACACGCATATCGCCGTTCAATGATTGAATGATAGACAGCGGGTTGTAGAGCACTCCTGTAGGATTGCACGTGGCGTGCAAGCCATGTGACTGCATCAGTTGCCCTATGTTATCGGTAAAACAGGAGCCGACAAGCAGAATACGGCTGTCGGTGGTGAGTTGCCACGGGCTCTTGGGAATATCTATCTCTGTGCGCCAACGCATAATTCTAATTGCTTAATTGTTTTACACCGACCAGTCGCTGGTAGCGTGCACCGAAAGGCTTGTAATAGACATAGACGGTATATTCGTTTCGCGTTTCCCAGTGTGAGCCTTCGGTTCGCAGCAGAGTTGCTGATTGGGCACCTTTGGGCACAAACCAATACTGGTAATCATATCCGCCCTGTTTGACAGGTGCTGCGAGGTGGTAGCACTTATGCTCGTTGTCATAATCCATGCGGTTGCGCAGCGTGAAGTTGTTACCGAACAAGTCGCCTCCGACATAGACTGCTCCATCGAAGAACGGCCGTTCAGCCCTTAGGAACCAGTGCACCCACATATATTCGGCTTCGGTCTCGACGTCTTGTACGCGTTCGGCGTGTACGCGGAACTGTCCGTTGACGTCAAACTCGTGGGAGTAGGGCAGTCCTGCGCGCAGTTCGTCGGGATTGAGCAAAGCGTGGTAATCGCCCATCTCATATACAACGCGGTCGATACCTGTGCCGGCATAATAGGTGGAGTAGGCGTCGAAGTGGCGGTACTCGTCGCCGCCCTCAAAGATAAGCGGCCGTGAGTGTTGCCAGCGTAACGATTTGCCGTCCACGAATGTCGGTTGGGGTGCAACGACCTGATTGTCGGTGCGTCCGTTCTGGCGAACAACAATAAAGTAATCGTCACGGAGATTGGTGCTACGTCCGTCAGTAGTCACCTCCAGTTCCAACTGCTGGTAGCGTCCGCTGAGTTCGAGATCGGTGGTGGACAGCACATCGCCACTGATGCGCACGAGTGATTCAGAAAGGTATATAGGCACGCGCGCGACAATATTGTCGGGGTTTCCGTCCTCGTAGATGGTGATCTCGTAGCGTCCGCTGAGTTTGAGGCGCATGTCGTCGTTCGGGAAGAGAAAACGGTAATGGGTGTAGATCTGTTGGGTGTTGAGCGAAGGCGAGTAGTCGGTTATGTCCTGCGTGGTAAAGCCATCGATATAATCGATTGTGGTGAGATTGTCCGGCGTGCCATCGGCGTTGGTGTGGCGGACCGTGTAGGTGTATTGGCGGAAATCCTGACTCATCTCATCGAAAGAGATCTCGAGCAGATGGCCGTTGGCGTCACCTTCGGCGCCTACGGGGAACTGACTGCAAAACAAGAACGGTCGCTCGGGCATAGAATAAGGCTCGCCTGATTCGGCGTTGATATATTGCACGCGCAGAGAGCGGATCTCGCCGCCATAAGCCACACCCCAACCTGCGCAAAGAGTTGCGCACAGGGTTAGGGCGAATAGTATAGATGTATTAAATCTCAAAATTCTGTTTGTTACTTACGTCAATTGGCTTTTAACTGATGTTGTTTTGCATAGTCAAGATACAAAAATTATTCCAAAAATGCCAAACTGTCGCATTTTTTGTAAAAATATTTGCAAATGTCATTTTTTTATGCTACTTTTGCACCCGCTTTTCGTCAGAAGTAGCCGTTACGGATATTTCTTTCGTAGAGAGCCGCCACTGTGGCTCAGTTGGTAGAGCAACGCATTCGTAATGCGTGGGTCGCCGGTTCGAGTCCGGCCAGTGGCTCAGAAAAAAGACTGCTTGGGCAGTCTTTTTTTGTTCTTTGGAGCTGAACCGGTGGGTATAGAATTTATCCTTTGCCGTAGGTGTCGCTCTTATCCTTTGCCGTAGGTGTCGCAGAACATGTATTTTGTCTCTTCTTGCGGGACGGCAATCGGGAACTCCAATGCGGTAGAGAACATGCTGAAATAGTCAAGTAAGAACTGCTCGGCAATATAGACCTGCATTTTTGCATTCAAGTACACGATTGTTTCTTCGCCGCCATTGCGGACTTGCTCCAGTTGGTTGTCCAATGCAGCCAGGCGGTCAAGTAAGGCGCGTAACTGATTGTCGTACTCAGCGACAGCGGCTAACCATTTCTCGGCGTTTTGCCTGTTCCATTGAGCAATAATGGCATTTTCCTGTTTGCGACCTTGCGTCCACCATGTCGGGAAAGGAATATCCTTGCCCTGATTAGCTTCGGTGCAAGCGTTCCAATTGTTCAAACGCTCTTGCAAGTCGGACTCAATCTGAACCACCTGTTTGCACTCGGCGGAAGTCTTCCAGCTGTTGACTATCTGCAAATTGAGATTCTCTAGTTTGTTGGTCAGCATGTCCATTGCGGCGTTGCGCAGTTGTTGCGCTTCTGTACTGATGTCAGAGACTTGCTCACCGATTTTGCCATATTCGTTGTCTTTTGAGCTGTCTTCAGCAACGAATTGTTTGGCTTTGGGCGCATTGGCTGCAAGTTTGCTGTAGAGTTCGGGGTATTTCTGCTTCAGGAAAGCCTCTGCCTGCTTGGGATTGCTCATCGCCATTGCCATGAATGTTCGTGCATCGGCTTGGGAGATGTTCCATTTCTTGGCGTAAGCGTCAGCGAGCACGTTCATCACCTGCTCCTCGGTGGCTTTCTCAAGGTTCAGACCTGAAGACATGAGGACTTGCATCGTTTCTTCTTGTGAGAGCATCAGTCCCTGTCGTGAAGCGTCGTTGATGAACTCTTTCTGTTGTGCCTGTTGCTGTTGCAGCCTGTTGCCGGCAGTCATGATTTTGCTTTGCAACTGTTGCTGCTTTAATTGTTGGGAAGTACGGTAGTCCATTGCTCCCTGCTCCCACGCCATAGCGCCTTTGTAAGCGTATGTTGTTTTGGCTTCGGGTGACAAGAGATCATTCGCGGCAGGCATAGCAGGGCGTTTGGCAAGCAGGTCGCTCAAGGAACTGAACTTCATGGGCGTCACCGATTCTTTGGCTTCGAATCCGCCTGCTACGATATTCTGCAAGTCCGTCTCGATATAGCTTTTTTCTTCCTGATCGGAACTTGATTGGTTCGCTGATTTCGGAGAAATTTTCTCTGCAACTTTTTTCTCTACCTGTTTCTCAACGGCTTTTTCTACCAAGCCATGGAAGAACTGCGCGTTAACCGGCATAGCAAGTGCTATACTCGCCAATGTCATGAATACATACTTTTTCATACTGTAAGCAATTATCTATTGGTTGTGGTTGTGCTACGTTTGTTACGCTCCCAAATGTCGTCTAAAAGGACGAAAAACTAAACCCGTTGCAAAGATACAAAAATTTTGGCAGAAATGCAAATGAATTGGCTTGTTTTTGTCAAAAATCTTTGATATTTCTTGTCAAAGGCATAAAATGGCGTTTTTTGCGTAAAACGGAGTGCAAGGTTGTGCGATGTACGTGCCGTATGAGCAGGCTGATGTTGAGTTTGCTTTTTTCAGGTAAAACATAGGCCTATAGTATATATACTACGTATATATACGTGTATCGAAACAAAATGAAAAATGAGCCTATTATCCTACGGTTATCCTACGGTTATGTTGCGGTTATCATGCGGTAAGGGTACGATATGGTATCGAAAACGGAGCGAGGGACACCCCTCCGGCTCCCCTCTCAAAGGGGAGTGAGATGAAGGGACACCCCTCCTGCTCCCCTCTCAAAGGGGAGTGAGATGTATGGTAGAGTCGGGAAGGTGGGAGAGTGAGATGTATGGTAGTGTTGGGGAGGTGGGAAAGGGAGATGAAAAGAAAAAGTGTTGAAAAATGTAGGTGTTGGGAGTAAAAATTTGGGGAGATTGGTGAAAAGATACATTTTTTTTGAAAAAAAAGCAAAAAGTTCTTGCAAATTCAAAAATAATTTAGTATCTTTGTGCCGTTTTTGCGAGTATGTTACGAAATGTTACGAAACGCAGCAGCTTATGTGCGCACGCGTAATGCCTAAAATATAATGAGTGAGCGTGCGAACAAAAGCGAGTGAGCGTGCGTGCAACGAACGGCAAAAGTAAGTAATAAAGCTTGTGAGCGTGCGTACAAAAGCAAGAGAAAACGCATGCGTACTATGAAACAAGCCTACAGCTCGTATATAAATAAATAATATGGAAAATACAAATCGCAGTTTAGGTCAGCTGTTTAATCTCAGCTTCGGATTCTTCGGTGTGCAGATAGCTTACGCTCTGCAATCCGCCAACATTTCCCGTATCTTTGCCACGCTGGGCGCCGATCCTCACCAGTTGTCGTTCTTCTGGGTATTGCCGCCATTGATGGGCATGATAGTGCAGCCGTTGATAGGCAAGTACAGCGACAAGACGTGGACGCGTCTGGGCAGGAGAAAACCTTATCTGCTGGTAGGTGCTCTGATTGCCGTGGCTGTGATGGTGTTGCTGCCGAATGCAGGTGACTTTACATTCTCGCAGGGATTATTCCTGGGACTGAATGCCGCGATGTGGTTCGGACTGTTCAGTCTGATGTTTCTGGATACGAGTATCAACATAGCCATGCAGCCGTTCAAAATGATGGTAGGCGACATGGTGAACGAGGAGCAGAAAGGTACAGCATACGCCATTCAGTCGGCGTTGTGCAATGCCGGTTCGGTGGTGGGATATGTGTTCCCGTACTTCTTTGCGTGGATAGGAATAAGCAACCTGGCACCTGAAGGCGTTATCCCTGACTCGGTGAAGTGGTCGTTCTATATCGGTGCTGCGATTCTTATCGCGTGCGTACTATATACATTCTTTGCTGTGAAGGAGATGGATCCTCAGGAATATGCGAAGTTCCACGGCATTGATCCGAAAGCAGAGAAGAAGGAAGAAGATCCGGGCTTTGTTCGTCTGCTGATAGATGCTCCTTCGACGTTCTGGACAGTCGGTCTGGTTCAGTTCTTCTGCTGGAGTGCGTTTCTGTTCATGTGGACATATTCGAACGGTGCTATTGCCTCGCAATGCTTCGGTTGGGACGGATTGTCAACGGCAGTTGCAGAGTTCCAGAACGCAGGTGATTGGGTAGGAATAGTATTTATGGTACAGGCTATCGGTTCGCTGCTGTGGGCAATGGTTTTGTCGCCTCTGGAGAAGCTGACTGGTAACAAAGGTGCTTACGCGATTTCGCTGGCAGTAGGTGCGGTAGGCTTCATATCCACGATGTTTGTCACGAACCAGTACGTGCTGTTTGTATCGTACGCGCTGATCGGCGCCGCCTGGGCAGCAATGCTGGCGTTGCCGTTTACAATCTTTACGAACTCGCTGAAAGGTGAGAACATGGGCTACTACCTGGGTCTGTTCAACTGCACGATCTGTCTGCCGCAGATCTGCGCTGCGCTGGTAGGCGGATTGGTGCTGAAATACTTCTGCTCGGGCGAGCAGGTAGGAATGCTGGTTGTAGCGGGCGTGCTGCTGCTGGTAGGTGCTGTGGCGGTATTCCTGATCCGGGAAAAAGAAGAGGAGTGAAAAAACATAAAAACCATATATTATGAAGAACAAATCTACAATTCTGATCATGGCTTTGGCCATAATGACAGCCTTTGTGGGCTGTAAAAAGAATGAGATTGACATCGAAAATGAACTGAAGGAGCTCTCGGAAGAGACTTTCCAAGGTTTGGAGTATTGCAGCCATGTTGATGTGAACGGCTACAATATGAATGTCATTCAATTTCATTTTAATCATGTAAACAACACTGTAGAGAAGACATCATTCTCGTTTGGAGACGGTATTCCCAATGTGTATGAGTCGAAGACGTATTCGTTTGAGTGGGAAGACTTTACAGCATCTATGTTAGGCAGAAAAGCCCGTTTGGTGGCCGGCGAAGATGTGCAACATGTGGTTTACCTGAACAATGTGTTTACGTTAGCCGATACAGTGCCGCTGACCGAGATGGATGCTTTGGCAGATATAGCAGCTTCCATATCAACGAATGTGGCAAACTCGGATTGGGCGGCTTATGATCCGATATATGTGATGCAGGATCATTGGACCATGGATACCACGTGGTATGAGACTCACCGTCAAGGCAAGAAGATTATCGTAGATACAATTACCGGTCGGTACAAACATGCAGAAAAAATTGCTGTAGGTATAGCATCGCAAAAGATTTCGTATCTCCGTTTCTACGATAATGCCAATTCATACAGAAAGACCATGGCCTGGTCAGCAGGTGAGCAGGTGAATGTTGTAACTCCTGATACAACTATTTTGCCTCAAGTACAGGACGCCTCAAAGAATGATACGATAATTACCTTCACTATCGAAGAGATGCCAGCAACCCGCGAATTTGTTGATTCAGCCAGCCACTGGAGTCTGGCGAATGTCAAAGACGGTGCGTTTGACGTGATCTATAAAAATTCCGATGCCAGTGAAGATGCGGCACTGCAAATGTCCGCTTATACAGACAGTACATTTACACTGGATAATGCGATTTACCATAACCTGAAAAAATAATAGAATATGAAAAACGAAATATTCAATCTTCGCGCTCTGCTGATTTCGTTTATCCTGTTTGCAGGAGTATCAGCATTCGCTCAAATCTCGGTACGCGGTACAGTCATCGATGCAGCCAATGATGAGCCGATTATCGGTGCATCTATCCTTGAGATAGGAACGACGAACGGTACGATTACCGACTTTGACGGAAACTTTGAACTTCAGGTTCGCAGTGGTGCCAAGTTATCGATCTCCTATATGGGCTACAAGACTCAGGAGTTGGACGCCGCTCCGGTTATGAACGTACGAATGGGTGAAGACTCTGAGTTGTTGGAAGAAGTAGTGGTAGTCGGTTACGGTGTAGTAAAGAAAGGTGATGCGACAGGTTCGGTAACCGCCATCAAGCCCGATGAAATGAACAAAGGTCTGACGACCAATGCTCAGGATATGATCCAGGGTAAGATTGCGGGTGTGACAGTAGTAGCCGCTGATGGTACTCCCGGTGGCGCCGGTTCAATCACGATCCGTGGTGGTGCTTCGCTGAACGCGTCCAACAACCCGCTTATCGTAATCGATGGTCTGGCAATGGATGAGAATGGTATTCAGGGTGTAGCCAACCCGCTCTCAATGGTTAACCCTAATGATATTGAGAGTTTTACCGTATTGAAAGACGCATCGGCAACCGCCATCTATGGTAGCCGTGCATCGAACGGTGTCATTCTGATCACGACAAAGAAAGGCTCGAAGGGCAGTAAGCCGAAAGTAAGTTACGCAGGTAACATGTCAATCGGTACACTAACCAACCGCACGCAAGTGCTGACCGCCGACCAGCTTCGCGGTTATGCGACGGCATTGGGCCATAACGAGGATAAGACGAGAACATTAGGAACCGCCAGCACAGATTGGCAGGATCAGATCTATCGCACGACGGTATCGACCGACCACAACATTTCGATCATGGGCGGCGTAAAGAACAATGTAGTAGATATGCCCTATCGTGCATCGGTAGGTTATACGCTGCAAAACGGTGCGATCCGTACGTCACAGATGCAACGTGTGACAGCCTCGGTGAACCTGAGCCCGTCGTTCCTGGACAACCATTTGGCATTCAATATCAACACCAAGGGAATGTACATCTACAACCGCTATCCCGCCGGTGTTGTCGGTGCTGCTCTGTCAATGGATCCTACGATGCCCGTTAAGGGTGAGGCGGTAAACGCCAACGGTGAAGTGCTGGTAGCACAAAACATTCTGGATAACTGGTTTGACGGTTACTATCAGCGCGTAGTTAGTCCTTCGGGCTACAACGATGATTCGTGGCCTTATACGACCAATGCACAGACGACAGGTAACCCTGCAGCAGCTCTTGCTCACAAGGATGATCGTGCGAATGCCGGTTCGTTTGTAGGTAACATTGAGGCAGACTACAAGATTCACGGTTTCGAAGATCTGCATATTCATGCTAATTTCGGTGCAGACTATTCTTATGGTAAGCAGAAGACCGTATTGCCTGTTTACAGTTATGACAATCACTACTTCGGCTGGAACGGCTGGAGCGATATGAGCAAGTACAATCTGCAGTTCTCGGCGTATGCCCAGTACGGACATGATTGGGAGGAGTCGAATCAGCATTTTGATGTGATGTTCGGTTACGAGAACCAATATTTCTACCGTCACACGAATAGCGACGGTTCGGGTCGCTACCAGACCACGAACAAAGATGCCACATTGGCGGGCACGCCCTATAACAGATATACCTCAGAGTATATCACGGATAACGCGCTTCAGTCCTTCTATGGCCGTGTTAACTGGAACGGTTGGGATCAGATTCTTGTAACCGCAACGTTCCGTGCAGATGCTTCATCGCGTTTCGCCAAATACAATTCGAAAGGCGAGAATGCACGTTGGGGTTACTTCCCCTCAGTAGCTATCGGCTGGAAGATCAAAGAGACGTTCCTGAAAGATGTAAATGCAATCAATGACTTGAAACTCCGTATCGGTTACGGTATCACCGGTCAGCAGAACCTGGGTGTTGATTATTACTACCTGCCTACCTATACGACCGCTCAGGATCATGCTTTCTATCCGGTACTGGATGGCGGCGAAACCAATCCTCTGTATGCAGGTGTAGATGCCAACGGCAACGCAGTATATTACACCAGCCGTCCGGGCGTATATAATACCGACCTGACTTGGGAGAAGACATTTACCAGCAATATCGGTATTGATTTTGCATTCCTGAACAACCGAATCAATGGTAATATTGACTACTATCACCGCCGCACCAAAGACCTGCTGAGTACGGTGAATGTATCTGCGGGATCAAACTTCAAGAACCAGATGCTCGGAAATATCGGTAGCCTGTACAACCAAGGTGTTGAGTTTGCAATCAACGCAGTGCTTGTAGATACGAAGAACTTCAAGTGGGACCTGGGCTACAACGTAGCATGGAACCAGAACAAGATTACGCAATTGCTGTCAGATGATCCGGACTACTTTGTAGCGACAGGTGGTATCAGTTCCGGTACAGGAAACACGATTCAAGCCCATAAGGTAGGCGAGGCTGCTTATTCGTTCCTCGTATATGAGACAAGGGAAATGACCGATGAGAATGGTGTGAAACGTCATTATTTCATCGACCGCAACAAGGATGGTCAGATCAACGATAATGACAAGTATATCTACCACAACCCTGCAGCACCTGTAACCATGGGTCTGCAAACCAAGTTCCAATTCTATGGATTTGACTTGGGTCTCACGTTGCGTGCGAATATCGGCAACTATGTTTACAACGACGTTTTGGCCGGCAACTTGCAATGGGTAGAGGCAGACAAGGTATTCCAGAACCAGAACGGCGGTTATCACTCCGTACTGAAATCAGCGTTCAATTGCTACTATGGCGACAACATGCGTAGCGATGATATCCGCACATACGTATGGAACGATGCAACACAAGCTTATGAAGTTGGTGTAGATGCCAAGGGCGCTTTGGTAAAGAACTCCAACTGGTATGCATCAGACTTCTTTGTAGAGAAAGCATCTTTCCTCCGTATAGATAACATCACGCTGGGCTATAGTTTCAACAAGACCGTACAAGGCCGTGCATACATCACCGTATCCAACCCGTGCGTTATATCTTCCTACAAGGGTCTTGACCCGGAGGTGGGAGGCGGTATAGACAACAACATCTATCCGCGTAGTATGACGACCGTGATGGGTGTCAGCCTCCAATTCTAATACGTACGATGATAACCAAAAAAGAAAACTTAAAATTAATTAGCGTTATGAAATACACAAAAATATTCTTTGCTGCCTTATTAGGTATTGGAATAACAGCGTGCTCGCTTGACAGAACTCCGTTGGATCCAAATACCGACACCACATTCAATAAAGATGCGGTGTTTGCCAAATGCTACGCAACGTTCGGCACAACGGGTCAGAAAGGTCCTGATGGTAGCGGTGATGTTGACGGTATTGACGAGGGTACATCTTCGTTCTATCGTATGTTCTGGGAACTTAATGAGTTCTGCACCGACGAAGGTTGGTGGATATGGAACGATGTTGGCTTGGCTGATATTCGTACCTTGACCTGGAGTTCGAGCAACGACTTGGTGTATGGCTTGTATTCCCGTTTGAACTTCGATATCACGCTGTGCAATTCATTCCTGGACAAGACCGTTGATTATACGGATGCCGAGACCCTGGCTCAGCGTGCAGAAGTGCGTATGCTGCGTGCAATCAACTTCTACTATCTGTTGGATATGTTCTACACAGTGCCGTTCTCACTGACGGTATCTCCTAACAAGCCGATGCCAACAACCCGCAAAGATTTGTTTGCCTGGTTGGAGAAGGAGTGTCTGGAATTGGCATCCGATCCGTATATTATCCAAGCAGGACAGAGAACCAATAAATACCGTGTCGATCAGGCTTGCGCATGGTTCCTGCTAATGCGACTTTACCTCAACGCAGAGGTATATAATGAGTCCGCCCTCGGTGCTCGCGATGGTGGAGCACGCTATGCAGATGCAAAGCTGTATTCGAAAAAGTTGATGGAGAGTTCTTACAAACTGCATGGCTATGACAAATCATCGAATAAAGCCATTGACCTGGCTGCAGAGCGTACTGATGACCATGTATATTTCTCCGCTTACCAGCAGTTGTTTATGGGTGATAATGACAATAATGGCGCTCAAGATGAGGCTATCTTCCTGATTTACCAGGATGCAATTCACTGCCTGAACTGGGGTGGTTCACGATTCCTTGTTAGCGCATTCCGTGATGCCAACTATGTTCCTTTCGGCTCCACTGACACGTGGTCGTGCTTCCGTTCATCGCCTGAGTTCGTATATTACTGGGTGGACAGAACCAAAGCCTCCTCGATAGCACTGAATGAGTATCAGATGCCTGTTGCTTTAGGTGACGACCGTGCTATCATGGCCTCCAAAACAACCGCAGGAAAGAAGATGACTCTGACTGGTAATGAGGCTGCTGACTTGTATGCCTCATGGTCAGTGCTTAAGTTTACAGGAATATACTCTACGTCTAAAACAACCACTGTGAAGGATATTCATGGCAATGACTCAATTGTAGAGGCTCCGTGGATATGGGCATCGCCAGTAGGTGAGCCTAAATGGCCGGACACGGATATCCCATTGTTCCGTTTGGCAGAGGCTTACTTGACTTATGCCGAGGCATGCTTGCGTACCGGTGAAACGGCTCCTGCTATAGAGGCAGTAAACTGCTTGCGCCGCCGTGCCCATGCTCCTGAGATTACTTCTCTGGACGAGGAAAGCTTATTGGTAGAGTGGGCAAAAGAGTTCTGGTGCGAAGGTCGTCGGCGTACTGACTTGATCCGATATGGTCAATTTGCAGGAACGTCGGCTACCATGACATGGGAAGGCCACAAGGCAGGCAAGGATGCCAAATATAATGTCTATCCTATTCCCGCCAAGGATGTTACCGCAAATGAGAACTTAAAAGGTCTCAACGAAGAAATAGGCTACTAATTGTGTTTCCGATAGCCGCCTGCAACATGGTGGCTGTCGGAAAACCAATAGCATAAACATTTTGTTTAACTAATTCTATTAACCAATTTTAATTAACAAATTTATGAAAAAGTTATTCGCTTTTGTAGCAAGCGCTTTGTTTAGCGTTGCTACGTTCGCAAGTCGTGAAGTGGTTCCGTCAGATGCTGACCTGGCTGCGTATGCAACCAAGACCTACACGATGTGTATCTACAACGAGGACGCTTGTAATGACATTGTCCTTATTGGTACCTATGCAAGTTGGAATCTTGCCAATGAGTTGGAGAAATTCCAAGCTGTAACTGGTTTCGAAGGCTGGTATGTTGTTACTTGGGAGGATGCAACGGATCCTGAAGGTGATGGCGGTGTACAAGCTAAGCCGATCCAATTGGATGGTAGCGGTAACCCCAGTTGGGATTATCAACTTGGTCCGGATGCTGAACTGATTCGTGGTACTGAAGTTGCAGGTAAGCCGATTATTAATCCGAATGGCGCTGAGGTGGATATCAAGAACCTTCAGCCGGGTATCACCGTTATTGATGTGAAGAGCTGGAAGAACAATCCTTGTACAGCTGTATATCATGTTTACAACGTCGCTCTTGTTTCGCCGGATTGCAACGATGAGGACTATATCACTCCTGCCATCTCCGGTGGTTTCAATAACTGGGCACAACAGGCTATGGAGATGAATGAACTGAAGACTGCTGAGCGTCAGCAGAAAGAACTCCCCGGTGCTGTATTCGAAATCAGCTTTAAGGCTGCTGAAGGTTCTGAGTTCAAATTCCGTTCCGCTGAAGAGTGGGGAAAGGACTGGACCAATGAGCTCAAAGAATATGATGCTGAAAACGACGGGTGGAAAGGCTTTAGCGGTGCAGGCATCGTTGAAGTATCAGGTAATAACCTATTACTTGGTGAAACAACCGACCTCTTTTTTGACCTTGGCGATCCTGAGCTGTATTCCTGGACCAACTGCGAGAAACCCGTAGATGAGGATCCCGAGTACGTAGTTGTAGCTGTAAATGTTCCTGCAAACGCACCCGCAGCAGGCGTTGAAATCATCGGTGAATTCGATGGTTGGACAGGTACCGCAATGGAACTTCTTAATACCGGTTGGTGGTTCGCAGAGATTCAGGCTGAACCAAGTCAGGCTTTCAAATTCCGCGAGGCTGGTACATGGGACAACGAGATCGTTTATGTGAATAAGATAACCGAAGAAGGTAAACCTGTAGGTCTGGATAACATTACGTTTAAGGACGTATGGAAAGAGGATACTTACAAGGGTACTCCTTGCAAGTGGATCGAACTTGACTTCAGCGATCCGAATGTGTATGTTTGGAAAACGGATTGGGTTGCTCCTTCAGGTGTAGAGGATATCGTTCTGACCGAGAGTGCTCAGAAGGTAATGGTTGAAGGCGTTCTGTACATTGTACGCGACAACAAGCTCTTCAACGTACAAGGCACACAAATTCGCTAAGCCGAAACGTTAACAAAACTACACACTTGTAGTATAACATAGCCCGGGCGAGAGCTCGGGCTATTGTTTTGCATTGTGGGTATGTATTGATTCCGTCTGTTGCGGGTTATTGCGTAACCTTCTTGTACTTGCCCTCGATGATCAGCATGCCGGGCAGGATCTCGCCGCCGCCGGTCTTCTTGAACAGGGTAGCGTTGAGTTCGGAGTCCTCAGCGTGCTCGAGCACGGCGTTGTAGCGGTTGTCCCAGATCTCGCCTTTCACGGGGCGCAGATCGGCTACATGGCGGTAGGTAGAGGTCTGCTTCTCGGGATCAATCACGCGCTCAATAACCTGAAACTTCGACTGCTCGGTTATACCTTCCTTCATGCCTATCTTAGCCGAGTAGCCGATGATCTTGCCTTTCTCGTTGGTGACAATCGCATATACGGGCGTCTTGACCTTGAAATCCTCGTAAGCCAGTTGCAGTGCCGCAATGTTTTTATCGATTGAGCGGGTACAGATCATCTTGACGAGTTCGTGGCGGTCGTACTTGCCCTTGACCTCCGCCTTGCCGTCGTATTCGTATTCGTGCGCAACGTACTTCATGCGGAAGGTGGTAGAGTCGTGCAGAAACGCGGGGATCTTGTCTTTGTCCGGCACGGCGGAGTAGTAATTGTTGTAGAAGATAGCGGCAATCGAGTCGTTCCATTGGAGCTGAAACAGGTAGGAGTGGGTCTTGACCGTGAATCCTGTGAACAGGTCGGCAACCTGCCCTCCTGTCTTAGCCACATCTCTGCCGACCTCACCGCCTGTCAGAATGTCAAACACACCTCCAAGGATGTTCATGGTCATTTTGGCTACGGCCGCTCTCTCCTCGGTGGTGACGTAGGTTATGTCGTTGACGAGCATGAATGTGTTACCTATCAGTTCCTCTCCTGCATCGGATAGGGCCGCCACGCCTCTGGCTGTGTGCTCTGCCAGCTGCACGTCGAGGTCGGTGGCGTTGTATTGCCCGCGCTGCTGAATGAGCCGCATGTTCATGGTAGCAGCGGTGAGCAGCAGCGAGTCTCTCTCGCGCTTTTCGAGCGAAGTGTCATGTATGATCGAATCAATCCGTGCCAGGTCCCAACCGAACCACTTGGCAACCATCCATTTGGCGCAGTTAGCCTCGTTGAGTATGCGCTCAAGCATCTCTCCGTTGAGGCGGATATCCTCCTTGTTGAGCGTCTTGCCGTACTTGGCTTTCACGAGGCCGTGCGAGTTCTTACGTACATCGGGAATGCGGTCGTTGTCAATGACGCGGATGCCAATGGTGTGGTCGTCGTACTTGTCGGACACAGGTATGCTCTCAAACGCCTCCTGAATGTTTCTGCCGAACGTATCCTCGGAGTGATAGATTATCGCCTCTGCGAGAGCGCTACGGCGGTAGGAGAGTTGTTCGCCGGCTGATTGAGCAAATGCTCCTACTGATAGCAGCAGGAGCATTGCAGACAGATATGTCTTGGAAAACCTTACCATGGCATGAACGAGGATATATGCGTGGTGATCGGTTGCTGCCCTTTGCCGAAGGCTACGCCTACGTCGCGCATGGCGTGAATGCGTTCTTTCTCGATATCCACACCGTCCTGGTACTTCTTCATCTCGAACTTCCAGTCGTCGAGTACCTTTCCCTTGATTTCTTTGTAGAGCTCCATTGCTTCGCCGTAGCACTGTGCGTCGGGATAGATCTGACTGAGGAACTCACCGGCTGCGTCGGCTGTTATCACGTCCTGCCCGGCAGCCCAGGTAGTACGCGCCTTGGCAAGATTAACGTTACACAGGTGGTCGATGTACTGCTGGTAGATAACCTTGCCGGCAGCCAGTGCGTCGGCGTACTTGTCGCACTCGGCAGGAATGGTGGATACGATCCACAGCGCCTCCTCGAAGTTCTTCTGCTGTGCAAGCAGTTGTGCCTTGGCGATCATCTTGTCAGCCTGGGTGTTGTAGTAGTCCAGCACTTTTCGTTTGCCTTCGGCTACGAACTTTTTCATCTCCGGGGTGTTGAGCTTGAGTTGCTTGAGTGCGTTCAGGTAGCACCTGGTATCCGTCTCGCCTATACCTTTGACGGTAGTGGTTGTGGTGGCGAACACGAGCTGGTTGTAGTAGTCGGCAATGTACAGTGCCACCTCCAGTGTCTCGGAGATCTTGGTGGGCGGTCCGGCAATGATATCCTTGCTGGTAGGAATAGCACGTGCGGTGATAAAGAACTGCCCGAGGTAATCCATCGAAGCAATGCCGTTCTGTGTGAGTAGGGTGTTGAGTTTCTGCTCAATCAGTTGCTTGGACGCAAGCGGAGCCGGTTCAACAGGTTCCTCAACGAGTACGCGCAGTGCGAGAGCAGCCTCCGGTGCTTGAGATGATTGTGCTTGCACGCTCAGTGTCATGCCGGCAAGCAACAGTATGATAAACGATTTTTTCATGATCTCTATTCTTTTTACGATTTAACTGCTTACGGTTTACTTCTCGCCCAATACGAGTATGCACTTGCCCAAGCCTCTGTTCATTACCTTGACAGGTATGTTGAACGGCTCTTTGCGCAGGTACGTACGCAGTTGGCGGGCAAAAGCCTCCGTGTCGATGGCTACGCCTTTGGCGTTGTAGAGCGGGATACGCACCTGCTCGTACGATACGTAGTTCTCCGATGAACCGAGCTTGGTGAATCGTCCCTGTACGGTGTTCTCTGCCATCCAGGCGTCGATCACTTCGGACAGCTCCTCTTTGTCCGGTCCGACCTCCGACTCCAGATCAATGCCTGCAGCGTTGTCGGCGAACACGCGAATGTCCAGCGCTACCTCTCGTCCGTTGGCAAACAGATCGTCGAAGTAGTTCTGCAGGCGGTTGTTGAAGTTGTCGATGTGTGCCACTACAGCCTCCTCCAGCAGGACGGTCATGTCTGCCGAGAACGACGGACTGCTCGTTCCGTTGCTGCCGCCTATACTCTTGCCTGTGTAACTATCTTTGCCTTCCAGAATGTAACTGAGGGTACGCTTCGGACCTTGCTCCTTGACATCCCAGGTCAGTTCGACGATTATATCCGCCTTGGCTACGCGCAGCAGATTGTCGATGGGCGACTCAGCCAGTTCGTTGCCGGCTTTGCTGCTTACGATGTTCTGCTCGGCTGTCTGTTGACGGATGATCTTGAGTTGCTGCTCGAGGTCCTTGAGCGGAAATCCTCGCTCAGCCATCAGGTCGTTGATCTTAGCGATGGCGAGTTTGAGATCCATACTGGTGCGCAGAGCTTCATCGTAGTCGGCAATCTGTGCAGTATGTCCCTCGCCGTCAGGTATCTCTTTTGTGAATCCGTTCTGGTAGCACCATGCATCGCTGGGCATAACCATCAGGGTAGGTTTCTTGGCCTGTGCACCTGCTATGAGCGAGCATGCCAGACAGGCTATCAATACGATACTTTTCTTCATAACTGTTTACCTTTCACCTTAGATGTTTACGATTATTGTTTGAGTATGCCGTCCGCTATTAGTCTTGCTTTCAGTTCGTTGCGGAACACGGTTACGGATACTTGCGCAACGACCTGTGCGTCTGTCCGTGCGAAGTTCGACGACAGGATTCGGCGCTGGCGCAGATTGCAGTAGTTCTGCCACGGTCCGCCTTCGGCAAAGAATGCGTTGAGGTAATCTTCGTACTTCTGCTCGGCGTTCACCTCCAGGAGCAGTGCCTTCAGCGGTTTGACTGTTGCGTCGGAAGACTCTACGCCCAGCAGTATAACGTCGCGTACGGCTTGCTTCTGTGCTTTCTCGTAGGCGTCCACGGCATTTCGTGCGCGGCCGAACGCGCGGATCGTATAGGCGCCATCCAGTTCGGAGGCAATGATCTTACTGTTGTAGTCGTAGTACGCCTGCGAACGCCGCGCACCACAGCCTGCCAGCACCACCAGCATAGCGATGAATGCCAAGGCTATAAATGATCTCTTGTTCATGATGTGTGATTTGTTATTTCAGATGATTGTTCGTTTCGCAGCCAACGTAGCTGCGGGCATTATGCGGTGGTCCGTTAGAATCCCGATCCCAGGCCGCGGATCACGCCTGCCTGCTCGAGGGCTTTGCGCAGCTCATCCTTCTGAACGCTGACGATAATGCCGACCTTGTACTCCTTGCCGACCTTGACAATCTCCTGCGTAGCGCCGGTGAGGGAGACGTACTTGTAATACTCGCCTTTGTCGGACAGGAAGTTGCGGAAGTATTCCTCATACTCCATCTCTACGCCCGGATGGCTGGCGAGCGGGCGTTGCGCCACGCATCCGTTACCGCCGGTGTAGCCCTTGAAGATCACACCGTGTACGGCGTTCTTCATACATTGCTCGGCTGCCACACTCGGACGCTTGGAGTAACTCCAAACCTTGACCAGATAGGTGCCTTGCGTGCCGTTACCTGCACATTCAATCTCGTAGCGGAAATGCTCGGTGTCTTTTTCCGCTTTCTTCTTTGCGCCTGCAAAACTCGGCATAGCCATCAGCATGGCCATGGCAAGCAGTAAAAATGTTCGTTTCATATTCAGTATTGGTATTATGTTTGTCGGTTGCTTGGGGCAAAACCCTATACGCCTGCAAAGTTACGAAAAATATCTGACAATTGCAAATAAACGGAGAGATTTTTTATCAACAGATAAAATTGTTATATGTTTTTCTTAACCTACCTGCTATTTGTAATTGATCAGGAAGACCTTTTCAGTAGCCCGTGTGATGGCTGTGTATAGCCATCGCAGGTATGTTATGTCGCGTTGCTCGTCGGGTACGGGTCCTTGGTCGATATACACGTGCCGCCATTGTCCGCCCTGCGCCTTGTGGCAGGTCACGGCGTAGGCGTAACGGATATGCAGGGCGTTGTAGTACGGCGATTCGTAGATCGTGCGGACGAGCTCCTTGCGGTTGTGAATCTCCGGATAATCTTCGGCAATGCGGTAGAACAGATCCTGCTGCATCTGATAGACCTGCTCGTCGGATTCGGCTTGCAGTATATCCAGCCAGACGGTAGCTTCCATCTCGCGTTCCGCCTCGTAGTCGATGTTCTGCAGCGTGGCGTCGGCGAAGTGAAAGCCGTACAACTCGCGGAAGTTACGGATGCGTGTCACCTCGAACATGTCGCCGTTGGCTATGAACGTGCCCGCCGCCGGTTGCTTGTCTCCGTTGCCGGAAGCAGGGGAGTGCTCCTGCTCATAATCCTTGCCCCAGTAGTAGTTGTTCTTGTTCACCATTACGCGGTCGCCGGCAGAGAGCTGGTCGTCTTTCCAGAGGATATACGATCGTACGCCCTGGTTGTACATGTTCGTGCGTCGGTTGGAGCGCGTTACGATGAGCGTCTGCGCCATGCCGCACTCGTTGTACGACCGCTCAATCATCGGCTGCACATCCACGCCGTTGAGTATCACCGTGTCCGGTGCGGCTTGGATGTCGAAGTGCTGTGCTGTAACGGGCTGAAACGTTGCTGTCAGTTGCTGTATATGCCGGCGTATAGCCGTGGCGTTGCTTAGTATAGCCGAGGTGTCCGCCTGCCGCGCCACCTCGGTCAGGGTGTAGGAGCTGATATGCAGCCCTGGTACGTTGTACTGCGCCATGTGGTCGTCGCTGAGTGCGGGTGAGGTGTTGAAACCTACCGGCGGCAACTGCGCCGAGTCGCCCACGAGCATCAGCGAGCAGCCCTGACCGTTATATACGAACCGCATCAGATCGTCCAGCAGACTGCCGCTGCCGAAGGGGGACGACAGGTCGCGAACGTTCGAGAGCATAGAGGATTCATCCACGATGAACAACGCGTGGTGAAACAGGTTGTCGCCCAGGCTGAACGACTCCTTGCCAAGTTCGTTCTGGCGGTAGATATATTTGTGAATCGTGTAGGCTGTTACTTTCTCGTCGATTGAGGCATAGCGGCTGAGCACTTTCGCGGCGCGACCGGTGGGAGCCAGCAGGATACATTTCTGCCCGAGGCTGCGCAAGGTGCGCACGAGGGCGCTGACGATTGTTGTCTTACCCGTACCGGCATAGCCGCGCAGGATGAACAGTTTGCCTTCGGTGCTATCCAGCAGGAACGTGCCGAGCATGTTCACCAGTTCGCGCTGACCGGCGTTGGGGATGAACGGCAGTTCTTCACCCTCTTCGTTGCGTGCTTGAGTTCGCAGATTGTGGAAAATTCTATGTGAAATGAAGTTTTCGAGCAAAATATTTGCAAATATCGAAAAAAAGTTGTACTTTTGCAGTCGCGTTCGGAAGTTATCGTTGTTAGTCTTTCAACTTTCAACTTTCAACTTTCAACTAACTCATAGGGAAGTCCTGTACGACCAGCTCCCTCCTAACTCCCCCAGGTCTTGACCGAAGCAAGGGTACGAGGTTGTAGCGGTGCGATGCAGATAGCTTCCCTTTTTTCGTGCTCAGCGCTCAACCATTCTTCCCATTGTATCGTACATCTTCCCGCCACGTATGATCAGCAGTTGTCCGTCGCGCAGCACCTTCGTGCTTTCGACTTTCGACTTTTGACTATCGACTACTCTATCTATCCCCGTTGTGCGTCCCTGATAGGCGGCGTATGCGTCGGGTATGCCGTAGCCGTATTGCCGTGCGTCGGGGTTCTGGTAGCGGTCGGCGGAACGTATGATCCGTTCGCGTATCTTCATGGCGTTCTCGTCCGGCAGTGCCGACCACAGGGTGGCAGCCAAGCCGGCAATCAGTGGCGTGGCGAAGCTCGTGCCGTGGCGATAGACGATCTCGCCGTTGGTATCTATCAGCGCAGCGCTCACTCCTACGGCGCACACGTCCGGCTTGACTCGGTTGTCGGCACTTGGTCCGTGGCTGGAGAACGAGCCTATCTCTCCCTGCACGTTCACAGCGCCAACCGTCAGTATGGAGTCGGCGTCAGCCGGCACGGATATCCTCTCCCACGACTTGTCGCCATCGTTACCGGCGGCTGCACATACGAGCATGCCTTTGCGTGCTGCTATGTGTGCTGCGCGGCTGGCGCGGGTGGTCTTGCCGTCGAGTGCGTCGTAGGTGAGTGTCCACTCGTCGTTGTCGAACATCGCATAGCCGAGCGAAACGGTGAAGATGTTCGTGCCGAGCGAGTCGGCTTTCTCCAGTGCGGCTACGAGGTTATCCATCTCTTTGGGCGACTCGGTCTCCGCTTCTTCGGAGCGCATGAGGTAGTAGTCGGCAGCCGTGGCAGCACCGGTGTATTGTTCGGTCTTGCCGGATATGGCACTCAGACACATTGTGCCGTGCACGCCGGTGTAGCCGTACATATCCGTGATGTCGTCGGTGAAGTCGAAGTGTCCGAGCTCCTGCGATTGTCGGAAGCAGCCGAGGGTGTTGGCGTTGGTGAACCCGCCGTCGCACACGGTGATGAGTATGCCCTGCCCGTGGTAGCCCAACTCGTGCAGTGGCTGGAGGTTGTACAACGCGAGTTGTGCATCGGTGGGCAACTCGTCCGTCGCATGGTTGGTTAGCATGGCTTCGGCAGGCATACTGCGGCGTTTGCTTACGGTGCTGCCGTGCCTATCCAGGCGTGTAGCCTCTACGCCGGTCACAAACGGCAGTTGTGCAACGGCTGCAGCCTGCTCGTCGGTCATCGAACATGTGGCACCGTTCATCCAGCGCGAGGTGTGATGAATCTTCGCGCCGTGCTGGCGCAGACTGTCGAGGTAGGCGGCATGAACGGGATAGTCGAGTTCGTCAGTGGCTATGTTCCACTTCGCGCGTTGCTCAACGGCACGCGGCGAGAGGGCAGGTGTGGCTTGCACGGGCTTGTCAGCAAAACTGACGAAAAAGATGTTGAGCAGGATAAGCAGGAAATTCATATCTTGTAGTGTAATTATCGGTGTTCAAGTAAAACGACGTTCTCTACGTGCTGGGTGTGGGGGAACATATCCACCGGTTGGACCTTGGCTACACGGTAGGTGCTGTCAAGCATGGCGAGGTCGCGCGCCTGGGTGGCGGGATTGCAACTGACATATACGATACGCTGCGGCTCGGCGCGGAGGATAGTGGCGATCACATCCTCGTGCATGCCGGCACGCGGCGGGTCGGTGATGATAATATCCGGACGGCCGTGCTCCTGCAGGAAAGCGTCGTTGAGCACATCTTTCATGTCGCCGGCAAAGAACAGAGTGTTCGTTATGCCGTTGATCTCGGAGTTGACCTTGGCGTCCTCGATCGCCTCGGGCACATACTCGATACCGATAACCTGCCGTGCCTGCCGCGCAACGAAATTGGCTATCGTGCCGGTGCCGGTGTAGAGGTCATAGATGAGTGGACACCCCTCCGGCTCCCCTCTCAAAGGGGAGTGGGAGGATGGGGTGAAGGCGAAGTCGCGGGCGACCTTATAGAGCTCGTACGCCTGCTCGGTGTTCGTCTGGTAGAACGACTTCGGACCGACCTTGAACTGCAAGCCCTCCATCTCCTCGAAGATATGATCCTGACCGAAATAGACATGAATATCCTGATCGGCAATCGTGTCGTTCATCTTCAGATTCTCGACATAGAGCAGGGAGATGATCTCCGGGAACTCGCGGTGGAGGTACTCGAGTAGCGCCATGCACGGCTCGGTCACCTTCTCGCCGAAAGAGACCACTAACATCACTTCTCCCTTGTGATTGTTGCGCAGCATAAGCGTGCGGAGCTGTCCCTGGTGGGTGTGCTCGTTGTAGAACGTCAGTCCGTGCTCGCACGCAAACGTGCGTACGCCGTTGCGGATGCGGTTGTTGATGTCCGGCATAAGACGGCAGGTATGTATATCCAGCACCTTGTCGAAGCAGTTGGGGATGTGAAAGCCAAGGCCATACGAGTTGTCAATCTTATCCAGGCCTCCAGCCGCGTGTATCGCGTCCCAGGAAAGCCACTTGCGGTCGGAGGCGGAGAACTCGAGTTTGTTGCGGTACTCGTAGATATGCTTGCTGCCGAGTATGGGCGAGATCTCCGGCAGGGCGACCTTGCCTATACGCGTGAGGTTATCCACCACCTGCTGCTGCTTGTAGCGCAACTGCTCGTCGTAGGGCAGGATCTGCCATTTGCATCCGCCGCACACGCCGTAGTGCGGGCACTGCGGCTCGGTGCGCCGGTCGGAATAAGAGACAAACCGCTCGACACGCGCCTCCATGAACGAGTGTTTCTTCTTTGTGACCTGCAGATCGACTACATCGCCGGGCACACAGTAGGGCACGAAACAAACGATGTCGCTCGTGCCGCCCTCACCGTTTGGCATAGGGATACGTGCAATGGCTTTGCCTTCGGCACCGATACCGGTGATGGTGACGGATGGTATGAGAGGGAGATTCTTTTTCTTCATAGGAAATGAATATTGACAAGTGAACAATTTGACAGAACTTACTTCAGGTAGTGCAAACAACTCCTGTACAGCGCCGGAAAATCCTCCGTGCTCTCCATGATGAACGGCAGCGCAATAAGGCGGCAATCGCCGTTGTAGGCTATGCCTGCCGTCATGCCGCTGTCGAAGTACGTGCCGATGCCTACCGATCCGCGTGCCGGCAGCAGACCTTGCGGGTTCTCGCAGCAGATGA
This sequence comes from uncultured Bacteroidales bacterium, assembly GCA_900317745.1. Taxonomy (GTDB): domain Bacteria; phylum Bacteroidota; class Bacteroidia; order Bacteroidales; family Paludibacteraceae; genus Colicola. The sequence goes on along the minus strand of ONHW01000013.1, from coordinate 99,172 downwards.
TATCGGCGTCGGGTTGCATCTTGAGCCGGGCGAGTTGCATAGCCAGCGTATGGTCGAACATCACTGTGCCGCACCTGGTGGCGTGGTCGCCGCGGTAGGTGTATCGCAACACCTCGCGGGTCAGGTCGCAGTTGCCGAGTGCCTCAGCCTCGCTGCCCAGGTACATCCCGGACATAAGAATACTGCCTCCCCGGCGTGCATAATCGACCAGCGCCGCGCGCAGCCCGGCGGGGAACATCTCGTACAAGGTGTCAGGCGTGTCAGCCATACTTGTCTGCCTCAGCTCGGTACGTTGCTTGCCGCAGATCAGATCCACAACGTTGTAACCGCGCAAGGCAGCGGTGTCGGTTATTGCCGCCGCCGAGGCGCTGCAGTACGAGTAGCCCATTTCAGCGAGCACGCGCCCGTGCATGAGCGGATAGTCGCGTGTGTTGCCGGCGGTAAGCATGAACTGCCTGTCGGCATACGAGGCACCCCAGCCGCACCTGTCGTCGGACTGCCACAGGCTGCTGCGCAGACAGTCGTACTGCTCGCCAACAAACGATATGTCCCGACCGTCCTGCACGCCAAAACTGTTCGGCACAATGCCTGCATACAGGCTGTCAACAAAGAAGTCCGGTGCTGCCACGCGCGAGAAGTTGTTGATGATCATCACCGTGCCGTTGCTCTTCGGCGCAAGGTAGGCGCAGAGCGTTTCCGACGGCAGGCTTATACCTCCGCGGTTGCCTGCCACGATGCGAAAATCGTAACGAATACCGCGGTTGGCAACAAAAGTGTAACGGTTGGCAGTAACGCGTGTGCCGTTGTCCCAATCGCCGGCTATAGTCTGTCCGTTCTGCGTACGCGTGCGACGCGTATATACAATATAGTATTTGGGCGTTGCTGTCGGCTCGAGCGGGTCAGCGGCAGGTTGCCAGCTGAGCAGGATACTGTCGTTCTCCAGCCGGACGGCAGGAGCCTGTACGGGCAGAGGCTGTACCGTATAATCTTCGCCCCGTGAGGCTGCAAGATACTTGAGTACACCTTTGTAAACGGCTCGCGAGACGGCAAACTTGACTTTCGGATCCAGCCCGAGGCGCATGTCGTTGAGGTTCTGGTGCGAGAGCATCTCCAGCAGGATAGTCGGCACGCGCGGTTGGCGTGCCTCGGCATAACCGGCGTTGCGTAATCCGCGTCTGTTCCAGTTAGGTGCATACAAGGCGCGCAAGTCTTCCACGACCTGCGTCTGGACATAATCGCCTAAGTACCGGCAGTGCAGTCGCGAGTCGCCCAGCGGCAGGGTGCGGCTCTTGTTGTCGTCGCGGTCGTAATAGATGAGCAGCGTGCCGACAATAGAGTCACCGTTGCGTGTGCCGGCATCGGAGTGAATACCCATACACAGGTCGATAGGAATACCGAGCCCCGCATCCTTGGGCGCGAGTTGCGAGCCGCCGAGCAGGTAGTTGACCCACTGCCCGCGGCAGGCATAATCGTTGGTGTAGGTGTTGTCACCCTGCGTATAGTCGAGGATAGAGTCGGGAATACCTGCAAAATGCAAGTATTGTGTTGCGCCTACGGCATAACGCGGCACGTTCGATGCCGAGTCCATGCCACCGCCCAGACGGATAGCGGCGATGTTCTCGCGCGGCGTGCCGACAGTGATGCGTGCCGCCTGCAGCGGCGAGAACGCGTGCTTGCCTACATACACCCACGTGCCCGCACCCATCTGCATGTTGACGGTATAACGGGTTGTTTGGTCCAGGTGCTCGATATCCAGCGCCGTACGCGGCGAGCCGGTGTGGCGGTTGTAGCGTATATATACGGCATACTCGCCTTCGGCAGGCACGATGGTTTCCGCCACGGTCTTGCCGTCCTGCTCGCGCATAGCCGTGCTGTCGATGATCACCATGGCGGTCTGCGTATCGCGCTCGCGCGGCTGGATAACCGTTGCACCGGCGTTCTCGAGCATAGGCACGAGGTAGGACATTGTGTAGGAGGATGTGAACAGGTCTTCGACCGTGGTCCATAGCCGTGCGCGCTGCCATAGCCAGCGGTCGCTGCGGTTGTTGTAGTACCAGCCGTGGCTGCCCCAGAGGGCAATGTGCCTGCCTTCCAGGCCGTCAGGGCACTTGTAGGGCAGGTCGGCGTTCTTGACCAGTTGCGGTACGGATGCAGGGACGTGCGCGCGGATGCCGGTCTTGTAGCGCATCGTGACGAGTTCGCCCAGTTCGTAGCCGTCGGAGTAAATCTGTATGTCGCCGTTGGCACTGCCGAACACGAGATTGCTGACGCGCCGACGCAAGTCCTGCAACTCGGCAGGCGACAGACTAAGACTGCTGAGCGTCTTACAGGTATATATACGTGCCGTGCGGGATTTGGTGCGCACACTTTTGACGGTAACCTTGCCTACTTCTGCTTTGCTGTTGGCATACAGGCTCAAACTGTCCGACAACGCCTGCATAGGTATAGCTGATACGTGGAGCGAAAGACTTAATAAGGCAATGATTGCAAGGTATATTTTATGCATTTTGGGGTATAATTTCATTTCCGCATACAAAATTACAAAAAAAATTTTGAATTGTCAAATATTTTTTGTATCTTTGTAGGCTGATTTGACAAATACGCAATTTTATATATCCGTAACAAACAGAATATATCTATATAAATACTACATATCATGAAAGAATTCACGATTGATACGCGCATCCGCAGTTATGCGTGGAGTGAGTTGTCGGAGTCTGACCGTCAGTTGCTCGAGGTTGCCAAGCGCAATACGCAGCGCTCGTATTCTCCGTACTCGCACTTCTGCGTAGGTGCTGCCGCTCTGCTGGCTGACGGCACTATAGTAGGCGGATGCAATCAGGAGAACGCCGCCTATCCGAGCGGTTTGTGCGCCGAGCGTACGGCACTGTTTGCCGCCGGAGCGCAATACCCGGACGTGCCTGTAGTGGCGCTGGCAATAGCCGCCTATACCGACGGGCACTTTACCGAGGATCCCGTGTCGCCGTGCGGCGCATGCCGGCAGGTGATGCTGGAGACGGAGAACCGCTACAAGCAGCCGCTGCGCGTGCTGCTGTTCGGCGCGAATCATGTGTATGAGTTCGACAGCGCCGAGAGTCTGCTGCCGTTCAGTTTTATCAGCGATGATCTGAAAGGAGGCGTGCGCGAGCGGTAATGTGGCGATCACCCATCAAGCGGCTGGATGTGTATGTGCTGAGGAACTTCCTCGGTCTGTTCCTGTTGACGCTTATGGTGTGTATCTTCATACTGCTCATGCAATTCGTATGGATGCATGTGCGCGACCTCGTGGGCAAGGGCGTTGAGTTGAGCGTGCTGGCGGAGTTCTTTGTCTATGCCGTGGCGTCCGTTGTGCCGCTGGCACTGCCGCTGGCTGTGCTGCTGGCTTCGCTGATATCGTTCGGCAACCTGGGTGAGAAAGTTGAACTGACTGCCATGAAAGCGGCAGGTATATCCCTGTTCCGTATTATACGTCCGCTTGTGCTGGCAGTGCTGGTGATATGTGTGGGTGCGTTCTACTTCTCCAACAGCATCTTGCCGGTTACGCAGGTCAAACTGTGGACGCTGATCTTCTCGCTGCGGCAGAAGTCGCCCGAACTGGATATACCCGAAGGCGAGTTCTACGACGGCATAAGCGGATATCAGATATACGTCCGCCACAAGGATCCCAAGCGGGGTATGCTGTACGACATGATGCTATACGACTACAGCAAGGGCTTCCGCGACATGACGGTAATGGTGGCAGACTCGGGCAAGATCGTCTTCTCCGACGACAAGCAGTACCTGATGCTGCACCTGTATTCCGGTGAGTCGTTTGAGAACCTCGACCGCAAGCAGCAACGCGCCACCGGCACAACGAAGAATATCCCTTACCGCCGCGAGACGTTTGCCGAGAAACAGTTGCTCATCGATTTCAACTCCGACCTGACGCGTATGGACGAGAGTGTGCTGGCGGACCAGCATGTGAGCAAGAACACCTGGCAACTGATTCAGTCGATTGACTCGGTGCATACGCTCAGTGTGGAAAAAGGCTCGGAGCAGAGCAAGCAACTGGTGGAGTCGCGCTATATGGGCAGGGAGCGGCACTCCGCCGAGGAGAATGAGCAGATAGCCCGCCGATACGAGCAACGCAAACAGGAAGAAGCTGCGAAAGGCGGCGGCAGTCTGGCAGCGTGCAATCCTGATTCGCTGTTTGCTTCGCTGAGTGATGCCAAGAAGGAGCGCGTGCTGTCGATAGCCATCGAGCGTGCCCGATCGCAAAGTGACCAGGTGGATTACAATGCAGTCGTGCTGGACGACTATCAGCGCTACATACGCCGCCACGAGATCGAACTGCACAGGAAGTTCACACTGGCGTTTGCGTGCCTGATCTTCTTCTTTATCGGCGCACCGCTGGGCGCTATCATCCGCAAGGGCGGACTGGGTACGCCGGTGATCATTTCCGTGGTGATGTTTATCATTTACTACATAATAGACAACACCGGCTACAAGATGGCACGCGAGGCGCTATGGCCCTGCTGGGCGGGAATGTGGCTCAGTTCGTTTGTGCTGCTGCCGATAGGTATATTCCTTACGTACAAGGCTGCAACGGACTCCGCACTGTTCAACCCCGAGGCGTGGATGAAAATGCTGGAGCCGATTCTGAAGAAACTGAAACTGAAAGGTGAAAACTGAAATTATAAATTTGAAATCATAAATTAGAAACCAAAAAGATATGTTGGATACGATTGAGCAGGCGATAGAAGATATCCGTGCAGGCAAATTTGTGATTGTGGTGGATGATAAAGACCGTGAGAACGAGGGCGACTTCATTACCGCTGCAGAGACCATCACCGCCGAGAAAGTGAACTTTATGCTGCACAACGGTCGCGGTGTGCTATGCTGCCCGCTGACCGAGCAGCGTTGTGCCGAGTTGGATCTGGTGCACCAGGTGGCAAACAACACCTCTATGCTCGGTACACCGTTCACCATCACTGTGGACAAGCTGGAGGGTTGCACCACCGGCGTGTCGGCTGAAGATCGCGCTGCAACGATCCGCGCGCTGGCAGATCCCAAATCAACGGCGCAGACCTTTGGACGTCCCGGGCATATCAATCCCCTGTACGCCCAGCCTGAAGGTGTGCTGAAGCGTGCCGGACACACCGAGGCGGCAGTCGATCTGGCGCGGCTGGCAGGCTTGCAGCCGTGCGCTGCGCTCATCGAGATAATGAACGAGGATGGAACGATGGCACGTATGCCGCAACTGGAGAAAGTGGCGGAAGAGTTCGGACTGCATATCATATCCATCGAGGATCTGATAGCCTATCGCCTGAAACATCCGGTTGCAGACAATAAGCAGGGCGAAGGCGACAGCCAGTCATCTGCCGCAGGCGCGCTGATTGAACGGGGCGAGACTGTCGAACTGCCTACCGAGTACGGTAACTTCCGCCTTACTCCGTTCCGCGAACTGAGCAACGGACTGGAGCATATCGTGCTGACCAAAGGCGAGTGGGCGGAGGATGAACCGATCCTGTGCCGCGTACACTCGTCGTGTATGACGGGTGATATATTCGGCAGCAAACGCTGCGAGTGCGGCGAACAACTGCAGGAAGCCATGCGCAGAATAGAAAAAGAGGGCAAAGGCATACTCGTCTATCTGAATCAGGAGGGTAGGGGCATAGGTCTGATGAACAAAATCAAAGCATACAAACTGCAGGAGCAAGGCGACGACACAATAGAGGCAAATATCCATCTGGGCTTTGATGCCGATGAGCGGGATTATGGAGTAGGTGCACAAATTTTGCGTGCCATGGGTGCTAAAAATCTGCGACTTATGACAAATAATCCTGTAAAAAGAATCGGACTTGAAAGTTATGGCATAGTTATTGTACAGAATATAGCAATAGAGGTGCAACCGAACCCTTACAACCTTCGCTACATGCGTACAAAGAAGGAAAAGATGCACCACACGTTACATCTTGTATAACTAAAAAACTATTGTTATGAAACGCTTGCTATCACTTTTGGTACTGCTGACTACAGTTAGTTGGTGTACTTGGGCAGACGAGACCATCACGGTTTCTGCCAACTCAGAGGACATAAGCCAAGCGCTTGATTTGAAGGCGGTGGCTACATTGTTCGGCACGGTTAAGAACGTTGAGGAGTTCGAAACCATGCTCAATAACCCGGACTCCGCTTTCACCAATCTTGACCTGAACGGTGACGGAGTGGTGGATTATCTGCGCGTGGTAGAGACATCCGCTGACAACAAACACCTGGTTGTTATCCAGGCTGTACTGGCAAAGGATGTGTTCCAGGATGTTGCCTCGATATATGTAGAGAAAGATGAATCTACAGGTGAAGTCACCACCCAGGTGATCGGTGATGAGTACATATACGGTGCGAACTACGTGATAGAGCCTGTGTATATCTACCGTCCGTACATCTACGACTGGTTCTGGGATCCCTTCTGGACATGCTGGACATCGCCCTGGTATTGGGGATATTATCCTCACTGGTGGCATAGCTGGCACTGCTGCTCGTACCATGCGTACTGGCATCGCTGCTACCACTGGCACCACTACCATCCTTACTGCTCGTTCCGCTACGCATCCCGTCCGCGTGAGGCATACGGCAGCATGCGTCATACGGTAGCCCGTCGCGAGTTCGCAACAGCTAATAGTAACCGTTCGTTTGCGGCACGCAACAGCGGAGTGACTAATGCGCGCAGGCTGGATGCAAGCCGTTCGGCAGCTACGCGTTCGGCAGGTGCAGGCATAGCCGCCCGTCAGGGAAGCATTGCTGCCACTCGCGTAGGTTCGTCCCATGGTGTACGCCGTGCATCCGGTAGCGAGAACACCTTCGGCAGTACGGCTATTCGCCGTCCGTCAGCCAGCACCACCCGTCAGGCTGCCACGACACGTATCGCTTCCGCAGGTCAGCGCTCGGCTACAAGTGTTCAGCGTACCTCTGCCGGCAGCCAGCGCGCAACAACTGCCACTGTTCAACGTTCATCGGCAGGTAGTCAGCGTACGTCAGGCAGTGTGCAACGTACCTCTTCCGGCGGTCAGCGCTCGACGGCAACGACCCAACGCTCAACGGCAACGACCCAGCGTACCTCAAGTACAGCTACGACGCGTGCATCAGGTCCTTCCCGCTCATCGGGTAGCGTAAGTCGCACAAGCAGCAGTTCAAGCCGTTCGTCAGGTAGTTCGTATGGCGGCTCACGTTCCTCGGGAAGCGGCTATAGCGGCGGCGGACGTTCATCAGGAGGATTCAGTGGCGGTGGCGGTCGTTCGTCAGGAGGCAGTTCAGGTGGCGGACGTTCATCCGGTGGCGGTTCTTCACGCAGATGAGCAAACAGATGATTGAACAATGTTCTATCGGATAGAAGACATACCTGATTCGCAAACAATGCAAGCGGTAGTAGCCCGACTATTACCGCTTGTTCCTTTTTCGCGTCGTGACAAGGCGATGCGTTACAAACACCTGCACGGGCAATATTGCTGCCTGCGTGTGTGGGAGATACTGCATGAGTTACTGGTATCGCATAGTTTTTTGCCCGCCATAAGCTCACTGAGCGAACTGACATACGTGGAGGACGACTATGGTAAACCCTGGTTGACCGTAGGCAGCGTGCGGGAGGAAAACATATACTTCTCGCTATCCCATACGAAGAATACAATAGCCGTGGCAGTAAGCAACCGGCCTGTAGGGATAGACATAGAAGCTGTTGTGTCACAGGAGCGGGTAGGCGACAGTCATTTTCTGGAGCGCACAATGAATGCTACCGAGCGTCAGAGCATTGCTGAGGCTGACGATCCCCGACTTATGTTCACCGAACTATGGACGCGCAAGGAAGCATACGTGAAGTTGCTTGGTACAGGACTTGATATGAATACGCTGCCGATGCTGTTGAACGAAGCGGATGCATACATGTTTCATACCGGGTATGGCTCGGGGTACGCGTATTCGGTTGTGTGCGAAGCAGACCAGGGAGAAAATTAGCAGAAAGGAGACAATTACGAAAAAAAATCTCACAAAACTTGCAAATGTGCGATTTTTTTTGTATATTTGCAAACTTTTTGAAATAACTCTCATTTTTGAAGCATAAATAATGAAATATTGTTATGAATACACTATCCGTTACCAGGACGTGGATGATACCAAACACCTTCGCTGGGTAGCCTTGGAGGAGTATCTGCTGGAGGTGGCAGGGACGGTAGCGGATGATTTGGGCTTCGGCATAGCCGTGCTCCATCCGCGTGATCTGACATGGATTTTGACCCACCTGTCTGTGCAGATGAGTTATATGCCTATGCCGCAGGAAAAAGTGGTATTTGAAACGTGGATTGAGCAGAACGCGCACATGTTGTCAACGCGTGACTTCCGAATCTATCTCAAGCCGTCGATAGCACAAGTTGATCCGCAGAATAATGATCGTAGCGGCTGGCGTCTGATAGGCGAGTGCAAGAGTGTCTGGGCAGTGCTGGATATGGAGAAACGCGAGATTGCAAATATCTTCAACGACCCGATGTTTGAGGGGTGTGTTGACGGCGAGGTGCTGCCTATGCCGCGTGCGGTGCGTATGACCTCATTGCCTGATGCGCAGCAGATACCCTATACGATACGCTATTCGGATCTTGACTACAACCGCCACTGCAACTCGTGCAAGTACCTGCAAGCGATGCTTGACACCTATCTGCCCCTGGAGCTGACCAAGTGGCAATTGGGGCAACCGGCAGCCGGCAGCGTAGTGCCTGATGCGGAAAGCGGTACGGGTGAGACATGGTGCCTGGATATACACTACTCGCGTGAGGTGCAGGCAGGCGGGAGAACGACCATCGCTTATCAGGATGAAGGCGATATGATTCGTTATCAGATGCTCAATTCCGAAGGCTTGACGTCATGCGCGGCTGTAATCGGGAAGGTGAAAGGTGAAAATTGAAAATTGAAAGGTGAAATACTATGACAAATTCTCCTCAAAAACGCCCCGCGGAGCTGGAGTGCGACGTTGTGCGGTTTCAGAACAATAAGGACAAATGGATAGCGTTCATCGGTCTGCTGGACGGTCGTCCGTATGAGATCTTCACCGGCCTGGCAGACGATGATGAAGGCCTGCTCATACCCAAGTCGGTGAGCAAAGGCAAGATCATCAAAGTCGTGCAGGAAGATGGAACGAAGCGGTATGACTTCCAGTTCGTCAATACCCGCGGTTTCAAGACGACCATGGAAGGCTTGAGTTACAAGTTCGACAAGGAGTTTTGGAACTATGCCAAGCTTATCTCCGGCGTGTTACGCTATGGTATGCCGATTGATCAGGTGGTGAAGATGATTTCCGGTCTGGAGATGGATTCAGAATCCATCAACTCATGGAAAGTGGGTGTGGAGCGTGCACTGAAGAAGTATCTCCCTGCCGACCAACAGATGCCGGAGGATGAAACGCAACAGATACAAACCATGTAACCTACGTAACGATAGAAAGTCTTATGCACGAACGATTAGTTGGTACACTGATTCTCTCGCGTTACGGTGCTGAGGTGCTCACTGACCGCAAGACGTATATTGAGAATATAGCCGTTGCACCGCGATACCTGCATGGTGCAGACGATGGCGACAGGGTGGTTGTGGAAGTCATCCGTCCTGCTACACGCAAGGCACCGCCAATGGGAAAGATCATCGATGTGCTCGGGCATAGCGGTGACAACGATGCAGAGATGCACGCCATACTGGCAGAGTATGGGTTGCCGTACAATTATCCCGCCGAGGCGGAGCAGGAGGCTTCTGCAATCGACGCTGATATAAGTACGCAGGAGATCTACCGCCGCCGCGATATGCGCGACGCGTTGACGTTCACGATTGATCCGTTCGATGCCAAGGATTTCGACGACGCGCTGTCTTTCCGCCGTTGTGGTGAAGAGGAATATGAGGTGGGCGTCCATATAGCCGACGTGACCCATTATGTAGAGTCCGGCACATTGCTGGACAGTGAGGCGTACAACCGCGGCACATCAGTATATCTGGTGGACCGTACTATTCCTATGTTGCCCGAGCGGCTGTGCAACGAGCTCTGCTCGCTTCGCCCGAACGAAGACAAGCTGTGTATGTCCGTCGTTTTCACCATGAATAGCAAGGCAAAAGTGCTCAAGCACAAGATTTGCCGAACTATCATCCGTTCGGACGTGCGCCTCGATTATGAGCAGGCACAGCAGATTATTGACGGTCAGCAGATGTCGGAAGAGTCGGTGCACGGTGGCGTGATAGGCGGCGATGTGATAGAGGCTATACAGGAACTCAACCGAATGGCGGACATCCTGCGTGAAGAACGTTTCCGCCATGGTGCGATAGACTTTGAACGCGAGGAGATAAAAGTGCTTGTTGACGAACAAGGCAAGCCTACGGGTTTCAAACTGGTAGAGTCAACGCCATCGCACCACCTGATTGAGGAATTTATGTTGCTGGCTAACCGGACAATAGCCATGCAACTGTCCGGCACCAACAAAGATTCGGTGTATCGTGTGCACGACGTGCCCGATCCTGACAAAGTGGAAGCGCTCAGCAAGTTCGTACAAAAGTTTGGCTATTCAATGCGTCTGCCTAAAAAGGACAGCAAGAATGAGAATGGCACCAAGGGCGCAACCAAGGCGATCAAACATCTGCTGGCGGAGAGCACGGGCACACCGGAGCAGGAGTTGATACACACGATTGCCATCCGCACAATGCCCAAGGCGTACTATTCGACACACAATATAGGGCACTATGGCTTAGCGTTTCCCTATTACACCCATTTCACGTCACCTATCCGCCGTTATCCCGACATGATAGTTCACAGGCTGGTGAACAAGTATATTCTTACCGGCAAGGCACAAGCCACCATGGGTGACCTGGAAGAGGCGTGCCGCCACTGCTCCGACCGCGAGCAACTTGCTGTAGCCGCCGAGCGCGCTTCGGTGAAATACAAACAGGCTGAGTGGATGGAGCAACATATAGGCGAGGTGTTCGAAGGCGTGGTCAGCGGAGTAACGGAATATGGCGTATATGTACAACTTATAGACACCCATTGCGAAGGTCTGCTGCATGTGCGCGAACTGGGTTCGGAGGAATACTGGTCGTTCAACGAAGATGAATATTGCCTTGTGAGTGACAAGACCGGTGAGAAGATCACCTTGGGCGACCGCATTCGCGTGGAAGTGCTGCGTGCCGATGCACTGCAACGGCGCATTGACTTCCGGCGTGCTAAACAATAATAATAATGAACGAATTTTTGGAGAGAGAAGAGCAGGTACTGCAAATGCTCAAGACCGTGTTTGACCCTGAGATACCCGTGAATATTTATGACCTCGGGCTTATCTATCGCATTGATATATCCGACGATGGCGTGTGTGCTATCGATATGACCCTGACAGCACCGAGCTGTCCGGCGTCAGACTTCCTGATGGAAGACATTCGGCAGAAAGTCGGCACGGTGGAAGGCATAAAGCAGGTTGATGTCAATCTGGTGTTTGAGCCAGAGTGGAACAAAGATATGATGAGTGAAGAAGCAAAGTTGGAATTAGGGTTCTTATAATCTTTTAACTCTCAACTCTCAACCCTCAACCCTCAACTATTATGATCTACTTCTTAAGCGATGCACATATAGGCAGTCGTGCTATGGATAACCCGCAGCACCAGTTGCGTTTCGTGGGTCTGCTGAATGCGCTGGCTCAGGATGCAACTGCGATTTACATGCTGGGAGACATCTTCGACTTCTGGAGCGAATATGTATGGCGTGACAAGTCAAAAGAAGAGTATAGTCCGCTGTTGGATTGCCTGAAAGAGTTGACAGGCAGAGGGATAGAAATACATTACTTCATAGGCAATCACGATATATGGACGTACGGCGAACTGGCTCGACGAACGGGAGTGACAGTACACCGCAAACCCGAGGTAGTGACTATAGCCGGCAAATGTTGTATGCTGGCACACGGTGACGGACTGGTGCCGAAGGATTATATCAAGCAGTTTCCGAAAGAGATACAAAGGAAGATCCGCTCGTTTATGCGCCTGAGGCGTCTGTTTCATAACCCCGTGGCGCAAGCGCTGTTTCGCCTCGTGCCGCCTGCACTCGGTAACCGTTTAGGCTACAACTGGGCAAGAAAATCACGGCTCAAAGAACTGGCTAATCCGTGCGGTTACAAAGGTGAAAACCGTGAGGAGCTGGTGCTATACGCCAAGGAGCAGGAGCAAAGCAGACATCTGGACTATTACATATTCGGGCACAGGCATATTGAACTGGATCTGGAGCTGGCAAACGGTGCGCGGGTCGTTATTCTTGGCGATTGCTTCCGCCAGTGGACTTATGCAGCAATGGATGAACAAGGCAAATTAGAACTACAATGCATACAAGAGCAGAACAATTAGCGGCCTTCGATCGGCTGCTGACAATCATGGACGAACTCAGGGAGAGGTGTCCGTGGGATAGAAAACAGACTTTTGACAGCCTGCGTGAGAATACGATAGAAGAGACATTCGAACTTGCGTCTGCCATATCCAAACATGATATGAATGAGATCAGCAAGGAGCTGGGTGACGTGTTGTTGCACGTGGTGTTTTATGCCAAGATGGGCAGTGAGACAGGCGATTTCGATATAGCCGACGTGTGCAACCGTCTGTGCGACAAACTGATTTTCCGACATCCTCACGTGTATGGCGAGGCTGCAGCTGCTGATGCCGAGCAGGTGAGTCATTTGTGGGAGCAGGTCAAACTGAAGGAGAAAGGCGGCAACAAAACCGTGCTGGGCGGAATACCTGACGCTCTCCCGTCGCTTGTTAAGGCATATCGGATACAGGACAAGGTCGCCGGTGTGGGCTTTGACTGGGAGAACCGCGAGGACGTGTGGGAAAAGGTGCATGAGGAACTGGACGAACTGCAAGCAGAACTTGCAAAAGCAGACGGAGGCAACAAAGAGCAAGAGTTTGGCGACCTGCTGTTTGCGATGATCAACGCTGCACGCTTGTACAAGATTCGCCCGGACAACGCCTTGGAACAGACAAATCTGAAGTTCATGCGCCGGTTCAACTATGTGGAGGCAAAAGCGAAAGAGCAGGGAAAAGAACTGAAAGACATGACGCTTGGCGAGATGGATGCGCTCTGGAACGAGGCAAAGAAAAATGAGTCCCGTTAAGGACTCATCGTGCGGCATAAAGGACTCGAACCTTCACTCTTGTAGGAACCAGATCCTAAGTCTGGCGCGTCTACCAATTCCGCCAATGCCGCGCGCGTTCGGCAAATTGGGCTGTTAAGCCATAGCACGAAAGCGACGACAAAGGTACAATAAAAATTTGAGAAATGCAAGAAAATACGCAATTTTTTTACCATACACTACCCAATAATATCAAAATTGTTCACTGCCGTACGCAATCTGCGGTGGCATATATCGGCGTGATGATAGGTGCCGGTACACGTGACGAACGTCCGGAGGAGAACGGAGTGGCGCATTATATAGAGCATTGTGTGTTCAAGGGGACTGTGTTTCACTCCGCCCGNNNACCAAGGAGGAGACAACCTTTTATGCAGCCACACTGAACGAGCATGTGCCTCAAACGCTGAGGCTAATCTCCGAAATGATACTATGTCCGACCTTTCCGAAAGCGGAGACGGATAAGGAACGTATGGTGATTTATGACGAGATTGAAAGTTACAACGACTCGCCGAGCGAACTTATATACGATGACTTTGAGAACATGTTGTTTGCCGGACATTCGCTTGCGCAACCGATCCTTGGCACCAAACGTACACTCAGGCATATCTCATCCTCTCCCGACCGCCCGCGTGCCTGGATGGCGCAGCACTATCGCCCCGAGCGGATGGTTGTGTTCTGTCAGGGAGATATTCCTGCATCTCGTTTCGTGCGTTTGGCAGAGTCGGCATTTGGCAGTTATGTCAATACACTTCCTCCGGACAGGCAGTTGACTTTTGCGCAGGAGCGTGATCAGCAGCCACAGTCGGCATCCTATCAGAAGCATACTCATCAGACTCATGTAATGCTCGGCGCGCGGGCATATCCGATAGCCCACGAGAAACAATTGCCATTATACTTGCTGAATAATATCTTAGGCGGAGGCAGCCTGAACTCAAGGCTGAACATAGCCCTGCGTGAAGCACGCGGTTTGGTATATACCATTGAATCAACCTACACGCCGTTGTCGGATACCGGCTACTGGAGTACCTATTTCGCCTGCGAGCCGGAGCAAGTGGACGAGTGTATGCATGTTATATTCAGCGAATTACGCCGCTGTATT
>ONHW01000013.1:0-84885 GCA_900317745.1 uncultured Bacteroidales bacterium | reverse complement strand
GCATTACGTCAGTTGCAGGGACAGATGGCTATCAGTGCGCAGAATGCGGAGAACAATGCCTTGAGCATGGCTAAATCCATGCTGTACCGCGGCTATGCACCTACGTGGCAACAGACATTTGAGCAGATTGCTGCAGTCACACCCGAACAAATACAGCAGGTAGCGCAAGAGATACTTGCACCCGAAAAATTGGTCGTTTTGAAATACGAATGATACGAAATAAGGCAAACTTGTGCCAATTTGTCAAATTTTTGGCACAATATTTGCAAAAGTGTTAATAAAGTTGTATCTTTGTGTGACGTTTTTGGCGTCCGTTTTATAGATAAATTAGAGAATAGATTAACAAAATAAAATTTTACGACGATGAAAAAAAATCTCTTACTATTAGCCGGCTTAATGTGCTCTATGGCTTTCGTTCAGGCAGCTGACCTGCCGAAAGAATTGAGCGAATACAAGTTGGATAACGGTCTGACCGTTTTGTTGTGGGAGGACCACGATGCTCCGGATGTTACCGGTTACGTCGTAGTCCGCGCAGGTGCCGTAGATGAACCTTCGGAATATACCGGTTTGGCGCACTATCTTGAGCACATGCTTTTCAAAGGCACGCAGCGTATCGGTGCTCTGAACTGGGAGGCAGAAAAGCCGATTTATGATTCGATTATCGCTCTTTATGACCAGTACAGTGATGCAACGGATCCGAAGGTACGTGAGCAACTCGCTACACAGATCAATGAATGCTCAATGCGTGAGGCAAAGATCTCTTCTACAGAAGACTTCTTCAACCTGCTTGATCTCATCGGTGCAGAGGGCGTGAACGCGTACACCTCGTATGACTTGACAGCTTATCACAACTCGTTCCCCGCAGCAGAAATGTATCGCTGGTTGACCATCTTCTCCGACCGACTGATCAATCCTGTGTTCCGTACTTTCCAGGCGGAGTTGGAAAATGTGTTTGAGGAATACAATATGTATGCCAACGAGCCTTCATCGCAGGCGCAGAAGCAACTGATGGCGGATATCTACAAGGGCTCACCGTACGAGCGTGATGTAATTGGTAAGCCCGAGCACCTGAAGAACCCGCGTCTGAGCCGACTGATAGAGTTTTACAATACCTGGTATGTGCCTAACAATATGGCACTTATCCTGGTAGGTGATTTCAATACAGAAGAGGTGAAACCGATGATAGCCGAGACGTTCTCGCGTCTGGAGTCGAAACCTCTGCCGGATCGTCCGTCGTATCAAGATGTGAAGTTAACAGGCAAAAAACATTACAACCTCGGCTATAACCCGCAGGTAGCATGGATCTATCAAGGCCTGAAGGAGGGTGATCCTGATCAGGATGCTTTGGAGTTCGTATGCCAACTGTTGTACAACGGACAGACCGGTTTGCTGGATCAAGTAAACACCAAGGGTGATGTCGGTGCAGCTTATGCATTCCTTGATGCACGAAGAAATACTGGACGAGTAATTGTGATGGCTGTACCATACTATGACGCCAACCAGCAGATGTTTGAAGATGACAAAGCCACTGAGGCAATCGTAATGAAGGAAATCAACCGTATTAAATCCGGTGATATTCCTGATGAACTGATTGCTAATGTCAAGAGCATGTACAACCAGGCGTACAAGTCATTTAACGAGGATCCTTCTTCCAAAATGAACTGGCTGGTTGACGCGTTTACATACGCTAAGCCTGTAGATGAGATCTTTACAGCCAATGAACGAATCCAGGCTCTGACGAAGGAGGAAATAGCTCGCGTGGCAAAGAAGTATTTTGATGCTGATCACATGACGGTTTCCTTTGATGAAGCGCCATCTAATCAAAAGCCCAAAACGCTTCCGAAACCTAATATTAAGCCGTTGGATCCCGTTAAGAATGCCAAGACTGAATATGCTGA
Source organism: uncultured Bacteroidales bacterium (assembly GCA_900317745.1). Classification (GTDB taxonomy): domain Bacteria; phylum Bacteroidota; class Bacteroidia; order Bacteroidales; family Paludibacteraceae; genus Colicola. The sequence continues at coordinate 82,987 of ONHW01000013.1, read as the reverse complement.
AGCGTTCCTGAAACTGCCGAAGGGTGAACTCAAACAAACCTTCAATGATTTCAATGACGTACAAGTGTCGTCGTTGGGGGAGAACGTAACGTTGCGTTATACCCCGAACGCAAAGAATGATGTGTTTACCCTCCAACTCCGTTATGGAGTAGGCGAACATGAGATGCCTCTGCTCCCCTACGCAACAATGTTGATGGAGAATGCCGGTATAATGGGCGCTCCGAACATTGAAGGTAAGGACTTTGATATGCAGATAGCAAAATTGGGTGGTTCTGTTAGTTATGGATGCAGCGACTCTTATTTCAATATATATATCACGGGTGAGGATGCCAACCTCAGCAAAATCATGAATCTTGTCAATCGTCAGTTGTTAATGCCCTATCTGGAGCAGAAGCAGTTGGATGCAATCAAAGGTTCAGTGTTCTTCAGCCGTCTGAGTCGCCAAAAACGTACAGCCGTTCAAAAGTCTGCGCTGATGCAGTATGCAATGTACGGCAAGAAATCATCGTATATTGACGAAGTACCGTTCGCAGATATCTGGAAACTTGGCTTGCCGAAGGTACAGTCGCTTATAGCACAAGCGCGCACGTATGCACTCGACGTGTTCTATTGCGGAACGTTGCCCCAGGATAAATTGGTGGCCGCTTTGCCTCTGACCGAAAATATGAAGCCCTCAACTTCACCGTTCGTAAAAGAGCGTCAGAAATATGACAAAGCAACGGTACTCTTCCTGCCGAACAGCAACGTACAGCAAGCTGACCTGTATTTCTACATCAACGGCCGTCCGTACGACATTGCTTCGGATGTACAATCGGATGCCTTCAACCAGTATATGTCAGGCGGTTTCACAGGCGTAATTATGAATGAGATCCGCGTTAAACGTTCCATGGCATATAGTGCGTATGGTGTAGATGCAACGCCTATCCTGCCTGGAAAAGATTGCTATTTCATAGGCTATGTAGGTACGCAGTCCGACAAGGTGAATGACGCTATTAACGTGTACCTTGATATCTTGGATAATATGCCTGCCGACTCGACGAACATAGATGCGTTGCGCGCAGCTCTGAAGCAAGCTTCGCAAACAGCTAAGCCATCTATGCGAGCCAAGGCTGCTACATACGAGCATTGGCAGCGTCTCGGATACACGGAAGACCCGGCCAAGGTGAATGCCGAGAAGATTAATGCTATTTCGTTTGCTGACATAGAAGCGTTCTACGAGGAGAATATCAAGGGTAAACCCGTGACCATCATTCTCATGGGCGACCCGAAGAAGATTGACCTGAAGGCAATCGAGAAACGAACAGGCTGCAAGGTAACCAAATTGTCGCCAGCCAAGTTGTTTACTCCTGTGCAAGAACTTATCGATGCACTGATGTAATTCGTTGCAAAAAATTAAGAATCGACCAAAATGTTATGTTTTGGTCGATTCTTTATGTACTTTTGCAATTAAAAGGTGCTAAAAAAAAGCAAAAATGTCACAAAAAGGCAAATTTTTAGAAAAAATCTTGCATATTGCATAAAAAAATCGTACCTTTGTAACGGATTTGCGGTTAATAGCAGATAATAGATTAAATCATATCATGAGCGAGCGTTGAAACGTTAGCCCGTGGTTTGTGCTATAATTTCGTAAAATTGGCGGTTCTGAGAATCGTCCATTGAGGAAAGAAAATAAATAGTTAAACATTATATGGTATGAGAAAATTATTTACACTTGTTATGCTTTGTGTGCTAAGCCTATCGGTGTTGGCAAACAAGCAGATTAGTGGTGTAGTAGTTGATGAAGCTAACGAGCCTGTGATAGGCGCGTCGATTCAAGTACTCGGTACTACGATGGGAACCATCACCGATGTGGATGGTGCTTTCGAACTTTCTGTTCCGGATGATGCGACACAGGTTAAGGTGTCAGCCATCGGTTACAAGGAGCAATTGCTGGAGATCAAGAAAGTAATGCATGTTGTAATGGTTGAGGCTACTATTGAGTTGCAAGAGGTTATTTCTACCGGTTATGGTAGTGTAACCAAAGGTGCATTCGGTGGTAGTGCACAAACGGTGACGGCTGAGACGATTGAGAAGAAAGCTCCCTCTGAGATTACAAAATCCATGGCGGGTGAGATTGCCGGTGTGCAGGTCGTAACGACCTCCGGTCAGCCTGGCTCAAGCGCAAGTATCCGTATTCGTGGTATCGGTTCGGTGAATGCCAGCTCAGCTCCGCTGATCATTGTCGATGGTGTGACTTATGAGGGTGACATGTCCTCTATCAACCCTGATGACATTGCTACGTACGACGTGTTGAAAGACGCCAGCGCAACCGCTCTGTACGGTAGCCGTGGCGCTAACGGCGTAATCGTTATCAATACGAAGAAAGGTACTGCCGGTGAGGAAGCAAAGATTGATGTGGATGTCAACTATGGTGCCAACCTCCACCTGTTGCCTCTGTACGATGTAATCAAAGATCCGCAGGAGTATGTTGAGATGGCTTGGATGAGTGTGTATAACTCACTGGGTAAGTACAATAATACGGATATGAAAATCCGTGACGCCAACAAGCAGTTGTTTGGAGCAAAAGGCTTGCCGGTTATCTACAACTTGTGGGATAAAGAGGGCAGCCAACTGGTGAACGGTTATACCGGCAAGTTCCGTGACAACGTAAATATGTTGGATGCATACAAGAATATGTCATCATGGGAGGATAACATCTTCCGTGTTGGTCAGAAGGCGCAGGCTAATCTGAGCTTTAGCGGCGGTACGCCGGGAGCACAGTATTATGCTTCGTTCGGCTATCTGAAAGATGAAGGCTATTATATCGGTTCGGATTTCGACCGTTTCACCGCACGTTCAAAAGTGAACTTCGATGCTAAAAAATGGTTGAAGGCTGAGGTGAATTTGGCTTATACCTATTCATCGCTGAATAATCCGGGTCAGGGCAGTAATATGAACAACGGTTTTGCGTATGTCAATGGTATTCCGCCCATCTATCCTGTATTCCTCTACAATGCAGATGGTACAATCGTGCACGATCCCAAGACCGGAAACAACGCGTATGATTATGGTATGCGTGAGGGTAGCGGTCGTGGCTTCGGTAGCGGTATCAACCCGGCCGGTGCATTGCTGTATGACAAGCAGAAGACCATTCAGCACCAACTCGCTGCTTCTGCAAGATTGGAGTTCCAACTCTACAAAGGCCTGAAATTTGAGGCAAATGTAGGTTTGCAATACGTTGGTATGAATTCCTCCGAACTCACCAATAATTATTATGGCGATGCAGCAGGTATAGGACGTATTTACAAGCAGCAGTACAATTACCTCAACTTTGAGGCTAAGCAGATGCTTAACTACAACAACACATGGGACGAGCATGACTTCAGTGCCATGGGTGTTCATGAAACGCATTTCTACACTATTTCCGGTATGTATGGTCAGAAGAACCGTATTGTTGACCCGCAGAGTCTGGAGTGGGGTAATGCCGTGCAGAACGGATATATGTCCTCTGCTACCAATCAGACAGCAATGGAGAGTTTCCTGCTTCAGGCTAGTTATTCGTATGACAGTCGCTACTATTTGACCGCCAACTATCGTGCCGATGGTTCCTCGAAGTTCGCCAAGGGACATCGTTGGGGACACTTCGGTTCTATCAGCGCTGTTTGGGCATTCACAAATGAAGCCTTCATGCAGGATGTTGAGCAGCTGAAGAACGGTAAGTTGCGTTTCAGTTGGGGTGCTCTGGGTAACCAGGGTATCGGCTCTGACCTGTTCCAGGATCAATATTCGATTGATTACGTGGACGGTCAGTACGGTATAACTTGGGAATACAAGGGTAATCCCAATCTGACATGGGAGCGTACTTCGCACTATGATGTCGGTCTGGAGTTTGATATAGACAAATATCTGGATGTACAGATGGACTACTTCTACAAGTTCACCGACAACATGCTTATGCCGCAGTACAAGCCCAGTTCACTCGGATACTCGTATGTGTATATCAATGGCGGAAAGATGTCTAACCAGGGCGTTGAGTTGCAGATTGATGCGCATCTGGTGGACACCCGTAACGTGAAGTTGGACTTCCGTATGAACGGCGCGTGGTATCATAACAAGATTTTGGAGTTGCCCAAGTTCAACGAGGAAGCTGACAAACAGATGAGCACAAACGGTGGCCTGACAGTCGGCAAATCGCTCTACGATTATGCAATCACAGAGTATGTAGGTGTTGATCCGACAACTGGTGAAGCCTTGTACGTAGGTTACTACGATTCGTCGAAAGGTAAGTTCGGATACCGCAACGCCAACCTTATTACTGACGAAGAGATTGAAACGCAAGGTGCCGTAGCCAACTATATCTCTGACGTTCATACCTACCGCTTGGAGAACCCCAATGCTGTTATTGATACTGTCCATACAACCAATGCAGCATATTGCGGTTATGACTATCTCGGTTATTCGGCTGAGCCAGCATGGCAGGGTGGTTTCGGTATAGGTCTGGAGGTATATGGCGTAACGCTTGACGTAACCTGCAGCTATGGCATTGGCGGTTATGGTTACGATAATACCTACGCCATGTTGATGGGCAACGACAAGGTTGGTAACTACAACTGGCACGTTGATATGCGTAACATGTGGACGGAGGAGAATACGAACACCAATATTCCTCGACTGAACAATGGCTCTGACTCTTATACCAATGTCGCATCCACTCGATTCCTGACTTCGAACTCGTTCCTCAACCTGAACAATGTTCGTTTGGGATACAAGTTCAGTACGAAGCTGATTGAGAAGATCAAACTCAGCCGTCTGGAAATCTATGTTCAGGGTGATAACCTCGCTGTACTGTCAGCACGTAAGGGATACAACCCGATGGTAAGTTATACCGGTTCGTCTAACTCATACCAGTACACGCCGCTGTCAACTGTGATGGGAGGTATCAAACTGCAATTCTAATGTTGAGTAGTACAACTAATAAATGAGCACAATTATGAAAAATAATATCAAGTTCGCCCTTGGGGCTATAGTAGCAAGTGCTGTTCTCTTTTCTTGCTCTGACGAATACTTGAATCGCTACCCTGACGGTAGTACCATCAGTGCTGACCAATATAATAAATTGGGGCTTGAAACACGTCTGCAGGGTACGATGCGAGGCTTGTACTCCATGATTTATTCCGATAGCGGTTCCGATCATGATGAGTTCGGTCAGCGAAGCATTGATCTGTGGGGAGATATCCTCTGCGGTGATATAGCTGTCACCAACAAGACCTATGGTTGGCTTTATCAGGATGAGCAGATGCGTACCGTAACCGGTCGTACAGGGTATATATGGTCGTTCTACTACAGTATGATCCGAAATACCAATACCGCCATTCGTGACATCTCTTTGGCATGCAACGTACGTGATACCGTTGCCAAGTACGGCTATCCGTCTGAGACTACCACACATACGTATTCATCGGATGAAATCGAATACGGGTTGTATCTGGCTCAGACATTCGCATTGCGTGCATACGCTTACGCCAATCTTGTACGTTGGTACACGCCCGTTATCGGTTCCACGAATATGGGTAACTATACGATAATGACGTATCCGGCTATCCCTGTTTATGACGAAACGAATATGGAAGACCCGCAACCGCTGAGCACAGCCGATGAAGCATATCGCCGCGTGTTTGCCGACATTGAGATGTCTATCCGGTTCTTTGATGAGTTCGGAGCGGCATATCTCTTGGAGAACGGATCGTTGTATCAGCGTGAAACCAAGTTGGGAATTGATGGTAATGTCGCTCGCGGCCTGGCAGCGTACGCCTACCTGAATGCAGCACCGTATTATACAACGGTTAATGCCACTACGGCTTCGGCGTACTATACCAATGCAGCGAAATATGCAGGTGAGGTCCTTGCAAGCGGTGCTTTCCAGATGATCAGTAATGACAAACTGCTTACAACCGGATTCAACGACGTGTCTGAGCCTTCGTGGATGTGGGGACAGAATGTAACCACAGAGACTGCCGGTGGACTGAAGTCATGGTTCGGTCAGGTGGATATTCACTCGTATAGTTATGCTTGGGCGGGTGATACCAAGGTTATTGATGACAACCTCAAGGATGAGATCCCTCTGTGGGATGCACGCGCCCTGTGGTTCAATGATGGTAAGGCAAACAGCCGTTTCAAGGGGTGCCCTGACGGTAAATTCTTCTCAGCTGCATGCCCGACATCAACCAAAGATGACGATATTGACCGTGAGTGGCTGTCAGATAACATCTTCATGCGTATCGAGTCAATGCTCCTGATTGAGGCGGAAGCTTACTATTATCTCAATGATTATGCTTCTTCCATCGCTGCGCTTACCACACTTACCGATCAGCGTATCAATCAACTCTATCCGTTCTGGAGTGATGATTATGATGACTTCAAGACCCAAATCACAACGCCTCAAAACTTGCTACAGGCCATCTATTATAACTGGCGTGTGGAGATGTGGGGTGAAGGCTACGGCTTGCAGACTTTCCGCCGCTTGGGTATAGAGTATGACGAGCGTGTACGTGGCGGTAACCACGATTACAATGCTGCCGGACGTGTACGCCCGACCGACGCAAACTTTAATATGGATATTCCTTCGTCAGAAGCGATATACAATCCGAATATTTAGTCAAACTAATTTGTTAAACTAACTAAAAAACTCAATTATGAAAAAACTATTATTAGCGTTACCGCTGCTCCTTGCTGTGGTAATGGTAGGTTGCAAAAAAGATCAGAAAGATGATCCTACGAAGATTCAGAGTCTGACCCTCCGTCCTGAAAAAGCTACAATTGCTGAAGGTGGTGATATTTCCCTGACGGTTATTGCACAACCTGCAGGTCTCAAGGGTGAGTACACATGGGCATCCAGCGATACTACAGTTGCTGCCGTTGATAAAGATGGTAATGTGTATGGTGTTTCTGCCGGTACGGCCTATATCACTGTTACTGAAGCAGGTGGCCAGACGGCACAGAGCGAAATCAGGGTAACTTCTTACCTCGAGTCATTCAGTTTTGGTCAGGCAATGGTTCACGGATGGAATCCTGCCGATTCAGCAGGGCTGCCTATACTTGATGTCGAATCATCAAGCGGCGCATCCTACAAGGCTTATGCTATGCCTATCGATTTCATGGTATTCTCCGAAGGTTTCTATGTAAACGAGAGCGGAAAATCCGATGGTGCTGAGGAAGCTCTGGTTATTACAATGCCTTCGTATATGTATTGGGCTCCTGCTAACCTGAATGGCGGTAAAGGTGCAATGTTCTGTCTTGGTCAGTGGAAAATCCTTAAGGATTCGTCGGAATATTATACCAAGGTGGGTGAACCGGGCGTATATACCGATGGTGTGCTTACTAACGTGCTCAAGGCTATGGACGCATATAATACACAAAACTACACCGACTTTAACAACTATCTCAAGCTCGCAGGCGATGCAGTTACCGGTACTTCGCTTACCAACTGGAACTACTCTTGCGCTGAGGATGATCCTACCAATTGCGGATATTCACTAAGTTATGTTCCTGATGCTATCCTTGAAGAGGCTTTGTTCGATCTTTCAAGTGGCACGGATGGTAGTAGCCGTTATATGGTTCTTCTCGATTACTGCAAGTTTACTTTCCGTCAGCTTAACAGTTCCACCTATTGGGGCGTTGATGCAACGTACGACAAAGAGAATGATAAACTGATCGTTAACGACCGCTCTAAACTGTACGTATCCGAGCCTATCACGATGGAGTTCGGCGAGCAGCCTGAGAAGATTAACGCCAACAAGAGCAATCTGGTTGCATTCCCGGAGAGCATTCTGCCTTCAGTGGAGGTACAGGAGAATATCGCTCGTCAGATCAAAGAGGGTAAGATTCGCGTAATCAATAACTTCAAGCGCAAATAATTACCTGTTGACTACAGTGTAAACAATCAGCCCCGAAGGTCGTCCTTCGGGGCTGATTTCTGTCTGGATAAACTTGAAGTCCTACTTGATTAGCGGGCTATCAATTTCTTTCCGTTCACAATATATATGTGACCGGGAATCATTGCATTCACTCTATTGCCCAATATATCGTATATGCCGCTTGTTACCGCTGTTGATTCGGTGTGCTCAACCGCTGAACTGTTGTTCGGCTGTATGTGACGAATGATTGACATCGACTGATTGTATGTCGATTTTCTGATCTGTACCCATTCATTGCCACTGCCGTTCCAACCCCAGTTGAAGTGGAACAACGGATAAGCCTCTGCACCTTCGTATGTTAAAAAACCGTCTATTACATACGCGTGACCACCCTCTGAACTGGCACCTGAGGTATATACAGGACGTCCTGCTTTGAATTCTTCAATAAGAGCATTATGAAAATCCTCGTCTGTCAAAAAATCGCTCTTGCTCTCAAAGTCTATACCCATGTGGTAGTCAAAGAAGGCTACGAATGCGTCCGGAACAAGTTTGCTCAGTGAGCCGCTACCATCCAAACCGTAATCCATCTCAACGGCTGCACCGCATGCTGCCATCAACTTGGCTACCTCTTCGGCTTCTTCCTCCGTATATTCATGTCCGGCACCGGGGATATATGTGTCACGAATCTTCGACCAATCGAACGTGACGCCATCAAAGGTGTAACTTACGTCAATCTTCTTGGTCGCTGATGTGTAACTGACACTACCCGGCAAACACTTTTGCGGATACTTGTAGTAAGCCATGATCTCTGCCATTGCAGTCGCCACGCAGCCTGTCAGGCAGTGCTGCCCGTTGTACATCGGCGTATGGCGGTTGTAGGGAGCGGTCTGGTCGAACATTATACCACCCAGCAACGGACCAACGGAGTCGGTAATGCTGCTGGCACGCCGGATAAAGGCTTTCGGTGCTTCGGTAAGAATCTGGATAGGCTCATCACCAAGATACTTGCGCAGATGGTCAGACATGTCGGCAACTGTGCCCTGGTCACCCATTGCCATTACTTCGTCATGTTCGTCCAGTACGATGAACCCGCCACCGCGCAGGTTGAACGCGCGCAGACCATCCGTCGCGTACGATAGCACGCTTGCGGCTAACAGCAGGGTAAATGAAAGTGCAATCTTTTTCATACAGTTAATATTTAATTTAACATTACAGGTTATCCGTATTTGACTTATATTTTTTGCAAAAATACAAAAAATATGCCATATATCCAAATATATGTCGTAAAAAACTGCAAATATTTGCAAAATTGGCATTTTTTTTGTATCTTTGCAAACAATTTGCGTCTAATAATTTGTGAATATAGCATTATTCATCGAAAAATCGAAATGAGATACATACGTATAGTAATACTTTTCTTTATAATCTTTTGCGCCACAACGTCTGATATGTATGCTGTAGGTGCATGGCCGGGATCCGGCGTGGTCGGTGACGAGTGGTTTCACTATCGTGAAGATACTGTTTCTACGTACACGCGAGCACATGCAGCGCGTATTGCAGAGCAGAATCGTGTACGTCATGACCGAAAGGCAACGTTCCCGCTCACAGGCAATGTGCGAAGCATTGTAATACTGGTCAATTATTCGGATATAAGTTTCACTGTCCCGAATCCCAACGAGTCTTTTACGCGTCTGCTGAACGAGCCGGGCTATGCGGATAATGGCGGAACAGGTTCGGCTGCGGACTATTTCCGTGCATCTTCATACGATCTGTTCTTTCCCACGTTTGATGTTTACGGACCTTACACCTTGCCGCATCCGCGGGCGTATTATGGTGCCAACGATGCACGCGGAAATGATAGTAATGCTATGCAGATGATTATCGACGCCTGTATGCTGGCGGACAACGACGGAGTGGATTTCTCCCAGTATGATTTCAACAACGATGGCGTCGTTGATAATGTGTTTGTTTACTACGCCGGTACGAATCCCGCTGAAGGTGGTCCGGAAGACGCAGTATGGCCTCACCGTATGGCGGTGTACACCAGCGTGAATATTGATGGTAAGCGGTTGTATGATTATGCCTGCACCTCTGAACTTACACTGACTGTCAGCCGTAAGGGCACGATGTGCGGTATCGGCACATTCTGTCATGAGTTTGGACATGTGCTGGGCTTGCCTGATTTGTATAATACGGCAAACGGTTCTGTATATACAGTAGGTGAGTGGGATATTATGGCTGGCGGTAATTATAACAACAACGGTTGCACACCGCCTTCCTATTCCGCTTTCGAGCGTTTCGCATTAGGCTGGCTTACGCCCGTACAACTGGAGCAGACAGGTGATTATCTGCTCTCGCCGTTATGCGAGGAAAGTGAGGCATATATCATTGCTTCTTCCCATCATAATCTGAGCCTGATGAATCCTGTTCCTTCTGAGTATTGGTTTGTGGAGAACCGGCAGCACACCGGATGGGATACACCTGCTGCTGCAATCCCCGGAGTGGGACTGCTCATAACGCATATCTGTCACAATTCAGGCCGCTGGAACGATAACACCTACAACAACTTCACACCACTTGGCTACGATGTTTGCGAAGCGTATAACAAAAATCCGAATTTTGCCTCTGCTTCTGACACGTATCCCGGAACGGTAGGAGTAACTTCCTTTGTACCCAAGCAGGCTAACGGTGTGGAACTGGTGGATATGCAATTGTCGCAAATCCGCGAACATAACGACCTGCAGATGGCGTTTCACTTTGGCGGATCGGATGGCAAAGGATTTACACTGTCTCCTGCCGATATGCCGCAACTCATGAATTATGTCCTGGACGGAGAGAGCAGTCCGCAACCGCAAAAACTCGTAATAACCGGTGTCGAACTGGAGGCCGAGCGGATGTTTGTTGTTATTCCTAATCCCATGTTTTCTATCAGTGCCGATGGCGAAACATGGCACACGGATACCTTGTGGTTCCCCGTAACATCCGATTCGATTACTGTTACTGCCACCCTTCGTTATACCGGCACGCGGCTTTGTAGGCGCCAGACGGCTAACATGGTTTTGGGTACAACAGCCGGAAACTATTCATCTGTACTGTCCTTGACAGGCTATGCCGAACGTCCGACTCTGATATCTGAGATTGAAATTCTTGATTCGGATGAGATATCTCCCTATGCGTTTGTCGCACGATGGCGTGAGCAGGAAGATGCCGAGGCGTATTACCTTACGCTATGCAAGTGGAGCGATGAACCGCAACAGGTTAAGCAGGATTTTGAGAAATTTGTTACTGTCGAGAATATTGCAGCCAGCGGTTGGCAATGCAATTTCCTGCGAACCACTACCACTTCTTTCGACGGACGTACTGCTTTGCTTATGACGGCTGCCGGTGATCAGGTGGTTACGGAGCGCTATCTCGCTCCTGTCACACAAGTGTCATTCTGGTTGGCACAATCGTATATTGCAAGCGATAGAGATAGCGGAGGCGAATTGCTGTTTGAGGCTGCCACGAATGATGGTGAGTGGCACACTGTTGCTGAACTCAAGTTGTCCTCTCTTACGCAATCTGCGGTGAAGACCTATTCCTTCAGCACAGATGAAGGATATGTGCAGTTCCGATTTACGTGCAGACAGTCTGATGGCTCGGGAGGTATTATCCTGGATGGCTATACGGCAAATATGGATAAGACGTTCGAGTACATTTATCGTGATACGGATTACCCGATTTTTGCCCCGGCTGACTCTGTGCGAGTCGTTGGCTTGAGTCCTAATTCGCTCTATTCCTACCAATTGTGCTGCATGGAGCAAAAAGGCTGTGAACAGCATAGTTCTCCGCTTACTTCGCCGCGATTCATTACTACACGTGCCGGAGAAAGCGAGAAGAGTGGCAAGATAACTGTCATTACGCGTGGCAACGATATATGCTTGTATGTAGCTGGCTTGTTTGTGGATGGTGACGTGTTGTACTTCTATGACATGAACGGGCGACTTGTCACCTCTGTCACTCCCAACCCGGGAGTGGAAGAATGCCGCGTGCCTGCGGTGTTGTTCCAACGCGGTAAACAGTACCTGGTCAAACTGGCGAATAAGTCCGTTCACAACGCTGCCGTAAGGCGTGACAAACCTTACGGAAAGTTGGTACTGATGCAGTAAACGTCACATTTCAACTCTTAAGTTGCCTCGTGGCATAATTTTTGTTGTGAAATTTTCTGTGTAACCCGATTTGTATGAATTCTGTGCTCCAACGTATTGCCGTATATTGCTCTGCTTCCGATGGCGTGCCTGAGGTGTATAACACCGCAGCCTATCGTCTTGGGCAATTGCTTGCTCAGGAGGGTGTTGAGGTCGTTTATGGCGACGGAGGAATAGGGCTCATGAAGCATTTGGCTGAAGGCGTGCTGGCCGAAGGAGGCAGAATCACCGGTGTTATACCGCGTTTTATGGTGGAGCAGGGATGGAACAACCCGCGAAGCACACAAACGATTGTCACCGGTTCGATGCACGAGCGTAAGGCTGCCATCACCCGTATGGTGGATGCTATGGTAGCACTGCCCGGTGGGATAGGCACGATGGAGGAACTCTTCGAATGCCTCACCTGGAAACAACTCGGGCTGCATGGCAAACCCGTGGTGATAGTGAATACCAACGGATATTTTGATCCTGTCATTGCCGCCTTGGACAAGATGGTGGCTGAACACTTTATGCAACCCGTGCACCGCAATCGGATGTTCACCGTGGTCAACTCGCCCGAAGAGGTGCTCACCGCTGTCTATGCTGCGGCTGAGTGGGGCGAACACATGCGCCAGCAAGCCCGAACCGTGTAATGACTGCCGAATGTTGTACGAAGGATTACATATTACTGCTGCACTTTCTGCCACATGGCTGCCTTGGATATGCTTGGCGCTCGTGGTGCTCGTATGGCTGAGTTGCATGATGCAACCGCGCTATTTGCGCGCTGTGGTCAGCAATAGTTTTGCTGAGTTTGCCGGCAACACGGCTGAGCAGGTGCCAAGTATAGGATCCCAGGTCGCCCAATGGCTCTTTAATACCACGGTGCCGGCGTTGGCGGTATATATAATCCTCGTTGATTCGCCGATGTATGGCTTGGAGTTCTTTGAGCAACTGATTGTTTTTGCCGTGCTTATCGATCTCGCACGAGTGGTCATAGCGTTGCTTATGCAGTACACCTTCCGCCTCGGCAGACGCGCAAGTTTGGCGTATGTGCGTTACTTCTCGCTGCGATCACTCATGACTTATTTGGCGTTGATCATAGTAATGTTCATGGCATACACTGCCCCCAACGCCTGGTGGATAACGCTGCTGGCTGTACTGATTGGTGCGTACATCCTCATTCTTATTGCACAATGGATACGTCTGTTCAACGCCTCTGTGCAGGAATTGTTGGGAGTACTTATCTTTCTGCTTACGGTTGAACTGTTGCCGATCTTATTGCTCTACGAGGCTGGAAGACAGGTTTATGCCATGTATTTAATGTGAGAATTTAATAGCAACTTCAATATAATGACAAAAAAGATTCTAATCACTCAGGTTCGTCCTGCAGGTGAACACAACCCCTACGACTTGTTGGAACATCACCACGACGTACGTGTCGATTTTCAACCGTTGGTACAATTGGAGAGGTTGTCAGCAAGAGAGTTCCGTGCCCAACATGTAAATATCTTGGATTATACCGCGGTTATACTCAACTCAAAAACCAGTGCGGATCATTTCTTCCACATGTGTGAAGATTTGCATGTCGCTGTGCCGGAAACAATGCACTACTACTGCATCAGCGAGGCGGTAGGCAACTATTTGCAAAAGTATATTGAGTTCCGCAAACGAAGAATCTTCTTCGGCACGCACAACTCATTCGAAGATGTTCTGCCGGCTATGAACCGCAGGCCGCAGGAGAAATATATGATGGTCGTTGGCGAGAATTATAGTGACGAACTCATCAATATGTTTGCCGAGCACAAGGTCATGGTCAAACCCGTGGTTATGTTCCGCCAGCAGACGTATTCTTGGCCTAAGGAAAAGCCTTTTGACTACGATGTCGTAGCATTCTTCACCGCTTCTGGTGTCAATGCTTTCCTCAGTAACTTCCCGAATTTCAAACAGGAAGATAAGGCGTTTGTGTGCTTTGGTGCCAATGCGGCGCAAGCCCTCACCGATGCAGGATATACGGTTAACCGTGTAGCACCTGCTCCCGGCTGCCCCTCACTGCTCGCCGCCATCGAGTCATATTTAAGCGAATAGTAACGTTTTACACAGTAAAACCATTTTAACCTTTGATAGTAGTGTCTAACTCCTTCCCCAAATCTATGCGTCTGTGCGGCGAGATGCGTATCGCTGCCGCACGTTCAAAGGGCAAACGTGTTATCGTTTGGCCTTTGCGTGCGCATGTGATGCGTGCGGAGGAGAAGACGCAGGTTCTTGTGTGGGCGCCTAAGTCGCTCCACAAGCACGCGGTGGATCGTAACCGCCTGCGAAGACTCATGCGCGAAGCATACAGACTCAACTGCCAACCGCTAAAGCAACTGGAGGAGCAGGGAGAGGCGTTGCACATCGCTATTTATAACATGGACAAAGAACTGCCCGATTATGCGCAGATTGAACGTGCCATGAGCAAACTCATAGCCAAAATAATAGCCTCTACCCATGTATCAGCCAAATTTGGCTGATCCTTACACCCATGCGTACTATTATCCGCCACATATTCCTTTTGCCGGTGTACTTCTACAGAACGTGCATCTCGCCCTTCACACCGCCCTCCTGCCGTTATACGCCTACCTGCAGCCAATATATGGTCGAGGCGGTAATGAAGTACGGCATTTTCAAGGGCGGATGGCTTGGTATCAAACGCATACTTCGCTGCAACCCTTGGGGTGGCTCCGGCTATGATCCTGTACCCTAAATACATCAGCCAAGTTTGGCTGATCGAACAAAAACTATGCTACGAATAGATATCATAACATGTTGTCCCGAACTCCTTGATTCGCCGCTCAATCACTCCATCGTGCAGCGCGCCAAGGACAAAGGCCTGTGCGAGATTTATGTCCACAACCTGCGTGACTACACCCTCGACAAACATCGCAAGGTCGATGATTATGCGTTCGGCTTCGGTGCGGGAATGGTTCTGCAGATCGAACCTATCGACCGACTCATTACCAAACTGACATCCGAGCGGCATTACGACGAGATTATCTTCACCGCTCCTGACGGCGAACGCTTCAACCAGCAAGTCGCCAACCAACTCTCTCTCAAGCAGAACCTGATCATCCTTTGCGGACACTACAAAGGCGTTGATCAGCGTGTACGTGACCACCTGATCACCAAGGAATATACGATTGGCGACTTCGTACTCACCGGTGGCGAAATGCCTGCGGCTATTATGACCGACGCTATCGTTCGTCTGCTCCCCGGCGCCCTTGGCGACGAAACATCCGCCCTCTCCGATTCTTTCCAGGACGGCTTGCTGGAGGCTGGCGTCTATACACGTCCCGCAGAGTACAAAGGCTGGCGGGTGCCCGATATTCTACTTTCCGGACACCAGGCTAAGATCGACGAATGGCTCTACGAGCAGTCGCTCCAGCACACCCGCGAAAGACGACCCGACCTCTTGGGCGAAGAGTAAACAAAAAACGTTCCGTTCCATCGGGGGTTTATCGAGGGATTATCGATGGTTTATCGAACTTTTATCGGACCTTTATCGGGCTAATCCTAGACTTTACTCGAGGTCAAATGCTTATAATGCTTAATTAATCAATATGCTAATGCGTCGTTCCGTACTATCCCTATTCTTGTTGGCTTGTACTGCCGGATTGTTTGCTGTTTCTCCTTCCGGCACGCTGCCTGTGATGTATATCACCACCAAAAACAAGCAGGACGTCAGCCGTGAGACACCGGTCGAAGCCACTATGTATGTCACCGCCTATGGCGATTATCCCGCTTTGGGTAATGCCAACAACCAGATCCCTCTTACCATTCGCGGCAGAGGCAACTGGACATGGACAGGGTTCGACAAGAAACCCTACAAAATCGTTTTTGCGCAAGGACAGGGACAAAAACTCCTTGGCATGCACAAGAGCAAACACTGGGCATTGATGGCTGGAGCCGATGACTATCTCGGCTTTCTCAAGAATACGGTCGGCTACGCTCTTTCCAGGCATATCGGTTTGCCTTATACACCGAGTCAGGTGCCTGTCGAACTTATGCTCAACGGCGATTACAAAGGCTTGTATTTCGTCACCGAAACCATCCGTATCGACAACGATCGCGTCAATATTCACGAGCAGCAGGACGGCGAAACCAAAGCCGATCTTATCACCGGCGGATGGCTGGTCGAGATCGACAACTATTCATCAGAAGGCAATATAATGTTTGAGGAACATAACGGCGAAAGTGTGATGTTCACAACCCAGTCACCGGAAGATCTTTCTACCCAGCAGCGCAACTATATCACCAGCCAACTCAACCAACTGAACGACGCCATCTACGATCTCCCTTTGGCAACAGGAGCCGATCTTCAGGATATACTCGACCTTACAGATGCAGCACGTTACTATCTGGTGCAGGAGATTATGGAAGATTGCGAGTCATATCACGGCAGTTGCTTCCTGTACAAGGATCGCGATTCGACGGATACCCGCGGACAAAAAGTCTTCCCGCGCTGGCATTTCGGTCCCGTTTGGGATTTCGGTAATGCCTACGACCGCCACCAGGAACGTTTCATCTACGATGGACCTACATTTTCACAAATATGGATTGAGCAGCTCTGCAAGAACGAACAGTTCAACGAGCGCTTGATGAAACTGTGGTATCAGTATCGCCGCCAGGGACATGACAAAGTCTTGGCTGACATCAACTCTTTCGTCAGCGCTGTTTCCACTGCCGCCAAACGTGACGCCGAGCGTTGGCGTAACACCAACGTGCGCACCAACGGTGATATGAACAACCGCAAGCAGGATTTTCTTGATCGTATGAACTGGCGTATCGATTGGCTTTATTCGCAGTGGGGAGAGGGTGATCCTACTCCTTTAACAAGCAACGAGCCGGTATTCACCGACTCGTCACAACTACCTTCCGACAATCCAAGAATGCTGATTTCCAATGGCCAACTCCTTATCCAGCGTGATGGCTGTCGTTACACGCTCACCGGACAAAGGGTGGAGTAGTACACTTCTGCGATTATCGTTTTATGCTTTCTACAGCGTCAACTCGCTGTCAAAGTAATCGATGCGCATTGCCTTGCGAACTTCTTGCATCGTTTGTTCTCCGGCGCGGCAAGCCTCTTCTGTGCCACGACGCAGGATCTCGCGAACTTCCGGCAAACGTTGCTCCCACTCGGCGCGGCGTTGACGGATAGGCTCAAGCATCTCTTGCATAATCTTCAGCAGGAACATCTTGCACTTCATATCTCCCAGACCGCCACGTGTGTAGTGGTCTTTCAACTCCTGCAGATTCTGATATTCAGGCAGGTACTTTGCAAAATGCTCGTCTTTGCAGAACGCGTCCAGATACGTGAACACCGCATTACCCTCCAAGTGTCCCGGATCGCTCACTTTCAGGTGAGTGGGGTCGGTGTACATACTCTTCACTTTTTGCTCAACCACCTCTGCAGGATCGCTCAGGTAGATGCAGTTGCCCAGACTCTTGCTCATCTTTGCTTTGCCGTCCGTGCCCGGCAGACGCATACATACGGCGTTGTCCGGCAGCAGGATCTGCGCTTCATTGAACACCTCGCCATATACGCTGTTAAAACGGCGCACCAGTTCGTTGGTCAGCTCAATCATAGGTTTCTGATCCTCGCCTACCGGCACAACCGTTCCGTGGAACAATGTGATATCTGCTGCCTGTGACACAGGATAGCAGAAGAAGCCCAGAGGAATATTCGCCTCGAAGTTGCGCATCTTGATCTCGGTCTTTACGGTCGGATTGCGCTGTACGCGGCTCACGCTTACCAGATTCATGTAGTAGAACGCCAGCTCTGCCAACTGCGGCACACCGCTCTGGATAAAGATGGTCACTTTCTCCGGATCCAATCCCGCGGCAAGGTAGTCCAAGGCTACATTCAATATGTTCTCACGAATCTTACCGGGGTTGTCGGCATTGTCCGTCAATGCCTGCGCATCGGCAATCATGATATAAATCTTGTCGAACTCTCCCGTGTTCTGCAACTCTACGCGCCTGCGCAGCGAACCTACATAATGCCCGATATGCAACTTGCCTGTCGGACGGTCACCTGTTAATATTATCTTTTTCATGCTGTAGCTCTGATTACATCTACTACCGGTGATTTGGCGAGACCTATTACTTCGCAGTCCAGCGATGCCAAGTGCTGCTTGAGCGTGTGCAATGCGTCAAGCATCGTGTCTGCCTGAACGAGGATACTTACTGCTTTGCGTGTCTCTTTGTCGTTTTCAACGGTGATAAGTTCCACACGTGCCTTGTACCAATATTCGCCGTTGGCTGCAGGGATAAGGTCGTAGTATTGCACTTTCTTGCAACTCGGCACCTCGCAGTCACCTTGGAACACAAATGGCTTGATTTCTTCCATCACGCGCTCTTCTACATCAGCGCACGTGAATCCTTCTACCAGGTAGGTCTCTTTCACCTTACCCGGATTATCTTCGCCGGTCTGACGGCTGTAATGAACTTTGATTTCGTAGAATAACATATATGTTGTGTTTTATAATTATCTAATTATCCGGCAGTCTGATCGTCTAATAGTATTCTGCTATACTCCCTCGCCAGACTGTCGTACGCCTGTTTCAGTTCTGCCGGTACAGGTTCGGCAGATGGCGACTCCAGTGTCAGCGGATTAACCGGTGTGCCGTTCTTCCATACGCGAAAGTCCAGATGCGGACCCGTACTTGCGCCTGTCGAACCCACGTAGCCGATTACATCGCCTTGCTTGACGTACTGACCGACCTTCAGTCCTTTGGCGTACTTCGACAGATGCAGATAAGCCGTCTCGTACGTGCTGTTGTGGCGAATCTTGATGGTGTTGCCGCCACCGCCTTTGTAGGCGCGGAACGTCACTACGCCATCACCCAATGCCACCACCGGAGTACCTGCAGGCGCAGCATAATCAACGCCCGTATGCGGACGAACAATGTGATATACAGGGTGCTTGCGCGCGTAACTGAAATGCGAGGATATGCGCTTGTAGTTCAGCGGCGCTTTCAGAAAAGTTTTCCTTAGACTGTTGCCTTGCTCGTCGTAGTAGTTGTGTATCTTCGTTGTAGGAATCTGCTCTGCCAGATACGGACTCAACGTTGCCGAATCAGCGTAGTATGCCGGCAACCAGCGCTTGCCGTGATAGAAATGTGCCGCATATATCCTGCCTATACCTACGCGTGTGGTATCAATGTACTGCTCGTCGTACAGCACACGCACGCTGTCGCCTTGCTGTAGCGCAAAGAAGTTAATCGTCCATGCATAAATCTCTGACAACTCAAGCGCCAACTCCACCGGCAGATCCTGACTGCTGATAGCCTGCCATAGTGAGGAGGTGATAGTGAACTCCGCTTTCTTGCTCTCTATATGCATTGGCAACGTGTCTCGCCACACATACAGGCTGTCCAGTAGCGAGGCAATGATCGTCTCTCTGCGGCTGATCTTGTAGGCATAGTAGCATAATGCTGTATCGTTGTGGAACGCGTAATATCGCCCGCCTTCGCGTATAGCCGTCAGTTCGGGGTGCTGCTTGAGTAGCGGTTGCATCGCATTCCATTGCTTGCTGCTCAAACCATGGCGACCCAGTATGCCTGACAGCGTCTCGCCCGCGTGCACGCGACACGTATCTATGGTATAATCATCTGCTGCAATGCCGTACACGTAACGCGGCTCAACATTTTCAACCGCCGCCTGCTCCTCTGCCTCGCCCTCACACGACGCAGACCGCCTGCCGCACGATACCATGCACAGCAGACCCACACAAAAAAATATAATCTTAGTAACTTTCAACGACTCTAAACTCTAAACTCTCACCCAATCTCCCCTTCTGAGAAGGGGCCGGGGGATGTCCCTCAACACTAAACTCTCAACTTTCAACTACCCTCAACTCTCAACCCTAAACACTAAACTCTCTTAGGGTATTTCCTGAACCACGAAGACACTTTCAGCCGTACTACGCCTAACAATGCCTCCGAGAATATACCGCCTGACATCTTGCTCGTTCCTAACACACGGTTGACAAAGATGATTGGTACTTCTTTTACCGTAAATCCGCATTGAATAGCCGTGAATTTCATTTCGATCTGGAAGGCGTAACCCTTGAAGCGGATCTTGTCCAGTTCTATTGTCTCCAGTACCTCGCGTTTGTACCCCACGAATCCCGCTGTTGTGTCGTGTACATCTATGCCGAGCACCGTGCGAACATATTTCGATGCAAAGTATGACATCAGCACGCGTCCCATAGGCCAGTTAACAACATTAACGCCTGTCACATAACGGCTGCCGATGGCTACATCTGCACCGCCTTCGCTCAGCGCCTCGTATAGTTTGACCAGATCATTGGGGTTGTGCGAGAAGTCTGCATCCATCTCGAAGATGTAGTCGTACTCGTGCGCAATTGCCCACTTGAATCCTGCTATATACGCTGTCCCCAGGCCTAACTTGCCTTGGCGTTCTACGATGAACAACCGTTCTGCCTTCTGCTCGCCTATCATTCGTTTGACAATAGCGGCCGTGCCGTCAGGCGAACCGTCGTCTATTACCAGTACGTGAAACTCCACAGGCAAACCGAACACCGCCTTTATGATGGCTTCGATATTCTCTTTCTCGTTGTAGGTTGGGATAATGACTAATCGTTTCATGCAATCTATCTTCTATCAGCACCTTCAGGTGCGGTCTATCTTCTGTCAGCACCTTTAGGTGCGGTCTGTCTTCTGTCAGCACCTTTAGGTGCGGTCTGTTTATACACTCAACTCAAAAATCGCACTTGGCGACGTGCGCTCCAGCACACATAGATTGATATCTCGTCCGGGAACAACACCAATCTCCATCAGATGGTCGCTCACCGTGTCGTATGCTACCTTCGGGTCGTTGTTCTCCTGGCTCAGATGGCACAGGAACACGTTCTTCATGCCGTAATGATAGTTCCTCTCCAGCAGTTCGCCGCAAGTCACATTCGATTGGTGACCGCGCGGAGACAGGATACGTTGCTTCAGATACGTCGGGTACGGACCGTTCAGCAGCAACTGCTCATCGTGGTTCGCCTCAATGATAATATGGTTGGCGGTGCGCAGATACTCTTCCATCTCGGCATTAGGCTCACCGCAGTCGGTAGCAATCATGAACCGCTGGTGCATAAAGTCTATCACGTATCCTACACACTCTGTCGAGTCATGTGAGATGCCGAACGTGTTGATAGTCATATCACCCAGTTGCCACGGCTCACCTTTGGTGAAGTAACGCCTGCCGGAGCGAAGCTTCTGTGTCACGCCGTAGTTGCGATCTATACCCTCGTGAATCAGCGGAGTGGCGTATATCGGCAGATGCACGCGCTCACCCAGTGTACCTACGGCGCGAATGTGGTCAGCATGATCGTGAGTGATAAGTACACCCATGATGTTCTTGAAGTCCAACCCCATCTCTTTCAGGTACTTGTGTATGGTACGCGCAGAGATACCGGCATCTATCAGGATACCGCGCTCTGTCGTGCCGAAGTAGTAACAGTTACCGCTACTTCCGCTACCAAACGACCGTAATATGAGTTTTTCTTCGTCCACTTTTCTCTAATCACTAAACTCTCAACACTCAACCCTCAACTCTAAACACTCAACACTAAACCCTCAACCCTCATCTCTTCTTCGCTTGTGCCTTGGCGTTCTCACGAGCCTGACGCAACTGCTCCTGTTGCATCTTTGCCAGACGTTCAGCCAAACCCGAACGAGGTTTCGCATTGGCTTTCTTCTTGGCGTTGGCTTCCATCTCGGCAAGAATCTTCTTGTCGTCGGTCGTCCAACGGAAGATCATCGTTTGCAGGATCGAGAAGAACAATGCCAGCAGGTAGTAGTAACTCAATCCCGCTGCGTAGTCGTTGAAAATGAAGAAGAACATAACCGGCATCAGGTACATCATCCATTTCATCATTTTCTGCGATGGATCATTGCCGCTCGCCTGAGTCTGCATTGTGATATATGTGTACACCACGTTCACTATCGTAAACAATATACAGAACAACGACAAGTGGTCGCCTATGCCCCATATCGGTGTGCTCCACGAGATAATCGAATCGTAGGTTGACAGGTCGTCCGCCCACAAGAACGATTTGCCGCGCAACTCAATAGCGGTCGGGAAGAACCAGAACATCGCCATCACAACAGGCATCTGCAGCAGCATTGGCAGGCAGCCGCTCATCGGACTCACTCCGGCTTTCTGGTACAACGCCATTGTTGCTTGCTGGCGCTCTTGCATCTTCTCCGGCGGGAACTTAGCATTGATCTCGTCAATCTGTGGCTTCAGTACGCGCATCTTGGCGGTGGACTGATAGCTCTTGAATACGAACGGCAGGATAATCAGCTTGATAACAATAGTCATCAGCAGAATAATCAAGCCTATGTGCAAGCCCCACGAGGTGAACAGGTCGAACATCGGTATAACCAGAATCACGTTCACCCACGACACAATCTTCCAACCCAGCGGCACGAGAGACTTCAGGTTCAGTCGCTCGCTCTTTTCCACTCCCTCATCGTATGCCTTCAGGGTGTTATAGTGGTTCGGACCGGTGTAGTATCTCAGATGAATAGGCTCGCGCAGGTCGAAGTTCAACGCCGTGGTCGTGTTGTACTCTTTGATATATCCCGAGTATTTGTTCTGCGGCTCTGACTCCAACTCCGACGAACTGAATCCGTCCTCGCTGATAAGTACAGTCGAGAAGAACTGGTCTTTGTACGCTATCCAGCGCAGACGACCGGCTTCTTTCTTGCGCGCACTCTTTTGCTCCGACAGGTCGCTTATATCGCCGCTCATGTCCATGTACTGCATTTGCGCATAGCGCTCCTCAAACTTACGACCTTTCTCCTGTTGCGGAACCAACTGACGCCACTGCATCTCTATCGTGCTCACGTTCTGTGCCAGCACCTGCTCCATGTGGTGCGGTACGATATCAAACCCGAACATGTACTCGTTCGCGGGCAGCGTGTACGTGAAGTCCAGATACGCCTCTTCGTTCGTGCTCTTCAGACGCATGGTCAGCACCGAGTCTTTCTTTATAGGCTCAAAATACAGGTTCTGTGTCGATATGATGCGGTTGTTCGCCGTGATCAGCGTAAACGCCAGGTTCGACTCCTCGCCTGTGAACAGGTGCAGGTCATTGATTGTGTCGCCGTAGGCTTTGTACTCCTTCAACTCCGCACGGTACAGACGTCCGCCGCGAGTGGTGAACGTCAGGCGTACACGCTCGTTCTCTAATGTTACAAAATCTTCTGTACCGCGTGCCGATACAGCAAAATCTCCGTACGTAGCCTGCAGACGGTCGTTCAATTCCTCCTCCGACAACTGACCGTTGCCTTCCTGTTGCTCGCTGCTTGCCGCTGCAGCTTCAGCGCTGATCTGCTGCGACAATTGTTGGGCTTCCCACTCCATCTGGCGAACCAGCGCAATGCTGTCATTGATCCGCTGGCGCTCTGCCATCTCTTCTTTCGACGGACGGTTCAACATCGAGAAACCGACTATTATTGCTGCTATCAGCAAAAATCCAATCCAAGTATTCTTATCCATTCTTTCTGTGTATATTCGTTTGTGTTCTATTAAAACGCGTATTTGCTTGTGTCCTGTAAAATCGTATATGTTCGTCTTCTACAAAAAACGTTCCGTTCCATCGGGGTTTTATCGAGGGATTGTCGAGGGTTTATCGAGCCGTTTTCGTGAGTAAACACCTCTTTCTTCTAACCGCCTGACGTGCAAATCACGCAAAAACGTACAAAGTTACGAAAAATTTTTGCAATTTGCAAGAAATTATCCCATATTTTAACAATTGCAAAGCACTTATTACAGAAAAAGAACTTTTTTTAAAAAAAAGTGCGAAAATATTTGCAAGAATCAATTTTTTTTTGTATCTTTGTACGATTTTTTCGCGCATTACGCGCTTATGAGTTGATTTTTAGGGATTTTAGCCTCTCGCCAGATGCGGGACGCTTGGCTACGGAAAAATATAAAATTTATAATAAAATGTCTAAGATTTGTCAAATTACCGGCAAGAAAGCCATGGGTGGATGCAATGTGTCTCACTCGAAGCGCCATACTAAGCGCACTTTCGATGTGAACCTCTTCCACAGAAAGTTCTACTGGGTAGAACAAGATTGCTGGATTCAGCTGAACGTGAGTGCAGCTGGTCTGCGTACTATTAACAAAATCGGTTTGGATGCAGCGCTTAAGCAAGCTGCCGAAAAGGGTTACCTTTACGAGTAAATTAGGAGGATTACAGTTATGGCAAAGAAAAACAAAGAAGCCCGCGTGCAAGTTATTCTTGAGTGCACCGAGCAGAAAAACAGCGGTGTTCCCGGCATGAGCCGTTACATCACAACCAAGAACCGTAAGAATACTCCTGATCGCCTCGAGCTGAAGAAGTATAACCCGTATCTGAAACGTTACACTATCCACAAGGAGATTAAGTAATCCGTGTTGGTGCTAAACTTAAAGGAGATTAAACAATGGCAAAGAAAGCGGTTGCAACACTTCACACCGGCAACGCCGGACGTAACCACACGAAGTGCATTAAGATGGTTAAAAGCCCCAAAACCGGTGCTTACATCTTCCAGGAGGAAATCGTAGAAAACGAGAAAGTACAAGAGTACTTCAAATAATTAAGGCTCGCGTACGCACGCGTAACAATCAACCCCGCCCAACAGCGGGGTTGACTGTTTTTATCTATCTGTCTATCCTCTATCCTCTTTCTTTTTTCTTCTTTTGTCTTTTGTCTATTATCTATTGTCTTTTGTCTTTTGTCATTTTTCTCTCACTCTATCAATCTCCCTTCCCTTTAGGGAGGGGTAGGGGGGAGGCTTATAAAAAAAGCGCTGCCCGTATTCGGGGCAGCGCGCATTTTTGTCGCCTCGTATATCTTACTTGGCTTGTGTACCTTGTACGGTGAACATCTTACCGTCGCGTACGATGTACAACTGACCGTTCAGCATGAGCTTGGTGGTCGTGCTGCCGGCTACAGCGTTGTCAACAGCGGTCGGCACGCGCTTGATCGGACGCAATGACAGACGGTTGTTGTACGTGCCTGCCTCCGAGTAGATGCTTACTGTCTCGCTCAGGTTGTAGCTGCGGTCGGTCAAAGCGTCATACAACTCATAATCCTCGGCATATACAGGCATATTGATCTCCATCTCACCTGCCGTGCGAATCATGTAACCCAGACGCATTGCATCCTCGCCTGCCGGACGAACCATCTGTGCGCATTGTACGTTATCTACATCCAGGAAGTACATCTGTACAGGAGCAGTTGCTGTCATGAACTTCGATGCATCACGACCTGCCTCGTACTTCAAGCTCGAGTTGCTGCGGAAGATTACACGGGTCTTGTCGGTGTAGCCTCCGGCGGTTGCCTCGATATCAATGCGGCTGTTCTCCTCAACCTGTGCAGTACGTGCCGGAGCAGGTGATTGGGCGCCGCTGAACGACAAGGAGCCCTCGCCGTCAGTCTGGATAAAGAATGCCTGCAGTGGTTGGAATGTCAGATTCTGGCTGCTCAGCAACTCGTTGGTATAACCTGTTCCGTTCCAGATCGTTGCCGATGCATCGGTCAGACCTTGAGCCGTAATGGCTGCTGCGGACAGTTCAGTGTTGTACGGGTTACCGATAAAGTTCCAGTTGGCGTTCTGAGCGTGCTCGGCTTCGTAGGTTTCCAGCGAAACGGTAATCGCCTCCTTCATCAGGTTCTCGGCATAGACGTTCAGACGCAGGTTACCGGCCTTGGTGCTGTAAATGATATATCCCTGCAATGCATTGAACATCTCGGGTGTCTCCCAACCCGAACGGGCCTCGGCACGAACAGCGCCGTTGTATGTACCCCATGCAACACCTGCCAGGTCGCTTGTTACGAGCATATCTTCGTTCCAGCCGTCTGCCATCATGAGCTGCGGCAGGCAGAAGAATGTCCACTGGTTGGCTGCTACGGCAACGTTGACGTACGAATCGGCATACTCGGCAACGAACGTCGTATCGCTGATGATTGTTACGTTACGCGGGTTCTCTACCAATCCGTCTTGCCACTGAACGAAGTGTCTGTCTGTGTTGTCCTGAGCGTTCAACTCAATCTCTTCGCCCCAGGAAATAGTTTGTTTGGTTGTATCCTTGTCATATACAATCGTTACCTGAAAATCCAGCAACTTGTCAGTGTAGGTGGCTGTATAGTTGTTCTCGCCCTTGGTTACAGCGTGAAGCTCGGGATCCCAACCGCTCCATGTATATACAGTGCCCTCGGTTGTCTCGCGAGTAGGTGTCTCGCCTTTGTACTGCGGCATTGTGCCGTACGCCAGAGTATCAGCGTACAGGACAGTCTCACCGTCCCAATCGAAGAACGTTACGGGGTAACGGTTCGTAGTGGTATCCCACACTGCAATATATGTCTGCGGACCGGTAACAGGACCTACCTGCGGATTCCATCCGATAAAGGTGTACGTGAATTCGTCCGTTGCATCTTTCACCGGTGTATCAGGTACAGTAACTTCGTCTCCGTAGAAGTAGTTGCCTTCGCTTAGAGTCTCGCCATTGTCGTTCTTGAATAGGATAGAGTACGAGTTGTGCGTGTACAATGCCGTCAGCGACATTGACTCGGTCAGTGTAATCTGACGGCTTGCGTCAGTTACTTCGTCACTCCACTTCTCGAATGTGTAGCCTTGAATGGTCTTGGCGGTGATGGTGAGTGTCGTGCCGGAAGCATACGCACCTGAACCTTCCGGTGCTTGATTGGCAATCGTGTCGCCCGACGAGAAGTCGGCGGCAATAAGTTCCAGGTCAACCATCAGTGTACCGGGATCACTCGGGAAATCCTGAGCCGTAACACTTGCGCTGAACAGCAGCGCGCAAATAGCGGTTAGTGTAAAAATCTTTTTCATAAACTATGGCGTTTAATTGTTTGTATTTCAGTCCTCAACCCTCAGTCCTCAACTCTCAACACTCAACACTCAACACTCAACTCTCAACTATAGAATCACGTACTTCCCTCCCTGCTGTACAACAATGCCTCGGTATCCTGCGCCCACGCGTAATCCTAACAGGTTGTACATCGGTTGTGTTGTATCCAACTCGCGGCGGACGTTCGCTGTCTCCACTGCGTCATGCTGGTCGGCTATGGCAGTCAGCTGGAACTCGGTCAGCACCTCAGGCTCGCCTTGCTGGTTGGTGACATACAGCGCATTGATCGTAACAGGCGGTGCACCCGGTGATTCACTCACGTCCACTTCGCCATACGTGGCTTCCGGCGGGGTTACTGCGGTCTTGTTGAAGTCCGCTGATGCAAAACCTGACAGAGCCGGACCGCCGTTCTCGTCCACAAGTTTAATGCCGCGAATACGCCTGCGCACGGACGCAGGCGCTTTTAGCGAGCGCACGTACATTGTTACGGAATCAAAGAGGATGGACGCTTGTGGTGTACCGATGATCGGTACTACTGCTTCGGCTACCAGCACTCCGTCGCCTGTAATGATGATATCCGCCTGCGATGCAATAACGGTATCCGCAAAGATCGTTGAAGAGTCGCACAGCACAATCACCAGCGGGTCCGAACCCGTATAACTGATAGCTGCCATCATGCTGTCACCTACCTCCACCGTTGCAGATGTAAGGGAGAGCACGTTTTCCTCTGTGTTATACACAATCGAACCGTCACCGGTTACGTCAATCTCAGTAGGCGTACTCGTCGGATCATCGGACGCACTGACCGTGTCACCCATAATAACCACTACAGGCGGTACATATACCACACCGGGATCAGGAGGAAACAACGGATTGTCCGAATTGTTAGGTTCGGGATCATCTGCCAGTACGGAAACAAACGGACAAAGCAACAACAGAAGGCTCAGTAGCCATATTTGAAAAATGCGCGTTTGCATACTTGTGGGAGTGATTTTGTTACTCTTTTGCATTTTCGCCACAAAGTTACGAAAAAATATCCAAATATGCAAATATTTTGTAAAATATTTTATATTTGTTGCAAATTATTTGTTTTTATTATTGTTTTTTTGTATCTTTGCATCGAAAACAGTTATCTTTGTCTCTAAATTTTCTTATCTTAGTGTCATAATGAATATCTCATCCGTTATCAGTCGTCGCCTTGGTTTGGGCGAGAAGCAGGTGCAAGCCGTTATCGGTCTGTTGCACGAGGGTGCCACTATCCCGTTTATCGCGCGCTACCGCAAGGAGCGCACTGGCTCGCTCGATGAACTGCAGATTGCTGCCATTGAGGCGGAGAACACCAAACTCGAGGAACTCGAACGCCGCAAGCAGACCGTACTCGCCACTATTGAGGAGCAGGGGCAACTCACGCCCGAACTGCGCCGGCGTATCGATGAGTGCGAGGATAGCGTGGAACTTGAGGATATCTATCTGCCCTACAAACCTCACCGCAAGACGCGTGCCGACAAGGCGCGTGAGGCGGGCTTGCAACCTTTGGCTGACCTGCTGCTCAAGCAAGATCCGCGAACCGATTGCCGCCGTGAGGCACAACGTTACGGCAAACCTGACGAAACCCTGCAGGGCGCACGGGATATCATTGCCGAGCAGATCAGTATGGACGAACGCTCACGCAATGCCGTGCGGCGCGAGTTCGCATATACAGCCATGATCCGCACCAAGGAAATCAAGCAACTCACTGCTCAGCGTGCACAGGAGGCTGCTAACTACCGCGAATATTTTGCGGTGGATGAACCGCTCAAACGTATCAGTTCACACCGCCTGCTGGCTATTCGCCGTGCAGAGACCGAAGGATTTGTGCGTGTGGATATAAGTTGCGATCAGGAAAAAGCACTCGACAAACTGGCACGCCTCTGGCTGCATAACAACTCCAACGCAGCCTACGAGGTTGAGCAGGCGATGGAGGACAGTTACAAACGTCTGCTCAAGCCGGCAATAGAAACGGAGTTCGCAGCCTCTTCCAAGCAGAAGGCGGACGCCGAGGCTATACGCGTGTTTGCCGCCAACCTCCGCCAACTGCTGCTGGAGAATCCGCTGGGGCAGAAACGTGTGCTGGCACTCGATCCGGGTTTCCGCACGGGCTGCAAACTCGTTTGCCTGTCTGCGCAGGGCGACCTGCTCTATCACTCGGTTATCTGTCCTCACCCGCCGGTTAACAAACGTGCGGAGGCGGAAACTATCCTGCTCAAGGCGTTGCACGATTATTGTATAGAGGCTATTGCCATCGGCAACGGCACTGCCAGCCGCGAAACCGAAGCGTTTGTCCGCGAAGTACTCCAATCTTCCAATCAGAAATCTTCAAATCTTCAAATCAACGAAACCATTCCCGTTTTCGTTGTAAGCGAGAACGGTGCTTCGGTCTATTCGGCATCGAAGATCGGGCGTGAGGAGTTTCCTAACGAGGATGTGACCGTCCGCGGTGCGGTGAGCATCGGCAGACGGCTGATGGATCCCTTGGCTGAACTGGTGAAGATCGACCCGAAGAGCATTGGTGTCGGACAGTACCAGCACGACGTCGATCAGGCTGAACTCAAGCGAAGCCTCGACCAGACGGTAGAAAGTGTGGTGAACTATGTAGGTGTGGATGTCAATACTGCCAGCAAGCACCTGCTGACGTATATCTCCGGCGTGGGACCTGTAGTGGCGCAGAATATTGTCAACTACCGCGCCGAGCACGGCTCGTTCCCCGACCGGCGTGCGTTGCTCAATGTGCCCAAGATGGGCGCGAAGACTTTCGAGCAGTGTGCCGGTTTCCTGCGTATAGCCGGCGGCACTAACCCGCTCGACAACACAGCCGTGCACCCCGAGCGATATGCCGTGGCGGCACGACTGCAACAGGCGAAAATGTCAGGCAGGGAAGTCCGGCTGGAAGATTTTGTAAGCGAGGAGGTAGGTTTGCCCACCTTGCAGGATATATGGCGCGAACTGGATAAACCCTCGCGCGACCCGCGCAATCAGATTGAGGAGTTCCGTTTCTCCGAAGCCGTACATTCAATCGACGACTTGCAGGAAGGTATGAGTCTGCCGGGTATAGTTACGAACATCAGCAATTTCGGTGCGTTTGTGGATATGGGTATTCATAAGGACGGTTTGATTCACGTCTCGCAACTCCGCGGCAAGACGCTCGCGTTGCATCAGCACCTTACGGTTGAGGTCCTCAGCATCGACCGCGAACGCAACCGTATATCCCTCAAGCCTGCTAACTCTTAGCCTGTGCGTCGTACCACTCGCGGCATAAACTGCGCAGGTGCTCTTCGTTGCGAATGATAGCTCGCAGTTCGTTCAGTCCGCGAACGTTGCGTTCGCTGTTCAGCCACAGGCGCATGTAGCCGCCTTCGGCGTATTTCTCATGCAGATGTTCCAGACTGCGTTCGTATAAAGTGTTGAAATCACCGCCAGGGTAGAGTTTGGCGCTGTATGCCATTGTGCGGTGTATGACTGTCAGCGGCTCGATCTGCCTGTCGGCTTCTGCTACGATAGCACCGTAGATCGTACGTGGCGGGTTCTTGCCGCTCGCACGGTGGTCTTCCACGGCTTCCTTCATTACGTGCAACTGCTCCTCTGTGAACCACTGCCGGAGCGTTCGGTCAGCCATCATAATCTCGCCGGAGTGTATATGATGCAACTCTCGGTCGATACGCAGCCCGAGATCGTGGTAGGCGGCTATGGTGTATGCCATCTGCTCGTCGGCGCCGTACTGCTGCGCCAGTTTCAGACTCTCATCGATCACCGTCAGCGCATGGTCGCGCCGGTGACCGCCATCAAAAGCATCGTACTGCGGCAGGATAGTCTGCTCGATGTAGTGTTGCAGGTCGGGGTTCATGACTTTTGCAGTTTGGTTATACCTACGTACGCGAGCAGGATCAGGTTCATCATTAGCGCGTAGATGATAGCAGGGATAGCAATCACCTCGTTGTTGAATATCAGCGGACTGCACGCTATGGTGATTGCCTGTGCGGCGTTCTGCATACCTATCTCTATCACCAGTGTGCGGCGTTCCTTCTGCGTCAGACGCAGCAGCCACGACAGCAACGCTCCGCAACCTGTGCTGGCGAGAATAAGGGCTGTCATTGTGAGTCCCAGCGAGGCAAACTCCGCGGCTATGGTGGTGCGGTGCTGAATGAAGAAGATCGTCACCAGCAGCACCAGTGCCGGCATAGCGATACGCTTGAGTACGTTGTGAATCTTTTCGGCAGCCTGGCTGTGGAACAAGTTAACTACAAACCCTATGGATATAGGCACTACCATCAGCACAATGTTCTGCACCAGCAGTTTGCCTACCGGCAAATGTATATCCACCGCCTCGCCTACGCTGCCGGTCACCCACGCCATGATCAACGGCAGGGTCAGCAGGGTGATCAGACTGCTGAACGCCGTTAGTGTCACCGACAGTGCTACGTCGCCCTTGGCGAGCATTGAGAATACGTTGCTCGAACTGCCGCCCGGGCTGCACGCCACCAGCATGATACCGATCACGAACAGCGGAGATAAGCTGATCACTGACAGCTGACCGCCGAGCGCGTTCACCAGACAGATCACTCCCCACGCAATCAGCGGCAGCAGAACGATCTGCCCGAACAACCCGACCAGCACAGGCTTAGGCCGCGATACAATGAGCCTGAAATCTTCCGGCTTGAGTACTAAACCCAGGTCGAACATCAGCAGCGTGAGTATAGGCAGTACGATAAAGATAGTGTTCATATCTATTCAATCACTTGACTTGCAGTCCTTGTGCGTTGTACGTCCTGCCGTCACGTATGATCAGCAGTTGTCCGTCGCGTACCACTTTCCTGCTTTTGACTTTCGACTTTTGACTCTCGACTACAACATCTTCCACTCCGTTATCTATATCTCCGTACGTGAAGTGGATTGTTGAACCGAAGTACGTGGTGCATGTACCGCTCAGTACAGGCGCTTGCTGCGCGTCGTAAGCGATACGTATCGTTCCGTCCACAATGTACCACACGGCGTGCGCCCAGCCTTCGGCATCTATCAGCAGCAGGTAGCAGGGGATAAGCACGTTCCCGAACCGTCCGAGCGAGGCGCTGAACGTGCCGTTCTCTTCGCTGCCGTTCACGGCATACGAACCAGCCTCAGGGTACTCGCTGTCGGTGTACATCCCTAAATGCAGATAGGCTCTCAGTCCGTTAACGTCCGCTTTCTGTTGCGTGAGGTAGATATCCAATATGCCGTCTTTGCTTACCGACTTCGTGTTCCACAGTAGCGAGTCGAGGGTCACGCTGACGGTCACGGCTGTCTTCTGCTCGTCGATGTACGGCTTGTCTTTCTCCTCGGTCGGATCAACGGGGATAGGGTAGTGTACGATATGCGGATCTTGTGCAAAATCGAATGTATATTCGCTGCCTATGGTGTCGGTTATGAGCATTGCGTATTGCCACTTGCCGTCCTGCACCTCGCTCAGTGTCAGTGCTGCCGTAGCGAACACGTACGGCTCACCGCCGAAGAACACGGCATTGAAATCCTCCTGGTTCTGGAACAGGTTCAGTCCGATGAGTTGGTTGTCAGCCAGCGTGTATGTGCCGGCGGTCAGTGCCATAGGCTGGTCCAGGATCATATCCACCAGCACGTTCGGATAGTCTCCGCCGCGGCTGAAGAAGTTGAACGTGTAGTAGAACTCGCCTTTCGTGCTGTCCGACAGGTCGCTCTGATAAGTGATCAGCACGGTGTCGATAGCCAGATTGACGAACTCCGGTTGGCGCGGTTGCTCTTCGGGTACGAACAACATGTTGTAACTGCGCGCCGTGAACTGAACCGTCGAGCCGTTGTACGACAGTGCCGAGCCGCTCACGATGATCGTGTCGCCCACGGCGTTGTAACTCACCTCCACCGTGCCTGATTGGAGGTAGTACGGGGTGTATTGTCCCCAGCTCTCCTTGTCGGCACGTATAGCCAGGTAGCACGGATCATCGCCTCGTGTGCCGCCCAGGTAACCCTTGGAGGCGGTCAGCGAACCGGCTATGCCGCTGTTGTCTATTGCGTACGTGCCTGCCTGCCACGCCATTGTGTCCGACAACAGGCGTAGTTCAATCCAATTGTAGGTCTCGTTAGCCATCTCGTTGAGCGTGATCTCGATGTATCCCTCACGCTGACGGAAGTTCACCACATCCGCGCTGAACTGTATCGAGGTGACTTCTTTCGGCTCAAAGCGGTACGGATCTTCCTGCGGTTCGGGTATATCCTCGGCATCGTACTCGAAGTCGTACGGCGCAATTACGTAGGTGTACGTCACCTCGTTGCGTGTGGCGTCTATCGAGCCGCTCAGCTTGCATGTGCCGTCGCCGTTGTTTGTGATTGTCAGACTGATAGTTGCATCCGGCTCAGGGTAGTACCACATGTTCACCGCGCTGCCGTTCGCGCGCGTCTTATGGACGTAACTGCTGACATAACTGATCGTCTTTTCCGCAGCCGTAAACGAGCCTACCGGTGACTGCTTGCCCGGCCATATATCAAACGCTACCTCATATTCGCCCGTGGATGTAGCGGCAGCCACGGTAACGAAGTAGTTCGGTTTGTCAACCGTCATATCTTCAATCGTCACTCTCGATGCGGTCAGGTTGAATGCCGCTGCGGCGTGCAGTACAGCAACCAGAGTGATGAGTGTGGTCAGTACGAGTCGTTTCATTGCAGTTGTGCACCTTGTGCGTTGTAGGTCTTTCCGTCACGGATAATCAGCAACTGTCCGTTGCGCAACACTTTCGACTTTTGACTTTCGACTTTCGACTCTTGACTTTCTACTCCTGTTCCCACAGCCTCGCCGTAGTTGAAGTCGAACGCCTGCAGGGTATAGGTGTATCCGTTCTCGCATAGCAGGTTTGCCGACAGGGTGTGGGTGTTGCCGGTCTTCGGTGTGATGCTTACGGTGGCACCGTTTGTCACGTACGATTCTGCTGCACCGTGACCGACCTTCGACCACAGCGTTAGTGTGCCCTCGTTCACGCTGAACGTGCCGTCAAGTAGAGCCGCGTCTATATCCAGCAGTGCCTCGTACTGTATGCCGTTTGCCGAGTTCGCTTTTACGAGCAACTGGTAACCCACAATCTCCTCACTCTCCGTCACCGGCGTGACAGTCACCTTGGTGGGGGTCAGCTGGGCAGTCTTGTTCGTTTCATCCCAACCGAAGGGTACGCCCTCGCCCTCATTGTCGCTGAAGTGGTAGTAGTGTACTGCCTCTACACGTTTCTTGCCATATACGGCGCTGTAGTTTGCGTCCATATCCACGCACAGCAGCGTGCCGCCGTAGAACGAGTACTGGTTCTCACCTTTCAACTTGATCTGTATCGTGCTCAGCGAGTCGTTGCACAGGTAACGCAGTTTGCCGGCGTTGTTGTCCTTGATGTAACTGTTCGTTGCCATCAGAATGTCGCTGCTGCCCTGTGTGGCGAACGAGCCGACGATCGATTCGCCGGTGGGATAGATAGCCAGTTGCGCCTCGTAGTTGTGCGCAGCACCTGTCTCGCGGTTTGTGCCCGTGCAGTTCAGCGTTACAAAGTAACGGCGTGCGCCGAACTCAGTATCCGAACGCTCTACATCAATGCCCGTAACGCTCATGTCGTAATTATGCACCTGTGCCTGGTAGCCGCTCTCGTAGCCGAAAATGTACGGCTTGGGGTCTATGCCCTGTACCAGTATCTCCTCTTCGGCATAGCAGTAGTTGTAGTTGTATGTGTGCTTGTTGCGGTCAGCCAGCGAGGCTGCCGTGAAGCATAACCTGCCTACGCTAATGCCGTAGTGCGTGTCGTCGATCTTGATGATCGTGAACGTGGATATCGAATCCGTGCGCAGCAAGCGGCGCGTGCTGCCGTAGTACAACTCAGAGGTCACCAGGTTGATTGTCTGGTCGTTAACGTTAGCGCTGCTGCTCGTGGGACTCGCGCCTTCTGTGGTGTAAGTGCCCTCCAGCGTGCGGTCGTCGGAGTTCAGCACGAGCTTCACTGTTGTCGTGTATGTGCCGGTAGGCTTGCTGCTGTACTCGGCTATGTTCTTGCACTTCTGCGTCCACTGGAGCGTGAACTGGTTCTTGCTGTTGCTGGCGAGCGTGTCAACGCTCAACTCGGTTATGGCGCACAGGTAGTTGTACGTCGCGGCGTTGCCTGCCATCACGGCAAGGCACAACGCAAGTATCAGTGATGTTTTCTTCATATTGTGTGTAGTTATGTTCGTTTCGGTCTTAAAGCAGTACACGGGGATACTTTACCATATATCCATGCTGTTCGGGTCACCTCCCTGGTTGCTGAATATGAGATCTCCGTTGTTGCTAACGCAGGTAAAATGCGTGCCTTGCAGCATTTGTGCCTCTATCCGGGGTTGTATATATTGCTTTTTCATAATGCAGTTCATTTACTTTAGGCGATTAACATTTACCTTTCTTTTATCGGATCAGTTGTCCCTGTGCGTTGTACGTCTTGCCGTCACGTATGATCAGCAGCTGTCCGTCAATGAGCACTTTCGACTTTTGACTTTCGACTTTCGACTTTTGACTATTGTCTATTACGCCCGTAGCCACGTTTTCGCGTTCGCAGATACGTACCGGTGCACCGCGGCGTATAGGTGCGCCCATGCTGCCGCTCACCTTGATGTATGCACGGAATCCGTTCATCGTGCCGTCTGCTGACGGATAGTACAATGTGTTGGCTGACGAGAGGAACAGGGTGCTTGCATCATTGGCAATCAGGCTGTACGGGTTGAATACTCCGTGCGGCGTGAAGCCTTCGTCAACGGCTGCCACAGGCGTGCTGCATGCTACCGTTACATTCTTGAACTGCAACGGAGTGAGTCGGCTGTCGGATGGAGCACCGCCGTAGCGTACAAAGTACGGTTTACCGGCTTCAATGGCATATACCTGATTCAGATAGACGTTCACTGCTCCGTCTTTCTCCTCCGAACTCTCAAACTCTTTGATCACGAATCCGTGCAACGGACATTCGGGATCGGCTATCTGTGACGCACTCAGGTTGAACGGCAGTGTCAATGTGCAGTAGTCTCCGTTGAGCGTCAGCGGACGGTTGATGGTTATGTTCAGCGTCTGCCCTACGAGTGCTGCCAGACGAGTTTGGTTGTCTGTGGCGGTAGCTATGTCCTCAAACACCTCTTCAAGCATTTCTGTCCTGAACTCAATGTGTACAGGCGTGCTCTGGTGGCTACCATCGCAGTACGAACGGACGTAGAACTCGTAATTCGTGTTGGCACTCAGACCGCTGCGGCTGATCGAGCGTACACCATCGAGCAGAGTTGCTGATGCCCAGTTAGGATTACTTTCGTTCCATGGGCGCAGGATATACTGGTATTGGGTTTCTGTGCCCAGTTCCGATACGCTCCAACTCAGTTCAACGCTGTTGGCAGTAACAGTGCCTAAGGTCAGTGCTTCCGGCTGACCGCAGGTAGGCTCTTCTACCCGCACGTTGTCAACGAACGCCTGCGAACTTGCTCCTGTAGCTTCGCTGTAGCGGATAGCAAGTTTGTATGCCGAGGCATTGATGTTCTTCAGCACTTTCTCGTAGGGGAACTCGCCGTAGCCTGTCTGGTTGGGCAGGGTAGCGATAGCGGTGAACGTAGTGCCGTCCGAGGCTACGTAACCTAACTCCATCTTGCAGTCGCGGTTGCGGTAGTGTAGCGAGATGCTGAGATCCCGCAGTGCGGTGCTGAACTCGGGCAGAACGATGATCTGGTCGTTGGTGCCGTAGAACTTGATACTGTTGCCTTTCTCTCCGAACGTATCATGATAAGCATACGCGTCATAACTGATCTGCGGATATTCGGATGCCGAAACCCTGCTCCAGTTGAACGGTACTTCGCCGGCAGTCTCACTCTCGAAATCCTTGTAGTAAGGTGTGCTCTCAACCGAATTGCTCATGAAGAACACCGGTGTTGTCCAGTTGCTTTCCTCCTCAGCCGAGCATGCAGGCAACAGACGCACCTGGTACGAGCGTGCAGGTGTTAGACCGGTGATGGTCTTTGGTCCTGAATATTCGCCCGAAGGAATAGTTACAGAACTCCATGCATCGGAGCCGGTCTTGTATTGTAACTTCTTCACGTTGCCGATCCAACTGATGGTAGCACCGCTGGTAACCTGAATATTCAGAATCATATCGCACGGGCGTGCAACAACCTCTATATCATCGAGGTACGCATATTGGTTGATTGAGCTGAACTGGCTCTTGAAGTAGATAAGCACTGTCTCGCCGGTGTAGGTTGACAGGTCAAAAATCTTTGTAGTCCAATCGCTGTGTACATTGGACAGGTCGTTGGCGAGCAGTGTTTTCGTTGTGCCGCCGTTGGTGGAGATATAGATATTGGCGTTAGCACCGTTGGCGTTCTTCCACTCGAAGCGCAGGATAGCAGCCTCGCTCAGGTTGATAGCCGGCATACGCAGTTCAGCCTCGCCGCTCGACCCCGTACGCAGTTGCACGGAGTAAGCACCGCTCTTCTCGTAAGCTGACCAGCCGTTGGAAACCGTAGATGTCGCTTCCCAGCACGAGGGCAGTTCTGATGCACTGCTGAACGACTCGCTGAAAGGCATACTTGCAGCGGCGCACAGCGTGGTGAACGAACCTACCTCGCTCCACTCGCTCTGATCGTCGGCTGCGCAGTAACTCTTAACGCGAACCAGATACTCCGTGTTCGCACTCAGTCCGGTCAGTGTGTAGGGCTTGCTGCTTACAACCTGCTCTGCGCTCCACGAGCCTTCCGTTGTGCGGTATTGCAGTCGCCATGCGCTCTCCTCACCGCCGTTCGTCCAACTTACTTGTGCACTGGCAGATGTCAGGCTGCTGAACGTCAATGCGGTCGGCGCAAAGCAGGTAGGCTCCTTATGAACGCTCACGTTGTCAACGAACATTGCACCGCCTTCGGAAGAAGTGCCGCTTGTCGGGTTAGCAAAGAACTGAATCTTGATTGTCTTGCCGCTATAGTCAGCCAGGCTGATAGTCGCTTTCGTGAATGTGCCAGGATAAGAGGAAACATTTCCGCTGGGGTAGTATGTGCCTTTATCCGCAAATGCACCGCCGTTGGCAGAAATCTTCACAATCAGGTTATTGCCGACAGGAGCCATGTTCGAATGATCGAATGTCAGTTCATACGTGTTGCCGTCATTCGGGATAGCGATAGCCGGTGTGTTCATAAGTGCTGTGCCTCCGTCCAAAGAAGAGTTGCTCATAGCCAGCATGGTGTTGCCGCCGCGGCTGTATGTACCCCAGATATATCCTGCACCCCAGGAAGAAGTGGTGGTAGAAGCGGAGTTGTCCCAGCAATCGGGAACGATATGATCGCTCAGACCCTCAAAGTCCATGTTCCACGATGCAGAAGCGCTCACGCTGACAGTGCCGCAGAGTGTAGTGAACGACACATTGTCGCTCCACTCGCTCACGCTGCCACCGCCGCAGTCTGCTTTTACGCGAACATAGTATAACGTGTTGGAGTTCAGTCCTGTCAGTTCCTTGGAGTTTGTTGCTACATCAATCTCCTCACCCCAACTGGCTGCGTCGCCTTCCGACACCTGTAACTTCCACGTACTCATGCCGTTTGCGTTCCATGTGATGGTCGCTCCCTCAGCCGTCTCGCTACCTGCACTTACACCTGCCGGTTTGTTGCAGGCAGGTTTCTCACGCACGGTAATGTCGTCGATAGAAGCAAAACCAAGATTTTCACCACCGGTGTACAGGATAGCAAAACGTGCTCCGCTTGGCGCACTTGACATAACAATACTTTCTGTCTGGGGAGTAAATGTACTTTTCTGATCTAACGGCTCTCCTACTGCAACGAAAGTGGCAGCATTCGAGGGGTTGGTTACATACCCCAATTGCAACTTGCCATAGATAGTATTTCCCCAATCAGGATCAATAATATCCATGTCGGTCTTATAATAGAACGATAGTTCCAGATTGCTGATTTCCTCTTCAAACTCGGGGAATACAGCTATTACCTCGCTCTTCGGTGAACTGCTCGAACGCCCACCGGCAATACGGAGCCCATATGTTCCTGCTTTCTTTGCTAACGTAGTTGCTTGTACATAGC
The DNA here is from genome assembly GCA_900317745.1 of uncultured Bacteroidales bacterium. GTDB lineage: Bacteria > Bacteroidota > Bacteroidia > Bacteroidales > Paludibacteraceae > Colicola. Next base: position 43,923 of record ONHW01000013.1, on the reverse strand, counting down.
CGTTGGTGCTACCGGTGCATTTTAGTTCTCCCCAGCAAAGCGGAGTTTGATTATTTGTAACTCCCGTTTCAAAACCATAACTCCACGGTAAAGAAACAGTTTCACATTCGGTGGTAAATTCCGTAGAAACAATGACACTCGTACCGCTTGCACCGCGGTCAGAGATCACATAGAATTTGTACCTCGTAGCAGGAGTAAGCCCGGTGAGGTTCACGGATTTTGTGTTTACCGAAACAGCATTGCTCGTCCACAGATCTTCTGTTAGTGTAGTTGTCGCAGGCAGACATACGTATTGCCAAGCGCTTTCGCTGCTTGTCCAGCCGATAGTCGCAGTTGTCGCACCAACAGCACTGGCACTTACGCTTGTAGGTGCAACGGCATATTTGGGCGTGAAATCGAATGCAAATTGGTTAAACGTAGTGGCAGTCCCAGATGTCCCACTATCGTATTTATAACTATAAAAGTAATTGTAAGTGTGATTGTTAGATGGACTTGTCTGCTTGAAATGAAGTTGACAATCGGTATTAGAAGAAGGGTCTCCTATACTATAGTGTCCATCGCTTACTTTATTTATCTTAAACTTCGAGGTGGTCGTGTTTAAGGCGCGAACATTTGTAGAGTATATCAAATCAGCCGATTTGAGTTTGTTTGTTGCACTGGATAGAGTTGAATAGAGTCCTTCTAATGTGCGGTCATCTGACTCCAAGACCATTGTCATGGTTGAGGAATAAGAACTTCCGCCTGAATTGACACCTTTTTGAGTAATGTTCAATGTGAACTGATTGGTGGTAATAGCATCAGACTGTATAACTTCAATACTTTGGATAACAGTGTTGTAGTTGTATGTTGCTCCACATACATTGTTAGTACCCACTACGCACAGCAATGCTGTCAGCAGGCCTGAAAGAAATAATTGTTTAATTTTCATATTGTTTTTAATTTAGATAGTCTGTTATTGTGGGCATAGTGTAAAACGAACATACAGGATGTGTAACCCACGCCGTGAGGCGCATATTGCATATCCTTGTATAAGTTAAGGCTTGTATGTCGCTTGAAAACGACTAATACCCAAATGTCGATGCAAAGATACGAAATTTTCTTAAAATATACAAATAAATTATAAAAAAACACAGCTAAATGCAAGAGATTTCGCAAATTTTGTGCACTTTACGTTGCACTTTTCCCCTTGTTAGTTTTTTCGCTAAAAACCTCGGCGAAAGTTCGATAAAACCCCGACAAAACCCCGATCGAACAGCACGAATTTCGTTCCGTTCCATCGGGCCATTATCGAGCCAACATCGATCCATTATCGAAGGAGTGCTGCTACATATTGAGAAAGTGTTGCCGGAAACACCACAAGTGCGACTATAGACACCACAAGTGCGACTATAGACAACAAAAGTGCGACTATAGTCAACTCCCCCACACCCCCTATAAATTAAAAGAAATAAAAGAAAAGAGCAGTGCGCACGCGCACATGCACGTGAGCCCCGCAGCCTTTTTTTTTTGAAAAATATTTTTGCTTTGCTAAAGGGCAATCAGAGCCCGGCACTGCTTCACGCCAGGCTGATGAAGTTCGCAAGCACCAGGGCGGTCATGGCTTCCACCACCGGCACGGCACGCACCGCCACGCATGCATCAGAACGATTGACTATTTTTTCATTTACCATTTGTTCATTTTGCATTTGCTCGTTTTGCATCTGCTTCAGTGCTTTCGGGGTGGTGGGCGTAGGCTTGAACACGCAGCGGAAAGACAGCGTAGTGCCGTCTGTTATCCCTCCGAGCAGTCCGCCGCTCTGCCTGTTGGCTACCGACCCGGGTTCGCTCACGCCCGCAAAGCCGCTGCCGTAATCAAAACCTTTGCAGGCATTGATACTCATGATTGCATACGCCAGGTGCGCCTGCATTTTGTCGAAGATAGGCTCGCCTAACCCTGCCGGCAGACCTGTCACCTCGCAGCGAATGATCCCACCTATGCTGTCGCCTTCGGTTTGATAGCGGCGTATATGCTCGCTGAACCGTTCGGCGTTGGTCTCTGCACCTACCTGCACGAGTTGTGCCTTGATTGTTATCCCTCGCTCCGCCAACATCTGTGCGGCAATGTTGCCTGCCACCACGCGTGCCGCTGTCTCGCGTGCCGAAGCCCTGCCACCGCCGCGCCAATCGCGTATGCCGTACTTCGCCTCGTAGGTGCTGTCGGCGTGCGCAGGACGGAAAGAGTGCTTGAGTGCCTCATAATCCTCCGGCCGCGCGTCACGGTTGCGTATAAGGAACGCGATAGGCGTACCTATGGTGACATATTCCTGCGCATCCGTCTTATCCGTCCGATTCGTACAGATAACTCCGCTCAGCCACTCGATCTCATCCGCCTCGCGCAAAGCACGGGGTGAGACAGCTCCGCTGAGTGATTGTCTGCCCGCACGGCGGTCGAGTGCCTCGCGGATCATGTCGAAGTTGATATGCAGACCTGCCGGCACGCCATCCAGCACACCGCCGATAGCAGCAGAGTGGCTCTCGCCGAACGAGGTAAAAACAAAGGTATCACCTATACTGTTCATGTTTTGTTATGCTGTTAAACTATTAAACGCTAAACTCTCAACTTCGCTAAACGCTCAACGCTCAACTCTCAACTTACCCTATTTTCGGTGCAAAGTTACAAAAAATTATCCAAAAATGCAAATTATAGGCAGAATATTTGCAAATATCCTAAATTTTTTGTATCTTTGTGCCCGATTCGCTCAACTCTCAAATCTCAACACTCAACATACGAAAATTACACTCCTTGTCATGAAACGACTTCACTATCTGCTGCTCATCTGTCTGGTTGCTCTGTCACCCGTGACATACGCCGGATGGAATATCCCTGTCACCAATTTCTCCGTAGCCGACTACAGTGCCGGCACGCAGAACTGGCAGCTCCTCACCACCCGCAACGGCTGGCTATATGCCGCTAACAACTACGGTTTGCTCGAGTACGACGGTTCGCAGTGGCGTATCTATGGCATGTATTATGGCAACCTGCCGCGCAGCATTGCTGCCCTGGATGATAAGGCGATCTTCATAGGCGCGACCAACGACTTCGGCGTTTTCACACCTACGTCAATGGGCGCTATGCGCTATACGTCACTCATGACTGAAGATATATCTCCCGACTACGGCGAGGTGTGGGATATTGAAGTAATTGGTCAGCAGGTGTATATCTTCACTCGTCACCGTATTATTGTAGCCGAGTACAGCGATGCAGACTCTATCTCGCTGAAGGATGTGCGTACTCTATCTACCGCCAGCCGCGTGTTCTGCGCCGAAGAGGTAGGCGGTGCAATCTATGTCGGCACGGATGATGGTTTGTATCTGCTCACCGGCACACGCATGAACCGTATTCACGGCTCGGATATACTCCGCGGCTACGAGGTGCGTTGCATCCAGGCGCTGGACGAACAGCGTTTGCTGATCGGCACCGACCTGGGCGGATTGTACGAGTACGACGGCACGCGTATCGCGCCCTACCGCACCGAGGCAGATGCTTTCATCCGCAAGAACCAGCTCTATACGTTTGCCGTGCGTGGCGACCAGATAGCCTTGGGCACTGTGCTGCAGGGCATAGCCGTGGTGACTACCGACGGAAAGATCAGCCGCTTCGTATCGCGCAAAGAAGGGCTGCAGAACAATACAATCCTCTCCATGGCATTCGACAGTCGCAACAACCTCTGGGTCGGGCTTGATCAGGGTATCGATTATGTGCAACTGGCTTCCACACGCCAGTATTTAAGCGACGAGCAGACGAACTTCGGCACCGGTTATGCCGCCCTGCGCGTGCAGCAAGGTGCCACAACGCGTTACTATTACGGCACCAACCAGGCTCTGTATGTCAGGACGAATACAGGCAAACCGCTCCAACTCGTTGAGGGCAGTATGGGGCAGGTGTGGAGCCTGAGCGAGATAGACGGCACGGTGTTCTGCTGCCATAACAGAGGACTGTTCATCGTGGATGGTTCGCGTGTGCTCCCGCTCTGCACCGACGAAGGGTTCTGGAAGGTCCAACCGCTGCCCGACGGACGCGTGCTCGCCGGCAGTTACTCGGGCTTCCGCGTGCTGAACAAGACCAACGGTCAGTGGCAGATAACTCGCGTCAAGGGCTTTGGCGATACTGCGTTCCGCTGGCAGGTCGATCCCACAGGTGCAGTATGGGCGGTGGCTACAGCAGGACTCGTGCATCTGCAGTGGGCAGACGAACAGACGTTTGACAACCAATCGGTTCACCCCTACAACGAGGCACACGATTGGATCAATATCAGCCGCCTGGGCGAGCAGATCGTAATCAGCAGCCTTGACTACTGCCGGGTGGTAGGTGCCGATGGCGTGCTGCGGCACGACGAGAACCTGATGAACAACTGCCTGGCAGGCGAGACCTATTATGCACAAATGCTGCAAGACAGCCGCGGTAACAACCTCTTTATCATTGACGGCACCCTGTATATCCGCATCCGCCAAGGCGAGACATATATGCCGGCACAGCCGCTGTATAGCAACAAACCCGATTTCGTTGGCGGGTTCGAGAATATATACGAAACAGCCGACGGCTATATTATCGGTACACTGCAGGGGTATAGTATGCTGCAACCATCCGTTGCCAGCCGTCAGCCGTCCGAACCGTCCGTGCCGACCATATATCTGCGCGAGGTGAGTATGGTTAATCACGACGGTAAAGCCGTGTACGGCGAGTCCTTAGGCAGTGCCGGTCTCTCAACGCTCCACTCTCAACCCTCAACATCTCCCAACGCTCAACATCTCTCAACTCTCCATACGGCTTATAGCCGATCGTTCGAGGCTTGCCGAGATAAGAACTCTCAACGCTCAACCGAAGACTGCCCCACGGTGTTCGTGCTGCCGTACGACGAGTACGCATTGCGATTCAGTTGCAGTATCGACCGCACGCCGGCAGGTAACACAATGTACGCCTACCGCCTCTTGCCTCGCGACAAAGAGTTCACACCGCTTACTCCGCGTGCGTACTACGAGTGTTCGTCGCTGGAGCAGGGGAGATATACGTTGCAGGTTAAGTGTCTGTCGGCTGCCGAGAACACACTGCCTGCCGAGGTGACACGCTCCTGGCAGTTCGTTGTTCTGCCACCCTGGTACATGACCTGGTGGGCGTACTGCCTGTTTGCCGTGCTTACCCTGCTTTGGCTGAGCGGAGTAGCCTACGTGCTGTACGTGATTGCCGACCGCTCGAAGCGCAAAGCGTTGCATGAGCAGCAACTGCGTATCCTGCAACTCGAGAACGACCGTACGCAGACGCGTTTGCAAGCCAAGAGTCAGGAGCTGACGCGAATCATGCACGAGGAAGTCATCAAGCAGGAAGATCTGGCATTTGCCCACGAGCAACTCGACAAGTGTCTGCACGACTTGCAGACGCATAATCTGAAGAAGGTGGAGGAGCGCCTGAACAACCTCAAGCAGCATATCACCTCCAAAGCCGGCGACGAGAGTATCGATTGGCAGCGCTTCGAGGAGAACTTCGACGAGGTGAATGCAGGATTCTGCAAATGTCTGACTGAACGGTTCCCGTGGATGAGCAAACAGGAACGCAAACTGTGCGTATATATTCACATGGGTATGCTTACCAAAGAGATGGGACCCATGCTGGGCTTATCTACCCGAGGCGTGGAGATGTTGCGCTACCGCATGCGCTGCAAGATGGATCTTGACCCGCAGGCTAACCTCAAAGACTACCTCACTAAAATTACGTCAAACGCATAATTTTCCGCAAAAACACTTTCACAATATTTCACTATCGGGTGAATGGATTTGCAAATGTAAATAAATTTACGTATCTTTGCACCGTATTTTCACCATTTCACTCGATATGCGAAAAACACTACTCATTCTACTACCGCTTTTAGCCGTTAGCTATCTGTCTGTTTCTGCCCAGCAAGTTGTACGTCTGGGTAGCGGATCGTATGCATCGTTTGCTCCGCTCAGTGCCAGCCGCACCGACGAGCGCGGTGGCAGTCAGGCATATCAAATGGAGCATAGGCGTCTGTATTTGCCCGACTCGCTGCTTCAGCGTTTGGGTTCGCCCGACGGCAGCAAGCCCGGTACACTCGCTCTGCCCTCCAATGATTGGTGGACGCATGCACTGGTGAATCAGTGGACAGGTAAGATCTGGATGTATCCCGGCTGGGTGGAAGCCACTGACCAAGGTTTGTCGATCGGCAACCCCGATCATTGGGAGGAAACAGGCTGCGAGGTGAAGTGGCCTGACCCGCTTACCGCCACGTTCGTCAATGCCGCTACAGGCAAGCGCTCCGCATTCACGGAAGCACTGGTGGACAGCTGGTCGGATTTCATGGTTTCATTTATCATGCAGGACGGCGATTCGTGGGTACGGGTAACGTGTGTACACGGTTCGCCCATTGTTTGGATCGAGGCGAGCAGCGTGAAGGTGAACGTCGCGAACCCTGCTTCAGGCAGATATGCCGTGGCGCAGACCGAAGCCGGCGGACGGCAATGGACAACAGTAGGTCTGCTCACGCAGGGAATAGATGCACAGAAGATTGCGCAATACGCTCAGCGTGTGCCGCGTAGCACGCGTATCAACTATTCGTATGACGCAACCAAGGCTTCGCTCAGTACGATGTTCAGCGTTCTGACAGAAGATATAAACTTGCAGTCCGCACCTGCCGCTGCACCTGCGTTGATTGCTTTTCTCCCTCACCATGTATATAGCGACCGTGTGACAGTGAACGGCAGTTCGGATACTCCGGCATTTGCCGGCGAGTACCTCTCGCCGCGCGGCACGATGAAAGTGCTGGAGGGCAACAACTTCACGTTCAACTACACGGTGCACGGCTTCTTGCCGTTCTTCCCGAAGCCTTTGGAGTGGGCGGAAGGTTTTTCTGCTGACCGGATGCAGGCGCTCAACGCCGATTATGCTGCACGCGGCACGTTCGGCGGTGATACGTACTGGGGCGGCAAAGGCCTGACGCAAATGGCACATTACATGACTTTTGCGCTGCAGATGGGCGACACGGCTACGTTCCGCCTTGCCAAGCAGCGGCTCAAGGAGAACCTGGTTGATTGGTACACCTACACCCCGGGCGAACTGCGCAGGTACTTTGCGCGCTACAACCGCTGGGGTGCACTGGTGGGCTTCGATTGCTCGTACGACAGTGATACGTTCAACGACCACCATTTTCACTACGGCTATTTCGTCTATGCCTCGGCTGTGCTGTGCATGCTCGACGCGGATTTCCGCGAGCAGTACGGTGCTATCGTTCGCGAGGTGGCACGTGATTATGCCAACTGGGAAAGAGCAGATAGTCAAAAGTCGAAAGTCGAAAGCAATGAGGTGCTTGAGCCTTGGTTCCGCACCCTTGATCCGTATTGCGGACATTCGTTTGCAGGCGGCATGGGCAACGGCGGCAACGGCAACGGCCAGGAGTCAACCAGCGAGGCTATACAGGGCTGGGGTGGCGTATGGATGCTTGGTGCTGCACTGGGCGACCAACAGATGCTTGAGGCAGGTATATTCGGCTACACGCTCGAGACACGTGCTGCCGCAGAGTATTGGTTCGACCGCAAGCGCAGGAACATTGATTATACGAAATACAAACACCCGTACTGCTGCAACCTCACCATGCAGGGCGTAGGCTGGTGGACATGGTTCTCGGGCGACCCCGTGTGGATGCACTCGATACAATGGCTGCCCATTTCGCCGATACTGACGAACTTCTTCTGCGAGGATCTTGAGTTCACCCGTTGGGATTATACGCAGATGTACCAAGGCAAAGAGGTGGGCGACTACGAGGCTGCTACGGGCGGCTTGGGCGATGAATCGGGCTTGGGCAACGTATGCCTGAGCTACCTGTCGCTGTTCGAACCGGACAGTGCCGCTCGCGTGTGGGATCGTTTGGATAAAGCCGGCAAACCCCTTGCCAAGAATCCTGATACAGGTGGTATAACCTATTGGTTGGCGCACAGCCACAAAGGCTTGGGCGAGAAGCGTTATGATATATTGTCGGATTGCGCGCTTGCATGCGCATACACCGATCCGGTGACCGGCAATACAACCTATTCCGTCTATAATACAACCGGTGCTCCGCTCACCGTACATTTTTTCGGTGCCGTTGACAAAACGCTGACCGTCAATCCCGGTCTGACTGTTACCGACGGCTCGCGCAAGCAGGAGACTGCCACCATAGCCGACGAACACGTTTCGGATGTGAAGGATGAATTGGCTTGGGATTTGCCTTATCCTAACCTGGCACTGGGTAAACCTGTTACAGCCTCCGGTTACGAGAACGCCGGCACGAAACCTGAGGGCGTGAACGACGGCAAGCTCGATACGCGCTGGGGATCAACGCACAAGGACAATGAGTATGTGACCATCGATCTGGGTCAGATCTGTTACATCGACCACCTTGTTCTTCGCTGGGAAACAGCGTATGCCTCCAAGTATAGTATAGGACTATCCCGAAACGGTACTGATTGGACTACGATCACTCTTGCTTCTTCCGGCGGCACGGAGCGCGTGGAGCTGGCTCAGTTGCTCATGGCGCAGGACATGGAGTCCAGAGGCCGTTATCTGCGTCTGACAGGCGTGGAGCGCGCCACGACGTACGGCACCTCGCTGTATGAGATTGAGGCGTACGGCCGTCCGCTTGAGGGCGATGCAAGCAAGGTGTTTGCCGTTGCTCTGGCAGCCACGGATACCGTGCTCACCGAGGGACAATCCGCCACACTCAGCGCCACGGCGTACAACGTGCAGGGCGAAGTGATTGCCGGCACAGCAACGTTCGCTATCGTAAGCGGAGCAGCACAGTTGCAAGGCAGCCGCGTGACAACCACCGGTGCAGGCGAGGTGCTGGTGAGCGCCACCGTACAAGGCGTGACAGCAACGCTCACGCTCGTCGTGCTTGAGGGCGAAAAGATAACAGGCGTAACCATCACGCCTGCCGAGGTAACAATGCCCGTAGGCGATCTGCAGGAGTTTGAGGTGAGTGCCGTCAACCAGTTCGGATTTGCCGCAGAGACCTGCCACTACACCTATTTCGCCGAGGCGGAAGGAAACTTTACGCAGACCTACTCCTGCCTGGGCGGTGAGGCTACAGCCACTATCCATGTGCAGCCGTATGCATCAATGAACCTGGCGCTGAACAAACCCGTGATTGCTTCTTCGTACGAGAACGCCGGCACGACACCTCAAGGCGTGAACGACGGCAAGATGGATACGCGCTGGGGATCGGCTCATAAAGACAACGAGTGGGTGGAGATCGATCTGGGCGCATGCTATCTGCTGGAGAATGTGCGGCTGGTGTGGGAGACCGCTTATGCTACCTCTTACGACCTGATGCTCAGCGGTGATGCCGTAGATTATGAGACCGTATATGCCGCCACCGGTGCCAAGGGCGGTACACAGACGATCACGCTGCCCGAAGGCAGCAAAGGTCAATACCTGCGACTGCTGTGCAAGACGCGCAACACCGGCTACGGTTCATCGCTATACGAGATTGAGGTGTATGGCTCGGGGCGCTGCGAACCGATAGTAATAACCGGTGTGGAAACAGTTGCCGACAGTGAGAACTCCGGCAGCCAAAAACAGAATACCGGAAGTTCGGCTCATAAAGTGCTGCGCGATGGCAGGATATACATACAAAAAGATGGAATTTTTTACTCCATAACAGGCGAAAAAGTGCGGTTTTGATTAAAAAACGAAAATAATTCGAGAAAAGGTGACGATTTGTTTGCAAAATTTCGAAATGTTTCGTAACTTTGTAGAAAAATCTGATACACGAACACAAAAACATAATTTACATGAAAAAACTACTCTTGTTTTGTGCAATGGTATTTGCCGCGGTGACGGTTTCAGCCGACGTTATTACCGGTGTGGTAATGGCGGAAGGTGAGCCCGATCCGGTTATCGGCGCAAATATCATGGTAAAGGGTACGACCAACGGTACGATTACCGACTTTGATGGCAACTTTGAGTTGCAGGCCAAGGCGGGTGACGTGCTGGTAGTGTCGTATATGGGTTATAAATCGCAGGAGGTCAAAGCCACCGCTGCCCCGATGCGTATCACTCTCCAGCCTGACAACGTTATGCTTGACGAGGTTGTGGCCATCGGTTACGGTACAATGAAGAAGTCCGACCTGACAGGTTCAGTGGCATCCGTCAAGGCAGACGAACTGCTTAAGGCTCCGGTATCAGGGTTGGATCAGGCCCTACAGGGGCGTGCAGCCGGTGTAACCGTCACCTCTGGTTCAGGTCAGCCGGGTGAAGGAGCAACTATCCGAATCCGTGGTATAGGTTCAGCCATGGGTGGTAACGACCCGTTGTATGTCGTGGATGGTGTGATAACCGGGGATATCAAGTGGCTGTCACCTACCGATATCAAATCCATGGAGATATTAAAAGATGCCTCTGCGGCGGCCATCTATGGTAGCCGTGGTGCCAACGGTGTGATACTGATTACTACCAAATCGGGTGGAGAAGGCAAAATGAACATCAATTTTGATGCATATTGGGGATTCCAGAATAGATGGAAGAAGATGTCTGTGCTTGGTGCAAAAGATTTTGCTGATACTGAGTTGCGCATCGGCGCAATGCGTAATGGCGCAGAGGAGATAGCCTACTATCAGCAGAATGGCTTTACGCCGTGGTTGAATATGTATAAGTTGGGTAATGCTGATATAACCAAGATTAGCGAGTATTATCCAATCAACTTCAACTATGCTGCACAGGAGACAGACTGGCAGGATGAGGTGTTCAAGCCCAACGCATTCATGCACAATTACAACCTGAGTTTTGACGGTGGCGGTGAAAAAGGGCATTATGCCTTGTCGGCATCATACTTTAGCCAGGATGGTACGATTATCGGTAGTAACTACAACCGATTCACCTTGCGCTTGAATACGGATTATAAGGTGCGCGATTGGCTGAAGATTGGTGAGCACTTCTCAATTGTTACTTCTTACAGCCGTTTTGCAATGAACAATAGTTCTTCGGCAGGTGCGTCTATTATATCGGGTGCCTTGGCTATGGCTCCGTGGGATCCGGTATATTATCCCGAAGGCTCAGTGAATAAGAATGGCAAAAACATTAGTGGTTATTATTCTGCAGGCTCAAACTTCAAGAACGTGACTAACCCCTATCAAATGGTGTTTAATTATGAGCCCAATAGCCGTAGTGAGCGAGCAGTAGGTGATGTGTTTGTTGAAATTACGCCTGTTAAAGGCTTGACAATCAAGTCGTCAATCTCTGCTGACTATGCAGTAAGTAGGTCGCGTAACTTCGGATATCCTAATATCTATACAAGTTATAACGCATCTGATAAGAATAATATCAATGCCAATATCAATCGTGGGTTAACTTTGTTGGAGGAAACAACGGTTACCTATGCTCGTGAAATAGGCAAGCATAATTTCTCGGTGATGGCCGGTCAGACTTGGTCAGAGTATAACTATTACGGCATTGGTGGTTCGGGTGCACAGATATTGAATCCTATCCCGAGCAACTGGTATTTAAATCGTGCAACAGAGGACCAAACGTTCGCTTCAGATGATGTGAGCCGCGTGCGTCGTCTATCGTTCCTGGGGCGTGCGTTCTATAGCTACGACAGCCGATATATGGTTACGGTTAACTTCCGTGCTGATGCGTCCAGTAAGTTCACGAAGAATCCTTGGGGATTCTTCCCGTCTGCCGCCATAGCATGGCGCTTAAGTGAAGAACCGTTTATGCGTGATTTGGAACTTAAATGGTTGGATAACATCAAGGTTCGCGCCGGATTTGGTCAGGTAGGTAACGATGGCGTACCATCCAGCGCTTTCCAATACACAATGGGCTCATCGGGGGATGTGTTCTACGGCTATCCTTTCGGACCTAACCAGAATGCGGATCCGGCTATCGCTACCAACGGTGCCGCCGTGCTGACGCTTGTAGATGAGAGCGGTAAGTGGGAAACCAACCAACAATGGGATGCAGGTATCGACTTCAGTTTCTGGAACGGTAAGTTGGCAGGTACGATTGACTATTTCCGCCGTGACACAAAGGACGCGTTGCTATATGTGAATGCGCCGGCGCATGTGGGTAACCGCTATTCGCTTGTACGCAATGTGGGTAACATTTTGAATCAAGGAGTGGAGATAAGTCTGAGTCACGACAACACAGTTGGTAAGGTGCATTATAACATTGGTGGTAACCTCTCGTTTATTCACAATGAGTTAACCAAACTGAATGGTGGTTCGCCATTATGGGGAGATCGCACCAAGACTGACGAGGGGTTGGCACTTAATTCCTTCTGGGGCTATAAATACGAGAGCATTTATCAGACAGATGCCGAGGCATTGGCACAGCTGACAGCATACGATTCGGGCACGATTGGCGTGCACGCCGGTGACGCCCGGTACACTGATGTGAATGGTGACGGCAAGTTGGATGAGAATGATAAAATGGTAATCGGCAATCCGTTCCCGAAACTGACGTACGGTTTGAATCTTGGTGCCGACTTCTACGGAGTTGATATCCAATTGTTCTTCCAAGGCGTTGCAGGAAACAGTATCTATAATGCGCAACGTCAAATGCTGGAGGGCGATGGTAGCGGCTATGCATTGGCGAGCTACATGAAAGATGAAGTGTGGGTAGGTTACACCGAAGTCGTACAAAATGCAATGTTGTCAAAAGGTGTGAACTATTTCGAATTGGAGAATCGCAATGGTACGATACCTAATCCACTGGGCTCACCTACCAATACCGAGAACTCAACAAGATTTATTGAGGATGGCAGTTATCTGCGACTCAAGAATCTGCAAATAGGTTATACCTTGCCAAAGAAGGTCACCGAAAAGTTCTATTGCTCTCGTCTGCGCTTCTATGCTACGGCAAGCAACCTGTTCACTATTACCGGATACAAAGGTTATGATCCTGAAGTAGGCGGCGGTGTCGATTACGGTAACTATCCGCAATCGCGTACGTTCACATTTGGCCTTAATGCTACATTCTAATGGAAAGGAGTATGATTATGAAAAAGAATATTGTAAAGTTTTTATCGTTCGTGTTTATTCTCTGCTCCTTGTTCATGACAAGTTGTAGAGATTATTTGACAGAGATTGAGCCCGGGAAAACGTTGTTGGAGGATTTCTATACTTCTACTGCAGCGGCTGTGCAGAATGTGACCGGATGTTATGTTCCCTTGATGTGGGAATATAACCATACTTATTGCAGCGAATGGTTTATCGGAGATGTTGCCAGCGATGACGCTCTCAAAGGCGGCGGTTCTACCACCGACATGGCGGATGCCTATGACATTGAGAACTGGCGTACTACCGACCAGAACACCTTATTGCTGGATTTCTATCGTGCGCAATTCCAAGGTATTGGCCGTTGTAATTTGGCCTTGGAGTATATCGATAAGATGCAAGTCGGTATTGATGATGAGTTTACTGAATCGATGAAGAATCGTTTGCTGGGTGAGTTGCACTACCTACGTGCCTACTATTATTTCCGCTTGGTTCGAGTATTTGCGGGGGTACCTTTATCGCTGCAGGTTGTGCGTTCGTCTGATGATTGGGGCATGCCACGTGCATCGGTAGATGCTGTGTACTCACAGATTATATCAGACTTGGAGTTTGCTAATGCTAATCTTTGGAAGAAAAGCGAATATGCCGAAACTGACCTTGGTCGTGCTACGAAAGGCGCCGCGCAAGCAATGTTGCTAAAGACCAATCTGTACATGGCTTCGCCCTACTGGCAGACCTACGGCTTGAGCAAGAGCGCATCTGCATGCTATGCAGACGCGAAAGCCTGGGGCGACAGTATCATTACTTCTGACGAGTACGACTTGTGCCCTAACTACGAAGATAACTTCACCGTTGCAGGAGAGAACGGCATAGAGTCCGTATTTGAGATTCAGTACGCTGAAGTGGCATGGGGCGATTATGGTGAGGGCTTCGGCTTTACCGCAGGCTCGTTTACGCAGATTTTGATGCGTTGCCGTAACTCCGAGATTGGTGGCGGTTGGGGATTTGACCATCCGACGCAGAATCTGTATGATGAGTTTGAATCGGGCGACCCGCGTCGCGATGTCGCTATTCTCATTCCGGGCACGGATGTGGTAGCTTCCTACCAAATGCAGTCGGATGAGAACTACCTTGGTAATACAATGGTGAACAATAAGTACGGCATGTATCGTGATCCGGCCGATGTAGGCGGTGGTTATGGCAAATGGAGCTTGCACGCTTCCCGTGGACCGCTCAACAACCGTCAGATTCGTTATGCTGACGTGCTGCTTATGTATGCTGAGGCATGTCTGGGGACCGGTGATGCAGCTACCGCCAAAACGTACGTTAATAAGGTACGTACGCGCGCCGGACTCGCTGACATCGATGCTGCTACGGATGCAGCCTTGCGCCACGAGCGCCGTTGCGAATTGGCTATGGAGGGACATCGCTGGTTTGACCTCGTGCGATGGGAAGGCGTGGCAGGCAACGGTCTAAAAGCACATATGGATGCATACAAGGCTCAAGAGAGCGCCGAAGTGCAGCATCATATCCAAGAGTTCGTGGCAGGCAAACATGAGATCTTCCCGATTCCGCAGGAGGAGAGACAACTCAACCCGACCAATATGGAACAGAATCCCGGATATTAATGAAAAGATTGTAAAATCAATAGTTAACCTTTATTATTAACCAATTTAAAAAACAAACAATCATGAAATCGAATTGGAAATTGGCGCTTATGTGCGCTGCAACTTTGGTTTTTGTTGCTTGTAACAACAACAAGACAAATCCTGACGACAAGAACGATCCCGATGAACCAACGCAGGAATCTGTTTTGGTTCTGGACAAGACCTCTATTACTTTAGAGGTAGACGCTACTGAAACAATCAACGCAAATGTTGAGTCCGAATGGACTTCCAGCGATGCTGAGGTGGCGTCTGTAGCCGGTAACGGCAAAGAGGCTGTTGTAACTGCCAAGAAGGAGGGCAACACCGTTATCACAGCTAAGACCAAAGGCGGTCAAGTTAAGACTTGCGTTGTGCTTGTAAAGAATGCTGGTGGTCAGCAAGGAGGTGAGACTGTAGAACTGAAGGGTAAACATGTATGGCCAATTGCCCTGGATGGTACAACTGCTGATGCACAAGTAAACAAAAGCAAGATTGTAGCAGATTTCCGTCCAAACGATGTTGATCAGTTCCTCTATGTATGGGAGAATGGTTCTGTTTACGAGGCTGGCGAAGGCAAGGGTCTTAACTTCCACGGAAATACTGACGGTTATACTGCTCTCAAAGTTACTAACTTGGGTTGGGCTGGTGCTGGCTTCTGCCTGACAGAAAAAGGTAATGGTTGGCAAGCTGCAGAGGCTCTTCGTGCTGCTGTTGTAGCTAATCCGGATAAATTCTTCTTGCACTTGGCTATGAAATCGACTGACAACTATGCTCACTGCTTCTATATGTTTGGTAGCGAGGCTACGAAGTTTGTAATCGGTTCGAAGAGCGTTTATGATGGTCCTGTGTACAAGGATTTCACACGTGATGGTTCCTGGGCAGAATTTGATATACCGATGTCGAGTTATGCTTCAGCCTTGGCTTCCGCTACTTGCACAGCTGGCGTGAATGTATTTGTTGTATTGTCTGAGGGTGTGCAAGGTGCAGAACTGAACATGGATGCGGTTTACTTCTACGAGGTAGAGTAATATGCAGATTCTATGGCTTTGGGGGAATTGGCTTTCCCCCATTGCACAAAGTAACAAAGGATATATATATATGAAAGGGGTAATAAAAATAATCTTTTGTCAGGTATCGCTCATACTGTTGGTATCAGTTTGCGTGATGGCTTGTGCAAAGCAGAAGGATGAACCTTCTAATGTTACACTCAATCTGGAGCCGATTACGATGCAGCTGAAGGTAGGAGATATTACGACCATTGAAGCTTCAGGCACGGCAACGAATATCGAATGGAAGAGCTCAAATGAAGAGGTTGCTACTGTTTATTACGGTGTAGTGACGGCAAAGGCTATCGGAAAAGCAGAGATTACTGCAACCTCTGGAGTGGTTTCTGCAACCACTATCGTGTACGTCACAGGTACGGATGGTGCCTCTCTGCGTATCACGCCACCTATGGTGTCTTTGCGCCCTGGCGATACGTTCGATTTTACTTATGGTAACACATATGATCTTGAACTGAAATGGAGCAGTTCTAATCCGGAGGTGGCTACTATTGACCAAAGTGGACACTTGATAGCTACCAAGGCTGGCAATGCTGTCATCACACTGGCTACCAATATCGAGAGCGTGACGGCGCGCGTTGCCGTAGCGCATAGTTGGGGAGAATACCAATTGGTTTGGAGCGATGAGTTTGACGGCACGGTGCTGGATGAGAATACATGGAGTAATAACATCGGAGGCAGCGGATGGGGGAATAATGAGAAGCAGTATTATACTTCCCGCCCGGAGAATATACGCGTGCAAAACGGTATGTTGGAGATTGAAGCACGTAAAGAGCAATATCAGAATAACGAATATACATCTGCACGCATCATGAGCAAAGGAAAGAAGACTTTCACCTATGGCAAGTTCGAGTCGCGTATCAAGTTCCCCGGAGGTGGTGGCACGTGGCCGGCCTTCTGGATGATGGGTAATAGCGGCGGATGGCCTAATTGCGGCGAAATAGATATCATCGAACATGTGGGTAACATGGACGCACGAGCATCGTTTGCACTTCACACCGTGATGAAAAACGGTACAAGAGGTAATAACTGGAGTAAGACGCAGTGGTTCGATTATCCGCTCTCCGATGATTTTCATGTCTATGGTGTTGAGTGGGCGCAAGAGGAAAAAGACGGTAAAGATGTAATTCGTTTCACACTTGATGGTGTGCAGTATGCCGAAGTATGGGAAGACCAGATTGACAACAACGACTACTGGCCGTTCAACAAGCCGTTCTTCATCATCTATAATCTGGCTATCGGTGGAAATATGGGCGGTCAGGTGGACGACTCTATCTTTGACCAACAACGAATAATGTACGTAGATTGGGTGCGCGTATATCAGCGTCAGGAGAAATAATTAATCAGCGTTAGAAACAAAAATACTTACTGTTTAACAATAACAAAAATGCGTGGGAATTATTTGTCTATTTCAATTATGTTGGCAGCCGTTATATTGCTGGCTGCAGCGTGCCGTCAGGGTGAGGTTCCGGATAATCCCGATACGAATCCCCCTGTTGTTAGCGAGTCGGAGGCTGCATCACAAATGCCAAAGTCTGCTAAACGAGGTGTGGCATTTTCTTTCAACCAACTGGCGGATTTACCTTTGCTCTCTCCGTATATCAGTTGGGATTACAATTGGGGCAACACGCCTACCGACGATGCAGCTACGTGGTTTGATGCTAACGAAATGGATTATTGCCCGATGTGCTGGAACGGCAATTACAATGCCGACAAGATTCGTGCTTTTGTAGCCGCACATCCCAAAACCAAATACCTGCTCGCCTTTAACGAACCCAACCTAACCGACCAGGCGCGCATGACGCCCGCGGAAGCTGCAGAGATCTGGGCACCTGTAGTGGCGTTAGCAAAAGAATTGAATCTTAAACTCGTATCTCCGGCAATGAACTACGGTACTCTGTCCGGCTATAGTGATCCCATCAAATGGTTGGACGAGTTCTTCGCCCAGCCGGGCGTCTCCATCAGTGACATTTATGCCATTTCAATTCACTGCTACATGGCTTCTGCTTCGGCATTGCAGGGATTTGTTGAACGGTTTGAGAAATACAACAAACCTATCTGGCTGACAGAGTTCTGTGCTTGGGATCCAGTACCGGGCAGTGTGAATACGCAGATGGATTATATGTGCGCAGCGTTACACTACTTGGAAACTCGTCCGTCGGTAGAGCGCTACGCTTGGTTCATACCGCGTACTGGTAATAAAGTGGATTCGCCACCGTATATGCAACTTCTCACCCACGATTATCCTGCCGAACTGACTGAACTGGGTAAGATGTACTGCTATTTCTCTCCAATGGATACAACAACATGGCTCAAGACAGACCGTTTTATTTTGGCAAATGAATATGTGCGCGTAGCGAATGGTAATATGCCGCTCCGCCCTACTACCGATAATATAGCACGTAACCGTGCGAAAAAGGACGGACTGATGATTACCAATTTCTCGGCTGGACAGGAATTGACTTATCATGTGTTTGTCTCCACTCCCAGTCGCGGCAAGGCAATAGAAGTGCGTTATTGCGGTTATAGCAACTCGATCTGCGAAGTGTTGGCTGATGGCAAGACACTCACTCATCTGGATATGCCGAAGAACGGAAGTATAGATGAATGGACTGAAGCAAATATGGATATTATGCTCCCGCAAGGTGCGCATACCATTACCTTTAAACTCCTCTCCGGCTCATGCTATTTCTCTGGATTCAGCATAAGCGGAACTGACGATTGATGATTATGAAGAAGAGCATATCATACATTAGCCTTGCATTGGTTTTCCTTGCCGCAACTACAGTCTCTGCTGTTGCGCAGGATTACCAACTCGTCTGGAACGAGGATTTCACAGATGGAGCACTCGATACCCAAGTCTGGAACATTGAAACCAACGGCGATGGAGGCGGCAACAACGAGTTGCAGTATTACTGTGACCGCGGTGTCAAGTTAGGCGTTGAGCCTACTACCGGCAAGCACTGCCTTATCCTCACCGCAACCAAAGAGGCGTTTGGCGGCAAGCAATGTACCTCCGGGCGTGTCAATACACAGAGTAAGGCGTATTACACCTTTGGCCGCATTGATGCGCGTATCAAGTTCCCACAGACTGCCAACGGCCTCTGGCCTGCATTCTGGCAGATGGGTAACAACTACAAGCAGGTAGGCTGGCCGCGTTGCGGCGAGACGGATATCATCGAGCTTGGACATCAGAGCGCGTTCAACAAGGGAACACAGGACCGCTATTTCAACGGTGCTATGCATGTCGGCTCAAAGTGGGACGCTGTGTGGAGCGATGCCAATGCGGTAACATGGCCGTATTCGGTCGAGGATACGTTCCATATCGTTACGATGATCTGGACACCTACATCCATTGATATGTATATGGACCTCGATTCGCACCCCGAGAACGATGCGTACTTCCACGCTGACCTCGAGCCGAACGATAATCCCGACTATGACCGCAGCCTCGTGTTTGGCAAGCCGAATTTCATCATTGCCAATGTGGCGGTCGGAGGTAATTTTCCGGGTATTTATGACGTAAACAAGATCACAGCCCTGGCTGACGGTCCGCGCTCGATGTACATCGATTGGATTCGTATCTACCAGCGTGGCGATGCAGGTGAGTCGTTCGTTTGTCCGTCGGCTTCCGATGCAATTGAGCCGGAAGGAACGACCGCGATTCATACCATCAGTGCCACCAAGCAGGCTACCAAGGTGCTGCGTGACGGTGTGATATATCTGCTGCGTGATGGTGCTGCCTATGACGTATTGGGTAATCGTGTACAATAAATGTTTTATACCATGAAAAAATATATAATTATTGCTTTTGCAGTTTTTGGGCTGTTTGCCTGCACAGAGCCGAACGTACCAACCCCGGCTGTAAGTGTGGAGGCTGTTAGTCTTGATCGTGAGACATTGCAGTTAGCCGTTGGGGCTTCAGTAACTCTGGTGGCAACCGTTGAACCTAAGAATGCCGCTACTGTAGAATGGAGTAGCTCGAATCCGGCTGTAGCAGTGGTCGTGAACGGACAAGTGACCGGCATAGCCGATGGCGTGGCAGTTGTAGCTGCGGCTGCAGGATCGAAAGTTGCGACATGTGTTGTTACGGTAGGTAATGCTGGCGGTCAGAGTGGACAAGGTGGTACGACAACCTCATTTGAGCAGTATCTGGAGGGATCGGACTACTATATATTCTTGATGGATGATAAGGCCTTGAGTCGCATCAAAGGTACAGTGCATGACTATCGCATCAATGGCGATTATGCATCGCCGGGCAATCCTGGAGAAGGTGTGACCTGTACGATGGATATCTGGAACGGCGATGTTACTGACGCCAACTTCGGTACATGCAAGGGAGCTTCGGCGTTTGGTGATACGGATGTTGAGTGGATATACTGGAAATCCGGTTCGCTGGCTTGGGGAAATATATGTGGTGGCATTCGTCAGTGGGGAGAATGCGATTTTACAGGAGTGACAGAAGATTATGATTTCATCATCATCTATCGCACTCCGCGCAGGTTGGCCGGTACTAGCGTGAGCGTCCGACTGTTCAGTACAACAGGTGGCGAACATGCAGTAAACAGTGGTATGATTTCGCAAAGCCACGGCGAATGGGATGTTGCTGAATGGTCGATGGCAGAGTGGTTTGCCGATGGCCTGGATTGGTCGCAGACCATAGTTGGCAGCCAAAGCAATGTGGTATATACTCCGGCGCTGGTTGTCGAAGGTGGCGGCCGCGAATTGGAGATATGTGCAATCTTCTGTTACAAAAAGTAAGTGTATCACTTTGTGGCTAATAGCTTGCATGGTTATATAGTATGTCTGGCAACCTGCGTGCTTGTCGGTTGCAGAAATACTACGGTGGAAGATTCAATTCACCTGTCGACCAATGTTCTGCAACTGGCTGTAGGGGAGTCACAAATGCTGACTGCAGCAGCTACAACAGATGTGATATGGCAGTCGGAAGATGTATCCGTAGCACGTGTTGATGATGGATTGGTGACCGCTACCGGTATCGGTAAGACGCTCATAACCGCTACCGCAGGTAAGGCGCAGGCGGTATGTCAGGTATACGCGGTCAGTGCAAGAGGCATAACACTGGCGTTGCCAAAGGCATACATGCAAGTGGACAAAGGCACGACGCAACCGATGGAAGTAATATCCATGTACGATGTGCCTCTCACGTGGACTTCGACCGATTCGGCAGTAGCAATAGTGGACAATGAAGGGTGGCTGCACGCTTTGCATCCGGGGCATACAACGATCACGGTGAGTAACGGTGCTGAAAGTGCGTCGTGTTATTTGGCCGTTAGACATAAGTGGGGAGAATATGAGTTGGTATGGGCTGATGAGTTCAATGGTTCGGAACTCGAACGCACGTCATGGAATGTGGAGATTAATGGCAACGGCGGAGGCAACAATGAGTTGCAATACTACACTGATCGTGCTGATAACCTGCGTGTAGAAGATGGTTGCTTGATTATAGAGGCACGCAAGGAGAACTATGCAGGACGTCGTTACACCTCGGCTCGAATCAATACGATGGGTAAGCGTACATTCCTGTACGGCAAGATTGAGGCGCGCATACTCTTTCCATCCGGAGGAGGCACATGGCCGGCATTTTGGATGATGGGTAATGATTATAGCCGAGTAGGATG
Source organism: uncultured Bacteroidales bacterium (assembly GCA_900317745.1). Classification (GTDB taxonomy): domain Bacteria; phylum Bacteroidota; class Bacteroidia; order Bacteroidales; family Paludibacteraceae; genus Colicola. Next base: position 22,557 of record ONHW01000013.1, on the reverse strand, counting down.
GCCGTCATGTGGCGAAACGGATATTGTGGAACATATAGGTAATGACCCGCGACTGGTATCACACGCGTTGCACTATCCCTACAAGAGCGGTGGCAACTGCTGGTCAACACGACAATACCACGACGGGGTGGAGAACGAGTTCCATACGTACGGAATCGAGTGGATGCAAGAAGAGGAGTACGGTCGCGACATGATTCGATTCATGTTTGACGGACAGGTGCATGCTACGCAATCAGAGACGCTGGAGAACATAGATGACGAGTACTATTGGCCGTTTAATAAGGAGAATTTTCTGCTGCTCAATTTGGCCATAGGCGGTTCGATGGGAGGAAGTGTAAACGATGCTATGTTTGACCACCCCGTGCAGATGAAAGTAGATTGGGTACGCGTATATCAGCGTAAGGAAATAGAGTAATAATACAAAACATAATGAAAAAGTCATTTGTCAATTATCAGTTATCAATTATCGCTGTGTTTGCGATGCTTTGCTCATCCTGCCAACAAAAGCAGGACTGGCAGTTGGTGTGGGAGGACAATTTTGATGCTCCGGAACTTAATACCAAGTATTGGAACGTTGACGACAATGCCCGTGGAGGCGGGAACGCCGAGTTGCAGTACTATGCACCGAAGAACGTAACGATAGAGAAACACCCGGTCAGCGGTGAGTCCTGCCTTGTACTGAACGCGCAGCGTGAGGATTATTATTACACCACCTTGGACGAAGAGCGTGGCTACCGTCCGTGTACGTCGGCTCGACTGAATACGCAGGATAAGGTTACAGTGTGCTACGGCCGCGTGGAAGCACGAATCTGTTTCCCGCACACCGCCAACGGCTTGTGGCCGGCCTTCTGGATGCTGGGCAACAACCTCGCTACCGATCTCGGCGATAGCGATGACATCGACCGCCGCGTAGCCGAACTCGAGGCGCAGGGCAGAGTAATATGGCCCAAGTGCGGAGAGGTGCGGAGAGATAGATATCTGTGAGATGGGACACAAGAACGGCATTGTAGCCGGTACGCAGGATCGCTACTTCAACGGCGCGTGCCACTGGGGTGAGACTTGGAACAACGGCGCGTATCCCAACTCAGGTAAGTTCCACACCGCTGATTACCCGCTGCAAGGCGACTTCCACTTGTTCACCATGGATTGGACGGAGGACTCGATAGCGATGTACCTCGACCGTGATCGTTATCCGGATGCCCAACCGTACTTCGCGTTGTCGCTACGCGGCAAGAACGTGAACGAACCCGGGCATTACTTCAACCATCCGTTCTATCTCGTGCTGAATCTGTCAGTCGGAGGATTCTTCCCTGATATGCCTAACCCCGAGAAGTATTCGGATGTTATCAGCGCCTCGCTGCTCGAACCTGTCACCGCTCTGCCTCAGGACGGCACACCGGTAAAGATGTACGTGGATTATATCCGCGTGTATAAAAAGAACTAATTGCCTGGTCATCTAGTCGTATAGAGACTAGAATAAATAAATATAACGATATGAAACTCAGTGTAAAAGAAAAACTCGGCTACAGTCTCGGTGATACCGCGTCGCACTTTGTGTGGGACTTGGTGAATTTCTGGTTGATCTTCTACTATACCGATATCCTCGGTATCAGCCCCGCATGGTCAAGTGCTATAGCCATCTTGGGTACAGTGATGGACGCCGTGATGGATCCTGTGGTAGGTATATGGGCAGACCGCACGAACACCCGTTGGGGTAAGTTCCGCCCGTTCCTGTTGTTCGGTTGTGTGCCGTTTGCGCTGTTTGCGTTTTTGGCGTTCTTCGGACCGGATCTGCAGGGCGATGCGCTGATCGGCTATATCTTGCCGATGTTCATTGGCCTGCGCGTTATCTACGCCATCGTGAATATCCCGTACTCCTCGCTGGGCGCAGTGATGACTGACGACTCGATTGAGCGTGCCGGACTGAACTCTTATCGATTTGTGGCAGCTAACATCGGTCAGTTGCTCGTCTCGGGTTTTGCGCTGTATATCGTGTATTATCTCGGCGCACAGGCTACGGGTATGGATTATGCCGTAATGGCGGATGATGCTGCCCGCAAGTCGTTCCTCGAACTCTCGCCGGATAATGCCGCCATGGTTCGCTCGTCGTATATCATAGGCTTCCGCTATCTGGTGGCTATCTTCGGACTGATAGGTATAATCTTGTTCCTCATTACATTCGCTACAACCAGGGAGCGCGTACAACCGCCCAAGCGTCAGGACAGCCATCTGGGGCAGGACTTCAAGTATCTGTTCAAGAACCGTCCCTGGGTGATGCTTACGCTCGTAGGCATAGTGTCGTTCATCATGTTCGCTATCCAGAACATCTCGGCTACGTATTACTTCAAGTATTACCTCGACGCTGAGTCGAAGACGCAGATCTTCAATATCCTCGGCACGGTGGCGCTGATCATCGCTATCCCGCTGACCAAACCGCTCGTGCAGCGTTTCGGTGCCAAGCAGTTGTATATAGTCTGCTCGCTGTTGTCGGGATTGTTCTTCTGCCTGCTGTTCTTTGCCGGCAGAAACTTCGTGCTCATCAATATCTTCAACTGCCTAGGTAAGATCAGTTATGCGCCGGCAATCTCGTTGCTCTGGACAATGCTGGCGGATGCTGCCGACTACGGCGAGTGGAAGTTCCAGCGTCGCACTACCGGTCTCTGTTTGTCGGCAGCTGTGTTTGCGCAAAAGATCGGTTGGTCAATCGGCGCGGCTATATGGGGATTGGTGATGAGTCTCGTAGGTTTCAATGCCGACAAGATGAGCATTGTTGAGATTCAGGGCAGTGCTGAGATCATGAACTCTTTCCATTGGATGTTCGGTATCGTACCCGGTGTCTTGTACGCCTCGTGTGCCATCTTCCTGGCTTTCTACAACCTCGACAACCGCACCATGGCGCAGATGAAAGTCGAACTCGATGCACAACGTGCTGAATAATACAAAACGAATCCGATATGTTCCGATTCTATCTGATATAATCCGATAATAAACTCCTTCAATCAATGAAACAACCTTCAGGAAAATATATCACCCTCAATGGTGAGCAGTTCTACGAGATCCGCAACTACGACCGGATGCAACCGTTCTTTATCTCCCTTGCGTCGGATACCGACTTGTGGATGTACCTTTCGTCCACCGGTGGTCTGAGTTGCGGGCGCCGTAGTCCGGATTTTGCACTCTTTCCGTACTACACCGACGACAAGATCACCCAGAACTACTCCTTCACCGGCCCGCGTACACTCATCCGCCTGAACTCTGTCAGCGCAGCGGTCTGTCAGCGTAGCGGTCTGTCATCTGTCAGCGAGCGAAGCGAGCGGTCTCTAATCTGGGAGCCCTTCAGTGTCAACAACGATGCTGTCTTCGACATTGAGCGCCGTATATGCAAATCCGTGACAGGTAACGCTATCATCTTCGAGGAGAAGAACAACACCGTTGGTCTCTTGTTCCGCTACCGCTGGCAGCCTGCCGACCGCTTCGGCTGGGTGCGAACAGCATATATTGAGAATATCGCCGGCAAACCGCTGGAGTTCGAACTGATTGACGGCTTGCAGAATATCCTCCCCTCCGGTGTCAACCGCCAGACGCAGAACGTCTATTCAACCCTCGTGGATGCATACAAGAAAACGGAGCAGGTTGACAGCAAATCGTTGGTTCTCTACAGGATGGAGGCAATAATGGTGGATAAAGCTGAACCTAGTGAGAGTCTCACCTGCAATACAGTGTATAGTCTGGATTCTGACGGCTTTATATTGCTCACCTCTTCGCAGCAACTTGACGCTTTCCGCCACGGCGGTACCATCACTCCCGAACCCGAATCCAAGGGCGTGCAGGGCGCGTACCTGCTGTACAAACCTATGAACATGGCTGCCGGCGAGAGTAGGGAGTGGATGTTCGTGATGGATGTGGAGAAAGATTCTGCCGACGTACATCAGATGCTTCGTGAGATCGACAAACCCGACCACAAGCAGATCGTGCTTGAAGCCCTGCAGGCTACCACCGCCAACCTGCGATGCATCGTGGCGCACAACGACGGCTTGCAGTCCACTGGCGATCAGGCGCAGGACGCACGCCACTTTGCCAACGTGCTCTTCAACACCATGCGCGGAGGATATTATGCCGACGATTATACTATCCACGCTGCTGATTTTGCGCATCATATACAGGTGTTCAACCATGCGCTGTACGAGCAGTACAAACCGTTCTTCGGCTCGCTGCCCGAACAGATGCGCCGCAGCGAACTTGAGGAACGTATCATCGATTGTATGGATCATCAGTTGCACCGCCTCTTCATGGAGTACCTGCCGCTGACATTCTCGCGCCGACATGGCGATCCCTCGCGGCCGTGGAACAGCTTCGATATCCGTGTCAAGGACAAAGAAGGCAAACCGCTCATCGCCTATCAGGGCAACTGGCGTGACATCTTCCAGAACTGGGAAGCTCTGTCTGCCTCTTATCCCGATTACATCAACGCTATCATCGCCAAGTTCCTCAACGCAACCACAGCCGATGGCTACAATCCGTACCGCATAACCTCCGAAGGTATTGATTGGGAGGTTATCAATCCCGATGATCCGTGGTCGAACATCGGCTATTGGGGCGACCATCAGATTATCTATCTCTCCAAACTCATCGAGCTTAGCCGCGACCACGCTCCGCAGGCACTCATCGACATGCTTGGCATGCGCGAGTTCGCATTTGCCGCTGTGCCTTATCGCATCAAGTCGTACAGCGAGATTGTTGCCAATCCCAAGGATACCATCCGTTTCGACGACGAGGCACACCGGTGCATCCTCGCCCTCATTCCCGAGTATGGTCAGGACGCACGTCTGCTGCTTGGTCATGATGGTCAGCCTATGCTCGTCACAGGTGCAGAGAAACTGCTTGTGCCGCTGCTCGCCAAACTCTCGAACCATATCCCGGGTGCAGGTATATGGATGAACACCCTTCGCCCCGAATGGAACGATGCCAACAACGCCCTCGTAGGCAACGGCGCATCGATGGTTACCGTTTGCTATATCCACCGCTTCATGCAGGTGCTGCGCGAACTCTTTACCGAAGCCGGCGACACGACTTATGCTGTCCACTCCGAATTGGTACAACTCATGCGCGACCTGCTGGCTGCCATGTTGCCCTGTCAGTCGGACGACAAACAGACGTTCACCTTCACTCCGCAGACCTTGCGCACCTATACCGACGCTATCGGTCTGGCTGGCGAAGCATATCGCAATCAGGCGTACAGCGGCTTCTGCGGCAAGCAAGTCGAACTCGAGGCACAGACCATTGTCGCCTTCCTCGACAAGATGCTCACCCTCACCGCCTATTCCATCCGCTTGAGCAAACGTAACGACGGATTATATGAGGCATATAACCTCGTTAAGTTCGATTCAATTTCGGGTCAACCCCGACGGTCAACCGACGGTCAACCGACGGTCAACGCTTTTATCACAATAACGCCGCTTTACGAAATGCTTGAGGGACAGGTGGCTGTTCTCTCCGCACGAATCCTCTCCGGCGCTGAGGCTGCCGACCTGCTCGACGCTATGCGCCAATCGGCTCTCTACCGTGAAGATCAGCAGAGTTACATGCTCTATCCGGCACGCCGCCGTCCGTCGTTCCTCGAGATGAACAATCTGCCTGCTGACGCGGCAACACTGCCTGTTGTGCAGAAGTACCTCGGCACTATCCTCAAGCAGGATTGTGATGGTGGTATTCATTTCGATGCTGCCTTCCGCAATGCCAACAACCTGCCGGACGAACTCAAAGACTTGTACGAACAGGTGTTCCACCACCACGCCTTCACCGGACGTAGCGGCACGTTCTACAAGTACGAAGGTCTCGGCTCTATCTACTGGCACATGGTCAGCAAACTCCTCCTCGCCGTAGGTGAGAACATCCGGTCTGTCAGCCAAGATTGGCTGACGCCGAATCCGGCGCGTGATCGCCTCATTTCTCAATATCGTGCCATCAAGGAAGGTCTCGGCTTGCACAAGTCTCCCGAGCAGTACGGCTCGTTCCCGTTCGACGCGTACAGCCACACGCCGGCAATGGCAGGTGTGCAGCAGCCGGGAATGACCGGTCAGGTTAAGGAGGATATACTCTCCCGCTGGTTCGAGTTGGGCATTGAGGTGCATGGTGGTGCTATCCGCATCAACCCGCTCATGCTCCGCGAGTCGGATTTCCGCGACGGCAAACTCAGTTTCACCTATTGCGGCACACGCTTTACGTACCACCTCTCCGACAGCGAAGAGAACACAACTATCCCGCAATCTACAGCGAAGCACATCTTCGCCCGTGACGGACAAATAAAGAACATTGACGTATATATCAGGCGATAATTTTGACATCTCGATATCTCGACATCTCGATATCTCGTTATCTCGACATCTCGATATCTCGTAATCTCGAAATCTCGCCTCAAAAGAACTATAAGCAATGAAAAACATTTATCTTATCTCCGCATTACTGGTTACGCTTGCAGCTTGCAATCGCGTTACCACTACCGAGGTACGCCTCACCAGCGAGGCGGGCGACAAGTATGCCCTGCAGGACGATATCACTTTCCGCAAGGGCAAAGCACCTGTGGCTCTGGTAACTGTCAATCCTGCCGACGAGCGCCAGACGATTGACGGCTTCGGTGCATCCATCACCGAGAGTTCGGCTTTCGTGCTGGCTTGTCTGGTTCCCGAGCAGCGTAAGATGGTGCTTCACGAACTGTTCGGCGAGGAAGGTGCGAACTTCTCCGCTACCCGTACGGTGATCGGTTCAAGCGATTTTACCCTGAAAGGGCATTATTCCTACGATGATATACCCGGCGACGATTCGCTGAAGTATTTCTCGCTCGCCGTACATCAGGACGGCTGGGACAAAGCCGTTTATCCGCAGATCAAAGACGAGAGTTTCGATATGTATCAGTTCATCCGCGAGGTGGCTGACATCAAAGCCTCGCAATCCGATCCCACTTGGCGTCTTCTCGGTTCGCCGTGGACTGCACCTGCATGGATGAAGGACAACAACCTCTTCTACGACCACGACAACCGCCGTGGCGGAGCATTGCTGCCTAAGTATTATGATGCATTCGCACGCTACTTTGCCAAGTACCTCCAGGCGTACCGCGACGCAGGAGTAGAGTTCTGGGCTGTAACGCCCGAGAACGAACCGATGGGTAACGACGGCTCGTGGGAGAGCATGGATCTTACGCCTGACGCAGAGGCGGAGTTCATCGGCAAGTATCTCGGCCCCACACTGGCGCAGGATTTTCCTGACGTGCAGATCTTCTGCTTCGATCAGAATACCTTCGAGGCGGACCGTTATACCGCAGCCGTCTATGACCGCAATGCCGACGCCAACCGCTATACCGCCGGCACCGCCTTGCACTGGTACGGATCAACCGTTTCCTGTTTCCCCGAGATCCTTGACTCGCTGCACGCACTCTATCCCGACAAGATCCTGATGCACACCGAAGGTTGCGTGGATAACCTCGGTCGTCCCTGCTGGCCCGGAGTGAGTGATTATGCCGGCTATCAGGAGTCCGGATGGTTCAACAACGACGCATTCTGGTGGGGCGAAAACGCTACCGATTGGGCTTACTCGACACCCTGGTGGCCTGAGTGGCACCCGAAATATTCGCCCGTACACCGTTACGCTCAGTATATCATTGATGGTGTCAACCACTGGATGACCGGGTATATTGATTGGAACAGCGTGCTTGACTCTATCGGCGGACCTACTCACGTACAGAACTACTGCGGTGCACAAGTGATGATTGACTACAACAACGATATCATCTATTTCACGCCGTACCACTACGCTTTCCGTCACTTCTCGCGCTCCATGCGCCCGGGTGACATCGCGCTTGGCGTAACCACCATTGCCGATAACCCCGACCTGCATGTCTGCGCGGTGAAGAAAGCAGTCAGCAGTCAAACATCAAACATCAAACATCAAACATCCTACGCAATCAACATGCTCAACCGCGCGCAAGAGCCTTGCTCCTTCAACCTGCAGTTGGGTAATTACTTTGCTACCATCCATCTGCCCGCCAACTGCGTAGAGACCATCGAAGTAACGCTGCCCGATTAACTCCCGCAGCCGATGTCGAAATATCGAAATGTCGAAATGACGCAATATAACAACAAACAATTACCCTAATAATCAACCCTTAAAAATTAACCATTATGAAAAAACTTTCATTCTTATGTGCACTTTTGTGCGCAAGCATGATGAGCTTCGCCATTGATTGGAGTGGCTATGCTTGGTTGGGCGACGGCGCCGGAGGCGGCGCGTATGCCAACAAGTACAAAATGACTTTGGCGGATGGGCAGGCTGTAGTGAACATCCAAAAGCCGGGCTTTGCTGACGAAGCCGGTATTTACACCACTTTCCCTGCTGCGGTAAGCGACTGTTCTCTTCCTTCTGGCAAATATGCTGCTCAAGGTGCGGGTATGGTGCTTTATCTGAGTGCTTTTACTGCAAAGGAAACGGAAGTAACCGTTACGCACGGGACAGGCACTGCTGTGTTCACAGTGTACTATGAAGACGGCACCGAAGGTGGTGGCGGTAATGCTGAACCTACATCCGAGTATTGCGGTGAAATTATGAGTAGCGGTAACACCGAAGCTGCATTCACATGGGAAACCAACGATGCCGGTGCGGTGGTAATCACTATCAGCGAGACCCTTGGCGGTGCAGATGAAGCCACGCATTTCCGTGGCAATGGCATTAACATCGACAAGATTAAAGTAGGTGAGGCACGCGAAGATGCGGCTACGTATTTTGATTTGGCATGTGGTGGCTCAAATACCATTACACTTTCCCTAAAAGAGGGTAAGACTCTTGAGCAGGGCACGAAGATCTATGTGACAAGTCAGATCATTGAGTATGCTACCAGTAAGGATGGCAATGCATGGCCTACACTCACGTTTGAATACACTTATGGTACCAAATGTTCATCTGATGCTGTACTGACTCGTATCGCTCTTAGTGCGGCATCGTCATTTGCGAAGATAGGCGAGAGCGTGACACTCACTGCACAAGCCAAGGACCAACTGAACAAGAACATGGATGCTGTTATCTCGTTTGAGGTTAGTCCGGCTGATGCCGGAGTAGTGGCAGACGGTAAATATACTCCCGCCAAAGCTGGCGCTGCTGTCATTACTGCCAAGGCAGGCGATATAAGCGAATCCCTCACTATCTATGGTGTATCGAGTGACAACCTCGCCCTGAACAAGCCTGTTGTTGCAGGTTATGAGCCGGGCAACCAAGGCGAGTTGTCAAGCAAGATGGTGGATGGTGATGCGAACACCCAATGGGTGACATACGCCGATCAATCGGCATCGGTAGAGTGGGCATATATCGACCTTGGTGGCAAATATAATGTAGAAGCGATTGATGTATTGTGGGGCGATCCGACCTCCACAAGTTACATCCTGCAAGTGCGCGCTGAGGCTCCGACAGCCGAACAGGCTGCCGATGACGAGGCGTGGACAACTGTTGCCGAGCAGAGTGGAATAACGATTAACAGCGAGCAGTTCAATGTTGTGAAGGCTGCTGCACGCTATGTACGTATTCACTCGTTAACAAAGTCTGCTAACTTCTTCCGTCTGAAAGAGGTACGCGTGTTTGGTACCGAATGGGTGGATGTGGATGACAACGAGAAACCCGTTATGGTTAGTGCCGAACTGGTTAGTGCAGGTTGGGACAATGCCGTGATTGCAGTTGCCGCTACCGACAACCATGAGGTGGCTGCGTTCCGCGTTGTGGAGACAGCCAATAGTATTGACAAGAAACTATTGCCTGCTGATGGTAAGATCACTTTGACAGGGCTGACAGCTTCTACTACCTATAACTTTGTTATCACGGCTATTGATGGTGCGAATAATGAGTCAGCCAACAGCAAGACCGTGGCTGTAACTACCGAGGAGCACCACATTGTTCCTACAACCGCTGCACCCGTACCCACATGGCCGGCTGCACAAGTCAAGAGCCTCTATAGCGACGCTTACGAGTTCGCTCCTGCTTCGCTGAACTCCTACAACGAAGGCTGGTGGGAAAATCCTACGCTGACCGAAGAGACTGTTGGTGAAGATCACTTCCTGCATTACAACCTCTACCGCAACGGTATGATTGGTGTACAGTTCGCTGCGACATCTGTTGCTACGATGGAGAAAATCCACATTGATGTATATGCTTCTGCTGCAGGTTCGATTACTTTCCGCCCGATTACCGGTGGTGCTGAAGTTAGAAAGACACTAAATCTCGAAGCAGAGAAGTGGAACTCGTTTGATATCGATATGGCTGACTTCGGCGCTCAGAACTGGACGAATCTCTTCCAGTATGCAATCGAGGGCTATCAGGCAGGTGGATTGGTAGGCGAGCATATCTGCGTCGATAACGTATATTTCTACCGTACAACTGCTCTGGTTGACGACGAGAAACCGACCGACGTAACGGCAGCAAAAGTTTCGGAAGATATCTTCTCTGTAGTTCTTGCTGTGTCGGCTAAGGATAACTCCGGCGCTTATATGGTTGAAGTTGTTGCCAACGATCACGTTTATGCAACAGCCGGTGGCGCAAGTGGTGCAACGGTTAATGTAACTGTTCCCGGATTGCTCCCGAACACCGAGTATAACTTCTCCGTAATTGCCAAGGATGAGGCGGGCAATGCAGCCGATCCTGTTGCTGTTAGTGCAAAGACGCTTGCTGCACCGGCTCCGGCTCCTACGCCTGACTTCACAGGCAAACAGGCTGTGCCCGTATTCTGCGATGCACTCGATGGTGGTCCCGGTATCAATATCGGTGGTTGGGGACAATCTACACAGGTAACTGCCGGTGAACTGGCTGAAGGCGACCATGTGTTCTACTTCACCAACTTCAACTACCTCGGTTGGGAACTGAACCCGGCTGTCAACGCAACGGATATGGAGTATCTCCACGTTGATGTCTATACTCAGGCAATGACCTCAGTTTCTGTTACCCCGATCAGCCCGGGTAAGGAGAAAGTTATTGCCAAGGCACTTACTCCCGGCCAGTGGAATGCACTGGATATCGCACTCAGCGAGTACGAATCGGCAGGTATCGATTGGAGCAACATCTACCAGTTCAAGTTCAATGTGCCTGTTGGTGGCAATAGCCTGTTCGTTGACAACGTGTACTTCTACAAGGTTGATGGTGGCACCGCAGTTGACGCAATCAACGCTGCTGCTCCGGCTACGAAGTTCATCGAGAACGGCTCACTCTTCATCCTCCGCGACGGTGTAGTTTACACCATCCAGGGTGCTGTAGTGCGCTAATCCTATTTAGGCACGGGAGGATGGTATCCTCCTGTGCTTGCTAAAAAACAATTAAATCTTACTGACATGAAAAAAATCTTACTTCTTACGCTTGCTCTTGCAGCGACCATGTTCGCTTCGGCGAAGCAGTATTGTCAAGAACCTCTCACACAGGCAGACAACACCATCTACCTGACGTGCGAACTGCTGAGCGGTACATACAAGATGACTATCGAGGCGGATGTCGAACTTGCCGGTCTCGGCGGCTCGTTCATGACGCTCAGCGACGGCAACCACGACTTGCGCGAGTTCATGACGCAAGGCGCGGACAACAAGTCGTTGATTCTCACGTTTACGTCGGCTACCGATCCGTATTTCTACACACCGCTGTATGTGATGATGCCGGGTGAGGTTAATTTTGGTATGCTCACCGATGTAGAGTGGGGATTATGCTCCACCGATGTTACGGAATATACCATCACCGTGTTGCAACCCGCATCAGGAGGTATGATCGCTGCCAATGTGGATAAAGCTACTTACGGCACAGAGGTGGTTCTCACCGCTACGCCCGATGCAGGCAAGCAGCTTGCCAAGTGGCTGGTGACCGATGCCGATGAGAACGAAGTGCATGTAAGCAAAGGCAAGTTCATTATGCCGGCATCCAACGTGACGGTTACTGCTACGTTCAAGGACGAGGAGCACCTCACTCCTGCCACTTTTGCAGGTAAAGAGGTTATGGAGGTGGCAACGTTCACATGGAGCGTTACCCGCAATGTGGATCACACGCTGAGCTTCGCTATCAGTTGGGATAAGGATCTTGAGGGTGCTAATCCGCAACTGAACATCAACAACGGCGCTTTCCGCACTATGCAGGCGCAAGGCAAAAGCGCTACTTATACCACTGCTGATGAGTATGAGGAGGGAACATTGCTGCCGTTCTTCTTCTATGTTGCTTATACCGGCAATGCAGCCCGTATTGATGTCAATTACACGGTCGGTGCATCCAATAGTGAGTCAACAGGCCTGACAGATCAGACAGCACAACCCGCTGTCCGCAAAGTAATGCTCAACGGCGTGCTGTACATCGAAAAGAATGGTGTGCGGTATAATGTTAGTGGCATTCAATTATGAACAAAATCTTAAATTCTTGATACAATGAAAAAATTAACATTTCTTTTTGCGCTCTTATGCGCAAGTGTGATGGGATGGGCAGGAACTAAGTACTGCAACTACGAAATGACTGCAGGAGGACATACGGTCTATTTCTCCGCCTACAAGGTTTCAGAAGGTAATTACCAAATCAAGCTTACCTCTACGGATGCCATGGATGCTTTATCGGCCGGATGTTACATGAATGTAAATGGTGTCGGTGGTTACCAGATGTTACCTCATTCCACAGTAAGTAATGATAAAAAAACTATCACCGTGGATATCGCTGGAACACCGGGAACGATTTATAATCCTTTATATATCATGATGCCGGGTGAGGTCGCTTTCACGGCAGTGCAAAATGTGGATATTGATTGGGAAAATACATGTGAAGGCGGTGGTGATCCCGATCCGGGCAGTGGTGGCGATGATCCCGATCCCGAACCAGCCCGTGCAAGCGAGTGTTTTGGTGCAAAGGGACATTTCGGTAACCCGTCAGCCAAGCATGTGTATTATCAGATTGACTATGAAGACAGCAAAGCAATAATCAATCTGCGTAGTCTAACCGGATATAATCTTGATTTTGCAGAAGTTCAGATTATTGGTGTTGGTAACTACGCAATGACCTCTAATGGTGCAGGTGGTTATTCTTATACTATTAACAACCCTACTGTTGATGCTGAGTGGTATCTGCGCTTCTTGTATAGCGACACCAATATGCCGGGTAATGAGATGACTGCAGAGAGCATGAGTACTTCGGATGCCAACATGATTTATTATGTAGTAGGTGCATGTACGGCTACTACTACGGAGAATGCGAATATAGCATTAGCCTCTGCCGGAGCATCTGCAATAGCTTCTTCCGGAACAGCAGGTAGTGCGATTGATAATAACACTGGTTCCCGCTGGGAATCAGAGCACAAGGTGGATCCTCAGTGGATTTGTGTTGATTTTGGTGCAAGGAAAAAATTCAATACTGTACAATTGGTTCACGAAGGCGCATATATCAAAACCTATGATATCCAGATTTCTGATGATGGCACGAACTTTACAACTATAAAGCATGTGAGCGAAACACTGGCAGGCTTCCCCTATGAGCAAACAATTGAATTGGGATTTGACTATGCAGCTCAATACTTACGTATCTATGGAACAGAGCGTGGAGAGAGCAATTATGGCTATTCCTTATATGAGTTACGTGCTATGTATTCAGGTGTATCTGTTTTAACATCTATTACACTTTCTGCAGCTGATACCAAGGCTTTGGTCGGCGGTGAGGGCGTAGTTTTGACAGCAACCCCGAAAGATCAGAAAGGTGATCCTATGGACGAAACTGTATCCTATGAGATTACTCCTACTACGGCTGGTCACATGAGCGGTAATACGTATATTCCGGATCAAGTAGGTAATGCGAGCATTGTTGCTTATAATGGATCAATTCGTTCAAGTGCAGTTCAGATTTTAGGCGTGACAAGCGCAAATCTGGCATTAAGTACGAACATATCAACCGATAATAAGATTGTCGCTCAATCAGATTATACTCCAAATGGCACGAATGCGTTCCATGCTGTGGATGGTAATATGGGTTCTGTATGGCAAGGATCTCCGACAAATGGTAATGTGGATGACTCGCGTGTGTATGACTGCTGGTTTGTAGTTGACCTTGGTGCTTTCTATAATATTGATTTGGTAGCGCTGCATTTTGAGGGTGCTTGCTCTGAATTGTATCACATTGATTTCTCTGAAAACAATACTGATTGGAATTTGGGTTACAATCTTGTAGGCGCAGGAGGCATTAATGCTCGCAACGACTATTGGACAGATTTGGACAATAATACAAAAGTCCGTTACGTCCGCTTCTGGAGCACGAAGGCTGCTACGGAATGGGGTATGAAGTTGTTTGAGTTCGAAGTGTATGGAACAGAGTGGACGAGCGGTGATGAAGAGGCTCCTGTAATGGTAAGTGCAAGTTTGGTAAGTAGCACTGTTAACAGTGCCGTAATTGCCGTCTCTGCAACGGATAACGAAGAGGTAGCACGTTACCATGTGGTAGATGCAACAAATGGTATTGATGCCAACTTTACACCGAGTGATGGTAAGATTACTATTACCGGTTTGACGTACGGAACAGACTATAACTTCACAATCACGGTGAAAGATGCATCCGGCAACGAGTCTGAAAACAGCATAGTGGTAGCAGTTTCTACGCCGTTTGATAGCTCTATCAACTTGGCTCTGAATCAACCTTCTGAGGGTGGCTATTATGATAATAATCCTGCAGAGTCGGCAGATAAAGCCAATGATGGTAATAATGGTACTTCTTGGGTGACATACGGAGATCATGCTGCGTCACTGGATTGGTGGATCGTTGACCTTGGTCAGATTTATAACCTGACTAATATCACGGCTCTTTGGGCTAACGATGCGTATGCTACAAGTTATATTCTGCAGACGCGCATAGAGGCTCCTTCTGCTGATGATAAGGCTGATGATGCAGCTTGGGTAACATTAGCAACCGTATCGGGTGTAACAGCCGGTGAGGAAAAATCAACAAACGTAAGCGGCATTGGCCGTTATGTGCGTTTCCGTGCAACTTCATTTGCCGGCGGCTTCTTCCGTCTGCGTGAGTTCCGCGTATATGCATCGGGTGTCGCAGAGGTGGATACCGAAGCACCTGTCATGAGTTCCGCTTCGCTGGTAAGCAACACCGATGTTCAGGCAGTTATCGCAGTTGGTGCTACGGATAATGTCGGAATAGCGAGATATCATGTTGTAGATGCAGGTAATAGCTTTGACGGCAATTTCGTGGCAGAAGAGGGTAGAATTACCGTTACCGGTCTGACAGGTGGTACAAGTTATACCCTTGTTATCACAGCCGTTGATCTCTTTGGCAACGTGTCGGCTAACAGCAAATCGGTAGCCGTTACAACCACAGCTCACTATACCGCGCCACAGGCAGCATGTGCAGCACCGACATGGCCGGCCAATCAAGTGAAAGCAATGTACTCACCGACGTATGATGCTGACTATAACCATCAAGATTGGGGAGGCGGTACTATTTATACTCAAGAAACCTATGGTAAGAAATATATCACAAACGCCAATGGTTACTTTGGTTCAGCTGGTTTCAGCCTCAACTGCCTGATGATGGAAAAACTGCACTATGATATTTGGATTGCAGATGATGCAACGATCCGTTTCGTGCCAATCTGGGGTGGAGCAGAACAAGGAATAACCAAGAGTTTGACCGGTCAGCAGTGGAATAGCATTGATATCGATCTATCTGAATACACGAATGTTACCGATTGGGGCAATGTATATCAAATGAAGATAGATCATGCGTATAATTTGACTTTCTGGGTAGCTAACGCATATTTCTATCGTGAAACGGCTATCGTAGATACGGAGGCTCCGACTGCCTTTACTGCATCGGTTGCGGAAGTGGGTTTCTACTCCGTCAAGGTTACAGCGCAGGCCTCTGACAACAGCGGTGCTGTGAATTTCGCAGTCAAGAACGGCGAAGAGGTACTCGCTACCGGCGCTGCTGCTACGGGTGTGGCTACCACCATTACCGTCAATAACCTGACTCCGGGTACGGCATATAACCTCAGTGTGGTTGCATACGATGATGCAAACAATACTACTTCGCCTATCGCACTGAATGCAACTACCAAGTTCGTTCCTGCACCGATTGTGCCGGACTTCAATGCCAAGGATGTACTTCCTATATTTACTGATGCAATGGCATGTGTGGTTAGCAACATTCACTCCGGTGGTTGGGGTGAAACCACACAACATGAGTGGCTGCAGATTGCGCCTAACGACAAGGTATTCTATGCGCAGAACTTCAACTACGCCGGCTGGCACAGCTGGGGCGGAGGTAATATCAACGCCTCTGCAATGGATTTCCTGCACGTGGATATTTACTCTACCGGCATGACTCAAGTGAACGTAACACCGATTAGCCCGGGTCCCGTAGAAGGTTCTGCAACAATCACTCTGACCCCGAATACTTGGACAAGTGCCGATATACCATTGAGTGCATATGCTGCTAACAATATTGATTTGAGCAATATCTTCCAATTCAAGTTTATGGGTGCTGTAGGTGGCAACGAACTGATGATTGATAACTTCTATTTCTTCCGTTATCAGGCTAAGTCCAATGTGGACGGTTGGGCTACGTTCGCTTCGCCGGTTGCAGTCAAGGTGCCTTCGGGTATAACGGTGTACAAGGCTGTTTATGAGCAGGATGGTGATGATGAGATCCTGCGACTCACACCTGCAGGTGATGTTATTCCTGCCAATACAGGCGCTTTGCTCCAATGCGTGAGCGTATCTACCAATTACCCCTTCACTCTGGCTACGAGCGATGAGGCTGAAGCAGCCGAATCTGCATTCAGCGGCAATAACCTTGTAGGGTGTGCAGTTAAGACGGATATCTCCGCCGTGGCTGCTACACACGACATCTTTGCATTGCGTCACTCTGACTTGTTCGGCTATAGCGGATTCTTCCTCTACTCGGGTACAATCGTTAATGCCGGCAAGGCATATCTGCCATTGCCAAAGGACGATGCTACTCCTGCTCCGTCGCGCCGTGTGCGCTTCGTGATTGATGCTACCGATGCTGCCACTGCTATTGATGCAAATGCTTTGGAGGCTACTCATGTCACCAAGTTCGTACAAAACGGACAACTCTTTATCCTTCGTGATAATGTAGTATATACAGTACAAGGAGAACGGGTGAAATGAGGTGATGAGGTAAATACAAACATCCTCCCCTTCTGAGAAGGGGGCGGGGGATGTTAATTAGTAACTTGAAAATGATTACAACTATGCGTAAGACTTATATTGTACCTCAGAGCGAGGTAATGCGTTTTAGCAGTTTGCTTCTGCAAGATCCGTTGATACCCCTTGTTAATCACTCCGGTGGTGGCGGCGGTTTCTTTGATCCTGATGAAATGGATTAGCGGCTTCAGTCCGGATTATCCGGATATCTCTACGCCGAAAGAGGGTGTGTCATAATTGGCACACCCTCTTCCTGTCTCGAACATTGTTGGTAATGGTCGATAATGGTTGACAGACTTTTTCTTTTGGTCAACAATTATCATCAATTATCCTCAATTCGGTTGCTCACGGTGTTCGCAATGACTACCGCAGCAATCGCGACTACAGGAGCGAAAAATGGTTGGTAATGGTCGATAATGGTTGACAGACTTTTTCTTTTGGTCAACAATTATCATCAATTATCCTCAATTATGTTGCTCACGGTGTTCGCAATGACTATCGCAGCAATCGCGACTACAGGAGCGAAAAAATTGTTGGTAATGGGTGATAATGGTTGACCCCAAATATAATTGTCGGTAATTGTTGGTAATTGTTGACCACCTTATCCTCTTTCGCAAATTGTCGGTAATGGTTGATAATGGTTGACAAACTTAAAAAGTAAGATTCGGTCCGTTTGCTTAACTTGGGGACTATCCCGCCAAAGCGCTTCCCGACACTTCGGTACAAAACAAAGGTCTGCTGTTCGGCAGACCTTTGTCGTTGAAGTGAGGCGTAAGAGATTACTTGATCTCTGTGCCCTGGATGTTGTAGAATACGCCGTTCTTCTCGATTACTACCTGACCGTATACAATGCGCTTAACGGTATTGTTCTCGGCATTGATTGCGTCAACGGCTGTCGGGACAGCTTCGGTATATGTCAGATTCCATGTGTTGCCGTCAACATCAACGATGGATACTTCAATCTTGATCTGGCTTGCACTCACTGTCTTTACGAACGTAGCGGAAGCATAGTCGATGTAATTGTAGCTCTTATCCATACCGTACGAGGTATATGTATCAGCACCCATGTCGTCGGCAAACGTATAGGTCTTGCCGGATTCTACATCCTCGCCCGATGCAAGGCTGATCGTGAAGAAGAAATAGTAATCAGCGTTACTTAAGGTATAACGAACAAAACCGCTGCCTTGGGTTATATCAACCGCGGTTATTTCTATGTTGTTGACGATAGCCTCCGGCTTGATATATTTCAGGTTCAGCGTGTACTCAATGTTGTTCGCTCCAAGCACTGTGCCGGTCAGCGTTACGTCGCCGTTATCAGCAACAGCAATCACTATCGAGCCGCTGTATATTTCCGTTTCTACGCCATTGGTCGGGGTAACCGTTCCATTGAAATCCGTACCTGCTACGTATTCGCCTGCCATCTGAGCGCCCTTGCCGTTGGCATTGACGGTCAGACTGATTGCGTTGTTCGCATCGCTCGCCTCAAATGTGATTATTCCGTACCAATCGAAGTAAGCTGCGTTAATTGTCAACTCATTCGAGCTGATCGTCTCCTGCGAAGATGCAACCGGCTTGATGAAGAACATTGAGATATGGTAGAGCACCCCGTTCTTGCCAAGCATGTCAGCCGCGAGGTCGATACGTGCATTGGTCTCGGTTACGCTGAACGAGCCTGAAGCGAAAGCTATATACTCATCGCCGAACATAATACCGGAATACTGAGCCTGCAAATCTTCTGCCGTGTATTCACCTGCCGCTGAAGTCGGGGTATTGTTCACATATACGAATGCAACCGTGGTGTCACCTTGCTTGGTATAGAGTTCCCATGCGCCATCGTCATAATACTGCGGCACAGCCATCGCGGAGTCGAATTTGAGGGTCACTTCCTCACCCGTCGGCACTACGCCTTTCTCCTGGTAAACGAGGTGATATACATTGCCTTCCTTGTCGGAAACGGTAGCCTCGATGCGAACCAGACCATCGGTCTTGGTCTTCTTGAACTCAGCGGAAAGATAGGTTACACTCGTTCCTGCCAATTTCATCCAAGAATAGGAGCCATCCATATCGTCTTTGGTATAGGTCTGACCTAAAGTAATATCCTGAGCTGACTGATCCTTATAGATATCGAAATAGAAGATGGAGTCACCGGCTGCGTTCTTGAGGGTATAGTACATATCCGTGCCATAGTCAGTACTGGTAGCAGTAGCAATCGCCACTTCTACGGGGTCTTTGAATTTCGGATCAGCGTAGAAGAGTTTAGCGCGGTAGGTCTTACCGTCATTGCACTTGAGTACTGCAAGGATAAAGGTCGTGTCGTTGCTAACGGAGATCTCGGCAGCAGCGGAAGTAGCCTTGATTAGGCTGTTGCCAACCTCAAAATCATAGATACCGGTGTAGTCCAGATCAAAATCCTCGGTCTCGAAAGAGCCGGTAGGGATATTGTCAGCATTCTCGCTCAGGAGATCCATTACTACAGCATAATCGCTGTTTTGCGCCACGAGGTACCAGTCTTTGGTATCCGCGTAGTATTTCTTGGAGCACGAGGTGGTGAAGTTGAGATCAATGACCTCATCGACAAGCGTTACATTGGTTTCAGCCTTCTTGGCTTTCGGTGCACGGAGGGCATTTTTCTTCAGAGCAGCCAAATCGGGGTTCACCTGTTTCTGAGCAGGAATACTTTTCTGCTCAAACTTTTGTTTCTCTACAGCCAACCGCTTGGTAGCAAGCTGCGGAGTTGCATAAGCGCCAAGCACAATCGCAAAAGCGCACATCAGAGATAGAATTTTTTTCATACCTTAAAAACTTTAAAATTGAACATTAGGTTGGTCTATTAACGTCAAAACGTTAGGCAAGGCTTATTAATTATTAATTATTAATTATTAATTATAATAGCAATCGGATTGCTACAGACAAATACCTGTTGCAAAATTATACAAATAATTTGAAAAACCAAAACAATTGCCACAAAAAGTGAATTTTTTCGTGGCAATTTGTGGTTTTTTAATACATGAAGTTGGCAATTCGTTAATCACTCATTCGTAATTCGTACATCACCAAATCGTAAATCATATACCATCCATAGCAGGAAGAAGCAGCCGTAGAACAGGTACTTGAACAGGTACGCGTGCAGCAGTTCGAACCACTCCGGGTGGTCGCGCGTAAGCAGTGCTACCATAAAGATGCGGAAGATGTTAAACGCGTACGCAAACAGCCAGCCGGCAGGTATGTACCACAACTTCGTTCGCCAACTGCCTCGCGCGGCAAGGATGATGATCAGCCAGATGAACGACTGCTTGATACCCGTGCAGCCCCACACGATGGATACGCCCACACCCGTTGACATGAACCGCAGCAGGTTGCCGTCGGTCAGCCTGATACTGTCGTCCAGCCAACCGAGCATCGTATATAGGATACCGGCAATGTGGTCGGTCATCCGGTCGAAGTACCATGTCAGGTCCAGCCCGAACCATGTCACTGCACCGTAGCCGTGCTCGTCGCCGATCACGGT
The DNA here is from genome assembly GCA_900317745.1 of uncultured Bacteroidales bacterium. Classification (GTDB taxonomy): domain Bacteria; phylum Bacteroidota; class Bacteroidia; order Bacteroidales; family Paludibacteraceae; genus Colicola. Next base: position 1,848 of record ONHW01000013.1, on the reverse strand, counting down.
AAACTTCCAGAAGTAGTTCGCCGCCAACATAGCCACCACAAAACGGATGATACCTTCGTAGGGCTGTAACTTATGTAGGGTCGTTGTGTTCACCGATAGAGCGCATTAACCAATTTCGACGCAAAGATACGAAAATTTTCAGAATAATGCAAATTTATTTGCTAAATCCGATAATTTTTTTTTGTGGCTGCGCGTTGCGCTACCCGTGGTGACTGAAATTTTCGAGTTCAAATTCTAAATATCTCCGAAAGGAAACAGTATTCAAATACTTTTTTTTAACTTGCACACCCTCAATGCGTTTGATGGCGCGCTGCTGTTTCTTGTGCCGGAAAATGCCTGTTCAATCTGCCCGAAAACGCAACGTAGAACTTGTATTCCGTGATAATATTATAGAGGGGCACATCTCCCAAATCATGTTAAACTTTAATTTTTTTTTATTATGAATGACCAACTTAACCAATCTGCTGCGAGTGACATGCTTATCACTCCGCACATCTCCGACGCCGCTCTGCCGGCAGTTATCCGTCCTGTCCTCTCGCTTGCCCAGTCGCCTGCCGAGAAGGATATGCTGCTTCTGTCCCTGCTTACCGCTTCGGGCAGTTGCATGCCTAACCTGTATTTCCGCTACGGCATATCCGCCAAGCGGTACTATCCTAACCTGCAATGTTTCATTGTCGGCTCGGCGGCTTCCGGCAAAGGTATAGCCAATCTGGCGCAGGAGCTCGTACGACCTATCGACGAGTGCACGCCGCTGCTTATACCCGGCGATGCTACGTACCCGGCGTTCTTCAAGCAGCTCGCCAAGCAGAACGGACGCGGGTATATCCACGAGTCGGAAGGCTCGGTGATCACCGACGTCTGGCGCAGCTCCACAGCCAACTACAACACCGCCTTGCGTAAAGCTGCCGAGCACGAACCTATCTCCCGTACGCGTTGCCGCGAGGAGTCGGTTATCGTTTGCCCGCAACTGTCCGTGCTGCTGACCGGCACGTTCAGCCAGTACCGCGCACTCGTGCCGGGCATAGAGAACGGTTACTTCTCGCGTCTGCTCACACTCATTGTGGACGACTGCCGTCCGTTCTCCGGCAAGTACGTCACACCGGCTGCACAGTCCGAAGGGATACTGGCTGCCGCCTCGCAGCAACTGTACCGCCTGTACGAGCAGCTGTTGTTCGCCCAACCGCGTGAGTTCGTGCTCACCGACTCGCAGCGCGAACGACTCGGCAAGCACTTCGAGTCCGCCTATCCGGCACTCATCCGCATGCTCGGCAAGAACTTCCACTCCGTCGTGCTCCGTATGGCGATACAGATAGAGAGGATAGCCTTGATACTATCCGCACTCAGAGTGTCTTGTGCTCGCGATTTCGATGAGCGAGTGTTTACTTGCTCCGACACCGATTATGCTACTGCAGAACTCATCGGCAACAAGCTCATCCTGCACATGGCGCAGGCGTATCAACTCATCGAGGGCACGCAGAAGACCGAACTCCCTGCTATCAAACCCCTCGACCAGCGCCAGATCCTTCTCTCTCTCCTGCCCGAAGAGTTTGAGAGCAAGACGCTCGTAGCAGAGGCACAATCACAAGGTATATCACGAGCTACTGCACTTCGTTGGAACGATGAATGGCAACAACAAGGCCGCATTCAGAAAATTAAATATGGAGTATATAAAAAAATAGCATGAGACACTTGATACAGTTGAGACACTTCATGCTTTGCCCTCTGTTTATCGGCTTTTGACCGTACAGATGTCTTATCCTGAAAAAAGTAGACACATTGTGAAACAATAAAAAAGTCTACATCATGGATCGACAAAAAATGCGCTTTACTCGTGAGCAACGGATGGCG
>ONHW01000020.1 GCA_900317745.1 uncultured Bacteroidales bacterium | reverse complement strand
GAAAATCAGGCAGGGCGAGTACGTCAATCCGAACCCGTATTTTGCCATCGAGGACAATGCCATCGGCATGGCGGCCAAGGCACTGCCGGCTGCACAACCGACGAACTACAACGGCGCACGGAGTATGCCTGACGAGGCGATGGTGAGGGCGATATACAACGGCACAGGCGGGATATATACGCGGCGAGAGGCGGAGATGTATAACATGGAAATAAAAGGAGATTTTGTGCTATGAAAATAGATCTGAGCAAAGAAAAAGGGGCACTGGTGCCGCTGTACTTCTTCCGTAAGCCGCTGGGATGGCCGGAGGAAGAGAGACCGGCTGCGCCTGACAGAAGACAGACCGCTGACGCTGACAGAAGACAGACCGATGCGCTAAACTCGCTCATGAAATCGCGAGCACAGGACACTACTCCGGCGTTGGAAGCGCCGGACACAGGACACCAAAACTCGGCGGGACAGCGCCGAGCACTAAACGACTGGGAAAATTAAAAATGAAAGACCATGGCAAAAGTAGAATTCAAACCCAATCAGCCGGTGCAGGAACTGAGCGGGACATACGGGGAGGCAACATTCAGGACATTGAATGGAAACCGGACAATCGTGCACATCAAAGCCCCTCCGGATGAGAGAACACCCCGTGCAGAACGTGTGATAAACAGCTGCGTGGCAGAGATACAACTGCACATGGGCGATATGCGGGAGGCGATTGCACAACGCAGGGCAATAAAGAAACGCGTGGCACGGTTATACGGCAAGTACCGGCACCTGACCGACAACGACGAGCAACTGGCGAAATATATCCTGCAAGCATGGTACAACAGCCGGAGAAAACTGCAATCGAGAGGGAGTGGTCAACAATTAACAACCATTATCAACAATAATTGCAAATGATATTTATGTAGTACGATAAGCCCTCGGCAAGACTACGATATGACCACGAGGAAAGCGGCCAAAACGCGTTCGGCAAGGCGGTCGCATCGGATGTCGCGCGGCGACATAAAGGCGACGCCTGCCTGGCACCCCACTGCGCAAGCTTGCGGGGACCCTGCTGCCTCCGCTCTCCCCACCGCAAACAGCCTTTGGCTTGGTTTGCGTCGGGGACCCCAGAATAACCCTGCCGCAAATATGCGGCAGAAAGGGAAAATGAAAAAAATGAATAAGAATGATGACACCTGAAAAATTTGCACAAGCATACCTCAAACATGAGGAGTACATCAAAAAAGTGCTGCGCAGCCTGAAGATCTATGACGACGATCTGCTGCACGACACGTACATCGCACTGTATGAGCACTCGCAACACGCGGAGATAGAGGACTTCACGAACACGTTCGTGGCGTTCTACCGCGCCCGCGACAAACGGCAAACAGAACGTGAAGCACACTATACGTGCTGCGACAACACGCAACTGCTGAACTATGACCGGCCGGACGAAAGCGACCTTGCATACCGCGAACAGGTCGGACGGCGCGTGGATAGGCTGTTACGCTATTATGCCACCCATCCGCAACCCGGGGAACGGAACCACAAACGCACCTTAAAGATCCTGCGGTTGTACTGCCAAGGCCTGACGGAACAAGAAATTTCTGACAAGTTGAAAATTTCGCAACCAACTGTACATCAGTACCTTGCACGCGCAATTGAAAGGCTGAAGGCTATTAAGAAAAGGCTATAATATAGAAGGGCCTCTCTAAAACGCAGCAAGCGGCATCTGCGTGAACAACATGTCGCAGCGATCTTTGACATACTAAAGCTCCCGTTACGGGGAGGAAGTTTACCAAATACCCAATCGTACATGGTAAATGAACAAATCGTAACTGAATCTATGGCAATTGTAAAATGGAACTCAGCAATCGATTACGTGAAAGGTGCGTTGACGAAGCCGAAGAAACAGGACGGTCACTCGCACGGCGATTACCTGATCGGTACGCACCGCGAGGCAGCGACCACGAACCCGAACTGCACCCGTGCTTACGTGAAACCTGCTGATGCGTACGACCGCAGCACTCCTGTCACCTCCGATGAGCGTGCACAGCGTACACGATTCGGTGCAATCTGCAAGGCAGTGGCGTTGCGCCGCAAGGATCTGGCACATGTAGCCGAGGATCTGGCAGCGTTCAATGCGCAGAAAGATACCGCCGGAGGCTACAAGACCATGCGTCAGTACCTGTGGCACATCTGTGCAGCGGAGATTGGTGGATAAGGTGAGTCAACCATTATCCTCAATTATCCACGATTACGATGATCAAGACAGGTCAACAATTATCCTCAATTAACCTCAATTACGTGCTCACGGTGTTCGCTTTGACTACAGCAGCAATCGCGACTAAAGGAGCGACAAATGGTTGGTAATGGTTGATAATTGTTGACCCTCAAAAAAAAACTACCACAATGAAGAAGTATGTAAAACAAATCCTGTTGACCCTGCTCACCGCCCTGGCTATCGGTCTCTCGGTGATGCTGACAGCCTGCAACGTCACCCGCACCGTGACCACGACCTCGAGCAGCGTCAAACGCGGTGACACCACCGTGATCATACAGTCGAAGACGATTGAATCATATGACGCCTCGAAACGGCTGTAGAACAAGAAAGAGCAGCTGTGTTGATGCATCGCTCCCACATTGGTAAACAAACGCAAACACGCCACTCCGATGATAGAGTGGCGTGTGGTGTGTAGCAGGCGTGCATATTGCGGCCGATGGAATGCAAGCGTGCATCTTACAGATGAAGGGATGCACGCGCAGGTTTTACAGTTTGACTGTAGCGGCGGTCAGGCCGTTGGCGGTGAAGGTGCCGTGGCTGCCACGGCGAAGAATGAACGTACACTGTCCGGCAAACGCGTGCATCTGCGGCTCAACGAAGCGGTCGAGACAAGCCGCGTCGCCGTTGGCGGCAGCCACGAAGCCTGTGCCCTCGTAGCGGATCAGGTCGGCTGCGTTCGGGCATAGATTGCCGGCGTTGTCTTCCACGCGGACGGTGATATAACACAGTTCGTCGGGATTCTCGTCTTGGTTAGCCCAGATGACTTTCAGATGGTTTGGTTCGCCCGCGGTGCGGATAACCTGCTCGGCTACCGCCTTGCCATCGGTATCGTAGGCTACGACCTTCAGTTCGCCCGGCTCGAACGGCACATCGAACCACATGAGCCTGTATCGCGGCAGCAGTTCGGGCATAGGCAATGAACCCCATACAGGAGGCGTGAAGTCTGCTACCTGAGGCATACGGCTCACACCCTGAATCGTCTCGCCTGCTTTCAGGCGAGCACACTCCTCCGGCGTGGCGTGACGCAACTTGCCATAACTCTTGCCGTTGACGAACAGTTCGGCAGCAGGGTAGGAGGTGTAGCAGAACACGGGCACAAGGTCGCCGGACTGCCAGTTCCAGTGCGGCAGCAGGTGCAGGGTAGGCGACTGTTTGTTCCACTGCGAGCGGTAGAGGTAATAGCGGTCCTTGGGCAGCGAGGCGAGGTCGATGATACCAAAGTACGAGGAGTGACTCGGCCAGGCGTCGGTGTCGTACGGCGAGGGCTCGCCCAGGTAGTCGAAGCCTGTCCAGACGAACTGACCCAAGGTCCATGAATAATCGTCCTGCAACTGAAAATCCTGCTCGGGCAGTCCCGACCACTGGCAGTACTCGAGATCGTAGCCGCTGGACTGATGGTCGTCATACAGTGCAAAATCCTTGAGGATAGCGGGCGTTTTGTATACGCCACGGCTACTGACGGTAGAGGCTGTCTCTGAGCCGAGGATCATCTTCTGGGGCAGGTGCTCGTACGCCTCGTGGTAACGCCCTGTGCGGTAGTTCAGTCCCGGCAGTTCGACCGTTGCACCAAAGCCGTTGTGGATGATATACATCGCCTGATCCATTCCGTTGGTAACAGGGCGTGTGGGGTCCAACTCGTGGAACAGAGCCTGCAGGTCGGTTACTATGCCTATACCATCGGGCAGCACCTGGTTCCAGACCTCGTTGCCGCTCGACCAGAGCATGACGCATGCGTTGTTGCGGTAGTGCTTAACCATGTTCGTTATGTCGAAACGCCAGTAGTCGTTGAACTCTACGTGGTAATCGTTATCGGTCTTGCCGTGGTTCCAGACGTCAAACGGCTCAATCATCATCATCATACCCATCTCATCGCATAGTTCGACGAGTTCGGGTGCGGGCATATTGTGGCTGGTGCGAATGGCATCACAGCCCATATCCTGCAGCATCTTAATCTGGTGACGCAGTGCGTCCTTGTGGATAGCGGCGCCGAGCGGACCGAGGTCGTGGTGGTTGCATATGCCCTTGAACTTACGCGTCTGTCCGTTGAGTTGGAAGCCGTGCTCGGGCGTAAAACTGATACTGCGTATGCCGAAACGGGTATTGACTTCGTCAATAATGTTTGATGTTTGATGTTTGATGTTTGATGTTTGATGTTTGCTGTTTGATAGATAGACGCGTGTACGTGCAGTATATAGATTAGGCGTCTCGGGCGACCAGAGTTGCGGATCCTGAATCTCTGTGCATCCTTCCTGACCGGTGATGGTAGCAACAACCTTGCCATTGAAGAGGATGTCGGTGATGATTTCCACGCCAGCCTTCTCTTCTGTAGTAGGGTCCACTCCGTCCTGCAACTCAACAGCGATGGTTACTGTGGCACGCTCCGGGCTCACCTCGGGCGTACGAACGAGCGTGCCGAACGTAGGCACATGGATACGGTTGGTGCTGATCAGGTGTACGTTGCGGTACAAGCCTGCACCCGGATACCAACGGCTTTGCTGCGGTTTGTTCTCCAGGAAGACATCAATGTCCACGCTGTCGCCGTTGAGCAGTTGCGGCAGGATATAGCAGTCGAAGGTGTTGTAGCCGTAAGGCCAGTAGCAGACCTCCTCGCCGTTGATATAGACATCGGCGTGTGACATTGCTCCGTCGAAGACCAGCGTGTTCCAGCGCGTTGTGTCCACCTTGATGCGTGTGCGGTAATGTCCTTTGCCCATCCACGGCAGTCCACCGCTGCGTCCGGTTTTCCATGTGGCTTCGCTCTCGCCGTTCTGGACAACGATCACTTTCTGCAGGTCGTTGTTACGGTCAAAGTCGCCGCTTATCGCCCAATCGTGCGGGATACGGACGTTGTGCCAACCTTCGCCGGTAGGTTGGTCGGCAGAGTCGAGTTGTGTGAATTGCCAATCGGTGAGCAGACGCTCTTGCCGTACGGCTTGTTCGCGCGGTGTGCAGGCAGTCAGAAGTGCTACCGTCAGGCACATCGCAGGTAGGAGTGTGTATAAGTAGTGTGTTTTCATATAAATAATTGGTTAATATTTCCCGTATGGATGTACTGTAGCACGCCAGCCGGAAGGTTTGTACTATTGCACTACGGCGAGGTTATCCTGCAGCTGCTCGACACTGCTGGCACCTACGAGTACGGATGTCACGCCCGGCTGCTCCAATATCCAGCCCAAGGCACGCTGTGCGGTAGTGATCTTCCGCTCGGCAGCCTCCACGCGTACGGCAGCAACCTTGGCGCGTACTTCATCGGTCAGTTGCTCGGCGCGGAGGAACTTACCCTTTGCCATGCGCGAGTCGGCAGGTATACCGTTGATATAGCGGTCGGTCAGCAAGCCTTGTGCCAGGGGCGAGAAGGCGATATAACCTATACCTTTCTCGCGGCAGAAGGCGAGGAGTCCGTTGTCGATATGTTCGGTCCACAGGCGGTTGAGTTTGCCCTGATAGATGAGCAGGGGTACGTCGCGCTGTGCCAGATAGTCGTAGCCCTTGCGCAGTTGTTCCAGCGGCCAGTTGGAGATACCTACATACAACGCTTTGCCGGCGCGTACTATATCCACAAGTGCCTGCAAGGTCTCCTCGATAGGCGTATTCGGGTCATAACGATGGCTGTAGAACAGGTCAACATAGTCGAGGTGCATGCGCTTGAGGCTCTGGTCAAGACTCGACATCAGGTACTTACGCGAACCGCCGTTGCCGTACGGTCCGGGCCACATGTCGTAGCCGGCTTTGGTAGAGATAAAAAGTTCGTCACGGTACGGGCGGAAACTGTCGTCGATGAGTCTTCCCATGGTCTCCTCGGCACTACCGTAAACGGGACCATAGTTGTTCGCGAGGTCGAAGTGCGTAATGCCGTGGTCGAAGGCATAATGCGTGATAGCACGGCTGCGCTCGTAGGGGTCAACGCTACCGAAGTTGTGCCAGAAGCCCAGGCTCAACTTGGGGAGAATCACTCCGCTATGCCCGCAGAAAGTGTACATCTGCTGGTTGTCATAGCGATTGTCGGCTGCTTTGTACAGGTCTTTTGTTTCCATAGTAGTATGTTGGTATTTGTTATGAATCAATTGTAAATCGGCACAATGGTGCGAGGGACGCGGTTGTGTATCTGCTTGGATGGCAGCGGATGTACATCCTCGGTCTGCAGGGAGGTTACGCGCTGTGTGGCGCGGATGTTGAGGGGTATAGTGTCTTTCGTTTCAATCGTGCCTCTGCCGGTAGGCTTGCGGTCCTTGCGCTTGCCGATGATTGTGGCGTCGGACAGGAGGTTCTTCTCCAGAATGTACAGGTGTCCGTCACGCTCCTGATAGAGGGTGTTCAGGCTGATGTCGGCGTGCACCTTGCGTATGCGGTACTGCTCGATCTGCTTCTCGCCCATGTTCAGCAGGTTGAGCATTTGCATCTCTTGGGGTTTGACTTTGTAGCCAAAGGGTATATTGAACTCAACATGTGCTCGTTCGGCAAACCGCAACACGCGCAGATCGTCGCTGCTGAGGATGTAATGGCGTTGCATCCGATAGATAAAAATGCCGAGGATGTTCTGCTTCTCGGTGTACGTGAGCACTGTCTCGCCTTCGCTCTCGTTGCTGACCTGCCAGCGGTTGACATCTTTCATCGTGTTGACGAAATCAAACACAATGTTTCCCATGCTCCACAGCGCGCGGTGTACAACTACTCCTGAGTCCACGGCGTTAGCCGCCTTGCGTGCGTAGGGGTGGACCGCATCGATCTTGTCGCCGGCAAGTATGGTATCTGCCAGGGCGCGGATAGACGCATCAACATAACGCTTGCAAAACTTGCCATCGAACTGCGAGGAGTCGGTAGGCACAACGGAGCGTTTGCCGTTGCGCGGATCCTTGACTATATGTCCCTGCTGCGGCATAACGATCACGCGTGCGATCATCTGCTCCATTCCCCAGGGCTCGTCCTCTGCGTCCATGCGTACGTCGCTGACAATCTGATAGCCTGTGGTGGTGAGCGGGAAGTCAGATTGCATCTGAGCATAGACGGCAGCGAGCAACTCCTGTGTGCGCTTGCGTTTGTTCTTCTGCTTCTGCGGTTTGGCGGCAATCACCACCTCTTCGAGGTGTATAGGCTGCTCTTTGAGCACAATCACGGTGGTGTCGGCAGCCTGCGAGCCATCGGTAGCGGAGAGGTCTTTGAGGAACAGGGTCTGCTTCTCGTAGCCGATGAACGACACGATGAGTTCGGCGTAGGGCGGCAGATCGGTGGAGAGGTGAAACAGTCCGTTGTTGGCGGTAGCGGTGCCGATAACCGGATCGTCTGCCATATAGACGGTAGCGTAACCGACAGGTTTGCCTTTCTCGTCCACTACGCGGCCGATATAATCCGCAGCGCACAACTCGGCACTGAGGCAGAGTAGGGCAATGATTATTTGTAGATAACGTCTCATATACTGGATCAGCCAAGTTTGGCTGATGAATTAATCAGGATCATCTGAACCGGTGGTTGAAACCGATGGACAGTAACTCCTTGAACTGCAAGTGCTGCGGTTCACTGGATTTGACTGTAGAGTCGAATCGCGGATGCAGCGTGAGGTGGGTGGACAGAAAGCGGTTGATAATAAAGTCCACCTCGATCTGCCAATCGAACTCCACCTGCCGGTAGTTGGTGTACAAGTACAGCAGGCTGTAGAGTTCGATCTCTCGCAAGGGTTTGTACTTCATTTCCACGCGCAACGAACTACCGAGTTCAGCCAGGGTTTTGTTGCCCTTGTCGATACCGAAATCCGTCACTTGCACGCGTAGCGAGTCGCTTATGGCGGCGTGCACCAGTTTGAAGTTAACCGGCGAGAAGTTGATTGTCACCCAATCAACAGGCTTGTAATCCAGACCGGCAGTAATGTTGAAGCGGATAGGTGTCATCAGTCCTGACTTGAGTTGTTGGCTGTTAGTCTTCCAGGAGGGTAGAAGTGTGGTCTGAAAATCCACGGCAGCCGACACAAACAACTTGCTATAGACCTGATATCCTGCTTTGGAGTAGATCTTGAACTGGTCGTCGGTGACATTGACCTTGTGTACGGTATCTGTTTTACCGGTTGTGGAAAGACCCATTCGCCACTCGCCTGTGTTTTCCCATACGAAGTTGCCCTTCTTGTACTTGATATCACCCTTGAGGATGGCGAGCATTGCCAGGCTGGAGTTGCCGCCTTTGTACCAGTTGGGCGAGATATAGTTCTGGGTGAACTGCACGAGTGTGCGTGCCTCCTTGAACCATGGCGAATACTGCTGCTGTATGGCGCGGCGGATATCCGCTTTGTCCTCTTCTTCATCGCGGAAAATATGCTTCTCGATACGTATGTCCTGTACCTCGGTTTGTACGCCGATGTCGTGCGCTATCTGCTGTGTTTCCTGCCGGATAGCCTCGATGCGCAGCGAGTCGATGTAGAGTGAGTCGCGGCGGAGTTTGTCCTGCATAGCCTGCAGGCGTTGCATAGCCTCGCGGCTATCCATCTGTGTGCTATCAATGGCTGCCAGTGAGTCGGCAATCAGCCTGCTCTGCTCGGCAATGAGCGCAAGCAGCATATCGTCGTCGTTGAACTGAACGGTCTGCTGCGCGTCCTGCAATTTGAGCGTATCGGCGTACTGATGCATAACGACAAGCGTGTCGTCAGCGTGTAGAGTTGAAAATTGAAAAATGAAAACAGAAAGGGCTACAAGTCCTCTCTTCAATATACTATGTACCTTTTGTCTTTTCAATTTGTAGCTGTGTCGGGATTCATCGGTCGGCGGAAGGCGCGTACTACGAGCCAGCCTGCCAGCAGGATAAACGGAATACTGAGCAGTTGTCCCATATTCAGCAGATGTCCGGCTTCGAAAGCCTCCTGGTCGTTCTTGATGAACTCCAGCAGGAAGCGAGTGACGAACACGATGAGCAGGAACGTACCGAGCAGCAGTCCCTCACGGCGGTAGGCTTTGCCGTAGTGATACATAGCCTGCGTTGTGATGAGCGCCACGATACAGTAGAGCATCTCATAGATCTGCGTAGGGTGGCAGGGTACAGTTTGACCGTCACGTACGAAGATGAATCCCCAAGGCAGGTCTGTCGGTCCGCCGTAGATCTCGGAGTTCATCAGGTTGCCCAGGCGAATAAGTGTGGCTGTTATACCTACGCCAATGCACAGGCGGTCGAGAATCCAGATCATCGAGGTGTGGAACTTAGGCTCCTTGCTGAAGTGCTTCTTGTTGAGCAGCCAAGCGGCGGTGAACAGACCTATCGCACCGCCGTGTGACGACAGTCCGCCCTCCCAAATCTTGAACAGGTAGAAGGGGTGTTCGATGTACGGGTTGCGGTAGTTGAACGTCCAGGCAAAGAGTTGGATAGGCTCGGTGCTGATGTTCATTGCGCGGCAGTAGTTAGCCATCCAAGGTAGGGTGACATCGTGCCATTCGTAGAACCAGCAGTGCCCTATACGGGCACCGATAATAACGCCCAGAGCCATCCAAAGGAAGATCTTGTCTGCCCATTCTTCGGGGCAATTCTCATGTTTGTACAGGCGCACCTGAACCAGATAGCACAGGTACAAGCCAATTGCCCACAGCAAGCCATACCAGCGTATTCCTCCGTCACCGAAGTGAAGGAGGATAGGATCAACGTCCCAAGTTATATACAGTAGATTCAGCATTATAGTATTTTATAGTTTTTTCATTTCAATTATCTATCCGGCGGTGGTCCCATGGGCGGCACGCCACCTTTGCCCGGCGTCTTGCCGGTTTCCATCATCTCTTGAATATGCCCTGCCATACCTTTGGCTTTCAGTCCGCCCATCCTATTCAGTTTGTAGGTAAACGTGAGCATGACATAGGTCTGCAGCGAGTTATACTCCTTGTATTGCACATAGTTCTCACCGATGACTTGCACGATGCTCTTCTTCTGGTTGAGCAGGTCGTAGCCCTTGAGTGTGAGTGTGGCGTTCGACCAACTCTTGGAAATATTGGCGTTGAGCACCACCTCGTCGGGGTCGGAGAAGCCGTAGCCGTAACGCGCGGTATATCCGCAATCGGCACCTATCTTCCACGACTTGGGCAGGTTGAACGTTATATCTCCTGTGACCGACCAGCGGAACACGTTACTCAGCGTGGCGGCACTCAGGTTGTTCTGCGTGCGGCTGTAGTTGAACGCACCTACAACGCCAATGTCCACAATGTCGTGGGTGAGTCGGAGTGTGAGATTTTCGTTCACCTGCAGGTTGCCTGTCAGCGACTTGTCGCCTAATGCGAGGTTGTCGGCAGCAATCATTGCTGCGATCTCAGCTGCGGTGTGCTCGCGCGACACGTAACTGACGCGGCTGTTATAACTGATACTTGTGCGCGTGTTGAACTGCATTATTTTGTTGGCAAACGGCGTGTTGAACATCAGGTCAGCACTCACGTCGTAGGGCACGTCGGTGGCGTTGACTGTCTGTTGGTAGCGTTTGCCTGTTTCGTCGTATATCGTGTTGCCGACGAGTGCGTCCTTGGTCATATTGCCGTGCAAGCCGGTCATCAGGCTCCAGAACTGCTCCTGGTCGAACTTCGAGTACATCAGGTGCAGGCTATGCCGGAACGCAGGGTTCAGACTGAGATTTCCGACCGTTTCGTTCATTGCGTCGGAGTTGTTACGCACGGGCTCAAGTTGGCTGATCGTAGGTTGCTGCGTGGTGCCGTTGTAGCGGATTCGTGCAAACTCCTTCTTGCCGAACTTGTATCGGAAGTTCACGTTCGGCGAAATGTTGAACACGTTCAGCAGTGTGTCGCGCTGCAACACGTATGCGCCCGGTGCGCCGTAATAAGTACGCGAGCGCGTCTGCGAGAACAGTCCTTTGGCGCCTGCGGTGAGGTTGAACTTCTCGTGCTTCCACTGGTAGTTCAGTTCAGCCTGCTCGGTGTAAAAGTCGTTGAGCAGGTGGTTGCTGTAGTCGTTGTTGTATGTTGTGTCCGTTGCGCCAATGTCGTACTGGCTCTTGTTAGAGGTGCGGTTGTTGCCGCTCAGCAGTGCAGCGATCTCCAGCAGGTGTTCGCGTTTGTATAGCGGTTCGATAAACGAGGCGCGGAGGCTGTAGTTGACCGATGTATTGCCGCTGTTGGTGTACTGGTTCACCAGAATGCTGTCGCCCAGATTGTCGTAGGCGTAGGTATCGGTGTGCCCCTTGGTGTTCGTTACGCCGGCATTGCCTGTCAGAGTCAGTTTGCGTCCGGGTTTGGCAAACGAGTGGGTGTAGATCACCTGAATCTTGCCGCTGATGTCCTGACTGTTGCTGTTCTTGGTCTGGCTACCGTTGCTGATGATTGTGGTGTCCGAACCTTCGGTATATTGCCCGTTCACATAACTATTAACTGCGTCCTGCCAGGTGTTGGTGTAACTCATTTGCGGCTGTATGAGCACCTTGTTTGCGGTGTCGATAGTGTACTCCAGTTCGAGTCGCAGGTTGGCGTCCCATGTGTTGGCGAGCGATCCAGATGTTTCGTTCTGCAGGTAGTTGCTTCCCTTGGAGTAGGTGTCTTTCTTCGACAGAGCCTGGGTGTTGTTGGACGAGTGCGCCAACTGTCCGTCACCGCCGAACAACAGTCCCGGCACGTTGCTGCTGAAGTCAATGTTCGTATTCACGCCGATATTCTCCGCCCAGGTTATGCCCTGGTTGTTGGCGCCCCAGCCGCCTCGCCCGCGTCCCATACGGATCTCGTTGGTGTTGTTGGCATTGCCGATGATCGTGCTCTGGCTGTTCTCCGACAGGATGTTCATAAACAACCCTGCGGAGTAGCGGAAATCATTCTGAAAGAAGTGCTTCGTTCTGTCGGCAGCCGTAGCCCCGAAAGCCGGGTTGCTGTAGTTGAACCACTTGCCATCATCCGTCACGAGGTCGGCACCCAAGCCGCCATTAAAGTTGCCGAACAGACCCTGCTTGCGGTCTTTCTTGAGAGTGAGGTTAATCACGCGCGAACTTTCTTCATCCTCGAATCCTGTCAGCTTTGACGTCTCGCTCTTCTCGTCCAGCACCTGGATCTTCTCGATCATGTCGGCAGGTATATTCTTGGTGGCAGTCTGCACATCATCGCCGAAGAACTTCTTGCCATCCACGCGCACGGCTTTGATTGTCTCGCCGTTGACGGTCACGTTGCCTTCTTTGTCCACCGTTACGCCTGACATTTTCTTGAGCAGATCTTCCACCACCGCTGTTTCCTCCATCCTATAGGCGTTGGTGTTGTACTCGATGGTATCGCCCTTGACAGTCATTTCCGCAGCGTGCCCTTTCACATCGATCTCCGCCAACGCCTGCACGTTTTCGGTGAGGCTGATTTTACCCATCTCGCGGAACAGGTTGTCAGCAGTCAGTTCGACAGGAACGATCCGCGTGTTGTAGCCCAACGATGAAAGAACGATCTTGTACTTGCCGGGCTTGACTTTCATGAAGTAGAAGTAGCCTTCCATGTCCGTCTGTGCACCGCCGACCATCGTTGAGTCGTTGCCGGAGTAGGTGAACAGTTGCACGGCTACCATCTCCAGAATCTGTCCGGATTGGCTATCTACCACTGTACCCTGTATGCTGCCGGTCTGCTGCGTTGCCTCTTGGGCGTACAACAGCGTGCTGCCGAGCAGTAGTATGTACAAAATGGTTCTTTTCATTGTTGAGTGGGGTGATGTATTGTCAGCCAAGTTTGGCTGACGGTATTATAAGTTTATTCTCCAATCTTTGGGGTACTTCACGGTGTAACTCAGCTCGATAGTACGTGTCTCACCGGGTGCGAGGTTAAGTTCGTAGGTGAGTATGCCGGATTGTTTGTTCTCGGTTGTGGGGCGCGTGCACTTGTCGCTCACGCTAACCTGTATCTCTTTAGCTGTACTAACGGGGTAACGGTCTTTCAGGGTGAGGTTTATCGCCTCACGTTTGTCGTTTCGCACGGTTGTGGTGAAGGTGTACGTTACTTGTGTGTTGCTGCCGCTGGTCTTGCTGTTGTGGGCGGTTTTCTCGCGTTTGATCTTGATCTGTTTGTCGTCGCCCAGTGTGAGTCGTACGCGTGCCTCGTTGCTGTTGGCGGCAAGCATCGTTTCGCCGAAATATGTGCCTGCGTAGGTGAGGTTGGCTCTGCCGTCAGGCAGTTGCTGCTCTTGCCAGCCGTTGATGTATGCTACCAGATACGCCTGCTCGTCCAGAGCGGGTGCGGCGTAGTAGTTGTACGTTACGTCTTTCAGTTGTCGCTCCTGCAGGGCTATGATCTGCTCCTTGCCATTGCCGTCAATGGTGTATGGCAGACTGATTGCATACTCCACGCTCAGTGCCTGCTCGCTCTGGGCTACGTAGTTCTGAATAGATGCAGCCGGTGCTTCGAATGCCACATCTTCTTCTGCCGCCATATCCATCACGGCGAAGTTGGCAGTGCCCAATGCCATTGTTTTGGCACTGCGGTACACGTTATGTTGCTGCTGCAGCCACCATGTGCCCAGTTCGGGTGCAGCATTGCTGCGTGCGGGTGAGCCGGTGGACAGAGTCAGACTGACCTGCTTCCAATCCAATCCTGTTGTCTGTGTCACATGGGCTTTCATTACCAGCCCGACAGGCGAGTGCAGATCGGTGATGTTCAGGTCGTAGGTTGCGAACCAGTGTGCGGTGTATGTGAAGTACGTCACTCCGGCGTTGATCGTCTGCTTCTTGGGTGAGTTCACCTGCAGGGTAACAATGCCCGATTTGCCGATCTTCAGTCCGCCTGTCTCGCGAATCTGCTGTTGCAGGGCTTTGATGCGCTTGTCGATGTTAGCCTTTTCAGCCTTGGTGGCGTCCAGTTGCTTGGCGAGTTCGAGCGCGTTGGTGCGGAAATATTGCAGGTTCTTGTCAATCGTGGCAGTGGTGACACCCGTGTTAGCCGTCAGGCTGCTGTTGACGCCAGCCTGCAGCAGCGTTTGCATCTGTGTGAGCGTGCTGATGCGTCGCTCGGCATCTGCCTGGGCGTCCTGCGCCATTTTCAGGCTATCCTCCAGTGCGGCGGTGTTCATCTTACGCTTGTCGGCACTCAGATAGTCGGTCGAGAAAGCATAGTTCTGCACGATCACTCCGCCGCCCAAGGCTATCTGCAACGACTGCTCGTTGATGTTCGGTGAAATGTTCTCAATCACCACTGTGTTGTCGCCAGCCTGCAACGGCAGCGACACGCGCTGCTGAATCTCCGCACCGTTGGTGAACACGGTTACGTGCTCAATCTTGGCTGTGTAAGGCGCAGCCCAAAGGCAGATGCTACTCAGCACTGCTATACATACAATACTCAATCTTTTCATAATTCAGAAATTTTAGTGTTTTCTCCTACCGTTGCAATAACCGTGCCAAAACCTGTTGATAGTCGAAAGACCGTTCGCTGCACTCACTCAAAGAAGAAAGACCGTGCTTTGCACTCAAAGCCTATAATGCCTTGTATCTCCTCACATACTCAGCGTAGGTGTAGGGGTAGGGATTGTTCTCGTCTGCCTCGTGGCGCTCGGCAGCGGTTTGTTGCCATACAGCAGGTTCAATCGTGGGGAAGAACGTGTCGGCATCTTGCCACGTGTGGTGGATATGGGTGATATACAGTTTGTCGGCAATCGTCATGAACTGCCTATACACCATTCCCCCGCCAATGATGAACGCTTCTTCGTTGGCATCCACGTGCTTGAGTGCCTCGGGTATCGAACGCACCACGATAGCCTGCGGATCATTAAACGCAGGATTGTCGCTGATCACGATGTTCTTGCGGTTAGGCAGCGGGTGTTTGGGCAGCGACAGATAGGTTCGTTCGCCCATGATCACCGTGTGACCTTGGGTGATTTGCTTGAAGTGTTGCAGGTCTGCCGGCAGGTGACACAACAGCCCGCCTTGCTTGCCGATAGCGTAATTCTCAGCTATTGCTACAATAATGGATACCATTTTTGTTTAGTGTTTAGAGTTTAGTGTTGAGAGCAGTTTATAGTTGAAAGTTTAATAAAGTCGGATAGTAGATAGAACTACACTGCCACCACGCCCGCAATGTGCGGGTGCGGGTTATAATCGGTTAGTGTGAAATCTTCGTAGTGGAAGTCAAAGATCGACTTCACGTCGGGGTTGATCAGCATCTTTGGCAGCGGTCTCGGCTCCCGGGTGAGTTGCAGACGTACCTGCTCCAGATGGTTGAGGTAGATATGTGCATCGCCGAAGGTGTGGACAAAGTCGCCGCACTCCAATCCTGTGACCTGTGCCATCATTTGCAGCAGCAGGGCGTAGGAGGCAATGTTGAACGGCACACCCAGGAAGATATCCGCGCTGCGCTGGTAGAGTTGCAGGCTGAGTTTGCCGTCCGCCACATAGAACTGGAACAAGGTGTGGCACGGCGGTAGAGCCATTGTATCCACTTCTGCCACGTTCCATGCGCTGACAATCAGCCGGCGCGAGTCGGGAGTTTTGCGGATCATATCCACCACCCGGCTAATCTGGTCGATCGTGCCGCCTTTGTAGTCGGGCCACGACCGCCACTGATGGCCATATACGGGTCCCAGGTCGCCGTTCTCGTCCGCCCATTCGTTCCATATACGCACACCGTGCTCTTGCAGGTAACGGACGTTCGTGTCGCCCTGCAGGAACCATAGCAGTTCGTAAATGATAGACTTCAAGTGCAGTTTCTTCGTAGTTAGCAGCGGAAAACCGTCTGCCATGTGAAAACGCATCTGGTGACCGAACACGCTGATCGTGCCTGTGCCGGTGCGGTCGGTCTTTTGTACGCCCTCGTTGAGCACACGCTGGCAAAGTTCTAAGTATTGTTTCATTGCAGTATAGGGTGAATCAGCCAATCTTGGCTGATATATTAGTACAACTTATACGTTGTCCGTAGCACCTTGAATTCCGTGCGGCGGTTGATCTGGTTGCAGATGTCTTGCTGCTCGGCATTGAGGGTGGTGATGAACTCTTCGGTCAGCTCCTGATCAACAGGAATAAACTTGTACTTCTGGTGCAGCGCTGCGTCCGCCACCACAGGTTTCTCCTCGCCGTAGCCCACTGGCGTCAGTCGCTCGCGTTCTATGCCGTGGCTGATCAGGTAGTTCACTACGCTCTGTGCACGTTTGGCGGATAGTTCTTTGTTCGCTGCGTCGTTGCCTATATAGTCGGTGTGGGCGGAGAGCTCGATGGTGATGTTCGGGTTATCGCTCAGCAGTTTGACGAGCGATGCAAGACCTGTCTCCGAGGCTGGTGTCAGATCCCACTTGCCGAACTCGTAGAAGATATTATCCATCGTTACGGGCTTGCTGATAGGCGACAGGGTAAAGTCCTGCGTATAGGTCTTGCTGTCCTTCAGCCCGAGAGTGTTCAGCTCCTGCTTCTGGTTCAGGTAGCCTCGTGCCGTGCCGAGCATGACGTACTTCGTGTCCTTTTGCAGTTTGATCTTGTACGTGCCGTCGCGGCGAACCTGCAGCTTGGTGTTCGTGCCGTTGTTTCCCACCAGACGGATCGAGGCGTCGGCTATCGGCTCGCCGTTGTTGTCAGCCACCGTGCCTTCTACGATGAACTCCATCTCCGGCAGGATGAAACTGTACAGCAGATCGAGTCCTTTTCGCTGTCCGCGGTTGGAGGAGAAGAAGCCCTGCTCCTCGTTGCCGGCAAACGTTATACCGAAATCGTCGCCGTTGGTGTTGAACGGTGCGCCCATGTTATATACCGCCCAACCTAGGCCGCTAATGCTGTCCACGGCTGTTGTGTCGCGCTCGGCTTTGAAGATATCCAATCCGCCGTAGCCCGGGTGACCGGTGGAGGCGAAGTATAGTGTGCCGTTGTTGCGTATGGTGGGGTAGAGCTCCTCGCCGGAGGTGTTGATCTGCTTGCCCAAGTTGATGGGCATTGACCACTCTGTGCCGTCGTACTCCGCAAACCATATATCCTTGCCGCCATAACCTCCCGGTGCATCGGATACGAAATACAGCGTGTCGCCCGTGGCGTTCAGTGCGGGATGACCTACGGTTATGCTGCTGTCCTTGAACAGCACCAGCTCCTGCGGTTCGCTCCACTCGCCCGAAGCGCGGGTTGAGGTGTAGATGCGTGCGCCCAGATCCTGACCGTTCACCGGCCGCGAGTAGGTGAAGTACATCGTTTTGCCGTCACGGCTGAAGCAGCACACGCCCATCTCAGCCGGTGCGGCTTTGCCGTTGGATGTGCTGTCGTTCTCGGCTTTTGCGTCTGCCTCTTGCTCGCCGTACAACCCTTCGGCAGGCTCGATGTCCTCCCACTTACCCGAGGCGTTCTTGCGGGCTGAGTAGAGTTTGAACAACTGCTGACCGGTCACGGGACTCGGACGAACGGTTTTCTTCTGCTTGCCTTTGGTGCGCTCCTGCCGGTTGGTGGTGAACATCAGCGCATCAGGATTGTCGCCGATGAATGCCGGTGCGAAACTTGACGAACGCTTGGCAGCAAAATCCTTTGCTACCTGCACCTTGTAGCGCGAGGGAACGGTCTTCCACTCGCCTACTTTCTGGCAGGCATACACGCCGGCTTGTGCATGGTAATCGTCGGGGTGCGACTCCAGATAGGTTGTGAACGACTTCTCCGCATCCTTATACTTGCCTTGGTACATCAGTGCCTCGGCGTGACGCAGATACACGATGCTGTCCGGGTACTTGTACTTGATTGCTGCGGCGTAGGCGCTAACGGCTTTGGTGTCGTTCAGTATACGGCAGCACTCACCTTGGCGAAAACTGACATGTGCCTTGAGTTCGCGTTGCTTCTTGGCATTGATACGTTTGTTGCACTGCTTGTAGATCTGAGCGGCATCGTAGTATTCGCCGATCTCGTACTTCTTGTCGGCTTTCTTCACACGCTTCTGTATGCTGCATGAGCACAGCAATGCAGCCAACAATACGAATATATAAAAGTTATAACTTTTCAACTATCTACTTTATTAACTACTCTAAACTCTAAACTCTCAACCCACCTCCCCTTCTGGGATGGGGCCGGGGAATGTCGCTCAACTCTCAACCCAACTCATGTATCACGAGTCCGCTCCTGAGTTTGGGTTCGAACCATGTGGTCTTAGGCGGCATAATGTTGCCGCTGTCGGCTATGTCGATGATCTGCTGCATGGTCACGGGGTAGAGTGCCAGCGCCATAGCCATCTCGCCGCTGTCCACACGGTCTTGTAAGGCTTGCAGGCCGCGTATGCCGCCCACGAAGTCGATACGTTTGTCCGAACGGAGGTCTTTGATACCGAGCAGTTGATCCAGTATCAGGTTGCTCGATACGGTCACATCCAGCACGCCTATCGGATCATCGGTGTACGTGCCGGGTTTGGCAGTCAGTTTGTACCACTTGCCTGCCATGTACAACGCAAACGTGTGCAATGCTTCCGGACGGTAGATGGCTGTGCCTTTGTCCTCCACCAGGAAGTTTTGCTCCAACTTCTGCAGGAACTCCTCGGGAGTCAGGCCGTTCAGGTCGCGCACCACGCGGTTATAATCCATCACATAGAGTTGGTTGTCGGGGAAGCATACTGCCAGAAAGAACTCATACTCAGGCATCTGGTTTCTCTCTTCTGTCAGCGTAGCGGGGTCCCCACAAATAACATGCTGTGGGGTGCTTCCAGCGGTCTGTCTTCTCTCTTCCTTTAATTCCTGACACACTCGTGCTGCGGCTGCACTGCGGTGGTGACCGTCAGCGATGTACATCGCAGGTATATCTCCAACGATGCGTGTGATCGTGGCTATCGTAGCCGGATCGCTGATCACCCACAGCGTGTGGCGAAAACCGTCATGATCCGACACGAAATCATACTCAGGCTCTGTGCTCGTCACGCGGGCAACGATAGCGTCCAGATCGCTGCGGTGAGGGTAGGCGAAGAACACCGGCTCGATGTTCGCGTTGTTCACACGCACATGTCGCATACGATCGTCCTCTTTGTCGCGACGCGTCAGCTCGTGTTTCTTGATGCGACCTTCCAAATAGTCGTCCACCCACGCAGCCACTACCAATCCATACTGCGTACGACCTTTGCCGTTCACCGCCAGCGGGTGACCGTCAGGGATAGTTTGGGCATACACGTAGTACCGCTCCTGCTCGTCCTGTACCAGCCAGCCTTTGTCCTTGAACAGCCTAAACTGCTCCGCCGCTTTCTCATATACGCGCGGATCGTGTTCGTCAGCCATGGGCTCGAAGTTGATCTCCGGCTTGATGATATGGTATAACGACATCGGGTTACCCGCTGCCTCGGCGCGGGCTTCCGCTGAATCCAGTACGTCGTACGGACGGCTGCTCACCTGCTTGGCAAGCGCCTTTGGGGGACGTATACCCCTGAATGGTTTGATTCGCATAATCTGATTTTATTCTACACGGACTTTCACGGATTTTCACAGAGTAATGTATATTCCGTATGTTTCCGTGTTCGTTTTTATTTCCCTGTGGCAGGTTTGCTCTGTGTTGCCGGCATTTGGCACGAGCCGTTGAACTGTGCGTTCGGTTCAACGATCAGCGTCTGGGTCTGCACCTCGCCTTTGATCTTTCCTGTCGCACGCAGCGCCAGGGTCTGGCTGTTGACGATCTTGCCATCCAGCGTACCCATTATCTCTGCGTTCTGGCAGGATACGGTGCCCTTGATCAGACCTTTCTCGCCTATTACTACCTTGCCTGCACACTGCATTTCGCCTTCTACGGTGCCGTCGATGCGGATATCACCGTCCGCGATGATCGTACCGATGATCTTGCTTCCGGACGTGATAGCATTGTACATCGTACCGGATTGTTGTGTTGGATTTGCCATATTTGTGTTGAATAGATTAAACATAACTGTATTTACGCATTTTTGCGCCTGCAAATTTACAAAAACTTTTTGACATTTGCAAATTTTCGTGCCAAAAAAATTCCCGCAACCATTCGATAGCGGGAATTATGCAACGCTCACTGCGTAAAAAGTGCGATTGCCTCAACCAGTCAAACAGCGAGATACGTTTACCTCATGCACCCACAGGAAGGTGAATATTTGCGTCGCTTGGGTTTGTATGATGAAATGGCGTATGAGACTTTTATTCCGAAATTGTAAGGGTTGTAAGCATTGACAAGCGGTGTTCTTTGCCGGTTGCTGTTTATGACAGGAGTAAGCAACCGTTGCAGCGGAAATCCGTCGCGTGTGTCCGTGAGCATTATCATACTTCGTGCATCGCTATGTTCAGGCGTCAGGTTCGACAAGCAGTAGTCGAAGTACAATCCAACCATGATGTTTGCCATGCATTTGCGTGACAATAGTTGCAAAGGTATGGTATAGTTCAGCTCCAACGAGAGCCACCATTGCACTTTGGGTTGTGCCATTTTGCCTGCATTCGTCATGCTGAAATCTCTTGACGCAGCCAAGGGGTAGGAATCCTCAATGCGGTTGTCATATTTAGGATAATAGACCGACAATGCGGCGTTATCAACACGCTGTTGCCACCGACATGATAGCGGGAAGACAGCTTTAGCACCGGTAAATAGCACAAACTGATCATAACTCCATGCCAATTGCAGCGGTATGCCTGCCGCCCACGTTGTGTATTGTTCGCTTAGGGAGCGAATGGTATAACTGATTTCCATGCGCTGGTTGTCCACATCCATGGTGGAGTAGGTATCTTCGTAGCCTGCCTTCGTGAGTCCGGCGGTGTAACAATCCAGCGTTATGCCGGTGCGGAAACCGATAATATAGTCAGACAGCAAGTCGTAATACAGATGTGCACCAGCGTTGAAGCCGGCACGTGCTGAGATGTAGTCCAACTCGGCGTTCCAACCAGCAACGCCTCCATGCACACCTGCCTCGAAGATATGTTCAGCGTGTGCAATGGTGCTCAGTGAAAGCAATATTATGAGTAATCGGCGTCTCATTGAATGATTTTCTTCTGCGTCCACACACGGTCGCCCTGTTGGTAATGATAGATATAGATGCCCGGAGAGAGTCGTTGCTCAGTGACCGGCATACCATTGCTATTATAAATGTGCATGATGACAGGTTGCGGTTCGGGTGTGTCCGTTATCGTTATGATATTTGACCATGCATACGTATCCTCGTTCATCCATATCAATAATTGGTAGATGCCGTGCAACTCGTTTTGCTCGGAATATTCGTCTGCCGTAGCATCGTTGATGGCCGCGCTATCCTTGTACCACTGATATGCCCGAACCATCTGTTCGGGGAAAAACCGTCGTAAAGCGATGTGGTTCACCATCAGTTGCCAGTTATACTTGTTGACGATGATTGGCCACAGTCGTTCGCAACGGAACGTATCAATAGTCAGGGTATAGACGGAGTCGGTACAATCCGTCCATCGCCAATGCGGAACGGGTACCTGATGCTCGTCATTCACGCTTGTGAAAACGACGGATGTGTCGCGATAGTGCCATGTGAAGGGCAGGAGCGTGTCGCATATAGTGAGTTGGCCGGTGCCATATTGTATATTCGGGCAGCAATGCTCGTTCTGCATCACGTAAGTCATGAGCACACTATCCTCGCCAGTGGTGTAATGTAACATGACGGCAGAGTCGCCGGTGCTTAGCCATTGAATGTCGTGCCATGTGAACGGCATCAGTGTGTCACAAACGATGGTGTCGGTTGCCTGTGGCGGATTAAGGCATTTCTTGATAGTCAGCCTGAAAGGTTCACTCTCTGTCCGGCAGTTGGGGCTTGCAGCGTTGCCCTGTTCCGCTACCGCCACCTTGTACCATCCTCCGGTATTATCCGTTGTGGCAGGAATATTCCAAACGCTATCAGAGGTGTAGTTGACTGTCGTCCATGTGGTTTGGTCAGCCGAGTACATCCACAAGTAGTCCAGCGGTTCCATAAAAGCAAGACGATCGTTGTTGCCATTATGTACGCGCGTAGTAAAGTTGTATGACGCTTCGCGGCACACGGTGTCAACTGCGGTTATCTCAACGGTGGGCGCGCACAGATAGATTGCCATGTCTGCCACGTTCAGCTGATGCTCGTTGGATAATTGTACAACAACGCTGTTCGTGCCAAGCGGTACGCCAAAATTAAATCCTACCCGTTGCCATTCCGCCAATTCTGTAGAGTCGGCTTCGTACCGCTTGAGTTCCTCATGTGAGGTCGCATCAGTCAGCGTAATCGTCAATTTAGCTCCGGCGGGTAGAGTAGTTTGAGCAAGACCGGCTATCACGGAAAGTTCCGTTCCGGCACAAGAGTTGTCGAGAGTATAGGTGTACGTGGCAGGCGGGGCGTCGGCAAAATCCTCCTTGAGCAGCAAACGCCCATCGGTGCAGATAGGGCAGTCGGAGCTCACGCGGAGCAAGAACGGTTCACTCATTGCGCGGTACTCGGGATCGGTGATATAGTCTTCGTTGGCAATAGCTATGCGATACCAGCCTGAGTCTTGCACCGAGATGTTGGGGAAGTCCGGGTTAAGCACGTTGCCATTGGAGGTAGTGATGGTCGTCCATGGCTGATCATCGGGCGGCAGGTCAGGGTCCAAATCCCTTGTGAAGAACCACTGATATGCGACGGGGTGGGTGATGATGCCGTTGTTGTCGAAGCGCACATTGAAGCGGTAGTGCCGTTCAGCACATACGTTGTGAGGCGAACGTATTGTAACGGGTGGTGCACACTGCTTGAACGAGCGAACAAACAGACGATACGGCTCGCTCTCGATGCGATAGTCCGGATTGTTGATGTTTCCTTCGGTCGCCATGGCAACTTTGTACCACCCGGAATCAGCCGCTTGCACAAAGTCGAGGCTGAGTGTGGCTGCGGTCGCATCAGCGATCTTCGTCCAATGCATGCTGTCGGTCGAGTGCCACCACTCACATTCCATCAGTTCGCCGGTGATAGCAGGGTAGGCAGATACAGCCCGAAGTTCTGTTGGCAAGGACGGACAAACGCTGTTAGCCCCCTCAATAGCAATGGTTGGTGCGCATGCGGTGACGGGCGTGACGTGTAATCTAACCGGCTCACTTTCAGTTCGGCAATTGGTGCTCTCAATATTGCCTGTCGGTGCCATGGCAACCTTATACCATCCTGAGTCCGCTGCGTGTACTTTGGGCAGAGTGAGTGAGGGTGAAGTTCCTGTACTGATAACAGACCATTGGCTGCTGTCGGTCGAGTGCCACCAGCAGTATTCGATTTGTGTTGCAGTTTGCTGGTATTCAGACTGGGCACGAAGTGTGGTGCTACGGAACATGCAGACACTGTCTTCACCTGTTATCCCGATGGGCGGGATACAAAGTCGCACCTCGATATCATCCAACGCAAAGTCGTTACCCGTACCATCGCTTGTCACGTCGTTGAAGATGGATAGAGTGACAGAGTTTACATTGTCAGGCACCTTGAAGCGCATGCTTACGCGCTGCCAGTCGGCAGACTCGGAAAGATTGACATCCCAGACCTTGGTATAGTCGGGCAGGATATCTCCGGTGGAGTATGAGGCAACCTGTTGTCCTGTAGTCGGATCGGTGATTACGAACCGTAAACGCGGATAGGCGTAGCCATAATGCTCCAGCAGGTAAGGTATTTGCCCTGCATACGTGATGTTGGCAACATACGCGCTGAAATCCAGTTCGGTGCCCGAACACAAGCCGTCCAGACTGGTGCTATAGAACGGTTCGTTATCGCGCGTTCCGTCAATCTCCAAGAAGTATCCGCGGCTGTAGTCGCCAAAATAGGTGTGGTCGTCCTGCAGGTGCCATTGCATGTTGTTGTAGAAGCCTTTCTTTGTGACCATGTACGTGGCGGAACCCATGTAGTTGCCGTTGCTGAGCTTGTATTTGCTTGACATACCCGAAACGCGCGTAGTGCTTACAGCAGGATCATCAGGCGAGTTACCGCCAAAATCTTCCCGGAAGAGCAATGTGCCGTCTTCGCAGACATTTGTTGCTGCGGAAGCGGGTAATGATACATTGAATGCAGACGCATCCACGTCAGGCCCGAATTGCATAACGTATGCGCTGAAACCTCCATTATCGGATGTCAGAGACCATCCCGGTAGAACGCTAATCGGTATTTCGTGCGTTTCAAAATCCGATGCGTAGAGTGAAATTTTGTTATATTCGTTCAGGGGTTTGTTATTCAGCAGAATATTGCAGTCTCGCCTTGTACTGACAATCAATCTTGCGGTGCATGGTCCGTAGGAATCTGATTGCATTAGATTCCAGTACGCTTTGTTTGCCATTTTGTCCAGTGGTGCAATTTCCGCCATAGCCGGATCGCCAAAATCTTCGTTCAAGCTGCTTCCAGTTGTGTAAATGTAACAGCAAACGGGCTTGGTAGCTGATATCCGGTGAACAATCATTTCCTCGAAAGAGCTGGAAATCTCGCGTTCGAGCGTTTCACCTGCTTGTAACGTGCCAATATTTTGCATGTTGCTCCCAGTTGTTCGCAACAGTATTTCCGTGTTGTTTTCTAATGCCGTGATCCGGTATGTTGCCTTTCGTAGTTTGGCGCTTTTGGGTATCGCGAACTCTTTCCCCCACGCCGATGTCGGGCGGGCTTGTTCCCATGTGTAGTCAACGTTGAAATCGGTGTCGGGGTTACAGGTCAGGTCGTTGCCTTGGAAAACGGCTATCGGGCGTGTGGAATGAACGAGTATGCCGCTGATGGATTCCCAATAATTCATTGTGCGGAAATGCAACACCTCTCCGTCATTGAGGTTGAACGTTCTGTTTTCGCCAGCTGAGATTGTCTGTCCCGTATATGGCTCGGTGAGGCATGTGAGGGCTGATTTGGCAGTAAGGATAACGGTAGTGGCATCTTCCGTGCCGATGATTGTGAATTGCGAGAACCTTGGTGTAGTAGTCCATGGTGCAATGGCATTGATGCCGTTGCACGATTGCAGCATGTAATTCGTTCCAAGCAAGTGTTTGGGCAGGATAGCGGTTTGCGCATAGCCTGCAACGCCTTGCACCAATACGTTGATGTAGCAAGCGCCTGTTGAGTGAATCCTGAAGGTTTTTAAAATGGCGTCTTCCGGGGTTTGTAGAGAGGTCAGGGCCGAGAAGCCACGATCCATGTGAATCTTCAGATCGCCTAAGCCTACTTTTGATGAAAATGTGATGTCGGCATCCTCTACAGCGTTAAGCATCAATCCGCAAAAAGCAGCATTGCCATTCTGACTGTTCACGCTTGGCTTGAGGGGTGTGTCGGGCAGGTCGTGATTCCAATGGTTGAACAGCGTGAAATAGAAATCCTTGCCTGCGGCAGGATGTTCGTCAGTCTGCGCCAAGCAAGGCAACATGCCCGATGCAAGAAACAGAAGAAGACCTATTTGCAGTATCTGTTTTCTCATTACGAATCGTTAAGTTTTGCATGTTCCGGCGCGGGTGAAAAACATATCTGTTCAAAATCACGGGATATATACGTAGTATATATAAGGTGCACCGGAATCCGATATAGGTCCGACAATGGTCCGACAACGGCTCCGTAAGTGATCCAACACGTGTTCGACAGGATGTGTGAGCCGGTTGGAGTCAAGCGCGCCAAAGCGTTGCAAAGGTACAAAAAAAAATCGAGATTTGCAAATAATTTGCATAGTTTTGTATTTTTCTTTCGCAAAATTTGCAAATGTCAAAAAAAATTCGTATCTTTGTAGCCGAAAAATGAACGCAAAAGCAAAGCTCAAGTCCAAGCACGTTCATGCTCAACGCAAACTCAAATCAAATTCAACACAAACTCAACCACAATATGCTCATCGAAGCTAATCCATTCAAGGTGTTTGCCGGTAGCCAAGGTCAAGCTATCGCGCAACGCGTGTGCGAACATCTTAACTGCCAGTTAGGTCACGTTAAGATCGAGCGTTTTTCAGACGGCGAGTATGCCGCCACGTTTGAGGACTCAGTACGCGGACAGTCAGTCTATCTGATTCAATCCACTAACCCTTCGGCAGACAACCTGATGGAGCTGCTGCTGATGATTGATGCGGCCAAGCGCGCCAGCGCGTACAAGGTCATTGCCGTGATACCGTACTTCGGTTGGGCGCGGCAGGACAGAAAAGACAAGCCGCGCGTCAGCATCGGCGCCAAGCTCGTGGCGAACATCCTGCAGGTGGCAGGTGCCGACCGAGTGATTGTGGTCGATCTGCACGCCGAGCAGATACAAGGATTCTTCGATATTCCCGTTGATCACCTGTTCGGCAGCAATGTGCTCGCGCCCTATGTAGAGAATCTCGGCTTGGATAATCTGATCATCGCCTCACCCGATGTCGGCGGATCGAAACGTGCGGCTAACTTCTGCAAGAAGATACATTTGCAGACCGGTCATGAGGTGCCGATGGTTATCTGCTACAAGCACCGCCCCGAGGCAAACAAGATAAGCGAGATGCGCGTGCTGGGTGATGTCGAGGGCAAAGATGTGGTGATCCTTGACGATATAGTGGATACCGCCGGCACGCTCTGCAAGGCTGCCAATGTAATGAAGGAGGCGGGTGCCAAGAGCGTGCGTGCCGTCATCTCCCACGGCATAATGTCCGGCGATGCGTGCGAGAAAGTGATGAACAGCGAGTTGGAGGAACTGGTAATAACCGATTCTATTCCGTTCGACACCACCCGTTGCCCGAAGGTAAAGGTGGTAAGCATGGCGCTGCCTATCGCAAAGACTATTCTTGCAATTCAGGAGCATAGAAGCATCAGCGAGCAAAATTTCTAAATGTTTTGTTTTTTCTTGGCATCTTTGGCTTTTTTGTGCGGTCATTATGTCCACATAACTGACACCCCATTCGAACAAGTTCTTTGGGGACCCCGAACTCCCTTACAAGAAAAACCGAATCTGCTCAAGAAAAATCCAAAACGAAAATAGTGAATGCAAATACGTAACCTCAAATACCTGTTGTTAGCTTGCACGCTGCTGCTGGCGGGCTGTGGTCTGTCAGCTAAGCGGTCTGTCAGCGAAAGCGGTCAGTCTTCTGTCAGCGCCGGCGGTCTGTCGTTCAACGGCGACAGTGCCTACGCCTACGTGGCAGGTCAGGTGGCGTTCGGTCCGCGCGTGCCGGGTACGGATGCGCATCATGATTGCGTGCAGTACATCGGACGCACGCTCGAGCGATTCGGCGCAACGGTGGAGATCCAGACCGGCGAGGTTATGCGCTACGACGGCGAGTGGCAGCACGTGGCGAACATCTGCGCACATCTGCCTGCCGACTCAGCCTACCAAGGCGAGAAAACCGTACTGCTCTGCGCACACTACGACAGCCGGCCATGGGCGGATCAGGAGGAGGATTATAGCCACCGGATGTCACCTATCCCCGGTGCCAACGACGGAGCGAGCGGGGTAGGTGTGCTTATGGAGGTTGCACGCCAGTGGCAGAACCTGAGCGAACGCAAGCGACCGGTGGAGATAGTGCTGTTCGATTGCGAGGATATGGGTACGCCGCAGTTCTATACCGGCAAGCAACGCGAACACACCTGGTGCCTCGGCGCACAATTATGGGCAAGGATGTTAGTCGAAAGTCGAAAGTCGAAAGTCGAAAGCGGTCTGTCAGCGCAGCGGTCTGTCAGCGAAAGCGGTCAGTCTTCTGTCAGCGCAGCGGTCTATGCCTTTGGCATACTCCTTGACATGGTAGGCGACCCGAACGCATCGTTCCCGCGTGAGTATTACAGCGAGCAGTATGCCGGCAAGTATGTAGAAAAGATCTGGCGCACCGCTGAGCAATTAGGCTACGGACACCGGTTCGTTAGTACACGCTCGTACCCGATAACCGACGATCATTATTACGTCAACACGATAGCCAAGATCCCTTGCGTGGATATCATCCACTACGTGCCCGGCTCGGAAACAGGCTTTGCCTGGTGGTGGCACACTCACAGCGATGATATGCGCAATGTCAACCCCGGCACGCTGCAGGAGGTAGGCAAGGTGCTGATGAGTGTGATTGGCGAATAGGAAATCGGTAAATAACCAAATAAATAATAAATGGTAAATGACCAAATGGTAAATAACTCGGTTTTAGAAATTCGTAATTTACATGCCTCCATAGCAGGCAAAGAAATACTGAAAGGTATCAACCTGCAGATCGGTGCAGGTGAGACGCATGCAATCATGGGTCCGAACGGTGCCGGCAAATCGACGCTCAGCGCCGTGCTCACCGGTAATCCCGCCTACACGGTTACCGAGGGCGAGGTGATCTTCCGCGGCAAGGACCTGCTCAGTATGCCGCCGGAGGTGCGCGCGAGGGAGGGGCTGTTCCTGTCGTTTCAGTACCCTGTGGAGATACCCGGCGTGAGCATGACGAACTTCATGCGTGCCGCCGTGAACGCCAAACGTGAGCATCAGGGGCTACCTGCACTCTCTGCAGGCGAGTTCCTCAAACTGATGCGTGCCAAACGTGCACTCGTCGAACTCGACAACAAACTGGCAGGGCGCAGCGTGAACGAGGGATTCTCGGGCGGTGAGAAGAAACGTAACGAGATCTTCCAGATGGCAATGCTCGAACCCTGCCTGTCGATCCTCGACGAGACGGATTCCGGGTTGGATATCGACGCACTGCGTATCGTTGCCGAGGGCGTGAACAAACTGCACACACCCGAAAACGCCACGATCGTCATTACACACTACCAGCGACTGCTGGACTATATAGTGCCGGACTATGTGCATATCCTCGCCGACGGACAGATCGTTCGCACAGGAGGCAAAGAACTGGCATTGGAACTTGAAGAGAAAGGTTACGCCGGATTAGTGAACTAAAGACCCACCTCCGGCCCCTCCCTCATAGGGAGGGGAGAGATATGAGAAAGTGAATAGCAAATAGTGCAAGAGATTATTATACATAAAGGCGAGCGGAAGCACCTGGTTATAACCTGCGTGTCTGACGAAACGGCGCAGTGGCGGATCATCCAGGAGGCAGGCAGCGTGCTGACTGTTCACCTGTTCTGCCTGGAGAAAGATGCCGACATACGTTGCAACGTGCTGCTGGATATCGATCAGGCAGGCGAACATGCTGAGACGTACATCTACGGCATAGGCATACTTAGTGGCAAGCAACATATTAGTGTGCACACGCGCGTACGACACAGCGTGCCGAACGGCAAATCGAACCAACTGCTCAAGTTCGCTGTCAAGGACGAATCCAAAGGCGCGTTCCTGGGCGAACTGATCGTGGCACCGCATGCGCAGCACACCGAGGCTTTGCAGACGAACAGAAACGTGCTGCTCTCACCAACAGCCACGATGCAGACACAACCGCAACTGGAGATCTATGCCGATGATGTCAAGTGCTCGCACGGCGCCAGCACAGGGCAGATTGACGAATCGGCACTGTTCTACATGCAGCAGCGAGGTATCGACCCCGGTGAAGCACGACGACTGCTGCTGGCAGCGTTCTTCCATGACGTAGTAAGCACACTCGGCGAGCCGGCAATAGAAGAACGCCTGCAGCGAAAGATCGCTGCGCTGTTAGAAGACAGACCGCACCTTCGGTGCTGACAGAAGACAGACCGCACCTTTGGTGCTGACAGATAAATTTGAAATTTGAAATCAAAGATAAGAAATCCTAAATAATAATAAAAAACTCTACTATCATGAACGAAGAACTGAAAAAAGTTATGGAGACGGCCGAGGTTTGGACTCGTGAACCGTTTGACGCGGAGACCCGCGCACAAGTGAAAGCAATGATGGAGGCTGAGGACAAAACCGAGCTCATCGACGCTTTCTATCGCACTCTGGAGTTCGGTACCGGCGGTTTGCGTGGTATCATGGGCCCCGGTACGAACCGTATGAACAAGTACATTGTTGCCATGGCGACCCAGGGTTATGCGAATTACATGCTCAAAGTGCAGAAGGAAGGTGGATTCAAGAACGTACAAGACGGTCGCGTAGCAGTAGTGGTAGGTCATGACTGCCGTAACAACGGACGTTTGTTCGCCGAGACCGTGGCAAACATCTTCTCTGCCAACGGAATCAAGGTTTATCTGTTCGAGAGCCTGCGTCCGACACCTGAGGTAAGTTTTGCTATCCGTCACCTGAAGTGCCAGGGCGGTGTGAACGTAACCGCATCGCACAACCCGAAGGAGTACAACGGCTACAAGGCTTACTGGGAGGACGGTTCGCAGGTGCTGCAGCCGCATGATCAGGGAATAATCGACGAGGTGAACAAAGTGACTCTTGCTGACGTCAAGTGGGAGGCCAACAAAGACCTGATTGAGATCATCGGCGGCGAGATGGATTACGACTACATGATGGCTGTCAAGACCGTAATGATTGATCAGGACTCTATCCTCCGCCAGAAGGACCTGAACATCGTATATACGCCTATGCACGGTGCAGGACGCCAGATCGTACCGATGTGCCTGCGCAGTTGGGGATTCCAGAACATCCACGTAGTGCCCGAGCAGATGGTTATCGACGGCAACTTCCCGACCGTTGTTTCGCCTAACCCCGAGAACGCCGAGGCTATGACCCTGGGTATGAAGTTAGGCACCAAGCTTGGCGCTGACCTCGTGATCGCCAGTGACCCCGATGCTGACCGTATAGCCATCGTTTGCCGCAACGACAAAGGCGAGTGGGTGATCATCAACGGCAACCAGACGAACATCATGTACCACTACTACATTATCAACAACATGAAGCGCCTGGGTAAGTTGCGCGACGATATGTATATCGTCAAAACCATTGTTACCAGCGAACTGATTCGTAAGATTGCTGATGCACAGGGTGTTACGCTCACCGACGAATATACGGGCTTCAAGTGGATAGCCAACCGTATCCGTATGTGGGAAGGCAAGCGCAAATATATCGGTGGCGGTGAGGAGAGTTTCGGCTTCCTGCCGTACGATGCTGTACGCGACAAATGTTCGCCTTCGGCTATCTGCCTGATTTGCGAGATTGCAGCATACGCCAAGGATAACGGTATGACGCTCTACGATTATCTGCTGAAGATCTACGAGGATTATGGTTTCCAGCGCGAGACAACCATCAACGTTGTTCGTCCGGGTAAGACCGGAGCCGAGGAGATCCAGGCAATGATGGCTAACTACCGCGCCAACGCTCCGAAGGAGATTGCCGGCGAGAAAGTCGTTAAGATCAAGGATTTCAAGCTGCTCAAGCAGCAGGAACTCAAGGACGGCAAGTGGGTAGAGTCGGCTATCGAGATGCCTTTGAACGCTACGAGCAACGTGCTGCAGTACTTCACCGAGGGCGGATTGAAGGTCAGTGTACGTCCGTCAGGCACGGAGCCGAAGATCAAGTTCTACTTCGAGATTCCTGTCAAGAGCGGCAAACCGTTCACGGGTGCCGATTACGAGCGCTGCACCGCTGAGGCGGAAGCCCGCGTACCGGCTATCAAGGCCAGCCTGGGTATCTGATGAATGATGTTTGATGTTTGACGTTTGATGTCTGATGTTTGATGTCTGATGTTTGACGTTTGATGTCTGATGTCTGATGTCAGATATTCGACAACTAACAAAGAACTCCCGACTTTGCGGTCGGGAGTTCTGTTATTCTGCCGGATCATTGCATTTTGTACATTCAGAAGCATATTTTGTACAATTTTGTTCAGAAAACTTGCATATTTGCAAAAATTGTTGTACCTTTGCATCGCAATTGGTTGAGTTATGCCCAACACCCATCTGATCATATCTACGTCGAACGACCTGCTGCGTGTGGCGGCAAGTCATATACTGTATATATCATCCGACGGAAATTACTGCAATTTTCTGCAGACAGGCGGTGAGATGCGTATGGTGACCTACCAGTTAGGTCAGGTGGAGCGTATGATAGCCGAGCAGTTGCCGGAGTTGAGCAGACATTTTGTCAGGATAGGCAAGAGTCTGATAGTCAATCTTAATTATGTGTATTATATCCACGTGCCCAAGCAGCAGTTGATATTGGTGGATAGCCAGTTGAACCGCTACAGCCTGTCTGCCAGCAAGGAGGCTCTGAAGGCATTGAAGGATCTGATAGAGCAATCAGGAGTATGATTAACAATGAGAATATATCCGACAGCGAGATTCGCGTGATAGGCGTCGCGCGTTCGTCAGCGCGTGGCAAATCGCCGTGGCGGCGTTGGTTGGCTGTGGCGGTAGCCGTGGTGTCGTTGGCGTGTGTGGCGTTAGGTGTGGCGCTGTGGTTAGGCCGCCGAACGGCGGTGGAGGCAGAGGGCGGTGTGTCGGCGTTTGAGCAGCTGCCGGTAGTGCAGTCGCACCCATTGCGCGAGTGGATAGCCGGTTTGGATTCGCTGAAGGTGGTAGGTACGCTGACGCGTGACCTGACCGTGAACGATATACCGCTGCGCGTGTATGCGCCGCTGAACAGCACTCCGCACCTGGAGGTCGGCTACGGTGTGGCGGATCACAGGGAGCGGGCTATACTGTTCTTTCAGGCGGCAGATGTGCGTGCGGACAACGGCGGCATTGTAGGTGCGTTCGTGTTGCGCGGTGAGCCGCTGAGCCGTGGACTGAGCAAGCGCGGGTATTGCGCAATCATCGGCGACAAAGTCACCGTGGGCGTGGCGGACAACTCGCCGCTGTTTGAGCAGGCCACGGAGCAGAACGGCTACTTTTTCCGCCAATACCCGCTGGTGGACAACGGGCTGCTGGTAGAGAACGAGTTGAAGAACAAGTCTGTTCGTCGCGGCTTGTGCGAACTGGAGGGCAGAGTAGTGGTAGTGGAGTCGCAGACGCCGGAGTCGCTGCACGACTTTGCGCAGGCGCTGGTGGATATAGGCGTTAGCAATGCCATCTATCTGGTAGGCAGCAGTGCTGTGGCGTGGTGTATGGATCCTGATGGCAACGGCACGAAAATGGGACTCTGGGATGAGCGTGTGTACAAGAATATCAGTTTCATCGTTTGGCCTCAGAATCCCGAGAACAGGTAGCGCTGTTTGCCGAAGGCGTAGGTGTACAAAATAGCGTGTGTGAAACAACTTCATACACGCTGTTTTGTGTTTTGTACATTGGCGGGCAAAAAACTTGCAGATGTGAAATAAAAGCAGTACCTTTGCATCGTAATTACCAAATCAATGCAAAGCAATATGAAAGATTTTACAAACATTTGGGCCTCTGTTCGCTCATGGTGGCAGGCTCGTTCGTTAGCCACACGTTTGTTTCTGCTGTGTGCCCCGGTGGTGCTGTCGGCAGCCGTTTATTCACTCAGTCGCAGCGGTCATTCTGCGCCCAAGGCTATACAGAAGCACCTGTACGGCGAGCAGATCGGTCGCAACGGTTTGCGCTACAAGCACGGTGCGCATATCTATGATCCGGTTTCGGGTAAGATCCTGGTGGACAGCATCCAGTGGCTGCATATCTCTCCGGGTGACTCGATAGCCATCCTCGCCAAGCAAGGCAGGCGCGCGTATATCAATCTGAATACGGCAGAGTTGCTCACTCCGCTGTCGTTTGACAAGGCGTGGGAGTTTGCCTGCGACCGCGGCGTGATGTCGAGCAAGGACTCGCTGTACATCTTTCGCCGCGACGGTTCGCAAGTGAACATGCAGGGACTTCCGGCTGCAGGGCAGTACGAGTATCTGTACTACAAGAACCGCCTGGTGCTGCGCACCGATTACGAACATGTAGGATTGTTGGATACTACATGTCAGTGGGTGCTTGAGCCGGTGTATAGCAAGATTGAGACGAGTTATGGACGTATGCTGTACAACACGCGTCTGGGTGACGAGTGTATAGTGTATGACTTCAACCTCCAACCTGTGCTGCGCGGAGCGTACAAGTCGATTGATGTCGATTGGTCGGAGGGGTTGATAGCCACGGAGCACAATGGCATACAGCGGCTGTTTGATTACGAGGGCAAACTGCTGTACAAGGTTATATATAAGCGTATCGAGCCGCTGGAGTATAACACCGGCAGGCAGGATAAGGACGGCAACGATATCTTCGAACCCACTGACTGCTACGTGTATGTCGATTATAATGACAAACGCGGACTGATGGATCGCCATTACCACGTGCTCACCCCTCCGCAGTTCTACAAGATCGAGGCTCAGACTCGACATGTGTTCTTTGCTTCGTTTGGCGAATACTCCAGCCGCTTCGGCACCTTGATCGACGATCATGGCAAGGCGCTGCGATAGCAGCATAGAGATTTGAACGTCCTGCGGACGATTTGAAGATTTGAAAATTTGAAGATTATGCAACGTTTCATTAGATTCTGCGTCTGCTGCGCGGCTGCATTCATGGCTGTGAGCATAGCATTGGTGGTGTTGCTCCGGTTTGTGCCTGTCAGGCTCACTCCGCTGATGGTGATGCGCAAGGCGGAGGCTTTCGGTCGCGGCGAACAGTTGACGCTCAGGCATGAGTGGGTGCCGCTGGAGCGCATATCGCCGGATATGATCAGCGCGGTGGTGGAGAGCGAGGATGCGCACTACTACGAGCACGGCGGTTTCTCGTGCGAGGATATGATGGATGCTTTTTATCGCAACCGTCGTGCGGGATATATCGTTGCGGGTGGCAGCACCATATCGCAGCAGACTGCCAAAAACGTGTTCTGCACACCGGCTCGTACGTACGTGCGCAAGCTGATTGAGGCGTACTACACGATGCTTATCGAGTTGCTCTGGGGCAAGGATAGGATCCTGGAGGTGTACCTGAATGTGATAGAGTTGGGCGATGGAGTGTTCGGTGTGGAGTCGGCAGCGCAGGAGTATTTCTC
This sequence comes from uncultured Bacteroidales bacterium, assembly GCA_900317745.1. Classification (GTDB taxonomy): domain Bacteria; phylum Bacteroidota; class Bacteroidia; order Bacteroidales; family Paludibacteraceae; genus Colicola. Next base: position 10,401 of record ONHW01000020.1, on the reverse strand, counting down.
CACAAGCGCGCAGCAGCTTAGTCCCGATCAGTCAGTGTCTCTCACCGGCATTATCCCTTGTCCGCGCTGCTACAATGCTTGGCTGTACGGAGTGGAGTAGCGCACTGCATGCCCTGCGCTCGCTCCTTTCTACGTTCATTTCGTCGGGATTGTATCCCGACATCGGCTCCCGGAGCCGCTCTTACACCGTGCACTTTGCGCGCATAATTGTTCGAGGGTTATGCAGGCGCATTATCATAGGGTGTTCTGTGCTCGTTTATGTCGGATTGATGGTTGTGTGCAGTTTAGAATATAAAAAGCGCCGATTTTGTTCAATAAATTCGCCATACTGCATAAAAAAGTATATTTTTTGTGCAATAAACTTGCATAATTGAATAAAAAGTAGTATCTTTGCAGCAAAAATTGGAAAATGATGAAAACTATACTCCTTTCACAACGCAAAGAGCGTGATGATTTATTGGCGCAAAGCTACATCAGGCGTCATACAACGCTCAGCACGGATGAACTGCTTAATAGCCACCTCATCAAATTAATTACAGGTCCACGGCGTGTGGGTAAGTCCACGCAAGCATTGCTTATGCTTCGTAATAAGAACTTTGCGTATCTTAATTTTGATAAGCAGGAATTGCTGGACAACTGGAATGCTGATTTGGTAATGCGTTTATTGGACGAAGTATATCCTAACTACGACTATTTGCTGCTGGACGAGGTGCAAAATCTGCTGCATTGGGATGTTTGGGTAACAGAGCTTTTTCGACAAGGGAAGAACATGATTATTACCGGCAGTAATGCCAACATGCTTTCAAGCGAGATGGCAACTGTGCTTACCGGTAAGTATCTGCCGATAGAGATGTTGCCTTTCAGTTTGGCGGAGTTCTTTGAATGGCATCATTTGGACCTGAACGCTATCTTGTCGGAGCAGCGCACTGAAGTGACTTTTCTTGAAGATGATTATCTGCGTTTAGGTGGTTATCCGGAGACTGTCGCAGCTCGTTCTTTGGCGACCAGTTACCTCAGCACGCTCTTTGATTCAATCATTTGGAAAGATGTAGTGAAACGCCATAAAATTCGTAATACAGAGGATATCAATAACATGGCCTTATATCTGCTGACGAATTTCTGCAATCAATTAAGCGCAAACGACATAGCCGATGCGCTGAACATTAAAAGTGTGAATACTACGCAGAAGTTCATGGGCTATCTCCATGAGCCTTTCCTCTTTTATTATTTGCCGCGCTACAACAACAAACTCAAACTGATGACCAATGCTCCACGCAAGATATATGTAGTTGACAATGGTTTTGTGGCCGCAAAGGCATTCTCCACTAGCGATAACTTAGGAAGGTTATTAGAGAACCAAGTCTTTGTTAACCTTTTGCGCAAAGGTTATGACCCGGAAAAAACGATGTTTTACTACCGCACGCGTAACGATAAAGAGATTGATTTCGTCCTGCGTGAGAATAACCGCGTGAAGCAATTGGTTCAAGTCAGTTACGAGATGACGTCGGAGAAAGCCATACGCCGCGAATGTAGTGCGCTAAAAGAAGCGGCTCAGGAGTTGCATTGCAACGATTTGTATGTGCTGACATATACCGAGAAACGAACTCTGGACAGGGAAGGTTGTACGATCCATGTACTACCAGCAGCGGAATGGTTTAAATAGAATCCTCTTCCCAAGGTTACTTTGGGCAAATGGATGACATTAATAGATGAACGATCACAACGGAGAATGCTAGATATCAATTGCAAATGAAATGAAGGCAGAGAAGTATTTTGCTACATATAAGACGCAACAAAACTGAGATATTATGAACGCTAATGAAAAACAATTATTGCAAGATATAGACAACTTGCATCAGAAACTTTTACAAGAACCTTATGGTGTTTGGCATGGAAAAGTGCATGTAGCTCCAAGTTGCTACTTGTATTGCCAATATGCAGAACAACTTAAAGATAAGATAAAAACTTTAAGAGATGATGAACATATCAAGGCAAGTTATGCATGTGTGTTAGATCAAAACATAAATAGTTTGTATAATAGTAGAGATGTTCAATATGTTAGACAAAACATGTCTAACCATAATGAGCAAGATGTCTCCGAATGCATGATAAAAGCAAATCGTCAAATAGAACTAGAATTTTGTCTCGTTTTTCAAAAAATTGAAGAACTAAAGCAAAAAGGAGAATTGACTTAATGTAACGTAGAACACTATACGCATGTATCTGTGTGGAAATCAGAACAAGTATAGAATATTTCTATACACTTTTAACGCGTAAAAACCATGGCATACTTTGATAAATATGGAGTTGAATTCTCTGATGACCGCAAGACAATAGTGAAATGTCCAAAAGATTTTCAGGGGTCATGTGAAATTCCCAATAGCGTCACAAGCATAGGAAAGTGGGCTTTCGCTGGTTGCAGAGCTTTGACCTCGGTAACTGTTCCCAATAGCGTCACAAGCATTGGAGATCAGGCTTTCAAATGGTGCAATCGTTTAATCTCTCTAACCATTCCAGATAGCGTCACAAACATAGGAGCGAATACTTTCGAAGGGTGCAGCGGATTAACCTCTATTGAAATTCCCAATAGCGTTACAAGCATTGGAGATGGTGCTTTCAAATGGTGCGACAATCTCAAAGAAATATGTGTCCCAAAGGTCAAAAGGAACGATTTGCTCAGATGGAGGGATTAAGCGAATTGGCAGACCTAATTGTTGAACGCGAGAACGAGGAATGAGCAGGCTTACAAAATCTTGTTATGCCCATGAGCAAAACGATATAAGGGTTACTTTTGATGAAAAACACAACTTTTTTCGCGGAAAGGAACAAAATATTGTTTGTCCATTTGCAAATATGAGAATTTTTTTATAACTTTGTATGCGAAAATGAAAAGCATCGAAATTCGATGCCATTGAGACGTATATTTTAATTCTGTCGATTTCGACATGTTTGGACAATATGGCAAAGACACAATCTATTGTTGTTAGAGACACTACCGTTCGTTCTTTTGTTCAGAACGGGATGGATTATATCTGTATTACGGATATCGCAAGACAAAAGAATCCATTGGAGCCGAAAGATGTAGTTAAAAACTGGATGCGTCTTAAGAACACCGTTGAGTATCTTGGTGTATGGGAGATGTTGAATAACCCTCATTTCAAAGGGGTCGAATTCGACCCCCTTTTACGGGATGCCGGTAGTAATGCATTTACGTTAAGCCCCTCTCGGTGGATTGAACTCACTAATGCTATCGGCATTATTTCCAAGACCGGCAATAATGGAGGTACTTTTGCACAGCGGGATATAGCGTTCAAGTTCGCCAGTTGGGTATCAGTTGAATTTGAGCTATATTTGATTAAGGAATTCCAGCGCCTCAAAGAAGCCGAGCAGAAAGCACTCGGCTGGTCGGCAAAGCGCGAGTTGGCGAAGATTAACTATCATATCCATACTGATGCCATTAAGGCTAACTTAGTACCGCAAGAGATCGATCCGTATCACAAGTCGCTTATCTATGCTAATGAAGCGGATGTGCTGAATGTGGCATTGTTTGGTATGACGGCTAAGGAGTGGCGCGATGCGCATCCTGATGACAAGGGCAATATCCGCGATTATGCGACAATCAATCAGTTGATTTGCCTCAGTAACATGGAGAACCTGAATGCGGTGTTTATCAACGAAGGCATGCCGCAACAGGAACGCCTTCATAAACTCAACCAGATAGCCATCCAACAAATGACTGTGTTGGAGAACGTTGACAGCAAGCATATATTGAAAGCAAAAAGCTATGTGTAAGAGGTCCATACAAGTTCAACTATTAAGGATTTTTGAATAGTTTAAATGCCTTCACATTTATGACGCAAGACCCGCTGTCTGGAGGATTGGGAGATCGTTCAAAAGGTGATCAAGGAAATCGGTCAAAGAGGTGGTCGAAGAAAAAGCCAAAAAGGTGGTCAAAGAACAAAAGAGGTCTTTGAACTTATCAAGGCAAATCCTAGTATTACGCGAGAACAGTTGAGTGAGATTTTACATATTGCGCCATCTGCTATTCAGAAGCATATCAATAAACTGAAGATTGACCGCATCCGCCGCACAAAAGGCAAACAGAAAGGTCATTGGGAGATAATTGATAAGTAATACAATGAAATACACATCCGCCTATGACATAACATAGCACACCCCGAGCTGACAACTGCTCAAGACATATAAACAATAGCATTTAGCTTAATACTTGGTCTCATTAGTCGACATGGTATGAAAAAAATTGATGAGAGGTTACTTTTTGATAAATAAACGACATATAGTTATATAAGGATATGGAGAATGCCGAAAATCCGATAAGAAGTAATTGATATTAAAATGCTTATATGAAGCACGCAGGAACAATATGGGAATTATATGCAGAACTTTTCAGTAATACTGATAAGTGGTGTTATTATCCCACCTTCACTATAAAGGAATTTAGTTTGGATCGTATATTAAATGACGGACACGAGGCGGTACGCTTTATCCAAGAATATTTTCAATGTGGTGGAAAATATATGATAGTGAGAGATATTGCACGTTATTGCAGAACAGATAGAGCCACACATTCTATTTCTACGTTCTTTCTGGGCATTCTCCTGCTACCATTATTTAAGAAACACCATATTCATATAGATGTTCCAGAAGATAAAACTTTCTTGTGGTTGTGGTTCCTTACTTGTCTATACCACGACATGGCGTATAAGTTTGAAGAGGACAAGAACCATCTCCCGACGCTCAATAGGTTTGTCGTGGAAAATAATATCACATACCAGATACTAAACGACCGCACAATAAGATTCAAGGGCGTCACGAAGAAAACAGTTCGCGCATATTATCGTTATAGAATTAATGAATGTGGTTGTGTAGATCACGGAATAGCAGGTGGAATATTGTTGTATAATTCTTTGAGACAGAACTATGCAGAAGTATATAATTATTGCCGAGGGGTCAACAATAATGTAAGTTATGATAATTTCAAATGGAATGGTTTACATCTTTCATCATCTCACTTCCGTGAGTATGCTAAATGTGCCAACGCCATTATTCAGCACAACCTATGGTTCAAAGCTCCTGGACAAAAAGATTTTGAAAAGTACGTAGATTACCATTTAGATGAGTTAATATATTCGCCATCAGCCAAACCATATTATAAAGATTGGCTGACTGCATTGTTAGTATTTTGCGACACAATTGAGCCTGTCAAACGTTTTCTCAATAGCACACCATCTTCATTATTGAAGGAGATGATATTAGATTTTGATGATGAAGGAACGTATTTGAAAATCAGTTTTAATAAGTCATGTGTTAACCCTGCAAGTTATATTGAACGTGTGAGCGAAATGAAGGATTGGACAAATTTAACAATCCAACAGGATGAACAAACGATTGTAATCTCTGATATAAATAAAATGTACAAATAATGAGAGAATACTATGGCATACATTGATAAATATGGAGTCGAGTTCTCCGATGATCGCAAGACATTAGTCAACTGTCCCCAAGATTTAGAAGGGGAATATGTAATTCCTAACGGTGTCACAAGCATTGGAGATAGTGCTTTTGCTGGTTGCGAGAGTTTAACCTCGGTGACAATTCCCGATAGCGTCACAATCATTGGAAAGTATGCTTTCTGTGAATGTTTTAGATTGACCAATATAACGATTTCTAATAGCGTTACAAGCATTGGAGAGGGAACTTTCTATTGTTGCTGGAATTTGACCTCTCTAACTATCCCCGATGGTGTTACAAGCATTGGAAAGGAGGCTTTCTATGAATGCAGTAGTTTGGACTCTGTGAATATCCCCAATAGTGTCACTTATATTGGAGAGAATGCTTTTGAGGATTGCACACATTTGACATCTGTGACGATTAACTCTGACTCTCTTGTTTGTATGGATTATTGGGATCGATATAACATTGGCTCTATTTTTGGAAATCAAGTTACTGAATATATTATCGGAGATTCTGTCACAAGCATTGGAAATAAGGCTTTCATGAAATGTAGCAGCCTCGCCTCTTTGACGATTGGCAATAGCGTCACAAGTATTGGCAGCGATGCTTTTTTCGGTTGCACCGGTTTGACTAAATTGACATTGAAATCAAATGCCGTTGTAAGTAATGTATATTCCTCTAATCAATATGGGTCAAATCTCGCATCAATATTTGGGGCATATATAGAAGATGTTATTATTGGAGAAGGGGTCACAAGTATTGGTGAAGATGCCTTCAGTAATTGCAGGGCTCTGACCTCAGTTGAGATACCCAAAAGCGTTACAAGTATTGGATACGGAGCTTTCTATAATTGCAGCAGTTTAACATCTGTTATTATTCCTAATAGTGTCACAAGCATTGGAAACCATGCTTTTGATGGTTGTACCAGTTTAACCTCAGTGACAATCCCCAATAGCGTCACAAGCATTGGAGATGAGGCTTTCAATGGTTGTTGCGGTTTGACCTTACCCGTATATAATGAGTACGTTTTTGCACATATGCCAAATACATATTCCGGTGCATATACGATTCCATACGGGATTGAATCAATAGCAGGAGGTGCTTTCCAAGGTTGTAGCGGTTTGACCTCTATTGAAATTCCTGATAGTGTCACAAGCATTGAAGGTTATGCTTTCTCTGGCTGTACTGGTTTGACCTCCGTTACAATTCCCGATAGCGTAACCCACATCGGAAATTATGCCTTCGAGGATTGCACCAGTTTAACCTCAGTGACAATCCCCAATAGCGTCACAAGCATTGGAAGAGGAACTTTTTCAAGTTGCTCTAGTTTAAGATCTGCTATTATTCCAAGTAGCGTCACAAGTATTGAAAGAGAAACTTTCCAAGATTGTAGCAGTTTGACATTAATTACTATCTCCAACCGCGTTACTATTATTGGAGATAGTGCATTCGCTAATTGCCATAGTTTGACCTCTATGACTATTCCAAACAACGTCATAAGTATTGAAGATTGGGCTTTCTGTGGATGCACTAGTTTGAGTTCCGTGATTATTCCCGATAGCGTCACCCGCATCGGACACAATGCTTTCTCAGGTTGCGTAGGTTTAACCTCTATCAAAATTCCTAAAACCGCTACCAGCATAGGAGAAGGAGCATTCTTTCATTGCTCTGGTTTGAGTTCGCCAATATATAGTTCACATGTGTTTGCTTTTATGCCTAAAACATATTCCGGTGCATATACGATTCCATACGGGATTGAATCAATAGCAGGAGGTGCTTTCCAAGGTTGTAGCGGTTTGACCTCTATTGAAATTCTTAATGGTGTCATAAGCATTGGAGAATGCGCTTTCGAATTTTGCGATGGTCTAACCTCTATGACTATTCCCAATAGTGTCACTCGCATAAAAGATAATGCCTTTAGAGGTTGCAGTGGTCTCAAAGAAATATGTGTTCCAAAAGGTCAGAAGGCACGATTTGTTCGAATGGAAGAATTAAAAAGATGGACCGATATTATCGTTGAGCGTGACAACGAAGAGCTCTCCATTTTATTAAATATCGCCAAAGGTTATGAATTAGGTATCGGTCTGCAAAAAAGCCTTCCGCAAGCACTTGTGATTTACATGCAGGCCGCTGAAAAGGGTTGCGCAGAAGCAGCGTATCATTTGGGAGAATGGTATGAGCACGGCGAGCATGTGCCACAAGACTTAACTAAAGCCCTTGAATATTTCCAACAAGCAGCTAAGTCGGGATTCACAGATGCGCAGACACGTGCCGATAAGGTGCAAAAGACCATAGAAGAGAAGATTGCGGAAGAAGCTCAACGACAAGAGGAAGAAAGAAAAAGAATAGAGGAAGAGCATCGCCAAGAAGCCGAAAGAAAAAGGCAGCAAGAAGAACGACAGAGAGCAGAGGAGCAACGCAAGCAAGAAGAGGAGAAGAAACGCAAAATGGAAGAAGAAAAGCGCAAAGCCGAGCAGCAGCGCAAAGAGGAAGAAGAGAGACGTGAACAACAACGCAAAGAAGAACAACAGCAAAGAGAATTAGAAAACAGACTTATCGGCAACATACTCAATCTGCATTCTGTTAAGTGTTTCTACCACTTCACATCTCGCAAGAACCTCGCATCGATTCGCCAAAATGGTGGATTGTATTCCTGGCAATATCTAAAGAAGCACAATATAGACATTCCTGTGCAAGGCGGCGGAGAACTGTCGCAAGGTTTAGACCGATATAATGGTGTTGCCGACTATGTGCATCTTAGTTTTTGCAACGATCATCCGATGGCTTATAGGCATATTCAAAATGGTGAAGACATCGTTGTACTAAAGATATCTACAGAAGTGGCTATGTTAGATGGTACAATGTTTTCCGATATGAATGCTGTTGACTCAAGAGCCCATTGTGCTCCCGGATTGAAAGGTTTGGAGCAGGTGGACTTTGTTGCTACGAGTAAAAGATATGTTAAAGGCGATGACCCATTATTCAAATACAAGCAAGCAGAAATCCTTGTCAAGACACACGTGCCACTAAAATACATACTCAACATTGACGAATTTTAACTAACATGATATACATAGCAAACAAAAAACGCAAGTTGGAAAGAATTCAGAAAGAATATCCCCAAGCGGATATACTTGACCTGACATCTAAATCCGCTTATGCGCAAAAACTCAGTCCGTTCTATCCACACATGAACATTCCCGTACCCAATAGTCCGGGTGTTACCGCTTCATGTGTTGAGGCTGTTTGGCAAGGTTTGAAAGTCTTTGAGCACGAAGATGTTGATGTGCGCTTGTTTTCTAATACTACCATGAAAAATATTAAGCGTACGGAACGCGTGCATGGAAAGACAAAAGGACATCGCTTTGGCATTGAAGGGAATGAACTGTTGGATTATTTTACAGCAAGAATGCGTATATATCTGCCTACTTACAAGTATGTGTTGGATAATTGTGCACATAGTCTTGTGATGAAGATTGCAGAGCGAGCAAAAGATCATGATATAGTTTTTCTTGACTACAATACCAACATTGATGTACGAAACACATCATCCCCTTTATCACATGCTGGATTGGTCAAGCTATACATTGAAGGCAATTATCCTTCAGCCGACCAGCAGTTGCGTCCTCTGTCAGCTGAGGAAATTAAAACGGCAAGACAAACCCGCAAAGCGAAACGACAAGGTTCAGGGCGTATTAAAAGCAGTAACCGACAAATAGAGCTGACATTGTTTTAATGAATGGAGATTGCGCGTAAGTTGAAGCAAAGACATGGTTGAAGCTGCTAATAGAATCGTCCGTAATGCTAACGAGATGCAAATGTAAATGACTCGACATAGTCTTGAAGCAAGATCAGTTTGACTTGTTAAATTTAAACAAATTATGACAGGAAGGGTTACCTTTCGCTCTTTGCTTGCATATATGTATATGAATCAGAAATATTAATCGCTAAACAACACAAAATAGAACTAATCATGAATACATCTTTCAAAGTAACCACTCTCATCGCCGCAATTAGCCTGAGTATTTACGCATTAACGGAAGTTGCTTGGCACATCAGAGACATCTTTGCTTTTGACGCGCTACAGTTTAGGCTATTCCGAGAAGTGATAGGTCTGATAAACATAGTTGCATTGCTGATCGGTATAGGCTTTGCATGCGTCGCCTTGTTCTTGTATATAAAGTCAAAAAATACGTAACACATCCAATACTATTGGTATGACACATCTGCTTCTTGCAAACATCTCCGCTCCTATTGCTCATGAAAGGAACTGGTGCGATTCTTTCATTAATGAATTGATAAAATGGTCATCTGATGATGCTATACACATGTGGGGCATCACCTACGGAGAATGGTGGACATATTTTTGTATCTTTGTGCTGCAATTTATTTTGTACTATTTGGTGGTCGGAGCAATTTCAATATATACAAACATTCCCATCAAATGGAAAAAGTTTCTATATTGGTATAAACTTATTGCTACTGTCCTAATAATAGCTTTGTATCTCTTGCTTGTAACATTCATTAAAGCAGTCGATAGTTTTAAAGCTACAGTTTAGCATGACTTTTTCCTAAATAGCGTTGACAGTTTTTTAATTGATTTTTCCTAAAAGACTTGACATCTTCCTGAAAATGTTTACACTTTCCTAAAAAAGTTGACATCTTCCTATAATCGTTGTCAATCCATGCATCCATCTTTGATTGTGTAAAAAAATGCATGAGACAGTTGAGACTCTTGAGACACTTTCCATTATCTTTCTCAAAAATTTCATGTGACCAAATTGACCAACTTGACTATCTTGACCATTTTGCTGAATTTGGTTAACTTGTCTTGTCCTGAAATACGTTGACACTAAAAAGTGTCTTTATGAAGTATAAATTTACGAAAGCGGACAGGATGAAGATTGTCCACGAGTATGAAACGAG
>ONHW01000011.1 GCA_900317745.1 uncultured Bacteroidales bacterium | reverse complement strand
GGATAACACGCAGACCATATACGAGCTCAAGCGCATCATCATCCGCCCGGATAGCAAGACCGGTGAGTATGCGACGGACTTGTTCCCGGTTAAGTACAAAGTGGTACAAGCGACAGCCAATGGTTATGCGACGCTGCTCAATATCGCAGCAGGTGCTCCGACCCTTGACCTGATTAACGCTCCGCTGCAGACGCTGCGTTCCGACAGCGGCGATTTGCACGCGACGTACAACGCCGTGTATGACTGTATCTACCGCAGTCCGATGGAAGTAGACATCGTGCAACTCCAAGCCGGAATGCCGCAGAAAGGCTACGGCGAGAAGACGCTGCCGGTATCGAACCTGCTGAACCTCAGCAAGTCGGTGGACGCCTATACGGTCGATAGTATCGGCAAGGTGAACTACCTGCTTGAGTATCCTATTTTCCAGCAGGGCCGCACCTATCAGTTCCGCGTCTCGGTCTATGAGAATTATTATTACAACAACGATCCCTTCTCTTCCAGTACCGACCGCGTTCGTCTGAACGGCGGAAAGCTGAAAGTCTACAACGGCTTCAAATCGGGCGGCAACACCGCTACGGCGACCTATCCGCTCAACGAAGCCGGCGAGGCGAATATACAGGTAGAGGTAGATAACCTCAGCCTGCTGGCTACCGGCACGAACGCGCTCCGCACGCTCGACCTCTCCATAGAGCGTGAAGGAGGTTCGCTTGACTATCAGGCGCTGCGCGGATTTGTGACGGGCAACTATGTGGAGAACGGCGACCTGCGCGCCGTGACTGCCGATATTCGCGTATTCGACGTGCTGCGCGACCCGCCGGGAAGCGGAAGTAGTTGTACGCTGGAGAAGGGCGCAAGCTATAAATCGGTTAACCCGTTTGCCATCACCCTTAAGGCCGGTATCAACCTCAATTTCAAGATAGGTACGGCGTACAACCAGTCCGTCGGAGTGGTGAGCACGGTGTCGTATAGCGGCGTGAGCGTTTCGGCCGGCAAGACCAACGCATTCACGTTGCCGCTGGTGGCATCAATCAAGTATAATTCGTCCTACTCCTATACCTATAGCAACAGCGAGAAGATCTCTACCGGTTCGTCCCCGTCGTTTGTGGGCGCGGATGCGGATGTGTTCGTCGGTCATACGACGGAAGTGCTCTACGGTACAGTGCGCGCCGTGCGTATCATAGATGATACCACCTATCAGCTGCGTAAGCCGGCTATCGATGCAGGATATATCAAGGAGATTGCGTCTGCCCAAACGGAGGACGGTGCGAAGTACCATTTCGTGATCGCCAAAGAGACGGTGCTCGGTAGCCGCGTAGGAACGGATTTCGCCTATACGCAAGGACATATCGCCAACAAGATCCTTCCGAATCTGGTTGCCCAGCGTAACGCGCTGCTCACCAATGTGGCAGACTCTGCAGCGGCACAAGCGATAGCGAATGCGCAAAAGAAGGCCGTCTATTGGAATATCGCTACCGATGAATCGAAGATAGGTTTGGACACTACGACCTATAAAATTATCAAACCGACGAATGTACCGGACTTCATTGAAGCCGATAAAGTGAAAGCTATCAATAATGTCATCGTCAAATGGGTAAGTATCCTTGCGACCAACGAACGGGATAAAGTGGTAGCACGCCAGTCCGGCAAGCATGTAGGAACCTACAGCGTCAGCGGCGGTACCAACCATGACTATAGCGAGAGCTACTCAGCAGACTGGTCGATGGGCGGAAATATGTCATATGGTACACCGGATTTCGGTACGCTGTTCAAACAAGCGGGCGACGGAAGCGCGTTGAAAGGCTCCACGCCGTTATACAACGCGTTGGTGAATCTGATCACTGAACGCATCAAGGGAGGAGACAATGCCGCCGCTATCGATATCAACGGCGTAGCTGTCGGCGCACAGTGGAAAGTGGAAAACCGAAGTGACGCCGGTATTCAATATCGACACCGATATCCCGTGGTCCGACCACAGCGGAAGCGAGTCGGTATCGCGTAAAATAAGCTTCAACATTGCTCCGGACTCCTACGGCTATACCACAGTCAGCGTCTATCGTGCGCCGGCGGACAGTATCTTCGCCAAGCAGATAGGCAGCTGGACGCAATATGGCAATATATACTCCAACGCCACGGACTATAAATACGGCAGTTTCATCTTCTTCCAGGAAGGCGGTTCGAGTCACTGTCCGTACGAGGGAGAGGTGCGCACGAAATGGTACAAACCGGGTATGTTCGTCTTGGGCAACGCAACGCTGCCGATGGAGAACCCGAAGATCACGCTTGACCAATACTCTATCAGCAATGTGCCTGCAGACCAAGCGGCTGTGTTCCGTGTTACGCTCGTCAACGATAACCTCAATACCGACGGTCGCCCCGCCAAAGGGCAGTATCTCTCGCTCTCCGTAGAGCCGCAGACGAACCCCGACGGCGCCATCATCCTCATGGACGGCGAGCCGCTTACCTCGGCTTCGACGCTCACCTTCTTCTGCGAACCGGGCGTACCTATCGTCAAAACCATGCAGGTGAAGCGCGGCATCGTGGACGACTATGAGGATCTGACGATCAAACTGGCTTCCACTACCTGTGCGTCTATCGGTACGCTCGCGAAGTTCTCCGTTCATTTCATGCCGGAGTCTTCGCCCGTCAGCATTTCCTATCCGCGGGATAAATGGGTGATGAATACCCTCTCTGCGCGGGATTCTATCGGCTATTATCTGCCTATTACCATTGATGGCTTTAATATCCATCATAAGAACTTCGACCATATTGAGTTCCAGTACAAACTATCGACGGAGAACAACGATGCGTGGGTCAATGCCTGCTCGTTCTTCGCCAGCGACAGTCTCTACGCCCTCGCTACGGGTAACAAAGCGAAGATAGAGAACGGACGTATCACGCCGTTCCGCTTCTATGGCGAGCGTGACCCGAAGGAACTCGACTACGACCTGCGTGCCGTCAGTTTCTGCCGTTACGGTTCGGGGTTTGTCAGCCAATCGTCGCCTGTAGTCAGCGGCACCAAAGACACGCGACCGCCCGTACTGTTCGGCAAGGCTACACCTGCCAACGGTATCCTTACGCTGGAGGACAATATAGCCCTGCGGTTCTCCGAGCCTATAGCAGGCAACTGGCTCGACGAAGACAACAACTTCCAGGTGCTGGGCGTAACCAACGCCACGGGTATAACACAGAGTACCTCGCCGTACTTCGACGGTCAGCCCGATCACTACGCTTACACGAAGGCTGAACGCGAACTGGCTATCACCGACCTGACTATCGACATGCTGATCAAGCCTGCTGCCAAAGGTCGCGAGATGGCACTGCTCACGCACGGTGACGACAAGTATAACTTCACGCTGAGCCTCACAGCGGATAACCGCCTGAAGGTGACGGTTATCGATGATAGCGAGTGGCGTGACACCAAACTGTCGAAGCCGATGAGTGAACTGTCCACAACCGACTTCACGCGGGTAGTGATGGTCTATGACGTCCATTATCAGACCGTACGGTTCTACGCCGGCACGCTGGACATAACCGACGAGCCGTCCACCAACTGGCTGCTGCAGAACGAAGCTGCACCGTTCAAGGTAGGTATAAGCGCTGACCGCACCGACCCCTATCAGGGCAATATGATGGAACTGCGCGTATGGACGAAAGCGCTCACGCCTGCCGAGATCAGCAACACCCACATGCGTCACCTCAGCGGTTACGAATACGGGTTGCTGGACTACTACCCGATGAATGAGAGTCAGGGCGAGGAACTGGAGGACAAAGCCACCGGTGCCACACTCTTTGCCCAAGGACTGAGTTGGACCACACCGCAAGGGTTCTCGCTCGCCGTAAGCGGCGAACCCGTTCGGCTGCAGCCTACCCTGTTCTCGCGCACCGAAGCCGAGGATTATACGCTGCTGTTCTGGTTCCGCAGCAACAACAGCGCCGGCGACTCCGTTTCGCTGTTCGCAACCGCCATGGGCGACTCCACCACGATGGAGATCGTGCTGAACAACAACACCCTGTCGTACCGTGCCGGCACGGTACACGAGGCAGCTACGGCTGTACTGACCGATGCCCGGTGGCACCACTGCGCACTGGTGATCAGCAAGACGTTCAACCAAGGCACACTCGCCATTGACGGCAGCAAGGTGCTGATCTTCCCCGCCCTGCCGACAGGAGCACTCAGCGGAACAAACATTCTGATGGCTAAAGGACTGTACGGCAATATAGACGATATATGCCTGTTTGAGCAGGCACTGCCCGACGAACTCGTCAGCGAGTTTGGCAAGCAGTCACCCAACGGCGACGAAATGGGACTGATCAACCTGCTCACGTTCTCCGAACTCAAGCGCAACAGCAGCAATGCGCTGGAACTGGTGTTCTCGCCCAACAACAGGCGGATCTTCAAGGACGCCAACGGCAATACGGTCACCAAAGTGCAACCGCTGCTCGTTGACGATATGAGTGCGCAGGCGGACAAGAACAACGCTGCTCCCGTGCGCGACCGCGGACAACTGACACGACTGCCGTTCACATGGAACTACCAGCTCTCTGACCTGATGATTAACATCAAGGCACAACCGCGCGAGATCAACAAACGTACAATGTACCTGACCGTCCGCGACGTAGAGGATCTGAACGGCAACCGCCTGCCGTCACCGGTTATGTGGACCGTGTATGCCGACCTGAACAGTGTTGTCTGGAACGAACGTACGCACCGCGAGACGCTCACCGACGAACTGACCTACCGGTTCTACATGACGATCTCCAACACCACCGGCATAACACGGCAGTTCACTATTGAGCACCTGCCCGATTGGCTCAACGTCTCGCCCGCACAAGGCACACTCGAGGCGAAAGAGGAGAAACGTATAACGTTCACCATCAACGCCGAACAAATGAAGATCGGCATGCACCACCACCTCGTATATCTCACCGACGATCAGGGCTTGGCTGAACCGCTGTTCCTCGAGATAGCCAAAGAGACCGAACCGCCTTACGCCAATGTCGATCTCAACAAGTACCCGCTCAACATGTCGCTGTGCGGCAGGGTGCTGATGGAGGAGGCAGGCAAGACGGTTATCAACACCGGCGAGGATGATTTCGTCTATGCTATTTACAACAACGAGTGCGTAGGCGTGGCCCATTGCACCGCAGATGGTGAGTTGTACCTCACCATTCACGGCGACGCCGACATGACGCGCAAGCCTATACGCTTCCAACTATGGAGAGCGGATAACGGCAAGACGTATAACCTCACGCCCTCGCAAAACATCCAGTTCGCGCACGGGTTCGTATATGGCTGCGGCGAGGAGGGACCTATCCGTCTCACCGCCGGCGAAGGCGAGATGCAAACCATCACTCTTGCCAAAGGCTGGAACTGGATATCCGGCAATCTGGCAGTCAACTCCCCGCTGCAGGCGGCTATCACTGCCGAGCAGCCGTGGAACGAAGGCGACCTGATCAAGAGCCCTGCCGCACGCACGTTCTGCACGTACTCCGAGCAGGAGGATAACTTCGTAGGCACACTCAACACCTGGGACTACAGGCAGATGTACATGGTTTATACCGCCACTGCCAACACCATGCATATCTTCGGCAAATCGCTGACCGACGACTCAATGACCCTCACCCTGCGCGGTGACGGTCAGTGGAACGTGCTGCCCTGCCTGCTGAACAAAGTTACCGTGCTGCGTACCGCCTTGGGCGCGTACTACGACCATGCATCTACGGGCGACCTGATCAAGGCGCACAACCGCTTTGCGGTCTTCTCTGCCGACAAACGCTGGGTAGGTGATCTCACCGCCCTCACACCCGGAGAAGGCTACCTGTTCCGCCGCTTGGGCAAAGGCTCGGTACAGATCCGCTTCTACAACCAGAGCAGCAATGCTCCGCACCGCAATCAGTCTTCTGTCAGCGACAACGGTCAGTCTTCTGTCAGCGATAGCGATCTGTCTTCTGTCAGCGACAGCGGTCTGTCTTCTATCAGCGACGGCGGTCTATACTCTAACCCCAACGCCGCCGGCAACATGACCATGATCGCCACGCTCGCCTCTGTCAGCGAAGCGGTCTGTCTTCCGTCAGCGAAGCGGTCTGTCCATGTCTTCATTGGCGATGAACTTGTAGGCGTTGCTTCACCTATCTCCCTCAACACTCAACACTCAACACTCAACGCTCAACAGTTATTGTATTTCCTCACCATCCAGAGCGACAGAGTAGGCGAAAAACTTACGTTCCGCACCGCGGACGGATTGCTACTGCAGTCTGTCGATCTCTCGACATCTAGACATCTCGACATCTCCTATTCGGCTGATGCGCACTACGGCACGCTTGAGTCACCGGTTCTGCTCACGCCCGCTGATAACGACAACGTGTACAAGATTATAGAAGACGAGCATGTAGTGATCATCCGTGACGGCAAACGCTATGATATTACGGGTCAGAAAATGGAAAACTGACAGCTGAAATAATCGTTCGAGCAGAGCGAGATAAGAATGCTGAATGCTGAATACTTGATACTTTACCTTGTCACTATCAATGCCGTCACATTTTGCATGTACGGCATTGACAAGTGGCAGGCAGCACGCGGTGGTTGGCGTATCTCAGAGGCTGCTCTGCTATGGGCGGCTGTATTCGGAGGCAGCATAGGCGCATGGTTAGGTGTGGTAGTTTTTCACCACAAGACCTTACACGCCTCATTCCGCTACGGTGTACCACTTATCCTGCTTGCGCAGGTTGCCCTCGCCGCCTGGATCATCCTTGGCAAGTTATAAGTTTATCAATGTATCTATAACACTTTTTTGCAACTATGGAAACCGGAGGAATATTGCAGGAAATAGCCCCTTTGGGTGAGAACGATCTGATGTACGTAGCCGACCGGCATAAGGCGTGTTGCGACTTTCCGCTGCACCGCCATACGCTGTGCGAACTGAACTTTGTGGAGCACGGTGCCGGCTGCGAGCGCATAGTGGGCGACTCGGTAGAAGAGATTGGCGAATATGAGCTCGTTCTGATCACCTCGCCTAATCTGGAACACACATGGGCGCAAGGGCACTGCCAGAGCCGGGATATACATGAGATAACGATCCAGTTCGGTGCAGACTTAGAGGCTCGGAACGTGCTCTCCACCAATCCTTTCCGTTCGATACAGAAGATGTTCGTTCGTGCACAACGCGGCTTGTGCTTCCCCATGGCGGCAATCATGAGTGTCTATCCGCGCCTGCAGCGATTGTCAAGTATCCGCGACGGATTTGAGGCTGCAATCGAAATGGCATATATCCTGCACGAACTGTCGAAGTTCGATAACGCGCGCGAACTGTCCAGTTCATCGTTCGCACAGGTGCGCACCACCAGCGAAAGCAGACGTGTGGCACGGGTGAAAGAATACGTATCCGCACATTATGCAGACGAGATACGCCTTGAGCAACTCAGTGCCATGGTCAGCATGTCACCTACCGCATTCTCACGGTTCTTCAAACTCCGCACCGGCAAGACACTCTCTGACTATATAGTAGATGTGCGCCTCGGTATCGCCTCGCGCAAACTCGTGGATACGGATGAACCGGTATCCTCCATCTGCTTTGATTGTGGATTCAATACCTTGAGTAATTTCAATCGCCTGTTCCGCTCGCGAAAGGGCTGCTCGCCTACCGAGTTTCGGGAGAAATATGCCAAAACAAAGGTTATCGTGTAATATTTGCTAAAATTGTGTCGGTGTTTATGGTATAATTTTCGTAATTTTGCAGCGTAATTGCAAAATACGACCATGAAACATCTATTTTCCCGTCAGTCTATTCTTCTGTTTGTACTGTTGTGCAGTGTGTGCAGTTGCCATGCTGTTGAGCCCGTACCGACTACTGAACCTGTCACTTATACCTTATGCAACGCGCAAGCCACTGCCGAGACGCAGCGGCTATGGGCTGTGTTGTGCAGCGAGTACGGCAAGCGGGCACTGTCCGGTGTAGTGGCGAACGTGGATTGGAACACCCGCGAAGCAGAGAACGTTTACAAATGGACCGGGCGCTATCCGGCACTGAATGTGTTCGACTTCATCAATATCCACGCGTCGCGCGACGTTAACAAACAAGGCTGGCTCGACTACAGCGACCTCACACCCGTCACCGACTGGTACGACGCAGGCGGCATAGTTGGTTGTATGTGGCACTGGCAGGTGCCGGCAAACAACGGAACGAACTATACATGCTCGCCGGGCACCGAACCAGGACAGACGAGTTTCGATCCTGCCGCCGTAAGTGACCCTAACTCGGCAGATTACAAGCGTATGATCCATGATATTGACCAAGTGGCAGGATACCTCAAGAAAATGCAAAAACGCGGTATACCCGTTATATGGCGACCGCTGCATGAGGCGGCAGGTAACGCCACAGAGTTTGCCGGAGGCAAGGCGTGGTTCTGGTGGGGAGCAAAAGGAGCGGAGGTTTATAAGCAACTGTGGAGGTTCATGTACGACCGACTGGTTAACTACCACAAACTCAACAACCTTATTTGGGTGTGGAACTCGCAGATGAACGACCCGGACTGGTATCCCGGTGCAGATGTAGTGGATGTAGTAGGGCGTGACAACTACTACGCCCTGCAGTATCCGCTCGCCAAGGAGTTCAAGCAGCTGCAAGCAGAGTATCCAAACAAATTGATCACTCTCGCCGAGTGCGGTAACGGGGATGAAGTGGATATGTCGCCATGGTCGAAGATCTGGGCGGAAGGCAGCCGCTGGAGCTGGTTCATGACATGGTACGACTACAACTACAACGCCGGCAACAGCGATGAGCACCGGTTCGCCGGTGAGCAGTGGTGGAAAGACGCGTTCGGCACAGGACTGGTGATTGACCGCGAACAGATAAGCAAACTCTTATACAAGTGATAGTATGCGGTTAGGAATACGTGTTATAGGAATCTGTGTTCTGTGCTCTGTCAGCGCAGCGGTATGCACTCTTTCTGCTGTCGAGCGCACTATCCTTATCGGACCCAAGACGATTGGCAAGGCGTGGAAAGACAACATTGTACTCGAGCCGCGACACTTCGCGCAGGCGCACGCAGGCGATATAATTACTGTATATAACGACAACGCCAAGCGCACAGCACAAGGTGCGTTCCAGAACCCCAAGACATGGCAGGGCATAGCACCGGAGTACGGGTACTTCGGCATCAACGGTCCGTTTCGCATGACTCTGACGGAAGATATACTCGCTATAGCCCGCGAACACGGCATAGCCATCGGTGGTCACGACTACCGGATCCTGCAGGTCACACTCAGCGAGGCTTCGGACTACCGTGAGACAATAGTCTGGAGCGGACCGAGCGTAGTGATGAAAGACGACTGGAGCGCCAACGCCGAGATACCTGCCTCGTGCCTGAAAGACCTGCATGTAGGTGACGGCCTGCGCCTGCATATAAGCAAGGTGAAGCCGAACGCTGCCGCCAAACTGATGGACTTCACATGGAACGCACTCGACCCGTCATTGGACGGAGTACCGGTAGGCGGTGAGGCATATACATGGTACATCTATGATAACGCGCCCTTGCTCAAACTCGCCTTGGCAGGTTCGGGCGGAAACGTAGCCATGCGCATTGGCGGAACAGGGTACAGACTCGACGGAATAGGTATAGTACAGCAGGTTGGCGAGGTTAGCGAGGATTACTCCGAAGCACAGCGTGCACCGAAGGAATATGTCTTGCAGCCCGGCGAACTCTTCCATGGCGAAAAGTTTTTTCCTGCCGACTGGAGCGGCAATCTCAAGCTGACCGCTGCCCCGTTCCAGGAGTGCACCGACAACGATGTACTGATCATATCCTACCGCCTCGACCCTGCAGCCAAGGCAGCCGGCACAACTCCGCAACTCTCCCTGCGAAACACCCGAACATGGGGCGAACTGACCGGAGCACCCGAGCCTGTTTGGTATCCGCTCGACGGCACGGATATAGTCTATCTGTTCGACTCCGTTGCGTTGGACGAAGTGAAGACCCGCGGATTGATCGTTACGGGTGTGGGATTTACTCTGACTAAGATTGAATTAATTTCTGCGCAATAATGAAGAAGTTTTTACTCATCAGCACATTGCTGCTATCGTTGGCTGCGATGGCACAGGTCACGGTCACCGGAACGGTTACCGACGGCAGCATAGGCGAGCCGGCGATTGGCGCAAGTGTGATCGTAGCCGGAACAACCACCGGAACAGTCACTGACACAGACGGACATTTTACTCTCGATGTACCGGACGGGAAGTTCATCCTGCAAGTGTCAATGGTCGGTTACAAAACGCAGGTCGTTAACATCAAGGGCAAATCATCGGTCAGCGTAACACTGCAGGAAGACAGCCAGCTGATGGATGAAGTGGTGGTGGTCGGCTACGGCGTAATGAAGAAGCGCGACCTGTCGGGTTCGGTAAGTCAGATCAAAGGCGACGACATCCGCCAAGGCGGGCAGGCGGACATAGCCAAGAGCCTGGAGGGTAAGATTGCCGGCGTGGATGTCAAATCTTCCGACGGAGCCCCGGGTGGCGGCACGAGTATCACCGTGCGAGGTGCTAACTCGTTCACCACCAGTTCGCAACCGCTGTATATAGTCGATGGAGTACCGTTCGGCGCCGACCCCAACGGTCTGCCTGCTTCGGGCGCTAACGAGGGCAACAACCAGCAGACCTCGCCGCTATCGATGATCAACCCGAACGACATAGAAAAGATAGAAGTACTCAAGGACGCCTCGGCTACGGCAATCTATGGCTCGCGCGGTGCCAACGGTGTGGTGATCATCACCACGCGCAAAGGTCAGAGCGGCAGCCGGCCAACGGTAGAAGTGAGCGTCAAAGGTTCGCTCTCGCAGATCGCCGGCAGGGTAGAGATGCTCGATCCGTACCACTACGCACTCTACCAGAACGAGGCTGCTGCCAACAGCCGTACCTACGAAGGCGGCACACAACGCGACCCCTACCGGGGCGAGTGGGATTACCCGTACATAGGCTCGGGATACGTCTATACCCAAGGCAAGTACAACCCTGCGCCCGAAGATTTCCTCAATCCCGGCACACGCACCGACAAGTACGGCAACATAGACGAAGTGGCGGGTGCCGATTGGCAGCAACTCATCTACCAACTCGGCTATAGCCAGGAGTACAGCGCAAACGTCAGCGGCGGTTCGGAAAAAGGCTGGTACTCGTTCTCCGGCAACTACACGCAGCAACAAGGCATTATCAAGAACACAGGCTATCAGCGTTACGGACTGAGCATCAATATAGGCAGGCACATAACCGACTGGTTCGAGATAGGCACCTCGCAGCACTTCACACACGCCACAACGGACTTCCAGCGCACGAACAGCGAGAACACGGGCATTATCCGCTCCTCGCTTATCTTCCCCGCCACCTATGGTCCGCACCAGAGCACCGAGCAACTCGACGAACTGAACTGGCTGGCTGCCAATCCGCTGAACTACGTCAACGGTGCCAAAGACCAGCTCAAGCAGATATCATGGTTCTCATCCTCGTACCTGGAGTTCAAGATCCAGCCGTGGCTCAAGCTCCGGCAGAACCTCGGCTTGGGATACAACGATGGTCACCGTGCCACCTACTACGACCGCCACACGCAAGAGGGAAAATCGCCATACAACGGCAAGGCGGGCAAGGCTTCGAACATCTGGAAGTCGCTGACCTCCGAGACCCTCCTGACCTTCGACCACACGTTCAACCCCAATCACTCAATCAATGCCGTGATCGGTGCCACCTTTGAACGTGGCATAGGCGAAAGCGAGTCAATGACCGCCACCAACTTCCCCAACGACCTTACCAAGGACGCGAACATGCAGTTGGCACTCGACAAGGCTACCGTGAACAGCAGCAGCACGCAGATGTCATTGGCGTCGTTCCTGGCGCGCGTGAACTACACGCTCATGGGAAGGTATCTGTTCACCGCCTCAGCGCGTGTGGACGGCAGTTCATCCTTTGCTAAGAAAAACAAGTGGGCACCGTTCTTCTCCGGCGCGTTCGCATGGCGTATGATAGATGAAGCGTGGATGCAGGAGCAGGAGGTGCTGACGAACTGGAAGTGGCGTCTCTCATACGGCGAGACGGGTAACCAGGGCATAGGCGCCTACCGTACACTCACAGTGCTCGACGCAGCCAACTACCCGTTCAACGGCACGTTGGAATCCGGCGTGGCGATGATCGACTGGCGAGGCCCCACCAACCCTGATCTGCGCTGGGAAACAACCGCACAGGCGGATGCAGGACTGGATATAGGTTTTCTCAACAACAGGCTGAACCTCACTATCGATTATTACTTCAAGCATACACGCGATCTGCTGCAGAACGTTACTATCCCTTCATCCTCGGGCTTCAGTCAGATGCTCGTGAACAGCGGTAATGTCACCAATCAGGGCGTGGAGGTAACGCTCAGTTATGATATCTTCCCATCCGGCGACTGGCAGTGGAACATTGGTGCGAACTTCAGCCTCAACCGCAACAAAATCGGCGGTCTGACTGGCGACCAGTACGCCACCGCACTGTGGTCGAAAGCCGATCAGGTGTTCCTCCAGCGCAACGGCTGCCCCATAGGTACGCTCTATGGCTACAAAGAAGACGGTATAGACCCTGCTACGGGCGAAATCGTCTATAGCGACCTCAATCACGATGGCATGATCACCGATGCCGACCGGACGATCATCGGTAACACCAACCCGAAGTTCACAGCTGCACTGACCAGCCGGCTGGCGTGGAAAGGACTATCCCTCGCGTTCATGCTCCAAGGCTCGTACGGCAACGATATTTTCAACTACAACCTCACCGACATAACCATGTCGAACATCGGCAATATCACTAAGGCTGCCTACGACGGCCGCTGGACACCCGCCAATCCTACCGGGGCTACATGGCCCAAGCCTACGGCCGGATACACACGTACATGGCTGATCAGCGACCGCTTTGTGGAGGATGGTTCGTTCCTGAAGATGAAGTATCTGACCCTGGCATACGACTGGCACAACCCTGCCAAGTGGATACAGAAGATCAACTTCAACTTCACTGTCAACAACCTCTTCACACTCACGCGCTACTCGTGGTTCGAACCCGATGTCAATGCCGGGGGTACCAACGCCGCTACACCGGGTGTGGACAGTTACTCCTACCCTTCCGCAAGAACGTACGCATTGGGCATAAACTTTACCTTCTAAATGTTCAGAGTTATGAAAAAAGCGTTTATTATAGCTATTGCAACACTGAGTCTTTACTCTTGCTCCTGGATCAACGAGAACCCCGACAGCCTGGTTACCGATGTCAGTATGGGCGACAGCCCTGAGGCGTGCGATGCATGGGTCACAGGCACCTACTCCAAGTGGATATACGACATGTTTTGCTGGGGGTACTTCCCGCGTATGCTTGAGTTCGATGCCGACTATATCAGTGGACCCGACTGGCTGTTCGGCACGTTCGGCGCGGGTAACTTTCAGGGCGAACCCGACCTCACCGACGCTTTGTGGAAAGGATGCTACGGACTGATCGGACGCAGCATTAACGCCGAGCGACATATAGCCGCAATGAAGAACATCACCGATGCCACACGCAACAACGCTATCGGCGAACTACGTTTTCAGCGCGCCTTCGCATATTTCCTGCTGGTACGCGCTTACGGCGATATACCCGTTCAGCCCGAAACGGAGACCTTCGACCGGAGCCAACCGCGCAAACCTGTAGCCGAAGTCTATGAGCATATCATCAGCCTGCTGGATTCCTCAACACGCCTGCTGTACAAGAACACCCACGAGGCGTATCGTGCCGGGCACGTCTGTGCCGGTTCGGCTGCAGGATTGCTCGCCAAGGTCTATGCCACAATGGCTGCGGCAGCTATGCCCGAAGGCACGCAAGTCATCATACGCACCGGCGCGCCGTACTACACCGACACCGACGGCAACCGCCGGTATGCGCCCTTGCAGACGCGCACGTTCAGCAAACGTGCTGTCAAAGGCTACGAGGCGATGGACGCTCGCCAGTTATGGCAACAGGCTGCCGACTGGGCGGAAAGCGTCATAGATGGCACGTTCGGTAGCCACAGCCTGCTGCCTTACGACGACCTCTGGAAGAAATCATCTGCCACCGCCTCGGAGTTCCTGTTCTCCGTCGGTACGGTCAGCGGCGATGCCACCTACAAGACATCTGTACATACGCAGTACGAGGGATACATGACCGCCACCGGCTCAGACTTTATCCAGTCCGGCGGATGGACAGGCTGCACGCGACACTGGTACGACCTGTTCGACCACGACGACTACCGCATCACACGAGGCGTAAGACACCGCTGGCGCAACTACACCCAGCGCGAGTCGAACTCAGGATTCTATTACCCCAAGGACGACGAATATACAATCATGGCTACCGGACGCAACCTCAACGGCGACTGGATCAAAGACCCCGAAGGTATCTTCGCCGATGGCGTGAACTATTACTACTCCACCGATGCACAGTGCCTGGCGTTCACCACCAAGTACGAGGATGTCACCGATAACGCTATTGATAACGCCGACGCCAACTGGCCTTTCCTGCGCTACGCCGATGTACTGCTCGTCTATGCCGAGGCACTCAACGAACTTGACCGGCCCGGCGACGCTATACGTTACCTGAACGAGGTGCAGCGACGCTCGAACAGCCTGCTCTCATCTATGGGAGGCAGCCGTGCGCTCACGGATAAGACTGCCCGACGATCGGCTATCATCGAGGAGCGGGCCAAGGAGTTCGCATGCGAGGCGGATCGACGGTGGGATCTCATACGCTGGGGTATCTACCTCGACGCCATGAACGCCATCGGCGGCACGGACGACAGCGGAGTGCTCAAGACCCGCACAGAGCGTAACCTGCTTTTCCCCATCCCGCAACAGGAACTCAACACCAACCGTGCCATCAATCAGAACAACCCCGGCTGGCAGTAATCCGCCCGCCACAACTAACTCACAAATACATCAGCCAAATTTGGCTGATCCCAACACACTCATAAATACATCAGCCAAGTTTGGCTGATCCCAACCCACTAACACCCAACCATCAGCCATGTTTGGCTGATCTTAATCAACTACAATTATGAAACATTTCTTTTCTCTTTTCGCTGCCCTTTGCGCAGCAGTAACAATCTACGCCGCCGAGCGCGTCGTATGGACAGGTAACGAACCTATCTCCTGGAACACCGAGGTCTATGCCGGCACACAGTTTGAGACACCCTCCGGCACCTTCGACGGCCTGTCTAAAGACCAGACAATCAAAGTAACAGTCGTCCCCGGTATCGACGAACCGCAGTACGTCATGACCTACAAAGCCGGCACAGGCTGGGAGTGGACCGATCTGGCTGCCAAAGTAGCGGCAAACGTCATGAGTTACACCGTTGAGTCCGAGCAGATCGCACAGGAGATTGCCGACCGAGGATTGATCTTCCGTGGGCAGGGATATAACATCACCGCTATCGTGGTGGATGACAACCAAAGTGACGAGCCTGTCACCCCCGAACCGCAGGCAGGCGAGACAGTGCTGTTCGAAGGCAGCAAGGTGTTGGGTGCTGCCGGTGAAGATAACATCGGCATCGATGCTGACAAGTTCGCAACACTGGCGGTGAAAGATAGTATCGTTGTGACTATCACCGATCTGACAGACACCTATTGCCAGCTGAACATCGCAGCGAACACCGGTTGGGTGGTTATCCCGGGTACGGAGTGGAGTAGTCTGACTGCTGCCGGACGGTATGCGTATGCAGTAGGTACCAACGAACTGGTGACAGCCATCAAGGATGGCGGTGTGACCGTTCAGGGTAAGTTGTGCACCATAACGAAGATAACCTTGTCACCCTACGTTGAGCCGGGCGATACACCTGTTGATCCGCAACCAACGGAAGTTGAATACACATTTACCGACGTCTGGACGGGCGATCAGGCTATCTCATGGAATCAGAATGAGTATCCCGGATCAGAGATGGAGACATACAACGTAAAGCAAGATATGTTCGCAGGTTTGGCACAAGGTGACAGCATCAAGGTATATTTCGCACAGGCTATTGAAGGCGCACAGTTCAATCTGACATACAAAGCCGGTGAGGGCTGGACTTGGACAGAACTAACCACCACAACGGGTGCAGACTACTTTGGCTACAAGGTGGCAACCGAGCAGATTGCACAGGAGATTGCCGACCGTGGCGTTATTGTTCGCGGACAAGGGTATCACGCTGTTCGCATAGCCGTAGGCAAACCCAAAGATACAGCATCGTCTGTCGTAACAACGCAACAGGCAAATGCTGCCCGCAAGATCATCGAGAACGGTCAAGTGCTTATCATCAAGGATGGTATCCGCTATACCATCCTCGGCACCGGCATGCCCCACCGCAACTGAAGTCTTAGCGTCCTGTGCGGGCGATTTCCATGAGCCCGTTTTCCTTTATCCTTCATTTCCCCGGACTGCGGCATCTTTGCCGCAGTCTGCTGTTTGTGTAGTTTTTTCATTTTCCCTTTCTGCGGCATCGAAGTTTTTTTCATTTTCCCTTTCTGCGGCATATTTGCCGCAGTTATCCTCTTTGTTTTGTCCATTGTGCCGGATTGTATATCCGGCTTCTCATCTCAGCAAGTGTTCTGTGTCCGGCGCTTCCAACGCCGGATAGTTGTGCAGTCGTTTAGTGCGCGGCGCTGTCCCGCCGCGATACATCCTCTCACCGCCGCGTTACACCCCTCACCGCCGTGTTACACCCCTCACACCACCGCGTGCCGAAATCGAAGCGTAGCGGTGTTCTGTTTTAGGCGGTATTCCGCCGCATATCCTTCTTTCCCCGCTCTTTCCTCGATCCTCCCTCGTACCTGCAATATATGCTCAATATATGCTGAATATATGCTCAATATATGCTCATTGCATCCTTCTCCCTACATCACCCTACTCACAACCCAGCGTATATATATTACTACGTAATATATAGTAAATGCTCTTATAGCGTTACATTCACACCATTTTTGAGCATTTCGTTTACATACGCTGCCAAAATCACCAAGAATTTACAAAATTGTCAAAGTTTGCTAAAATTGTGTCGGTACTATTGCAAAAAAAGCAGTACCTTTGCATCGGAAAGGGGAAAGACTCTCCCTCAACATGAAAAAATAACAAAACTAAATGATAAATATCATGAGAAAATTCTTTACTTTAATTGGTGCAGCATTGCTGTCATTGACTTCGCTGCATGCTACAGTTGAAACCAAAGACATCACATGGACATTAACTGACGGTGGTAATACCTTTGCTTTGGATGCATGGGGAAACATGGCTACCAAATGGGGATGGACGGAAGGATGTGCAGAATACGACCAACTCGTCTTTGAGTTTGATAACCCGACAGGAGACATCATGGTTTCCGTCAATTTTAACAATGGCGGTTACGTGCCTGCCTCCGCTGCGTTGCATGCTGGTTCCAATAGCCTCGCAATAGACGTGAAGGCAGATGCGCTGCATAGTGTGGACGTGAAGAATTTTAGCGGTTCAGCACAAACCATCACCCTCAATCGTATGTACTTGCGCAAAGCTGTTGGCCCTAAGCAAACGGAGACCCTTTGGAGCGGAAGCATGGAGTTCAGTAACTGGAAAGATTGGGGAGATCGCTTGGTCATCGCTCCTGAGAAATTCGCTGATATTCATGCAGGAGACCTGATTCAGTTGGAGTATTCGGTAAGCGATTCCTATCAGCAACTAAACCTCATCTCTCCTTACAACTCATATAATATGGCATTCCCCGGTGTATTGGATGGTGGCAATTATAACATTAATTCGGAAGCTAACCCTACGGAACTGACTTTTGCTATTCTGTCAGAGGACGACATCACTAACCTGCAAAACAAAGGTGGGCTCTCTATTAATGCACTCCATATCACCCTTACTGCCGTCAAACTGATCAAACATGAAGTGCTCTGGACGGGAGAGCAAGAAATAGGCGAATGGACGAATGCGTTCGACATTCCTGCTTCTAAACTGTCTGACTTACAAGTAGGCAATATCCTTTGTTTCCGTATTTCTGCTATCGGCACGGAAGCAAGTCCCCGTGTAACATTGGCTTATGGAGATTCATGGAATAGTTTCAACCCTACCGTAGAATATTACTTCCAAGGAGGTGATATCGCTCCTATGGTGGTCGAGTTCCCCGTGACGTACAAGATGGAACAGCAACTACGCGGCAACAAACTGGTCGTTCGCGGTGTTAACTATACAGTAACTGATGTATATATCAAATCCGGCACTCCTGTCACCAACGTTGCGGCATACCTCGATGTCACCGCTGCCAAGATGGCAACCTACGTGCTCCCGTTCAATGTTCCCGCACTGCCCGAAGGCGTCAAAGCATACGCTCTGACCAACGACGGCACAAACGAGATCACAGCTACCGAGGTCAGCAGCCTGACAGCCGACAAGCCTGTGCTTATCATTGCCGACGAAGGCGAATATGAGTTCCTGAGCGAGGAAGGCGCATCCGACGACATATCCGGCAAGACCGGCACCTACACCAACGGCGCACTGGTTGGCACTTATCAGCCGATAGCCGACGTGCCTACCACCTCTGCCGCGAACTACAACTATATCCTACAAAATGGTTTAGAAGGAGTTGCGTTCTATCAGGTGACAGCCACCGGGTGCTCAATCGCTCCGTACCACGCCTACCTGAGTTGCGGCTACAACTCCCAAGCAGGCAGCACACCCGCTCCGATGCGCATCCGTTTCCAGCAGGACGCAGCAACAGCCGTCAGCCAAGCTGCAAACAGCAACCCTGCAATACGCAAACGGATAATCGACGGACAACTGTTCATCGAGCGTGAAGGCACGCTGTACACAACTCAAGGTCAAATAGTAAAATAAGACGGTTATGAAAAGAACATATCAAACTCCGCAAACACAGGCGATGCAAGTTGCAATCAGCGTTACGTTGTGTGCCTCCTGCAAACCCGGTTTCAGTTCCACACCCGCCACTCCCGGCGCAGGATTGTAGATAATGGACAAATGGCAAATGCCAAAATGGTAAATGACTATATGAAAGCACGACAACTATTCGTATTCATATTGGCATGCATAGGGCTCTTTAGCCCCGTGCATGCTGCGTTTGTAACACTGGAGACGCCCGGCACCCGTCTTATCCTTGACGTCACCGAAGGACAGCTACTGCGCTCGCTGTACTACGGCGATAAGTCCGCAACCGTCAACGACATAACTCAATTACTCAATGGTCAAATAAATGACCAAACGGTAAATGCTTATCCTGCGTTCGGCGACATAGATATGATCCATCTGCCAGCACTGCAGGTGCAGCACGCCAATGGCGACCTGTCATTGAACTTACAAGTTCAGCAATCAGCCATCAGCAATCAGCCTGACTACCAAGAGTTGTGTGTCACGCTCAAGGACAAACTGCAACCCGTGACTGTTCGGGTGTTCTACAAAGCCTGGCGCAACGTGGATATAATAGAGACATGGACGGAGATCGAGCACCGCGAGAAGCAACCTGTCACCCTCAAGCGCTTCGATAGCGGATACCTGCATATCGGCGAGGGAGATAACGTCTGGCTCACTCATCTGCACGGCGACTGGGCTGCCGAGGCTGTCGTTACCCACGAGCCGCTCACACGCGGACTGAAAACCATCCGGAACACTGATGGAGCACGCAACGCGCATCTTGATGCGCCCGAAGTGATGCTTTCCCTCGACGGAGCACCGCAGGAGAACAGCGGGCGCGTGATTGGCGTAGCACTCTGCTGGAGCGGAAACTTCGAGATACGCCTGAACGTGCCGAACAACCAAGGTGTGCACCTCTACGCAGGCATTGACCCGCAATCGTCCGAATATGTGCTCGCACCGAAACGGGTTTTCACAACGCCAAGATTGGCGCTGACATACAGCACCTCGGGCATAGGCGGCGTGAGCCGGGCGTTCCACCGATGGGCACGCACCTGCGGCTATCTGCATAACGGCAACGCCGTACGCGATATCCTGCTGAATTCATGGGAAGGCATATACTTCGACATCACCGAGCAGCGTATCATCGACATGATGGACGATATAGCAGCCTTCGGTGGCGAACTGTTTGTCATGGATGACGGCTGGTTCGGTAGCAAGTATCCGCGCAACAACGATAGTTCGACCTTAGGCGACTGGGTGGTGGATACCCGCAAGCTACCCGGAGGACTGCAGGCTCTCACCGAAGCTGCCAAACAGCGGCATATCAAGTTCGGTATATGGATCGAGCCCGAGGCGGTGAACACCATTAGCGAACTCTACGAGCAGCACCCCGACTGGGCGTTGCAAGTACCCGGGCGCGAACTCAAACTCGGGCGCGGTGGTACGCAACTCGTGCTCGACATGACTAACCCCAAGGTGCAAGACTTTGTAGTGAACATGGTGGATGACCTGCTCACCCGCAATCCCTATATCTCGTACATCAAGTGGGATGCCAACGCTTCAATTCAAAACCTCGGGCATATAGCCGCCAAGAGTTCGTCAAGTGCGCGGGACTTCAGTTCCGCGAACAACCTCTACATAGATTACCATTTAGGCCTGTTGGCAGTTCTTGAAAGAATCCGTGCCAAATACCCGAATATAGTTATTCAGAACTGCGCCTCAGGTGGCGGGCGCGCCAACTACGGACTCATGCCGTACTTCGACGAGTTCTGGGTCAGCGACAACAACGACGCTCTGCAGCGCGTATATATCCAGTGGGGCACCTCGTACTTCTTCCCCTCCAACGCTATGGCGCAACATATTGGCGGTTCGCCTTATCAGATGACTAACCGCGTTATTCCCATCAAGTTCCGCTGCGATGTAGCGATGAGCGGACGTCTGGGTATCGAACTCCAGCCCAAGCACATGACGAACGAAGAACGGCTGCAATGCACCGTTGCACTTGCCGACTACAAGGGACTGCGCCATATCATCCAACTCGGCAATCTCTACCGCCTCATTGCGCCGCAGAGCTATCAGCCGTCAGCAGTCGGCAGTCAGTCTGCGCCTGCCAAGCAAGACGTAGCGGCACTGATGTACGTAACCGACGACCGCGCAGAGGCTGTGCTCTTCGCCTACTCCCTGAGCAACTTCATGAAGCAGGCACCGCAACGTATCCGTTTCGCCGGACTCGATCCCGACCGCACATACACGATTGAGGAGAAGAACATCCGCGTCCGTTACAACCACAGTACCAGTGCGTGGGACAAAGGTGAGCCCTGTTCGCTCCACGGCAAGCAGTTCACCGGCGCATACCTGATGTCCGTCGGACTCATTCTCCCTCTCTCCACCGAATATACCCAGGATTTCCAGTCACGCATCTTCCACCTGAAGTAGAGAATACTTTGCACCTAATTTTCTCACGCGCATGAAACGTACATTCCATATCACCCTATTTGTCATCCTTCTCGGGATCGTTCTTTCTTCTTGTCACAAGCCTATGCCTCGCGAGCAGTTGTTGCATCGCCTGCGCGCATTGCAGGAGCAGGGCTGTATGTTCGGGCATCAGGACGATCCGTTCTATGGCATAAGCTGGGCGTATGAGCCTAACCGAAGCGATGTACTGGAGACCTGCGGTGATTACCCGGCAGTCATGGGCTTTGACCTTGGCGGCATAGAGATGGGTGACAGCAAGAACCTTGACAGCGTGCCGTTCGACCGCATGCGCAGCGAGATCATCGCTCACCATTTGCGCGGAGGCATAGTTACCATCAGTTGGCATCCGCGTAACCCGCTCACCGCACTGGAGCACCTTGGCACATGGCCCGAAGGTTCGGCGTGGGAGGCAACTGACGGTTCGGTGGAGGCTATACTGCCGGGTGGTATGAAGCATGAGCTGTTCCTTACATGGCTCGAACGTGTGCGCGTGTTCCTTCTCTCTTTGCGAACAGATGACAATCAACCCGTGCCGTTCATCTTCCGCCCGTGGCACGAGAACAATGGTGCATGGTTCTGGTGGGGGGCGTCGCATTGTACTGCCGAACAATATAAGGCGCTATATAAGTTTACGTGGGATGCTATCAACAGCAGCCTGATGCCGTCCATCGTATGGTCGTACTCACCTAATCTGGACGGGAACATGACCGAGGAGCAGTTTCTTGAACGTTACCCGGGTGATGAACGTATTGATCTGATAGGACTGGATTCTTACCAATGGGGCAGTGAGGAAGATTTCGTCCGTCAGACGCGCGCAGACCTCGCTATGCTGTGCCGTTTTGGCGATAAACATCACAAACTTGTCGCTCTTACCGAATGCGGCTACCGCTCCGTGCCCGACCCAAGTTGGTGGGATAGGGTGCTGCTTCCCATATTGTGCGACTATCCGTTGTCGTATGCGCTTGTTTGGCGCAATGCGGAGGGCGGTGAGCATTTCGGACCTGTACCCGGTACCGAGAGTGCCGAAAACTTCCGCGCATTCTACGCCGCACCGCGCACCTTGTTCCTAAAAGATATAGCGAAATAATCTATCACAAACTTATACAATGCAAAAGATACTTTCCATCTTCGCTGCTCTGGCTGTAGCCTCTGCACTTTCGGCAGCAGAAACGATCCTCTATTCCGAATCGTTCACCTGCGCGGACGACTGGTCGTCAGGTTATGCGCAGATTGCATCGACCGACCTGTCGGCAGCCGTGGCGGGTGACGAGATCAATGTGTATGTCACCGCTGTCAGCAGTGGCACCGAGTGGCCGCAGGTCTATCTGCAATACGTGGATGCCGAATGGAATTGGGTGGATTTTGCCGACACCCACAACTACAGTCTCTCCGGCAAAACGGCTCCGCACAAGGCGACGATTGCCTTGACGCAAGCGATGATTGACAACATAACGGCGGGCAACTATCTCATAGTGAAAGGCGCAGGCTACACTGCCGAAAAGATCACCCTAACGCATACGCCAGCCGAAGCCGGCACAACACAATCCATCTGGAGCGGATCGATAGTTATGCCCGACAACTGGGGCGCATGGCAAACAATCAATGCAAGCAAGTTCGCCAATGCAGTCGAGGGACAACTGCTGCGCTGCCGGTTCACCGACCTCAGCACCAACGCACAACTGCAACTCAAGCAGACTGGCGACTGGTCGGAATTAGTGGACGCACCGCTGGCACAAATCAGCGGCCGCTACTACGACTACACCATCACCGCAGCCATGCTTGTCGAACTCAAGGCGAACGGAGTGATCGTCAGCGGCTGCAACTATACGCTGACAGAGGTACTACTCATCAACCCTGCCGACCTCAAGCCGCTCACGCTCGCTGTGCCCGTAACGGACAACTGGGTGTTCACCGCCAAACCTGCCATAACCATTCATATTGAAAACCCATACGGTGAACCCGTAACCGCCAACGTGGAGGTTGAGATAACCACCGACCGCTCCGTAACCGTTGCCTCACTCAGCGCAACCAAAGAGTTGGCGGCAGGTGCTTCGCAGGATATCGTTATGACAACCAACGACAATCTGGCTCCAGGCTTCTACAAAGCGACCTGTATCGTCAACGACGATCTGGCACGCGCATTCGTGTTCGGCATTGATCCTACGGACATTGTTTCCGCTCCTGACAAACAACCGGACTTCGACTCGTTCTGGGCTGCAGCCAAGGCGCAACTCGCAGACATCGACATGAACGCCACGCTTACCAAGATCACCGCCAAGAGCACGGCTACTCGCAAGGTGTATCTGGTGGAGATGAACTCTGTGCCCAACGGTCTGACAGGCGAGCCGGTTGTGGTACGCGGTTACTATTGCGAACCCACTGACGGGCAAAAGCACCCCGTAATCATGCACTATGCCGGTTACGACAGCGGTTATCGTCCCGGCGGTCAGGACGTTAAGCCCTACTGCCCGTCAGGCGATGCCGAACCGACCTATGCCGAGTTCTTCCTCTCCACCCGAGGGCAGAACATCAACAACCGCGCTGCAGATGAGCGCGAGGCGGATGGCAAAGGCGATTTTGTCAACACCTACGGCGACTGGTTTGCCTTCAATTTCGGCGACAAAGACTCTTACTACTACCGCGGTGCGTTCATGGATTGCGTGCAGGCCGTCCGCTTCATGGCTACACGCAGCACCAGCGATATGACCAATCTGTTTGCCGAAGGACAGAGTCAGGGCGGAGCGTTCACCTATGCGGCAGCAGCACTCTCCGATTACCCGTTCCGCGCTATTGCTCCGGCTATTGCGTTCCTTGGCGATTTTCCCGACTACTTTGAGATAACCAACTGGCCGGCATACGTAGCCCGCGAGAACCAAGGCACAATGACCGATGCTGAGATGTTTGCGTTCCTCTCGTATTTCGACACCAAGAACCTCGCTACCGTCATATCCTCACCCACGCTGGCTTGCATCGGACTGCAGGACAACGTCTGCCCGCCGCACACGAACATAGCCCCCTACAACAACCTCCAGAGCACCGACAAACAACTGATCTTCAACCCCGAACTGATGCATCAGGCTGCCAATGATTGGTACAGCCGGTTTATGGCTTTCTTCAAGGCGCATACAAATAGTACCGGCACAGACTTGCTAATGGCTGGCAATCAACAACCTGCCGCAAGCAAAGTGCTGCGTGACGGACAATTGTATATTATTCATAACAACGTAAAATTCAATGCAAATGGAACAATGGTCAAATAAGCTTGCCGCTCTTCGTGCCGCACACGAGGCGCTGCTTAACCGCAAGAACGAACCCATCGGATACGAAAACGCTCAACATTCAACGTTCAACGTTCAACTTCCCAACGGTATATACACCAAGTACAAATACCCTATTCTCACCGCCGAGCATACGCCGCTCGAGTGGCGTTACGACCTGTGCGAGCAGACCAACCCGCACCTGATGCAACGTATCATGATGAACGCGGTGCTGAACGCCGGTGCTATCCTGTTCGAGGGCAAATATACGGTGGTAGC
This sequence comes from uncultured Bacteroidales bacterium, assembly GCA_900317745.1. Classification (GTDB taxonomy): domain Bacteria; phylum Bacteroidota; class Bacteroidia; order Bacteroidales; family Paludibacteraceae; genus Colicola. The sequence continues at coordinate 42,312 of ONHW01000011.1, read as the reverse complement.
CCGCGTTGAGGGTGCCGATCGCAAGTCGTTTTTCGCTGTAGCACAGAGTGACAACGGCATTGACGGCTGGCGGTTCTGGGACGAACCCGTCACTATGCCCGACGGCAACAACGCACCTGCCACCAACGTCTATGACATGCGTCTCACCCGCCACGAGGACGGCTGGATATACGGCGTGTTCTGCGTGGAGCGTCACGACGAGACAAAGCCCTTCGACACCTCTGCCGCTACCGCTGCAGCAGGCATAGCGCGCACCAAAGACCTCAAGAACTGGGAGCGTCTGCCTGATCTCAAGTCACTCTGCCAGCAGCGTAATGTGGTGCTGCACCCTGAGTTTATCCGCACGCAAATGGTAAATGGTAAATGTGTAAATGGTAAATGGTATGCACTCTACACCCGTCCTCAAGACGGCTTTATAGACACGGGCAAAGGTGGCGGCATAGGCTGGACGCTCACCGACGATATCACTCACGCCGAGGTTCGCAACGAGCGGATCATCTTCGGACGTAATTACCACACCGTATATGAGGTTAAGAACGGCGAAGGACCTGCGCCCATCAAGACCGCCCAAGGCTGGTTGCACCTCGCCCACGGCGTACGCAACACCGCCAGCGGTCTGCGCTATGTGCTCTACATGTATATGACAGCCCTGGATGATCCCACACGCATCATTGCCAAACCCGGTGGATGGTTTCTCGTTCCCGAGGGCAGTGAGTACATAGGCGATGTGATGAACGTAGCCTTCGCCAACGGATGGATCGAGAATGGAGGCAAGGTGTTCATCTATTACGCTTCCGCCGACACGCGTCTGCATGTTGCCACCACAACCGTTGACCAACTGATTGATTACTGCCTCCACACGCCAGAGGACGGATTGACCACTACCGCTTCTGTAGAAACCATCAAAGCCCTTGTGGCAAAAAACCGCCAAATGACCAAATAACAAAATGGTAAATAGTAAATGGTAAATGGTAAAATAGTAAATATAAATTGGCTTCGCCACATTGGTTACGGCTTCGGTGACATGTCTTCCTCGATGTTCTGGAAGATATTCTCGTACTACCTGCCGTTTTTCTACAGCAATATCTTCGGGCTCTCGCTCAAGGATGCCGGTATCATCCTGCTCGTCACGCGGATATGGGACGCGGTGAGCGATCCAATGATGGGCATTCTGGCCGACCGCACCCGTACGCGTTGGGGGAAGTACCGCCCGTACCTGCTGTTTGTGGCGCCGCTGTTCTCCATTGCTGGAATCCTGCTCTTCACCACACCTGATTGGTCGTACGGAGCCAAACTTGTATGGGCGTACGTCACGTATATCCTCATGATGACCGTTTATACAGGTATCAATGTGCCATACGGCGCGATGCTTGGCGTGATGACTGCTGACAGCAACGAGAAAACGGTCTATTCCTCCTTCCGCATGTTCTTCGCCTATGGCGGTTCGTTCCTCGCGCTCTTCCTGTGGGAGCCGCTGTGTAACGTCCTCGGCGGGTACAATAGCCCTCAAGGATGGTTCCGGGCGATGGTAGTGATTGCCGTGGCTTGCTTCGTACTGTTCATCGTTTGTTTCCTGCTCACCAGAGAAGAACTTAAGACTGTTTCCACAGTATCTATCGGTTCGGATTTCAAAGCCTTGCTATGTAACAGACCCTGGTGGCTGCTCATCGGTGCAGCGTTGTGCTTCAATCTGTTCTGCACCGTACGCGGCGCTACGGTGGCTTATTATTTTGCCGATATTATCCCACAAGGCGCAACACTGAACTTTCAATTTTCATCTTTCAATTTTCAATTCCTCTTCTACGCAGGTCTATTCTTGGCCGTAGGCGAGGTGTCGAACATGATAGGTGTGGCATTGTGCGTACCTTTGGCAGCACGGTTTGGCAAGAAGTCCACGTTCATCGCTGTCAATATTGGCTTGTGTATATTGAGTGTGCTGTTCTTCTTTATCCCTGTGTCACCCGCAGGTTTCTGGCTGATGCTTGTTGCGCAGGTGCTCATATCCGTTCTTACAGGTGTTATGTCACCGCTGGTGTGGAGCATGTACGCCGATGTGAGCGATTATGCCGAACAACGTTTCCGTACAGCCAGCACAGGGCTGATCTTCTCCTCATCGAGTATGGCGCAGAAGTTCGGCGGTGCCATTGGCGGTTCGGCAGCACTGTGGCTACTGGCGGCCTTCGGATATATCACCGATCCGGCTCTCACCGCAGCTGCGGATTTTGCCGGTCAGCCTGAGGCTGCGCTGATGTGCCTCAGATGCCTTATGTCATTCATACCGGCAGCTGTCAGTGTGACAGCTATAGTTGTTGTATCGTTCTACCCGCTCACCACTGCGCGTATGCGCGAGATTGATGAGCAACTGCAAACCCGTCGCGCCCATGAATCCGTCTGATCTTCGCCTGTCTGCTCAGCAATTGCTTGAGCAGAACATTCTACCCTACTGGTTGCACAAGATGCGCGACCCGAACGGCGGTTTCTACGGTCGCCGTGACGGTTACGACCGTCTGCATACGGATGCCGAACGCGGAGCTGTGCTCAACGCAAGGCTGCTCTGGGCTTTCTCTGCTGCCTACCGCGTGCTGCATGAGCCTGCGTATCTGGAGGCTGCCTATTGGGCTAAACGGTATATCGAAGCGCACTTTATCGACCGGGAGTACGGCGGTTGCTATTGGTCGGTCACGGCAGAGGGCAAACCGCAGGACACGCACAAGCAATTCTATGCGCAGGCGTTCATGCTGTATGCTTTCAGCGAGTATATACGCGCCACGGGCGATGAGACTGCCCGACCAATAGCGGAGTCGTTCTTCCGCGCACTGGAGCGCTATGGGCGTGACTTTCAGTACGGCGGTTACGTGGAAGCTGCCTCACGCGACTGGCAACCGGTAGCCGACATGCGTCTGAGCGACAAGGATGAGAATGCCGTCAAGTCGCAGAACACCAACCTGCATGTGCTGGAAGCTTACACGAACTACTACCGCATCGCGCCCACCACCGAAGTGCGCGAGGCACTGTTGTCGCTAATCGACACCATGCAACGCCATATCATCCTTCCGTCCGGGCACCTCGGACTATTCTTCAACCGGCAGTGGCAGCCTACGGGGCAGCAATACAGCGCCGGTCATGACATCGAGTGCTCATGGTTGCTCAAGGAAGCTGCGGGGGTTATCGGCACGGATTGCAATGACACGGTTAGCCTCTTGGCGCAAGCCGCAACGGAAGGATTGTACGCCGACGGCTCAATAGGCGAGCGCACATGGTGGGAAGAAGCCGAAGCCGTTGTAGGCTTTGTCAACCTTTGGCAGATGACTAACGAACAGGCAGCCTGGGAGCAGGCAGACCGAACGTATAGCTATATCCAGAACTTCCTGATTGACCGAGAGCATGGCGAGTGGTACTGGGAGGTGCTGCCGGACGGCACGCCAAACCGCAACGAGGACAAAGCAGGTTTCTGGAAATGCCCGTATCACAATTCCAGAATGTGCCTCGAGCTCATTGAACGGCTGTCAGCAAGTTGAGAATTTACGCCAGTTGGCTTTGTACGACCTGTGCCACCATCTTGCCGTCGGCATTGGGCAGTGCGGCTTTGATAGCTTTGACGAACAGACCCATGTTCTTCTTCTCCGCCTCCCAGCCGTTAGCTTCTTTGGCTTGACGGAAGGCGCGGAGGATATCTTCCTCGGAGGCAGCCTTGGGCAGGAAAGTCTCGAGCACATCTATCTGCGCTTTCTCGGCATCGGCGAGTTCCTGTCGTCCGGCGGCAATGTATTGCTCAACAGACTCTTGGCGTTGTTTGACCATCTTTTTGATGATCTGTATCTCGTCTGCATCGGTCAGTTCTTTGCCGGCGTTCTCCTTGCTTGTTTGCCAGTTGAGGAAAGCACTTTTGATAGCGCGCAGCGTTTCTGTGCGAACGGAATCATGGTTCTTCATTGCCTCCATGATCAAGGCATTCATTTCGTTTTTCATATCTTGTTGTTTTGTGTTCTGAATGTTTGACTGCAAAGTTACAACAATTTTTTGACATTTGCAAGTTTTTCGTCATAAAAAAATACAAGCCTACCAAAAAATGCAGCCGCACATCACCTGTCAACACCCACGATAAACCTTCGATATTCCCTCGATAAACCCCCGATGGAACGGAACGTTTTTTCGTTCGGGAAGATTGGCTGATATGCATTTTTATGCTATCTCCAAATGGTCGGACGATTATTTTCGTGAATTATTTGCATAATTCAGTTTTTTTTTGTATCTTTGCAAAGTTAATCAAAAAGACAAAGACGAACACCCTATAGTCCGCACATGGCACGACGCAACAGAGCACCCCTGAAAGCCGACGAGTTGGGCACGGAATCCATCCGCAGCCTGCTAATCAAGTATGCGCTGCCGGGAATCATAGCAATGACCGCGAGTTCGCTATACAACATAGTGGACTCGATCTTTATCGGTCACGGTTGCGGTGCGCTGGCATTGTCGGGGTTGACGGTAGCGAAGCCGTTTATGGACATCTGTGCAGCATTCGGCACGCTGGTGGGCGTAGGTGCGAGCACGCTGGTGGCGATCAAACTCGGCGAGAAAGATTACAACACCGCCGGACGCATATTGGGCAACGTGATACTACTGAACACCTTGCTGGGCGCGCTGGTAATGATCATAGGTCTAATATGGATGGATCCGATCCTGTACGCCTTCGGCGCGAGCGAAGCGACCATCGGTTACGCACGGGAGTATATGGAGATCATCCTGGCGGGAAACATCCTCACGCACATCTACTTCGGACTGAACAGCATGCTCCGTTCGATGGGTCACCCGCGCACGTCGATGGTGGCGACGATAGTGGCTGTGTTCATCAACATTGTGCTGGATCCGATACTGATCTTCGGGATGGATATGGGTGTACGCGGTGCAGCATTGGCAACGATCATCTCGCAGGCGATAGCGGTGCTGTGGCAGATGGTGATCTATATGAATCCGAAGGAGATCATCCATTTTCACCGAGGTATATGGCGTTTGGACGCAGTGATTACCAAGCGTGCACTGGCTATCGGTTTGTCGCCGTTCCTGATGAACATAGCACACTGCTTTGTGATCATCATACTGAACAACCAGTTCAAGGCATACGGCGGCGACATGGCAATCGCCTCGTATGGTGTGATCAACCGGTTTGTGTTCGTGTTTGCAATGATTGTGATGGGCTTGAACCAAGGCATGCAGCCGATCGTGGGCTACAACTACGGTGCGCGCCGGTACGAGCGCATGTTGCGTGCCTTTGAGTTGACGGCAGTATGCGCCACGATAGTAATGGGCTGCGTGTTCCTGCTGGGCGAGATAGTGCCGCGATGGATGGTACTGCTGTTCACCCACGACGAGGTGTTGATCGAGCAGACGATCCTGCCGATGCGTATATTGTCGTCTTCAATGCTGCTGGTAGGATTTCAGATGGTGGCTGGTAACTTCTTCACCTCCATCGGCATGGCAGGCAAATCAATCTTCCTGAGTCTGACCCGCCAGGTGCTGTTTCTGATTCCGCTGGCACTGATAATGCCGCTGCTGTTCGAGCCCGAACCGATCATGGGCGTATGGTGGAGCATCCCCGTGAGCGACACGATATCCGCCCTGGTGGCAGCCGTGATGATTTGGGTGCAGGTGAAGGGATTTAGGGAGGGTTGAGGGACACCCCTCCGGCTCCCCTCTCAAAGGGGAGAGAAGTTGAGAGTTGAGGGATTTGAAATTTGAAATAATATGAAGAAACTTTTTACACTCGGCGTGTTAGTCGCCGCATGGACAACTGCGTTTGCCTGCACAAATTTCCTGGTAGGCAAAAACGCGTCAGTTGACGGCAGTACGATCATCTCGTACGCAGCCGACTCGTATTCATTCTACGGTTATCTGCATTTTCAGCCTGCAGCCGACCATCCGCAAGGTTCGGTGCGTGCTATCAAAGAGTGGGACACCGGTAAGCCTCTGGGTTCGATACCCGAGGTGGCACACACGTACAGCGTGGTAGGCAACACCAACGAGCACCAGCTGACCATCGGTGAGACCACCTGGGGCGGACGCGAAGAGTTGTACGACACCGTAGGTATAGACTACGGCAGCCTGATATACATTGCTCTGGAACGTTGTTCAACGGCGCGCGAGGCTATCGAGTGCGTAACATCGCTCGTTCGCGAATACGGCTACGCCAGCGAGGGCGAGTCGTTCTCGTTCGGCGACCCGAACGAGATATGGATAATGGATATGATCGGTCGCGGTCCAGGCGAGAAAGGTGCCGTATGGGTAGCCACGCGCATACCCGACGACTGCATAGCCGCACATGCCAATCAGGCACGCACGCAAGGTATACCCGCACCCACCAAAGCCGCGGCACGCAAAGCCAAGAAGACAGGTTACGTGGATATGGGCGACGTACTCTACTCCGCAGATATCATACAGTTTGCGAGAAAGAAAGGGCTATTCGAGGGCAAAGACTCGGAGTTCTCGTTCCAGAAGGCATTCAACCCGTACGATTTCTCGGGCCTGCTCGCCTGTGAAGCACGCGTGTGGAGTTTCTACCGCCACTTCAGCAGCGACATGGATCGTTACCTGCCGTTCGCCTCGGGTCAGACCTACCTTGCCACCGGCGGTAAGGATGCAGGTGAGGCTATGCCGCTGTATATACGTCCGGATCACAAGGTGAGTGCGCAGGAGATCAAGGACTGCATGCGCGACCAGTACGAGGGTACACCGCTGGATATCACCCAGGGCGTAGCTTCCGGTCCGTGGCACAGCAAGCTGCGCTACGGCGGACTGAAGTTCGAGTTGGACAGTGTAGCCTACTGGTACCAGCGCCCGACTGCCACACAGCAGACAGCATGGTCGTTCGTCAGCCAGATGCGCGGCAACAAACCTGCCGGAGGTATATTCTGGTTCGGCGTGGATGATGCAGCCACGAACGTATATGTGCCCATGTATAGCCGCATAACCGCCGTGCCGGAGTGCATGCAGAAGGGCAACGGCGACCTCTATACCTACTCGCCTACCTCAGCGTGGTGGGCATTCAACCTCGTAGCCAACAAAGCCTACGAGAAGTACGAGCGCATACTGCCGGAGATACGCACGCTGCAGTCGGCGTGGGACGACCGCTTCAACGCCCAGGTGGATGCTATCGACCGCGAGGTGGCAGCACTGACCGAAGCCGATGCACGCAAACTGCTGACATCCTACTCCTGCAAGCAGGCACAAGAGGTAGTGCAGGAGTGGAAAGATCTGTACATCTATCTGATCACCAAGTACATTGACGGTCAGGAGCGCAAGGTGGAGAACGGACAGTTCCTGCGTAACGCCTACGGTGAGCCGACAATGCCTAACCGTCCGGCGTTCCCCGAACAGTTCCTGCGCACCATAGCACCCGAGACACTGCATGAGTAATCCACAATCAGCCATACTTGGCTGATACAAAAACAACATACGTATGACAAACATCGAACCCAAAGAAGTATTTGATATCTTCGCCCAAATCAATCAGGTTCCCCGTCCGTCGAAGCACGAGGAGCGAATCAGCCGTTGGCTGCAGGATTTTGCTGCCGCACATGGCATAGAGTGTGTAACCGACCAGGCAATGAACGTTGTGATGCGCGTGCCTGCCACACCGGGATATGAGGATCATCCGGCTGTTATCCTGCAGGCGCACCAGGATATGGTGTGCGAGAAAGATGCCGACTGCACCATTGACTTTATGAACGATCCTATACAGACCGTTGTTGAGGGCGACTGGATGCACGCCAAAGGCACCACTCTGGGTGCAGACGACGGTATAGGCATGGCTATGGCACTGGCGGCACTGACCGCACCTGACGTCAAGCACCCGGCACTGGAAGCACTGTTCACCGTGGATGAAGAGACCGGCCTGACAGGTGCCGACCGGCTGCAGGAAGGTATATTGCGCGGCAGAAAACTGATTAATCTGGACAACGAAGACGATGGGCACATCTGCATCGGTTGCGCGGGCGGTATAGACAGTCTCGGCAAAATGCACTACACGCCCGAACAGTTGCCCGCAGGCAAGTGGCTGGCGCTCAAGTTGCGCGTGGACGGACTGCCCGGCGGACACTCCGGAGAAGACATCAACAAAGGTCGCGCCAACGCCAACAAGGTACTCGCATACTTCCTGACGGAGATCTTCGACTCGACGGACATGTACCTCGCCACCATCCACGGCGGCAATCTCAGGAACGCCATTGCGCGCGAGGCGGAAGCACTGGTATGCGTGCCATTCGCCGACCGCGAGCGTCTGCGCGTGCTGTTCAACGATCGCGCAGCACAGGTCGAGGCGGTCTATCAGACCAACAACCAGAACATCCGCTGCGAGATGCAGACCGCTGCGCTGCCGCAGGAGGTGATGAGCCTCAAGGATACATCACGCTTGCTGGCTACACTCACCACCTGCCCGCACGGGATGATCCGCATGAGTGCCGACATACCCGACCTGGTGGAGACATCTACCAACCTTGCCTCCGTGCATACACGCGCCGAAGCCGACGGACGGCCGTACATCGAGATCAACACCTCGCAACGCTCGTCGATAGAGGCACAGAAACATCAGATCAAACGCCACGTGGAGTACGCACTATCGATCGCCTGCGACGAAGTGACGCATGGCGACGGCTACCCGGGTTGGGCACCGAACGTCAACTCGCCGCTGCTCGACACGATAGTGGCTACCTACAAACAGTTGTACAAAACCGAACCGAACGTGCTGGCTATACACGCCGGACTTGAGTGCGGACTATTCCTGACCCGCTACCCGGATATGGATATGGTGAGCGTCGGACCGCAGATGTACGACGTACATTCACCCAAAGAAAGACTAAGTATCAGTTCCACCGCCAAGACCTGGCAGTGGCTCAAAGCTACGTTGGCAGCGTTGTAAGATTCATCTGCCGGCGTTCGGCATCGAACAGCCACCCCCACTTGCAGAAGTATCGTACTATGTTCGCGGCATGAATAACAAACATCCGCGGACTATGGTACGATGCCTTGCGGTGAGCATGAACTATTGTTTCCGAAGGGTAATATAAGGTCAAGTAGTCGCGGTGAATGCGCCGTGTCAGATCGATATCCTCAGGGTACATGAAGAACCGCTCGTCGAACAGCCCCGCTTTCAGCAGTGCCTCCGTGCGCAGCAGCATAAAACAGCCGGACAGATAGGGCGCGTTGATTGGCTTGGAGTGATCCAGTTGCCGCAGTTCGAAGCGTGCGTTGCGTGCGCTGGATTCGATATGCCTGCCGAGCACCACACGGCGGATAAGATCCATCGGCGTGGGCAGCAGTTTGCACACGTACTGCTCCCTACCCTCACTGTCCACCACGCGTGGCAGCAACTGCCCTATCAGCGGGTTAGCCTGCATGACTGCCAGCAGATTGTCAATCGCCTCGGCGGTGACCTGTATATCGGAGTTGATCACCAGGTGGTAGGGTAGATCGTCGTAGATCGTCTCGCGTATAGCCTTGTTGTGCGCAGCACCGTAACCGAGGTTCTTACCCGTAGCCATCACCTGCACGCGTTCCGCCGTTTGATTGGCAGCAGCAGTCAGCGGTCGCACCAACTCCGCGCTGATCGGTTCCGGCGAGTTGTCCACCAGATAGATCCTGTGCACACAGGCAGAGCGCAGCAACTCCTGCACCAGAGGTTGCCACTCCTCAGCAGGCGTGTTGTACAGCACAATTGATATGTTCAGCAGGTGGGGCATTAGATGAGTTTGAAGTTTGAAAAGTTTGAGAGTTTGAAGAGTTTGCTCCGTTTGATCCGTGCAATCCGTACAGAACCTACCGTTCCGTGTGATCCGTGTGATCCGTACAGAAAAAAAGCAAGGTGGCGCGCCACTTCTGGCACACCACCCCGGCGGAGCATACAGTTGCTTACTCTGCAGCAGCCTCGGTAGCCTCTTGGGTAGCCTCGGCAGATTCCTTGGCAGCCTCCACAGCAGCGGCAGCCAGAGCCTCAGCAGCCTCAGCGCGCTTCTTGGCGAGAGCAGCAGCCTTAGCCTTGTTGGTCTCTACCTCTTGTGCAAGCAGATCCTTTGCAGCTTTGGCTTTCTTGTCAGCCTCCTCGCGTCCGATCTTACCGAACTTGGCATCCTTCTGAGCCTTCCATGCGTCGAAACGCTTCTGAGCCTCAGCCTCGCTGAAAGCGCCCTTCTTAACGCCACCCTGCAGGTGTTTCATCAGCAGAACACCCTCACCTGACAGCAGGTAACGAGCAGTGTCGGTAGGCTGAGCACCTACGTTTACCCAATGCAGCGCACGCTCGAAGTTCAGATCGACCGTTGCAGGATTGGTGTTAGGGTTGTACGAGCCAAGACGCTCAATGATCTTGCCGTCACGCGGTGAACGGCTGTCGGCTACTACAATGTGGTAGTATGCATAGTCCTTGTGACCATGACGTGCCAAACGAATTTTTGTTGCCATTTGTTTGTTGATTTGTGGGCTACGATAACTCGTATCGCCTGCCCGGGTTAATAAATATGGTCGTGCTTCTTACTCGAAAAAGCGGACAAAGGTACAAAATATATTCCGTATTTGCAAATTTTCGGACAGAAAAATGTCCGACAACCTGTTTTTTGTCAACTCCAATAGACTTATTGCAGGTAGGGCAGCAGCCTGTAGGTGAGGTAGCCGGCATACACGATTAGCAGCACAGCTCCACCCCAGCGCTTGATCTGGCGCTGTTTGTTCGTCTTGACAAACAGCCAAACCAACATACTGCCCACAGCAGCCGTCCAGGCATCCAGCACTATACCATCGTACGACGGCAGCGGACGAACGATCGCACTGGTGGCAAGCACAAAGAACACGTTGAAGATATTCGAGCCTATCACGTTGCCCAGGGCTATATCCGAGTTATGCTTGAAGGCAGCCATGGCTGAGGTAGCCAGTTCGGGCAGCGAGGTACCCAGCGCTACTACCGTTAGACCGATAATAGCCTCCGACACGCCCAGATTGGTAGCGATCTGCACAGCTGACTTCACAATCATCTCACCGCCTATCACCAGCCCTGCCAAACCGACCAGCACCAGCAGGATAGCCGCAAACAAGCCTACAGGTTTGGCTGCGCTTTCGCTGTCGCCGACCTCTTCAGGATGATCCTTGGCGTGGCGGAACGTATTGAACAGAAAATAGGCGAACAGCACCAGCAGGATGATTCCGCCCATGCGCGATATACCCGGACACACTTCGCCAAACGGTGAATGCACTGCCACGCATGCAAACACCAGCACACCGGCAATGATTGACAACGGTATATCGAAGTTACGCGAACGCCGCTGCGAGGTGACAGGATAGATCAGCGCCGTTACACCCAGGATAACAAACGTGTTAATGATATTCGAACCAAGGATGTTCGTTATAGCCAGATCGGTTGACCCCTCGGCTACCGACACCATGTTCACCACAAACTCCGGCATTGACGTGCCGAACGCCACTACTGTCAAGCCTATCACCAGGTCGCTTATACCAAAGCGCTTGGCAATGGCGGACGCTCCGTCCACCAGCCAATCTGCTCCCTTCACCAGCAGCACCAGACCCACAACCAGCATCGCTGCCAGCAGATACGGGTTTGACAAACAATATGCTAAAATCTTATCCATGATTACACATTGAACAGGAAGTGCATGATATCACCGTCCTGCACCACATAATCTTTGCCCTCCACGGCGAGTTTGCCGGCTTGGCGGCACGCTGCCTCGCCACCCAGGGCAATAAAGTCCTCGTACTTGATCACTTCGGCACGTATGAACCCGCGCTCAAAATCCGTATGGATCACACCGGCACATTGCGGAGCTTTCGCACCCGCGCGGAACGTCCACGCGCGTACCTCATCACTACCTGCGGTCAGGAACGTGCGGAGGTTAAGCAGCGCATACGCAGCCTTGATCAGCCGGTTAACACCCGACTCCTGCAGGCCGATCTCCTCAAGGAACATCTGTCGCTCCTCATAGGTCTCCAGTTCGGCTATCTCGCTCTCTATCTTCGCAGCCACCACCAGCACCTCGGCCTGCTCATCTTTCACCGCCTCGCGCACCTGCTCAACATACTTATTGCCGCTGACCGCCGAGCCTTCGTCCACGTTGCAGACGTACAGCACAGGTTTGTTCGTCAGCAGGAACAGGTCGTGTGCCGCCAGTTCCTCTTCTTTGTTCTGCAACTCCACCGTACGTGCCGATTTGCCTTGCGACAACGCGTCACGATAGCGGATATACAGTTCCAGAGCCACCTTCGCTTGCTTGTCACCACCCACGCGAACCTGCTTCTCAATCTTCTGTATCCGGCTCTCAATGGTCTCCAGATCCTTGAGTTGCAGTTCGGCATCGATCACCTCTTTGTCACGAACAGGATCAACACTGCCGTCCACGTGAATCACATTGCCATCATCAAAGCACCGCAGCACATGAATGATAGCATCCGTCTCACGGATATTGGCGAGGAACTTGTTACCCAAGCCCTCACCGTTGCTTGCGCCCTTCACCAGACCGGCTATATCCACTATCTCCATCGTGGTAGGGATAACGCCGCGCTCGGGGTGACACAACTCGCCCAACTTGTTCAACCGCTCGTCAGGAACGGTTATTACGCCCAGGTTGGGTTCGATCGTACAAAATGGAAAATTGGCTGATTGAGCCTTCGCATTGCTCAGGCAGTTGAACAAAGTGGATTTACCTACATTCGGCAATCCTACTATACCGCATTGTAATGACATATTAATCGCTCACGAATAAAACAAGTTAAACGAATATTTATATGGAATCAGAAACCTGAATATACTACCTCCAATTCTAACTTATGCTCCGGGTGCTGGGCACTGTAGATCTCCGTTGCTGTCAGCGATTGGTTGTAGTCTATATCTATCACCGCATACGTTGACGAATTGGTTGCGCTTGTCGTCAGGCTGACCGGCACGAGCAACATATCCAACGTCTCGAACCTATCTTCACGCAACTGTTTGGTCAGCAGCGTTGACAGGTCAAACTCATACGAATAGGTGGTTATATCCAGCGTGTCTGTCACCGATTGCAGGGTGGCGTACATTGCTATACTGTCGGACAGCACTATCTCGTCGTTGAACAATTTAGGCAGGTCACTCTTGCGCACCAGCAGCATGTTCTGCGCCGGTTGAGCCCAATCGTCACGAGTCTGCTTCGACACTGATCCGTCATAGTGGTTAAGCACCGGCAGAGTAAGGTGAGCGCGGTTGACGTACGGACGGCGACTGCCCACATGACTTGTTATAGCTGCTTTCATCGCTGCCATTGGGAACGACAACTGCGTATAGATATGTGCCGGCGAGATGATAAAGTTCGTATCGGCGTTCTGCTCCAGCGCATGCAGGTCGCTCGCCTGCCACTGATAGCGGTTGAGCTGCCTGACCTCACGGTTGGCGTACAAACCTTTCATATCCTCTTCCTTAATCGTATCCACACCCGCACGCACGTACGAAAAATGGTAATACACGCCCACATTTACATCCAACAGGTTCAGTAGTGTCGAACCACCGAACTCTGTGGTGATATATACGCCTTTCATCTGCTGGTTGAACGCCTCTTGCGACGAAAAATCGTTGGCAGCGAACACTTTCTTCGCCCACTTGTCGTTCAACTTTAGCGTCACGGTAGGCAGGTAGGTGCCCGTGGGGGAATAATACGTGCTGTCCGTATATCGGTTGGCAGTAATGATCGCAGAGTGATTCAGCATCCGCGTGGAGTCTTCCAGACTGCAATATGTACCTATAGCCGTATCGCTGCGCAGCGGCTCGCTGTACGAGAACGTTGCACGATCCATCGCATAGACGTTCACCGCCAGCGGAGCATTGCCGTCGCCTTGCGCACAACGGTAGTACATAAACAGGCACACCGAGTCCAACTCCGCACCCTCTGGGTACTTAAATCCTACCGGACAAGCCAACTGCGTCAGAAGGTCGGCGTGCAGATGGCCGTACTTGCTGTCCAACTCGCCTAACAAAAACGAGTCAGGCGTAGCCGTAACAGCGCCGCCTTGCACGATACATGAGGTCAAACTGAATGTATCGGCACGAACGATGATAGAGTCTTCCGACTCCAGCAGCGATGCTCCGGCTGACACCACGTCATCCTTGCAAGAAGTAAAGAATACCGGCAGACTTGCCAATAGCAGAAATACAATCTGTATCTTACGTGTCATTGTTATTGTTCAAGCAGTTCTTTGTACAGGGCAAGATGATCGGCTGCCTCTGCACCTACCATGTTCCGGACGAATTTGCCTCTGTTCTCGGCATAATTCACCAGTCGGGTGTTGTGATTCGGTGTGGTGATGATTACTGCGTCGGCATAATCTATCGCCAGACGCATAAGTTCCTCGTAACCGACAGGCATATCGGCTATCGTGCGGACATCTATGCCCTGTATGCCGTCAAGCAATAGTTTTTCGCTGAAATGCGAACCGAACGGCGAACTGTACTCGTTGTCATCAAGAGTCACCACTACTTTTGATTCGGCAAAGAACGGTGTACCGCCGAAAGCCTTCTTCACATACAGAGGCACAAGCGCTGACATCCAACCCGAGCATTGCACCAGACCCGGAGCCCAGCGAAGTTTCTCTATCGTCTCAAGCACACCGCGGCTGAAGAAGATTGTACGAACATCATTGTCCGAATATTCGACGCCAAAAGCATCTTTCACGCCACGACGACGTTGGAACAGATCTTCGTTGTCAATGAAATATATCTGCAAACGTGCCGAAGGAATACTTGCCACCTTAATCAGCAACGGATGATCGACATCATCGATCGACATATTCATTCCCGACAATCGTATCACGTCGTGCAACTGGTGGCGGCGCTCGTTGATCTCACCGAACTTGGGCATGAACGTGCGCGTCTCATAGCCATTGCTCTGACAGATCTCAGGCAACATGCGGTTAAGCAAACGGACAGGGGTCTGCTCCTCTACAAACGGACTGATCTCCTGACTTACAAATAATATCCGGTTAACGCTTTTCATAACCCTTCCTCCATTTATCGCCGTAATGCACAAATCTTGTCATTTTTTACGACAAAATCGGCACATTATTAACTAATTTAGTGCAAAGGTACAAAAAAAATTCGACTTTTGCAAATTTTTTGCCAAAAAAACTTTCAAATATCGTATATTTTTTGTAATTTTGTAGGTTTTTTGAAAACAACGTATTTTTCGACCAATTAAAATTGTATGCAAATCATAACTACAAAGGCAGATTTGGAGCGTTGTATCCAAGCCTGCAAAGCAAAGGGTCAGACTATCGGACTCGTGCCTACTATGGGTGCTCTGCATGAGGGACATGCGTCACTCGTGCGGAAATGTGTCAGCGAAAACAACATTACGGTTGTCAGCGTGTTTGTCAATCCCACGCAGTTTAACAACAAGGAAGATCTTGCCAAGTACCCGCGCTCGCTCGAGCGTGACGCAGAACTGCTGAACAGCATAGGCGCAAACTTCGTGTTTGCTCCCACGCCTGAAGAGATGTATTCTGCCGACGAGATGAACAACACCTTCCGTTTCGACTTCGGAGGCTTGGACCAGGTCATGGAGGGAAAAATGCGACCGGGACACTTCAACGGTGTGGTACAAGTCGTTTCAAGGCTGTTCTACCTCGTTAAGCCCGATCGTGCGTACTTCGGGGAAAAGGATTTTCAGCAGCTGGCTATCATCCATTTTATGGCTGAGCGCTCTGAACTCGCCGGCACGTTCGGCAATCTGCAGATCATCGGCTGCCCGATCGTGCGCGAGCAATCGGGTCTCGCTCTCTCCTCACGCAACGAACGACTGTCGGCTGACGAGAAACAAACGGCACTCGCCATATCCCGCACGCTGTTCGAATCGCTCAACTGGGCAAAACAACCCGGAGCAACAGTCGCCAACGTACAGCAGCGTGTTATCGACACGATCAACGCCGTGCCCGGATTGGAAGTAGAGTATTACGAGATCGTGGATCAGTCCACGCTCCTGCCTACCGACACGTTCAACCATGCGATAGGTTGCGTTACCGTCTATTGCGGACCCGTGCGACTTATTGATAACATTAAGTATAATTGATAAAAAAACGTTCCGTTCCATCGGGGGTTTATCGAGGGATTATCGAAGGAATATCGAGGGAACATCGGGAGTGATTGAAGTTGCAGCTTGTTCTTCCAAGGTTGGAGCATGAAAATTCTCATTGACAAATATATTCCGTACTTGCAAGGGATCGTTGATCACCTTGCAGATGTCAGTTTTTTGGAACCCGCGCAGTTCACGCCCGAGGCTGTCAAGGATGCCGATGCGCTCATTATTCGTACGCGCACGCGTTGTAATCCCGACTTGCTGAAAGGCAGCCGAGTGCAGTTCATTGCCACAGCCACTATCGGAATCGACCATATCGACCTCGATTACTGCCGCGCACACAACATTCGCGTGGTCAGTTGCCCGGGCTGCAACGCCAAAGCGGTCTGCGACTATGTCGAAGAGGCACTCAACGAAATGCTGCGTCTCGTCTATCACGACCAGCCGCTCGATCTGTCACAACCGCTACCCGGATACGCCAGACTCTCACTCGGAGTAGTGGGAGTTGGACACGTGGGCAGAAAAGTCGCACGCATGGCTATGGACAAAGGTTTTCACGTGGTGGTGAACGACCCGCCGCTATCCTTCAACGGCGACCTGTCGCGATGCGATGTTATAACGTTCCACACACCGCTCACACGCAAAGGCGATTATCCTACGTATCACCTCTGTGACGCCAAGTTTCTCTCACGATGCAAGCCAGGAGCGTTCATCATTAACTCCGCGCGCGGAGGTGTGGTGGACGAACACGCTTTGCTGGAGAGCGGACACCCGTTCGTGATCGATACCTGGGAAGCCGAACCGAACATCAACCGCAAGGTTCTGAACCGCGCTTTCCTCGCGTCCTACCATATAGCCGGATACTCCGAAATCGGCAAACTCAACGCCTCACGAACGTGCCTGAGCGAACTCAGCAAACATTTCAATCTGCCCAAGCGTGTCATTCATCACTCCGTACTTACCGGACAGGGTGACACCGCTCCAGGATGGCTCAAACGGGTATCCGACCAACTCAAAGCCAACCCCGCGGACTTCGAACAACTGCGCGAGCAATACGTCCTGCGCTAAAAATAAATCGTAAATAACAAAATCGTAAATAATCAAATCGTAAATACTTTTATGGCCAACTTTCAAAAACTAACTCCACGGAGTGAAGATTACTCCAAGTGGTACAACGAACTTGTAGTCAAGGCTGATCTCGCCGAGCAGTCCGCAGTACGCGGTTGCATGGTCATCAAGCCGTACGGCTACGCTATCTGGGAAACCATTCAGGCGGAACTTGACCGCCGGTTCAAGGAGAAAGGTGTACGCAACGCCTATTTTCCGCTGCTTATTCCTAAATCTTTCCTTAGCCGCGAAGCCGAGCACGTAGAGGGCTTCGCCAAGGAGTGCGCCGTGGTGACTCACCACCGCCTCAAGAACGACCCGAACGGCAAAGGCGTGATCGTGGACCCCGATGCACGACTCGAAGAAGAACTGATCATACGTCCTACTTCCGAAACAATCATCTGGTCAACATACAAGAACTGGATCAGTTCTTACCGCGACCTGCCTATCCTCTGCAACCAGTGGTGCAACGTAATGCGCTGGGAGATGCGTACACGTCTGTTCCTGCGTACTGCCGAGTTCCTCTGGCAGGAAGGCCACACCGCTCATGCTACCAAAGAGGAAGCCGAGGATTATGCACGCCAGATGTTGGACGTCTATGCCGATTTCGCCGAAAACGTAATGGCTATACCGGTAATCAAGGGAGTAAAATCGCCCAACGAGCGCTTCGCCGGTGCGCTGAACACGTATTGCATCGAGGCTATGATGCAGGACGGCAAAGCCCTGCAGGCGGGCACCTCGCATTTCCTCGGGCAGAACTTCGCCAAATCCTTCGACGTTCAGTACCTGAGCAAGGAGAACAAGTACGAGTATGTATGGGCAACCTCCTGGGGTGTCAGCACACGTCTGATGGGCGCACTCATCATGACCCACTCCGATGATAACGGCCTTGTACTCCCGCCGCACCTCGCACCTACGCAGGTAGTTATCGTTCCTATCTTCAAGAAGCAGGAAGACCTCGACAAACTGCTGACCGTTGTAGGCCCGCTCTTCGACAACCTCAAGGCACGCGGCATACGTGTCAAACTGGACACCGATGATAAATCAACACCGGGCTTCAAGTTCGCCGACTACGAACTCAAGGGTGTACCCGTACGTCTGGCTATGGGAGGGCGCGACCTCGAGAACGGCACTATCGAAGTGGCACGACGTGACACGCTCACCAAGGAAACTTTGCCACTCGCCGGTATCGAAGAGTATATCGCCAACCTGCTGGAAGACATTCAGAAGAACTGCTACCAGAAGGCACTCGACTACCGTATTGCCAACACCCGCGAGGTGAACAGTTACGACGAGTTCAAGGAGGAGATCAAGAAAGGCGGTTTCCTGCTCTGCCACTGGGACGGCACTCCCGAAACCGAGGAACAGATCAAGAACGACACGAAGGCTACCATCCGCTGTATCCCGCTCGCACCGCTGCCCGGGCACAAGCAGGAGGAAGGCAAGTGTATGGTCACCGGCAAACCGTCCGCCGGCCGTGTAGTCTTCGCCATAGCATACTAACTATCTACACCTTTCCCCTTCCCTTCAGGGAGGGGTTAGGGGTAGGCTTATTTTTGAATCTATGCAATTGGTTTTTGCATCCAACAACGCCCACAAACTCCAAGAGGTACGTGCTATCCTGCCGGAGTGCGAGATACTGAGTCTTGAGGATATCGGCTGCCACGCCGATATCCCCGAGACTGCCGACACACTTGAGGGTAACTCGCTCATCAAAGCGCAGTATGTGTACGACCACTACCACTGCGACTGCTTTGCTGATGATACCGGTCTGGAGATTGAGGCACTCGGCAACCGGCCCGGCGTACGCACAGCACGCTGGGCGGGAGAACCCGCTAATCCCGCTAACAACCGCAAGAAAGCCTTGCACGAACTCGCCGGACAAACCAACCGCCGTGCTCGTTTCCGCACAGTGGTGACTCTCATACGCGGAGGCAAAGTGCAACAGGTGGAAGGTATAGTACGCGGCAGTATAGCCACGGCTGAGTATGGTAACGGAGGCTTCGGCTACGACCCGTTGTTTATTCCCGAAGGGTACGACAAAACATTCGCCGAACTGCCCGCCGAACTCAAAAACACAATCAGCCATCGAGCACGTGCCATGCAGGCTCTCAAACAAATATTGTAACACACATGAAACGACTTACTTACTTCATAACCCTACTCTTCCTCTCGCTTTGCGTGAGTGCACAAACGTGGACTACCCACTTCGCCTACAACAGTGTTGATCAGGTCGCAGAAGGCAACGGAGTAGTGTTCGCCGTTTCGTCCGGCGCATTGTTCTCGGTGGACGCACAATCGGAACAGATCCGCACGTACAGCAATCAAGATGGAATGCACGGCACAAACATCGCTTGCATCAGCTGGCTCGAAGCCGAGCAGACACTGATGATCGTGTACGCCGATGGCAAAATGGATATGTTGCACAACGGTACGTTCCGTTTCATACCTGACTTGTACAACAAGTTCACCACACTCAGCAAGCTTTGTCACTCCATCACTGTCAAGGATAGCCTGGCGTACATGGCTATGGATTATGGCGTACAAACCTTCAATATCCATCGCCGGGAGTTTGTTGACACCTATTTCATCGGTTCAGAGGCAAAGGAAATTCCCGTTTACAGCGTTGCGCTTACCTCCCACGCTATCTATGCGGCAGGCGAATCTACCCTCTACGCCGCCTCACTCGACGATAATATTGTGGACTACTCCTATTGGTCGCAGATCCCTCTGCCTGCCGAAGGACGCATACAAGGCCTCGCACAAGCCAACGACAGGCTGTATATACTGCTTGACAACACATGTTACTATCGCTCCGGAACGCAATGGCTGAAGTACAGCAACAATTCCTACAACGCCCTTAACGTCATTGACGGAAATATTTACCCTGCATCGTATTCTGTCGTTTCTTACGAAGGTCTCTGGACAGCAGCCGGCACTTCCGGCTTGCAACGCACGCTGCCAACCGGCGAAAGCACTACATACAGTATCAACGGACCGCTCAACAATATCCCCTACCGCCTCACCTGCCAGAAAAACCAACTCTTCATGCTATCCGGCGGAAGATGGACAGACAAGTACGACCGCCCGGGTTGCGTCATGCGATACGACGGCAGCAAGTGGCACAACATAACGCAACAAGACATAACCCAATCTGTCGGGGCACCTTGCCTGGATATGATGAACGTGGCGGTCGATCCCTCTGACGCAAACCATTATTTCGTCACCTCGTACGGTACAGGATTGTATGAGTTCCGCAACGACAAGTGCATCAAGCGCTGGAACTCCGCCAACTCTATCATCGGTTCTGCCGTGCCTGACGCACCCGGCACATATACGCGCACGGATGGCGCTATCTACGACGCCAAAGGCAACCTGTGGGTGTTGGCTTCCGGTGATGTTAACTACAACATTGTTGTTCTTACGGCGGACAACAAGCAGGTAGGTTTGAACGTCAATCTTGAGGATAACACACGAGCCACCCTGCACACCGCTACGCAGATCCTGTTTGACCGCTCACGCCCCGACTACGTATGGGTGCTGGCTTCGCGAAAAGTGGATGGCGCCGGTGCCTTGGCACTCCTGGACACCAAGGGAACACTCACTCATGTCGCAGACGACCGTTCTATCGTTCGCAACACATGGATCGATAGCAATGGGCAGAGTTACTCACCGGCTGCTATCTATGCCATGAGGCAGGACAGCCGCGGCAATATATGGCTCGCTACCGATGAGGGAGTGCTCATCGTTGAAACCGACGATTATTTCAACAACGCCAAGTGCAGCAAACTGCAACTCACCGACCGCAACAATATGCCGGTCATGGAGGACGAAGAGATCTACGATATCGTATTCGATTATTTCGACCGCCCATGGATTGCGGCGCAGAAGTCCGGCATTTATGTCCTTGATCCAGATTCCCGCGAACTGCTTGAGCACTTTTCGATGGAGAACTCTGCTATGCCCTCCAACTCCGTTATCTCGCTGGCGTGTGACGCGCGGCACCGCCGCATGTTTGTAGGCACGGCACTCGGACTCGTAGCGTACACCGATCCTACAAGCGATGTCAATGCCGCGGAGGAAAACACCTACGACGCCCCCGTTGACTACGGTTCGGTGCTGCAGTGGACCACGCACTTCTCTTACAGCAGAATCGACAGAATCCAGATCTCGCCCAAATATGTGTACGGACTATCGTCAGAATCGCTGCTTGCTGTTGACAGAAGCGACGAGTCGCTCATCTACTACTCCAAACTCAACGGACTGAACGGTTCTGCTGTACACCGTATTGATTACGACTCATACACCAATACACTGGTCATCAGTTACGAGGACGGAATGTTTGACTTGCTCGACGACAACGGTAACATCCGCAACCTGCCTGACTTATATGCCAAGCAACTCAGTGCCTCCAAACTGGTGCAGGATCTTGTTTTCAGAGAGGGAAAAGCCTACATGGCTATGCCCTTCGGTATATTGGTCATAAATATCCGCAAGCGCGAGATAACCGATACCTATTATATAGGCGACCAGGGAGCTGCCGTTTCCGTCAACGCTGTTACCATCATTGGCGACAGCATATTTGCTGCCACAACCGACCGCCTGTATAGCGCTTCTTTGTCTGACAACCTTTTGGACTTCACCAATTGGCACTACACGCCTCTGTCCGGCAAGGTAACCCACTTGCAATGCAGCAATGGTGACATGTACATGCTTATGGATAGCGTCATTTACTGCAACGGCAAGGCTCTGCCTGCCGACGAACGGTTTGTGATGCTCATGGAGCACCAGGGCAACATTCTGGCGCGCAGCAATACCGACAGTCATATATTTGAGGTTTCTGCCTCTGCGGTCAGCGAGTTGCCGGCACTGTCTTCACAGTGGCCTTACTTCGCGCTCAAGGAGGGCAACACATACTGGCTATCCAACTCCAACGGACTAATGCATATCCTGGCAGGCGGATCCAAACAACGTTACCAACCCGATGGACCGCTGGCCAACCTTTCGTATTCGCTCACTGCAGCAGGTGCTGATCTCTGGATGGTGATGGGTGGACGTTGGGCGTCGCAATACAACCGCACAGGCTGGGTTATGCGATACAACGGATCGCAATGGAACAACATAACCTACTCTGATATCTGCAAACGCTTGGGAAGTTCCCCTACCTTGCACGACTTCGGTCACGTGGCTGTGGATGCTACCGACAACAATCATTACTACGTAGCCTGCTATGGCACAGGTCTGCTGGAGTTCCTGCCGGACGGCACAGCCAAGCACTACACCCACAACAACAGCCCGCTTATTTCGCTCGTTGATAACAACAAAGACAACTTCTGCCGTGTCGATGCCATGGCATACGATGCCGAGGGCAACCTCTGGCTCACCAACACCGGTGATCTGGCTACGAACATTCATGTTCTCGACCCTAACCACCGCTGGCATTCGTTCAACCTGTACCAGGGCGGACAACGAATCGTGCTCAATACAGTCAGCAAGTTCTTGGTCGATAATCGCAATCCCAACTACAAATGGATAGCTTCGGCAAGAGCCAATGCAGGTATAATCCTGCACTACGACAACGGCACACCATACGTAGGTGCTGACGACAGGTCTGTCATGCGCTCCACGTTCATCGACCAGGATGGCAAGGGCGTATCGTTCAACCAGCTGTACACCATTGCGCAGGATTATAACGGCGATATATGGCTCGGTACAGCCGAGGGAATCATTGTCATCAAGGATTCCACCAACATGTTTACCTCCAACGCCTGCCACCGCATGAAGATGTCACGGCACGATGGTACAGGCTTGGCGGATTATCTGCTGGGCACCGAACAAATCAACTCCATCGTTTTTGCCGGAGGCAACCGCGTATGGATAGGAACGCAAAACTCCGGTGCTTATCTCGTACGCTTTGTTACCAAGGAGGGAATCTACGAGCCTGAGATTGTTGCACATTTCACCTCGCAGAACTCACCTATGCCCTCCGACTGCGTTCTGTCGATTGCCATCGACAACCGCGGCGAGGTATTTATCGGTACTGCCAAAGGCCTTGTTTCATACCGCGGCGATGCTACCGAACCCGAGGAATCTTACAGCAGCGCGTATGTCTATCCTAATCCTGTCAGGCCGAACTACGAAGGCTCAATCGCTATCACAGGACTGATGGACAACACTGTGGTCTATATCGCCGACGCGGCAGGCAATGTAGTGTGCCGTACGCATAGCAACGGCGGTACTGCTATCTGGGACGGCAGAACACTATCCGGCAGCAAAGCGCACTCCGGCATATATACCATCTACTGCAACACTGCGGACGGCAAGAACCATACAGCGCTCAAACTGCTCATCATGCATTAACATTCTAACACGTACATATATGAAAAATCTACAACCACAAGGCGTTTGGCAGAACTTCGCCAAACTCACACAGATCCCTCGCCCATCGGGCAAGAAAGAACAGATATCACAGTTCCTCGTTAACTACGGCAAGAGCCTCGGTCTTGAGACTCAGACCGACGCCATCGGCAACGTACTCATCCGCAAACCCGCCTCACCGGGTTACGAGAACCATCCGGGCGTGATCCTGCAGGGACACATGGATATGGTGCCGCAGAAGAACAGCGACCGTGTGTTTGACTTCGAGAAAGACCCTATCGAGGCGTACGTTGAGGACAACGGCGAGTGGGTGACCGCCAACGGCACGACGCTGGGCGCCGACAACGGCATAGGCGTGGCTACGGCTATGGCTATTCTGGCTGACAAGAACGTCGTACATCCGCCGCTGGAGGCATTCTTCACCGTGGACGAAGAGACCGGTATGTACGGTGCGTTTGCGCTCGAGGGCGGCTGGCTGCAGGGCAAGACACTGCTGAACCTGGACTCGGAGACCGAAGGTGAACTGTACATGGGCTGCGCCGGCGGTGTGGACACCACGGCTACGTTCCGCTACGTACCTGTGCCTGTTGAGGATGGCGACATAGCGCTGCGCGTACGTCTGTCGGGCTGCAAGGGTGGTCATTCGGGCTGCGACATACATCTGCAGCGCGCGAATGCCAACAAACTGCTGTTCCGCTTCCTGAAGGAGGCTGTAAGCAACTACGAGGCACGTCTGGCATGCGTACAGGGCGGTTCGCTGCGCAACGCCATACCGCGTGAGGCAGAGGCCGTGATCACAATCCCTGCTGACGCATACGACGATGTGATGAACCTGGTGGATGATTACGAGACACTGTTCGTAACCGAATATGAGGGCATAGAGGACGCTATCAGCCTGACTGCCGAGCAGATTGACTGCCCGAAGACCGAGATGCCCGAGGAGGTGCAGGATTACCTGATTCACGCCATCACGATATGCCCGCACGGCGTATATCGCATGATGACCGAGATGCCCGACATCGTTGAGACATCCAACAACCTGGCGATGATTGAGTTTAGCCGGGAGGGCGAGGAGAACGTGATCAAGGTGCAGTGTCTGACCCGTTCGGCTGTAGAGAGCCGCAAGCGCGAACTGCGCGAGATAATTCACTCGGCATTCTCCATAGCAGGTGCCGATGTAGCGTTCGAGGGCGATTATCCCGGTTGGAAACCGAACATCAACAGCCGTATCATGCACACGATGAAGGCAATCTACGAGCGTGAGTTCAAGACCGAGCCGCGCATCGTGATCATCCACGCCGGACTGGAGTGCGGTATCATCGGACGTAACTACCCGGGTATGGATATGATATCCTTCGGTCCGACCATCGAGCATCCGCACAGCCCTGACGAGCGCGTGAACATCGCCACGGTGCAGAAGTTCTACGACTTCCTGCTCGCCACACTCAAAGAGTTGTAATCCTCACCCTGACCTCCCATAACGGAAGGGGACATATAAAACAGACAACCCGACCAAATGGCCGGGTTGTTTGTTTTATGTGAAGTGTAGCATTTATGGTGCCACGCGGTTGATGTCACGCGGGAACATCGAGCACTCCTTCACATTGTTGATACCTAAGAAGCAAGCGGTGATGCGCTCCAGACCGATAGCGAATCCTCCGTGAGGAGGCATGCCGTTCTTAAACGTATCGAGGTAGAAACGGAAGTTATCCGGGTTCATACCGCGTTTGATCATCTTGTCGCGATACTCCTGCTCCTTGTGGATACGCTGACCACCGGAGGTGATCTCCAAGCCGCGCATCAGCAGGTCGAAACTCAAGGTGAGCGTCGGGTCTTCAGGATCATCCATAGCGTAGAATGCACGGTGCTCGCTCGGGAAGTGAGTTACGAATACAAAGTCCGAACCGTATGTTTCCAGTGCATACTTGCAGATAGCGCGCTCCTCTTCCGGCGCGAGATCATCCTCGCCGCGGTGGTCGGCTTCGCACAACTTATTCTCCCAAAGGATTTCGTGCACCTCACTCAGTTTCCACGCAGGCACCTCGTGCGGCAGTACGGGCAGCGTAGCGCCGAGCAGGTTCAGCTCGTGGGCGCACTTCTCGCTCACCGTCTTGATGATATGCTGCAGCAGGCGTGCCTCGAGTTGCATCACATCCTCCTGACTCTTGATAAAGCCCATCTCCACATCCAGTGAGATGTACTCGTTCAAGTGACGCGAGGTATTGTGTTTCTCAGCGCGGTAGGCGGGAGCGATCTCAAACACACGCTCATACACTCCTACGCCGATCTGCTTGTAGAACTGCGGCGATTGTGCCAGATATACCTGCTTGCCGAAGTAATCCATCTTGAATACGTTAGCACCGCCCTCTGCACCTTCGGAAACAATCTTCGGGGTGTAGATCTGCGTAAAGCCGTTATCGGTCAGGAAGTCGGCAAACGCCTTGGCGATGGTCGATTGTACCCTTAGGATACCCATATCGCGCGGGTTACGCAGGGTGACCTGACGGTTGTCGAACTTATAGCGCAACAGTGTCTCTTCGTCACCGAACTTCAGGGCGTTCATATCTACCACCTCAGCCGTGGTCGGACGCGAGAGCACGCGAACTTCCTGTACTGCCAGCTCGATGGTGTTGTAATACACTGCAGGGTCTTTAATCTTGGCGTCACCCACCTTACCGGTGATGGTTACCGCCATCTCGCGGCAGAGGTCAGCCATGGCGATGGCGTTGCCCTGCTCGTCGAAGAACTTTGACTCGCTGTTGTCCACAACGGTCTGCAACAATCCGCAGGCTTTACGCAGGATAATGAATCCTCCCCACTTCGTCACGCGAACGTTGTGGATCATGCCACTGACAGTAACAATCTCGCCGGCTTTGGCACCGGCGAGGTTGTCTGTAGTGTTTATCTCATGCAATGAAATCATAGGTAATTGACAAATGAAAAATGACAATTACAGCTGCGGACCGGCGGCAACCAAAGCCTTACCAGCCTCGTTGCCGGTGTACTTGGCAAAGTTCTTGATGAAACGTCCGGCCAGGTCTTTAGCCTTCTCCTCCCACTGAGCAGCGTCAGCGTAGGTGTCACGCGGATCGAGAATCTTCGGATCTACGCCCGGCAACTCGGTCGGAACCTCGAAGTCGAAGAACGGGATCTTCTTGGTAGGAGCGCTCTTGATTGCACCGCCGAGGATAGCGTCGATGATACCGCGTGTGTCGCGGATAGAGATACGTTTGCCAGTGCCGTTCCAACCGGTGTTAACCAGATAAGCCTTGGCACCGCTCTTCTCCATCTTCTTAACCAACTCCTCTGCATATTTGGTCGGGTGCAACTCCAGGAACGCCTGACCGAAGCAAGCCGAGAATGTAGGAGTAGGCTCGGTGATACCACGCTCTGTACCGGCAAGTTTGGCGGTGAAGCCGCTCAAGAAGTAGTACTTTGTCTGCTCCGGAGTCAGGATCGATACAGGAGGCAGTACGCCGAATGCGTCAGCGGAGAGGAAGATTACGTTCTCAGCAGCGGGACCAGCAGATACAGGGCGAACGATCTTCTCGATGTGGTTGATAGGATACGAAACGCGTGTGTTCTCGGTAACCGACTTGTCAGCGAAGTCAATCTTGCCGTTAGCGTCAACGGTTACGTTCTCGAGAAGTGCGTCGCGACGGATAGCGTTGTAGATGTCAGGTTCGCTCTCTTTGTCGAGGTTGATAACCTTGGCATAGCAGCCGCCCTCGAAGTTGAATACGCCGTTGTCGTCCCATCCGTGCTCGTCGTCACCGATAAGCAGACGTTTCGGGTCGGTGGACAGAGTGGTCTTACCTGTACCCGAGAGGCCGAAGAAGATAGCGGTGTTCTTGCCCTCCATATCGGTGTTAGCCGAGCAGTGCATCGAAGCGATGCCCTTCAGAGGCAGGTAGTAGTTCATCATCGAGAACATACCTTTCTTCATCTCACCACCGTACCAGGTGTTCAGGATTACCTGCTCACGGCTCGTGGTGTTGAAGGCAACGCAAGTCTCGCTGTTGAGGCCGAGCTCCTTGAAGTTCTCAACCTTGGCAAGCGAAGCGTTGTAGATAACGAAGTCAGGCTTGAAGTTAGCGAGTTCCTCTTCGCTGGGCTGGATGAACATGTTCTTTACAAAGTGAGCCTGCCATGCAACCTCAACGATGAAACGAACAGCCATGCGGGTGTCTTTGTTTGCACCGCAGAAGGCATCCATCACGTACAATTCCTTACCGCTGAGCTCTTTTACAGCCATAGCTTTAACCTTTGCCCAAACGTCTTCCGACATAGGGTGGTTGTCGTTCTTGTACTCGTCAGAGGTCCACCAAACGGTGTTCTTTGAGTTCTCGTCCATAACAATGTATTTGTCTTTGGGCGAACGGCCGGTGTAGATACCTGTCATGACGTTCACAGCGTCAAGTTCTGTAAGTTGGCCTTTCTCGTAACCTGTCAGAGCAGGGTTGGTCTCCTCCTTGAAGAGGTACTCATACGACGGGTTGTGTGCTTTAACGGTTGCACCTACGATGCCATACTGGCTAAGATCTAATTCTTTCATGATTGTATATGTTTATTTTGTTAAATTTTCTTTATCCCGGTTTCGTGGAGTCCGTTGTTTCCGGTCTTCTGTAGCACAGCCTGTGGCTCTTCTGCTTTGGCAAAACCGTCTTTGCTTGGCTCCTCGCCGTTTTTATCACGCTACAAAATTACAAATAATTTTGCACATTTGCAAATTTTGCACAATAATTTTTCTTAAAAAGCAATTTTTTTACGCCATATATATCAAACAAGCGCCTCTTGCGAGACGCTTGCCTGATAGTTTCTGCATTTGCATTTGTCATTGAGTAGCCGCGGGCTGCGGTCTTTTCTCTTTGAGCAATGCGGTCTTTCAATTTCCTTATTGCAGCATGAACTTCTTGCCGTCTTGGATAACGATGCCCTTGTAGTTGGCATCTACCTGCTGGCCCATGATGTTGTACATCGGTTTGCTCAGGTCGAAGCCAGCCTCGGTGAGTACCTGCTCAACGCTTTCCCATGGAATGATTGAGCCATCCTCGTCCCACATTGCTACGTGGTCGCGATAGGTGCTTGCGTACGTCGAGAAGTTGTATGAGTTGCAGAACTGCTCCATGAACTTGCCGACATACGTCTTGCCGTCATTGCCGACGAGTCGGAACGAACCGGTGTAGTAAGCGTAGGCGAAGCCGCCCTCCATCTTCTCCTCGTCGAAGCCATCGAACTGCAAGCGTACCTCGGCATCCGTAGCAAAGACAGCGTCAGACTGGCGTCCGTTGACGTTGATGTAGCAGCTCTCGAGGTCAATATTGCCACGTGCCACATTATATACGCCTGACAACGCGCGCTCCTTGGCAGTATATAGCAGGAAGAACGGCATAGGATAGCCGGTACCTGCGGCCTCGTTGGTAGCGAACATTACGAGCCATCCGTTCTTACCCTCCTGATAGAAGCCGCTCGCCTCATCGAGATAAGCAGCCTCCATGCCCCAAACGTCCATTACGATGGCATCCTCGGGCACATCGGCAGCTTTCGACACGAAGTCATTGCCGGCAACAGGGTTGCTGGCGGCAAAATACTTGCCTGTCGAGCCCTGGGTGAACGGCTGGACGGTCCATGACCAGGTAGCGTTCTTAGGCATGGTAGTGGTCTTCTCGGTGCTATATACACTGAGTGTGGTGTAGTAGTCGCCGTCAGCGTACAGCACGATGTCGTAGAAGTCCGCTTTGGTCTCAGCCTCCCAAGTGAAGGTTACATTGTCGCCGCCGAACACTTCAGCGTGCGGATTCTTGGGTTCGTAGTTGTTCACGCCTACGGTGAAGTCCACCTGTGCCTCACCACCCAGCGGATCGTTGTTCTTGTCGATGATCTGGAAAATAGCGTTGTAGGACTTACCCTCCTCCACATCAATAGTGAGCGGGCTGGCGGCTACGTTCTTCTTGTCGTCAAAGTTGTCGAATGCAACGGTCTCGCCGGCGCGAACGCTCACGTAGAGACGCTCACCAGTACCCAGAGCCGGTTGCTCCCAAGTCAGGGTAGCAGTCTTCTTGTCAGCAGCCACTTCAGCCTGCAAGTTCGAAACCTTCTTCTCAGTCAGTTCGAACGAGATAGTCTGCAGCAACGTACCCAGCGATGTTGAGCCTGAGGTGTACTTATAGATTTGCACCTGATACTTGCCGGGTTTCAGTCCGAGCGTCGGTGAAGCGGCAGTACCGATATTGATTACGCAGTCAGTCCATGCCTCACCCTTGCTTACTCCTTCGTCATCCACATTCAGGATCCACTTGGTTGAGCAGTAGTAGTGGTTCTCGTAGTCATCGTCGGCCGAGAAGCCTACGCCATCGCTATATGCGAAGCGGTCGCACTCTTCGGTAGTAGCCACGATGCCAGCGATCAGTTTCTGTTGCTCGGCATCGAACAAGCCTATACCGAACGCCTCAACGGAGTAGGCGTACCAAGTGAATTGTGCCTCGCAGTACGATAGTCCGTAGATGGATGCGTCAGGCAGTTCTTCCCCCTGATCGCTGATCTCCTGCGATTTGCCTATACCTGCGAGCACGAAGTTATCCAAGCTCACGCCGCCATAGTTGTTTGTACCTCCTGCAAAACGGAAGGCGAGATAACGAGCTTCAGCGGGCAGCGCAGTCAGGGGATAGATAACGTGGGTATATTCAGCCACCTGCTCCAGAGCCTTGAGCGACACGAATGTCTTGGCATTAGCAGGATTGGTCATATAGCCGATTTCGAGCACGCCATAGTTCTCGCTGACGATGCTGTTCTTGTAGTCGAAAGCCAGTTCGAGAGTATCCAGTTTGGCATCGAAGGCAGGCATAGCAAACACCTGTGTAGTGGTTGTGCCTCCACCTGAAGCATACAAGTGACCTGAATACGGCACGGTGGTCGTATTGCCTTCCTCATCCACCTCCTTGGTGGAAACGACCCATACCTGATGAACCTCAGGAGAGGAAACAGTCCAGCAATCCGGCTCTACGACGCCTGTAGCGTGACGGCTGAAGGTTTCACGCCAAGGTATAGTAGCCAGTTGGCAGCTGGTTTTGAAAGTAACAGAGGGTGCCAGGCTCTGCTCATCGGCAGAGCAGTACGAACGAACATACAAGCTGTAGGCGGTCTCCTCGTCGAGGTCGCTGATGGCAGCTTGCTTCTCGTTAGTCTTGGTAGCCTTGCTCCAGTCGGCAGTCTCGCCTGCAAGAGCCAAGGTGTACTGATATTCGGCAGCCTCGCCCTCCCATGTCACAGTCACAGCCTCGGATGTGACATCCGCCACGGCAAGGTTGAACGGAGCCTCGCAGGTAGCACTACCGGCAAGGGTTACACCTTTGACATTGGTCAGATAGATCTTGTCCGCCTCATTGTACTGATGGAAAGCCACGAAGATACGCTTGCCGGTATAGGCACTCAGATCAACAGTGATCGTCTTCCAGTCGGACTTGGGGATAGCATTGGTGGTAGCATTTCTGGATGTGTAGCATGTTTCTACTACGGTGAAGTCAGCTACCGCTGTACCATTCTCCGACACCTCAACGCGCAGTTCGCCCTTGGATGTGTAATCGTTGGTGCGTACATCGAAGCTCAGACTCTCACCGGCTTCGGGACGCAATTGCGGAGTGATCAGATACGCCTCATAGCCATACGTACCTGGCACAACGGCACAAGTGCGGTTCTCCTTGGTTGTTTTGCTCCAAGCGTTGTACTGGTTTGTTTGAATGGTTGACCACCCTTCGGGCGGGAAGCCTGTACCATCAAAACTCTCGTTGAGCTGCTGTGCGCTTACGCCGACACAGAATAATGCAGCAGCGAGGATACTAAATATTTTTTTCATACATGTGATTATTTAAGGGTATCGCAGCCGCGCGTACTCACGACGCGTCGGCTACGACCTTGTTGAAGTGTTATTTTACGCTAACACCCTGTGCGTTAAATGTCTCGCCGTTCAGCTCAATAAGCAACTGACCATTGACGATGCGTTTGGTAGCAGTGTTTTTAACGGCTGCGTTCTCTACAGCGGTCGGTGTC
The DNA here is from genome assembly GCA_900317745.1 of uncultured Bacteroidales bacterium. GTDB lineage: Bacteria > Bacteroidota > Bacteroidia > Bacteroidales > Paludibacteraceae > Colicola. The sequence continues at coordinate 10,693 of ONHW01000011.1, read as the reverse complement.
TTGGCAGGCGTGGTGAATACAGCAGACTCCGTCCAGGCACTAACTTGGTTCTCGCCATAGATAGCCTGTACCTGTACCTCATATTCTGTTTCGTCCTCCAGACCTGTCAGAGTATATGCCGGCTCAAGAATCACAGCATTTACCGGAACCCAGTCTTCGGCGGCGGTAGCCTTGACTTGTATAGCCCAAGACACTTCGTCCCAAGCAGCTTTCCATGTTACGCTGGCGCCACCCTCTACAGCCTCAGCCTTCAAGTCGGTAGGAGGCAGCAACGGTTTCTCTACCACCTGGAAGTTATCCAGATAGAGGTACTTGCTCTTTGCGCTGCTCTCGCCGTAGAACAGGAAGCGGACAGTCTTGCCTTTGTACTCGGTCAGATACAGCCGGAAGGAAGCAAAGCTCTCACCTGTCGGTTCGCTCAGGTCTTGCAGTTCGGCAGCAGCCGCGCCCTCAGCCTCAATGCTCAACTTGGCTGTTGCACCGGTGTTCTGCCAATCGAAGAACAGAACAGGATTGCTCTCTGCCTCAATGGTTATCCACGGGCTAACCAGCGTAGCGTGGTTGGCAATATTGCTTGTGGTGGCATAGCGTGCAGCGTTCTCGTATGCACTCCACTCGTTCATACCATGAACATCCTTGTTCTCCCAGCATGCAGCCAGGCTCTCGGCATCAAAGTTCTCGGTGTACCCGAATGCCTTGGCGGCACAAGGAGTAGTGAATGCTACAGCTTCCGTCCACTCGCTCTCAAGGTTCTCGTCGCAGATAGCTTTCACGCGTACCCAGTATTGGGTCTGCTCCTCCAGTCCGTTCAGCACATACGGATTGGTGATAACGCCGTTGATGTCAGCGAACTCCAAGCCGTCGGTAGAGAGTTGCATTGCATACGTCTCAGCCTCCGACTCCCACGCCACACTTGCACTTGCAGCAGTTACCTCGCTTACAGTCAATCCGGTCGGCAGAGCACAAACCTGCGGCTCTTCTTCCGTCACGGCAAAGTTGTCGATATAGAAGTAGTACTGGTTGTCAGAAGTATGTTGGATAGCAATGTATTTAACACCTGCCGGCAGGATTTCGGAATACTGCTCTGCGGTGGTGTTGGTGGATGTTACCTCATCGCTCCATGTGAACGAAGCTATTTCTTTTGTGGTGGTTGAGTAGCCTACCTTGAATGTTTCAGGATATGTCGATGATTCGGCACGATAGTCAAACGTCACCTTCACACCGTTAGCCGAAACAGCCAGTTCCGGTGTCACGAGGTACTGCGGAGGTGTGGTGGTGTAATAGAACCGGAATGCGCCGTTGTAAACACCTGTACTGGCATAACCTTCATAGCAGTCCACCTTCGTCCAGCAGTCATTCTCGGCAGAGAAATCTTCTGCGAGCGGCAGAGGCATTACACCGCACTGAGTGGAAAAATATCCCGTGATAGCTTCGCTCTGATCAGCCTCAGCGCAGTACGAACGTACCCAAACCTGATACGGAGTAGCAGGTGTCAGACCGGTGATCGTTGCTTCTTTCTGATCGGTAACTACAGCGTTAGTCCAATCGGGCACTTCATCGCTAAATACTTCGTAGGTATATTGCCATTGGGCCTCTCCCTTGCCGGAAGCTGACCAAGTGATCTTGGCGCTATTCGAAGTAATCTCAGCCTCTACAACACCCAATAATGTCGGAGCGAAGCACGACTCTTCCGTAGTGAAGCTTACCTTCTTGGCTGCGCTCTGATCATCTTCTGCACAATACGAACGGACATAGAAGTCGTATCCGGTTGTTTTGGTCAACCCGTTCAGCGTGACGCTCAGTTCGGCTGTGGAGGTGGCAGTTGCCCAATCTACTTCTGCGCCCTTGAGCACGCAAATATATTGATAGGTTGTCACGCCCTCTGCTGCCTCCCAACTCAGTTTGGCTGAGTTCGGAGTAATCTCCGACGCTACAGGTGCACCCGGAGCGGCACACGTGGCAGACACGGGGGCAGCTTCGTAGGTGAACTGGATATCCGGACGATTCACGCTTGTCTTGCTCGTTGTCGGGAAAGACGAACTACCATAGTTGTACATCAACGTATAGCCAGTACTGGACGTTGATTGGAAACGGCCTTTATTGCCGGAGGTAGGAGCATATCCGCCACCTTCCTCTGTCTTGCGAACATCCACCAGCAGAGTGCCGCCTTGGTATGCGTAGGGCTCTAACAGTGTTACCTCAAGTGTCGTTTCTGTGCTTGCCTTCAAGGTACCTTCAAACACAAGTGTTGCATCATCTATCAAAGCAAACGAAGTCTGGCTTCCCTCAAATGCTGTATAGTCCACTTCTTTCAGACGGATCTGTACTTTCTCATAATCTTTACCGTTTCCGGTTGTTGCACGCAAGAAGAACGCCAGCTTGGTGATATTTGCATCTTTCATATCACTCAACTCTGCAGCCGTGTACAGAATCTGCGAGCAATAATAGCCATCAGCCCAAGTTACGTACACGGGCGCATAGGATGTCTGCGAATCGTTTGTGCCGATTCTCAGAACTTTTGCATCATCTGCCTGCATCGTACCGCTCAGGCACAAAGCTGCAAGCAACAAAATAGAATATAACTTTTTCATGTATGTAAAATTAAATTTGTTTTGTTAGGTAAGACATCTGTCTGCGCGGACGCAAAACGTGCAAAGATACAAAATATTATTTGAATTTGCAAATTTATGTCCCTAAAAGATAACAAAAAGACACTTTTTTACAAAAATAAATATCAATTTGCGCAACTTTGCTTTCTTTTGACCACTTTATGCCATTATCTCCCTTCTGCGTCGCCACGTGCGCCACACGCCGAGCATTGCCGCTATAAACAACAACGGCAGCACCGCATCACCTATAGGCAAATCGTCATCATCATCTTCGGGTTCGATTATTAGATCCATCTTTGTTCTGTACGGATTTGACGGATAGTACGGATATTCTTGCTCAACTGTCTCCGTGTAGTTCTGTAGTTTGTTTTATTCGAACACGGACTTTCACGGAATGTCACGGAATATCTGTTCAACCGCATCCGTGCAATCCGTGTGATCCGTACAGGTCGTAGTGCTTTGTTCTGTACGGATTTGACGGATAGTACGGATATTCTTGCTCAACTGTCTACGTGTAGTTCTGTGGTTTGTTTTATTCGAACACGGACTTTCACGGAGTGTCACGGAATATCTGTTCAACTGCATCCGCGCAATCCGTTAGATCCGCACAGTTCACTCACCGGCCTCTGTGTAATCCGTGTGATCCGTGTAGGTTGTTTCAGTTTGCCACAAGATTATAGTGTCTTATCCTGTATCAGCAACACTGCCCGTCAATAACCAAAAGTGGCAGGCTTATCAAAAACCTGCCACTTTCACGCACTCAAACCGTGAGGTTAGTCACCTGTGCCACTATCAATATCACCGCCAACAGGGACATAAGGACTGGTTTGCAGCGCCATGCCGGGTAAAAGTTGAGCGGACTCAACCACAGGGGTCTGATATTCTCGTTTGGTAGTCATAACTACTGTATTCACTTTGTTTTGCATAATTTGTATTGTTTAGTGGTTAGAACTTACTTACCTGACGGCCTGTAGCGTCATATGCCTTGCCATCACGGATAATGAACAGCTGTCCATTCACAATAATCTTGCTCGGTTGAGCATCGCTGCCGAGAGCGTCAATACCTGTTGCCACGTTCTCGTTCATCGGCATAGCGAGTACACGACGTCCGGGTGCAGGAGTCGGCTCACCGGCCTGCAGCTCGTTGTAGATAACATACGCGCGGTTCGCTCCAAGTGAGTTGCCTGTGCGTCCGGCCACCTGACGCAACTGGTTGTTAACAAGCATATATATCGGCGAATCGCCATTAGCCGTACTTACATCATTGAAGTCACCCTGAGTCATTGCGCTGAATGTGCCACGCAATGCACCATTGGCTACGGGTGAGCCAGCATTCTCTTCACCGTAAGCAACCTCAAGTGTTTCGGCTGTAGCGATAAAGATGTACGGTTTGCCTGCATCGAGCGAAGCCCCAGCTTCCACGAAGTAAACCATCGAGCCATCCTCGTTGCGGTTATTCAGGTTCCAGAACGTTGCGCCACGCACGCCACGTATATTCCGCGGCATGCAGATTGTATAGAACTTACCGATTGTCAATCCTGTACGTGCCTCTACGTAATTCAGTTCGGGCTCTGGTTCAGACTCTTGTACATAGAGAGTAATCAATGTCCCTGTTTCGGAAGTGGACGCATAGCATGCAAATATAGGACTATCGTTATTGGGATTATAGCGCATTACATTTCGGGTATAATCACCTTGTGCAGTAATAGTAGCCACACCTTCAGCAATACTAATTGTCCATGAGCCGTTATTATCCTTTTCAGTTTGAGAGTGGAGATAGTTTTTGCTACTGCTTGCAGCGCACAAGTATTCATTAGCCGAACTCTTGAATGCAATTGTGTTTTCTTGTGTTCCTGCTTCCAGAGTAAAGACTGCAGTGCCGCTTTGGGCTGTGATTGCATTCTCTGCTATAGTTGCGCCTGACACACCAGGACGATTGTTGGTTGCTTGTCTCGTACTCATAGTTATTGCACTGCCTTCTTCCGGAACAGAAGCAATAATCACTTTCTTGCCGGCAACGAGTTGCGAAGCTTCAGTTACCAAGGTCCATGTTCCACTTAGGTCGTCTACTGCCATAGGTTCAGTTATGGTCATGCTTACAGCAACTTCGACAGATTCAGCTTCGCTTGCGTTATCGCTGATAGTGATGGTTGCTGCATAAGTGCCAACATTGGTTGTGTTAGGAGTAACGGTTATTATTCCACTTGCGTTGAGAGCCTCTTTGTCAATACTGAATGCCGGTGCGCCATCGCCCGCTAGAGTTACTGTTGCTGCTGCAACTTCTGTCAGGGTTACATTGATTGTCTTTGCATCTATATTAGCGCCCTGCTCAACTGAACCGAATGCTAACGATGTCGGATTAACTGCGATGGAAGCAGGAGTAGCAGCGCCCTCCTGATTTACGCCGAAAAGAACGAAACGCTTGCCGCTTGTTGCTGTGAACGTAAGAGCTGTTTCGCCAGTATTACCGGAAAGCGTTACTGCATAATAAGCATCAGTCTTGGGATCTGAGCCTTCTGCCAATGTGAACGGCGAGTTGCTCGTAACGCCTGTATTTGCAGCAATGTTAACCGATGCGGGCGAAACTGTTACGCCGGTAGGAGCAGTGACACCTAAAGTCACATTTTCCCCGTTCCAACCATAAGCGTGGAAATGGAGTTTTGTCGCGCCATCCGGAACGGTTACCACTACTGCACCTACCTTACTAGATGTACCAGCCTTAAGAGCATCGTATTCCGTGCCATCAGATGTCAGTTTCACTTTAGCAGCAGAAGCATTAGTTCCACCTTCAATGCTTAAAGTAACATTGCTTGTATAAACCGAAGCCCAGGCAGAAATATCATTCCATTTTGCATAGAGTGTCACATTGCTCGTGAGGGCTGCACCAGCCACAGCAGGAGTATTAAACTCAGCGTCTGTAAACCATCCGCCAAAGGCTTTATTGTCTTTTGTTGTTGTAGGCAACGGATCAGGCAGATTTGTTGCTTCTGCAACATCTGCTACTTCTGCACCGCCGTTCTCTTCGTATGTAATACTATAAGTCTGAACTTCCGGGCGATTGAATTCAAGCAAGTAGTTTCCTGCATCAAACTCCTTTTTCTCATTATAAATCTTTAACGTACCATATACTGTTACTTCATCACCTACCTGCAAATCCGTCTTATCTGTAAACGATGCACCATTCAAGCCAAATCCGTTGTATACCTCTAATTGGTTGGTTGTTGTGCCATCATCGGAGATATAGTAAGTCAAACGGCCGCTACTTGGATTAGAAGCCGGTGCTGTGCTTATTATACCATAGACAAATTGATCAGCAATCGGACTGCTCGAATTCAATGCATCGAGAGCTGCGGCTACGGTTATCTTAGTCCCCTTAGTGAATGTCTTTGTAACAATTACACTTACGAATTCACCTTTGAAAGCGGCTGCTTTGATAGTTGTTGTAGAGCTCAGTTCAATAGAATTCTCATAAAGTGTAGACGTTGAGGTCGGATCTGAGCCATCCGTTGTGTAACGAACCTCTGCACCTTCTGTCGCAGAAGCGAGAGATACATTCAAAGTCGTCAAGAATCCTCCACCGCTAGGAGTAAAGGTCGGAGCAGCAATAGTGCGGTTCAGTTGAACAATCTGGCTGTTCTTATCAAACTCATAAATGGAATTATATTTCTTTAATGTTCCTTTCACAATGACTTCGTCGCCAAGAGACAAATCCGAGAGACCTGCAAAATCTGCGCCATTCAAGCCCTTTCCGCTATAAACCTCTAATTGATCATCAGTAGTGCCATCTGCAGAGATCCAATATTGAATGGATTTATATGTGCCGTTATAGCTATCTATCTGCGAAATAATACCTGTTACATATTGATTCTCTATTGGTGTTGAGCCTGCAGCATCAATTGCCGCTTTAGCCTCAGCCACAGTCATGATTGTTACTTTTGTGAACGTTGCTTCTGCTACGTCACTCACATCGCTCCCCTTTACAGCGATAGCCTTAACGGTAGTGGTAGCATTCAATTCGAATGAAGCGTTATATTCTGTGCTGCTTGTTGTCGGAGCATCACCGTTAGTTGTGTAATAAATGTGATCTGCATCTGCCTGTGTAAGAGAAACCGTCGTTGATGTTAAGAACGGCGTCTCACCAGAAATGGTCGGTTTCGCTACTGCAATAGCAGCAACGTCATAGAATACTTTAACAATTTTGATTCGCCGATTACCAGAAGTTCCACCTACGTTAAATGTAACTGATTGTTCACTTCCTGTCCATCTACCAGCGGTGTATGTTCCGGTGGTTGTGGAAATTTCATTTGACCCATCACCTGAACCAAATTCCAGTACAATTTTAGATATTGTAACGCCTTCTCCTCCGGTTACGGTCATATGTCCACCGCCATAGACACGAATCGCTGTTCCCGTAGTATAATATTTACCATCATTTGCTCCATCACCGAAAGTTATTGTAATATTAGCATCTGCGTTAATTGAGGAGTACTGCTCTCCATTAGTATAACTTTGAGCACTAAAATCAAAAGTCAAAGTCGGCACTTCTGCTGCAGTAACTGTAACTTCGCAGGTCGCATATATCGAAGCATTTTCTGCAGATTTACAAGTAATAGTTGCGTCACCTGCGCTAACTGCTGTTATTACGCCATTTGTAACAGTTGCTACAGCTGTATTACTTGATTCCCAAGATACATTGGTATTTGTTGCATTGGCGGGAGTAATTGTCTGAGTTAGTGTTTCTGTTTCGTCCACTTCCAAAGTAATCTCACTTTTATTCAATTGCACCTGCTCAACAGGAATAGTCGGTTGTGGAGTATCACTTGAACCAGCAGTTTTAACTTTTAATACAACTTCGTCAATTCGAGCGTTAGCACTACCAGTATTCTTAATTATAAGATTGAATGTTTCCGGTGTGGCTTTTTCTTCGTCAACAGAAATAGTCCATGATTTTTGACTACCGGAAATAGTTAGATTTGCTGTTTCTGTCGTCACAGCAAAAGTTGTTTTGTTAGACAGAAAAGTCAAGGTCATCTCTGTTGCACCTCCCGTCGGGATACCAGCGATAGACCATGTTTGATTAGATTTGCCAAGTAGCAACTCCGGAGCCGTTCCACCTGCAAGTGCTTCATTGTATCCTTTGGTGTTAGTACTACTTTGCAAATATGCAATTGTTGCACCTCCCCAAACGGTAGTACCTGAGCCAATACCTGCTGTAGAGGGAGTGCTTGTTCCGAAATGGTCAAAATTTTCGCCCCACAATATGGTATTAACACTAGCGTTTGTTGCCCACGCAGAAGGGATGCTGATGGCGAGGAGCATCAGCATAGAAAGCAAAAAGTATAATTTTTTCATATCTATAAAAAATTTAGTTTGTGCTTATGAATTACCCAAGAGAGGAACAGAACCTCTACAAAAAACAACTTGCTGCCGCGAAACCCAACAACTCAACTCTTACGACTCAACTCCGACTTAACTTCGATATTCCCTCGATATTCCCCCGATCGAACGGCACGTTTTTTGTCAAAAATATCACTCGCGTCCCATTAAAAATTAACAAATCCGGTGATTTTTGAAACACTTATTGAGATTTCTGAAGGACGACAATGATGTGATATTAGCCTTGACCGTCGGTTCACCGTCGGCTGACCGTCGGGATACTACGTAAAATAACCGTTTCCTTTCAGTCAAATCTTCTCAGTCAACAATTATCGGAGTTCAAGATTAGTCAACCATTATCAACAATTACCAACAATTTGCGAAAGATTAAAACCGGGGCAACAATTAACATCAATTATCAACAATTGTCGGAGTTCAAGATTAGACAACCATTATCAACAATTACCAACAATTTGCGAAAGGTCAAAACTGGGGCAACCATTATCAGCCATTGTCAACGATTAGTAGTAATCTATCTTTGATTGTTTTTATCTGCTCGGCATTCATTTGCGTAAAGGCGAAAAGGCGTTTGCCGGCATCTTTCAAGGATGCACCTATTAAATAGATTGTTTCTTCATCGATTATCAAAAATCTGTCGTGACAAATGGATGTCGTATGGAGCACCAAACCTTTATACTGCGCGTTGAAATTCTTCTCAGCCAACTGCAATGCATTCGAAATATCCTTCGTATAAATATCTACTTGTACTCCCTTCTGCTTCTCGCTCAACATCGTTAAAACCGATTCATCCACATAATTATCAATCAACAGAATGGATTTCTTGGCAGACTTAACTAACCTCTCAATAAACTCAAACGCATCGTAAATCTGCCCGTTCACAAAGATTCCTTCACGAGGAGGCAAGGATGTGCGGATAAAGAAATCCACCTTGTTTTGCAACTCATGTATTTGTTCTGTGTGTTCTTGCAGTTTATTATCTATCCGTTGCTCCATATAACGAAGGTGCGGATTGAGTGCATAACCGCGAAGCAGATAATCTTTCAACACACGATTTGCCCATTGGCGAAAACGCGTAGCATTAGCGCTATTTACCCTGTAACCGACCGACAAAATTGCATCCAGATTATAAAACATCGTGCGGTACTTCTTCCCATCTGCTGCAGTATTTTCCAAAATGGAAATAACTGAATCCTTATTTAGTTCCCCTTCTCGGAATATGTTTGCCAGATGTTTAGAAATGGCAGGTATTTGCACTCCGAACAGCGTTGCTATTTGTTGCTGCGTCAGCCAAACCGTCTCGTCAGCGATTTGCACATCCAGATGCACGGCATTGTCCGCGCTACTATAAACCACCACATTGTCCGAGTTACTATATGCCATTATATCGTTTGTCATTACTTGTATTTAATATCTAATAACTTTGCTCAATTGTTCTATTTGCCTTTTAATTGGCTATTTCTTGGAACTTATTGGTCGGTTCGGCATCTCAGAACAACTTCGCTTTTCGAAGTCAAACGTTAATTCGTTTCTCCGTTCTGCAGCGGTTCAATTGTGCCACGGATGCAACACCAACCAAAAAGAAACAAAACCATACACAGGTTCTGTTTCTTTATCGCTTCTTTATCGCGCATCGCAACCATCTACGGACGTATGACCGGAGATCAAATGCTGATATATTGTGGTGGTGTTCATCCAAAAGTAGTGTCTTAACCGTTGGTACTTTTTGAACATGCTACATGCATTCCTATTTCACTTGCAAAGATACGAAAAATTTTTGACTTTTGCAAATTATTTTTATAAATAATTGCGTTTGCTATATTGGGGTACAAAACCTCTACAAAAACGACTTGCATCCGCGAAACCCAACAAAAAAAGTGCTCTTTGATGTAAAAATTTTTGCCCAAAAACTTGCTCAAGTGGCTGATTTTTTGTATCTTTGTAGTGTCAAATTACAAAATACATATCAGTCCACTCGAGCAAGTTAGAAGCTTGTATTAGTGAGGCAAACATGTTATTGTGCCACAGGCACTTTCTTACCTGTCACCTCATATTTTTCCCCGTCACGCAGGATATAGAGGATACCATTTTCAATGATTTTGGTATATCTACTACCAGAGTCTGTCGCGGTGTCGTTATGTATATTCTCAACACCTTCGATGACACCGAGTTGGATGATATACGGTTCGGCGAGTGTGCCAAGGATGGCGTCGTCGGTGTACTGCAGGCTCTGCTCAACGATAGTTGTCTTACCGGAAACGGGGTCGTACACTTTGATGGTGAGCGGTGTCTGCTCGTCGCCTGCCACAGTGAGGAACCAGTAACCTGCCGTATCTGTGTCGCTGATCATCTCCTCCGTTGCCGTGCCACGGCACTCCTCACCGGCGAAGATGCCCACCTCTACGTCGTGTACCACTGACTTGCCGTCCAGCACGCGTGCAACGATAGACATATTGCCGCTGTATGGGTCGGTGACAGGAATAAAGACCGCTTCGCTGTTAGACCACTTCGCTGCCAGACCGCTAACGCTGTTAGACCGCTTCGCTGTTAGACTTATAGTCTCGGGATAACGGAAGGTGAAGCCTTCAGTCGCGTGGGATTGGTACATATATCCTTCGCCCGGCGTCATGCGAGTGAGCGTGCCTACCCATTGTGCACCGTCATAGACGGCAAAGGCGGTCTTGCTCTTG
>ONHW01000023.1 GCA_900317745.1 uncultured Bacteroidales bacterium | reverse complement strand
CCCCCGTACCCCCTATAAAAGAAATAAATAAAGAAATGGAAAGGAATAATAATATTGCGCGCGAGACACTCGCGACGCAGAAACCCCAAACCTCTTTTGGTTTGTTTGATGAGTTTTTACGCGCTTACAGCGCAAAACGTACTGAGATGTGTGGTTATACATACACTCCGCAAGGCGATTACCTTAATATAGCCCGCAAACTATGGGACGCGCTGTCTCCTGTGGCGCAACGCATGCTCGTACGCGATATACAGAGTGGTGCATGGTACAAAGGTCGAATTGACTGGGTGATCAGCGACTATCAAGTACCCGAGCCGACCAACTACAACGGACGCTCGTTCCCCACAGGCGCACAAATGGTGATTGCCATCTACAACGGCACAGGTGAAAAGGAGATAGAGCCATGACAACATTCGAAGATTTGAAACCGCTGTTTCACCAGATGTCGCACGACGAACTGCAAAAGACCGTTGAATGGCTTATACCCTACGCCTCGGATATAGCCATCCTCACCCGGGCGTGGGATATAAAGAACCACACGGAGAGACACATGTGAGGGAGTTGAGTGTTGAGAGTTTAGCGTTGAGAGTCGTTGAAAGAGTGTGAAGTATAGTAGTTGAAAGTCAATAAACTACCAACTCTAAACTAACAAACGACGCTAAACACTAAACGCTAAACACTAAACAAAAAATTTTTAATTCATTGTGAGCAAGATTCTGGACAGGCATGAGTTGAAGTATATAGATGCTACAATCATGCTGCTCGGCATGACGTATGCCTTTATAGAGATGTTTGTTCGCAACGACATTGCCGGCTGCAAGAAGAATATTAAGAAGCGCCGGAAGATAGTCAACAAAATCATCTCCGACTACTTGGATTACCGGCTCAATCCTGATCCCGAATCACCTTACGCTTTCAAGGACGACCAAGATGGGCAAAGTGACGTTCAAGAGTGATCAGCCTACACAGAGCCTTTCGGGCACGTTAGGCGGTGTGACGTACAGGGTGGACGCAGAGGGGAAGACCTTTGCGTTCATCCGCTCGCACAGCAGCGTGCCGGTGATAGACGAGTGTATCGACGAGATACAACAGCAGCAGATACGCAACCACCCGACCACACCGCAACAGTTAGCTAACCGCCGCAAGGCATTGTACATGCGTATCAAGCGACTATACTTGCGCTACAAAGACCATCCGCAACTCATCGATAACCCCGACGAACTACGCAAAGCCATACTACTGGCGTACAGGCAGAGGCGGAAACGCTGACCGCAGTGGTACGTTACTTAACGACCGTCCATGCCCGGCAAGTTGTTCAGCTTATATACCTGCGTAGCCTTCCGACTGGCGCATGTTGTGGTTGCGCTCGAGTTCGAGTTGCGGTATAGGCTGGACGTAGGAGCAGTCGCCCTTCCATGTGATCGGTCCGTGTGAGGTTTGCTTGTAATACTCCGCCTCGCTTGGTCCGATACGCCAGCGTCGGATATCGAACCACCACTGTCCCTCGGCAAACAGTTCCGCCCAGCGCTCGTATTTGAGCGGGTCATTGGCGAGCGGATCGGTACTCTCCAGCGCCCGTGTGCGGTCGGTGAGCGAGAGATAATCGACCGGTGACGCTTCGTCAGGCGCATAGCCGTACGCTCGCCGGTGGACCTTGTTGATATACTCCAGCGCCGTAGCAGGGCTTTTGTCAGCCATGAGTTCGGCATATAAGAGATAGATATCCGCCATACGGATGACATAGAAGTTGCAATCGGACGACTCGTTCTTGCCATAGGGCGCAGCGCCCATCTCCACGCCCCGGATATTCGTATATTTGCGATGCGCCCAAGCCAGGCGGTCGGGTCGGTTGTTTGCCTCCGAGGAACGGTCATAGACGGTTGTGTCGCCTTTGGCGTTGATGTACTTGTCAACATAAGGTTGTCCGGCTACGAGTTTGAGTCGGGGGTCAACCTTAGCAGGGTCATTCTTCATTGCCAGAGCCTCAGCCGCATATCCGGGGATAGAGATCATATACGGGAAGTTCTGCAACGAACGGGGAGCGTTGAAATCGTAGGCGGGATTGAACGTGAGTCGCGGCACGGTGTCGCCGTAAAAATTGCCGAACCCGAAGCGTGCGATATTGCGGTCGTGGATGAAGTTGTTCCCCCACTGCGAAGACTTCTTACTGATGATCACGTCGTTCTCCTGCGTGAGCGGGTCAACCTGATCCTCACGTCCCTTGCGGAAGCGTACATCCAGATCGACATACCACGGCGCATACACCATAGGCATGCCCGAGCCGGTGGTGTAGCCTTCCCAGGGTCCGTCCTGATTATAGTTGCTGGTCATGGTTATCTCGTAGAGGGACTCGATGTTATGCTCGTTAGCCTCGTTGCCGAAGAACATATCCTGATACACATCGTAACTTGCGAGCGTCTTGCCGCTGTTGTGGATGATATCCTCGAGCAAGGTTTGCGCCTCGGCGGCATTCTCGGGGAAGAGATACAGAGACTGCATGTACATCTTTGCCAGCAGTCCTTTGGCCGCCCACTCCGTTGCCCGGAAGGGGTTGGCGTTGTGCCCCGTGAGCAGTGCTACGGCTTTCTTGCAGTCGCTGAGCATAAACGTCCAGGTGTCACGTACGGTAGCCCGGCTGAGTTTGAGCGCCTCGACGTCAGAGATGACCGTATCGATGATCGGGAAGCCGAGGGCGTCGGGTTGGAGTTCGAAGAAGATCTGTGCATGCCAGTACGCGAGCGCGCGGTTGAAGTAGCACTCGCCGAGTGCAAAATCCAACGCCTCCTGCTCGCTCTTCGTCGCTCCGTTCTCACGGTACCGGTTGATGCCCATGATACCGGTGGTAGCGAACTTCATCCACTTGCACAGGTCGGTGTAGGTGGTGGTGATGTATCGCGAATCGATGGCGGTGTAGTTGTCCTGCGAAGTGGCGCGCTCGTCGTACGAGCCGTAGATATCCGTGGTATGGTCGTACAGGTAGATTCCCATCGGGAACCAGTAGAACGCATACGTACCGATAGCATGATCCTGTGCATAAGCGGCAGTGACCAACAGGTCAACCTGCTCCATGGTAGCGGGGAAGTTATCCGTTGACAACGTTTGGGGATTCTGTATGTCGAAAAAGTCCTTGCAGCCCGTGAGCATCCATGCTGCTATAACAAGTATTGTAAATATCCGTTTCATAACTGTCATTCCATTAATAGTTGTTAGTATTCAGCGATCAGCAATCAGATGTCAGAACGCTATATCCAGACCGAAACTGAACAATCGTGAAGGCAGGTAGCGGTTCTGGTGGTCGATATTATACATCAGGCAGTTGCCGCCGATCTCAGGGTCAATGCCGGTGTATGATGTGATAGTGAACAGGTTCTGCGCAGAGAAATATACACGCAACTTCTCCATCATTGCTTTGCGGCTGTACTTTTGCGGCAGGGTGTAACCTATACTCAGGTTCTTGAGTTTGAGATAGTTACCCTTCTCCACCAGATAGCCGGAAACCGTCGAATAGTTGCGGTTAGCCGCGCCATCACCAATCACAGAGCCGGATTCGCTAAGGAAAGCCACACGCGGGTCGGCGGTTACGGTAGTATTATCCTTGCCGAAACACGATGTTTTGAAGATTGCCGCTGTGGTGTTGTCGGACATAAACATGTGCGTATAGGGCTTGATCAGGTTCATTATGTCAAAGCCGAAAGCACCCTGAAAGACCATTGACAGGTCAACGCCCTTGTATGCCAGGCTGATATTCAAGCCCAAGGTCATCTTCGGCCAGGGGTTGCCGATATACTTGCGAGAAGCAGGCGTGACACGTCCCTTGCCATTATCATCATAGATAAGGTCACCTACGCCGGTATATTGCGTCTGGTAATAGATGCCTATCTCCTTGCCGTCGGCAGACAGTGGTTGTCCGTTGGGCGCATAGCCGTACGGATGAGCAGGGTTCTGCTCGCGCCACTTGTCAAGAGCGTATTGGTTGTAGCGGTCCACCTCCTCCTGCGTCCGGAATATTCCCAGCACCTCGTAACCGTAGTACATCGACATCGGATAGCCGTCTTCGGTGCGTGCGAGCAGCGGCCATGCGGCATCCAGACCTTTGTCGATAGTGGTGGCACCGGGTTTGTCGCCAACCTGCTTCACCAGATTGGAGTTGAACGACATATTGACGTTGATACCGTAACTGAAGTCGTTACGCTTGTCGTTCCAACCAATAGACACCTCATGTCCCTGATTGCTGACCATACCGGCATTGAAATATACGGGTACAGTGTTTGCCGGGTCATCGGAGTTGAAGTAATAACTCATTCCTCCGGTCAGGCAGAGCGATCCACGGTAGAGCATATCGCGTGTCTGGCGGTTATAGTAGTCGTACGTCACGGTGAGCCGGTTGCCGAAGAACCCGAGATCGATACCTGCATCCATCTGGTTGACCTCTTCCCACTTGAGGTCTTCGTTGCCCATGACGGCTATCCATGCACCGGTCTGCCCGACCGAACTGTTGTCAAACGCATGGCTCACACCGCTGAGCGCGTATGTTGACAGGTACATGTATTGGGCTATATTGTCGTTGCCAAGCACGCCCCAACTGGCGCGTATCTTGGCGTTGGAGAGCCAGGATTCAGTGGGCTCTTTTACCCACTCTTCTTCACTGAGTCGCCATCCGGCGTTTACCGAGGGGAAGAATCCCCAGCGATGCTTCTTGACGAATCTGTCGGAGGCATCGGCACGGAAATTGGCAGCAAGCAGGTAGCGGCCCTTATAGTCATAGTTCAGTCGTGCGAAAGCTGAACCGCGTCGCTCCTGAGGTATGCCGTCAGAGGCATCTTTTGTAGGTCCGGCAGAAGCAAGAGCGATCGAGGAAGCCACCGGAACCGAGAAACCATACGCAGTAGCGTTGAGGTCGTAGCCGTCGTAGCGCCACCACTCCGTTCCCGCCATAATCTTGAAGTGGTGCGCATCAACCCACGTGTGCTCGTACGTAAGCACGGAGTTGAACATCAGGTTAAGGTTCGTGCCCGAATGAGCGTTCAATGTGCCGCCGTTGACGCCAACCTGCACCGGGCCAAAATCCTTATATTCCGTAAAGTACCGCTTGGAGTACGCGCCCAGCGATACCGAACCTGTGGTGCGCCAAGTGAATCCGGGAACAAACTCAACATTGAGGTATGCCTGTGCGCGCACATTATAGTTGCGGTCCTGAAAAGCATGGTAGGCGGCTTCCAGTCCGGCGAAGTTAGGTCCGCTACCGACGGACATCGGTGTTTGAGCATACTCACCATCCTCATTGAACACCTCGGCAACAGGCACGGTGCGGAAAGGAATGGTGTGGTTATAGATAGAAGATGTAGTGGAAGGATTGTACGATGACATCGATGCATATACCGCTTCACCGAACGACACATGTTTGCCCATCTTGTGGTCAATATTGGCACGCAGGGAATATCGCGTAGCACGCGTGTCCATATATGTACCTTTCTCATCCAGCACACCGAAACTGAGGTAAAACTTTGTCTTTTCACCTCCGCCTGACGCGGAGATGTTATATTCTTGCTCCAGACCTGTGCCGAACATTACTTTCATCCAATCGGTATTCGGCAGGTCTTTGACATCGGTTGCGCCCAACACATCAAGCGTCGAGCCTGTACCCCAGGCATCGCGGGCACGAATCCAGTCGGGAGTGCCGAGCAAATGGATATCAGAGGAGATATTCCTCCATCCTACGCGTGCATTGAGGTCGATGCGTGTGCGTTCGGATTGTCCTTTCTTGGTTGTAATCAGTATGACACCCCCTGCAGCCTTCGAGCCGTAGATAGCAGCCGAACCTGCATCCTTCAGTATCTCGATGGATTCCACATCGCGCATATTGAAGTTGAACCCTGCATCCTGCGCTACACCATCTACTACATATAGCGGCGCCATGCCATTCAGGCTACCTGCGCCACGGATAATGATATCCGCCGCCTCGCCCGGTGCACCGCTGCCTTTCGTTACTTGTACTCCCGCTGCCATGCCTCCTAAACTTTCCGCCAGCGACTTGGAGGAGAAGTCCGCCACGTCGGCAGCACGAACGGAAGCCACTGATCCGGTAACATCGCTTCGGCGCTGCGTGCCGTAGCCTACGACAATCACATCTTCCAGCTGCTCGGTGTCTTCCTGAAGGGTAATGATGTAGTTGGACTTGCCCGCCTGCACCACCACCTGGCGGGTAGCGTAGCCCATGTACGCCACCTCCAGTTTAGCTCCGGCAGAAGCATCCAGGCTGAATGCACCGTCCACATCCGTAACCGTTCCCTGTGTTGTACCGACGATAATTACCGTGGCACCGACCAACGGTTCCCCCGAAGCATCGTTCACAATACCGGTGACCGGTGCAGCATGCAAGCCGGCAGATGCCAGCAAGAGAAAGAATATATTGACAAACAAATAACGATTCATGGTAACGAGGGCTCAATTGAGATAATATACTGTTGTTAGTTCAGCACAAAACTGTGCATTGCAAATACAAAAGCAGTGCGCCGGTTTGACGCACTGCTTTCTGTTCTGCGCCGGGTTACTTAACCTCTACGCCGAGAGCGTTATACTTAACGCCGTTGTGCATGATTACAATCATGCCGTTCTCAACAAACTTACTGCTTGCCTTGTTGGCTTTGACTGTTTCTACAGCATCTCCAAGGTCAACACACGGAGCAGCGTAACCTGTAACTTCGAAGCCATAAATGTCGCCATCCTCAAAGTCGTCAGCATACAGTTCTGCGGAAGTCTTCTCTCCTGTGTACGGAGCAAAGGTGAACAGGCAGTCAGAACCGTCAGCCTGCGTAGTAGCAACCTCCTGGTCAGCCCACATCCACCAGCCTGCACCGGGGTTGTCGTCGGTGTACTCAAAACCGAAGATTTGAGCGTAAACATACAGAATGGAGTCTTTCTTCAGAGATTCGCTGAAGTCAGCGGTTGCAATCTGAGCGTAGTTAACGGTCATACCCCAGATGTTGCCATCGATTCGTTTCAGACGGTTGGTGTCGCCGTTTACGTCACCGCGACTGGTCCACTTGTTGATAGCTACACCGCGGCTGGCACCCTCGGCTGTCGGAGTGTCCTTGAGCCAGTTCTCCAGCCATGTGCCGGTTACATCAACAGCGAACACGAAAGTCTCATCCAACTCCATGTCGTTGGCTGCTGCAAACTGACCGGCTGCGCAGTCGTACTTAACGATGTAACGACCGTCAGTGCCTACGGGGTTGTTCAGCGTGTGAGCGAACAACGTAACACTTGCCATTGCGGCTGCTGCAAATAAGAAGAATTTCTTCATAATTGAAATGATTTAAGGGTTAATAATTAAAAGTATAGGGTTCTCACAATAGAACTTTCTACGGATGTTTTTAAGGTCTTATTTCTATTCCAACATTTCACCAAGTGGAATTTCAATACAAAGATACAACTTTTTTGTGAAATAAGCAAATATTTTACCAAAGTTTGCAGGTTTGTGTAATTTTGTGAAATTTTATAGCGGCTGAGTTGTTGCATTATTGTTGCATAGGGTGAACGATAATTGGCAGGAGGAAACCCCGTGGCAATTCAGTGCCGAGATCACGTCCGAGCAGGTCGTAGTAATGGCTGACCGCTGCCGACTGCCGATTATCAAGATTCACAGTCTCAACGGGAGTGCTGCAGTCGGTGATGATATACGCAGGCATGTGCGCTGACTGCTCGCCTTTCGCACAATTGCTGATGGTTAGGTCGCAATACGTCACATCTCCTATTGCACCGCTGTAATAGATTCCGAACCCTTTGGCACCGTTGATGGTAACGCGCTCAAGAGCGAGACCGCTGACGTTACGTCCGCCCGACGAACGAACATAGACTGCATTACCTCGCGAATCCGTTATATCAATATCCGTCAGGTGTACGTTTGGCACGTTGTAGTATTGCGTGTTGCCGATATTGAGCGCACCTTGTGCATTACCCCAGAAGTCTCCGGTTTGTCCTTTGGTACCGCTCACGCATCCGCAGTGCAGGATTGTCACGTCGTGGATATCCACTATGGCATCGGCAGTGAATCCCGTTCCCTGAAAATCGGCATTGACGCGCACTCCGGACTCCAGTGCATCGTAGATTGCCAGGTGGTGGGCTGAAGGCGCCGTGCCGCCAAAGAAACCGAGAGAGGATGCACGCCAGTTGTTTTCCGCCGTGCAGTATGAGAAACTTATATCTGCCGTACGCTTGCCAACGCTCCAGGATGCCATATCATCGTCGCCGTTGTTTCGGAAAGAGCAGTGACGTATCGTGTGTCCCTGACTGCCCTGCGAGCAGTTCAATCCGTCGGCATAATTGTTGCGGAACCGGCAGTGTTCAACCAGCAGGTCGCGCGAGCCTTGACCCGAGTAGTCGGCTATCCAGCCTCCGCACTCGAAATGTTCCGCCCAGCAGTCACGAATAACCGAGCCTGTACCCCAACCGCCCATGAACGCTTTGCCCACCTGCTTGGAGTCCTGCTGATTGTAGTACCGCTGCCGGCAAGCGGTGTTGAGGTACAATCCCTGCACGAGCAAACTGTCTTTCGTGGCTTCGATGCCGCGGTTGGAGTAGGTGTTGGGGTTGTCGGATGGAGCGGTGAAGAAGATCTCGCTATACCACATTCCTGCACCGATAAGTTGAGTGCCTTTCTTGTTACGCAGATAAATGCGTTTAGCCGTCTGCCATTGTCCGGCAGGGATATAGATGGTCTTTCCCTCATGTTGCGCAATGAAGTCGGCTATATCACCTTGTCCGTCAAAGGCGACCTTGTCGGTTGCAGGCAGATCGCCGAACAGTACGGGTTCGGGAACGGGCTCAAGTTCTATAAAATCGATAGTATATGGCAACTCATCATTGGCAGCCTTGCGCAAGGTGAGCACTTCGGCGGTGTTAACCGTACGTGCAAGGCGCAGGTGCATCTCGTCAAAGCGCATACGTATGATCACATTTCCGGTAAGCGGTTCGTTCTGCGGATAGTTCTGATTGCAGTACTGCCACGCCCAACGGCTATCAAGGGCTATAGTCCCTACTTTTTCCGCGCCGGCAAAGACATCTACGGCACCTTGCAATCCTGTTCCCTCGGGCGAATCAGGCAGCGAAAACCGTATGGTTAATCCATCGCCGGGACGTTCAACAACCCAACTTACACTATCCTGTGCCGATTGTAGCACCAACGCCTGCTGATGACTCGCTTCGGACTGCAGGTCGCGCTGATTGTCGGATGCAGGCAGGAAGGTTGCATTGGTTTGACAGTAGTCGGGTTCGGCCTCATAACGCTCGTACGGGCGGTCGTAGTACCCACGCTCGAGAACATCGTCTGCAAATCGGTAAACCTGCGCATAGACTGTTACCTGCCAGAGCAAAACAAACATCAGCGCGGAACAATGGATAGGACGAAAAAACATAGATGGACAATTTAGGTGAATGTGTATGGTATTTAACACAAAGATACGAAAAATATTACATATATGCAAATAAAACGCCATCCAACATAAGGCAAAAGGGCAAAATAGTAAGTTGTGTTGACAAAATGTTGTAAAAGAGCACAATTTGTTCCGATGGAGATAAAAGATATTTGCAGATATGTAAAAAAAAACGTACCTTTGCACCCGCGTTTGAAAAACGCACTCGGCATTGCGCCGACGATAAATGCAGCGATGTTGCAACCCGAGCGATTCTGCATTGCTGTGATTGTTTAACCGTCATTTGCCAACCAAATCGTAAATGGTAAATGACCAAATAGTAAATACGCATGTATTTGACATCTGAGAAAAAAGCAGAGCTCTTCGCCAAGTTCGGCAAGAGCGCACAGGACACCGGTTCGACCGAAGGTCAGATCGCATTGTTCACCTTCCGTATCAACCACCTCACAGAGCACCTCAAGCTCAACCGCAAGGACTTCGGCACCGAGCGCGCACTGACCAACCTCGTTGGTAAACGCCGCCGCCTGCTCGACTACCTGAAGGCGAAAGATATCGAGAAGTATCGTGAACTGATCAAGGAACTCGGTATCCGTAAGTAATGCCGGAATACGGCACTGCAATTGCGGTAATCCTGCAAATTCTGCAAAACAAAAGAGTGGCAACCGCCACTCTTTTTGTATCACACTACGTTTTCCGTTTTAGTCTGTTGGTCTTGCATCGGCTCGTTTTCGACCCGTTATCGGACCTTTATCGCATCCTACCCTCACCTATAATATACTATGTATATTATTCCGTGAAGTTCAATTCCGCTTATAATTGATCCGCTTCTACCAGCGTTATGATCCGTTCCACAATGCGGTCCTTTTCCTTCGGGTCGTATTCTTCTTTCAGGTCGTTCTTGAACAACTTGGCTACAAACTGCCAAAAGTCGGCGGCAAACTTGCTCTTGAACGTTTGTATCAGTTCGTACGACGTGCGGTCACTCTCGCGGTCTAACAGAAGCATTAACATTCGTCCCTGCGAGGCGGTCATGTTACGGAAGTCCTTCTCGTACTCCTTGAACAACTCGCGCTCGCGCTTGCGCCACCAGCGACGTTTCTCCTTCGGTGTCATTTGTGCCAACGTATCCTCCGCCTCGATGATAGCTTGGTTAATCCGCTTGGCGTAAGGCAACGTTTTCTTCACGTCCCGCACCGTGCGCCAGTAGAACCGCTCCTGCTGTTTGTTCTTGAATTTGATCGGCGCATAGCAGTACACCTCGTGAAGCATGGCGGTGTACAGCGTGTCATTCTCCGCCTCCTGTGCTCGCACCGCACACACCGAACCCATCAGCATGCACGCGCACGTAATCATATATAGTATGCTCCTGTTCATTCTCAAATGCGCCTCTGATTGCTCATATTTGCGCTTCTGATTGTTTCTCGACTTGTCAAAATACAACTATTGTGCCACGAAGCGTTTTTTTTTGTTAAAAAAATTTGGATATATAAAAAAAATGTAGTACCTTTGCACTCGCTTTTGTAAAAAAGCAGCGATCATAATGATCATCGTGACCTTGAAAAAGAACGTGCAACGTTGTTTTTCGAAGGAGCGGAAGCCCCGACACGTTTTTTGTCGCATAGCGGCATCCGTGGTGGCGGGAGCTGACGTTCCCGGGATGTGGCGCAGTCCGGTAGCGCAACGGTCTGGGGGACCGGAGGTCGCAAGTTCGAATCTTGTCATCCCGACAAGCACAAAGAAATCTTGTCATCCCGACAAAAACAGCAGAGTTCATCGCTCTGCTGTTTTTTGTTTCACATGCCGGTGTCAGGCTGCATACTCCTGCCCTCCGGCATCTTGCTTAATACGCTGCCATCTGCTGCGCCACGGTGGACTTAACGAGGTCGGCAAACTCCTGAATAGTCATCTGCCCTTTGTCCTCGGCACCCTGTACGCGCACGCTGACCAGACCTTGCTCGGCTTCCTTCTCGCCCACAACGAGCATGTACGGGATATGTTTCAACTCGTTATCACGGATCTTACGACCCAGTTTCTCGTTGCGGTCATCTACGAGTGTACGTACATCCTGCGCCTCCAATATCTCCTGAACCTTGTGAGCATACTCGTTGCTCTTCTCGGAGATAGGCAATACAACACACTGATCAGGCGTGAGCCACAACGGGAACTTTCCGGCGGTGTGCTCAATCAGCACGGCTACAAATCGCTCCATCGAACCGAACGGAGCACGGTGAATCATTACAGGGCGGTGCTTCTGGTTATCCTCGCCTACATATTCGAGTTCGAAGCGCTCAGGCAGGTTGTAGTCCACCTGTATCGTTCCTAACTGCCAGCGACGACCGATTGCATCCTTAACCATGAAATCGAGCTTCGGACCATAGAACGCTGCCTCGCCGTACTCAACGCGGGCAGGCAGGTTCTTCTCCTTGCAAGCATCGATGATAGCCTGCTCGGCTTTTTCCCATACCTCGTCACTACCCACGTACTTCGTTGTGTTCTTCGGGTCGCGAAGCGAGATCTGTGCCTCAAAGTTCTGGAAATCCAGCGCCTTGAAGATGATCTCAATGATCTCCATAACGCGGATAAACTCATCCTTCACCTGATCCGGACGGCAGAAGATATGCGCATCATCCTGAGTAAACGAACGTACACGTGTCAGTCCGTGCAACTCACCCGACTGCTCGTAACGATAAACCGTACCGAACTCAGCGCAGCGGAACGGCAGCTCCTTGTACGAGCGAGGCTGGTTCTTGAAGATCATACAGTGGTGAGGGCAGTTCATCGGCTTGAGCATATATACCTCGCCTTCCTCGGGAGTGGTGATAGGCTGGAACGAGTCCTTGCCGTAGTGATCCCAGTGACCCGAGGTGACGTACAATTGCTTCGATCCGATATGCGGCGTGATAACCTGCTGATAGCCGTAACGCTTCTGGATGCGCTTCAGGAAATCTTCCAATCGCAGACGCAATGCCGTTCCCTTCGGCAGCCATACAGGCAGACCTTTGCCTATCATGTCGCTGAACATGAATAGTTCCATCTCTTTGCCTATCTTACGGTGGTCACGTTTCTTGGCTTCCTCCAGCAGAGTCACATACTCGTCAAGCATCGCTTTCTTCGGGAACGATATACCGTATATTCGTGTCATCATTGGCCGCGAAGCATCGCCGCGCCAGTAGGCGGCAGCACAACTCAGCACCTTGATTGCCTTGATCGGCTCGGTGCTCACCAGGTGCGGACCTTTGCACAGGTCGGTAAAGTTTCCTTGAGTGTAGGTCGATATATGTCCGTCTTCCAACTCGCTGATCAGTTCGCACTTGTAACTCTGACCTTTGTCGCCAAACGCCTTGAGTGCGTCTGCCTTGCTGATCTGTTTCTTTACGAGTTGCTCTTTCTTGGCACGCAACTCCATCATTTTTGCTTCGATAGCAGGAAAGTCGCTATCCTTGATTACCTGACCTTCCGCAGGCAACACGTCATAGTAGAAGCCGTTCTCAATAGCCGGTCCTATACCGAACTGAATGCCCGGATAAAGTTCCTGCAGAGCCTCAGCCATCAAGTGGCTGGAGGTGTGCCAGAAGGCGTGTTTGGCCTCGGCATCTTCCCACTTATGCAGCCTAATCTGTGCATCAGCCAAGATTGGCTGATTAAGTTCCACAATCTGCCACTCGGTGTCGATGCCGGCACCTGCGGGCTTGATGCTGGCGCATAGTATATCTTGTGCCAGACGTGAACTGATACTTTCTGCTACCTGTAACGGGGTAACGCCGTTTTCATACTCCCGAACACTATTGTCGGGGAAAGTGATTTTTACCATATTTGATAAACGTACAAATGTTTATGCCATGCAAGCCCACAACTGCCTGCACAGGCGGATATGTTTTTAGTTGTGATTTTTTGTGATAACTTGTTACTGATAGCCTGCTGCTTTTACCGCAGCAACTCTTCTATCTGCTCATGCTCGGGGTCATGCGCTACGATCGTGCCGTCGCGGCTGATAAGCACCGTGTGCGGT
This sequence comes from uncultured Bacteroidales bacterium, assembly GCA_900317745.1. Lineage (GTDB taxonomy): Bacteria > Bacteroidota > Bacteroidia > Bacteroidales > Paludibacteraceae > Colicola. The sequence goes on along the minus strand of ONHW01000023.1, from coordinate 25,246 downwards.
ATAGAGGTTATGCCGTAAGCCCGATTGCCTTCATCGTTATTGTCACGCAGTTGAGGCCACGTGAGTTCAAGATCTTCCACTGCCTTCAGCCACGCTTCTTCGCTCTCGTCCACCGACACGCCGACTACCGCCAGACGATCAGCATGCTCGGCAAGCAGTTGCTTTATTCCGGGCATTGAACGCCGGCACGGACCGCACCAACTTGCCCAGAAATCTACAAGCAGAAAATCGCTCTTGCCCACATAATCGCTCAATGCCGCCGCTTCACCGTTAGGCAGAACGGCATGAAAATCCGTGTACGCCAACCCTGCTGCCGTGCGTTGTTCAGCCAGAAATGCATCATAGTGCCGCTGCAAACCGCGCGACTCCAGGCTATCCATGTCAAGCACGGCAAAAGCCTGCTCTTTCTGCTCAAGGCCGAGCAGATAATATAGTTCTTTGAGTATGACATACGCCGCTTCCGACTCGGGCTGAGCCTGTTGCAGAGCAAACGCTTCTTCAATAAACGCGTTCACAAGCGAGTCTGCCACCTCGGGAGACTCAACATTCTGTAACTGCTCAGTGATACGCTCGTCCAGTGCCTGATATTCATCCAGCAAACGGGCAGACTGATCTTCACGACGGCACGCTGACAACAATACTGCGGCACACAAAATGATGTAACAGAAACGATTCATTGCTATTTGTAATTTGATATTCGCCATTTACATGAACTATGCAGGCAACAAAGTTACGAAAAAATTTTGATATTTGCAAAAAATGTTGTATCTTTGTTGCGTTTTTGGGTAGAAATATTTCAATATATCAACATATATGGCAAAAATCTTAGTAATAGACGACGAGCGCGCTATTCGCAATATTCTCAAAGAGACTTTGGAATTCGAGGGATACAAGGTGGATATCGCGGAGAACGGAGCACAAGGCATTGAGATGGCGCAAGGCGGCAGCTACGACCTTATCTACAGCGACGTAAAAATGCCGCAGATGGACGGCATTGAGTTACTTGCGGCGCTCAAGCAGCCGGACAGCAACTGTGCCGACGTCCCGGTGGTTATGATTAGCGGTCACGGCAACATCGAAACAGCCGTGGAGTGTATCAAACAAGGCGCCTACGACTTCCTCGAGAAACCGCTCGACCTCAACCGACTGCTCGTTACCACCCGCCACGGTATCGACAGCAAGCAGTTGCGTCATGAAGCAACCACACTGCGCAACGAAGCCACAGCCCTGAAGAAAAAAGTGAACAGCAAGTACCAGATGATCGGTACAAGCAAAGCAATAGAGAACGTCCGCGAAATGATTGCCAAAGTTGCACCAACCGAGGCGCGCGTGCTCATCACTGGTGAGAACGGTACAGGCAAGGAAGTCGTGGCACGAATGCTGTTCGAGCAGAGCAACCGCGCGGATATGCCGCTCGTCACATGCAACTGCGCCGCTATTCCTTCCGAACTGATTGAGAGCGAACTGTTCGGACACACCAAAGGCTCGTTTACAGGCGCTGTAAAAGACCGTGCCGGCAAGTTCGAGCAGGCGAACGGCGGCACACTCTTCCTCGACGAGATCGGCGACATGTCACTCGCCGCACAAACCAAAGTGCTGCGCGCACTCCAGGAAGGTGAAGTCACACGCGTAGGCAGCGACAAACCGATTCAGGTCAACGTACGCGTCATTGCAGCCACCAACAAAGATCTGCACAAGGAAATCGAGAAAGGCACGTTCCGCGAAGACCTCTTCCACCGACTGAACGTTATTCCCATTCACGTTCCGGCATTGGATGAGCGCAAAGAAGATATACCCGAACTCGTCGAGTTCTTCACAGCCCAGATCTGCGAGGAACAAGGTTGGGCTGTCAAGCACTTTGCTCCGGCTGCCATCGCAGCGTTGCAGAAACGCCATTGGCCCGGTAACATCCGCGAACTCAGAAACGTAGTCGAGCGACTGATCATCCTCTCCGGTCCGGAAATCTCCGCCGCTGACATAGAACACTTTGCTTGAGCACTTGAACTTAGCGCTGAATTTATAACTGCCTGACACTGTTCTTATTATTACATTAAAACCTCGGGGTTTTCCCGAGGTTTTAATATATGCTCAATATATGCTGAATATATGCTGAATATATGCTTCACCCTACATCATAACTACCACATCACAATAATCGCTTAATAATCATACGATTCCTCTGTTCTTCTTCAGCATCTCGCTTACTTCGTGCCGCACATAATCACATAACCTGCCTTGAATAGGCTTGTTATGCTTTTTTGCCTTGCGCTTGGCTTCCTCGTAGCGTGCCTGCCACATTGCACGGGCACCGGGATTATTCAATATACTCTTGCACGTCTCAATCAGCAACTTAAAGTTCACCGCCACGGGCAGATTGGCTTTCTTTCTTTTTGTCTTTTCGCTCAACTCAGGCTTATTGCACACTGCAGCCCATTCGCCGTTTCCGGGAATACGCCGTGCATAGTGTCTTTTATCCAGATCCCCACTCGCCTCATCCACCAACAGTGTCCACTTTACTTTCATTGCCGTTTTACTTTCATTGCCGTTTTACATTCTGGCTTCACTTTCCCCTTCTGCGGCATACTTGCCGCAGTCTGTTTCCGGTTGTTGCTTTTTACGTTTTCCCCTTCTGCTGCATATTTGCAGCAGGGTTATTCTTTTGGTGTCCTGTGCTCGGCGCTTTCAACGCCGAGTCTTTCGCTTTCCCGCCGAGTAAGCGCAGCGGTGTTCAGTTTTAGGCGGTATTCCGCCGCTTTCCATTCCCCAACACTCACGTCCACGCTGCTCCCAAAGTGCTCACATATTTGACGGAACATTAGAGTCTATGCTTCACGAAAATCTCCGCCGCTCACATAGAACACTTTGCTTGAGCCTAAAGGCTGCACTTCACCATCTATAGTACCTATCGGACGCACAATATCCGTCAGGTGCTGCCTGTCTGTATCGGTAAGAAATATCTGCCCGAACTGCTCACCGCGAACAAGATTCACGATGCGTGCCACACGCGTGGCATCGAGTTTGTCAAATATATCGTCCAGCAGCAGTATAGGTTTCCGACTGCTGACTGCCGACTGCTGACTGCTCAAGTACAATGCCTGCGCCAGTTTCATTGCAATGAGGTAAGTCTTTTGCTGCCCTTGACTGCCAACCCGCCGCAGCGGATAGTCGCCGAGTTGCATCTCCAGTTCATCCTTGTGTATGCCTTGCGAGGTCCATCCGAGAATCAGATCACGCTGCCGTGTGCGCTGCAAAGCCTCACCGAGTTCGCGGTCGAACAGCTGCGAGCGATAAGTCAGTTGCGGCATTTCCTCTACCTCGGCTATCGTCTTGTACAAGTCGGCAAAGAGCGGCACAAACGCCTCGACAAACGCTTTGCGCTGAGCAAAGATATACGTTGCATGCGGCACCATTTGCATCTCTATCACCTCAAACAGCTCATCGGGAATTGATGGATGGTCGCTATCGCCATACTGTTTCAGCAAGGCATTGCGCTGTTTGACCAGCGCGTTATACAGGTTCAGGTGCTCAAGGTAGGCGCGGTCTGTCTGTCCGATCACTACGTCCATGAACCGCCGCCGCTCATCGCTGCCCTCGGCTATGAGTTGACCGTCCTCCGGCGATACCATTACCAGCGGTATACGGCCTATATGATCCAGCATGCGCTGGTAATCTTTCTTTCCGCACCGGAATTGCTTCTTCTGCCCACGCCTTATTCCGCACGTCACCTGCATCGTTTCATCCTGATCGCTGTCCGCTGAATACACCCCTTGAATCATTGCGAACTCCGCTTCGTGCAGGATATTCTGCGAGTCAACGGTATTGAACGCCGACTTGGTGAAACTCAGGTAATAGATAGCGTCCAGCAGGTTGGTCTTGCCCTGACCGTTCAAGCCGACAAAACAGTTAAGTTTGTCAGCAAACGTCAAGTCTGCCTCGCGGATATTCTTGAAGTTGATGATATGCAGTTCGTTCAGGGTCATTCGTTGAGTTATGATTAACGGTACTTATCCTCATTGATATCATTGAGCACGCTCAGGTAACTGTCAAAGCGCGACTCGGCTATACTTTTACCCACCTCAGGCAGTACAGCGCAGCCGGGTTCGCCGCAGTGCAGGCAGTTGGAGTAGCGGCAGTCTCTGCTTATGCGGAAAATCTCGCGGAAGTAATGTCCCACCTCCTCCTTCTGCATATCCAGCGTGCCGAAGCCTTTGATTCCCGGAGTATCGATTAGCCAGCCGCCTTCGGGAAGAGGATACATCTCACTGAACGTAGTGGTGTGCATACCTGTGTCGTGCACCTGGCTGATATCCGCCGTACGGGTAAGCGTAGTGCCGAAGATAGCGTTCAGCAGCGTGGATTTGCCTACACCCGAGTTGCCGCTGAGCAATGTTGTTTTACCTACAAACTCCTGCTTGAGCGCCTGTATATCATCATACATCGCACTGATAGCACAGGTGTGGTAGCCCAGCGATTCATACAACTCACGCAGGTCGGCAAGTTGTTGCAGTTCGTCGGGCGTAAACAGGTCTGTCTTGTTGAAAACTAACATAGCCGGTACGCTGTATGCCTCGCAGGTGGCAAGAAAACGGTCGATGAACGTGGTGGACGTTTGCGGATGGCTGATAGTAACGAGCAGTGCCGCCTGATCAATGTTCGCCGCCAGTATATGCGACTGCTTGCTCAGATTCGTGCTACGGCGGATGATATAATTGCGTCGGGGCAAGACGGACGTGATCCACGCCGTGCCGTCACTTTGTTGTTCCAGCGTAACGTGGTCACCCACCGCCACGGGGTTGGTGGAGCGAATACCGGCTATACGCAGGTTACCCTTGACACGGCAGTCAGCCACCGTGCCATCGGCTGTCAGCACGCCCACGGTGCTACCGGTTATTTTTATCACCAGATTCATAACTTCTAAAACGCTTCAGTGGCAGTCAGGTAAAAACCGTAGCCCTTGATATCGCCCCACGAGGGATAAATATTGTTGCGCGCTACATCGGCACGTATATTGATCTTTGCACGGTTGATAGTCAGTCGCAGTCCAAGTCCGTAGCCGATCTTTGGTCGCGACCACTGCCAATGGGTATAGTCATACACATCGCCTGCTCCTACAAACGCACACGCCCTGATCCACCGCCAGATAGGAAAGCGGAGTTCGGTCTGAAGTCCTACCATCGTGTTGTCGCGGAACATTCCGTACGGTATTCCTCGCACCAGATCCTGTCCGCCAAACGTAGGTAACATCTGGAACGGGATCTCACCGGGCGTAAGACTCGCCGCTATAGCAGCGCGCACCTGGTAGCACCACACTACCTGCTTGCCTATCGGCAGATACTGACGAAAATCAATCTGCCCCGCTGTCAGTCCGCATGTCGAACGCCACCAGCGGTTGTAGTGGGTAACACTAACCTTCAGCATCAGTCCCTTGTGCGGATAATAGACTTCGTCGCGCGAGTCGAACTGTGCCGTAACGCCTATACCGGGCATCTGTATCGTAACCGACTCATCGGCTCCTTGCATGCGCGTGCGCTCCCACAGATACTCGGCGTGCGGACCTATATACCAACTCCTGCCTACGTGCACCAGCGGTTGAACAAATGCATACCCGCGTTGCGAGTCGTATGGAGTGCCGTTACGGGCGTATGTGCCGGACTTGTTCGGCTCTGCACCTGTGCCATAGTAGGTATCCGGATAGTTGCGGAATCCTGCACGGAACTGCAGCAACCATGGCAGCACCGTACCGAAATACAGCGTACCCTGCGCATTGACGTACCACTGCCTGTTCAGCGAGTAGGCTCCGCCAATCTGTATCACCGACGTGCGCGGACTGAACAGTTTGATGTACGCCTGTGCTGCGCCGCCGAACTCCCAACCGGTCTCCGGCGTATAGTTGATCACCGGCACTGCCATCGCAGGCCAGTTGGGCAACAGCAACTCTTCGTCCACCGACGTAGGAGACGCAGGCGGCTGCACATCGGCAGCTGACAGACGCACAACGCCTGCACACACTGCCAGAAGCAGGATTATATATCCGCGACCAGCCAAATCAGACAGTCATTATCTCCTTTTCCTTCTTGGCGTAGATCTCATCCATCTGGCGGATGTACTTGTCATGAAGCTTCTGTGCATCAGCCTCTGCATCTTTCTCTACGTCCTCAGGCATTCCTTCTTTCACCTGCTTCTTGAGCAACTCTATCGCGTCGCGGCGTGCGTTGCGAACCGATACTTTGGCATTCTCTGCCTCACCCTTGCACTGCTTGGCGAGTTGCTGACGGCGCTCCTCGGTCAGCGGCGGCAGAATAAGACGGATAACCTCGCCGTTGTTACTCGGTGCCAACCCGATATTCGAATTGATGATAGCGCGCTCTATTTCGCCTATCAACTTCTTCTCCCACGGCTGGATGGAGATCGTACGTGCATCGGGAGTAGTGATTGTGGCTACATTGGCAAGCGGAGACATTGTGCCGTAGTAATCAATACGGATTGCATCCAGAATACGTGCACTCGCTTTGCCGGCACGGATGTGTGCCAACGCGTCGTCCAGGAAGAGCACTGCTGCCTGCATCGACTCTTCTGCCTCGTTGAGGATTTGTTTTGCTTCGATCATAGTATGTTAATTTTAAGTGTTAGTCGTAAGACCGTCCTGCGGGACGCAAAGATAAAAGCCTTATCAGTCTTTGCTCTTTCAGCATAGCGGTCTTTTTTCTTTCAGCGTAGCGGTCTATATATTACGGAGTAACCAGTGTACCTATCTTCTCGCCCGCCATAACCTTTTGCAGGTTTCCTACCTTATCCATGTTAAACACATAGATCGGCATCTTGTTCTCCTTGCACATTACGGTAGCAGTCTGGTCCATCACTTTCAGTCCGCGGCGAATCACTTCGTCGTAAGTAATCGTATCGAACTTCGTTGCGGTAGGATCTTTCTCGGGGTCAGCGGTGTAGATACCGTCCACGCGCGTACCTTTGAGCATCACATCGGCTTTGATCTCCAGTGCACGCAACGATGAACCGGTGTCGGTTGTGAAGTACGGACTACCCGTACCGCCTGCCAGGATCACCACCTCGCCTTTGTTAAGCAGACGGATAGCCTTGTCGTTCGTGTAGAACTCGCCGATAGGCTCCATGCGGATGGATGTGAGCACCCGGGCACGTTGACCGATTGCGTCAAACGAGGTCTTCAATGCCAGCGCGTTGATCACCGTTGCCAACATTCCCATCTGATCGCCTTTCACACGGTCGAAACCTTGTTGGGCACCTGACATCCCACGGAAAATGTTTCCGCCACCTATCACGATGGCTACCTGTACGCCCTGTTCGGCTATCGCCTTGATCTGCGTCGTATAATCTTTCAGACGCTCAGGGTCTATGCCGTAGCCCTGCTTGCCCTGCAAACTCTCGCCGGAGAGTTTCAGTAAGATTCGTTTGTACTCCATATTATTGAAAAATTGATAATTATCTCTCATCTATCTTCTATCAGCGCAGCGGTCTGTCAGCGTAGCGGTCTGTCAGCGCAGCGGTCTGTCAGCATAGCGGTCTGTCAGCGTAGCGGTCTGTCAGCGTAGCGGTCTGTCAGCGCAGCGGTCTGTCAGCGCAGCGGTCTATCAGCGTAGCGGTCTGTCAGCCGAAGGCGGTCTCTACTCTGTCAGCGCAGCGGTCTATACTCTCTCCAACTTGGCATACGCCAGCAGCAGCGTTTTTGTCCCTTTGGTGTCAAACTCTATCTCTATCTTTTCGTTATCGTTCTCGCGATATACACGCTGCACAGTGCCTTGCCCGAACACCTTATGGTCCACACGGTCACCCTGTTTCCACTCGGTGGATACAGAATCCTGCACAGTGGTCTTGGGTCGCAGTCCTGTGGTCGGCTTGAGCAAACGCGCTGCCACGGGTGTCACCTGCTCTCTGCCACGCGATGATGGAGCAGGTCTTTCTCCCCACGGACTGCGTTGTGCCGTTTCTCCCCACGACGAACGCATCGGCATTTCCGTCCACGGCGAGGGTTGCGTACTAACAGCACTGAGTTGCTGGATATACTGCCTGTCAATATCCTTCAGGAACCGTGACGGGTTACTGAAGTTCACTTGCCCGTTTTTCCAACGCTGGCTTGCGTAAGTGAGGTAGCACTCCTGCTCGGCACGGGTGATTGCTACGTACAGCAACCGGCGTTCCTCCTCCAGTTCGCTCTCCGTCTGGCAGAATGGTGAAGGAAAGAGGTTCTCCTCCAGACCGACAATGAATACCACCGGAAACTCCAATCCCTTGGCAGCGTGTACGGTCATCATGGTTACACGCGAGGTGGTGTCGTCCGTTCCTTCGTCCTGATCGGTCAGCAGACTCACCTCATGAATAAAATCGGTGATACGCGTATCTTCGTTCTGCGCCGTACGGTCGTCCACATACTGGCGAATACCGCTCAACAACTCCTCAAGGTTAGCCTTGCGGTCAACACCTTCCGCTGATACATCCATCGCGGCGTCTGCCATCAGTCCGGACTGATTGAGCACGAGTTGTGCAAAATCAAAGGCGTTCATTTCCTGCATTGCTGCAGTGAACCGTCCGATCATCTCGGCGAACGCCTGCAGTTTGCGTTGGGTGGCGGCAGCAATCTCTGCCGCATACACCTGCGGCGACTGCATCACACGCAGCATCGACACATTTTCCCGCAGTGCCGCCTCGCGCACACGGCTGACGGTCGTGTCGCCTATACTGCGCTTGGGCACGTTGGCTATACGCTCCAGTGCCTCGTTGTCGCTGTTGTTGGCTGCCAGACGGAAGTATGCTATTGCATCCTTTATCTCCTTGCGCTGATAGAACGACGTGCCGCCGTATATGCGATAGGGGATACCGAGTTTGCGCATCTCTTCCTCCAGGTTACGGCTCTGCGAATTGGTGCGATAGAGAATGGCTATACCCTCATAGTCGCGTTTGTTCAGCCGGTGAAGTCCGAGTATCTGCCGTGCCACGGCGGCACTCTCCTCACGGTCGGTGCTGTAGCCGGTTAGATGCAGACGCTCGCCTGCCTCCTTCTCCGAATATACCTCCTTGTATATCTGCCCTTTGTTCTTGTGAATAAGACTATTGGCAGCGTTCACAATGTTCTGCGTCGAGCGGTAGTTGCGCTCAAGTTTGAACAGTTTGGCACCTGTGTAACCGTTTTGGAAAGTAAGAATATTCTCGATTGTTGCCCCGCGGAAACTGTATATGCTCTGCGCGTCATCGCCCACCACACAAATGTGGTTCTGCGGCTCTGCCAGCAGTTTGACGATCAGGTACTGCGTATGGTTGGTATCCTGATACTCATCCACGAGCACGTGCCAGAACCGCTGCTGGTAGCGCTCACGCACCTCGGCGTTGTTGCGCAGCAGCAGTACCGTGTACATCAGCAGGTCGTCAAAGTCCATCGCATTAGCCTCCTTCAGCCTGCGGTTGTACTCGGCATAGACGGACGGCATCTTGTACAACCGCTCCAAGCGGTCGATCTTCGCAAACTGTTCGTTCTGTGCGTATGCCTCAGGGAAAATAAACGCCGATTTGGCGGCACTGATCCGCTCGAGTACTGCACCCGGACGGTAAATCTTGTCGTCAAGCTGTAACTCCTTGACAATCTTCTTGACCAGACTCTTCTGGTCGGCTGCGTCGTAGATGGTAAAGTCCCGCGTGAAACCTACATGCTCCGCCTCGGCACGCAACATACGCGAACAGATGCTGTGGAACGTTCCCATCCACAAGTAACGCCCTACGTCCTCGCCCACCAGACGGATGATACGTTGCTTCATCTCACGCGCGGCTTTGTTGGTGAAAGTCAACGCGAGTATATGCCCTGCCGGTACACCCTGAGTCAGCAGGTAGGCAATCTTGTAGGTGAGCACACGAGTCTTGCCGGAACCGGCTCCGGCTATCACCAGCAACGGACCATCGTTGTACGCAACGGCGGCACGCTGACTTTCGTTTAACTCGTCTATAAACTGCATTCCTGAGGTCAGATTACACTTTAACGCCACAAAGTTACAAAAAAATATTGATAAATCATAATTATTTGCGATTTTTTTTGCAAAATTAGAAAAAAAACAGTAACTTTGTAGGCGAAAACGTAAAAAGCAGCCACTTTCGACTCTCGGCTTTCGACTTTCGACTTTCGACTTTCGACTCTCGACTTTCGACTCTCGACTTTCGACTAACGACTATAATGCTACCTGTAGAATTTATCGACATAATGCAACAGCAGCTGGGTGCCCAGGCTCCCGAATTGTTCCATGCCCTGGAGCAGGAGCCCGTTACCTCTATCCGTCTCAACGACAAGATCGACGAGTTGTCGTTCGATGCGGATATCGACGAGGTGCCCTGGCACTACGATGGCTACTATCTGTCCGAACGTCCGCAGTTCACGCTGGACCCGCTGATGCATGCCGGTTGCTACTATGTACAGGAGGCTTCCTCTATGCTTATCCAGCGCGCACTGGAGCAATATGTGAGCGAGGACAGCGTGGTGCTGGACCTGTGCGCCGCGCCCGGTGGCAAAGCTACACTCATCAGCCAGTACCTGGGAGCACAGGGACTGCTGGTAGCCAACGAAGTCGTGCGGCAACGGGTGTTTATCCTCTCGGAGAACATCCAAAAGTGGGGCAACGGCAACACCGTTGTCACCCATAACGCACCGGCTCTGTTCGGCGAAGCACTGCCTAACACGTTCGACTGTGTGCTGGTGGACGCGCCCTGCTCCGGCGAGGGGATGTTCCGCAAGGACGAGCAGGCCATAGCCGAGTGGTCGCCACGTAACGTACGAATGTGTGTTGACCGGCAGCGAACGATCCTGCATGATATGTGGGACGCACTCAAACCCGGAGGTATTCTTATCTACTCCACCTGCACGTTCAACCGACATGAGTGCGAGGAAAACGCACTGTGGATAGCCGATGAACTCGGTGCGGACATTCTGCCGCTCGGATTGGATCCCTCTTGGGGCATAACCGAGAGTATAGCCGGCTACCACTGTTACCCGCATCTGGTGCGGGGCGAAGGGTTCTACCTGTGCGTGCTGCGCAAGCGCCGCAGAGATTTTGCGCCGCTCAACCTCAGGCGTGCCAAGAAACCCAACAGCACACCTATCACCGCCGAGGACCGCGAACTCGTACGCTCATGGCTCACCCATCCCGACGATTGGGCACTGCGGCAACTCGACAGGTTCATAACCGCCTACCCTGCCAAGTACAAAGAGCTGATCGACTATATGAGCACACGTTTCCTGTGCATCTCACTGGGCTTTGGCTTGGCGGAGGAACGTGGCAAACATTTCGCTCCGCAGCACAGCCTGTCAATGTCGAAGGCTACACGTCTGGAGGCATTCCCGCAACTGGAACTTAATCTGGAGAGTGCGCTGGCATACTTGCGCACCGAGGCACTGCCGCTTACCAACCTGCCGCTCGGGCTGCTGTTGGTTACTTACCACGGCGTACCGCTCGGGTTCGTCAAGAACGTAGGCTCGCGCTGCAACAACCTTTATCCCAACGAATGGCGAATACGCAACTTATAACCCGCTGCCGACACCTGTTGGCTACCGCGCTGCTCCTGTTGTCGGGAGCAGGGGTGGTTTGTGCACAGCAGTGGCATACTACCATCGAACTCAGCCACCCGGCGGAGATCAGTCTGCCGCTCGAGGTGAGCGATCTGCTGCTGGTGAACAACACCGTAGCACACCCCGACCTGCCAACAGGCGCGTTCTACACGCTCATGGCTGCCGCCGAAACGCTCGAGGGGTCGGATTATCTGCCGTCGGTGCTCGAGACCTCGCAAAACACCAGCGGCAGTCTGTACCGCAAACAACTGCTCAGCAACACGCAGGCGGACAGTCTGCTCACGCTCTACCAGAGCCAGGCGCTGCTGGTGCTCAACCAACTCATTGTTCATCCCTCTACCGAGGGGTTCCCTACCGACAACGATACGTATTACGCCTGCATGCAGGCTATTGCCGCAGCCCACTGGACGCTGTTCTTCCGCAGCAACGAGTCGGGTGCGCTCCACACGCGCACGCTCATGTACGCGGACACCTTGTATTGGGAGAGCGAGGCACTCAGCCAATCCGCAGCAGTCGAGGCGCTGCCGGACGCTGATATAGCAAGTAGCGAAATGTGCGTGTACGTGGGCGAGCACATGGCACAACGCCTGATGCCTACCATGGAGACTGCCGACCGCTATCTGTATGACCTGGGTAAGGACGATCCGGGTATGCAGTATTTTGCCCGCAAGCAGTGGCAGCAGGCTATCGATGCCTGGTCGCAGCCGCAGCGTAACGCGCGGCTCACAGCGTATGCAATGGCTAATTGTGCGGTAGCGTACGAGATCCTCGGCGACCCGGGCGCCGCGTATGCGGCTTGTGGTAGTGCACTGAGTGTTCTGGATAACCTTCGTTCTGCCGACGACCGGCAGCAGGCGGTAAACATACGCTACTACCAGACCCAACTCCGCAAACGAATGGAGTGATAATCGTCCGGTGAACATCTGCCTTGCTGCAGTTTATTCCGGAAGTCCTATCTAATTTACAAACGGTTTTCTTTTCATCCGCCCGTTATTGGCACGGCGGCGATGCGAATGTTTCTGCGCACTGCGTTTATGCGCACCGCGTTCGGATGGCGCGTACAGGCTGTTGTCAGGCGCATCGCCAAGGGCGGACGGCAATGTCAGCCGCTGTATCTCTTTCTGCAGGAACCGCTCAATCTTGCCCCAATACTTCGCATCCTCCGGACTGACCAGCGTGATTGCCTCACCGCTGTTCTCCGCACGCGCCGTACGACCGATACGGTGCACATAATCCTCGGCATCGCGCGGCACGTCATAGTTGATCACCAGCGGTATATCATCCACATCGATTCCACGTGCCACAATATCTGTAGCCACCAGCACATCCACTTTGTTGTTACGGAAGTCCAGCATTACCGCGTCTCTCTCTTTCTGCTCCAGGTCGCTGTGCATGGCGCGGGCGTTCAGTCCCTGCCTACCGAGCAGAACGGCAAGTTCCTTCACGCGTTGTTTCTTGCCGGCGAACAGAATCACTTTCTTCAGTCCCGCCTCCTTGAGCCGGTCAATAACGTACGGGGTCTTCTGCGCCTCGTAGCAGTATAGTGCTCGCTGCGCTATGCTCTCCGGCGGACGACTGATGGCTATCTTCACCTCCGCAGGGTTATGCATGATCTTTTTTGCCATTCGGCGAATGTTCTCGGGCATCGTGGCGGAGAACATGATTGTCTGCCGGTCGTTGGGCAGGTGCTCTACGATCTTCATGATATCGTCGTAGAAGCCCATATCTAACATCCGGTCGGCTTCGTCCAGAATGAAATACTTCACGCCCGAGAAGTCTATATCCATAATATTCATGTGACTAAGCAGTCGTCCGGGTGTGGCAATCACTATATCCGCACCGGTCTTCAGTCCGTTGGCTTGCGTGCTGAAGTTGTTGCCGTCGTTGCCGCCATATACGGGTACGGACGAGAACGGCACATAGTACCCGAAGCCTTCCATCTGCTGGTCAATCTGCTGCGCCAGTTCGCGCGTAGGTGCCATGATGATCGCGTTCAGTTTGTCGGGATCGTGGTGGTCGTACTGCAAGTTTGTCAGCAGCGGCAGAATATACGCGGCCGTCTTGCCCGTGCCGGTCTGCGCACAACTGATCACGTCACGACCGTCAAGAATGACGGGTATAGTCTGCTCCTGCACCGGCGTGCACGTATCAAAATGCATATCCCACAATGCGTCCAGCACCTCGTCGGACAATGGTAGTTCGTCAAAATACATATCTCTATTTACCTTTCAATTTTTGCCTTTCAATTTTCAATTTTCAATACGTATGCCCTCAGCCACGCATCTATATCATCTATCGTGGCGTCAATATGCTTGCGCACGATCTGCCGGCGGTGGTAGATCGTCTGTTTCTGCACGTTCAGCAGAATACTCATGTCGTTGTCCGTCGCGCCGATGATACTGAGTATGGCAAACTGCATATCACTCTCCGTCAGTTGCGGATAATCGGCACGCAGACGGCTGATTGCTCCGTCCAAGGCTTTATCGACGGACTCCACCAGTTCGTTCAGACTCTCCTTGCTCATTGTCAGTTGCTCGTCGCGATAGGTCTGCAGCCACTTGGGGAACTCGACTTCTTTGCCTCGCATGCGCTGCATCTCTATCTCGCGCGTGAGGCTGACTTTCTGTTGCAGCCGCTCGAGTGCCAGTTGCAGTTGCTGCACATACTTTTCGCGTAGCGCCTGCATAGCTGCGGTCTGTTCGCGCCGGCGCTGATGCCAGTAGCGCCACAGCACTACCGTCAGCACTACGGACAACACAAGCAGCAGCACCAGTATAACCGACACCGCCTGTTGCCACCTTCGTTCGCGTTGTGCCTCGGCGGCGAGTTGCTTCTCACGCTCTACATCATATTGAAGCGCGAGCGCGTACGTACGCGCGCCTGCGTCACGTTGCAGCTCATCTATCTTGCGGTCATACAGATCCAGCAGCAAGGCGTATGCGGTATCCGACTGCCCGCGCTGGCGAAGCACTTTACTCCTCAGGTAGGTATAACTCTGCTCAAACCAGTAGGCGTAAGCCGAATCTTTCGGCTGCAACCGTTGCAGATAGTACGCCGCCGAATCGGTGGCATGTTCGGCAAGCAGGATCTCCACTATCTCCGAGTAACGCGCATGCGCTCCATACTCCTCCGCCAGCCTGCGGCATACAGCCAGACGTTGCTCTACACTGTCAGGATAACACAACTGATAGCGGTAGGCTTGTATATCCAGCACGAGCAACTCGCTTTGGGCAGCATGAGCGTACTGCTCGGCAAGGCGGAAGTTCAGAAGCACACTGTCACGGTCGCCTTGCGATATTGCTATGGTGCGAGCCAGGTCGCGATACGCACAAGCCAGATACATCGTGTGCGAACCTTGCTTCAGCAATGGGATAGCCTTGCGGTAATAACCCTGCGCCACGTTGTACAGCTGGTCGCTCTCGCAGGAATTACCCATATAGAACCACGTGTAACCGAGCAGTTGGTTCCGCCGCTGCCAATCTTCAGCTCCGAGTTCGGAGGACTGAATACTGAGCAAAACCTCCTCTGCATGCTTCAGGTAAGTGGTCGATTCTTCATATCGGCTGCTCTGGTTCGAACTCGTACCCAGCCGGTAGTATTCTTCACCCTCTGAAAGGCGCTTTTGGGCATCAAAACCGCCAAGATGACACGAAGTGACGAATAACGTCACACCCAAGACAACACACAAAACAGCGCGTACAACTATTTTTTGCGGCACATTTTGTAATATATTGATTTTCAACTGCATTTATTTCGCTCAAAATACGCCTCGTACAACTGCAAAATTTGCATTTTTCAAAAAAAAGCTGTACCTTTGCATTGTTTTTCGAAAGTGTCTGTACACACCAAATTTTGCAATTCGGATACAAAGATAACAATATTTTTTGACATATGCAAATTATGAAAAAGAAAAATTGTTTTTGTCTGCTTTTTGTAGCATTTTTACTATTAAAAGGAACATGCGCCTACGCGCAAAGGGTTTTTATTGACAGCGTTTATTATACGCTGGACAACACAGCCATGACAGCACAAATAGCGATACAGAGTAACAACACCGCTGTTGGTGACATCGTTATTAATGACACAGTGACGTACGAGGGCGCGAATTACGCGGTTACGAGTATGGCAGACAATGCTTTTGCCGATTGCAATCAACTGACATCTATTGTTTTGCCTCTAACCCTGCGGAATTTAGGAAGTGCAGCATTCCTTCGCTGTACCAACCTTACCTCCTGTATCATTCCGGACAGTACGATTACGGAGATTCCGTTTGAGGCGTTCTGGAAGGCAGGACTCATTGAGTTCCGCGTGCCGGAAGGCGTGACGTATATTGAGCAACGTTCGTTTGAACAGATGCCCAATTTGCAACGCGTACACCTTGCTAATTCGGTGAAGTCGCTGACCTCGTGGTCCTTCTATATCCTACCTGCGCTTCAAGATCCCATTTACAACGACAGTCTGTTTGTGCTGATGCCGGATAGTTACCAAGGTGCATATACGATACCTGCGGGCATTCAGGTGATTTACAAGAGTGCATTCTACGGCTGTACAAAAATTACGAGCCTTACCATCCCGGAAGGCGTGAAGCGTATTGAACACTACGGACTGATGTTCAGTCTCAATGCTGTTATTAAAACGCTCCATCTACCGGCTTCGTTGGAATATGTTACTCCCGGGGCAATTTTTGGTGGATCATTACGGAAAATCTCCGTTGCGGAAGGCAACACGCACTACACTACATGGAACAACATGCTTATGAGTATCAACATGGATACCGTAATATGTTGTCCGGCGGCAATAAATGCCGCTTACACTTTGCCGGAAAGTGTCGTGCATGTTGCTGCTAGTGCTTTCTCTGTTTCCGCAGTTGATCTGACCATGACCAACGTGCGCTCTATCGGAGAATACGCTTTCGAGGCCAACAGCCTTGGGAAGTATGACAGCAACAGACATTATGTCATACCTGAAACGGTGGAAGAAATAGGCGACGAGGCATTCTACCGCTCTTATGCCATGGAGCAGGTAACGATACCTTCCTCGCTTAAACAGATGGGTGAACAGGTATTTGCCGACAGTCCGAAACTCAAGAAGGCGGTCATCAATAGTACCATGATCGGTAAAGGACAATTTCGAATCTGCAATAATCTGGAAATCATTGAGATAGGCGACAGTCTCAGAGAGATAGGCGCTTATGCTTTCCATAAATGTCCCGCACTATGGTACATCCGGATGCCGAAAGCCAACGCGCACTTCCGCGCGATAGACGGTGTGCTCTATTCGGCAGACACGGCAGCTTTGGCACTTTATCCGCCCAAGCATGACGGAGAGGTGTTCGTGCTACCGGAAGAAGTAAACACCTTGCGTTCCTCTTCGCTCAGAGCGGTGAATCTTCGTAAACTGGTATTGCCGAAAGGATTGAGTCAAATTGAGAACGAGTTGTTCGGCGGCTATTACTTGGGGAACGATGACACACCGCTGCTTGATACGATCGTAGCGCCAATGATGTCGGTGCCTGCGACGCAGGGCAATCCTTTCAATCTGCTCAATCAAGCCCAAACCGTCCTTTTAGTACCTTGTGACTCGCTGGCGGAGATCTATCGTGCTAATAGCATCTGGAACGGCTTTAACATCCAAGTGGACAGCACACTTCTGGAACTGCCGGAAAAAGAGCCGGAGGTAGAGACGCAACCCGACGAGCGCAGCGTGCAGTTCACATGGCCGGCCGTGGAAGGTGCCAGTTACTACACGCTCATCATCTGGGCGAATGAAGAGCGCACGGAGAAGATTTGTACGCTGACGTTCAACTCCATAGGACAGCTCGTTGAGATCGACTTCTCCAAGCACGCACCTACTCGTCGTGCGAAGAATACCACCGGTACCTTCTCGTTCCGTTACAATGGTTTGGATGAGGACACCGACTATTGGTTCACGATGACCGCTTCCGATGCCAATAATACGGAAATCTTCTACGCCTCCGGATCCTTTGCTACGCTCGGTGCAAACATGCCGACAGCTATCGAAGAAATATCCGATGAAACCGGCACTTTTGAGGGTTCGAACGGCAAGATCCTCCGTGACGGACACATCTATTTGATGTACAACGGACGCATGTACGATGTACAAGGGAACCGAATCAAATAATATGCGATCATGAAAACGAAAGTATGTATTATTCTTGTCAGCCTGGCAATGCTTGGCAGCAGTGTGCAAGCCACGGTGTACAACGGCGTGTGCGGCGAGCACCTGACCTGGTCGTACGACACCGAGACTGCGCACATGACTATCGAGGGTTACGGCGTGCTCAAGAACACCGTGGACAGCCTCTGGTGGAACAAACAGGTGCTGCAGGCCTCGTCATGGGCGACGAGTTACAAGACCTATTATCCGTACAACTCCTGCAAGACAATCAGTCTGCCGGAAGGATTGACAGGATTCAGCGGCGCCATATTCCAAGACTGGTGGAACCTGACAGCGTGCGACATACCCGAAGGCGTGACGAAGATTCCGGCATATCTGTTTGAGAGCTGTTACAAACTGAAGGACATCAAACTGCCTAACTCGGTGGACACGGTAGGACAATACGCTTTCAGCAACTGCACGACGATGGTCAAATGCGACTTGGGAAAGGGCGTCAAGTATATCGGTCAGATGGCGTTTAGGAACTGCTACGCACTGAAATCCGTCCGCTGGTCGGAGTGCCTGGAGGTGATCGACGGCAGTATCTTTGACGGAGAACCCAATGGTGCGGTATATGACCAGAATAGTGTAGCGACAATTCCGCTTCAGGACACACTATTCTTCCCTGCTACTTTCCGTTCCAGCAAACAGATCTCATGGTGTCTCCACTCTAATCCTGTGATTGTCTGGAATGCCAAGAATCCGCCGGCTTCATCGTCGGTATTCTACAATCTGTATGATTATTGGAACGGGGAATTTATCTTCGGTCCGGATGTGGAGTTTGTGCCCGCCAAGCTGTGCCAGCAGGTACGGATGAAGAAAGTAGTGCTGCCCGAAGGCTGCAAATATATCGGTGCAGGTGCGTTTTCCTCAAATAACCAACTGGACACAGTTATCCTGCCCTCTACGCTGACGGCTATTCACCAGGAGGCATTCAAGGGGTGTACGAAAATCAAGCATATTACCATTCCGGAGAAAGTGAAAGCAATCAATTCATCCACTTTCAATGGTTGTACGGCACTCACCCGTGTGGAGATGCCTGCCGGCATCAGCACGATTGGTGATAACGCCTTCGCGGGATGTCCGAACATAGACTCTATCGTGTTGCCGACCGAACTGACGATGGTAGGCGGTAGTGCTTTTTCCGGCATTAAACTGCAAGACTCGCTCGTCATCCCCGACAAAGTTATTTCCATCGGCACGAACGCTTTTGAGAACTGGTCCTCGCTAAGAGAGTTGTCCATAGGAAAGAACGTAGTACTGATAGGCGACAATGCGTTCA
Organism: uncultured Bacteroidales bacterium; assembly: GCA_900317745.1. Taxonomy (GTDB): domain Bacteria; phylum Bacteroidota; class Bacteroidia; order Bacteroidales; family Paludibacteraceae; genus Colicola. The sequence continues at coordinate 6,212 of ONHW01000023.1, read as the reverse complement.
AGGGGGACAGTGCCATCACCCATATAACCATTTGGGCATCCACTCCTCCTGCTGTGTCAGAAGGTACGCTGGCAGATATACCCGACAGCGCATGGCTGAGCGTGTTGCCGGATAGCCGCCGACTCTACCGCGAACATCCGTATTGGGGACGTTTCCGCATGAACGACACGCCCGACTCCGCAATGGTTCAGCGCACGGTGATTGTGGATGCCGCCGAGACGACAGCAGACTTTACGTGGCCGACCGACTCTCTGGCAAACACCTACCAGATTGACATCTACAAGGACGGAAACGTGTTCTGCCACCTGACGCTCGGCAACCGCGGACAACTACTCGGCATATCCTTCGCTCCCAAGCGCAACAGGCAGGAGGCAGGTGAGTTGCCTTATACACTGTCGTTCAAGGTGACGGGTCTGGACGAAGCGTCGCGTTACACGTACATTCTCTCCGTACTCGATGAACAGGGAACACCTATTCACGTCTATGCCGGCGACTTTGCCACTACAGGTTTCGAAGGCAACCTCAAGCAACCCGACGGCAACGAGGTTCTGCCCACACCGCCTATCATACCCGGCGACCCGGATGCATCAGTCTTTACGGGTATATCACTACCCGGCTGCAACACACCGGCTGCTAACTGTCAATGGTCAATCATTAACGGCAAATTGCTACTGATCACGCCTACAGGTACATTCACCGTATCCGGACATCGGATTGAATAGAACCTGCTGCGTATCGGGTAAACACACTCCTATGAAACATATCTTTGCACTTGTAAATGCTGTGCTAATAAGCATGGCATTAGGGGGCACCCATTCCTTTGCTGCTGTTTCCGCGCCGTGGAACGGCACTGCACAAGCCCCTGCTATCAGCGGCGCCACGTACGTCATTACCGCGCCCGAGCACCTCGCCTGGATAGCGCAGCAGAGCCGCACAGACGACTTTGCCGGCAAACGTATCCGTCTGGACGCCGACCTTGACCTTGGCGGCACGCAGGAGTTGCCGCCGAGTTGGGAACCTGTCGGCTCAGCCGCTATGCCTTTTCGCGGCGAACTGGACGGCAACAACCACGTCATCTACAACCTGTATATCCTCAACTCCTTTCCTACGGCAGCGGGACTGATTGCCGAGACAGGTGCTGAAGCACTCGTTCATAACCTCGGCATTGCGCAGGGACAGATCATGACAGACGCCACAAGCAATGTAGGTGCTTTCATCGGTATCAACCGCGGACGACTGCACCACTGCTTCAATATGGCGCAGATCATCGCCCACAACGGCGATAACATCGGCGGACTGATCGGCACGAACTACGGCAAACTGGAATTTGCCTACAACTGCGGCATTATCACCGATGCCAACAGCCATGTGGGCGGATTAGTCGGTGTGAACAAGAGCACGGCTACTCTCAACGAGTGTTATAACGCCGGTTACTGCAAGGGTGCCGAGCACGCCGGCGCATTGTTCGGACTGAACGAAGCAGCCGCAGCCAACCTCACACAAATATGCTTCGACCAGCAAGTGACGCGCACCTATGCTACCGGCTACGGCACAGCCGATGTGCTCGACAACACGCAGTACGCCATCGAGAAGTCCGCCACGTTCTTCTCCGCCGCCAATCCGTACACTAACCGCAGCGAGTGGGATTGCGTCACCAACAGTTACTACCGTTACCCGCGCCTGAAGTGCTTCGGCGATCATGAGGCAGCACGCGTCTCCACCAACGCTATCCTCCTTGACGCCGACAATCTGCCTGTCGAACGTGCCGAGGGCGTTGGCGCGCCTATGCAAGGCAACCTGCCGCGTAAGTCATTCAAGTTGTTGGGCGGCAGCAGTTCCGTATGGATCTCTTCCGGCGAGGATGTTATTCACATCCAGAATGCCAACAGCGCACAGGTCGTTCGTCCCTGCGGCAATCAGGAGGTTATTCTCACCATGACTGAAGGCAGTACGAGCAAGCAGATTTATGCCATTGTCAAAGGCTACGAGAAGTTCGATGCAGGCAAGATGGAGGGCACGGTTACCGCCTGCTGGCGCGAGGAGAACGTCAATATTCTGAAAGCCAACGGCGGCAAAGAACCGCTTGGCGGCAAGGACGATGAGCAGGACGGAAACATGTGTTACCGCTACATGGTTATTCGCGATACCGTAGTGTACGACGATGAGCACCATCCGCTGGCACACATTCCGATGGACACAGTTTACCTCAGTCACAACGAGTACCGCAAACGGGATTTGCCTACTGACGTGTCCGGCACATACGCTTTCCGCCGTTACGCGCACGACTACCAGTGTACCACCGACTGGACCGAATCGCCCGGACGCTTGTACCTGACTGTTCTCAACCCGTTCGATGCAGGCAAACTGTTCGACGAACCCGACACGATCTACGGCGTGCCGCAAACATTCACCATCCGCAGCGAGCAGCCTGCTACAGGCGGTGCAGGCGAATTCAGTTACTTGTGGAAAGCCGTCACACCGTCCGGCACGAAGAATCCCGTATATATCGATGGCTCTGTAGCCGCAGCCGACACGCTCAACTTCACCTTCACCGAACCGGGCGAATACACGTTCACACGCAGGGCAAGCGACGAATCGTGCAACACCACACCTATCGAATCGGAGTCGGAGCACAAGGTTTATGTGCTGGCGGCCGTTGAACCGGGAGCCATCGATTCGTTCACCGTCACGCTCTGCCATCCTCGCTACACCGGCACACTCGCCGAGGCGGATACAGCCTCCGGCGGCAACGGACACTACACCTACCGCTGGCTGTGCAACGGCGAGCCTATCTTCCACAGCGACACCGCCTCACTGCCTGTACAATCCTTCCCCATGGCGGAAGGCGGCACGTATATCTTCAGCCGGCAGGTGAAGGACAACAGCGGCTTCTCCGACTGGGCAACCAGTGCAGGTACCGTAACCATCATTATCGACGGCACGAGCGAGGATTGTCAGGTTATCTGCCCCGTAGTGGAACTCGATCCTGTGGTTGACTTGTGCCGGAGCGATACCGCCCTTGCCATCCGTTTCACTGTGACCGAAGGCGAGCCCGACCTCTACGATCTGGTTTTTCCGTCTGATGCGCAGCAGGCAGGCTTCGTAAGCGTGCTTGCAGCCGAACTGCCGGAGGACAGCACCATTGTTATCCCTCTGCCCGCCAATGCACCGATCGGTACGTTCTATATCTCGCTCACGTTCTACACCAATGGTACGGCATGCAAAGGCTCGACGCACTTCTTCCCGTTCACGTTGCTCACCGACGGTTTTGTGCATCAGAAGTGGGACGACCTGCTGTTTGTGGACAACAACCCCGGCAACGGCAATCCGACAGACTCAACCGACCTGCACTTTGTGGCGTACCAGTGGTACAAGAACGGCACACTCATCCCTGACGCTACCGGACAATACTACCGCGAACCCGGCGGACTGAACGGCGCGTATCAGGTATATATGACCGGATCCGATGGACTATTGTACCGCTCATGCGTCTATGACTATACGCCTGACGCGCTGGATAATACGCACAGCACCGCACAACCCGAGTGCTACTACACCATCGACGGACGACCGTGCGGCAAACCTGCTGCACCGGGTATATATATTTCCGCTAACCATAAACTGATTGTACAATGAAAAAGTTCTTGCTATCCATAGCCCTGTGCGGCACGCTTGCCGCGCAAGCATCGGAAATCCCTGAGGCTGCACCTGTCAGGGCAAAGATGTCACACAACATTGATATCACCGCCGGCGGAGGTATAGGCAGTCTGGGCTACGACCTGCAAGGCGGCAGGCAGTATCCCGCCTATACGTGGTCCGCAGGATTAGGCTACACCTGGTTCTTCGTTCCCGGGACGGGTCTGCAAACGGGCGTTCAACTCACACGTCTCGGATCGGTTGCCTCGCTCACCGGCAGTTACGTCTGGCAGGATCTGCTTACCGATGCTTCGGGTGACCAATACGAACACCGTATGACGTTTGCCGACTGGTACGAACAACAGGAGACGTACCTGCTCGAGATTCCTTTGGGATTCACGCTGCACCACTACGGACGCAACAACCCTCGTGCCGGCGTGTATGCCGCACTCGGAGCCAAACTGCAGATTCCACTGTTTGCCGACTACCGCCATCACTCGGGTTCTGTCACCCACTCGGGTTATTACCCGTATTGGGATCTGACCTTGCAAGACCTGCCCGACAGATTCATTACCGAGCAGACCGATGTGCCGCAGCAAGGATCGTTTTTGCAGCACCTCAACCGCTGGAACGCTGCCGTGTATATGGAGTTGGGCACCACGATCCGTTGCGGTGCCCACACCGAACTGATCATCAGTGCCTACGGACAATATACGGTCACTGACCTCTTAGCCACGCCTGTCAGCCGGCTGACCGCTCTTGGCTTTGCCAACAGCCGCAACGGTTATACGTTCATGCCCGAGTACCACGGACTGATCGGCACGAACACCGTCACCGCTCTGCACCCGTGGACGGCGGGTATCAAACTCGGACTGTCCGTCTGGACCGGCAAGACCGACGAGCAGAAACGCCGCGAACTTCGCCGCCTTGCCGAGGAGTTCCCCGACATGCTGCCCACCGTACACACACGCGACACCGTGTATATCTACGACACCTTGTATATCAACTGCGACAAGCCCGATATCCCGCCTACGGAATATCAGCAATAGCGCTCTTTGGCGACAAGGATTCCAAGGGTTTGGTTCTGCTCAAGACGTACGATGAAGTACCGGCAGTTCGCCCAGGAACGCAACAGATAACGCTGCAATCGGCTGCACTTTTTTCTGCATTTTTTCTGCAATCGGCTGCACTTTACTGCACTTTACTGCACTTTACTGCATAAATGAGACCCAATTTTGCGGGTCTCATTTTTTTGTACTACCTTTGCATCGAAATTTCAAAAACAAGGCTACCGGTAGCCATAATTTTTAACCTATTGAACAACAAAAATTATGACAACAGATTTTTCAGTAATCGACCGGATGTTCAGCGCCATGCTGAGCCAGAACGAGAGCAAAGCCACCATCGACGCCCTGCGCCAGAAGGTAGAAGCCGCCGTCAAGCGCACAGCCGAGAAACTGGCGGATGGACATCCCGCATCCGAGTCCATCAAGCGAGGATTCACCATCGCGTTCGTGTAGCCGTTTAGTGCGCGGCGCTCTCCCGCCGCGGTAGTGTTCTGTGCTCGGGTCTTTCAGCCCCGAGTTAGGTAGCGCAGCGGTGTCCAGTCCCCGGCGGTATTCCGCCGCGTTCAGTATCTTCATTGGCTGCTCGGGGCGTCAGTACCGAGTAAACCGGGGCCCCGCACCGCATGGCTTCCCCTCCATCCGCATGGCTGAGCGCTCAGTGTTCTGTGCTCGGGGCTTTCAACCCCGAGTTAGGTAGCGCAGCCGGTGTTCAGTCCCCGGCGGTATTCCGCCGCGTTCAGTCTCTTCGTTGGCTGCTCGGGGCGTCAGTACCGAGTAAACCGGGGCCCCGCACCGCATGGCTCCCCCTCCATCCGCATGGCTGAGTGTTCAGTGTCCTGTGCTCGGGGCTTTAAACCCCGAGTCCGGGATAGTATAAATCGACCAAGTTTGGGCGATCTCAAAAGAAAAAAGAACCAAAAAAGAAAAATAAAATAGAATTGGTGGTGTAATGGCATCCCTATAGTCCCTTCACCGTTGGCACAACGTCTGCCATTACACCACCACCTTTTTAATTCGTAATTGGTGGTGTAATGGCATCCCTATAGTCCCTTCACCGTTGGCACAACGTCTGCCATTACACCACCACCTTTTTAATTCGTAATTTTTAATTTATAATTCCTATGCTAACCTTCGACCACCTCTGGCAGCTCCTCGCCGACCACGGCAGCAGCAATCGGCACCGACGGCACACGTCTCGAGGCACGTACAGACTCGCACGGGACAAAGATTACCCGACAAATAGCGAAAATCTCATTCTGCTGAGATTTGCGAAAGCGATTATTTGCTTTTATCAAATCTTTGCCGTATCTTTGCACCGTCTTTCGGTTACCGCTCCAACGCATCTGCCTCTCCCGCTTAACTCAAGACGGCCGCATGACGAGGGCAAGACGAAGGCAAAAGCGAATTGAGAGCAGGTTAACCCGAGACTTATTTGTCCGAAAGGGCACGATTGTTACCATTAAACCTAAACCTCAGGGCTCCCACAAGTAACACACAGTGGGACCCTCT
>ONHW01000017.1 GCA_900317745.1 uncultured Bacteroidales bacterium | reverse complement strand
GGCAAAGAGAATCTGACGATGTTGTGCATCCAGTACAAAGCCAATGCTTTCGGACCCGATGACAGCCCAATGACAGACGGCAACATTCTGAAAGAGCCTTTGAAATGGTAGTCATCCCTATTATAAATAACGGCAGTGTCACCAAGACCTGCCATTATTTATTTGCCGGCGAGTGTCCTACCCGTTACTCCGCATTCATCACATGGCTGAGCCAGTGGCAGAGTTCGGTTACTTGCTCCGGGGTGTTGCCCATGAAGACGGCGCACTCCTTGTGCCCCTCGAACTGCGGCGTGACACCGTCCATGGTGCTCAGGGCTGCCACGGTGACGAGTTCACGGACGGCAGGCGTGAGTTGGTCGGAGGCGTAGATGTCGCCGAAGAGGTGCGACTTCATGTAATAGTCCGCCTGCGGGCAGAAAGTGTAGTCCCACGGCGTGCCTCCTTCGTCGCGTGTCTGCATGGCGGTACCGGTGCGCAATGCCTCCGCGGCATCGTCCCATACAGCAGGACGCACAAAAGGCTTACCCCACTGCCAAGTACCAAGGGACAAAGTACCATTTACCATTTGGGCATTTAGGATTTTCTCCAGTACGCCAAGGGCATTGAGCGAACGCGGGAAGCCTGCGTAGGCGTAGAGTTGCGCGAACGCGTCTTTCAGTTCGTTGATAGTAACGCCGTGGTCCAAGGCTTGCGGAATAGCTGTTTCCAAGTGCTCCAAATCACCCTTTGCCGCACATGCCGCGCAAGCGCAGAGGTACAGTACGTGCTCCGGAAGCGCAGAAGTCGTTGTTTCCATATTCTGTTTCATTGTATATGGGAAGTTTAGAAGTGCCCTGTATTATTGTTTCTTGTAATCCATAATCTGGTCTATCATAGTTTGTATTTTATTGTCCTTTGTGTGCTCGCACAAGTTCTATCGCCTCTTTGCCGGAAAGGTGGTCAATCTCCATACAAAGAACCGCCACGCGGGTGTGAGGAATGCCGCCGGGCATGGCGACCGACTTGTCTATCTCGTGCTGCAAACCGGCATGGTCTCCGGGGTTGTATTTGCCGCCTAAGAGACGCAAGCCGTGGATCAGTTCTTCCATGCTCTCCAGCCGGCGGATCCGTCCGAAAGCAATCACGCTGCGAAAATAGGTGGTGTATTCGTCCGGGTGAATCTCGTCCTGATCGATAATCGTGAACGAGCACTTGTCTTCGCGGGCGATGGCATCCAGCTTGTGTCCCTCTACCGCCGAATGGAAATACAGTTTTCCATCTGCATAAACAAAACTCATCGGCACACCATACGGATAGCCGCCGTCGCCCAGGACGGAAAGCACTCCGGCTGTGGCATTTCTCAAAATCTTCTCACACTCCTCTTTAGGGAGTTCTTGCCGTTTCCGGCGCATTGGCCTAAATTCCATACTCTATATCAAATCAAATCCGTTCGCTCATAATGTCAGTATAATTAGCCCGGGTGCGCTTTTGACCTATCCGGCAAAGGGGTGTGATTGCTTATATTCGTACAACAAAGAGTTGAACTTCCATGCCCAAAGAGTAGAGTAGGTCTTTCCGTTGGAGGCAATATGGTTGGCGGCTTCGTATGCGGACTTTAATTGCGCTTCAGATTCCGGAGAGGCTTTCAGCAGAGCCAATTGACGATTAGCATAAGCGAATGCTTCGGAGTTGTATTTTTGCTTCGGAGACTGGTTCTTCTGGTAAGTTTCTTCGCGGTCACGATAGAACTGCTTGCCATTGCGAACGTAAAAATAGCCCTTGTCTGCTTTCTTAAATTTGCCATGAACGATGTCGATAGCTGATGTTGTTTCGATGTCTGCCATAAAAATAGATTTATTGTATATTATATATAATATAATTATGATGCGTTATACAAAATAGTTTGTTCTTTGCTCTTTTTCGGTTGTCATAAAAGCCTTGACCGTCGGTTGACCGTCGGTTGACCGTCGGGATTAGCCGCATGTTGAGGCTATTCAAGAACTCTGTCGTCGAAGTTGCGTATTCTTATAACAATGGAGACAAACGCTACCCAATTTCATTTTCTTGTATTAATAAGCATAGCCGGATTACCGGCAACGACTACATCGTCAGGAATATCATGCGTGACGACCGAACCGGCTCCAACAATCACACGGTTGCCGATGGTAACACCCGGACAGACGATCACTCCTCCGCCCAGCCAGCAGTCATCGCCGATACGAATAGGCAGGCCTGTTTCTATGGTCTGGCGGCGTTCTAAATAATCATGCGGATGATCGGGCGTCAGCAGTTGACAGTTAGGTCCGATAAGCGTATGAGAGCCGATAGAAATACCTCCTCCATCCAGGAAAACGCCATTAAAATTCACAAACGAACCTTCGCCGATGCTGATCCGGTTGCCGTGGTCACAGTGAAATGGCGGACAAATGATTACCGAAGGATGCGCATCAGGGATGAGGGCTTTGATACAACGGTGCAACTCGTCCATATCCCATGCTCCGCATTGATTGAGATCCCGCATGGCATGATAAGCACGCAGGATATTCGCCTGAACCTCCTTGTCCGTGTAGTCATACGGCAAGTTATGAAGCATTTTCTCGTATTCAGTCATAAAATCTTTTGTTATATTTTGAGTGGGGATCACGCTATCTGTTTTCATCGTATCCAATCGGCCGGAACTGTTCCTGTTCTTCGCTATAGACATAGCCTGCTTCGAAGAGGCCGGCTTTGAGTTTCTCCGGCTCGGTGTTGAAGTTATAGCATAGCGATTCGAGCGAGTCAAATTCCTCGTCCCTGAGTAGCATATTGATGCTCGATACTAATATGGCAGAGTTTTGCGGCAGGTGGTCCATAGTATATGGTCAGCAATCTTTTTGATGGCACATTGCATCGGGCGTTTCCGGTTCAAGCGTAGCGTGTGTGATGCCGTGTTCGGCAAGTTCGTGTTTGATATGCTCTGCCACCTGCGTCCAATGCGTCAGGTCGTTAAGAACGATGTGTGCTGTTAGCGCCGTTTCGGTCGTGCTGATTGCCCAGATATGTATGTGATGCGCTTCCTGCACCTGCTCATCTTCGGTCAGCAGTTGTTCTATCTCCTTGCGGTTGATACCCTCGGGTATGCCGTCCACAGCCAGCCGAAGGCTATCGGCTAACAGTTCCCATGTAGTGATCAGGATGACAGCAGCAATAATGAGGGATACAATCGGATCGACGATGTTCCAGCCAGTATAATAGATGACTATACCGCTTATCACCACGCCCACTGATACGAGCGTATCAGCCATCATGTGCAGAAAGGCGCCACGTACGTTCAGGTCATGCTTCTGCCCGCGCATCAGCATCATGGCTGTCAAACCGTTGATGATGATGCCTGCTCCCGCAGTCCATGAGACTGCGATGCCGTTCACTGCTGCCGGTTCGCTGAACTTATGGATACTTTCAATAACGATTGCTCCAACCGCCACCAACAAGATAACGGCATTGAGCAGCGAGATCAGCACCGTGGACTTGCGGTAGCCGTAAGTGAAATGGTCGTTGCTGTGCACTTTAGCCAAACGGAAAGCGATCAATACCAACAGCAGGCTAAATACATCGCTCATGTTATGTCCAGCATCGCTAAGCAGCGAAAGACTGTCCTGCCATAATCCGACACCTGCTTCGATAAGCACGAAGAGGACGTTCAGTACGATAGCGAAGATAAAAATGCCGTTCAACGACTGCGTTGGCGCGGTATGGTGATGATGTTCGTGACTCATAATTCGTCAAGCCCGTGCTGAACATAATGATGCTTCGATGGCCCGGCGAAGAGACTGAACCATTTCGTTGTATTCCGCTTCGGTCAGATAGACCTCACCAGGATTCATTCGGAAGGTGCCACCGTAATCCGGACCATCCACATATTTCGGCGCCAGATGGAAATGCAGGTGACTCAGTTTGTCGGAATATGCGCCGTAGTTGATTTTCTCGGGCTTGAACAGTTGCTGCATCGCACGCGTCACGTCCGCAACATCCGCCATGAACAGATTGCGCTGTTCGTCATCCAGTTCGTTGAGGTCGTTAACATGCTTGTCGTATGCCACAAGGCAACGGCCATGATAGGTCTGTTCTTTGAACAGGAAAGCACGCGACACGCGCAGGTGGCAAATCTCAATCATGAGATTATGCAAGGTCTCATTGTTGGTGCAATAGAGACAATCTTTTGGGTCTGAATACATAATTCGATTGTTTTTATGATTATTATGCTAACGCATTGATGATATGCTGTTTGAAATCTTTCGACTGTCAATCCCTGATCTCCAGCCCGGTAACAGTATAAGCCTTGCCACCGTGCAAGATGAGGATCTGACCATTGCGGAGGATCTTGATAGCCTGAAGATGTGAGCCCTTTCCGTCTAGGGTTTCCCCGTTTTGCGGGGACACCGTCATGTCGATAGCAGCAGGCTGTTCCTGTTTCAGTTCGTACGGTCCGAGGTCACGTGCCTTGCCTGAAGCAGGTGAAGCAAGGAACGGAAAATCCGTAATCAGCCGGTTCCAATTAGGTATAACCGCTTCCGGCACTTCGCCGCCAGCATCCACGAGTTTGCTGCCCGGCATCAGTCGTCCGAACCGAGCCGGCATAGAGCCGTCGCCGCGTCGCAGAGCGATAGCATCATCCTCGCTGAGCGAGACATATTCATCGCGAGAGAAACCGGTTACCAGATGATTAGTCCAACCGAGTTTGGACGGCGGCGTGACAACCGCGTTGTAGTCATCCGTGCCGACACAGATCTCCTGCCTGCCGAAGCAGACATTGTTGTAATAGAACGTCTTGGCATCTGAACCTCCGGACTCGAACATATAATCATAGCTGTTGTCAAACGCGAGACAACCGACGAGCACGTGTCCGTCCTTGTGGCTGTTGCAGTCAAAACCTTTGACCGAAGAACTGATATCGCACCCGAAAGCGATGCAGCGATAGGCGTAATGGGTACCCTGGCTGCTACCGCCTGTGCCGTTGCCGCCTAACTTGATTCCGTTACCGTTGCCGGAAAATGAAGCACTCGTATCGAGGTAGTCTTTGACCCACAAGTGATCCTCTTTGTTACCCGACTCCCACGCCCAGCACTCAGCCAGAATAACATCGTAATCCGTCTCATACAGATCCCATGCGTCATCGGAGTTACGCCAAGCACGGCAACGGATAAAGCGGTTACCTTTGCCGTTATGCATCTTGCATGCAAATCCGTCTGCATCCGACCCGTAGTTGGCATCACAGTCGCAGTTGTGATGGCTGTCGCAGTCCACTATATCGTTGTACGCGCAATACGAACCGTCATTCTTGCTCACACCGGGGAACGTATCCGAGAATTTATGCCCGAAACCGAGTTGAAGACCCGTGTCGAGGTTATAACTGAACTCGCAACGCTCAATACGGTTGTAGGAGCCTTCGAGTTTGATTCCGTTGTCGGCAGCGTGCATGATATGCAGGCCGAACATGATCCAATGGTCACCGGTCAGGTGTATGCCTCGGTCGCCGACATTGGACGGCTTGCGGTTGCAGTCAAGCAGCTGTTGCTCGAAGTCGAAGACAGGTTTCTCGTTTTCGTAGGCAGAGATAACGATCGGTTCCTCAGCTGTACCGGACTGCTTGAGGCGGATGGTGAGTTTGCCGTCTGTGCCGCGCCATGACATCTTATACACGCCTCCACGGCAGTAGATCACGTCTCCGGCTTGCGCCACAGAAACGGCTTTGCCAAGATTGAACCAAGGCTTTTCAAACGAGCCGTCACCTGTCTCGTCATTGCCGGCGGGTGAGATATGATAGGTAGCGTGTGTGGCTGTATAGGTCGGTCGCGTGAACTCCGGATCGGGTTCAGCCGGCACAACGGTTCCCTGGTCGCCTGAGCCGTTAACCGCTTGCTTGATAACCACATCATCGATGTAGGTGTTGTTGGTTCCGCTAAATCGCACCTGCATGTTCAGAGCGGAATCGGTTCCCAACTTGCAGGAGAATGTGGAAAACGTCGAGCTGGAAGGACTGCTGACCGAACCTGCTTCCACCCATTCGCCTGAACCGATACGATAGGCGATATCAATCTGTTTTTTGCTGCCACCGCTGCGATGCTTGAACTCAACCGAAGTCACACTGTCCATTACCGGTGTGATGAGATACGCTCCGGTTTGATTGAACTTGAGCGATACCACATTATTCGATTTGTTGTACTGCAATCCGCCTCCGAACGTCCATGTGCCGGATGGTAACTCAACCGGTGTCTCTGTTGCCCACGAACCGGAACTGAGGGAATTGAAGTCCTCTTTCAGATCAGCTCTTATGGCACTTGCACATAAGATTGTTGCAATAGCAAAACATAGTTTTTTCATATATTTGAAATCGTTTGAAATGGTTTGAAATGGTTTGAAATGGTTTGATAATGTTTGAAATCGTTTGATAATGTTTGAAATCGTTTGATATTGTTTGATATCGCTCAAATCTCACTCCCCTTTGAAAGGGGAGTCGGAGGGGTGTCGCTAAACACTCAACTCTAACCGCTCAGCTCTAATCTGCATCCCCATGCTTTGGTAGAACCGCATGGCTGCGTCATTGCCCGCCCATACATTGAGCGTGACATCCTGACAGCCTATTGATTGGGCATATTCGCGCACGAAACGGAACAAGGCGCTACCGATATGCCTGCCGCGCATTGCTTCGTCCACACAGAGGTCATCGAGATACAAGGTCTTGCGGTCTTGCAGCAAGCGGTCGTCTTTCACTACCGATATCTGGCAGAACGCGTAGCCGCGCACCTCACCGTCATCATACACAAAAACCGGCTTCGATTCGTCGCCGAGCAGCGTCTCCAGTTCTTGCTCGCTATACTTGGTGGTGTAGGGCTTGAACAGTTCGGGCCACAAACGGTGATGCACCATATCCACCTGATGCAGCAAATTGATGAGCTGCGGGATATCCGCTACTGACGCTTGCCTGATAGTATTAGTGGTATTCATACAGTCTGTTTATTTCATTAAAATATGCTTGTGATGAAAAAACATTACAAAGATACTGCTTTTTTTTGAAATATGCAAGTTTTTTGTTCCAATTCGTCCGAATTTGTAAATTTTGAAATAAAAAAGAGGCGTTTGTCGTCTCTTTTCTAATTCATATAATGTGTTATTTTGCTGGTTGATGATTATATCTCATGATGAGACGCAGTGGGAGATTATCGCTGACATCGCCTTTGATATCCAATAGGACAGGATCATCGGGTTGTGATAGTTTGACGCCGATAAGTTCTGTCCAAGGCGAAAGCTGTTTGCGTGTTCTGCGGCTGCGTTGTGTGGCACGAACGGAGCGTTGGCGTTTGTGTTGCTTGGGTGGCGTAATAACACCTTTTGATAGTGCGGTGTCTGTTTCTGCCAACGTGGCAACGGAGAGCGGTTGGTCGGCTGAGCGGCTGCTTAGTTCTGCAAAGCGGATACGTTCTTGTTGCGACATGCCGATGGCTATACCATGTTCTTTGTCCGGCGGTTCGGAGCCTGTGACTTTTTTCCAGAGCGAGGCACTCACTTCCTCGGAGATATAGTAGGGAAAATCGCCCGGCACAAGGGCAAAATTCAGTCTGCGCCCTTTGATTCGAATCTTCCGGGTGAGTTCGGGCTCTTCGGGCATGGTCTGTCTCATCGGATCATCCGGTAGTGTCAAAGCCACGCGAAAACCTATATATCCAACGGATGTTTCCGGCGTGTACCAACTTCGCACTGACAGATGGCTGTTGGCAATACAGTTGTCATAACTGCCACCGCGTACGGTTCGGTAAGAACCTGTATCTGCTCCGCAAGGATCCGGACGCGTGGACAACTCATACGGTCCGTATATATCCTGACACCATTCGGCTACATTGCCTGTCATGTCGTACAGCCCGAGTTCGTTGGGTTGTTTGCTTGCCACCGGGTGCGTCCATTGTCCGGCAACAGGAAAGAGCCACCCCACAGTATCCGCTTCGTTCGATCCTGCAAAACGGAAATGTTTGCTTTGTTCTCCTCCTCTCGCCGCAAACTCCCATTCTGCTTCGGTGGGAAGCCGAAACGTCATACCTGTTATACTGTCCAACCGCCGTATGAACTCTTGTGCTTCAAGCCAGGATACGAAAGAGACAGGATGTTCGGGATAGCCTGACAGGTTGAGCATCTCGCGTTCGTTCATCACGGCGCGCCAGAGACGGTTGGTGACTTCGGTAGTCGCCATATAATAAGGGGAGAGAAAAACGAGGTGCGCAGGCTTGTCGGTATAGGTGTCCGGGTCGTGCTGGTCGGGCGTAGCACCCATCACAAACGAACCGCCTTCCACTCGCTGCATTAGAATAGGCACACCGTTCACCTCAAAAGTGAGCGTCTGCAATGAATCGGGCACAGGCTGCCGTTTCTTCGCTGCCAAGGGCAGCAAAAGAAGCAGCAACAGAGCGGTTATGGCAGTACGGCAGGAAGGCATCACAAGGCACGGAATTCTTTATAGCGGTCGTACAATCCGAGAAGAGTTGCCAGAACGCCGATTACGATGCACGTATTGCATGCCCAACAACCGCAATACAGCACTTTTATCATGCAGAAATAAGATAGTGCTGCAACCAATACCAACAGCACTTTGAGTGCCCAAAAGAAGTGTTTCATACAGCCGAGTTTTTATCCTCGGCTATGAGAACAAATACCGTGCCAAATTACTATCCCAACCGCGAATAGGACTTTTGCTCTCCCCAATGGATGTCGATGGATGGCTCTAAATCACGCACATAGATGAAATCAGTCAGGGCAAAACAGGTATGCTCCGCCAAATGATAGAACACGCTGTTAAAACGATAACTTTCCATCTCATCGTCCTGCGCATCCGCAAAAAATCCTCCGCCTCGCCAGTATGCGAGTTGTGTCTGCTCATACATGCCGGCAAACAGCGGGAAAGACTTATTGACATCATAGGGAAACAATAAAGGTACTTCTGTTAATCCTGCCTGAAACAGCGGGTTCCATCCATACTCAAGCAATGCTTTCCATATCCGGAATCGGTCGGTAGATTGAAAGGGATGCAGGTGAGGGTAGGTGCTTGTAAAGTGTAATCGCGCTACCAATTGGATTCCGTAATCAAAGGTTGCCATGTACTCATAGTAACGATGAGCCACATCATACAAATCTTTGAGTGCGCGCTCGGTAGCCAAGTTAAATTCCTTGATTACAGGAAGAAATTCTTTCTCATATGCACGCGCCCGACTGTCAATCATAGACTTACGCAGGCGAAGAAGAGTCTTCACCTGTTCCGTGTCTTTTGGCGTTTTGCTCGTACTGATTTTCAAGATTTCCTGCTCGACATGTCTGATGTCTGCATTATTATACGAAGTTTCCATATTATAAAGTTTAAATGATTATATTTCTGTTTCTTCTATATCCGATGACGAAGACTCTCCTGATTGGTCGTCGGTTGCAGTAACCCCGAACAGGTCACATATCTTGTTTGCGATTCTCTCAAATTTACCCATAATGCATTAAGACTATTACGTTAATAATAAAGTTACAGCGTGACTTGTTCAATCACGCTGCAAAATTACAATTCCAAACTGCCAAATTATTGCAGTCTGGTAAGAAAATTTTTGTTTGTTAATAAATCATGCCACTTTTCCCAAGAAAAATACTGCGAAGTATGTTTGATAGCTATGCACTGAATTATAGTTTGCTCATCTAACTTGACGGAAAAGAGGCGCGCAGCAGATCTGCCGACTTTCTCTTTGCTATGATTGCATTTATACTGTTTACTGCTACTATCCGCTGCAGCAAAGCCAATGAAAATGCAATGTGTCGGCTTCAAAATCTTAATTAGTTCGGCAAATACTTTCCAGCCTGTCTTCAAATCCTCATTTGTCGGACGCTCATCAATTGACTCCATGGGACGTTGAACGAAGTTATAAAACGCAAGTTGTTTCCACATTTCCGTGCGCACTTTTTTCTTCGGGTTCTTCTTGCCGAACAAGCATCGGTTGAGATTGTCAAAAGTGGGTTGTAGTTCCCTGTGATCAATGCAGAAAGTTTGTATTACATTGAGGGTAAAATTCAGCTTCTCAGCTTCTAACCGATTGGATTTCGAGCCTGTCAGATAGTGCGACTCGCCGACAATCAATATGCGGCGCTCGCTATCAAAATACTCATTGCCAACCCATGGTAACCACTTTAAATTTTCGATTGCCAATAATTGGCAGTCGATATCTAAAGAATACAATTCACTATTTGCGTTGTTCATCTTCATATAGTGCGGTAACTTTTTTGCTTTCTTTCCTCATTCGGTCGGCAAGCCATTTGGGCTCCAAAACTTGCAGAGCCGAGCCTTGTGCGCGAAGTTCTTGCACAAACTCAAAATTTGGTACTACAAAATACCGGAATATAGAATAGTCCTTATTCCTTTCTTCTTCGTGTTGTGAATCGTGGATAGGCAAAGTGCGCAGATAATCGGCTTGATGCTTATTGACGCGGACGGAAACAAACTCCGGCTTGTTTTTTACATCACTTACTCCGACCAAATGGGCGAAATACGCCTCGGCGTCAAAGTTTGCAGGCAACCTGTAATGTTTGCCGGTCGGTTGTAGCTCTACGATGCGGTCCAACGCATACATACGAAGTTCAGAGACTTCAGACTTGCCTAACATATACCAGCGTTGCCTATACACTTTAACACAATACGGTTTGACGATAAAAGTAGCAGAATGCGACTTGCTGAAACTCTGATAGGTCATCTTGAGTACCACCTTGTCCCTCATCGCCTCAATGATCGGTGCCAGAAAATGCTGCCCTGAAGGAATCTTCTCGAACAAGATCTGCCGGTTGATATCCCGGCTTTCGCTGACAAGCGTGTTGACGGCAAACGTGTTCAGCATCCACGCACGAACGTCATCGTGCTTCAGGTCGTCTTTGTTCTCAATGTAGTACGCGCTACCTCGCGAGCGATCACAAGCAATAACAATCTGAAACAGATCCTGAATAGCATTTTTCCAGTTATGAAAGGTGCGCTCGGGAATATGGCTTTCGTTGTGATGATTGAGCGTCGTGTTTCGCGCCCATTTGTCATCAATCTCCTGACGAGTGATGTAACCGGCTGAATAAATGGTTTCCGTCAACCAGATATAGGAGCGAAAGAGCAATGCGGTATTGAGTTTGGACATTGTCTGTTACTTCAATTTTGTTGCACAGATACCGCTTTCTTTGATTTTCATAACCCTCATTGCGTCCCTGAGAATCGTCTCATGGTCGAAGGCGAGTTGGGGTAGGGCGTTCAGCGGCCACCATTGTGCTGCGGCTGCATCATCGGCAGCAGTGGCTTCCTGCATAGTCGTCATTGCGGAATACGCTGCGGTGATGACGCGTCCGCGCGGATCGCGTTCCACATCGGAATAGATGCCCACTAACTGCATGCCGGTCAGCTTGATACCTGTCTCTTCTTCCAGTTCGCGCTCGGCGCAACGAGCCACCGTTTCATCCATGTTGAGGAATCCTCCGGGGAAAGCCCAGCAACCTTTGTAAGGCTCGTTACCGCGCCTAATGAGTAGCACAAACACTTCTCCTGCGCGTTCGGCAAAGAGTACGGCGTCTGCCGTCACCGATGGACGCGGGTATTGATAGGCGTATAAGCCGCTTGATGTTTTTGTGTAGTCTGTCATTGTAATTCTGTCTTATCTGCGTAATTGTAACTGCGTAACCAGTTCGTCGGATATATTGTTGCCTAATTGCCGGCATACATCCTGACTCCAGCGTTGCGCCATTGCGATGCGTGCTGCCGGATTGTCAATGCCATTGCGTATAGCATAGATATATCCGGCATTGAAGTTGTCTCCGGCTCCTACTGTACTGACGGTCTCGATAGGCTTAACAGGATACGTAGCGCAACCTTCCGGCGTATAAACGCGTATGGTACGTGCGCCGTCCGTCAGGATCAGGGTGGAGCAGAACCGCCGTACACGTGCGTAGATAGCATCGGCATCGGTCAGGTTGTACAGATACCCGAAATCTTCCATCGACCCGCGCACGACATTTGCCAGCCGCATGTTCTCCTCGATGTTCGGCATCACATCAGGGATATCTGCGATGTGCGTCTTGCGGAAATTGATGTCATAGTACAGCCACGCTCCTACGTTGTGCGCTTCGCTTAACATCGAACGAACGGCTGGACGGATAGCGGGATTGATGGCAAAGAACGAACCGAAAAGAACCATATCATCTTCCTGTATATGTGGCAACTCGCCATCCAAAGCCGCAGACGCGTGATCCTTGTAGAAGATATACTGCGCATCGTTGTGCTCGTCCAGAAACGCCAGCGTGACATGCGATTTTGTGCCCTTGCGACGGCGAACGAACGCATCGGACACACCGTTCTCGCGCAGAAACTGACAAGTCATGTCGCCGATATGGTCATCGCCGACCTCGGTCACCATAGCACACGGCACGCCTGCACGACCGAGCGAAATGATGCTGTTGAACGTCGAGCCGCCGGGAACGGCTTTTTGCGGTCGGTTATCCTTGAACAGAATATCCAAAACCGTCTCACCGATACCTATTACCCGTTGTCCGAAGGAGTGTTTATTCATTTCTTATACCGGATTGTTTTTAACTTTGCATACTCATCGATTGGGCTGCTATAAGTTGATTGATTTTCACAATTTCTTGATTATTTTGGCGGGATTACCGGCAGCAATGGAGTTCGCGGGAATATCGTGCGTGACGACCGCTCCGGCGCCTATCGTGCAGTTGTCACCGATCGTTACACCGGGCAGAATGGTCACATTGCCGCCTATCCACACATCATTGCCGATGGTTACAGGTTTAGCCCACTCCTGACGCGTCTTGCGCTCGCGCGGGTCGGTGCTGTGACACGCGCAGTAGATATGCACGCCCGGTCCTAAGAAACAGTCGTCACCGATTGTCACGTACGCCTCGTCCAACACTATCCATCCGAAGTTCGCAAAGAAACGCTTGCCCACGCGGATATGCTTGCCGTAGTCGCAATAGAATGGCTGGTTGATGAACGTATCTTCATCCGCCTGACCCAATATCTCGCGAATCATCTTGTTTCGTCCCGCAAAATCCGTCGGCAGCAGGTTGTTGTACTGCTGACACAGCACTTTCACGCGGTTGAGGTCTGCCAACAACTCCGCGTCACAGGCGTTATACATTTCGCCTGCCAGCATTTTCTCTCGTTCTGTTCTCATTCTTTTGCAAACATATAGCCACTGTACCGGATTTCAATCGTGCGATCCGAATACGTGGAGATAGATATATTTTGTGCCGAACATGCCACTTTGCCGTTCAAGGATGGGATAACAAAATGTACTTTGTCTTGGTTTGTCTGCCGGATAGCAGCAGTGTCAAACAAAAGAATAGCATCCTTATACGGCACGTGCAATACACCGTTCACTATACTGTCTTCCGTTAGTTTGGCAGGTAACTCATTGGAGCTGTTGTCCACCCAGCGGAATGTAGCATATCCCTGCGGACAAAGGTTTCCGGATGGGTGTCTGGTATAGTATATATTCCGGATTTCTACACGCGTTGCTTCTGATTCGCTTTCTCGGGAAAAATACCGTTCGCTGTCTCCAATCCAACGGCTGATATATTCCTTCCCGTAACAACTTTTCATATAGGTTATTTCTTTATCCAGTTTGTCCAATTCATCGTCCTCCGACGATTCTTGATACAGGGAATACCATTTGAACGGCACTTGCAGACCTTTCTCGGCAATCACCTTGTCTATCTTCGCCGACAAATACGGCCGGCAGAGACGGTAATAATTGAGCGGATGTCCGGAAGACAGGATGAACAGAGCCGCAAAAGATAGTGCGATCCAGCGGAAGCGCTTGCGTGGCACTACGAGCATAACGATACAGATAGCATAGAACCACAGCAGCAAAGTCAGCAGGTAGAGCCGGGGTGGAGTGACGCCGTAGTCCGCGAAACGGCGCACAACGCCAACTGACATCAGAATTAACAGCGGCAGGATAACTATCGGAAGCCAGCGAGTAAGCACTTTACTTTGCCACGATTCTTGGTGCGTCACTTGCGGATAAAGCAGAACATAACATAGGACATAAACTGCCATTACGGCTGACACAAGCCATGAAATCATACCTTTTGGTAGTTCCCATTGAATCAGGATATTGAGACCGTAGGCATATAGAACCAGAATGTAACACCCTAACAACGGAAGTAACAACCACGAGACGATTTTCGTTAGGAAAGACGGCATTGACGACGAAGCGTTGTGCTTGCGTTCGGACTGAGGGATAAGTGCCAAAAGCAACATCCAAAAGAGCAACACCGTGCACACAATCATTATCACCAACGGCAGTTTCTTTCCTGCGTCAAAATCAAAGAGGGCAGCCGTTCCGAAGAGTAGGCCTTCCAATCCGCCTGTCATCACCCATGCCACAATACCGCTGATGAGCAATGCTCCGCATAGCGACAGAATGAAATGCCACACTTTGAGGTCGTCTTTTTCCCGCAAGAAAGAGCCGAACGGGATGAGCAGTACGACAAGCGCTATCCATGCTGCGTTGCCTATCTTGAACGCTGGCAGTTCACGGTTGGGGATCACATCCGTCAGGAAAACAAGCACGCAATACAAGGCACATACGCCAAGCGACACGCCTTCTACTATCCATCTGAGCCGACGGTCACGCTGTTCTTCGCCCCACAACGAGGTCGCAATGCTGATAAAGAGCCCGGCTGACAGAAACGCAAGAAGGCACAATAACTTGCTACCGGGCTCCGTCTCGGTTGCCACCATATAAGAAAGCACAGCGGTCTGAGCAACCACCAGTACGGTCGCAACAGGAAAGCGCTTTACTACGCGAAGAAGTGTCTCACTGATGTTGCGAAGCGACAAACGTTGTTTGAGAGATTCTATATTCATTTTTTTCCGTATTTGGCTTTGACAATCTCGTACGAATTGCGGATGAGCTCGCGCGTCAATTCGTCCGGCGAGGTGTGCGGATCAAGTCCTATCCAATGTTTCGGCGACTCGTTGTACGGGTTACCGACACAATCATACTCAGCCTTCAGCTCGTCTATCCGTTCCAGCTGGCACTTGAGCGAGACGACCTGAAAATCATTGATATCGAAGAAGCAGAACATGTGCCCGCTTACGTAGAACACCAGCACTCCGTCACCGTTCATGAACTTGACGAAAGGAAACTTCTCCTCCACATCCGCACCTAACGATAGGCAGTAATCCCTATATTCTTCAATATTCATAGTCTTTTTGTCGTCATAATCTGAATGGCAAGAACCGCCCTGTACACCGGCAATAGGCTTCGTATTCCTCGCCAAAGTCTCGACTGAGACGTTTCTCTTCGGTCAGCACTTGCACGAACATGATCGCAAAGAACACGCACCACACCAATACCGCCTGCCATGTCCAAAGCCAGACGATGAACGATGCAAGATAGATCAGCGTTCCTGTCAGCATCGGATTGCGGTTGAGGCGGTAAGGTCCGTCAGTCATCAGATGTTGTGTGCGCGGAGCCACTTCGTGCCCGAACGCATCCATCGGGTTGCCTTTGCCGCGACGTTTCATATAGACGATAGTACAAACGCTGAGCGATAGCCCGCCAAGCATCAACACTCCGGTCAACGATGCGCGCAACGCACCAATATGTTCCAATGCCGGCATACCCGACGCCAGCCACATAAGCGTTGGCAATAGCACTACAAACAGCACTCCG
Organism: uncultured Bacteroidales bacterium; assembly: GCA_900317745.1. Classification (GTDB taxonomy): domain Bacteria; phylum Bacteroidota; class Bacteroidia; order Bacteroidales; family Paludibacteraceae; genus Colicola. The sequence goes on along the minus strand of ONHW01000017.1, from coordinate 40,448 downwards.
CCAAGCACATAGCCTGCTATATCACGAAGTCGTTTCATATTGCTGCTGAGTTATGTTTGCGTCGTATCTCATCAGTCTATCTTTACGGCTGTGCCGCTGACTGAGATCATGATCATGCCGTTGGCTTGACCCATTGTCTCATAACCGAAGCTGACTCCGACAATGGCGTTGGCACCAAGTTTCTCGGCACGCTCACGCATCTCTTGCTGCGCTGTCTCGCGACCTTCAAGCATGGCTTTTTCGTAACTGTCCGTACGACCTCCGAAAAAGTCGCGAAGCGACGCACCAAAATCTTTCAGGAAGTTCATTCCGAATATAACCTCTCCGGATACAAGTCCTTTGTACTCCTTAATCGTGTGACCTTCAATGGTCGGTGTAGTAGTAATTATCATAACCTTCAAAATGTTAATCGTTCCAACTTCAGCTGGTTCTTTCTAAATGGTTTGCAAAGTTACGAAAAATTTCTGATATTTGCAAATATTTTTTACTTATGTCCCATTAAAATCCAAAACCAATCATTTACAATATTGAAATGCAGACATTACGCATGGCGCGAATAGATGCGCGCAACGATGGCACCGCTGATGTTATGCCAAACGCTGAATACTGCCCCGGGAATGGTGGCTAAGGGGAAGGCAGCAAAATGCATCACAGCCAGCGAGGTAGCCAAACCGGAGTTCTGCATGCCGACTTCTATACTGAGTGCCACGCTCTTCGGGCGTTGCAGACGCAACAGGCGTCCGACCAGATAGCCGATACCGAGTCCGAAGAGGTTGTGAAGCATTACCACGAGCACGACAAGCAGACCTGCGGTCATAAGCCGGTCGGCGTTATGCGAAACGACAATGCCGACTGTAAAGGCAACGGCGAGGGACGAGAACGCCGGCAGGTAAGGCGTGACGCGTTGCGTAATCTTGGGAATAAAACGCTGGCACAGCAGTCCGCATACAATAGGCAGAATAACGATATAAACGATGCTGAGTAACATTCCCGTTGTATGCACATCAACTATCGTGCCTGCCAACAGCCAGACAAGCAGTGGTGTCAGGATCGGCGCAAGCAAGGTAGATGCAGCCGTCATGCCCACAGAAAGAGCCAGGTCGCCTTTTGCCAGATAGGTGATCACATTAGATGCCGTTCCACCCGGGCAACAACCGACAAGGATGACGCCTATCGCCAGCTCTTGCGGTAGCGAGAAAACCTTGGTCAGACACCATGCCAACAACGGCATAACGGTGAACTGCGTGAGGCAACCGATAAGGATATCTTTCGGACGACTCAGCACTATTTTGAAGTCATTCGCCGAAAGTGTCAATCCCATGCCGAACATAATGATACCTAACATCGGATTGATAACCCACGTGCCAATCCACACGAGCGAAGAGGGGACTATAAGACTTAGTGCCGCTACTATCAGCACTATTACGCCCATCCATTTGGCGATAAAATCACAGATTCGTTGCATTTTGCTTACTGTTCAATCATTAAAATCCGTTGCTACTCCGGTCTATCTCAGCAGCAGGTCTTTCAGTTTGATCTGCTGATGGCGGTACTGGCGTTCTTTCAGAGTAACTTTACCATTCGTACTGATTGCCTGCTGTGCACAAGCATGAACACAAGCCAGGCATACGGTACAACGGTCTCCGGTGACAGCGACCTGAACGGCTTCGCCTGTTTGAGCGCTTGCGTTGTTTGAACTTTGCTCTGTTTGAACGCTTCGCGGTTGGAGAATTATATTGTTCATTAGACAGACACGCACGCAAGTTCCACAACCTGTACACTTGTCGGCATTCACCTTCGGACCCAGGTAATGAATCATCCCTCTCTCCATAGCCGGGCGACCGAGTAGCCATGACAGCAAACCGAACCAACTGTAATGCAGCGTGTGGCTTTCGTTCTGCAGTTCGCGGATGATCTGCTCCATACGAGCCGGCACTCGTTCGTACTTACCCAACTGCTTGTTAGGATTACGCCCGAACGCAAGTGCACTGTTGTCGGGCATACTCACCTTGTGGCTGTATGCCAGTTCGATACCTTTCTTGCGCAGTAAGCGCCGCAACACCCATACGCAGTTACCCGCCATACTGCCGCACGTGATGACCGTAAAGACGTACGATTGCGGACTGATCTTCAGTCGCGCTACCATCTCGGGCATAGCGGGTGGCAGATTGAAATCGTATGTAGGAAAGACCAACCCGATACGTTTTTCGCCTGTCAAGTCCTGCTTAACCGCTTCAGTCAGCAGCATAAGTCGTTCGTTGAGCCGTTCTGCCAATTGCCGTGCAATAGCGAGGCTGTTGCCTGTTGCTGAAAAATAAAGAATCATATTGTCTTATTCCTTTTGCATAAATTAGTCACGATATAGAAATTGATAAAGCTCATCCGTAATCCCCGCCGATGAGTGTGATGGGGTAGATTGTCTCTCATAATCATTCAACCATCTTGATCACTTTGGCAGGGTGGTATCAATCGTCATCATTTCGTATCTTGCCCTTGAACAGCATAGTGCTTATCGTTGTGGCGGATAAGGAGTTGTCCATCACATAGTATTTTCTCTGTGCTCTTTTGCGATGAAGCGGGTGCTCCGGGAATTCCGTCCGGCAGTTCCTCAATCAGGTCGGCGATGAACATATCGATTTTCTCTTTGGACACATGTTGCATAACCACGACATGCGCCAGCTCACCGCCAAAACAGTCGTCGTAGCCTTGTGCTAAGGTGTATTTGCTTACCACGCGTTTCGAGGGACGACGGAAGAAGACGGTATTGCTGTACTCGTTCACCCAGTTCGGCCAACCGATGGAGTCTAACTGCTGCTTGAGATAATCGCGTTGCGCAAGCAGTTTGGCTGCCTGATAAGTCCATCCTGTGTGTCCGATAGACTTGGTAAGCCACCAGAACTTGAGCGGCTGTAGCGCGTCACGCGAGCAGTTGATCATCCGCATGTTGCTGTTCAGATAGGGCACGTTGTAGTCCACCTGGTTGTCATAGATCTCTTTGGTGCAAATGAACAAGCCCGAAGGCGAGTCAAGACCGAAGAACTTGTGCCCGCTGACAGAGATGGACTCATAGTGCATGGTATCGCGGTTGACGAGTGCTCTGTACGGTGTGAAAGGCAGGTAGCCGCCGAAGAGAGCCGCGTCCACATGGCGATAGACTGCCGGTATCTCGGGGTGTGACGCCAGTACAGCGTTCAGCGCTTTTTGGTCGTCAATAGCCCCTTTGAAGGTCGAACCCATCGCATATACCATCAACGCCGGACGGGAGGTCACAAGCACCTCTTCCAGCGAGTCCGGGATCATACGTCCCATACTGTCACTCGCCACAAGGTACATCTCCACATTCTGCAAGTGCGCCAGACGCATGTTCGAGTAGTGCGCTTCGTTGCTCACGTAGAGCACGGGCTCCATGCCTGTTTGGTTGCGTAAGTAGTTGACCCCGAAGTAGATACCATGATTGTTGCCGTCTGTTCCGCTATGCGTCACAAGTCCCCACACATCTTCCAACTTGAAGCCATACAGCGGCGCAAAGAACTCAATCACCTGACGCTCGAACTTCTGGGTAGAGAGTGTCGATGGATTATCGGTCATGGGATCTCCGGCGTTGTTGAGGTTCACTACATCCATGCCGGAGTCCAGATACCATTGATAGAATAGCGCCAAGTTCGACTCCTGGCTCGCCGGATAGCCGATCGTTGTTTGTTGGGCTTCTTTCCATGTCTGCACCATGGCGTCCAACTCAGGATAACCGGAACTCTGTGCAGAAACACTACCAGCAACGCTAATCAAAAGCGTTACCAAAGATAAGAGATGCTTTTTCATATGTTGATTTATCTTCTTCTATCCGTTTTCTCGTTATCATCACCTTATTATTGCCAACCGTCACGCTTTTGTATTTACTCCTTGCATGAGCATGCCTTGGCTCTCTCCACCAGACGTTTGCCTAAATCGTATGCCTTCTGCAGATCCTGCGGGAAACGCGTCTCGCGAATACGAGCACGCGTTGGTTCGTCAACGGCGGTCTCGTACTTGGAGTAGTCGTTAAACTGGTACGTCTCGTGCGAACAGAGCATTTCCGGCCGGCTGCCGAATATTCCTAACACGCGGTTACTCTCACCGAGAATGATATCGTAATGCAGCGGTTGCATCAGGTTCTCGGGCGCGTTCATCGTGTAAATCGTAGCGCATTGTAGCGGCTTGCGGATGAGCGGAGTGGAGTAGTCGTTGTAGTTAACCGCAGGAAAGACCAGACGCTCGATGAAAGCACGTGTCATGCCGGTCGGGAACGAGTCATAAACCGGCGAACCGACAACCAGCACGTCAGCGTTGACCACTTTCTCCAAAACGGGCTGCAACTCATCCTTGAAGCCGCAAAGACCATTTGCCGTATTGCCCTTGCGCTTGCAGAGGAAACAACTCATGCAACCTTTGTAATTAAGACCATAGAGGTGAATCATCTCCACTTCTGCGCCGGCTTCTTGTGCGCCACGCATGGCACTCTCTAACATCTGCGCGGTATTTTTGTTCTTGCGTGGCGAACCATTGATAAATATTGCTTTCATATTGGTATGTATAGGGCACTTCTAAAAATTGCTATATTTCGTTTTCAAAACATCCCAGAAGCATTGCGGGAGATAGACGTTTGGTAGTGAAGCGGCTTCCAGAAACATCGGTGCCACTTCCTCCGGTGTATATCCTGCAATTCCGCAACCGATGGCAGTCACCAGATAAGTATGCTCGGGATCAGCCAATGCATGTTCCGTAAATCGCTTAATTGCTTTCTCCATTTCTTTCGGTCCTTCCATAGTCGGCAAAGCATAGCACAGACCGGTTATTCCTTCGCCCACGCCCCATTCGGCATGAAAGTTCCTGTGTGCGTATGCTGCTGCGCCGCCTGCATGGAAGCCTTGTTTGTTGCTGCCGAACACAAAAATCTGACCTGATTGCAGGTAGTCGATATTGTCAGAAGCCACACGTTGGTTTTCGTACGCCTTGATGCGCCAGATGATTTGCCACCAATCGGAAGGCAGACGTTTGCGCATCTCATAAACGATGTCTGCCGGAATGACCTTATAGAACGCTTCGGCAAAAGCACCCGTAATGCAGGCTACCGTGTCGCTGTCTCCGCCAATGGAGATGGCGTTGCGGATAGCATCCTCAAAATCTGCCGACTCGCCAAAGGCTGTAAACGCCGCAGGAACAGTGCCTTGGCAGGTCTCGTCAAAAGAGTAGGTGCTCTGCAATTCCGCCAGTTTCTCGTCAAACGTATAGCCTGATTGCTTGGTCAGAAAATCCTTGACATCGCACTTCAATGCGCCGTGACGCAACATATATACACCTGCAGCCACGGCTTGTGCACCTTTGATACCTTCCGGGTGATTGTGTGTTACTTCTGCAGAGATCTTCGCCAGCCGCATAGCTTCCTCACGGCTGCTTGCCACCCATCCGCAGGCAGAGGCACGCATTGCGCTACCGTTACCGAACGACTGATACGGTTCCTTTTGAGCAGTGGGTGTTGCGAGCCACACGCTGAATCGTGCACCGTAACCTCCCATGGGATTGGGAAACGCCTTGTAGTAGTCCTCCATTATCCCGATGAGCGAGGAATGAGTGTGGTGCTCGTCAGTCAGCAGCCATTTCGCCACAGCCATACTCATTATACTGTCGTCAGTAAACGTACTGGACTTGCCAAACAACGGAAACACCTTCGTGTGAATGTTGTTGAACTCGTAGATACTACCGATAGTATCACCAATAATTGCTCCTAACATAATTTATTTTCTATGCATATAAATTCCTTAGTTTCTCGCTGTCTTTTTTGAACGCATCGCGGAGTGGGGCAGGTTCGAGGACTTCGAGTGATGGTCCGAACTTACGCAACTCCTGGATAAAGTCGTATGTCGGCGCAACGTAGAACCCGAAATATGTATATCGGTCGTCCTGCTTCATCTCAATCTGACTGGCATGCAGTGGCAGCGAGCGCAAGAAGTTGGCATCGTACGACTCGACTTTCACTACGATCTTCTGCTCCTCACGTATCGAACGATCCACGCCGTACTGACCTTTGAAGAACAACGACGGCTTGAAATCCTTAGGCAGCCTAAACGGCTTGTCGGTGGATGTCAGATCAACCATGCGGTCGAGTGCATACACGCGCGGCTCTGCCTCCTCGGGGTGATCATCGGGTTTGCCAACGAGATACCACCGCTGCTTGAAAACCTTCAGGCAGTACGGTGAAAGCAGGAACGTATGCGGCTCGGCGCGTTTATAACCCTGATAAACGGCGTATAGTTGCCGGCTGTCTTTCATCGCATTGACAATCGTGGATAAGAAACGTGTGCCTTCGGGTATTTCCTCAAAGATGATGCGGGCTTGCAGCCTGCTGCCGAGGTTAATTAGGTTGTTGAAGGCAAAGGTGTTCATCAGCCACGAACGCATACCGGCTCCATTGGCTTTGTCGAGACCTTGGATGGAATATTCTTTGGTGGTGTGATTGCACACGATGTCGATACCGAAGATCTCCTGAACAGTCTCGCGATGGCGGTGGAAATTTCGCTCGCCGTACGTGGTCTCGTGCATATCATTGTAGCGTGCAGTCGCCCACCGGCGGTCAATCTCTTCACGCGATATATGCCCTGCGCTGTAGATCGTATCCACCAGCCAAATCAACCGTTGAAACAATTTATTCTGTGCTGCCATAGATTAGGTCACGATGTGACGTTAAAGGGTTAAATAGTTAAAATGGTTTCCTTTGGAAACGTTAAATGGTTAGTCAAGAATCACTTCTGCCAATCTATTCCACGCAAGCAGGCGGGAAGTTTGGTTCCTGCGGCTTTGTGGTGGGCGACACAGGCGCAACAATGTCCGTGACGAGGACAGTCTTTAGGACATGGGCAATCTATGTGATTATGTGGACAGGGCATGGGGATTATTCATTAGTTTTGTTTTGCCCCGAATCAAATTCGGGAACAATGGACAAAGTGCATATCTCTTCCGCCATTTTATTCATCTCGACGCATTCTGGGCGGGTGACATGACGTTTGGAGGGATCGTATTCCCACGGGCTGAGTATCAGCACGCGACCTGCGGCGACGGCATCAAAGAGACCGTCGGAGGGCTTGTAATAATCGCTAAAACCTTTATCCGCGATATAGATGATGGGATGCTCCTCTAAGAGGAGAACGATCATCACCTCTTTCTCCTTGTCGGAGATGAACGGCGATACCATCACGGCTCCCTGACGGGCAGCCAGCACACAGCCGTTCATGTAATCGCGTAGCCGTTTGTTATTGCCTTGCATAGCCTCGTCTATCATCGTCCGGCGGACATGAACGGGCGTAAGTCGCTCGGCTTGTAGCAGTTTGGCATTGCCGATGCCGCGGTACTTCCGTCCGGCTATCTCAATGTCCTCTTGCACGCGGAAGAACCTCGGCATGAGTTTCTTGGTAGCCAGCCGCTGAGGGTTCATCTGGACGTAGCGGTACATGGAGGATAGTTGACCTCGGTGAGAAAGCGGGCGAATGAAGGGCTGCTCGGTGAAAATTGGAAATGCGCTGTGTATATCGACTTTGTTGGTTGTCCCCGAATTAAATTCGGGATCAATTGACAAAGTGTACTCTCGTCCTAAACGCTTGGCACCTTGCCAAAATCCGCGTATGATAGCTCTGATACTAACTCCGGAGTCTTGACGGAGATGAAGAATAAGATGCAAATGATCAGGCATCAAACAAAATTGAAGAATACGTACCGGTTTATGAATAGCTCCGATCGCATAAATTTCATTGACCAGTTTTTCCCCTAATTCCGTCCGTTGGATATATGCTATCTTGGGATCATTATTAGGAATGCAAAGCTCACCCAACAACGGCTCACGCGACGGTATCGTCAGCGTGACATGGTAAATGCCGATGCCTTTCCATGCAGTTCCCGGTTCTTGCCAATGCCATGTGTCGTGATTAGAGGGCATTATAAATTTCTTTTTCTCTCGTTGTTTGGGTCACCGATGGCTACCCAATTTATCTTTGGTGTGCGTGGTATGCGAAAAATCGTACAAAGATACAAAAAAATACTGAATAATCCAAATTTTCCATGAGGAAAATGTGAAAATCAGTATTTTTTGCGGTTAGTTAGTCTTTTATACGAGCGCAAAATGCTGTTAATCTTGACCTCCACGCGTGTGACGTCAGGCACAACGTGTATGTTTCCCCGTCCGGTGACGGCAATGATTTTCTCGGTTTCCATGATTATTTCTCCTTTCGTTTAATGTAAATAACTATATCCACCTGCTGCTCGGGATGTGCGGTGGGATCAACTGCCTGAATGCGCGCCTCGAAGATGTCGGCATAGCCGAGATCGAGCAGTTTGGAGATGGTCTCGTTCTGCTGGCGAGGGATGTAACCGATATGCGTGTCGCCAAAGAAGACAGCGACTGCATTGTGGTCGTGCGGGTTCTCGTCCTCACGCACCAGGCGAACTTTCTTGCCGACCTTGAGTTGGCTGAACACCTCAACGCCATCGCAGTACGTAAACGCTGCTACTTTGCAGCTAAGGAAATGTTCCTTGTCGTGTTTGATCTTCATAGTGAGATGATTTTAGTTTTGTTTAAAAGAAAATTAATTTTCGATGCAAAGATACGACAAAGGACTGACACCAGAAGTCAGTCCTGTCAGAAAAATGCAAAAATGTGAAGTTTTGCAAACTCCAGTTGCGTTTCTGCTATGTGTGTAGCGGCAGGATGTGGCGGATTATTCGCGCTTGACGTGAAGTGACGCATCAATGTTCTGCTTGCGCGGAACCCACTCGGAATAAACTTGGGCGGCTATTTCGGTAGCGGGTGCGGTCGCTTCAGCGGCGGGGACGGTGGTTGATTCGGTGGATGGTGCGGCGGTGTGGCGGGTGATGGTGTGCAGGTAATGATAGACCGAATCGGGTGAATCGTTGTTGGGAAGCAAGGTCAGACGGCAGAGAAGAGTGTCGCCGAGGAACGTCTCCTTGAGCCAATGGATAGTGAGGCAACGGATCGCATAAGCGTCCATGAACGGTTCATCAGCCGACTGCATGGCTATACTCAGGTACGTGCGGTTGTTGACATGTCCGTTGAAGTCAAGATTGATCGGGTTGACGCGGTGCTCGAGTTGCTGTAGCGTGGTGCCATCGGTCGGGAAACGGCGTTTGCGGTGGTTGTCGGACGTTACTTCCGGCAGAATAGGGATGAGTTGCTGGATAGGCGTGAGCGGTGCGAGTCGGTGCGATTCGGTGTCGAGAAGTGTCCAGCAACCGTAGCCATGTGCAATTTCAATCCCATCGGTTCGGCGTACACGGAACTCGGCATACAGTCGGAGCGTGCTGATCTCGCTATTCCAGACGGTAACATCGATATCGTCGGACCAGAGTGCGGTCTGCTGCTCAAAGCAGGCGTTGAACTCGGTGATAACCCAGAGGCGTTGCATCTTGACAATATCGAACGCTGCGAGATGCAGGCAGGACATAAACCTCGCCCAACAGTCCTGGTAATAGAGCAAGACGGCATTTGGCGCCATGCGGTAGCGCGTATCCATATCCGCTGCGGTGAGCGAATAACGGTGTGTGTATTGATTGTGTGTAATCATGCTATAAAGAGTGCCTTTAAGTGTTTTGACATGCAAAGTTACTAAAAAAATCTGACATTTGCAAATATAAGACGCAAAATTTAACAAATAGGAAAATTATTTTGCGAATAATTTGCATAATTGAAAAAAATATTGTATATTTGCACGTTTTTTTGTGAAAAGATGAAATTAGATTTATCAATAGTACACGACCTCTTGTACAGAGACGGCCGTTTGGAGTGGGACAAAGCCACTCTTGACGGCATAGCGGACTGTTACAAATTTCTGCAACAGTTTGCCCATGACAAGGTGATTTACGGAATCAATACGGGTTTCGGTCCGATGGCACAATGGCGCGTGAGTGACGATCACTTGCGCGACTTGCAGTATAATATCATACGCTCGCATGCCACAGGTATGGGTGAACCGCTCGGGGACTTTTTTGTACGCGCGAGCATGCTCGCACGAGTCGGTTCGTTTGCACAATGCAAGAGCGGTGTGCATCCGGAGTTGGTGGCGTTGCTGACCGAGTTTATCAACCGCGGGATCTATCCGTACATTCCAAAGCACGGCAGCGTAGGTGCGAGCGGCGATCTGGTGCAGTTGGCGCATATAGCGTTGTGTCTGATAGGCGAGGGAAAGGTGCATTACAAGGGCGAGTGGCGTCCGACAGCCGAAGTGCTGGCAGAGTGCGGGCTGAAGCCGATCAGCATCCATATACGCGAAGGTCTGAGCTGCACGAACGGCACGAGTGTAATGACCGGCATAAGCAGTGTCAATCAGTTGCATGCCGAGAATCTGCTGCGCCATGCGACGCTTGCCGCGGTGTGGATGAACGAGATTGCCGGCAGTTATGACGACCTGATGGCTGCGCCGCTGAACGAATATAGGCGTCACAACGGTCAGATACGCATAGCCGAGGAGATGCGCCGACTGAGCGCAGGCAGCAAGCGCTTGCAGAAACGTGAGAACGTGCTGTATCAAGTCGAAAGTCGAAAGTCGAAAGTCGAAAGCATAGAGGAGAACGGCGTATTCAAGGACAAAGTGCAGGCGTACTACTCGCTGCGCTGTGCTCCGCAGATACTTGGTCCGATCTTTGACACACTCGCGTACAGCCGTCAGGTGATAGAGGAAGAGCTGAACGCCGCGAGCGACAATCCGATAGTCGATCCCGTGACGCAGAACGTGTATCACGGCGGAAACTTCCACGGCGACTATATATCCCTGGAAGCCGACAAGATGAAGATTGCGATGGTTCGATTGGCGATGGTTAGCGAGCGGCAACTGAACTACCTGTGTCACGACCGTATAAACGGAATCCTGCCGCCGTTCCTGAACATAGGCACGCTGGGACTCAATTACGGCATTCAGGCATGTCAGTTCACCGCTACCAGTACGACGGCAGAGTGTCAGACACTGGCAATGCCGAACTATGTGCACTCCATTCCGAACAACAACGACAATCAGGATATCGTGTCGATGGGCACGAACAGTGCGGAGTTATGCGCACAGGTGATAGACAACTGCTATCAGGTGCTGTCGGTTCTGTATTTAGCAATGGCGCAGGCAGTGGATTGTCTGGGCATACAAGACGAACTGGCGCCGGCGACGAAAGCCTGCTACGACGCCATACGGGCTATCACGCCGACAGTGATTAACGATACGCCGTTCTACGAGGATTTGGCAAACATTGAGAAATATCTGAGACAATTATGAATTATGCACTTATAACCGGTGGCAGCCGCGGAATTGGTCGTGCTATAGCCGAACGTCTGGCACGCGACGGGTACACGGTGGTCATCAATTATCATAGCAACACCTTGGCTGCCGAGCAGACCCGCGAGGCGATAGAGTCAGCCGGCGGCAAAGCAGAGTTGTTGCAGTTCGATGTAACCGACGGAACGGCTATCGAGACAGCACTTACCGCATGGGACAACGCCCATCCGGGAGAGCATATCCGTGTGCTGGTGAACAACGCCGGCATACGTCGCGACGGACTGTTGGTGTTCACGGGTGAACAGGAGTGGCACGATGTAATCAATACGACCACCAACGGGTTCTACTATACCACTCATCATGTGCTGACAGGCATGCTGCGGGCACGTCTGGGCCGTATCGTGAACATCACCTCGGTGTCAGGCGTGAGCGGACTGCCGGGACAGGTGAATTACTCCGCCGCCAAAGCCGCGCTGATTGGTGCGACAAAGGCGTTGAGCAAAGAGGTGGCGGCAAGGAAAGTGACCGTGAATGCCGTAGCACCGGGATTCATCTGCACGGATATGACGGCTGACCTGGATGAGCAGGAACTGAAAAAGACTATCCCCGCCGGACGCTTCGGCAAACCCGAAGAAGTGGCGGCGCTGGTAAGTTTTCTGTGCTCCGAGGAGGCGGCGTACATCACCGGGCAAGTGATAAGCATAGCAGGAGGAATGGGGTGAGAGAAGTTGAGGGCTTAGAGTTGAGTGTTTAGAGTTTAGAGTTGAGTGTTTAGGGTTGAGTGTTTAGGGTTGAGAGTTTAGTGTTTAGAGAATTTGAAAGTGAAAAGAGTAGTAATAACCGGAATAGGAATATGGTCGTGCATCGGGCATAACAAGCAGGAGGTGAGTGCCTCTCTGCGTGCCGGACGTAGCGGTATAGGTATTGATGCAGCACGCAGTGAGTACGGATTTCGCAGTCCGCTGACAGGCATAGTGGATACCCCTGACCTGAAAGCGCTGCTGCACCGGCGGTTGCGTACAGGGATGTCGCAAGAGGCGCAGTATGCCTATATGGCGGCACGCGAGGCGTTTGAGCAGGCAGGTGTGGATGAACAATATCTGCTGGATAATGAGGTAGGTGTGCTTTTCGGCAACGACAGCACGGCACTGCCGACCGTGGAGATGCACGAGCAGATGTTGGCGAAGCATGACACGGCGTTGCTCGGCAGCGGACTGATATTTCAGTCGATGAACTCAACGGTGAATATGAACCTGTCCACTATCTTCCACCTGCGCGGAATAAACTTCTCGGTGAGCGCGGCTTGCGCCAGTGGCAGTCATTCGATAGGTCTGGGTGCAATGTTCATCCGCCAGGGTCTGCAGCAGATGGTGCTGGTGGGCGGTGCGCAGGAGGTTAACCCGTACGCCATGGCGGCGTTTGATGCATTAGGCACGTTCTCCGCACGCACAGCCGAGCCGCAGAAAGCCAGCCGTCCGTTCGACACCGATCGTGACGGACTCGTGCCCAGCGGCGGTGCGGCAGCGTTGGTTCTGGAGGATTATGAGCACGCCGTAGCACGCGGAGCAACGATACTTGCCGAGGTATGCGGTTACGGATTCTCCAGCAACGGCGGAGGTATATCCCAGCCGAGCAGTGAAGGTTCGCTGATAGCCATGCAGCGCGCTTTGCAGGACGCCGGTGTGACTGCAGATGATATCGATTATGTCAACGCCCACGCCACCTCAACCAAACAGGGAGATGAGGAGGAAGCTGTTGCGCTGACCCGGCTGTTCGGCGGCAAGCGTGCCTGGGTAAGCAGCACAAAGTCAATGACCGGTCATGAGTGCTGGATGGCGGGAGCCAGCGAGGCGGTGTACTCCGTACTGATGATGCAGGAAGGATTCGTTGCGCCGAACATCAATCTGGAGCACGTTGATCCTGCCGCCGAGACACTGCGTATAGCCACTACAACCGTTGAGACGCCTGTTAACACCGTGCTGAGTAACAGTTTCGGCTTCGGCGGAACAAATAGCGCGATTGTCTTAAGGACGTTATAAGGGTTTTGCTATTGCAAAACGTTAAAGAGTTAAAATGGTCGCAGCCGCGACGTTAAAAAGTTAAGATGCATTTGTTTGACAATATAAAGAAAGTATTCAGTCGCGAGCAGTACAATGCCCGTCAGGCACAGGAGTTGGCACTTCTGTACTCCTGGGGACCGGTAGTGTTCCAGGTAAGCCGTTTGATGATCAAGTACGGCATACTGGAGCAACTCAACGATCATCGTGAGGGACTGACGCAAGGCGAGATTGCCAAAGCCGCAGGACTGAGCGATTATGCAGCCAAGTGTCTGCTGGAGGCCGCGCTGACCTTGCACATCGTGCTGATTGACCCCGATACAGACCGATATATGCTTGCCAAGACAGGTTGGTTCCTGCTGCGCGACCAGATGATCCGTGCGGATATAGACTTCAACCACGATGTCAATTATGAAGGCTGGTTTGTGCTGGACAAAGCACTGGAGGAAGGTCGTCCTGCCGGATTGAAACATTTCGGCGACTGGCCGACGATCTATGAGGGACTGAGCAGTCTGCCGCAGGACGTACAGAAATCATGGTTCGGGTTCGATCACTACTACTCCGACCACTCGTTCAGCGAGGCGTTGGCACTGATAGACGAACGGCAGCCGCTTCACCTGCTGGATGTAGGCGGCAACACCGGACGGTTCGCCATGCGTTGCGTGCAGTATAGTCCGAACATTGAGGTTACGATCTGCGACCTGCCGCAACAGATAGGACTGATGCAGCAGGCTACAGCAGGCAAACAAGGTGCCGAGCGCATACATGGAGTAGGGATGAACATATTGGATGAGAGCAACGCGTTCCCGACCGACAAACGATATGATGTGATATGGATGTCGCAGTTCCTGGACTGCTTCAGCGAGGCGCAGATCGTGTCTATATTGCGTCGTGCCGCGCGGATCATGGACGCCGACAACCGCATATTTATCATGGAAACGCTGTGGGACAGGCAGGATTATGTGCCTGCAGCCATGAGTCTGACCATGACCAGCCTGTACTTCACCGCTCTCGCCAACGGCAACAGCAAGATGTACAACACCGACGATATGACACGCCTCATACACGAAGCCGGAATGCAGATAGAAACTATTCACGACCGTATAGGCAACGGAGGACACTCCATCATTGTTGTGAAGAACTGAAGATTTGAAGATTTAAAGATTTGAAAATTTGAAAACTACTATAATGACAGAACAAGAGATTATTAACAAAGTAAATGCCCTCCTCGTGGAGGAATTTGAGATTGCAGAAGATCTGCTTACTCCCGAGGCATCACTCAAGCAGGATTTAGAGATCGATTCATTGGATTTTGTGGACATCGTGGTTCTTATCGACTGCGAGTTCGGCTTTAAGCCTCAAGCCTCAGAACTGAAGAACGTCAAGACCTTAGGTGAGTTCTACAACTACATTCAATTGCACGTCTGATGGCACAGGAGTGGAGCGGACAAACAGGTGGTACACATTGGATGCAACGTGCATTGATCAGTATCATACGCCACACCGATATACGTGTTGCGTACGCTGCGATGCACTTGTGGCTGATATGGTACATTCTTGTCCGCCGCACCGAACGCAACGGAGCCTATACGTTTCACCGCCGCCGCGGTCGTTCGCGTTTGCAAGCAGCAGTAGATGTGTACCGTTCGTTCTACCACTTCGGCAAGGCTATCATCGACCGGTTTGCCGTATATGCCGGCCAGCGTTTTGAAATACAGGTGGATAACCGCGAGTTGTACTACGGCAGAGTGCAGAGTAACGAAGGGTTTGTTATGCTGTTCTCGCACATAGGCAACACTGAGATGGCCGGTTACTTCCTTTCCACACCAGACAAACGTCTGCATATCCTTGCCTACGCCGGTGAGTCGCCCGTAGTGATGGAGCACCGCCGGCAGGAGTTAGCGCGCAACAACATTGACATGATTGCTGTTCAACCCGGTGATATGAGTCATATCTATCGTGTCAGCGAGGTGTTGCAGCAGGGCGATGTGCTGGCAATGGCAGCCGACCGTCGAACAGGCGATGCAGTCACCATGTGCACATTCATGGGCAGCCGGGCACCGCTACCCGAAGGTCCGTTCCGCGTATGCAAGGCGGTACGCAAACCGGTACTGCTGGTGTTTGTACTCAAGCAGGATGCACATACGTATCGCGTGACATGTCAGGAGTTGCTGCCGGACAAAGATCTGGCACAGACGTACGCACAGGCCGTTGAGCAGGTAGCCCTGCAACACCCGTACGAGTGGTTTAACTTTTACGATTTCTGGGCATAAGATCCCCAGGATAATTGAGAAAATGCAACCCGTTGAAAACTATATTCCCCAGCGTCCGCCGTTCGTGTTGATTGACACGGTTGAGTCCGTCTCGGCTCAGGCGGCACGTACGCGCTACACTATTCCTGCCGACTGCCCGTTGGTAACCGACGGAGTGTTGCCTTTGGCTGGCCTGCTGGAAAACGCTGCGCAGACTTGTGCTGTGCGTGCCGGACAGGCTGCAGGGAACAAAATAGGGTATATAGGTGCAGTCAAGCAGATGCAAGCCCTGCGTCTGCCGCGGGTAGGCGAGACACTGACTACGGATGCGGTGCTTGTGCAAGAGGTGCTGAACATCAGCCTGGTTGACTGCACAACGCGCATCGGCGACGAACTGATAGCCACATCAACACTCAAACTGGCATTGACAGAAGAATGATTTATTGTATCGGACATACTATCATTTCTCCCTTGGGTGAAGGCTCACAGGCGAATGTAGAAGCAGTCAAAGCGGGTCGTAGCGGCTTGCGTATCTATACCGACCGCTTTGCCGATGTAGAGCCGTTCTGCGCCTCGCTGTTCGATACACCGCAGGAGTTTGTGCCGCTGTGTATCCGCAGCATTGAAGGCGCGCTTGACTCTTGCCGGTCAGTCATGAACTCCCGGCTCTCGGATAGCGAGACTATATTTATTCTTAGCACCACCAAAGGTGACAATCTGGATCTGCTGACACCCGCCAAGGCTATAGCTGCACATTTCGGCAATACGAACCCGCCGGTCGTGGTGAGCAACGCCTGTACATCCGGCGTTTGTGCGCAGATCACGGCCAAGCGCCTGCTGGAGGCAGGATTGTACAAGTATGCGGTAGTGGTTGGCTGTGATATACAAACGCGTTTCATTGTCAGTGGCTTTCAGTCGTTCAAGGCATTATCGCCCGAACCTTGTTTGCCGTTCAGTCCGGATCGCAAAGGTCTGAATCTCGGCGAGGCGGCAGCAACCATTATCTACAGTAGCGAGTCGCCTGCAGACGGCAGCCGGCCTTTGTGGCGATTGCATGCAGGCAGCATACACAACGACGCCAACCACCTGTCCGCACCCAGCCGTACGGGCGAAGGATCTTACCGTTGTCTGCAAGATGTATTAGCCGGAATCCATCCGCAAGACGTCAGTCTGCTGGGTGTACACGGCACTGCCACGCCCTACAACGATGCGATGGAACAAATAGCCATAGAACGCGCAGGTTTGCAGAATGCGCCGCTGAGCGTACTTAAGCCATTCTTCGGACACACCATGGGCGCAGCAGGTGTGGTAGAGACAATAATCGGTGCAAGCATGCTTGAGCGCGGTATATTCGTAAAAATGCTGTCCGGCTTCGGCGGAGTGAATGCAGCAATACGAATTGAAAAGTGAAAGTTGAAAGGTGAAAATTGAAAGGGAAATAGAGATAACTGCTACCTCCGTTCTGCTGGACGGTCAGCCTGTGCAGGTGCAACAGTCGGGCGAAAAGATGCTCGTGGAGTTGTACCGCAAGTATGTGGGGGACTATCCGAAGTTCTTCAAGATGGATACGCTCAGCCGACTCGGGTTCATTGCGGCAGAGATGCTGATAGAAGCAGCAAACGATGTGCCGTCTGCCATCATTCTGGCGAACCGAAGCGCAAGTATCAAGAACGACCGCGATTACCTTGCTACCATCTCAGAAGGGAATTATTATCCGAGCCCGGCATTGTTCGTATATACACTGCCGAACATTGTAACCGGCGAGATTGCTATCCGCCACCATATTCAGGGTGAGACCTCGTTCTATATCCTAGAGTCGCCGCAACAGCTGGACGCAATCATAGCATCCACACCGTTTGAGTCGGCATTAGCCGGCTGGTGCGAGTGCAGTACAAAAGACAATTTCTACGCAAAACTACAACTTATATGGAACAACTGATTGAACAACTTAAATCGCAAATTATCGAAGCACTCAACTTCGAGGATATGACTCCGGCCGATATCGACACTGATGCACCTTTGTTCGGTGAAGGTCTGGGTCTGGACTCGATTGACGCGCTTGAACTGATCATGCTTATGGACCGTGAGTATGGTATCAAACTGGCAGATCCCAAAGCCGGCAAGGCTATCTTCCAATCCGTACGCACTATGGCGGAATATATTCAGGCTAACCGCACGAAGTAATCGTATAAACCATGCGCATCGCTGTTACCGGCATAGGAGTGGTCAGTGCAATAGGCATGAACTGCGCTGAAACGCTGCAATCGTTACTCGACGAACGTTCGGGTATCGGTGTTATGCGTGTTTTAGGTAGTGCTCACACCGAACTGCCTGTGGGTGAAGTGCCTTATACGGATAATGAGTTGCGCGCACGTTGCGGTATAGATAACGAGCCTATGCCGCGCACATCCCTGCTCGGACTGCTTGCCGCGCGTGAGGCGTTGGCTATGGCAGGCTGCACGTGCGACACGTTTATCAGCGGCACAACGGTCGGTGGCATGGATCTGACCGAGCAACATTGGCTTGACTATCAGCAAGGCAAGGCTACGGAGAATATCCGTCTGCACGAGGCAGGCGAGTCAACGCAAGCCATCCTGCGCCATTTGCAAAATGACCAAATGGTAAATGTCTTCACTCCTTCCACAGCCTGCTCGTCTGCCTTGAATGCCATTATCCTCGGTGCTAACCTGTTGCGTACCGGCAAGGCAAAAGCGGCATTGGTAGGCGGCGCGGAAAGCCTGAGCAAGTTCCACCTGAACGGATTTAACACCCTGATGATTCTTGATCATCAGCCTTGCCGTCCGTTTGATGCCAATCGCAACGGGCTTAATCTCGGCGAGGGAGCAGGGTACTTGGTCATTGAGCCGGAGGAGGAAGCGATTGCCCGCGGAGCAACGATCCTCGGATATGTAAGCGGCTACGCCAACACCTGTGACGCCTACCATCAGACTGCTTCCTCTGAAAACGGTGAGGGAGCGTTCCGCGCTATGCAAGGTGCATTGCGGATGGCAGGATTGCAGCCGGCGGATATCAGTTACGTCAACGCCCACGGCACCGCCACGCCGAACAACGACCTGAGCGAATCGGTGGCACTCACGCGGCTGTTTGGCACTCAAATGCCGCCGGTAAGCAGCACCAAAGCATTTACCGGGCACACCACTTCCGCCAGCGGAGGTATAGAGGCTGTGATCTGCCTGCTGGCTATGCAGCACGGGTTCGTGCCGGCTAACCTGAATTGGTCACAAACCGCAGAGGGACTGATTCAGCCTGCTGCGCATACGCTCTGCCAACCGCTCAGCCATGTGCTATGCAACTCGTTCGGCTTTGGCGGCAACGAGTCATCTGTTGTGCTTTCGTCGGAAGGCACAGACCTGCCGGTAGCAATATTGGACAGCATATCGCCTGCGTCATGCTCCTTTGCACTGCCCGAAGATGCAGAGTTGGGTAAGTTCGTCAGTGCCGCCGAGGCACGACGTATGACACCACAAATGCGGCGTGTTGTAGCTGCCGTTAGGCAGGCAATGGCGGACACGGGGATAAATATGCCGGACGCTATCGTTTGCGCCACGCAATGGGGGTGTATGTTGCAATCCATGCGTTTTCTGCAAGATATGATTGACTCCGATGAGCAGCAACTCAAACCTACGCCGTTCATCCAATCTACGCACAATACGGTGGCTTCGCTCATAGCCATCATGACCGGCAATCACGGCTACAACGCCACCTATTCGCAAGGCTGGCAGTCCGTGGCATGCGCAATGACGGATATAACCGCACAACTGAGTCTCGGACTGATCCGCAGCGCGTTGCTCATTGAGTTCGACGAGCAGGTGGATGCCTGGGATGCGGTGCTCTGCCACATAGGCGACAAAACGCAAAACATAGCAAAAGTAACTGTTTTTACAACCAAATAACTTATTGTATTATGAAAGCAAGATTCATCATTAGCGCCTTGGCTATGCTGCTGGTGCTGACAAATGCAAGTGCCAAAAACATCTTTGTGATCGAGGGTCCTGAAGAAACGTACAATCAGGTGCGCGTTGTTAACGAGACCTCGCAGTCGGACTTCAGCTGCCGTATTGTGATTCTTAACGAGGACGAGACCACCAACCGCGTGTACGGCACATACAACTTGCGCGGATTCAAATCGTCCGACTCCAATACCGACCGCTTCCCGCGTGGCACGAAGATGGCTATACAGATGGAGAAAGATTTCCCTGAAGAGTGGTCGTACTACATCGAGTATAAAGATTTTCCGTTGTTTGACGCAGTGATTGTTCATCTGCGCGCAAAAAGCAAAGAGTTTAACGAAGAGTAAGTCTGCCGTGATTCGACTACTGCTATTGGCATTGCTGCAAAGCCTGCTCCTGTGCGGCGGGCAGATGTTCATGAAACTGGCGCTCAAAGCTATGGGTACCGTTTCCTGGAGTTGGGCGTTTGTCGTTAGCCAGCTCACCAACTGGTGGTGGCTCGCCTGCGGTGTGTCGTTCACGGCAGCCGGATTGCTGTGGATGTACATACTCAAACACTGGGCATTCTCGCAGGCGTACCCGCTGAGCAGTCTGGCGTATGTGTTCGGAATGATTGCCGCAATGTTTGTCTTCCACGAGCATATAGCCTGGACGCAATGGGTAGGTATATTGTTGATTATGGGCGGATGTTACCTGGTAGCCAATTGATGTATGTTAGCACTCTTACTGACTGTCATAATGAGCATTGAGGCGGATTTCGTACAGACGAAATCTGTTGCCATGATGAGCGAGCCGCAAGTGTCCGCCGGGCACATGACGTATCGCTCACCAGACTATATGCGTTGGGCATACACCTCGCCGCAAACGATGGTTTGGGAGATGGATGGCGACAAGAGTAACGTTAATCCGCAGGTGCAACGCCTGCTCAAGATGATTATGTCCGCCATAGCCGGCAACAATGCCAACGACCCGAAACTGCAGCGCGAGTCGAAGCGTATGTTTAAGTCGGTAAATATCGTTATGGATGAGTCGGGCGGGGTAGCGCAGCGCGTTGAACTCATCGAGAAAAACGGTGACACAACTATAATTGAATTCAGCAATGTCGTTGCGAAGTAAATCGTGCAGGATAATCGGGGTCAATTCGGAGGCAGATGCAGGGTTTATGCATCTTGTATGCTTCGATAGCAGCGATCCGATCTTTGCCGGGCATTTTCCCGGTCAGCCTATTGTGCCCGGAGCCTGCCTCGTGCAGATTGCAGAGGATCTGACCTCGCAGCAGTTTGGCAGAACCGTACACTTCAATACTATCAAAAACCTGAAGTTCCGACAGCCGATAACGCCGGAGATGCAGGTCGTGTTTGTTATTAACGGAAGTAAAATAGAGATACGTGACAAGTCATTAACCGAATTGTATGCGCAGTTCACAGCAACATATTTGTGCCCTGATTCCGACGTACAATAATGCCGGAACGATTGTGGATGTGGTTCGCCGTGTACATCAGTACATGCGCGATATTATCGTTGTTGTGGACGGTAGCACCGATGATTCGTACGCCTTGCTGCAGAACATCGGTTTTCCGCTGACTATTGTGCAACATGATCGTAACCGCGGCAAAGGTGTGGCACTCGTTTCCGGCTTTCGCAAGGCGCTGGACATGGGGTATGATTTCGCTCTGACCATCGATGGTGACGGTCAGCATTATCCCGAGGATATACCTCTTATATTACGCGCGCACGATGTGCATCCCAATGCGCTGATTGTGGGCAGCAGGCAGTTTACTGACGACAATATGCCCGGCAAAAGCAAGTTCGCCAACCGGTTCTCCAACTTCTGGTTTGCCTTGCAGACGACTATTCATCTGCCTGACACGCAAACCGGCATGCGACTGTATCCTTTGCATCAGCTCTACGGATTGGGTATCCTCACCAGCCGCTATGAGGCGGAACTCGAACTGCTCGTGTTTGCCGCGTGGCATAATGTGCCGCTCGTACCTGTGCCCATACGCGTCTATTATCCGCCTAAGGAGGAAAGAGTCAGTCATTTTGTGCCGGCACGAGACTTTACGCGCATCAGTATTCTTAACTGCTTCCTGTGCATAGGAGCATTATTGTTCGGCTACATCAATATGTACTGGCGAACGATAATCAGTTTCCTGTATTTCGGTGTAGTCATGCTGTTCATGGTCAATCCCTATACATGGCTGTTCTTCCTTATTCACGGTCGTAACGCGGCTTCGCGGGCACGATACCATCGGTTTGTGCAACGTATGGCGGCACACTTCACCCGGTTGATTACCGGATTGCGACTGACAGTCAACACCGATCAGGCTGCGCTGACTGACCGACAGGCGGTGATCATCAGCAATCATCAGTCGTTCATCGATATTATCCTGACTCTGTCGCTTACGGAAAAGATGGTGATGATTGTCAAGGATTATGTGTGGTACAACCCGTTCCTGGGCGTGGTAGCGCGCTACTCGGACTGCATACCTACCTGCTATAGCGACGAGCAACGCGACGCGGCTATCCAGCGTGTGCTGGGCGAAGGCTACTCGCTCTTTGTCTTCCCCGAAGGAACGCGCACCACTACCGGAGAGATCGGACGTTTTCACCGTGGAGCATTCTATTACGCCGAGCATTACGGCTTGCCTGTGCAGCCTTTGCTCATCGAGGGAATGTGCGATTATATGGGCAAGATCCGGTTTGTGCTCAAGCCGGCTGATGTGCGGCTGACAATTCTGCCCGTAGTTGCTGCCGACGACAAACTGTGGGGCGCAACGTATAAGAAACGTGCCAAATCCTTTGAACTCCATTACGATGCGCTGCTGCACTCCAATCGTATGCGCGTAGGTATTCTCGGCGCCGGAGTAGGAGGATTGTTCACAGGCGCATTGTTGGCACAACGCGGCTACGAGGTGACCTTGCTCGAGCAACTGCCTGTCATTGGCGGAGGATTGTATTCGTACCAACGTAACGGAGAGACATGGTACACCGGCATGCATATCCTTTCCGGCTTGGAACCGGAGGGTGCTGTGACCAATATGCTGACTGGATTGGGACTGCATGCGGACGTTATCGAGACAATCCTAGACCTTATACCCGAAAACCTGATAGGAAAACCCGAGTGGGAGCAGTGTAAATCAGGCGTTTACAGATTTGTCGGAAGCAGTCAAAATTTAGCCGATAATTTGGCATTATTTATCATTCGTCATGGCGGCAGAATAATGACCGGTGAGAAGGTGACAAACATCGCACAGCACAATGATTGTTTTGCCGTTGCTACCGTCAATCGTACGTATTCGTTCGACAGGATTGTGAACACTTTGCACCCCAAGCAACTGCTACGGCTGACCGATCTGCCATTGTACCGCAACGTGACGCGCAAACGTATCGAAGCCACGCCGGAAACATTCGGTTCGTTCAAGACGTATATCCGCTTGCAGCCCGACTCGTTGCCTTATGACCCCGTGACGCATTATCTGCCCGAGCAACGTATGCTGCTGCTTACGCCATGCAGCGAACGCGGACAGCAGTTTGCACGAACCATTGAAACGGTTATGCCGATGGATTACGCCGAACTCTTGTCCTGGCAGGCGGACCGCAAGGCACATTATGCCGAATACGAAGCGTTCAAGCAACGCAAGGAACAGGAGGTGCTGTCGCTCATCGAGTCGGTCTATCCCGACATCCGCAAGCAGATGATTGATATTTTCAGTTCTACCTCTCTGACCTACCGCGACGACTATCTCACACCCGAAGGTGCGATGTTCGGAATGTCCGAACCTGTCGGATCGGTGCGAACACATGTCAAAGGATTCTATATGTCCGGTCAGAATATCTTCCTGCACGGCCTGTGCGGAACAGCCATGACCGCACAACAAACAGTACAAGCCTTATGCGACGATTGCAACGGATAATTTTAGCCTGCTTATTGATACTCTCTCACGCCGTTTCGGCAACGAATAGTGACGCCGACCGTCTGGTGCTGAAAGGTGCCGGCAGCATGCGCCTGTATGCGTATCCGGCTGACAGTGCCGCCAATACAGGCATGGCTGTTATCGTTTGTCCGGGTGGCAGTTACTGCTGGCACGACATGGAGTATGAAGGTCGACAGGTGGCACAATGGCTGAACAGAAACGGTATCAACGCCTTTGTGCTCAAGTACCGCGTGGCAAGTATCAGCGCCTACTGCCTGGGCTATCGCGTGATAGGATTGGGTAACAAATACCCGAACATGCTCATCGATGTGGAAGATGCTTTGCGTTACGTCTATCAGCACGCTGATTCGCTGCATATCGACACGGCGCGCATCGGTGTCATGGGCTTTTCTGCCGGAGGACATCTGTGTATGATGAGTGCCACACACAACCGCACGCAGTACAAACCGGCATTCGTCTGCCCCGTTTATCCTGTGGTAACGATGGCTGACAACCGCTACGTGCATCACCGCTCACGCCGTGGCGCTTTGGGTGTGTGGAGACACCTCAATCAGTCGATGCGTGACTCTCTGTCGCTGGAGAAACATATCTCGCCTACATGCCCGCCTGTCTTTCTGGTTAACTGTATCGATGACCCTGTTGTCAAATACAGAAACTCCGAACTGCTGGATTCTGCCCTTAATGCCAATCATGTGCCGCACCGGTATATCCAATACACGACAGGCGGTCACGGTTTTGGCGCATCGGATACAAAAGGCACGGAGGAGTGCCGACAATGGAAAAATGAATTTTTACAATGGATATCGAATTTGAATCTATAGAGCGAATACGCTTGTTTCAGGAGGAGTTGCTGCGCAAGCAGATTGCCTATCTGGCGGCTCACTCGCCGTACTACCGGCGAATGTTTGCCGAGCATGCTATCGACCCCGAGTCGATACGTACCATAGCCGACTTGCAACGCCTTCCGTTCACCGAAAAGGCTGATCTGCAGCGGTATAACGATGATTTTCTGTGCGTCCCGCGCGAGGATATAATCGATTATATCACCACCTCCGGCACATTGGGCGATCCTGTCCTCTTCGGTTGTACCGAGGCTGACTTGCAACGCCTGGCGTACAACGAGCACAAGTCGTTTGCCTGTGCAGGACTGCACAAGGGAGATATACTCCAACTGATGACCACTATCGACAAACGCTTCATGGCAGGCTTGGCATATTGGCTGGGCATACGCAGCATGGGAGCAAGTATTATCCGCGTAGGTAACGGTATTCCCGAACTGCAATGGGATACAATCAACCGCCTGCATCCTACGGCTATCATGTGTGTGCCGTCGTTCATTCTTAGGCTTATAGAGTACGCCGAGCAGCACAATATTGATTACCGCCACTCGTCTATCCGCAAAATCATAGGCATAGGCGAGGGATTGCGTGACCAGCAGTTCCGCCTCAACCTGCTCGGACAACGTATTCACGACAAGTGGCCCGAGGTCGAACTCTACGCCACCTATTCCTCCACCGAGATGTCCGCTACGTTCAGCGAGTGCGAACATGCGTGCGGAGGACACGTGCATCCCGAACTGATCATCGTGGAGATTATCGGTGAGGATGATCTGCCTGTTGCTGATGGTCAGCCCGGAGAGATTGTTATCACCACCTTGGGCGTCGAGGGTATGCCGCTCTTGCGCTTCCGAACCGGAGATATAGCCGCCAAGGTCGTTGCGCCTTGTGCCTGCGGTAGAAACTCCTACCGACTCACACCGCTCATCGGACGCAAACACAACATGATCAAACTCAAGGGCACAACCATCTATCCGCCGGCTATCAACGATGTGCTGGACAACACGCCTTTTGTAGGCAGTTACGTGGTTGTCGTGCGCCCATCGGATGCAGGTACTGACGAAGTGATTGTGCGCATCAGTCTGCGCGAACCTATCTTGCCGGACGATGCTATCAAGACGCTCAAGGATCATTTCCGCAGCCGTCTGCGTGTAGCACCGCTGGTGGAGATCTTGCCCGATGATGTGATCCGGCAAATCAATTTCCCTGCCAAAAGTCGCAAACCCGTCAAGTTTATAGACGAACGATAGGAAAGAAATCTTCCCGTGAAGAATCTGTTGCTCCGCATATACGATTTTTTCGTTACTCGCCGCCGATGGCTGTGGAGCGGGGTAGCATTGGTGCTGCTGGTGTTCGTCGCTCTGGCTGCGTCCTTGCATTTTAGCGAGGATATCATGGATTTCCTGCCTCTGGACGATGACAATCGTGAGGCGTTGGCACAGTATCAGTCGCAGCAGTCTGCCACTCGTCTGGTGCTGGTGGTGGAGGGCGACAGCCTGCGCGAAGAGGCTGTCTGGCAATTAGCGGATAGTATTGACTGCCGTATGGCTGGCGGACAACTTGCCGAACCTGATCCGGCAGAGGGTTTGGTGGCTTTGTACAGCCAAATGCCTTACAGGATTGCCGATAGTGTGTATGCGCGCTTCGATTCAATCTTCACGCCGCAGGCTGTCAACGCGGCATTGCTGCGCGACAAGGCAATATTAGCGATCCCCGGAGCAAGCATCCTAAGTACGGCTATCGTTTATGACCCTTTAGGACTGATCGAACTCTCAACGCTCAATGCTCAACGCTCAACGCTCAACAGATCCTTTGCCTTCTACGACTCGCCGTACGGCAGCACCGAAACCCAACGCAACGCCTTGCTCATCGACTCATTACAAACAATCACCGATCGGGTAGCGCAGCATTTTCCCACGCTGCATATACGCTGGACAGGCGCACCGGTAATATCTGTCAGCAATGCCCGGCGTATCAAACTCGATACGATACTCTGCATCAGTCTTTCGCTAGTGCTGATCATCCTGCTGCTCGCATATTCGTTTCCGCGTCGCAGAGATCTATGGCTTATTCTCCTTTCTGTTTCGTTCGGCTGGCTCATGGGTATGGCGGTGTTGCGAATCGTTACGCCTACTATTAGTGCTGTTGTGTTGGGTATAGGCAGTGTGCTGATCGGTATAGCCGTCAATTATCCGCTGCACCTGCTTGTTCATCAGCGTTACACCTCATCGGTGCGGCAGACCTTGGAGGAAGTTCTCTCGCCGCTCGTGGTGGGAAATATAACTACTGTAGGTGCGTTCCTGGCACTTATCCCTTTGCAGGCTACGGCGCTCAGACACCTGGGGATATTTGCCTCGGCAATGCTGGTAGGTACAATCTTGTTCTGCATCTTCGTTCTTCCGCACATGATGTCCGCCAAGCCGACACCTGTCAGAGAGATCAAGTTGCCTGTTGCACCTCGCGCCAAACATATTGCTGCCGGTCAATGGCTGGTGGTAGCACTCACGATTGCCATGGGTACGTACCTCATCGCCTCGCAAATGACAGAAGGTAAATATGAAAATGGTAAATGGTCAAATGGTAAATGGTTTGATTCCAACCTCAATCATATCAACTACATGTCGCCTGAGCAGCGTGCGGATATGCAGGCTTTCAATATCTTCAATTCGGATTCACCTGCCACAAGCACGCAATCTACCCGTGCGGAGCAGTGGCAGACGTACTGGAACACTCACTCTGCCGACAGCCTGGTTAGCACCATACGCACAGAGGCGGTGGCTACAGGCTTCCGTCCTGACGCCTTTGCGCCGTTCTATGATCTACTGACCTCGTGGAAACCTGTCAAAGCATTCGATATGAGCAAACTCACGCAACGGTTGAGTGACGATTTCGATTATATCGGCGTGTGCTGCTCACTGATTGTGTTTGCATTCCTGTGGCTAAGTTTCCGCAATTTCTGGCTGGCGTTGATTGCGTTCGTCCCGATGGCATTGAGTTGGGTATGGATCCTGGCAATCATGCAACTGTTCGATATTCAGTTTAATATCGTGAATATCATTCTTGCCACGTTTATCTTCGGCCAGGGTGACGACTATACAATCTTTATCGTAGAAGGCCTGCTGTACGAGCATCGTACAGGCAAGCCTATCTTACCTCAGTACCGGCAATCCATCCTGCTGTCGGCGCTCATTATGTTGATTGGTGTGGGGATACTGGTGTTAGCCGTTCATCCTGCCATGCACTCCTTGGGCGTAGTTACGCTCATCGGCATGTCGGTTGTTCTGCTGATGGCAGTCACTGTCCCGCCTATGCTCTTTCGCTTGTATGTGCGTCTGTCGCGCAAGCCTGTTTGATATAGGGCGCGTTACGCATTCTCATACCTCTTAATTTCCTCGCTCATCAGTCGGTGACCCTCGGCGATGATTTGTTCCGCCTTGTCAAAATCAAAGGTGTTGAACGCATACTGCGGCATAGTTGCCAGCATATCCGGTGGCGTGAGTTGGAGAGCGAGCAGGGTGCTCTGCTGAATCTGCATGTCGGACATTCTGTCGAGCATCGTTACATAGTTCACCGTACCTTGCAGACTCAGTCGTTTGGCACGGTCGATGGCTGTCAGACGCTGGCTGACATTGTCGCGTAACTGCTGTATCGCCTTGGGCATGTGCGGCAAACGCTGCTGCTGCAGGACGTTGGCAATCTTCAGGAGGTCGGAGGTTTTGTGTTCGATGGTCAGACCGTCCTTGCCGGATATGTTCATCGCTACAAGTATATCTCCCTCGTGGCGCTGTACCTGCTTCAGAGGTAAGGGATTGAGTATGCCGCCATCTACCAGCAGTCGTCCCTGCCATTGTACCGGCTGGAAGAATAGCGGTATGGATATCGACGCACGTATCGCCTCAAACAGCGAACCGCTGCGGAACACCACCTCATCTGTCGTCAGCAGGTCGGAAGCAACCAGAGTTAGAGGTACGGGTAACGACTCGATATTGCAATCCGGCACAATCTCCTGCAGTGCTTTGATCACCTTCGTGCCTTTCACCAGTGAGTTGCCGGTTATGGAGAAATCCGTGAGTTGGAAGATCTCTTGCCGTTTGATTGACAGAAACCACTCTTTGCTTTCCTGCAGTTTGCCGGCACAGAACATGCCCGCAATGATCGAACCCATCGAGCAGCCCGATACTGAACGTATCCTGTAGCCGTTTTCCTCCAGTGCCTCAATGGCACCGATGTGTGCCAAACCGCGTGCTCCGCCCGAACCCAACACCAGGGCGACATCTTTCTTTATTGTTGTATCTTTTTCCATCTGTTTGCTGTAATTTTCTGTCTCAGTGCCACAAAAACTGTACCGAATGTGATAAATAATCGCTTATGCTTACTTTTTATTTGCAAATGTGAGAATTTTTTTGTACCTTTGCATCCGCAAAGCATATAACATATCTGATACATGAATAAATCCTTACACGAACAACTTTACGGTGGACATTACGGCCAGACACCTATCAAGACGGCTGTCGAGTACGTCCTTATCTTCCTGGCTATGTTCCCCATGGCAATGATTGTCAACTGGATTATCCTGCCGCAGAACATCGTTAGTGGCGGACTGACGGGTATATGTGCTATCATTTACTACGCCACCAGCGGCATGTTTCCCGAGACGTTTGCCTTGTACGGAGGCTCTATTCCTGTTTGGCTGACAACGCTGGTGTTCAATGTCATCCTGCTGGCGATTGCATATTTTACGGTAGATTGGCGTTTCTGTGTCCGCACGCTGTTCGGTACGCTCACGCTGGCGATGTGGTACCGTGTCATACCTATCCGTGACACACCGCTGATCGACGACCCTGTGTCGGCTTGTATCGTGGGCGGCCTGGCTTTTGGTGTTGCGCTGGGAATAGTGAT
This sequence comes from uncultured Bacteroidales bacterium, assembly GCA_900317745.1. Taxonomy (GTDB): domain Bacteria; phylum Bacteroidota; class Bacteroidia; order Bacteroidales; family Paludibacteraceae; genus Colicola. The sequence goes on along the minus strand of ONHW01000017.1, from coordinate 11,195 downwards.
GGCTAACAACGGTTCGTCAGGCGGTACGGATATCGTGGCTAAGGTTGTGCATCATTACCGCGACATCTCGCTTGGACGCGTGATGATCATCTGCGACCTGATTATTATCGCTTCGTCGTATATGCTGCCGCTGCCCGACAAGTTCACGTTCGACTGCATAACTCCGCAACAGATTGCCGACTTCAAGACGCGCCGTATTCTGTACGGACTATGCATGACGGTGTCTTATACCCTGTCGGTGGATGTGATGATGAGCCACCTGCGACGTTCGGTGCAGTTCTTCATTTATTCGCAGAACCACTATGCCGAGATTGCCACTGCCATCAACACGACCGTCAACCGTGGCGTGACTGTGTTGGATGGGATGGGGTGGTACTCCAAGCAGTCCGTGCACGTCGTTACTGTACTTGCACGTCGTCACGAGGCGCAGCAAATCATGCGCATCGTACGCGATATCGACCCGAATGCCTTCGTAAGCCAGGCGAACGTATCCGGAGTCTTCGGAAAAGGTTTTGAATCTATCCGCTGATATGGAGGCTAATCTCTGAGTGACAGATAACCTGCCTTCAGAACCGACTGAATAGCAAGAGCGCGTCAAGATGAATTGACGCGCTCTTATCGTATTCAGCACAGTTTGCTTACTCCTGCATCAGCAGTTGCATAACTACCTTGGCGGAGTAGGCAACCGGCGTACCGGGACCGAAGATGGCGGCTACACCTGCTTTGTACAGGAAGTCATAATCCTGAGCAGGGATAACGCCACCGGCGGTAACCATGATGTCCGGACGCCCCAGTTTCTTGAGCTCGGCAATCACTTGCGGGATCAAGGTCTTGTGACCTGCAGCCAGCGAGCTTACGCCGAGTACGTGCACATCATTTTCAACAGCCTGCTTGGCTGCCTCTTCCGGAGTCTGGAACAACGGTCCCATATCCACATCGAAGCCGCAGTCAGCATAACCCGTTGCTACAACCTTGGCACCACGGTCGTGACCGTCCTGACCCATCTTAGCAATCATGATACGGGGTTGACGACCTTCTTTCTTGGCAAACTCTGCCGTCAGACGGCAGGCTTCCTGGAAGTCTGCGTCGTTCTTTGTTCCTGATGCGTACACGCCTGAAATTGTTCTAATGGTTGCTTTATAACGTCCTACGACCTTCTCGCAGGCATCACTGATCTCGCCGAGCGAAGCGCGCAGACCGGCAGCCTTGACTGCCAATGCCAGCAGGTTCTCGCCCTTGCCACCGTCTGCCCAAGCCTGAACAGACTTGGTGATCTCTGCCAAAGCGGCTTGCACGGCTGCTTCGTCGCGGTGAGCACGCAGATCCTTCAGACGCTCAACCTGCTCGGTGCGTACGGCTGTGTTGTCGATCTCAAGGATATCGATCGGGTCTTCATGATCCAGACGATACTCGTTCACGCCGATGATCTTCTGGTTGCCGGAGTCGATACGAGCCTGCGTACGTGCAGCAGCCTCCTCGATACGCATCTTAGGAATGCCGGTCTCGATAGCAGCAGCCATGCCGCCCAGTTTCTCGATCTCCTGGATATGTGCCCAGGCTTTCTCCATCAACTCTTTGGTGAGAGACTCTACGTAATATGAGCCACCCCACGGATCGATCTCCTTGCAGATTTTCGTCTCCTCCTGGATATAGATCTGTGTGTTACGTGCTATACGTGCGCTGAAGTCTGTCGGCAGAGCGATAGCCTCGTCCAGAGCGTTGGTGTGCAACGACTGTGTGTGACCCAGTGCGGCACCCATAGCCTCGATGCATGTACGGCCTACGTTGTTGAACGGGTCTTGCTCGGTGAGCGACCAGCCAGAGGTCTGGCAGTGCGTACGCAGAGCCATCGATTTCGGGTTCTTCGCGCCGAACGACTTAACAATCTTTGCCCACAACATACGTCCGGCACGCATCTTGGCAATCTCCATGAAGTGGTTCATACCGATAGCCCAGAAGAACGACAGACGCGGAGCGAAAGTATCAACATCCATACCGGCGTTCACTCCGGCACGCAGATACTCCATACCGTCAGCCAGCGTGTATGCCAACTCGATATCAGCCGTAGCACCTGCCTCCTGCATGTGGTAGCCGGAGATAGAGATGCTGTTGAACTTAGGCATGTTCTGCGAGGTGTACTCGAAGATGTCAGCGATGATCTTCATCGAGAACTTAGGAGGATAGATGTACGTGTTACGCACCATAAACTCCTTCAGAATGTCGTTCTGTATAGTACCAGCCATCTCTTCGAGCTTGGCTCCTTGCTCCAAACCAGCATTGATGTAGAAGGCGAGGATAGGGAGCACAGCACCGTTCATGGTCATGGATACGGACATCTTGTTCAAAGGAATACCTGCGAACAGCACCTTCATATCCTCGAGCGAGCAGATACTTACGCCTGCTTTACCTACGTCACCTACCACACGCAAGTTATCGGCATTGTAGCCGCGGTGGGTCGGCAGGTCGAAGGCTACTGACAGACCTTTCTGACCCGAGGCGAGGTTACGACGGTAGAACGCATTCGACTCAGCTGCAGTGGAGAAACCGGCATACTGACGGATAGTCCACGGACGCAACGGATACATAGCGCTGTACGGGCCACGAAGGAACGGAGGAATACCGGATACATAATCCAAGTGCTCCATACCTTTCAGGTCTTCTTTGGTATAGATCGGCTTGACGTCAATCAGTTCCGGCGTCTGCCAATCGGCGGTGTTAGGTCCCAGCACCTTAGAGGCTGAAACCTGTTTGATATCAATTTGCTTAAAATCTGGTTTCATTGCTTTTACTTTTTAAGGAGTTGGGCGTTAAATTTCTTCAGTGTATCCAGTACGTTTACGCGTACGTGGATGAAGTTCTCGATGCCGAGCTTCTGCAGGTCTTCCATGCAAGCCGGTGCACCGGCTACGATGAACATCGGGCGTTTCTGCTCGTCCATCTTTTGCAGTACCTTCCATGCCTTGGGTGCGAGTTCTGCATATTCGTCATCCGACGAGCATAGCACGATAATATCCGCCTTGGCTTTCTTGGCAGCCTTGATACCTTCAGCAACGGTCTTGAAGCCGTTGTTGTCTATTACCTTATATCCTGCACACGCGAGGAAGTTGCAGCTGAACTGTGCTCGTGCGATACGCATAGCCAAGTTACCGATAGTCAGCATGAATGCAACAGGCTGCTTCTTGCTTGCCTCGGTCTCCAGACGCAAGGTCTCAAACTCCTCGGCAGCACGAGCCACGGGCAGGGTAGGCAGAGCGTTCTCACACTTCTCGCCACATCCGCAGGATGCCTGAGGTTTGCTCTTGCAGTTGCAGATTGAGCTGCAAGCACCGGCATCAGCTTTGATCTTCTTAGCAGCCACCTCGGTGAAGTTCGGGAACTGGTTCGAGCCCAGTAGCACCTCTTTACGCTTGGCTACATCTTGCAGACGAGCCTTGAGGTTGGCAGCAATATGCTCCTGAACCTTGCCTTCAGCAACCATCTGGTACATTCCGCCTTGCTCCTGAATACCCAGGAACTGCTTCCATGCCTCTGCAGCGATAGATGCGGTCAGGTTCTCCAGATAGTACGATCCGGCAGCGGGGTCAACGATCTTGTCGAAGTGTGCTTCTTCCTTGAGCAGCAACTGCTGGTTGCGGGCTATACGCTCAGCAAAATCTGTCGGACGCTCGTAAGTCACGTCAAACGGCGTAACGGTGATCTCGTCCACGCCTACCAAAGCGGCACTCATCGTCTCGGTCTGGCTGCGCAGCAGGTTGACGTATGCATCGAAGATAGTCATGTTGAACTTGCTCGTCTCGGCGCTGACGTTCATCTTGGCTGCGTTCTTCAGCGCGGTAGTGAAGATAGGAGCTTTGTATGCCTCAACGATCTTTGCCCATAGCAGACGTGCAGCGCGGAACTTGGCAATCTCCATAAAGTAGTTACCACCAATACCCATGTTGAAACGGATAGCGTTGGCGGCACGGTAGTTAGGCACACCGGCTTCGGTCAGCATGGTCATGTACTCGGCACCCCAAGCCAGAGCGTAAGCCAGTTCTTGAGTTGCATAAGCACCTGAGTTGTTCAGTACAACGCTGTTTACGCCTACTACGCGATATCCGGGCAGCGATTTGGCAGCCTTAACCACGGCAGCAATTTTCTCACTCACTTGCTCGCGGCTCAGCGGTTTGCCCTTGATGAGCATAGCCTTGATAGGATCGACATTGATTGAACCGCGGAACAGCTTGATGTCTGTGCCCTTGTACTCGCGACCGATGTAACGAACGAGGATGTTCGCCAGCTCGGGAGCTTTGCAGGCGCAAACGGTGAAGTTAACAGGGATAACATCAATGCGGATATCCTGCAGCAATACCTTGATGAAGTGGTAATTCAGTTTCTCCTTGCTCAAGCAGAAACCGATGGAGTTGATACCTTTGTTCAGTACCTCCAGTGCTTTGGCATTAGCCTTGCGGGCGTTCTGGCAAGCGCAGATGTTCTGACGGATATCCCACTCGTTGTTGGTACGTGTACCGCGGACGTATGGGAATTGTCCGGGTGCGGAAGCCGTTGTCTTCAGACCTTTGAGGTCTTCACGACGGTAGAAAGGCTGTACGTTGAAGCCTTCCGGGGTGCGCCATACGAGCTTCTTGTCGAAGTCGGCGCCCTTCAAGTCAGCGATGATCTTGTTCTTCCATGTCTCTGTGGAGACCGGTGCAAAATCCGCTAACAGGTTTACGGGAATTTTTTCTTCTGCCATAAAGATTGTGTTTTTGTTGTTATAATTTCTTAATTTTCAATTTTCAATTTTCAATTCATCTACAGCCCCAGTATATTGTACTCTCGTCCGTTGCAGATGATCACGATCTGCCCATCGCGCAGCACTTTTGTTGCTGCCGGTTTGGCGGGAAGAACTGTTAAATCGGTTATTTCTGTGCATGAGGTGATATACCTGTCATACGTAACGCTTGCACCTGTAGCATTGATGGTTGCTGAAGATATACGTATGCCTTTGTTTGAGCCGTAATTGCTGTAGAACGTGATAGGCGATATACCTGTCAGCGAAGCGGTGTTCGTCCATGTGAACTCGGTTAGCGTTGTGCCTTTGTCGGTCGAAATCGAGCCAATGTCTTCTCCGTTGGCTTTGATCTGCAGTGTGTTGTACTCTTTGCCTCCGTACGTGGCAATACTTACTGTGATAGTGCTCAATCCTGCCAGGTCAATTTCCGGTGAGGTCAACTCTTTGCCCGAATCCAGCAGCCAGTACGAACCTTTGTCTGTGCCTGTGTTCGTCCAGCCCTGTTCATGTTCGGCATCGTAGGTATATACAGTCGGTGCTGCACCTGATTGTGAATTCTCTCTTGCAAACACGGCATATAATGTTATATCCTCAACGATAGCCGGCAGTTCTGCCGCCGTTGTGTAAAGCACCTCGGGTGCCAGGTCGCTTGTGCCTTGGATAGGTGTGGTGGTCCAGCCCATAAACGTCTCGCTCTCCATTGAGCACGACTCGGGAGCATCGGGTAGGGTAACTACTTTCTTGTTCTCCATAACGGAATCCAGACGCAAGACATCGCCATCTACCATCCATGTCACGCCATACTTAGGCTTCACTACAACCGGCACTTCTCCGTCTCGCCAACCGTTGCTTACGCCCGGGACGAATCCGTCCTCAAACGAGGCTATCAACTGTGCCATATTCACTTCTTCGCCCGCGTGCGCACCCCAGATATATTCGGCAAGATACGGATAATCGATGAACGGGTTGCGGTTGTGCTGGAAATTGCTCACTGCATCCGCACGCTTGATCTCTTTCTCGCTTACGGGGTCTTGTCTGTGCCATGTAATCAGCACCTCTTGTTCCCAGGGTTGAAACTCAAGGTAGTTGTCATTCTGCATGGCGAACTTCGAACCGACATCTTTGTTATCCAGCCGCCAGCCTTGATATGCAGAGCAAATGGTTGGGTCAAAGTTGCCGTTGATATCTTTGCCGTAGCACGTAGCCATATAGAAGTACGCGCGTGCGAAGTCGCCTTTGTATTCATCTTTCGGCTCAAACACGCTGAAGTCCACATCCAGGGTCTCGTGGTGAATCTTTCCTATTTTCAATGAGCCTGCCGTCTTCACATCTTTTACCGGCACGCCCAGCGGATAGTTGCTGCGTGCACTGTTCGCAACGCTGTTGGACGGATTAAGGTGGTAGCAGTCTTTATAGGCATCATTCTTTGCGCCACCCCACCAACTCTTGGCAAAACTGTGCTCTATGTTACACCCTGACACAGCCGAACCCGGTGCTCCGAACTTCTCCCAGTCGTCGCAGTACATATCCATGCAGTAGCCGTTCTCATCCTGGTCGCAGTAGTAGAATACCTCCCACGTATCATCACCGTACGGGATAACCGTGTGGTCACGGATGATCAGTTTCAGTGTACCTTTCAGCTTGCCGTCTTTCGTTCCGTTTACTGCATCGTAATAGCCCGCAGGCATATCTTCCGCCACGGCGAAACCGATGCTCAGAACAAGGCTGATAAGTATGAATAGTGTCTTTTTCATGTTTAGAATCCTAAGATGTTGTACTCTTTGTTGTCCACAATGATTATCAGTTGTCCGTCACGCAGCACTTTTGTTGCTGCTGGAGTATCCGTTGCTGTATTGTCAATACCTGTGCCCGCGTCGCAACTGGTCATATAATCGGTGTAAATTACCATCGTACTCTCGCCGTTCAGCGTCACTGTTACTCCGGCTATACGTCTGTGACCGCTTGAACCGCCAACGCTGAATATCACTTCATCCGCCTCACCTGTCCATTTGCTGCCGTTGAGCGAGCCTTTGTTCACCGTGATAGGATTGCTGCCGTCGCCGGAGCCGAAGGTAATCTCAATAGCGGTTATGCTTTCTGCCTTAACGGTCATAGTATTGCCGCTGTAGCAACGTACTGCCGTGCCTGTGTTGTAGTATTTGGGCACGTTGCTGCCTGCCGTACCTTTGCCGAACAGGAGCGTTACGTCACCTTGCTTAACCTCCGTTACCTCCTGACCGTTGCTGTAGCCGTTTTGCGACAGGTCGATAGTCACCGTTTCCTCTTCCTTGCCGCTGGTGATTACGTCCTTGTGAGCAAACACAGCGTGATATGTCACGTCAAACTCCACGGCAGGCATGTATGCAATGTTGGAGAACTCGATGATATCCATCGGCAGGTAGTCAGGCAATACACCTTCCCATGATCCTCCTGCCCAACCGTAGAAACTCTCGCTGGTCTCCGAGCAGGATGCCGGTGCATCGGGTAGGGCGGCTGGCTTGCTGTTTGCCTTAACGGAGTCTGTACGAAGTCTCTTGCCGTTCACCATCCATGTCACGCCGTATTTGACGGTCGCCTCTGGCGTTATGCTCTCGCAGGTAGGTATCATCGTGCTCAGGTCAACCTGTTCGCCTTTCTTGTTGCCCCAGATATATTCCACCAGTTCAGGATAGTCAATAAACGGGTTGCGGTTGTTCTGCTCGCCATACACGCCTTGGTTACGATCTACCTCTTTCTCGCTGACAGGATCATTGCGGTGCCAGTCCAGCAGGAACGACAGACTGTAACTCGTCAGGTTAGTAGGGCTGGAGGTGAACATTACCGACCCGTCGCCGGAGTTCAGAATGTTGTTGCGGTAGCGCGCTACCATATAGAAGAACGTGCGCGCAAAGTCGCCTTTGTATCGGTCGTCCGGCTCATATACCGTGCCGCTTACGCCGGATTTGGCTGAGGTGCCTAACTTGCCCAAAGCATGGTGATCGGGGTCACCGCTTATTCCTTTGTTCGTTCCTACCACGCCGTACGGGTAGTTCGAACGCAGGTTGTTCACGCGGGCGTCTGTCGGATAGACGTTGAACATATCCGATACCATCGGACCGTTGCCTAACCATGACTGGCAGCATACATGCTCCTTGTTCCATCCGTCACACACGGCTTTTTGCGGAATATTGGCGTCCTCATATACAAACCGGCACGTGGAGTACATATCCCACAGCGTATCGGCGTAGAAGTCCGTCTGCAAATAGTGCGGCTCAAGACCTTTGTAGGATATCTCGTTATAGTCCTTGGATATACAGGTCTGCAATGCGTTCAGTATGTTGTCTGCACCTTTCTTGCCGCTCACACCATTATAGTAACCGTCGGGTATAGCCGCCACGCCTGTCACAACGTTCGCCATACTCAACTGCGCCACCAGCGCAAATGCTATTACGATATATTTCTTCATACTTTCAACTTTAACTCTCAACGTTCCACTCCCCTCCCAGGGTCCCCACGCCCAACGGAAGTGGGGTGGTTTTGAGAGGGGAGCCGGAGGGGTGTTCCTCATCTACCTCACTCTTACTCCCTGTACACTATACAGTTGTTCACCTACCAGAATGTATATCTCGCCGCCGATCAGTATCTTCTTTGCCGATACAGCTTTAGGCAAAGCAACCACCTCTGTAGCTGTTTGGCAAGCCGTGATATATCGGCTGTAGGATATGCCGGAATCGGTTGTATTGATTGTTACTGCCTGGAATCCTATACCTTTGTTGCTTCCCGCATTCGAGCAGGTGAACGTGATAGGCGATGTGCCTGACAACGACTGACTGTTCGTCCATTCATAATCGCTCATCGTGCTGCCTTTGCTTGCTTCGATGGTTGTCAGCACCTTGCTGCCGGCTGCCACTTGCAGTTTGTCATACTGTGTACCGCCGTATGTACGCATCTTCACTTGGATGGATGACAATCCTGCCAGGTCAACCTCAGGCGAGGTCAGCGACTTGCCTTGGTCAAGCAGCCAGTATGTGCTCGTCTTGTTAGCCGTATTGGTCCAACCGCTCTGGTTCTCGGCATCAAACGTGTATGTTGCCGGAGCTGCACCTTCTGTCACTTCTTCCTTTGCATATACGGCGTAGTACGTCACATCTGCTGTCACGGCTGGGATATCCGTCGCTTTGGTGTAGAGCGGGGTAGGCGCATCATCCATCGTGCCTGCAATGGCTGCATCGGTCCAGCCCATGAATGTCTCGCTCTCGGCAGAGCAGGATGCAGGTGCCTGGGGCAGACTGCTTATCTTGCCGTTCTTGGCTACCTCTTCTGCCTTCAGTTGTGCTCCGTTAGCTGACCACGTAACGGTATATGTTGTTTCCGACGGATCAATCGGAGCTTCACCTCCGCGCCAACCGTCACTCTTGCCCGGAATAAACCCTGCCTCGCACGATGCAATCAGTTTGCTCATATCTATCGTCTCACCGTAGTGCTCGCCCCATATATATTCGGCAAGGTACGGATAGTCGATGAACGGGTTACGGTTGCCTTGCGTAGCCTGTATGCCGTTGTTGCGGTCTATCTCCTTCTGGCTCACAGGATCCTCGCGGTGCCACTTCATCAGCAGAACAACGGCTTTCTTTGTCAATCCGTAGTAGCTGGATGCAGTATAACTGCCGCTGAAAAAGTTGTTTCCGGTCGTCAGATTTGATTGTTGCCATTTGACTATTGTGCCCATTATGCCTCGTGCCCAGTCGCCTTTGTATTGGTCTTTGGGTTCGAACACATTGCCGCTACCTTTCACGCTTTCGCCCGCAGTCGAAGCGATGGTCTTCTTGTCGGTAGCCCACGATCCTGCTGCGCCGTAGTAGTTACCACGCCAGTTCGTGCCACCATTGACCTCGCCATACTCATAGTTGCTGCGTACGCCGTTGATCTTACCGTCGGTAGGCAGCACATGAAAGATGTCGTTGCCTATGCCGCCCGTGCCGCCACCCCACCACGACTGGGGGATAGAGTGCTCACGGTTGTAACAGTCGCATACACCGCTATAGTTACCGCATGTGTTACCCGATGAGAACACGCACTCGCCGTACATATCCCATATCTTGCCGGCTTTGCCCACCGAGTCCGATGGATAAACATCGGTTTTCAGGTAGGCTGAGTACAAACCGTTGTAACCGATAGATTTGAAGCCTTTGTTCGTCGCGGCACTGACGGCCGACCACAATTCGCCGCCGGACTTGCCGTCAACTGATGACCAATACGCAGGAATATCACTCGGGGCTGTTACGTTCGCAGCCCAGCCAAATTGCGCTACTATTGCAAGCGCAAGTACAAAGATTGTATGTTTTTGCATTGTATAGAATGATTAATGGTTAATTGCTTATCCATTTGTCTTTATCAGCGTACAACACCTGTTTCCCATTCGCAAATCTGCCCATAGGCAGGGGTTCGCTCATAAAAACCTACAAAATTACAAAAAAAAAATCATATATGCAAATAATTTCGGCAAAATCTTCTAAAAATACCTTTTTTGCGCAAAAACGTGCTGTTCCATCGGGGTTTTATCGGAGAATTGTCGTTCCTTTGTCGAGTTAATATCAAGAGTGAGGGCGTGTCATATTTGGCACACCCTCTTTCGATCACGATTTCTGAATTCTTCTTTATGCGAATTATAATTCTGTATCGGCACGCGCTATCTTCGCAACGCGCACGCAAATTAGTATTAGGTGTATTGCAAGTAGTAAGGTTTGCAAAAAATCGCAACAAAAGTACAAAAAAATATCGATATATGCAAATTTTATAACAATAAAAATGTTTTTCTGCAAAAAAATCTTCAATAATTTGCAAAAACGATATTTTTTCCGTATCTTTGTAGGCGGATTTTGTGAAAAATATTCGTCACTGGTCCGATTGCTATCGTGAACATAAAATTTAATTACTCAATATTATGAAAAGACTTCTTCTTGTTTGCAGCCTGATTGTTGCCATTAGCGGCTCAGTTATGGCTGAGATCGTCAAAATCAACGGTCTTTATTTTTCCTTGGGTACAACTACCGCACAAGTAGTCAAAGACCAGAGTTCGGATATGTCTGTCTATAAGGCTTATACGACAGTAACCATCCCTGCATCCGTAACGTACAGCAACTACACGTACCCCGTTACTTCTCTCGGTACAAGTGCATTTGAGAGCTGCTCCAATCTGCAGTCTGTTACGTTGCCTGCAAGTATCACCACGATTAACACGGACGCCTTCTACGGCTGTACGAAATTAGGCAGTGTGAATCTGGAGGAAGGTCTGACAACCATCAATCAGCGTGCGTTCTACAATTGCAACCTTACTTCGGTTACTATCCCGAGCACGGTTACTTCAATCGGCAACGGAGCATTCAAGGGTAACCCGCTCACAACCGTTGTATGGAAACCTGTTACTTGCACCATCGGCACA
>ONHW01000032.1 GCA_900317745.1 uncultured Bacteroidales bacterium | reverse complement strand
GACGCACTCGTCAAAGAGATCAACGCGCCTGTGCAGGCAGCGAACATGGTGCTGCTCGGTGCTGCTATTCCTATGCTCGGCATTGAGCCGGAGATCATGAAGACTGCACTGCAGAAAGTCTTTGCCCGCAAGAGTGAGGCTGTAGTTGAGACGAATATCCGCGCCCTGATGGCGGGTTATGAATATGCTTGCAAGAACCTCTGATATACGCAAGCCAAACTTGGCTTGCATTGTTACCCTGGCGTGTGTGCTCCTGCTCGGAGCATGCACTGCCAAGGTGCAACGTACTCACACGCCCCGACCCGGTAACAAGTACGCCACAGGATTTCAGATCACCGACACGCTCGGCATGAAGTGTGTGCGCGTGTTTGCGCCATGGAAGACGGATAGCGTTATGGCTACGTACTACGTATCCGAACCGCTCGAGCGACTCGGTGCCAGTTCGGCTACGCACATAGGAATGTTAGCCGAACTCGGATTGCTCGACAAACTCGCGGGAATGTGCAACCCCGAGGTCAGTTATCATGAACTCCCCGCTACCTGTCAGCACCTGGGCGACGCCATGCAGCCTGACTGCGAACGGATCATTGCCAACGGCGTGCAGGCAATGCTGTACTCCACCTATTCGCCCAGCGATCAATCAGCCGAACGAATGGAGAGCGTGGGCATTCCCGTGTTGTACAACAACGAGTGGCGCGAATCGACACCTCTCGCGCGTGCCGAGTGGATAAGGTTTGTGGCAGTGTTCTTCGACAAATTAGACCTTGCCGACAGCATCTTTGCCGATGTCGAGCGCAAGTACAACACATTGAAAGATCAGCAGTCGGCACTCCGTTCCAGCCAACCGGCTTCCATCGTTTCGGGTTTGGACTTCCGCGGTACATGGTATGTGCCTGCAGGAGGAACATACATGGGTGCGTTGTTCAAGGATGCCGGTGCCAACTACGCCTTTGCCGATGATCCGCGTGAGACATCTATCCCGCTCACTTTCGAGCAGGCACTGCTGACCTTCGCTGATGCCGATGTGTGGCTCGGATGCAATGTCCCGAGCCGCGAGGCACTTGTCGAAATGAACAGCCAACACGCGTTGTTCCGAGCCTATAAGAACGGCAGACTCTACAACTTCCGCAAGCGCTGTCTGCCGTCAGGTGCCAACGACTTCTGGGAGAGCGGGGTAGTACACCCCGAACGAATACTGCACGACATTATTGCCACTCTTGAGGGAGACACGGCATTCTATTACATCAATCCTGTCAAATAACCATACAAATATGACCATCAACGATTACATATCTGCTAACCGCGAGCGGTTCATCAGTGAATGGGCTTCGCTCATACGTATCCCTTCCGTCAGTTGCGAACAGGAGCATAAACCCGACATGTTGCGTTGTGCCGAACGTTGGCGCGAACTGCTGCTGGCTGCAGGCTGCCAACGTGCCGAAGTAATGCCCGCACCCACTAACGACGGTAATCCGTTTGTCTTTGCCGAATATACCCCCAATAACCAAATCGTAAATCCACCTGTGGTGCTGGTTTATGCCCACTACGATGTTATGCCTGTCGCTCCCTTGGAACTTTGGCAGTCTGACCCCTGGGAACCAACCATCCGTGATGGCCGTCTATACGCCCGTGGCGCAGATGACGACAAGGGGCAATCAATGATTCAGGTCAAAGCGTTCGAGTACCTCGTTCACGAGGGACTGATGCACGGCTCTGCCGATCGACAGAACTGCCGAGTGAAGTTCATCTTCGAGGGCGAGGAGGAGATCGGTTCACCTTCGCTGGCAGCGTTCATCGAGCAGCACAAAGACCTGCTCGCGTGCGATGTCATTCTGGTCAGCGACACCTCGATGATTGGCAAGGATACACCCTCGCTCACCGTTGGGTTGCGTGGCCTGGCGTATTGGCAGATTGAGGTCGATGGACCCAACCGTGACCTCCACTCCGGACATTTCGGCGGTGCGGTGCGCAACCCGATCAACGCGCTGACGCAGATGTTGGCGCAAGTTGTGGACGACAAGGGACGTATCACTATCCCGCACTTCTACGACGATGTGCTGCCTATCCCCGACGAGGAACGCGCCATGATTGCGCAGATTCCGTTTGACATTGAGGCATACAAACGGGCTATCGATGTCCCCGACGTCTTCGGCGAGGAGGGCTACTCCACGCTGGAGCGTAACAGTTGCCGGCCCTCGTTCGACATCTGCGGTATATGGGGCGGTTACACAGGCGAAGGATCAAAAACCGTACTGCCCTCCAAGGCGTTTGCCAAAGTTTCCTGCCGGCTTGTTGCCAATCAGGATCATGAGACCATCAGCCGTTCGTTTGCCGACTATATGCAGTCCATCGCACCAACCGGCGTGCGCGTCAAAGTCACGCCTATGCATGGCGGCCAGGGATACCTCTGCCCGCTGGATTTGCCTGCCTACAAGGCTGCCGAACACGGCTTTGAACTCGCGTTTGGCAAACGACCGATCGCTGCACGGCGAGGAGGTAGTATTCCTATCATCGCCGAGTTCGAACGCGTGCTCGGAGTCAAAACCATTCTCATGGGATTCGGTCTGGAGCAGAACGCTATCCACTCGCCCAACGAGTCAATGGATCTTGACGTCTGGGAGAAAGGTATCATAGCCGTCACGGAGTTCTACAAAGCACTGAAACCGGAAAACTGAAAAAGACAAAAAGTGTCAAAACGTTCCGTTCCATCGGGGGTTTATCGAGGGAATATCGAGGGAATATCGAGCTTAAAAAGAATTTAATACTTGTACAGAAATGAAAATAGTTATAATTGGTCGCGGCAATGTGGCAACGAGCATGCACGCTGCGTTTGCTGCCAAGGGTATTGACGCACCGATGCTCAACTCCTACGAGTTGCTCAACGGTCAACTGGCTAACGACCGTCTGATCGAATCTGCGGATGTGTTTATCTATGCCGTGCGTGACGACGCGTTGCGCGACGTGATTGCCGCCGTACATGCACCTGAGCGTACCGTGCATGTGCACACTTCGGGTACTGTCCCTGTCACCGTCTTTGGCGACGACAAACCGCACTCCGGCGTGCTGTATCCCTTCCAGACTTTCAGCAAGGCGCAACCGATTGACGACTTCAGCAATATACCTTTGTTCATCGAGGGCAAAAACATCGACGACATAGCAGCCATCTATACGCTGGCGCTGACGCTCTCGCCGCGAGTGATTGAGGCTTCGCAGGCTGATCGCGAACGACTGCATGTTGCCGGAGTATTTGCCAACAACTTCACCAACTGCATGTACCGCATGGCAGCTGACCTGCTTCGCGGAACGTCTATTCCGTTCTCCGTACTGTTGCCGCTTATCGACCAGACAGCCGCCAAGGTGCACAATCTGGCGCCACAAGATGCACAGACAGGACCTGCGGCAAGAGCCGATATCAACGTAATCAACAGCCACCTGCAACTACTGCGCTCACTGCCTGGCGGCAATGCTGAAAATGCGGCTGAGGTCTATCAACTGCTCACCGACTATATACTAAGGAACGCGCGTAATGAATAAGTTCAAGCAATACTGGATAGACCTTCCCGCTGAGGAGAAGGCGAACACTCTCACACATCTTTTCCCGCTTGTTGCCACGTTCGCTATTGTCGTACCGCTCATCCGCTTGGCGTGGCAGGCGCAAATGGCACAACCACGACTTCAACTCCTGGGCGCAACACTTTTCCTCGTAGGCATGGTGCTGATGTACGCCTCTTCAACCTTGTATCACCTGGTTGTCGCACCGGTACACAAAGCAAGGCTCAGAATCTTCGACCATATATCCATCTATGTCATGATCGCCGGCTCGTATTCTCCTATCTGCCTGTCTGTCGTGCGCGGATGGTTAGGCTGGTCGGTTTTCATTTTTCTCTGGGCGTGTGTGATTGCCGGTATTGTAGGCAAACTTGTCGCGCTCGGCAAACATCCACGTCTCTCCCTCACTCTGTATCTGGCTATGGGCTGGGTGGCACTGCTGATGATTGTACCTATGTGGCGGAATATGCCGCACGCGGCGTTTCTCTGGGTCTTTGCGGAGGGAATATTCTACACTATTGGCGCATATTTCTTCAACCTTGACGAGCAGCGGCCGTTCTATCACGCCATTTGGCACGTGTTTATTGTGCTCGGCTCACTCTCGCACACGATTGCCACCTGGCTCATGCTCACTCCGCTCTCCTGAATACTGAATACTGATCCCTGACACCTCTTATGCCCGAAATACTTCTACATTACATCTGGGAACATTGCCTCTGGGCGAACTTCCCGCAGCAGACTACCGACGGTCGTCCGATTGAGATCATTTCCGTAGGCGAGCACAACCGTGATGCAGGACCCGATTATAGCCATGCGCGTATCCGCATTGACGGATGTGAGTGGGTAGGTAATGTCGAGATTCATATCCATTCGAGCGATTGGTATCACCATAAGCATAACGCCGACCCGGCATACGACAATGTTATCCTCCATGTCGTCCGCGATGCCGACAAGCAGGTTTTCAACTCCCGCGGTGAGGCGCTGACGCAGTGTGCCTTGCAGTACTCGCAGGACAAAGACTACCTCACATCACTCCTCACCGACGCCATGCGCATGGATAGTGCAGAAAGCAGAATAGGCTGCGCGCGACAACTCCTTGACGATCCCTTGCTCATAACCGACGGATGGCGAAGAATGTTACTGCGCAAACGACTGCAGTGCAAGCAAGCATCTATCACACGCCTGCTCGAGATCACGCATGGCAGTTGGGAGCACGCCTTCTATATCTCGCTCGCGCGTAACTTCGGCTTTCATACGAATAGTGTCCCGTTTGAGGAACTGGCTATAGCCACTCCTTTGTCCTGCCTGCGCAAGCACCGTGATAGTCTCTTCCAACTCACGGCTATTCTGCTCGGGCAATCTGGTCTGCCTATCCGCGACGAAGCTCTGGCACGCGAATATGATTTTCTGCGTACCAAGTTCTCTCTCGAGCCTATCGACGGCAGCCTCTGGAAACTCGGAAGAATACGTCCGCAGAACGCGCCCGAACGCCGAATAAGACAGTTCGCCAATCTTTTGCATCGTTCGGAATTTCTTTTCAGCCGAGTGATTGAACTGACGGACATACGCGCACTGGCTGAACTCTTTGCCCAGGAGGGGATGAGCAGCGCCTCAATTGACATCCTTCTGATCAATACCGTTATACCTTATAAATACGCGTATAGGATGCTCACGACCCGCTCGGCTGCTGCCGAGAACGAAGAGCGTAATGCACACCGCGCGTTTGGCGAACTCGAACTGATGGAGCAGATTGCACCCGAGGATAACACCATTATCCGGCAATGGCGGATGTTAGGTCAGCAGGTTCGCAATGCGGCCGATACGCAGGCTCTGTTACACCTCTACCAGAACTACTGCCAGCACCACGAGTGCGTCAACTGCGAAGTGGGATACCGCATATTTTTTGCCAACAATACCTTCCCGCTCTGATTTTGGACTCTTTTTCCTCCTTGTTGCCTTCGTTTGCAATATAGGTATTGCAGAAAATGGCATAAATTGTCAAAAAATGCATGTTTTTTTGTAAAATATTTGCATATATGAAAAAAATGCTGTACCTTTGCATCCGCTTTTGAGAAACAAGCGTGTTTCCCTTTTCTCCCGAAAGGCTGTTAAGATGTC
>ONHW01000022.1:37762-51683 GCA_900317745.1 uncultured Bacteroidales bacterium | reverse complement strand
CGCTGCTATGCGAACGGATGAACGCAAAGGTCTGCCCCTCTGCGTCCACCCTGTACGTCACACCGCCTAACGTGCCCGAAAGGCTCTGCGTCGGCTGATTACCCTTGAACGTCACTTTCCCCATGATTTTTGTTCTGTACGGATTTGACGGATAGTACGGATATTTTTGCTCGAACACGGAGTGTCACGGAATTTTATTCATCTGCATCCGTATAATCCGTAAGATCAGTACAGTTCCCTCACCTGCTCCGTGTATTTCCGTGTGTCTCCGTGTTCGTTTTTTGTTCTGTACGGATTTTCACGGAGTGTCACGGAATTTTGTTCGTCTGCATCCGTATAATCCGTAAGATCAGTACAGTTCCCTCACCTGCCTCCGTGTATTTAGAGTTGCGTTGCTATGTGCATGAAGATCTGGGCGGCAGGATGGCCGGCTTGCAGCACGATAGGTGTGCCCTGGTCGCCACCCTCGCGGATAGACTGCACCAGAGGGATCTCGCCCAACAAGGGTATATGCAACTCCTCCGCCAGACGCTTGCCGCCACCGCGACCGAAGATATAATACCTGTTATCCGGCAACTCCGCAGGCGTGAAGTACGACATGTTCTCCACCAATCCCAGCACAGGCACGTTCACCTTGTCGTTAGTAAACATATCCACTCCCTTGCGCGCATCCACCAGCGCCACGTCCTGCGGCGTGGTAACGACAATAGCACCTGTCAGCTGCAAGGTCTGGATAAGCGTGAGGTGGATATCCGACGTGCCGGGCGGCAGGTCGATCAAGAAATAATCCAACTCGCCCCACTCGGCATCGTTGATGAGTTGCTTGATAGCGTTCGAAGCCATGCCTCCGCGCCAGACAACAGCCGATTGTACGTCCACAAAGAATCCGATAGATAACATCTTCACCCCGTACTGCTCGACAGGCACAATCAGGTCGCGACCGTTCACCGTGTCTGCCACCGGACGCGCGTCCTCAACGTGGAACATCTTCGGTACACTCGGACCATGTATATCCGCGTCCAGCAGTCCGACACGTTTGCCCTGTTGCGCCAAGGCTACGGCAAGGTTGACCGCCACGGTGGATTTGCCTACACCGCCTTTGCCGGAGTGTACGGCAATCACGTGCTGCGCATGCAGACTGATTTCCGACTGCTGACTGCCCGCCGCCGACTGCTGCTTGCGGAACTTGGTATGGATATGCACCGCAGCGTTCGGCTCGGCGTAGGTGTGTACTGCCGTCTCGGCTGCCTTCTGCACCGAACGGATGAACGGGTCGGTATCTTTGTCGAAAATAAGCGAGAACGACACCTCCAGACCGGAGATGCGTATATCGTCCTCCAGCATGCCTGCCTCAATCAGGTTCATGCCGTTGCCCGGATAGCGGACGTGGGCAAGTGCGTCAATTATTTGTTTTGGAAACATAGTTTCTTCCGTATGAACGATACGTGTCTTTTTCTATTTCTATATCCGGCTCAACGAGTGTGCCCTGCTTGGGCAGTTGCCAGACGAGATACTTGATTGTCAGTCCGCGCTCGAGCCACTGACGCTCGTAGTGCGTCTGCAGACGCCGAGCATCCTCGAAGATTTCTAATTTCTGATTTCTGATTTCTGATTTCTGATTTCTGGTTTCTGATTGCTGACTGCTGATTTCTGATTTCTGATTGCCGTACAGGTCAGCCGTGTCGCACAGCAGCGGCAGGTTGTTCAGGCGGATCATCTCGCGCGTGTAGGTATAGAGAAACGGACTGTCGGTCTTCAGGTGGATCGTTGCATTGTTGCGCAGCAGTTGGCGGTAGCGCTCCATGAAGTAGGTGGAGGTCAGGCGTTTGGTGGCTTTCTTCATCTGCGGGTCGGGGAACGTGATCCACAGCCCATCCACCTCATCTTCGGCAAAGAAGTTTGGCAGCATTTCGATGTTCGTCCTGAGGAACGCCACGTTCGTCAGTCCTTCCAGCGTAGCCTGCTTGGCTCCCTGCCACATACGTGCGCCCTTGATATCCACGCCTATATAGTTCGTGTCGGGATAGACACGCGCCAGGCCTACCGTATAGTCGCCGTGACCGCAGCCGAGTTCCAGCAGCAGCGGATGGTCGTTGTGGAAGAAGCGGTTGCGCCACTCGCCTCGCATGGCAGGCACCGTGCTGTCAGCCAGCAACTCCCGTGCGCCGCACTGGAAGACGCATGACATCTCTTCCATCTCGGCAAATTTCTTTAGTTTGTTCTTGCCCATGTTGTATTAGTCGAAAGACCGTTCACTTTGTTCACTGAAAGATAAAAGACCGTTCGCTGCGCTCACTGACAGACCGTTCGCTGTGCTCACTGACAGATTATATTCGTGCGTCTATCAGCGCAGCGGTCTGTACTCTGTCAGCGAAGCGGTCTGTCAGCGTAGCGGGGTCCCCACAAATAACATGCAGTGGGGTGCTTCTAGCGGTCTGTTTTCCTCACCTCCAGCCCCACATCCGCTATGCCGGTGATCACCGAGTCGCGCATGCCTTGCACGATGGCAAACGTATAAGTGCCTGCAGCGGGAAAACGCATGGCGTGCTGCATGGTTACGTAACCAGCATAGTATCGTCCGGTACGTGTACTGAGCCATCGCCCTCGGTCGTCTGCCAGACACGCCAGCACGGTGTCGGCACGCAGAGGCGACAGGCTGTCGCAGGCGCTGACAAAGAGCCAGAGGTTCTGATACGCATATTGCTCCGTATGGCGTAAGGTCAGAGCCAGATCATACGCCTGCGTCGTGTCCTGCACGCTGACAGCCAGGCGCACGGTGTCGCCTATGCTCCAGCCACGCTCAGGCAGGTCGGCGTATGCGCTGCTCACCGCCTCGCGCCCGCAGGAGCAGAGCAGCAGCAACACGAGGCTGAGCAATGTATATACGGTTCTGTTCATCTTATTCGCGATCGCGGTTGCGGCGGTCTTCACGGTTCTTGTATTCTTCTCGGTTGCGATAATCCTCCCTGTTGCGGTTGTAGTCTTGTCTCTGCCGTCTGTCGTTTTGTCTGTCACCTTGTTTGTCGCGGGGGTTGTTGTTCTGTCTGTCACCTCTCTGGCGGTTGTTCGGTCCGCCCTGACGTCCGCGCCGGCGGTCAAAACGGTTGAGATCATCCTGCCCGACCACGTTGGCGTAGCCTATCTCCGAACCTTCCGCGGTGGTGTGCTTGCCTCCGAGGTCGTCGGGTTTCTCGCCGCGGTTGTTCATCTCAATGATCGCTTTGGCGCGCTCGGCGGTGATGATCTCGAGGTTAACCGCCTGCCTGGGGTCGGTGGAGTAGGTAACAGTGCCTTGCAGCGGATCGGTGGCAAACAGGTAGTACGTTGCAGTCAGTGTCTCCAGCGGTGTGCGCCGGTCGGGCAGTTTGGCTACCGCCTCCTGGTAGGTGGGTATCTCGTAGTTGAGGCAGCACTTGAGTTTGGCGCACTGCCCGGCAAGTTTCTGTGGGTTAGGCGAGAGGTTCTGCAGTCGTGCAGCACCTGTGCCAACCGACGAGAACCGTGTCATCCATGTCGAGCAGCACAACTCGCGTCCGCAGGGACCTGTACCGCCTATGCGTCCTGCCTCCTGACGTGCTCCGATCTGTTTCATCTCTATGCGGATGCGGAACGTCTCGGCATACACCTTGATCAGTTGCCGAAAATCCACACGTCCGTCGGCAATATAGTAGAAGATCGCTTTGCCTCCGTCTCCCTGGTACTCCACGTCACCGATTTTCATGTCGAGTTGCATGTCTTTGGCGATCTTGCGTGCCTGGATCATTGTCTCGTGCTCCAGCGCGTGCGCTTCTTCGGCGCGCTGCAGGTCGGCTTCTGTAGCCAGACGGTAGATACTGCGTGCCTCGAAGTTATCGACATCGATGCGGTTCTTGCGCATCTGCGGGATAACGAGTTGTCCTACCAGCGTTACCTCGCCTACGTCGTGACCGGGGTTACCTTCCACTGCCACTTTCATACCTTTCTCCAGCGGCAGGTTGTTCACGTTGCGGTAGTAGCCTTTGCGGGTGTTCTTGAACTGCACCTCCACCATGTTCGTCTTGGCTACCGTCTCCGGCAGATCGGACAAATAATCCACTACCGGTAACATGTGTACGGAGTTTCTGCGATACGACTTCTCGGTGTATCGCCCGGATTCGTTATTTAGTACAAAATCAGGTTTCTTCATTCGTTGCTAAGGTACTCTTTAACGTTTCGATACCAATCGAAACCATTTTAACTATTTAACTATTTAACCATTTAACCGTTTGACGGTTTGACGGTTTGACGGTTTGACCGTTTACCGTTTTATCAGCACAATGCACTGCAGACAGAGGTCGAACAGCACCATTCGTGCATTGGCGTTTTGCATTATTTGTGCTTCGGCTTGTGCGAACTGTTGCGTCAGGTCTTCAATGTTCCGCTCGTTGATGTACGGTGCGAACTTCACGGAGAACTGCTGCTGCTCGGTTGTCTGGTAGTTCAGTGCCGGCTCGCCGTAGTTGTAGATGAAATTTTCGCGTATCAGCCGTTGTGCGAACTGCAGGAACGCACATTGCCGTTCGCGCGAGGAGTCTTTTGCCATGACCATCGACCACTCGTTGAGTTTCTGCAGTGCGTCGTAGTTCTTTCTGACACCTACGAGCCAGGCGTTGCGCATCAGTTCCTGAAACTCGGCGAACAGTTGTTTGTCTCTGTCCTCGCTGTCCAGCAGCCGCAGTGCCTCGCGGTAACTGCCCGCAGCCAGGCGTGCTGCATCTTTTGCCTCCTGAGTGCCTACAGCCGGCTGCCTGTTGCGTAACGCCGACTCGATCTGCTCGTCGCTCAGCCGGGGTACAGCTATCGGACGCAGGCGGGAGATGATTGTCGGCAGTAACATCTCGGGGTGCTCGCTCACCAGCAGAAAAACAGTCATTGCAGGCGGTTCTTCCAGCAGTTTGAGCAGTTTGTTGGCGCAGGTGGCGTTCATCTTCTCCGGCTGCCAGATGATCATTACCTTGTAGCCGTCGCCGAACGACTTGAGTGCCAGTTTGCGCATGATCTCGCTGCTCTCTTTCTCGTAAATCAGGCTCTGCTTCTTCTCCGCGCCCATTGTCTGCGTCCAATCGTTGGCGTCGCAGTAGGGATTAGCCAGCACCATGGTGCGGAAATCCGCCATATAGTCGTCGCACACCTCGGGACCTTTGTCCACCTTCACGATCGGGAAGGCGAAGTGCAGGTCGGGGTGTTGCAACTTGCTGTACTGCATGCAGGTCGGGCACGTGCCGCACGCATCCGTGTCCGTGCGGTGCTTGCACGCCAGGTACTGCGCAAACGTCAGGGCGAGAGGCAACTTGCCTACGCCTGCCGGACCCGACAGCAGCATAGCATGAGGTATGCGCCCCTGTTGCACACTGCGGCACATCTCACGCTTGATAGCGTCCTGACCTATTATATCGCGCATTAACATGTTTTATAGTCGAAAGTCGATAGTCGATAGTCGAAAGTCGAAAGTGACTGACGGCTAATAACCGGCACTTCGCAATCAGCCCGCAAAGTTACAAAAAAAATCCCACATTTGCAAATTTTAGTGGGATTTATTTGCAAATTGTCTTCATTTAGCCTTTTGTTTGGCTCTTTGAGTCCATAATAGCCTGAATAACCCGCCCAGCCGCACGGCGTATATCCGCGTCGGTGAGTTGTCCGTTTTGGCAGGCTTTTCGGAGTGCTTTCAGGTCGTCCTTGCTGCCCGGCATAATCAGATCCACGCCTGCCAGCACACAGTCTGCTTCACCGGCACGATCCTTGCCGGTGGACATCCAATCGGTCATTACCACGCCGCTGAATCCCCACTCGCCGCGCAGCAGGTCGGTGCATAGTTCGCGGCTGTTGGCGCAGAACGTTCCGTTCAGACGGTTGTAGGCAGCCATTACGGCGCGCGGTTGTGACAGCCGTACAGCCAACTCGAAGCCACGCCAGTAGATCTCGCGCAGCGTGCGCTCGTCCACGTCCGACGACATTGTGTAGCGGTTGCTCTCCTGGTTGTTGGCGCTGAAGTGCTTGAGCGTGACATAGTTGCCCGGTGTGGCTTGTACGCCATTGGTGATTGCGGCAGCCAACAGACCGGTCAGCAGCGGGTCTTCGCTGAAGTATTCGAAGTTCCTGCCGCATAACGGGTTACGAACGATATTCATTGCCGGTGCCAGCCAGAACGTTACGCCGTACTCACTCATCTCTTCGCTCACCGCACGACCCATTTGCTCCGCCAGAGCCGTGTTCCAGGTCTGCGCCACCACGGCGGCTATCGGGAAGCCCGTGACAAACTGGTAGAGCATCTGCCCCTTGTCAGGGTCACCCAGTATGAACCAGCGGAGCAGGAACTTAGGCAGGTACTCATATACGGATATGGATATATCCACGGCGCGAATCTTGCCGTTGGGGTACTGCACGGCACGTTTCTCCAGCCTAACACCAGCCGGACCATCGCACATCTGTACGTTGGGTATGCCACGGCTGATGAACTCGGTGGTGGTGTGCCCTACGGCGCCGGGTGTGCGGAAACCTGCATCCTCGCCCGACATACCTGTGCCTGCGCAGAACTTGATACACTCCTCGGTGCTCAGTCCTGCCAGTGCCGTCTGCGTCTGTTCGCTCAGGTGCTCTGGTCGCGCGGTGTAGTCGGCGGTGACGGTTGCGAGCGAGTCGGTATCAACCGTCAGTACGGGCAGCCCCTTGGGTATATCGAACGTGTTGGCGTGATGCAGTTCGGCTATCGGTGCTGCTGCGGCACACAGGTTGCGGTGGCGGCAGAGCACGACCTGCCTGCCGATACTGATGCTTGCCGCTGCTGTCGTTTGGCGCGAACTGTTGCCAACGCTGATCAGGTACTGCCCTGCTGTAAGCAGAGTAACTGCCTGCTGCTCGTCGTAGCAGGCGAGCGCGGAGAGCGGGAACGACAACTCCAGCGACTGCTGCTGACCCGGCGCAAGAACAGCCGTCTTGGCGAATGCTGCCAGCCTTTGGTACTCGCGGTCCGAACCCGGACAACGGACATACAATTGCACTACCTCCTTGCCGCTGAACCGCTTGCCGCTGTTCGTCACCTGCACGGAGCAATGTATGCTGTCGCCCGCCAGGGTTGCCCCTGCCGGACGGATAGCGAACTCGGTGTACGACAGTCCGTAACCGAACGGGTAACGCGGCGAGACATCAAAACTGTCGTAGTACCTGTATCCGACATATATGCCCTCCTTGTAGCGCGCCGAGGCGGGATCGTGGGCAAACTCATTGCCATACGGCACGTCGCCGTAGGTCTGCGGCCAGGTTACCGTCAGTTTGCCCGACGGACTGCACGCGCCGGTCAGCACCGATGCCAAGGCTCGACCGCCGTCCATACCCAATTGCGCCATATATACGATTGCATCAATGCCGCTCATCTCGTCCAGCGGCGAGAGGTCGATAGGCACGCCGGTGTTGATCACCAGTATGAATCGTGCAAAATGTCCGGCGCAGAGACGTATGTTGTGCAGTTCAGTCTCTTCCAGCCGGAAACTGCCGGGTGTATCTTTCAGGTCGTGTCCCTCGCCCGATTGGCGGGATACAACATAGATACATGTGTCTGTTTCGCAGGCGGCAAGTTCGTCTTGCGTCAGTGCGTCGCCTGCCGGGTAACGGTACTCGGCAGCCATCAGTTCGTCCATCACGCGCGCCGTAGGCCACCATAACTTGCGGCGTATGGCTTGCAGAAAAGTCTCTTTGCCACTGCGCCACAGCCGGTCGTAGCGGTCAATCCAATCGTGGGTAAGAATATCAAAACCTGCCTCTGTCAGTCCTTCGAGCACGGTTACCGTGTGACGTACGTTCACCTCGCCGCTGCCACTGCCGCCTTTGATCGTGTAGCCGGCACCGGCACCGTACAACGCTAACCGGCACGGCGACAACGGCAGCGCGCCGCTGTTGTGCAGCAGCACGATACCTTCGGTGGCTATCTTGTACGATAGCCGGCGGTTGGTTTGTTCACGCTCGGTTATCCGGTCAGATAAATGTGCATTCGTATTCATAGTTATAGTCTAAATAATCCATATACTCAGTTCATACAACAGATACACCGGCAGTGTTACCAGCATTAGTGTGAACGGGTCGCCGGTAGGCGTGATTACGGCAGCGATAATCAGTATGGCTACGAACACGTGTCCGCGGTAACGCTTCAGGTGTTCGCGCTTGAGTATGCCGAGTTTGGACAGCAGCCAGGTCACTATAGGCACCTCAAACAGCAGACCCATCAGCACCGACAGCACCAGCAGCAGCGAGATATACGAACTCAGACTGATCTGGTTGACCACCACCGTGCTGACCTGATACATACTCAGGAACCGGAACGAGAACGGAAAGATCACCAGGTAGTTCAGCGCCACGCCTGCCGCAAACAGCAGTACGGCGCTTAGCACGAACGTCACCGTGTACCGCCGTTCGCTTTGGTACAACGCCGGTGCCACAAACCCGTACAGCCACCATACGATCAGCGGCAAGGCTACCACGAAGCCTATGCACAGACTGACCTGTATATGCGTCACGAACTGTGCAGTCACGTCAATGTTGATCAGTGTCTGTCCCTCGCCTAACGGACGCATTAGAAAGGCGAACAGCCAATCTTTGCAGCAGAACGCTGCCACCGTAGCCACCAGCCATGCGCACAGCGACTTGATCAGTACACCGCGCAACTCCTCCAGATGATCCCAAAAACTCAGACCGCTGTCGTTGTTAGTCTGTTTCACTCTTGACTTTCGACTCTTGACTTTCTACTTTCGCCTCCTGACTTTCGTCTTCCTTGCCGTTCACTCCATCCTTAAACGACTTGACACCTTTGCCTATACCTTTCATCAGTTCAGGTATCTTCTTTCCGCCGAAGATCAGCAGGATAACCAGTACGATTAAGATAATTTCCCAAGTTCCGATCATATTGTATTGTGTTAAATTGTTAAACTGTTATATAGTTATCGCGTTATCACGTTATCGTGAAATCGCGTCCCTCCTTTTAGGGAGGGGTTGGGGTAGGCTTTACGCCTGCTTGAGTTGCTCCACAAAACTGTCGATCCGCTGCATCTCGGCAGGTATATCTATTCGTTGCGGGCAGTGCGGTATGCAGTTGTTGCATCCTATGCAGTGGTCTGCCTGACGCATGCTTGGCACGGCGCGGTCGTAACCTATCAGCCAGCGGCGGCGGGCACGGCGGAACTCGCGATCACCCGGATCGCTCACAGCAGGCATTAGTTCCTCAGCCAGGCAGTTGTTGTAGTAGGTGAAGATCACGGGTATGTTCAGTCCGTACGGACAGGGCATGCAGTAGTTACATGCCGTGCACGGCACAGCTTTCATGCCGGCTATCTGTTCAGCCAAGCGCATGAGCATAACGTTCTCCTCGGCGGTGATAGGCCGCAGTGGCGAGTATGTCCGGCAGTTCTCCTGCAGGTGCTCGATGTACGTCATGCCGCTCAGTACGGTCAGTATGCCTTCAGGTGTGCCGGCGTAGCGGAACGCCCATTCGGCAGGCGTGGCGTGGATATCCATCTTCTTCATCTCACGTACGATAGGCGTGGGCTGCTTGGCAAGTCGTCCGCCTAACAACGGCTCCATAACCAGAACCGGTATGTTTCGCTTATGCAGTTCGTTGTACAAATACGATGCATTGGAGTTACGCGGATTGATCTCGTTGGCATAGTTCCAATCGACGTAGTTGAGTTCGATCAGCACAAAATCCCAGTGGTACTTACCCTCGTCGTGCCAGCGCAGCAGCATGTCGAAGATCCGCACATCGCCGTGGTACGAGAATCCCAGGTTACGTATCCGTCCTTTCTGCTTCTGCTCCACGAGCCAATCGAGTATGCCGTTGTCGATGTACCGGCCGTTGAACGTAGCCAGCGCGTCACGTCCGCCGCCTACTGCGTGCATAAGCAGGTAATCGACATAATCGGTCTGCAGGTACTTCAGCGAACGTTCGAACATCGCCTGCGACTCCTCACGTTTCCAACTGTCCGGACTGAAGTTCGACAACTTGGTGGACAGGTAATAACTGCTGCGCGGATGCCGACTCAGGGCTATGCCTGTCACTTTCTCCGAATTGCCCTGGCAGTACGCGGGCGAGGTGTCGAAGAAGTTCACGCCGTGCGCCAGCGCATAATCGACCATCTCGTTCACCGCCTGCTGATCGATGGGCGAATCGGGGTGCTCACGTTCCGTGCCGCCGGCTTCAACCGGCAGACGCATCATGCCGAATCCGAGCAGCGACACCTTGTCGCCTGTGTTCGGGTTGATCCTGTACGTCATGCTGCCTGCTGTCTGCTGATCGCCGGCAGCTGATGGCTTGTCGCTGACGGTTGATTTCTTACCGCATGCCGTGAGTAGCAGCGATGTGCCGGCTACGGCAGCAGTGCTATGCTTGATAAACTCTCGTCTGTTCATATTCTCTAAACACTCAACACTCAACTCTAAACACTCACTACCCCACATGCTGCACCTCGTTTCCTTCCACATAGATGGCACTCAGCGGCCGTGACGGACAGAGGTTCTCGCACTTGCCGCAGCCTATGCAACGTTCCTTGTCGATAGCGGGCACCTGTACGGTCCTGCCGCCTGCTGTGGTGTAGGGTACCATCTGTATGGCGAGTGCAGGGCAGTGCCTTGCACATGCGCCGCACGGGTCACCGTTGCTTACGGGCACGCAGTTCTCGGCTATCCATACGGCGTGACCTATATGTATGGAGGTCTTTTCTTCGCGCGTGATAGGACGTATAGCGTCTGTCGGGCACACCTGCGAGCAGTCGGTACACTCCGGCCGGCAGTATCCGCGCTCGTAGGACATCTCGGGTTGCATCAGCCGGAGCAGGTCGGCTGACGGACGCAGCACGTTGTTCTTGCACGCACTCACGCACAACTGACATGCCGTGCAGTGCTTCTGCATGTGCCTTGCTGACAACGCTCCGGGCGGCAGGATCGGTGTGTTGCGCACAGGTGCCTGTTTGTCCTCGATCACCGCCAGCCCGCCGTCCACCTTGATCTTTGCTTGCGCCATGGCTGCTGTTCCTATCGCTACCGCAGCACCTGTCAACATAGCACGACGACCCGTATCCACCATCTCTCTTCTGTCAGCGCAGCGGTCTGTCAGCGCAGCGGTCTCTCTTCTGTGAGCGGAGCGGTCTGTCAGCGCAGCGGTCTCTCTTCTGTGAGCGTCGCGGTCTGCCAGTGGAACGGTCTTATACTCCAGCGCTCCGTGCTTGCATTTGTCCAGGCAGTCGCCGCACGCCACGCACCGCGAGTAATCCACTGTGCCGGCTTTGTAGTCGATGGCTGCGGCTTTGCAGTTCTTCTCGCACAGCGAGCAGTTCTTGCACTTCGACTTGTCGAGTTGCACGCGCAGCACCGAGAACCGTGCAAACAGACTCAGTATCGTTCCTACGGGACAAACGGTGTTGCAGTACGTCCGTCCGTTGCGCCAGGCGAGCACGGCAAGTATGCCTAAGGTCAGCAGTGCCACCACGAACGTTGTCACGCTGCGCATCCACAGTTCCACCTCGCTGAACACGTACCAGTTCTGTTGTGCATCCAATGCTGCCAGGGCGTTGCCCAACAGGTCGTACAGCGGACGGAACAGTGCGTTGACTATCCTGCCGTAGGCGGAGTACGGCGCGAGCAGGGTGGTCACCGGAGCAAAGCCGATGAACAGACATACGACGAACACTGCCAGCACGCTGTAGCGCAGCCAGCGTTTCTCGGGCGAATAACGGTAGCGGTTCTTCTTTTGCTTCTTACCCAGCCAGCCGAAGATATCCTGCATCACGCCCAGCGGACAGATCACGCTGCAGTACAGGCGTCCGAACAGCAATGTGAGCACGATCAGTACGGCGAGTATGCCGAAGTTCAGCGCCAGCAATGCGGGCAGAAACTGAATCTGTGCCGCCCAACTCAGGTAAAGGTTAAGGTGCCAACCTGCACCGAGCAGTAGCAGACTGACTGCTGCAAAACAGACCGTGGCAAGCACGATGCGCACAATGCGCAGGGGATTCTTGGTTGTCTTCATCAAAGGGTTAGATAAATTTTCGCCACAAAGATACAAAAAAAAATGCACATTTGCAAATCTGTCCGAAGAAAATTTGCAAGGATGTGCATTTTTTTTAGTATCGACCGCGGCTACAGCCGTTTTGAGGCGTCGTAGGATTCGATGGTCTTACTCTGTATGATCACGGTGGTGTCACCGCGTTTGACGCTACTGGAGGTCGTGGTGACGGTGCGGGTGACGTTGCAGGAGGTCAGCATTACCGAGAGACCTATCGCCAGGGCGGTAAAAAGACCCCTACCCGGCCTTCCCCTCTTAGGGGAAGGAGTAATTACTCCTTTGTTGTTCATTGTATTCATTGTGTTCTTTGTTTTATTCATTGTGTTCACTAATTGTAATCACTCCCCTCCCTCCCCCTCGGGGTTCCCGAGGGAGGGGGCGGGGGTGGGTCTGGTGGTCTTTTAGCCGTTGATCTCGGCTGCACAGATGTGCCACAGGTACTGACGCATGGTCTTGTAGCCTCCGGCGGTATCTTTCTGCGCATTGAACGCTGCCAGATCCTCGGCTACGTGAGCCAGATCCTTGCGGCGGGTGTTGACGGCACGGCTGATAGCGGCGAAACGTGTACGCTGTGCACGCTCATCGGAGGTGACAGGAGTGCTGCGGGTGACAGAACTCAAGCCGCGGAGGTACAAGCGCGAGCAGGCAGGATTGGTGGTTGCGGCGACACGGTGGGTGGCAAGAACCATCTTCTGGTCGGCTGCATGCGGGGACTTTTTGTTGATCTTGGTGAGAGCACCACTGACGGTTTTGATTGCGTCGGCATATTCTACTTTTGCCATTTTAGCTCGGCGTTTGCCGAGCAGACCGTCCTGCGGACTGATAGACCGCTGCGCTGTTAGACCGCTATCGCTGATAGACCGCTGCGCTGAAAGACTGTATGCTCGGGGCCCTACGCCGTGAGGGGGATAAAAAGTTAAGGTTTAGGGTTGATGTGCTGCAACATTTAGAGCCGTGCAGCACTTGGCGGCTTAATGCGCGTTCGGCAAGGCGGTCGCATCAGATGGCGCTTTGCGCCATAAAGGCGACGCCTGCCTCCGCTCTCCCAAGGGAGGAGGAATACCGCCGGGAACTGAACACCGCTGCGCTACCTAACTCGGGGCTAAAAGACCCGAGCACAGAACACTAACGCGGCGGGACAGCGCCGCGCACTAAACCGATGCGGTGGGCTGGGCGGAGGCTGGGAGCGGGCAGAGGCAGAGGCGGAGGAGCGGGCGGAGTTAGAGGGACTGGGAGACCTCGCGCCAGATGAGTTGGCGGGGACGGGTGTCACCGCTGCGCATGAGACGTGCGACCTCGGAGGCGATGCGGGCAAAACGCTGACGCTGGACAAGTTCGGAGGCAGAAGGTTTAGACTTGCGCTTGGCGTGTCCTGCGGTGGAATAGACACGTGTGAAGGATGAGCCGTCAGGACGCGTGAAAGTCTTGAAAAGGACCTTGCCTAACTTGCCGGAGACAGAGGCAATGCCGGGAAAAAGATTACAATGAGCCATATTGGAAATTAAAAATTAAAATTGAAATGCGCGTGTTTAGGTTATACTTGATGTTTACCCGAAGTTGACCGCTAAACGGATCGGAAATGCATCGGAAACGGATCGGGAATGCATCGGGAACGGGGCGAGAATAAATTCGCGTGATTCTCGAAAAACAATGCAAAGATACTATGAAGAAGTTGTGCTTTCCAAATTTTTTCGCAAAAAAATGCAAAAAAATGCAAACTCGGGGCTAAAAGACCCGAGCACAGAACACCGGCGCGGCGGAATACCGCCGGGAACTGAACACCACTACGCTACCAACTCGGGGCTAAAAGACCCGAGCACAGAACATCGGCGCGGCGGAATACCGCCGGGAACTGAA
>ONHW01000022.1:0-37755 GCA_900317745.1 uncultured Bacteroidales bacterium | reverse complement strand
CTACCTAACTCGGGGCTAAAAGACCCGAGCACAGAACACCGGGGCGGCGGAATACCGCCGGGAACTGAACACCGCTGCGCTACCAACTCGGGGTTGGAAGCCCCAAGCACAGAACACTGGGGCGGCGGGACAGCGCCGAGCACAGGACATAGATGATGGGACTCGACATCGCAGATGCCGAGCACAGGACACTACGCGTTCGGCAAGGCGGTCGCATCAGATGGCGCTTTGCGCCATAAAGGCGACGCCTGCCTCCGCTCTCCCCACCGCAACCTGCGGTTACGGCGGGGACCCCAAGAAAAAGCATGGGGTAAAACGGGGTAAAAAGTTGCAAAGTTGCAAAGTTGCGCAACCGAATATGTCGGTGAAAATGCTCATTATATATTATATATAATATATAATGTGGAAAATTTCAACCCACACAGATGTGCAACCTTGCAACCATGCAACCTTGCGACCTTACTTAAGGCGTTTCCAGCGAGCATCACCGATCTTCTCAATTCGTTGATGGCTCTTCCAACGACTAATAAGCGATTTGATGGAAGTTGATGTGACGGATTGTCCTTTCCGCGCCCGCAACTTGATCAGGTCGCCCGTACTGAACTCCTCCGGCAGCAGTGCCAGCAGCGAAGTGGCAGCTCCGCGCTCCGTCTGTGCATCCAGAGCACCCGTCAGCAACTGCTCCATCTGATCGCCCCACAGCTCCATCTGGTTCCTGAACACGTACTCCGCCACCCACTCCGCAAACTCGCCTACCACCTTCGTCCATTTGCTGTTCTCCAGCAGGTAGCACAACATCCCTGCGCGAAATCCTATCACCGCAGCACGACGGCGCAACGTATCCATCGCATGCGAGTCGGCATCGATGGCCTGCTGGCGTTTGCGTTCGAGCCAACCAGAGATGGCGTTTCCCACCTGTGGGCATGAGATACGCACTATGCCCCTGTTGTCCGAATTGAATTCGGACGAAACGGACGGAGTTTTGCCGATGGCATCGAGTTGGCGTGCCCAGCGGATGATCTCCGCCTGTTCGGCAGCGGTGTACGGCGCAAAGACGGGTATATCGGTGAACGAGGTGTCGGGCAGTTGTGCGAAACAGACACGTGTAGCGAGACCGTTCTCGAGATCCCGGAAGAACCGTCGCATGGAGTTGGGTGTGCCGGTGAGGAGGAGATTGTAGAAAACAGGTATATGTGCATTGAACGAAGCATCGGACATGTATGCCTGTCCGTACTCGGCATTGTCGAAAGCGAGACGGTAGATGTCGGACTTCTGCGACCATACGCCTGCACGTTCGGACTTGACGAGCGTATCCATCTCCTCGCCGATGCCGATGAGGTGCTTGCCCTCGGCGTAGGTTAAGAGTTGGAGCAGTTTGGCTACGGAGATGCTGACACCGTTGTTTCTCGGACAGGCATGTGGATCCTCGGGCTGGTTCTTGCTGTTCTTGGAAGCACGTAGTTTGTCCTTGTACGCCTGCTCCTTCTCTCGCTCAATGGCATCCTGTTCGTTGATAGGTGTGAGCAGTAGGTCAACGGGTTTGCGTATGAACGACTTGCCGGAAGCGGCGGGTGCGGTGATACATGAGAAGAACGACAGCGACTGGATCTGCCGGTCGAGATACTCGAAGCGTACACGTGTTGCGAGAGCACCGAGCACGGGCAGCGCTGCGATGACCATAGCGGGACGATAATCCTCCGGCAGCCTTCGGCAGAGGATGCGTAGCAGTCGTGGCAGTTCGGGCAGCTGGAGATCGATAGCTCTCTCGGCGTTGGAAGCGCCGAGCACAGAACACTCACGTTCACAGACAGCGATGGCCGACTGGAGTATGAGCGGTATATCGGACTTACGCGGTCGTCCGAGGGCAGAGGCGATAGCCTGTCGTCGTTCGTGTTCGGGAAGACCGAAATCGGGAATGACACGCAGCAGCAGATCGGCGTTGAAGTCGCAGATGTACCGCATGTAGTTCGCCAAACCGAAATACACCGTGTTCCGCTCTCCCTGTACCGCTCCGCCGCCGTTCCCCGTGGCAATCATGAGTTGTGCGATGATATCGCTGTAAGGGATGCCGCGGTAGGTCGGACCGCCTTCGGCTGACAGACCGCTGACGCTGACAGAAGAGAGACCGCCTTCGGCTGCCAGACTTGCTGCATGAGGCGGCTGTGGCGTGACGGGCGAAGAAAGTAAGCCGAACTCATCGATATACAGGATATAATCGCGCGGGACGATGTACGAGGCGCGTGCAAGATCCTTGGTGACAGCATCGTACTCAGTTATGCCCAGAGCGGTGGCTATGCGGAGTTGTGCGGCTTCGATGCTTTCGAGACCGGCTGCGCCTGACAGACCGTTATCACTGACAGACCGCTCCGCTGTTAGACCGTCCTGCGGACTGTTAGACAAGCGTTCGCCGATGATGCGGATGCCTTGACCGGAAGCGGTGATAGCGACAAGATAGATGTGGTTGGCATCTATGATGTCAGATTGATCGCCCTTCGGGCTATTTTTGATTTTTTCCCACCACTCTCTTGGATTGGGTACGTGGTCGACGTCGAGCATGGCGAGGCCTGAAGGTGTGGCATCGGCGGAGATGCGTTTGCCGTTAGCAAAAGCCGAGGCATGCGGTATGATGACCGGCAAACGCTTCTTCAGCGCCTGTTTCCTGTCGTTATAGTCTGCCGCATCCACATCCAGCTCTGCTATACGCTGGCAGATGTTCTTCACTTCGGGACTATCGATCAACTCGTCCCATTTCTCTTTCGTCAGTGGCAACGGTTGTCCCTTGCTCACTCCGTCTTGGTAACAGATTCTTGTCTTCATTTTCATTTTTCCTTTCACTTTTCAATTTCTTTTTTTTGCCGATAATTCGTGATTTGTTTGGCAGTTGCACTCTTCTGCGCGTTCCAGCGGTCCTCTGTCCACGTTGATCCGACAGATCGCCCGTTGTCGTTGATTTCGGGGTAAAGTTTCTGCTGTCGTTTGGCTCGTCGGTGCACGGCGTGCTGCATCTGCTTCCACTGCTCTTCAGAGACCTCGAGTTTGTCGATGTGGTAAGGATTGTAGATGTCGCAATCGACCATCCACGGGTGCATCGTTGCCCGGCAGTGTGTGGTCAGAGGCACACCTCTGACGCCTTTGACTACACCTGTCTCGGTGTAGAACGGGCAGGCGCTACTACACTTCGCGCCGCCCTTACGGATTCCGATCAGTAACATTTGGCTACCTCCTCCTCGAGGTTGATGTCAGAGAGGTTCTCGCCGATGGTCTCCATCTCCGATGCGAGTATGTCCGCGAGGTCGCGGGAATTGAGATACTCGTCATGATGGATGTAGAACTCGACTTTAACATGCAGTGCGTTGACGCTTGCTCGTCCGTGTAACGTGCGGTCGAGCAACCTCCAGTGCAGATGCGGGTGTGGCACGCTCGGCACGTTTCGCTCCGCGAAATGGAAGCGGTCGGCGTCGATACATGTGAGACTACCTTGGCGCGTCTGCTTGGGTCGGATGACTGTCTTGTTGCCTTCGAACTTGAGGTCAACACAGAGGAACGTGTTTTTTGCCTCGCGAGAGGCGTTTTTTGCCTGGTTGGCAGATTTTGCCACCTTGGCGGGAGAAATAGACTTTCTCATAGCTTCGAATTTCGGAGGGTTAAGTACAATCCCACACGGGATGCCATGTTCCGAAAGACGATGCAAAGGTAGAGAAAGTGCGTGACTCGCTGTCCGACACGTGCAGACATCCAAAGAAAATGTCCGACACGTGTCGATAAGTATTCAGCGTTGTAAGGCGGATTTGTCAATTTCCAACCACTTGCAGATACATTTGACAGCAACAGGAGGGAGCTGTTTTGACTTGGGTGAGATGCCCAATTGGGACAGTTGGGATTGGTAAGGTTGCAGCCATCGGTTGAGTGTCCGCGTGGTTGTACCTGCAGCCGCAGCCAGTTCGGCTTTGGTTGCAGAAGGATAGACATCAGCAGGTGCTTGAGCTATTGGAAGTTCCAGCCCAAGGATCATGCAGATAGCCAATGCGTGTTGCGCCAACTCCTGGAGTTGTTGCGGGGATAGGTTGTTTGTCATAATGTTAAACAATTTTGAAGTTAGACATTATGACACCGGTGTCACATCGGTGCGAGTGTATCATGCGCGCTTCTCGCTCGCCGATGCTTGATAATGTATGGTGTCTGCTACACGTGCAAAAGTGCGAAATCGGGTTACTTTTGCGGATATAGCAAAAAGAACACCGCCAAACCTTAACGATTTGACGGTGCAAAATTACGAAAAAATAAATACATATACAAAAAAAGAGACTTCCAAATACTTCCAGAAGCGGTGCTGGAAGAATTTGGAAGTCTTGGAAGTTCGGAAAATGTTGGATTTGTCACAAATCCAGTTCTACGTCTTTAATGTCCGGCCTTAATTGTTCGGGTTTGTCAACTTTTTTCAGCCATTCAGAAATGGATCTCCAAGAGCAGTCCTTGATATTTGGAAACTCCTCACGGAATTCTGATTCGGTTGGAGTTCTTGATAATACGTTATACTTATATGTAGCAGCCGCTAAAACGATGCCGATGTCTTTTCCTTTGCGACCATCTATACGCTGATGTAAAGTAGATAAAACGGCACCGCGATCAGAATATGTGATGAGTTTGATGAATGCATTGAAATCGGGATCAACTTCTTGCCCGGGACTAAGCAATTGTTCATCCTCTGCTTTTTTTGTCTTTTGCTTGGGTTGTGTAGTTGGCGAGTTGGTGGTATCATCGGGATCAACGGCATCAAAGTTCAACTGCTGCTGCCCGAGGGCGAGGAGCGAGCGAATGACACTCTGGATGTTTGCTTTGGCGCCTTTGAAGTTTTTGGTCATTTCCAGATAATCGCCTATTCCCTCGGCAAACGTTTGTTCATACCAAGTGCGATGATGGTCGGGTACTCCCATCAGGCAACCGAGAATAAAAAATACCTGATAGACAGGGTCGCGGTACCAATAAAGATATCTGTTGGCTCGCTTGATAATCCGGTTGTAAATGCCCTCGGCATGTTGCTTGTAACTCATGCAAGGCTTATAGCGGTCATTCCTGCCACTTTCCTCAAAGTTTTTGACGGCCGCCCTAAAATCTTCGATAAACTCGTATGCTACGCGCAGCAGTGCATCTTTGGAGACCGGAGGATTGCTTGCGGGATAATTAGGTATGGCTTTGAGGATAGTTTTTTCTTTGTCGGTATGAACGGGTTTGCTCTGCGGTGGCATGGCTATTTCGCGAAGGTTCGGTCTGGGCCATTCTCTGAAATCGCCATGGAACTGGTCACGTTTGCTCTCCTCAATATTCGCGGAAATAAGCCGAGCACACTCTGTTTCAAACTTTTCCACGCAATCTTTATCATAGAACCTGTTGAACAAACATTCCTTACAATGATCACGCAAATATGTCAGTATGCGAACACGCTCCGCGCGTGATATGATGTGACTAATAAATTCCTCTAACTCGCCATTGATATCGAATGAGTAAGTCTGTCCATCGTCAGTATACTCCTGACCATACAAATCTTCTGACAACCAATACCAATCAATCTCGCTATAATCTGTTATATCCTCACCAGATAATGCCTGTATCAGCAAATCTTTTTCTGTAACATGCTGATATAACTCAAAGTTCAGACTCATTGAGCGTAAAAGAGTTTTGTGGAAATAATCGTAATTGTAAGTCATTTGCTTATCTTGTTAATATCTGCTAATAACTCTTCAATTTTAGCGACGATGCGTTGCTGCTCGGCGAGAGGAGGAAGAGGGATGGCGAGATTCAACAGTTTTGCCGAAACAAAGTGTTGTATAGTCTCGCCTTTTATATGTTCTGTAAGTAATCCTGTTTTTTTATACAGTTCCATTTGATATAAATAAAACCTCGCACAAATATCTCCGTAGAAACGAACTCTGTGTAGTGCATTTTGATAGTATAGCGGACTAATGTTACCCTCATATATAGCAGTTCTTCCAGCCTCGCCACCTTCGCATATCAGCATATTACCCTTTTCTACATAATACTTTTGTTTATCCGTATCAGAAAAGAGCATTTCTTTTAACACATTCAAACGTACGCTATCCCAGTACACATTGATGGAACACAAATAAGGGCATAACTCGCCATCTGTTTGATTCGGATTTTTGGTTTTCCCTAAAGCACAATCAGCAATATCCTGATACCTTACCCAAATCCAACTACTCGGTATCTCAAAAGGTTTCTCATCATCCGTTATTGGAGTTTCAACGAGGTCTTTCTTTTTAAGTTTTCCCTCTTTTACACGCCGTGCTTTCTCCTCGCGGATACGCTGGAGAAGAGCAGATGCCGGTTCGTCGTTGGGGTCTTGCGGAACGAGGTGACCGGAGATGGCTTCTTGGAGGATGGATTGGCGCAAGCGGGCAGGAAGAGCGGCGTTGAGTTCGTCGAGTTCCTTTTGGGCTTTGCCGTATTGCTCCACAATAGGCAGCAACTCCTCTAACTTAGCTACAATACGCTTCTGCTCGGCGAGAGGGGGAAGAGGGAAAATAGTATTCTTTATCTTCTCTTGTGAAATATTAGGTTGCCCGCTACCAAAAGCAATAGAGCAGTAATCCCGTTTCTTATTCTGCAAAAAATAGTAGATATACTCGGGCAAGATACCATCAATCGGAAATATTCCACATATAGCCTGATTAGTAGTCATGGAGCGTTTGAAGATAGAAGTCTTTCCGATAGTTGCTCCATACATAGCAATTACAACTGTATCAACAGGAAAATATTTAGCGGATGAATTCTTCAATCCTGCCTCTGTGATGCGCAGTTCAGAATCATATAAATATAGAGAATTAAGTTCTCCGCTACGCACCCAAGGAATATCACCATCATAATATTCAGGATGCCCTTTTATCGGCGTACCGCCAGAGGTGGTGTCAAATAAATCTTTGATATAAAAATATGCCCATCCACTAACAGGAGTAATATCTTCTGGTTCTGCAATGAGAGAAACAGACTTCTTCTTTTTAGGAGGAAGCGTCTTATTTTGCTCAGCCACGATTCTTTCCAACAATACACTTGCCGGTTCGTCGTTGGGGTTTTGCGGAACGAGGCGGCCGGAGATGGCTTCTTGGAGGATGCTATTACGTAGTTGTTCTGCGGTCATAGTTCGTGCTCATCTTCAAATTCATCAATCCATTCTTTTACCTTAGCCTGAAGCAATGCTTTGTCTGGTAAGCAAAGTTGATATGCTGAGGCATAGATATTTGCCTCTTTAGGAAGAGTGAGTTCTACCAATGCATCTTCTTTTGCTTTGCAGAGCAATATACCTATGGTCGGCTTTTCAAAATCAAGTTTTACATACCGGTCAAAGTAGTTCACGTACATCTGCATCTGACCTAAATCTTGGTGCGTCAGTTTATCTATCTTCAAATCTACCAGCACATAGCATTGAAGTATTCGATTATATAGAACCAAATCAACAAAGAAATTATCTTCGTTGAAAGTGAACCTCTTTTGCCTTGCTTCAAACAGAAAACCTTTTCCCATTTCCAATAGGAATGTTTGCAGTTTGCTAATGATTGCTGTTTCCAATGCGCTTTCGCTATAGGAACTATCCGGTTTTAGTCCGAGGAACTCCAAAGAAATAGGGTTTTTGATGATATCAGCAGGCTTCTCTACTACCTGACCTTGTTCTGCAAGACGGAGGACACTATCTTTGTCCTGGCTTAAAGCAATCCGTTCATATAAACTACTGGCATGTTGCCGCTGTAGCCACTTGTATCCCCAGTTTTGCCGTTGCGCTTCTATCTCGTAAAAGTGTCTTTCTTCGGGATTTTCTATGCGCATCAGTATCTGGTAATGATTCCATGATAGTGTAAACTCCGGAACGGATTTCGTCTGCCCGTCAGACGAATTTGCCTTACCTGTCGATTCCGTCTGCGGTGCAGACGAAATTGCATAGATGTTGTAGAACTTTCTGCATTTGGTTAATGTCTCTACAGACCAACCTCTGCCGTACTTATTGGTCAGTTTGGCTGATAAACGAGCCAAAACTCCTTTTCCATATGCAGCCCGATAGTTGCCTCCTTGTTCGTAATCCACTATATATTGCCCTACGCCATAATACGTATAAACCATAGCGGTATTAACCGCTTTGGCTACATGTTTTCTACTTTCTTCTATTAAGGTGGATACCTGTTTGAATAATGCGTCTTCGGTAGTAGCAACTATTTCT
This sequence comes from uncultured Bacteroidales bacterium, assembly GCA_900317745.1. GTDB lineage: Bacteria > Bacteroidota > Bacteroidia > Bacteroidales > Paludibacteraceae > Colicola. The sequence goes on along the minus strand of ONHW01000022.1, from coordinate 29,531 downwards.
ATATCACAATTCATAGGTTATTCTATTTATGAGTTAAGTCCAACCCCAACTTATTTTGTATCTGTGCAAGTGTTTTGTCTATCTGCGCGTCGAGGGCTTCGCGGCGCTTGTGGTAGTCGGCGAGCAGTTCGGCAGGCGGGAGGACTTCCTCTTCGGATTTGGGGAACTTGCACTGGTCGAAATTGCAGGAGAGGTCGATGAGTTGCTGCGCTGTGAAACGGCGTGCTTTCTCGTCGGTTATGTTGCCTTCGTCGTCAGTTGTGATGAGTTCCGTGCGGTTGTTCCACCATTCGCTGACAGGCCGGCAATGCTCCAGACGCATGGGTTTGGTTTTGGAGAAATGTTTGTATCCCTCGGGCATGTCGAGACGATAGAACCAGACATCCTTGGTGCGGAAGCCTTCTTCGGCACCTTCTGCGGTTTCGTTGTTGAAGAAGACGATATTGGTGTTGATGCTCGTATATGGCGCGAAGATTGATCCCGGCAGACGAATGATCGTGTGCAGGTTGAACTCACGCAAGAGTGCCGTCTTGATAGCCAGTTTGGCACCATCGGTACCGAACAGGAAGCCGTCGGGGATGATGACTCCGGCACGGCCGTCCATCTTCAGCCGGCGCATGATAAGTACCATGAACAGGTCAGCCGTTTCCGACGAACGCATATCCGTGGGGAAATTCATCTTGACCGACGCCTCGGTGCTGCCGCCGTATGGCGGATTCATGGCGATAACGTTGACGCGGTCCTTGTCGCGGAACGAAGAGACAGGTGTGCCGAGCGAATCGCAGTGCAGGATGTCGGGCTCATCGACTCCGTGCACCAGCAGGTTGGTTATACTGAGCAAGTACGGCAGCGGTTTCCACTCCTGACCGTGCACAGCATGCTGCCATAGTTCTTCATCCTGCGGCGTCCTACGTTGCGCTGCCAGATAATTGAGCGCGGAGGTAAGGAATCCGCCTGTACCGGACGTGAAGTCCGCCACTGATTCGCCTAATTGCGGATTGAGCGTTTGGATGATAAAGTCGGTCAGCGCACGCGGCGTATAGAACTCACCGGCATTGCCGGCAGACTGCAGATCCTTGAGTATGCCCTCGTAGATATCGCCAAAGGTGTGCCGGTCGTCGGCATCGGTGAAATCAATCTCATCGACGATATTGATGACCTGCCGGAGCAGTACGCCGTTCTTCATATACTGGTTGAGGTCGGCAAAAACCTCCTTGACAATCCAGTGTGCACGCGGCGAATCAGGCACCAAAGGCAGTTTTTGCAGCGTGGGGAACAGTTCGTTGTTGACAAAGTTCAACAGTTCGTCGCCTGTCAGCGCCGAGCCGTCTTTCTTGTCCGTTGCCCAGTTGCGCCAACGCATAGGTTCGGGAATGATAGAGTGAAACGTGCCGTTGCTCTTGAAGTCCCATTCGTCTTCCTGTGCGTCATAGACCTTGAGGAAGAACGTCCATGTCATTTGTTCGATACGCTGTGCATCGCCGGATATACCGGCATCCTGACGCATCACATTCTGCAATCGCTTAACCAGATTATTTACTGCCATAGATTATGCGGAGTATAATTGTTGTTCGAGTTCTTGAATAGCGGCTTGGTAGCCTTGTGTGCCGCCAAACAGTTTGGTGATCTTCACCGGCGTGCCGAAATGCGCGAACGGTTCGAGACTGAGGATATTCCTATCTTCCAGACTGCGCACACCGAGTTCGGCATATTTGTCAAGCAAGGCTTCCAACACTTGCCGCGCTTGGTCGCCGTACTTGCCGAAATAGTTGCGCTTCTTCACGTTGTTTGCGCGCTCCTCGCGGGTGAGCGGTTTCATGTCGTACGCCACGTGACAGATGATGTCGAACACATCGGCATTGGCGAGGTTCGGATTACTGCGGCGAACCTCTTCTATCAATATGTCGTGATCCTTGAAGTCTTCGATGATCTGCGTCTTGCGGTCGGTGTCCGTCCACAGCCTTGCAAAATCCGTAAACTTCGGGAACCGACGGAGAATACCTTTGCGCGTATAATCAAGGAAATCGGAAATCTCCAGCGCTTGCCCGTCATCGCTGATGACGTAGTATATCTCGTTGAGTTTGGCTACGCGCTTGCTACCTTCGATGTGAATTTTTGAGAACTTCTCTTCGTCAATCTCCTCACCGGCAATCTCAATCTTCGTGCCTTTGGCAGGTTTGCTGTCGCCGTCCTTGGATGTGCGGCGTGACTTGTCGGTATTCAGTTCCGGTTCGCCGTCAAACTCAGGATCAAAGAAGAGGCGTGTAGCATCACGGAAATCAAGAATCTCGAAGTGCCACTTGTTGATCTTCCGCTCTTTGTCGATATAGATTCGCGTACCGCGACCGATCATCTGCTTGAACAGCGTCATGGAGTTGACCTCCTTGTCGATAACGATGAGTCCGCAGGTCTTGCAGTCCACGCCGGTGGAGAGGAGTTCGGAAGTGGTGACGATAGTCGGATACTTGGATTCGGGATCGATGAAGCGGTCTAGCATCTTCTTGCCGTCCTTGTCCTCGCTGGTGATGCGCATGATATAGTTCGGACTCTTGCCCATCTCTTTCGGGTTGAGCGCCACGAGCAAATCACGCATCTTGGCTGCTTCCTCCTGATCCGGACAGAATACGATGGTCTTGGTATATTTGCCCATCTTTTCGAGTTTCTCCTGTATCTCCATTGCTACTGCCACTTGGCGGCGGTTGATAGCAATCTTCTTCCCGAAATCGCTGCGCTGATACACGCGCACCGGCACTGCGTCGCCATTCGTATCGGTCTCGCCTAACTTGACTATATAGCCGTTGACATCCACATTCAGATGCACACGCGATACGCGATACGGCGCAAGGAAGCCGTCTTCTATTCCCTGCTTGAGGCTATAGGTGTATATCGGTTCGTTGAAATAGTCGAAGTTATCGGCATCCTCCTTGCGTTTGGGCGTAGCGGTCAGACCAATCTGCGTAGCACTGCTGAAATATTCGAGCACCTTACGCCATGCGGAGTTCTCTTTCGCACTACCGCGGTGGCACTCGTCGATGATGATCAGGTCGAAGAAGTTAGGGTCGAACTGCAGATACGGCTGCTCCTTGTTATCCTCGTAAGTGACGAGTTGCTGATAGAGCGCCATGTGCAGTTCGTAGGACGAGTCAAGCTCCTTGCCTTTGACCTTGGTCATAATCTTCTGGAACGGTTTGAAGTCCTGCGCCATTGTCTGGTCAATCAGGATGTTACGGTCGGCGAGATAGAGGATGTGATGCGCTTTGCCTAATTCGCGCAGGCGCCAGATGATCTGGAAGGCAGTGAATGTCTTACCCGTACCGGTAGCCATGACGAGCAACAGACGTTTGTCGCCACGTGCTACGGCGTCCAACGTGCGGTTGATGGCTATACGCTGGTAGTAGCGCGGTTCGTGGGTGTTCTTGCTGTAGTGATAGGGAATATCCAGTGCTTCCTCCTGCTGCTTGCTCATGCGTTTCTCCAGAATCCATCGGCACTTAAGCATCTCGCAAGATGGGAACTCATCCATCGGGAAGTCATTCTCCATTCCGGTGATCATGTCGTGGATGCGAAATGCCAAACCGTTCGATGCAAACGCAAACGGCACATCCAAAGCTTCAGCGTAACCGATAGCTTGCTGCAAACCGGTGGTAAGGTCTTTGGTGGCAGCCTTGGCTTCGACCACCGCTATGGGATTATCCGCATTGATACGCAGCAGATAGTCGGCTTTCTTTTTCGACGCACGCTCATACTCGCTGCCGACTGAGATGATACGGCCGTCGGTAAAGCAGTATTCCATGCGAATCTGCTCCTTTTGCCATCCGGCATGCTCAATTGCGGGAGTGATAAACTGGAACTTGATATCCTCCTCGGATAATGTGGAAAGTTGTTCTATAGCCATGACTCTGTTGTTCAATTTGCATGATTGAATTACTCTTCCTGCGAACTGCAAAACTTTGCGCCTGCAAAGTTACAAAAAAATATGCACATTTGCAAATCTGTCCGAAGAAAAATTGCAAGGATGTGCATTTTTAGCCAAATTGTTGAATTTGTCCGACGATGTCAGAAACTCCAGTTCAGTCCGGCAAGGACGGTGGTAGGCGGCATGGGGAAGCCGGCATTGATCTCGTAGTTCTGCGCGAGGAGGTTGTCGGCACGCAGGGTAGCCCAGAGTTGGCGCCAGATGCGTACGGCGGCGTGTGCGTCCCAGAGGACAAAGTTCTGCCGTTGAGCCGGTGCGGAAGGCGTAGCCAGGACGGTGTACAAACCGTGTATATACTGCACGGACGTGCCCACGCGGAAACGGTCGTGGTGGTAGAGCAGGGCGATGTTCAGTTTGTGTTCGGGTGCCGCCAGGATGGGTTTCGCCATATACAGGTAGCTGTAGTTGGCATTGAGGTGCAAGCCTTGCCAGATGCGGTAGTTGATCTCGAGTTCGCAGCCGGCATTTCGCAGTTCGCCTGTGTTGACGTTGCGGGGCTTGCCGTCGATCATCTGCGTCTGGATATTGTTGTCGGCATGCAGGTAGAAGATGTTCGCCCCGAGTCGCAGTCTGCGGTCGAGCAGGTGCTGGCGGTAGGATAGTTCGTAGTTCCACATACTGACCGCTTTGAGGTCGGCGTTCGCGGGCGCGTACATATATAACTCGCGTATGGTAGGGTTGCGGAATCCGCGTGCAGCCAGAGCCTTGATTTCGGCATCGTGGGGCAGAATGAGCGACAATCCTCCCTGCGGAGCATACGCCAGTCCTGCCTCGCTGTGCCAGTCGATACGGCATCCGGCATCGAGCACCAGCCATGCGGTGAGTTGCTGACGAAAATCGATGTATCCTGCGAGTTCGAACAGCGTCTTGCGTATGATATCCGCGTCACCGGTTGCGGATCTGTTCCATGCATGTCCGCCGAAGTGCTGGTAGTCGAGTCCGAAGGTTGTGCGGTTGCCCCGGAAGAACGTGACGGACTGATAGGCACTGACGCCCGCCATGAGGTCGGTGTGCATATAGTCGGCAACGGGTGCGGGTGCGTCCGCCTTGTGGCCGTCGTTGATGCGGTGTCTGCCGCCGTTGTAGTACGCACGTATGGCGCCGGATGTCGGGAACCGCGTGTCGGTGTAGTTGTTCTCGGCCGACAGAGCCGCCATGCCCCGCAGCACGCGGAACCGGCTGTCGAGGATAGGTGCAGTTACGGTGCCCGGGTTATGGGTGTCGAAGTAGGCTATGTTGCCCGTGGCACTGAGTTGCCAGTTGTCGCTCAGGTCGTAGCCCAGACGCAGGAAACCGCTGTACTCGGCAAAATCCATGTTCGCACGGTGTCCGCTTGTGCGGCTGTAGTTCGCACCTACGGTAGAGGTGAATCTGCCCCGGCGCAGTTGGTTGGTCAGTCCGCCGTCCACCGTGCCGTAACTGCCGCCCATGAGGTGGACGGATGTGAGAATAGTGTCGTTCTTCGGGCGTCGTGTGACGATGTTCACCACACCGCCGAGGGCGTTGCTGCCGTAGATCATCGATGCCGGTCCGCGCACAACCTCCACGCGCTCCGCCATCATCGTCTGGTAGTTGTCCGCCACGGGGTGACCGTACAGGCCGGCATACTGCGGCAGTCCGTCGATGAGCACGAGCACGTCGGTGTTAGGTGCACCGCCTATGCCGCGCACCTTGATACCTCCGCTGCCGCCGGTGCTGACGCTGTAACCCATCACGCCGCGTTGGGTGACGAACAGTCCGGGCACCTGATCCACCAGTGTGGGCAGGATATTCGTCTCCTGCCGTTCGCTGAGGACGGAGTCGCCAACCACGCTGACGGTCATCGGCAACAGCCGCGGGTCGGTCTCGCTGCGCGTGCCGGTGGCTACAACCTCGTTGAGAGTGACAACACGCAGGCTGTCCTGCGCGGATACGGTGAGGACAGAAAAGAGCAGAAAAGACAAATGCAGATTCCGCATAATGGTTAGAGAGTTTTGTGGATGGCGTGTGTGATCACTCCCCATACGAGGAACGAATTTTCCTCGGTGACCTTGATCGGGCTGTAGGCCGCGTTGTGCGGTATGAGCCAGGCACATTGTCCCGACGGGTCGAGGCGGAACTCCTTGATAGTGAACTCACCGTCGATACATGCTACCACAAAGTTGCCGCTCCGTGCGTTGCGTCCGCGATCGACAACGACAATGTCACCGTCGATGATACCTGCGTCGTGCATGGAGTCACCCTGTACGCGGGCATAGAACGTGGTGTTGGGATGCGGGATAAGTTCGTGGATGATATCTATACGTTCGCCGGCATGGTCGTAAGCCGGTGAAGGAAAGCCTGCACGGATAGCCTCGGCAAACTCCAAGGGCTGCGAGGCGGCGGCGGATTCGGTTATGGATGTGAGGGAGGACATGAAAGTTGAGAGTTGAGAGTTCTTATCTCGGCAAGCCTCGAACGATCGGCTAAAGCCGTATGGAGAGTTGAGAGTCGAAAGCCGATTTAGAATTAAAAATTAAAAATGATGTCACAAAAGTACAAAAAAATATTGAGATTTCCTAATAAAAAATGCTAATCTTGCTTAAAAACGTAATTTTTTGAAGAAAAAAAACGCTATTACGACAATTATAGTTGCATTTTTTGAAAAAAATTAGTAACTTTGTACGCGGAAATGTCGATTAGTCGAAAGTCGAAAGTCGAAAGTCGAAAGATAAAAGACAAAAGATAAACCAAAATCCATAAAAGATATGAGACGTATTTTGTTAGCCTGTATGATGGTAAGTGTGGCAGCCGTGGTTAGTGCCGCCACTGTTACGTACACAGCCGACAACACGTCGATCTTCCCGAATCCCGAACGCGGATTCATCACGATGATCGGCGGTAACCTGTCGGAGAGCAACCCTTACGGCGTCAAGGGTCAGGAGAGTAATCTGGACAACCACAAGCAGAAGGACAAGATCAGCATCGTGCTGGTGCACTACTACCTGAGTAACTACCGCACCAAGGAGACTATCCCCGACAAGGTGCTTAACGCCTTTGACGAGGATATGGAGGTGCTGCGTCAGAAAGGGCTGAAAGCTATCATCCGATTCTCGTACGCCAACGGCACGTACACCAGCGGCGGTGTGGAGTCCGCCAAGGATGCCACGCTGGATATAGTGAAGAAGCATATCAACCAGTACAAGAGCCACTGGCAGGCTAACGCCGATGTGATCTTCTGCTTCCAGGCAGGTATAGTAGGTGCTTGGGGCGAGTGGTACTACACGGATAACTTCGGCAACAAGCAGGACCGTATGAACGAGTCCCGTCGTGCGGTAGTGGATGCGCTGCTCGAAGCCGTACCTGCCGACAGGATGATCCAGTTGCGTACGCCGCTGTTCAAGACGAGTTACATGGGCGACACCAAGGCGCTGACATCCGAAGAGGCGTTCACCGGCACACCGCGTGCACGACTCGGACAGCACAACGATGCGTTCCTGTACGACTACGACAACATGGGCACTTATACCGACACCGCCAAGCAAAAACCCTGGCTGGCGCAGGAGACGTTGTACGTGCCTATAGGCGGCGAGACGGACATCACCGATGTGAACAAAGCCAAGCAATGGGCGACCTACGACAAGACCATAGGCGAGATGAGCCGTCTGCACTGGACGTTCATCCAGAGCGGTTATGCCACGCAGACCACCGATTACTGGCGTGAGAACGGCACGTTTGACGAACTGAACCGCCGTATGGGCTACCGCTACCAACTCGTGAGCGGTACGTACAGCGACAACGTGGCTGCCGGCAGCAAGATGCAGGTTAACCTGCAGATCCGTAACGCAGGCTTCGCTCCGCTGTACAACGAGCGTCCTGCATATATCGTGCTGAAGAACGGCAACAAGACCTATCCGCTCAAGCTTGCCTCCGACCCGCGCCGCTGGCTGCCCAACGGAGTGGTGACGACCATCAACGAGCAACTGACCGTGCCGTCTAACGTACCGTCGGGTACGTATCAACTCTACCTGTACATGCCGGACGCATACAGCAGACTCGCCTCTGACCCCGCCTATGCTGTCCGTATGGCGAACACGGGTGTGTGGGAGTCGGCTACGGGCATGAACAACCTCGGTGCGACTGTAACCGTCAGCGGCGGACAGACGCCGCCCGAACCGGAGGATGGCGCCGTGGCACTGCCTGCCGTGCTCAACAAGGCTAACGTAAACGCCTATAGTGACGATATGACATGGTACAACACCGACTACTTCGACTTCGGACCGGAGGACGGACTGAACACCGGCCGCTGGGCAGAGTGGAAAGTGGCACTGAAGTACCCGGGAAAATACTTTGTAGCCGTGAAAGGTTCGTATCCCAACGGTCACCAGTGGCAAATCAGTCTGCCTAACAGCGGTGCAGCAGCCTACGAGCTGCCGGCATCGTGGGATAGCGGACAAGTGACCGAAAACGGTGAGGCGAAGTGGGATCTGAGTAACCTGGCGGCAGGCACATACACCCTGCGTATGCAGAACATCATGGAGTGGGGACAACCCAAACTGCTGAACATCAGTCTGCAATACGACGGCGTGCTGCCCTCCGGCGTGCAGAATATCACCGCGCACGCCACCGACAACCGCGCCTACGACATACTCGGGCGATTGGTGGACAGCCGTTACCACGGACTGGTGATCATCAACGGACAGAAGATCATCCGCTAACCCGCAAACAGCGTAGCACTCAAACAACTGTATATTACTATGAAAAGAATCCTTGTTTCGGCATTGTTGCTCGCAGTAACGATGCTTGCCGGTTATGCTGCAGACGTTGTATATACGCCTGACAACACCACTGTATTCAAGAACCCCGAACGCGGCTTTACCGAAGAGTTGAACGGCAAAGTGAGCGTCAAGAGCCCTTACCGCGTCAAGAACCATATTGACAGCAACTGGGGTAAGAAAGACTGCATGACCATGCCGGTAGTGCTGTACAACTTCGGTAACTTCAAGAGTCAGGACCTGCCTGACGAGATTCTGGTGGGGTTTGACGAGGATATGCAGGAGTTGCGCAACTTCGGATTGAAGTGTGTGCTGCGTTTCGCCTACACCGAGCGTGAGAGTGACAAGGTGGACGCCACGCCCGAGTGGGTACAGCGTCATCTGGAGCAACTCAAGCCGCACCTGGCAGCCAATGCCGATGTTATATACGTGCTGGAGGCAGGTTTTGTAGGCGTATGGGGCGAGTGGTACTATTCGCAGAACTACGGCAACGAGACGCAACACGTGACCGCCAACCGCAGGAAAGTGATCGGTTACCTGTTCGACAACGCACCGGCAGAGATGTTCATACTGTTCCGATACCCGATGATCAAGACCGAGTATCTGGGCGACTCCCGTCCGCTGACATCGGCGGAAGGATTCAGCGGAAGCGTGCGTGCACGTATGGGCTGCCACAACGATGCGTTCCTGCACAACTGGGGCAACATGGGCACGTATGCCAGCGATGACAATAGCGACGATCCTGCCGTGCGGCAATACATTGCTACCGAGACCCTGTATGTGCCCAACGGCGGCGAGACGAACATCGATGATGACGATGCGCTGGCTGAACGCCGCTACACGCAGGCACCGTCGGAGATGAGCAAGTACCATTGGTCGTTCTGCGGCTCAACGTACGCCATGCCGGTGATCAGTCGCTGGCGCAGCAGCGGACTGTTTGACACGCTGAACGTATATATGGGCTACCGCTACAACCTGCTGGACGGGCACTACACCGACCAGGTGGCACCGGGCGGAAAGATGAACGTGACCATCCGCGTGCGTAACGCCGGCTATGCACCGCTGTACAATGCGCGCAAGGCGTACCTCGTGCTCAAGAACGGAAGCAAGACGTACAGTCTGCCCCTGACTGCCGACCTGCGCCGCTGGTTGCCCAACGGAGCAAAGAACGCAATCAACGAGCAAGTGGTTATACCGTCCGACATTCCCGAGGGCACCTATCAACTCTATCTGCACCTGCCGGACATACACGCCTCGATAGCCCAAGACCCGCGCTACGCCATACGTTTGGCGAATGAAGGCGTGTGGGACAGCGCTACGGGCATGAACGACCTCGGCGCCACAGTGACCGTGACCAACGCTGCACCCCTGGATCCGGGCGCACTGCCGGAGATGACGGCCCTGACGACAACAACGGCTGCAACGACAGGCGTGCGCAAGATAGTGGAAAACAATGCGATGTATATCCTGCGTAACGGCGTACGATATACGGCTGACGGAATGAGAATACAATAATCCAAACATCAACAATAATGAATCATACGTTCACAACCATCGTCTTTGACCTGGGCGGTGTGATAATCAATCTGAATGTGCCGCGCTGCGTGGCCAACTTCAAGCGCCTGATGGGCGAAGACAATGTGCGAAACATCCTCGGCATCGACGATGAGGGCGAGGGCGTGGCAGCCGTGAGTGCCGCTACACTGCAACTGATGCACGACTATGAGTACGGAAACATCTCTACCGATGCTTTTCTGCAAACGCTGGTTGAGCACTGCTATCCCGGCACGACTGCTGACGATGTGCGCCAGGCATGGCTGAGCATGCTGGACGAACTGCCGCAATACCGGCTCGACTATATAGCCTCGCTGCGCAAGGCAGGCTACAGAACGATACTGCTGTCGAACTCCAACGAGATGCACTGGGACCCTATATACGAGCAGTATCACCTTGACCGGTACTTCGACAAGATCTTTGCCTCGCACCACCTGCACATGGGTAAGCCGAACAAGGAGATATTCGAGTACGTGGCACGCGAGGCGCAGATTGATGCCGCACACACCGTGTATGTGGACGATCTGGACAAGAACCGTGCAGCCGGCGAGCGTTACCTCGGCTGGCGTACCTGCGCCTCGATCGAGGAACTGCAGATGATAGAGATCCTCAGCCACTTTGCCATCACCAACGAGGTTGAAACACCGCAACCGCTGAAGATAGGCTTCATCAACGACTCGTTTGTGGTGCGCGCCAAGCAGAAAGGCGAACGCTCGTACTTCCTGCAGCGTATCAACCACCATATCTTCCAGAACGTGGAAGGTCTGCAGCAGAACATCAGCAAGGTGACCGATCACATACGCCGCAAACTCGCTGCAGCCGGCGAGACGGATATCGAGCGTAAGGTGCTCGAACTGGTGCCGACCACCGACGGCAAGTTATACTACCGTACTCCCACGGGAGATTACTGGCGCGTATATGTGCTTATCGAGCGCGCCACCTCGCAGGAACGTGTCACTCCCGAGTCCGCCTATCTGACAGGCGAGGCGTTCGGACGATTCCAGTGCCAACTGTCCGACCTGCCGTTTGACGAACTGTGCGAGTCGATACCAAACTTCCACAACATTGAGTTCCGTCTGCAACAGTTGGACGAAGCCCTGTCTGCGGATGTCAAGGGCAGAAAAGCCGCCTGCATGGATATAGTAAATGCCATCAACAGCCGCCGCGAAGAGATGTGCCTGGCTGAGCGTCTGTTCCGCGAGGGCAAACTGCCCAAACGTATCAACCACTGCGACACGAAGGTGAACAATATCATGTTCGACGAAGCCGGCAAACCGATGTGCATCGTTGATCTGGACACGGTGATGCCCGGATACGTGCTCAGCGACTTCGGCGACTTTATGCGCACCGCAGCCAACACAGGCGCGGAGGATGACCCGAACCTGGAGAATATTCATGTCAATCTGGAGATATTCGAGGCATATACCCGCGGTTACCTCAAGCAGGCTACGTTCCTGACGGATATCGAGAAAGAGTTGCTGCCGTACGGCTGCCGGCTGCTCAGTTATATGCAGACCGTGCGGTTCTTTACCGACTACCTGAACGGAGACACCTACTACAAGATCCAGTATCCCGAGCATAACCTGGTGCGCACACGTGCACAACTCCGGTTGGTAGAGGAGCAAGAGAAAGTAGCGGAGCAGATGACAAACATTATAACCCGCATAAGTACATCGGCCAAACTTGGCTGATATATGCCCTATGAAATACAAGATAGATAAGGTGAATTGGCCTGAGGCGTTCCCCGAGAAGCCCGAAGTGAGTGTGGAGGTAAGTAACAGCCACGAGTATCTGCAGCTGCATTACCGCGTCAGAGGTGCGCAGTTGCGTGCGGTGACCACCGAGGATCAGGGACCTGTTTGGGAAGACTCGTGTGTGGAGTTCTTCTGCCAGGTGCCGGGTGAACCGTATTACATGAACTTCGAGACGAATTGTATAGGCGCGATGGTTGCCTCGCGTCGCAAAGGACGCGCCGAGGATGTGCAGCCTCTGCCGCCCGAACAGATGGCACAGATAGAGCGCCGCTGCACCTATCCGCGACAGGCTATTGCCGAGCAAGACGGACTATTTGAATGGGAGGTGGAGATAAAGATTCCGCTGTCGCTCATCTTTGTCAATCAGGCACCAGCATTCCCGCAGGTGCTCCGTGTGAACTTCTACAAGTGCGCCGACAAGACCAAGAAACCGCACTTCCTGAGCTGGCAGCCTATACCGTTGCCCAAGCCGGACTTCCATTGTCCGCAGTTCTTCGGCGAGATAGTGCTGGAGTAAAAGAAAAGCAGCAGGGCGACCTGCTGCTTTGTTTCTCCTTAGTAGTTTGGCTATCCTAACGAACGTTGTTTATCCTATCGAACCTTCAAGAGATATCTGCAAGAGTTTCTGCGCCTCCACGGCAAACTCCATAGGCAGTTTGTCCATCACCTCCTTGGCATAGCCGTTCACAATCAGTCCTACCGCATCCTCCATGCCTATGCCGCGTTGCTGGCAGTAGAAGAGCTGGTCCTCGGAGATCTTGGAGGTTGTAGCCTCATGTTCGACCGTGGCTGTGGGATTAGCCAGCTGCATGACGGGGAAAGTGTGTGCACCGCATGCATCGCCGATCAGCAGAGAGTCGCACTGCGAATAGTTGCGGGCATTGTCGGCATTGCTGCTGACCTTCACCAGTCCGCGGTAGGAGTTCTGGCTCTGTCCGGCAGATATACCTTTGCTCACAATGCGCGAGCGCGTGTTCTTGCCCAAGTGAATCATCTTTGTGCCGGTGTCCGCCTGCTGGTAGTTATTCGTTACGGCTACGGAGTAGAACTCAGCCGACGAGTTGTCGCCGCGCAGGATACATGACGGATATTTCCACGTGATGGCGGAACCTGTCTCAACCTGCGTCCAACTGAGGCGTGCATTGTTGTGCGTTATGCCGCGTTTGGTAACGAAGTTATAGATGCCGCCTTTGCCGTCCTTGTCACCCGGATACCAGTTCTGCACGGTGGAGTATTTGACTTCAGCATTGTCATGCACGATGATCTCCACGATAGCGGCATGCAACTGATTCTCGTCACGCCGCGGTGCGGTACAACCCTCCAGATACGAGAGGTATGCGCCCTCGTCGGCAATGAGCAGCGTGCGCTCAAACTGACCCGTGTTCTGCGCATTGATGCGGAAGTATGTGGAAAGTTCCATAGGGCAGCGTACGCCTTTGGGGATATATACGAACGAACCGTCGGAGAACACAGCGGAGTTCAGGGCGGCATAGAAATTGTCGGAGTAGGGAACAACCGACCCCAGATACTTGCGCACAAGATCCTCATGCTCGCGCACCGCCTCGGAGATGGAGCAGAAGATTATACCTTTCTCCGCCAGTGTGTCGCGGAACGTGGTCTTGACCGACACGGAGTCCATTACCGCATCCACAGCCATGTTTCCTGCCAAAGCGGCACGCTCCTCCAAGGGAATACCGAGTTTGTCGAAGGTCTTGGCTATCTCGGGGTCGATATCGTTTGCCTTTTGGTCATTTGCCGTTTGGTTATTTACCTTGGGGGCAGCATAGTAAGAGATGTCCTGAAAGTCGATGTCGGGTATATCCAGGTGCGCCCATTTCGGCACAGGCATCGTGAGCCATTTGCGATAGGCTTTCAGCCGGAACTCCAGCAGCCAGGCGGGTTCGCCTTTCTTCATCGAAATGGTACGGATAACATCCTCGTTCAATCCTTTGCCGATGATGTCCGTCTGTACGTCGGTGGTAAAGCCGTACTTGTACTCGCCGGATGTAACTTCTTCTATGATCTTGTCTTGTGCCATGTAATCGTTCAATAAAAAATGCCGCTCAATGGCGGCATTTTCGTGAGGTCGGTAGCAGATTCGAACTGCTGTCCCCGGTTTTGCAGACCGATCCCTAACCACTCGGGCAACCGACCAGGCGCGTCAGCAAATCGTGTTATCCAAGCCCACTAAAATGTGGAGGATTTGCGAAACGCGGGTGCAAAGGTACAATATTTTTTTGAAATATGCAAATATTTTCGCAAAAAAATGTAAAATATTTGCATATTCGTGCTATTCTTTGCTTGTTAAGGTGTCAATTGCGCGCTTTGTGATGTCGTCATCGCGTTCAAAGAGCGGGAAGAAACCTTTGTCGCCCAATATATCGCGAACTATATATCCGTTCACGATGCGCACGAGCAGTTGACGGGATTTGGCCAGTTGTTCATTGTTGGGTTCAACGCCTTTCTCCTGGCAGAACTTGACGAACTCGGGCACCCAGTTGGCAGCCAGCAGGTGCTTCTCCAGATCCTGCCAGCGGGTATATTTAGCCAGTTGCTTGCGATGGTTGTCGGCATAGCGGTAGGCAAACTGGTATGTATATGCACGGTTGCTGACAATGTTGAAATACGGGCTGTACTGCGTGGTGTCGCGTCCGACAAAGATATCGGGCATGATGCCTCCGCCACCATACACGATGCGACCTTTCTTGGTGCGGTAGGTGGTAGTGTCGGCAAAATGTATGCTGTCCGCCGAGAAGAACTCGCCATGCTCGAAGCGATCCTCCAGATCCTGCAGGTACGTATCTTTGTCACCCAGGGTGTAGGGTTTCTGTATGCAGCGTCCTGACGGGGTGTAGTAACGGGCTACTGTCAATCGAACTGCACTGCCGTCGGCAAACGGGAACTGCTGTTGTACCAATCCTTTGCCGAACGAGCGGCGACCGATGATTGTGGCGCGGTCGTTGTCCTGCATGGCACCGGCAAAGATCTCCGAAGCTGACGCAGAGAAATTGTCGATCAGCACCACCAGCGGCACATCCTTGAACCGTCCGCCACCGTTGGCGCGTGCCTCGTAGCGCGGATAGGCGCGACCTTCGGAATAGACTATCAGGTCGCCGGCTTGCAGAAACTCGTTTGCCATCTTCACTGCCTGGTCGAGGTAGCCGCCGCTGTTCTCGCGCAGGTCAACGATATACTCCGTTGCGCCTTGCGAACGCAGTTCCGCCAGGGCGGAGATGAACTCCTTGTACGTCGTCTCACCGAACTTGTTTACACGAATGAAGCCGATCTTCTTTGTCTTCGCCTCAATGATGAACGATGCATCCACGGAGTGAACAGGTATATCGCCGCGTACGATAGTGAAACTGAGCAGTTCGGGCGTGCCGGTACGCATGATGCCGAGTTTGACCTCGGTGCCTTTCGGTCCGCGCAGCGTGTGCATCACACGCTCGTTGGTTGTCCCTTTGCCGGTGAAAGCGGAGTCGTTGACCATCACGATCTTGTCGCCTGCCAATACGCCCACGTGCTCACTCGGACCACCGGAGATGACTGCTACGATATTCACGGTGTCATTCTGGATGGTGAACTGTACGCCAATGCCCGAGAATGAACCGGAGAGCTCGGAGTTAACCAACTCGATATCTTTCTTCGGGATGTAGGACGAGTGCGGGTCAAGCTGCTTGACCATATCGTCCAGTACAATATCGGTAATAGAATCGATATCCAGCGAATCAACGTACGAGCGCTGCATCAGTTGCAGCATTTGATCGGTCTTGGACGCCGGAGCCACCACGAGTTGACCGTTCTGGATATAAAAGCGTTGGGCATTCACCTTGTTGCTAACGGCATTGCCGATAATGAATCCCACAACGATACACAATACAGATACACCCGGTAAGATATATTTCTTCATAATCGCTAAACTCTAAACATTCAACACTAAACACTCAACACTAAACACTCAACTCTCAACATTAAAAACTAATCCGGCATAAAATCTACCTGCACGCCTGCGCGCTCGAGCAGTTCGACTCCGTCCATCAGGCGGTACTTCTCGCCGTACACGACACGTTTGATGCCGGCCTGGATGATCAACTTGGAGCACTCCATACATGGCGAAGCTGTCACGTACAGTGTCGCTCCGTCCGAACTGTTGCTCGACCGTGCTACCTTGGTGATAGCATTAGCTTCGGCGTGCAGTACATAAGGTTTGCTCACGTTGTTGTCGTCTTCGCAAACATTCTCGAATCCGGAAGGCGTACCGTTGTATCCGTCGGAGATAATCATTTTGTCCTTTACCAGCAGCGCGCCAACCTTGCGGCGGACGCAGTAACTGTTCTCTGCCCACGTGCGCGCCATGCGCATATATAAGTGGTCACGTTTGTCTTGTTTGCTCATGATTGTGTAGGTGTTGATGAGTATGGTATATTAGTGTGCCGTCTCCATCGTGCGTATCCTGGTCAAGGTCTGCCGGAGTATGCGCTTGCGTTTGCTGATCTCATCGGACAGGCTGGGAATACGCGCCTGCAGCGATGCGCGGGTGGTAGTGTCGGCTTCGTAGTATTGATGCCTCAGGCTATCCAGCATTTCTATGGCTTGCGACTGTACGTGCTCCATCTCGATGTATTGCATATACAGGCTGCGTGCCGAATCGTTGCGGAAATCCGACAGGTGAGTGTATGTCTCATCGTCGTTGAGTACAAAGAAGATGGAGTCGTCCGCCGCCACACTCACCGTAGCTGTTGGTGCCACTGCCGGAGTCTCAGGAAGCTGCTGCCCTTCGACTGACAATAACGGAATCAGGCTGTCCAGTCGCGCCAAAGCCACCAGTTCGTCTTCGGGCAGTCCGCGCAGGTATGTACGGTCATGCAGGGCGATCTGGTACACCTCTACCGAATCGCTGCCTGTGCAGTGGCGGTTGGTGGCGAAGTATGCATAGCCGTTGATCTCATCCGCTACGTACAGGTAGTCATCTGCCGGTGAGTTGTAAGGCATACCGATATTCTCGGCGGGCATCCATTGCCCTAAGGACGCGTTGTAACGTGTCATGTAGATATCCAGTCCGCCTAATCCTCCTTCGCGGTCAGAGGCGAAATATAGCGTCATTCCGTCCGGCAGAACGAAGGGATAGACATTGTTCGTTCCGCTGTTGACTGATGCGTCCAGCGTATCAGGCGATTCCCATTGTTGCAACAACCGTTGCTGACTGACCAATACGGTTTGTGCGGTGCGCGAACTATCGCTGTTCTGCGGCGTACGCACTGAGAAGTACCGGCGATCGCCACGCTGCGTCGTATAGCGGCTGCCCAGACTGTCAAGGCTCAATATGCCGTTATCTCTGTTCACCGTATATACGCTCAATAACTCGGAGTACGGCAGGCGCTGCGTACTGATAACTTCCATGCGCGAGACATGCTTGAGGTAACGCTCAATAACCCGAGCGGAAGCAATACGCTGTTGTACAACGGGCCAGCGCTCGTGCTGCTCATCGATAGTGGGCAGAAAAGCCTCATAAGAGGCTATAGCCTCAGGCATACGCCATTGCTGATAGTAGATCTCGCCAAGGAAGAAATTGCGGAGCGGATACTTGGTGCCCGCCTTGATAAACAACTCCTCAGCCAAAGCATAGTCGCCCAACTCTTGGGCACAACGAGCCGCACGGTACAAGTACAGCGGATTGGCAGGTTGCTTGCGCAATAAAGCATTGTATTGTGCGCGCGCTTGAATATAGTCGCCTGCTACAAACAATTCGTCAGCCGTCTTGGCACTTTGACTGTAGCCGGGCAGACTGAATGAGAGTAGCAGCAGAATGATGAGCAAACGATAGTGCATTGCGAATAACTTAAGTACTCAAAAATCGATTGCAAATATACAACTTTTTTTTGAAATCTGCAAATTTTTTCAAAAAATGTATGCTGATAATGAAAAAAGTTTGTATAAATTTGCAAATATACTTTTTTTTTCGTAACTTTGTGCCGAAATTCAAAACATGGGGTATTAGCTCATCTGGTAGAGCGTAACGTTCGCAATGTTAAGGTAAGGGGTTCGAGTCCCCTATACTCCACACCGTTTCAATATGCGCAGTTAGGTGCTCTAACTGCGTTTTAGGTGAAAATAAAATCAAGAAGATATGAAAAAAGTTATTCCTGTAATTTTGCTCCCGTTACTGTTAACCGCTTGCGGAATAACGCGTATTGTCACTGTTGCTCCGGCTCCTGAACCTGTTCCTGTAGCAGTTGTTACTCCGGCTCCGGCTCAAACCGTAGTGGTTGCTCAGCAGCAGCCACAAGTGGTTTATACGCAGCCAGTAAGCACGACGGTCACCTATCCGCGCACGAATACTACGCGCACTACGACCATCGAGGTTACACCACTCACTTCGGATATCAGTCTGTACCTCGATCTGCAAGCCGTTGCTGCGGCTTTTGCACAGGCATATAGCGTAGAAGAGTTTGAGATGATCCTGAACTCACAGTCGTACATCATCTCCAACCTTGACCTCAATCACGATGGTTACATCGACTACCTGCGCGTACTTGAGACCTTGGAAGGACGTACGCACGTGATGCTCATTCAGGCTGTACTCGCCGCCAATATCTATCAGGATGTGGCAACTCTGGTTGTGGAGATGGGCTATGCTACGCCGTATGTGCAGATTATAGGTTCGCCATATGTTTACGGTGCGAATTATATTATCGAACCTGTGTTCTACAAACGTCCGCCGTTGTTCGACCGCTTTGGCCGTCCTACATATACGTACTGGCGTTCGCCGTACTACTGGGATCATTTCCCGCATCACTATGCTCACCATGCGCCTTATCATCTGGGGCATTATCAGGCATACGTGGCTACATATATGCAGAACCACCACTATTGCCATAGCGTTAATTACGTTGACCATTACCACTATTACAACTACGTGGAAGTGTCGCGTCCTATCTCCCGCGATGACTATGAGCAGCAATATCCCGAGCAGTCTTTCTCACGCCGCACAACGGCTACGTATGTGCCTTCCGGCAGTCAGACGGCTACACGCGTAACCAATGCACGCCAGTTGCGTCAGGCTGTAGAACAGTCGGGTGCTACACGTACCACAACATCAACAGGCGCTGCCGGTACATCCACCCGCACCACTACATCAACCCGCACCAGCGGTACATCAGCAACGCAGACTACGCCTGCACGCTCCAGCGGTAGTGCGACTACATCAGGTAGCACTACTTCGTCGTCCTCACGTACTACGACATCTTCTGCTACCACAACATCCTCAAGTTCGCGAACAACACCGGCTCAACAGTCAACCTCTACGCGCAGTACGTCCACACAATCGTCATCCACTCCGGCACGTAGCACAACCACTACTACCACACGCGTACGTACGTCAGGCACCACCAGCACCTCGCGCTCGTCGAATACAAAGCCGGCACGTTCGAACAAGTCAACAACCCAAAGTAGCGGCACCAGCACGCGTTCGTCCGGCAGTAGCACCGGTACGCGTACGTCGGGAACGAGTACAAGCACACGCCAGTCTGGTACAAGCACCGGCACGCGTGGCAGTTCGACCACCGATACACGTTCTACCGGCACCAGCACACGCAGATAAGTGTCTTTCGACAATGCCTTATATCGTGTTTGGAGCTACGTCCGTCATAACCTGACAGCATGGCATAGCGGCGGCGAAGGTGTACACTCGCCAACCCTGTTCTATATCGTGCGGATGATTATCTATGACGAAAACGCCTATTATGCTTACGCGCATATCGAACAACAGCGAAAACGGCTCCTGCACAGCAAAGAAACATTGCAGCAACATGATTATGGTACGGGCGGGCGCGCGAGCGAGGGACAACAACCGAAGGTGATAACGCGCAGTGTATCGGATGTGGCACGAACGCATCTCGAGTCGCCCAAGGCAGGGCAGTTGCTGTTTCGGTTGGCCAACTATCTGACTGCTGCACAGGGCAAGTCCTTGACAATAGTCGAACTTGGTACATCGCTGGGTATAACCACAGCCTACCTTGCCGCACCGGACAGCAGGAATGCGGTGCAGACCTACGAGGGCGCCGAAGAAGTGGCAGATGTGGCAATGGAGGTGTGGCGGACTTTGAAACTGACGAACATTGAGCCTGTGATAGGGAACATTGATGATACACTCGGTGACCATTGCCCCAAAGTTGTAGATCTGGCATATATTGATGCCAATCATACCCGTGAGGCGACTTTGCGGTATTTCCGGCAGTTGCTGCCTGCAGCTCGTGAGCACAGCATATTTGTACTGGATGATATTCATCACTCCCCGGAAATGGAACAGGCATGGCACGAGATACAGGCGATGAAGCAGGTAACATCAACTATCGATTGCTATCATTTGGGACTGGTGTTCTTCAACAGGCATTACCTGCGGAAGAATTACCGCATCCGCATATAACCTCTCTTTTGAGGTCTTGCAAGAAAAATATCAACTATCAACAACTCATGATATATACCAAGACAGGAGATAACGGGACAACTTCACTGGCAAGCGGTGACCGTGTACGCAAAAGCGATCTTCGAATAGAAACCTACGGCACCAGTGATGAACTCAATTCATACTTCGGGTGGCTCGGAGCACTGCTTGCAGAATGGGGCGAACAGTTGCCTCCCGATGAGCCGCTAACAGATGTCACGGTGCACATAAGCCAGGTGAATACGATACAGAACAAACTGTTCAACCTTGGCGCGTTACTATCGCTTGCTCCGGGTGAATGGCTTGCCGATGCAGATGTAGCGGAGATTGAGCGGTGGATTGATGCCATTCAGACAGAGTTGCCGCCGCAACACGCATTTATTCTGCCGGCGGGCAGTCAGGTGATTGCCGCTGCGCATATCTGCCGTACGGTAACCCGGCGTCTCGAGCGCCTGATGGTACGACTGTCGGAAGCAGAAGAGCATGCAGACGGTGATCCTGAACAAAAAACGCAAACAACAATCGCCATCCGTTGGGTAAACAGACTGTCGGATTATTGTTTTGTTTTAGCCCGTAAATGTACCATTTTGCAAAAAAAATCGCCAGTTGAGTGGAAAAAATAAAAAAAAAGTGAAAAAAACTTGCATATTTCGATATTTTTTTGTACCTTTGCGCGAAATTTTGTATACCACGTATGTTTAATGCGCCTAAAAGCGCACCGTTTTGCGTATGATGGTATGTGAATTTCGGCAGTCGGATTAATGGACCAAAGGCCTGTTTATCACGTATAAACAAACGATATAACACTGCGAATATGTATTGGAATTTGGAATTGGCATCGAAACTTGAAGATGCACCTTGGCCTGCAACGCGGGACGAGTTGCTTGACTATGCGCAACGCACGGGTGCGCCTATGGAAGTGATTGAGAATCTCAATGAGATTGAGGACGACGAAGAGGAATTTGAGTCTATAGAGGATTTGTGGCCGGACTTCCCGACCAAGGATGACTTTTTCTTCGACGAGGAGGAGTACTGATCCCTTGTGACTCTGTCCGAGCAAATATCTGTTGGTGTGAGCGTGAAACGATTAGTTCTGCTGCTGGGGGCGATGGTGTGTGGCGTGATTGCCGTGCAGGCGCAGTTTGACCCGCAGATAGGCCAATATATGTTCCTGCCCACAGCCTACAATCCCGCAGCGGCGGGTGACGACGACCTGATGAAGGTAGCGGGTATGCACCGCATGCAGTTCACCGGAATAAAGAATGCACCGATGACCACATATTTCTCCTTCGCATCGCCGTTCGTGATAGGCAAAACAAAACATGCTGCAGGAGTGAGGTTCCTGAACGACAGGTTCGGATTATTCTCCAACCAGGCATTACATGCCCAGTACGCATACAGATTGAAGTTAGGTAATGGTTATCTGGCGATAGGTGCTGATCTGGGTTTCGTAAATATCAGTTTCGCCAACGACAGCGTCAACCTGAGCAAACTGAATGCCGATTACTTCTCGTCATCCGATCCGGCACTGCCTACCGGGCAAGGAGGTAACGGAATGACTTTTGATTTGGGAATCGGGATCTGGTATTCGGCACCAACATGGTGGGTGAGTGCAAGTATGAGTCACCTGACATATCCGACACTCCATTGGAGCGATGAATCGGATTTCCACCTCAAAGGAACAATGTATCTGGCGGGTGGTTACAACTGGCGCTTGCGCAACAAAAATTGGGTGCTCAAACCCTCGATGCTTGTCATGTCTGACTTCCGCGAATGGGATATAAACATTGCCATGATAGCGGAACTCAAGGACAGATACCGTTTCGGAGCAAGCTACAGGATACTGGGGAATGTGGGACTGATACTTGGAATGGATATTATTGCCGGCTTGCAGATAGGATATACCTACGAACTGCCGACATCCAAACTTATTTACGAGAGCTATGGCTCGCACGAATTGTATCTGGCATACGGATTTGATATACTCAAGCCAAAACGTACCAACCGATACAAAAGCGTGAGGTACTTATAATAACACGAAATTATAACAACATTGATCAATATGAAATTTAAAACTATTCTGCCGATTTTGACGCTGTTGGTAGCGCTTGTTGGGTGTAACAAACCCGCCGGTGAATTGGTAGGTGCCGGTAAGGCGAAGAATTTCTCGGAAGCTGATCCCTTTGGTATGTTGCTTATCCGCAAGGGTAGTTTCATGAAGGGTGAGAATACACAGTCCAACCTCTTCACCATGCCTGACAACAAGATTATGTCAACGGTTGACGCATTCTGGATGGACGAAACGGAAATCACCAACAATGAGTACAAGCAGTTCGTATTCTGGGTGCGTGACTCGATTGCCATGACCCTGTTGGTGCGTGCCGGTGCTGCTGACGAGTATGCTGACGGATTGCAGTTCATGGTTACTCCTAAAGAAGAGTTTATCGAGGAGATTATTCCTGATACGGCTCTGAACTGGGCGATGACTTCCAAAATTCCTTGGAACAAGTACAAGACCGACGAAGAGGTGCATGCAGCTCTGCGCCCGTTGTTCTACTCTGACCACACGTTCAATACGAACCGTATGCATTACCATTATTCGTGGAAGAACTATGATCAGGCCAAGCTGCAGCAGAATAAGTTCGATGTAGCCAAAGGTAAATATCCTGATAACGCTCGTGCGCGTGTGGATTCGTTCTGGGTGGACGAAAACGGTGTGATCTTCGATACAACGATCATCCGCAAGCTCGTAGAGCCGAAAGACCTCTACACCGAGTGCATCATCAATATCTATCCTGATACGATGGTTTGGATTCGTGACTTCCAGTACGCGTACAACGACCCAAAGATGCTCAAGTATTTCTCGCACGAGGGATACGCCAACTATCCTGTTGTGGGCGTTACCTGGGAGCAGGCACATGCGTTCTGCCACTGGCGTACCAAGATTATGCAGGATAATACTACACTTGAGGCTCAAATATACCGCCTGCCTACCGAAAGCGAGTGGGAGTATGCTGCTCGAGGTGGCAGAAAAATGGCTACCTATCCCTGGGGCGGCAACTATGTGCGCGACTACAAAGGATGCTTCCTGGCTAACTTCAAGCCGTATCACGGCGCATACAACGACGATACCGGCAACGGACCGATGGCGGTCGCTTCATACCGACCCAACGACTTCGGATTGTTCGATATGTCAGGTAACGTCTCCGAGTGGACAATGGAGTCATATACCCCGACTGCCAGCGCAATCATCCACGACTACAACCCTAACCACGCATACATGGCGCGCAAGAACGACCCTGACCAGCTGAAACGCAAGGTCATCAAGGGAGGTAGCTGGAAGGATGTAAAGGATTATCTGCAGTGCGGTGCACGCGACTACGAATATCAGTATGAGAGTCGCCCGTATATCGGATTCCGTTGCGTTCGTTCGTATATCGGTGAATAATATTAAAAATATAGTTAACTTAAGTTATACACTTTAAAAAAACAAAAAAATGGCTCACAAAGAAAAAAGCGGATTCATGGAATGGTATGAGTCCTACAAAGGTAAACGTGTTACAGGTATCATCTATTCTGTTGGTGCTGCTGTCGTAATCATCGGTGCATTGTTTAAGATTCTGCACTGGCCCGGAGCTTCTTACGTGCTTATGGGTGGTATGTTCACCGAGGCATTCCTGTTTCTGATTGGTACATTGGACGCCCCACACCCCACCTATGCTTGGGAGCAGGTGTTCCCGCAACTCGTTTCGCTTGAGCATGGTTGCGAACCGAATCTTTATGCTGAGATTTCGAAGCGCGAAAAACCGACCCTGCTTGGCGGTATGGGCGGTAACGGAGGTAATGGTGGTGGCGTTAGCCTGCCTGCCGGAGCACTCTCTGACAAAGATCAGGCAAGTCTTTCCGAAGGTATTCAGAAACTCGCCAAAACAGCTGCACAACTCAATGACCTCGGCAAGGTGGCTGAAGGTACGGCAAAACTTGGTGAGAAAATGGAGATTGCCGGCAACGCAATGGAGAAATTTGCTGCTTCCGCTACGAACATGTCCGGTCAAACCGAGGCTTACGAGAAAGGACTGAACGCCGTTAACGCCAACCTCAATAACCTCAACGCTATCTATGAGCTCCAACTCAAGAACGTGCAGGCACAGGCTGACGCTCTCAAACTGCAGGCTGACAAAACCAATGCAGCTACCGCTCAGGTTGAACTCATGGCTGAAGATTTGAAGAAGGCTGCTGCTGCTACTTCCGCTGCTGCTAAGAGTAGCGAGTCATTTGAGGCTGCTGCCAAGCAACTCGCTGCACAGGTAGCTGACCTCAACAAGGTTTATGGAAATATGCTCAGCGCACTCGCATAAGAAGCTCATTTCCGAAAAGGCAACAGAAGTATAAACGTATCCGCTGCTACTAATCCGGAACAAGACAAAAACAATCTCGAAAATAACAATTTTGTCCAACTTTATCGAGGTTTTGTCGTAGTTTTTACAAACTTTTTACAATGATTAGTGCAAGGATCTAAATCCTAATTTCAGAAATGAGTGGAGCAACCAACTGTCCGGAAACCCCGAGACAAAAAATGATTGGTATGATGTACCTCGTGCTTACCGCCATGTTGGCGTTGAACGTAAGTACGAACGTGCTTGATGCCTTCGAGAAGGTGGACAACAGCTTGCATATCACGCTGGATAACACCGACGAGCAAAATGCCATGCAGTACCGCCGTTTCGAACGTGCTTATGCCGAAAACCCTCAAAAGGTTGGACAGCTGTACATTCAGGCGGACTCGCTGCGAAAGGTATCTGACGAATTGTATAACTATATTCAGGATTTCAAGGTAAACGTTGCTAAGTTGGTGGACGGCGAGAAGTATGACTCAACTGCACGCACTATCATCAACAAGTCTGACTTCGACAAACCGGGCCAGTATGCCATGGTCGAATTCGACAAGAATGATCCTACCAAGCATAATGGTGAGGTCCTGCGCGAGAAGATTGATGCCTACAAGGCAACGCTTATGGACATTCAGCACTGGAGTTCGCGTGCACGTAACGGCAAGCCTGCGCAGATCCTGAACGGAATCTTTAATACCGGCAAGGGCGTGAACAACGATGGCGACTCAATTGCATGGGAAGCATCGGTGTTTGAAGGTATGCCTGCAGGCGCTTGTATGGCGATTCTTACCAAGTATCAGAACGATATCCGTGCTTACGAGAATCGTACTCTGACCCGTCTGTATCAGCGAATTGATGCCAACGACTTCAAGGCTAATGATATACGTGCGTACGTGATTCCTAAATCTTCGTACGTAATCCGTGGCGACCAGTATGAGGCACAGATTATCCTTGCTGCCGTTGACTCAACCGCTAAGCCGGATTACTTCGTTAATGGAGTGGAACTGGGTGAAGATGGTATCTATCGTTGCACAGCCAGTGGCTCAGGCGAGCAGCGCTACTCCGGTATCGTTCGCTACAAACAAGGCCGTGATACCGTTAGCATGCCGTTTGAGTCTTCGTTCGTTGTAGGTGAGCCTTCTGCCTCTGTCATGAACGAGGACCTGAATATCATCTACCGTGACTTCGACAACCGCTATGTCGTATCCGCTCCGGGTATGACCGATAACCAACTGAAAGTTAACGTTGTAGGTGCTGATGTTAAGCGCAGTGGCAAGTTCTACATTCTGCGCCCGAAGGCTGATGCCAAGACTGTTAAAGTTACTGTGTTGGCTGATATGAACGGACGTATGGCTACCATGGGCGAGAAAGTATTCAAGGTTCAGCGCCTGCCGCAACCTATGCCGTACTTTGTCGATAACGGCAAGCAGGTTAACTCAAGCAGTACGCCGCGTAAGAGCTTGAATAAGAATACTGTGCTGGAGATTGGCTACGGCGAAGACGGATTGCTCGAAGTGCCTTTCGAAATCACAAGTTTCGACACCTATATTCTGCGTAAGACCGGTAAATCTACCGGAAACAAGTTCTCTGCTGCACAGCTCAAACTCATCGGACAACTCAAGAGTGGCGATATGATTCTTGTTCAAAACATCAAGTATCGCACGAAAGGCGGCGCCGAAACGCTGTACCAAGGTAACTTGGCGCTTATATTAAAGTAAAAACTTCTTATGAAAAGAACACTCTTAATCATCGTTTTGGTGGGTGCTGCGCTTGGATTGCAGGCGCAACACCGCATCAATTCGTTCTTTAACGAACTGGGTACAGTACGTATCGAGACGCAGGAGTTGGATGAAAACGCCGACACGATTGCAACGATCTTCCACCGTACAGATGATATCGTCTGGTCGCGTGTGATTTACAGGGTAATCGATATGCGTTACAAACAGAACTTCCAACTCTATTTTCCAACCAACCCCGATGACCCGAAATATTGGAGCTTGTTCCGACTGATTCTTGATGCTGTCGTTAACGGCAGAACAACTCTTGACGGACAACAGGAATATCTGCCGTTATATAGTGCCAACCCGCGTGGCATTAAGCCGATGTTCCCCGATTCAATGATCATCCCCCGCACTAAGGAGATGCAGACGGCATTCGCCGTTCGACCGATGAGCGAGATCATTGATACGGACGACCGTGATGAGTATCTCGTTACCTACGACGACTCTATCGGACATCGTTTGGACATCAATACGTACGGCTACTCCAATTATGTGCGTAACCAGATTAAGTATCTGACGATGGAGATTGTGTTCTTCGACAAGCACACGTCTCGTTTCTATCAGAAGATCATGGCTATTGCTCCTTTGCAATCTGCTATGTCATCGGCGCGCGACCCGTATGACAATCTTGTGGAACAGGTACGTTTCTGGATTTTGTTCGACCATCTGCGTCCGTTCATGGCTCGTAAGTACATGATTCCTCTCAACAACAGTAGTAAGCGTGTGACATTCGACAATTTCTTTGCCGAGCACATGTACACTTCCTACATCATCGGCGATGACAACATGTTCGACCGCATGATTGTACAAGGTCAGGAAACATTGACTGAAGAGTTCGTCCATCGCGATCAGGAAAGAATAGCGAGCGAACTGCTGAACATGGAACTGGATTTGTGGGAGTACTAATCTATCGTGCAAACAGGAGCAGGTTAATCGCCTGCTCGTTTGCACTTTTAGGGTAATTTAAGGTATTAGTACCTTGGTAATTTTTTCGCATGCAAAAGAAACGTAGATTTTGGAATATGTATGTCACCACCACTGTCAGTATCACGCTGGTGCTGTTTTTGGTGGGACTGGTAGCGATGGTCACCCTCTCTGCTCACCGAATGATTGAGCAGGTCAAGACGAATGTCACGCTTACCGTTGTTTTAACTTCGGATGCCGATTCGGCTCAGGTCGCACGCTGTGGCGCTGTGCTGCAGGCTGCACCCTATAGTCATGCCTGCAGGTATATTTCCAGTCAGGAGGCATTGGAGGAACACATTCGCTCATTGGGTGATGATCCCTCACATTTTCTTGGGTATAATCCTCTGTCTGCCTCCTATGAGGTCAGCCTGTCAGCTACGTATGCCAATCCCGATAGTATAGCGGTTGTTGAGCAGCAATTGAGCAATTTGCCATACGTAAAGCAGGTAATGTACCAGAAAGATTTGGTGGATTTGTTGGCACACAACGTTAGTCAAGTTACAATCGTACTTTTGGGCTTGGCGGTAATGCTGTTGCTGATTGCGTATGTGCTGATTATCAATACGATTCGATTGCATGTTTACAGCCGGCGTTTCTTAATCAATACAATGCGTCTGGTGGGCGCTACTCCGTGGGTCATTAAGCGCCCGTTTGTGGCTCGCAGTATGCGTATGGGGTGTTGGAGTGCTCTGCTGGCGTTCGGATTGCTGGCGGCTTTGTTCTATTATGTGCAATACTCCATGAACATCGTACTTATGCCGCTTACTTGGCAGAACGTAGCATTGGTGGCTGCAGTTGTCCTGCTTACCGGCGAACTGCTTACCTTGGTGGGGGCGCTGATTGCAGTGAACAGGTACATACGAATGGATGCCGAAAAAATGTACACTATTTAATTTGAAACAATGAAACAGTTACCCAAGTTCAATCTTATACTCATCGCCTGCTGCGTACTCATCATAGTTGTCGGATTTGCCCTTATGACGGGTGAACCTTCTGGTGCTACCGAGTATAATCCGGATATATTTTCATTCCGCCGCATAACTGTCGGTCCTATGATGGCGTTGGCAGGATTTGTGCTGATGATTGTTGCAATACTCTTTCCCAAGCGTGGGGATAAGAATGACGATGCAAAACAATAACACACGCAATTTTTAATGATCGACTGATAATTACGCAATAGAATGAGTTGGTGGGAGGCATTAGTCTTAGGTATTATACAAGGGTTGACAGAGTTCTTACCCGTATCCAGTTCCGGGCATCTTGAGATAGGTCAGGCATTATTCGGCACGGCAAGTGAGGAAAATCTTACATTCGCTATAGTCGTACACACGGCTACTGTATTGGCGACAATAGTCATTCTCTGGCGTGAGATAGTGCAGTTACTCAGAGGTACGTTCTGTACAATTGAATGGAATCAGGAAAAGGATTATGTGGCAAAGATTCTTGTGTCAATGATTCCTGTATTCATAGTCGGAATGTTCTTTAAGGACGAGGTCGAGGCCTTCTTTGGCAACGGCCTGTTGCTCGTAGGTATTTGTTTGCTTGTTACAGCATGTTTGCTGTATCTGAGTGAGTGGCTGAGCAAACGTTTGGCGCAGAAAGGTCGTGAAGGACATGAGGTGACCTACCGCGATGCGTTTGTCATTGGTCTGGCACAGGCATGCGCTGTGCTGCCTGGATTGAGCAGAAGTGGTACAACAATAGCAACAGGTTTGCTTTGTGGCGTGAGAAAGGAGAGTGTCGCGCAGTTCTCGTTCCTGATGGTTCTTGTGCCTATATTGGGCGAGGCATTCCTTGATTTGCTCGACCTGTTGAAGGGAGAACTGACAAGCACTCTTGGGCTGATGCCCCTGCTGGTGGGGTTCGTGGCAGCGTTTGCTACCGGATGTTTCGCTTGCAAGTTTATGCTTAACATTGTCCGCAAACAGAAATT
>ONHW01000024.1 GCA_900317745.1 uncultured Bacteroidales bacterium | reverse complement strand
CGGTCTTCTTCCTGCTCGATATACACGGTTCGCAGCAGCCCGACATCTTCCAAACGATTCAGCAGATTGGTGACCAGCCGGATAGGTACGTTGTTCTCGTGCGCCAGTTCGACGGCTGTGTAGGGCTTTTGATCGTTTTCAAACCGAAGAATGATACAATGTAGCAGGTACAGGGTCAGAAAATCTTTGTACCGCCGTGACATGGTTTCCAGATCTTTTTCGTACTCAAACTGCTCGTTGTTCTGAATAGCGAAGCTCAGTTCGGCGCCAATCAGGATGAGCAGACAGGTCCATTGCAACCACATCATGATGATCGGTATAGCGGCAAACGCACCATAAACGATACTTGTGCGACCGAGGAACATAATCACGTACATTGACAACATTTGCAGCAACTGGAAGAGCGTACCCATCACCACGGCAGGGAAGATAGCGCTGGTGAAGTGTACCTTTGTGTTGGGGATAGCCATGTACATCCACAAGAACACCAGCCATGCTACCACGAACTGCAGGAGCCGAACCATTGAGCTGTGCCAGTGGCTGATCTTCTCCAGCAGAGGAATCGTTTCAACCGTGGCGTGGATAAGAATACTTACGCCCGAGGTGGCGATAACCAGTACGGGCACCATGAAAAGAACTGCGATATATGTGGTCAGTTGGCGCAGGATAGAGCGCGACTGCTTGACGTCCCAGATGGCGTTGAACGCCTGCTCCACGTTGCGGAAGAAACTATATACTGCCCAGATAAGGATGAGCAATCCTATACCGATGAACGTGCCGCCCTGAGCCGTCTCCAGATAGCGGTTGACCATTCCCATGATCTCCGGCATAATGTTCGTCTCGCCGAGCATGGACTTCTGGAGTTGTTGCTCGATAACCTCGGCAAACCCGAAACCTTTGGCTATGGCGAGCACCATTGCCAGGATTGGAACGACAGCAAACACAAGGTTGTAAGTCAATGCGTTGGCTGCGGTATTCAACTGCTTGGAACTGAAACCTCTGACTACCAGAATCAAGGTCTTGAGCACTCCGAAGCCTACGCGCTTGACGCGTTTGCCGTCTTTCAGTTCGCTGGACGTCCGCCGCCAGAGGTCATACTGAATGAAATGTACTATCTTTTGCCACGTGCTCATAATGGTTTGTAGGAGGTCTTCTGTGTATGGTTCGTAATCGTGTGCCTATTTCCGAAGGCGAGAGTAGGTCCGTAAGCGGGGTTCTGTTTTAGCCTATCATTAATCTTGGTTACGCATTACTGCGCCACTCTGTCGCGCTCTACCCTCCGGCTCAGACGGGCAGTCCTCCCGGATACGAGTATCCATCACCGGTTTACTTGAGCTTGCAGCCCGTAGTGCAGTCGTTTCACCCGCGTTATGAAAACGCGACTCGTCTCTGTACTGGTGACCAAACATTGCTGCCTGACGGCCGTTAACCGCTACGGTGCCCTGTGCTGCCCCGACTTTCCTCTACCGACCCACGCCGGTAGCGATAAGCCGACCTGCTCTCGCTTTCGTCAAATAGGTTGTGCGTTTCGGTATTACCGAACGCGTCTGCAAATTTACAAAATATTTTCGATATTTGCAAGTAATAAATCGATTTTCCTTCATTTATGCGCAAAATTGATGCAAATTTGCAAGATTTATCATCCAAGATTATCCGCCTATAAAACTGATCACCCACGATAACGGCTCGATAATGGATCGACAATGGCTCGATAAACCCCCGATGGAACGGAACGTTTTTTCTGTGAAGCGTTCCATTAAAAAAGGTGTGAAATGTTAAAAATTATTAAAAATTGCAGAATTATTGAGAAAGTGACAAGATATAGCACTATATTGTTGTAATTTTGCATCGTCAAACAAAAATAATTGACGCCAAAGGTTAACAAACGACAAGTTGAACAATTAAAATTTTACAATTATGACACGTACAGTTTATCAAGAAGCCATTGCAACCCGTACAGCAACCCGTAACCAAAACGAACTGACGAAGATGCAACAGTATCGTTTACAACTCAAGTCGATTACCGACAAACTTCGCGAGATGGCGTTGACCGCAGGTCGTAAAGAGGCCTCCTGCAACCAACTCCTGCGCGAGTGCTACCAACTGACGAACACCGAGCTTGACACGTTCGAAGGCTGGCAAGCCAAAGGTGCGCACGTTCGCAAAGGTCAGCACGCGTACCTATTCTGGGGCAGACGTACCCAATCGGAGGCAGGCTACTCGTACTTCCCCGTACAGTTCCTGTTTGCACGCGAGCAGGTTGCCTTTGCACAGGCATAAACCTTACCCAGACATTCAAGCGAGGGTAAAAAACAGACTATTTTGCAAAAAATGCTCTGAAAATTTGCAAATGTGCGATAAAATTTGTAACTTTGTAGGCTTTTTGGAGTAAAACGCAAATAATCGTCAAAATAGTTATGATATTACCTATTTATTTATATGGTCAGCCCGTGCTCCGACGTCCGACAGAAGACTTGGAGCCGGGCGAACTGGATGTGAAACAACTGGTGTCGGATATGCAGGAGACGCTGCTGGCTGCCGAAGGCTGCGGCCTGGCTGCGCCTCAGGTGGGACTGTCGAAGCGCCTGTTCGTGGTAGATGGTACCGAACTCGTGGAGGAGTATCCGGAGTGCAAGGATTTCAAGCAGGTGTTCATCAATCCCGAGATTATCGAGGAGAGCGAGGATACATCGGTCTATTCCGAAGGCTGCCTGTCGTTGCCCGGCATAAGTGAGAATGTGGTTCGTCCGAAAACGATAACCATCCGCTATCTGGACGAAGATTTCAAGGAACATGAGGAGACGTTTACCGACTTCAAGGCACGAATCGTTCAGCACGAGTACGACCACCTGGAGGCGCATGTGTTTACCGACCGTATATCGCCTATCCGCCGGCAGTTCTGCAAAGGCAAACTGGCAAACATCGCCAAGGGAAAGACCGTAGCGCGGTACAAATATAAACGTTAGACCGCTTTGCCGGCAGAGGTTAGATATGTTGCTTATACAAGACACCATAGTCAGTCTGGAGGTACTGGAGAAGGAGTTCTGCTGTGACCTCGACAACTGCAAGGGTTGCTGCTGCATCGAGGGTGACGCAGGTGCGCCGGTAACGCCCAAGGAAGAAGAACGCCTTCGTGCCATGTTGCCCGAACTGCTGCCTATGATGACTATAGAAGCACGCCAGGTGGTGGAGCGGGAAGGTATAGCCTACAACGATCCGTCGGGCGAACGAGTGTTGCAGATCGTGAACGACAAAGACTGTATCTTTGCCCGTACCGACCATAACGGCTGGTGTTATTGCGTAATCGAGCGGTTGTATAATCAGCAATCCGGATCGAGCAGTGAGGATTCGGCGGGCGGAACGCGGAATATCGGATTCAAGAAACCCGTTTCGTGCCACCTGTATCCTATACGTCTCACGCAGGTCGGTCAGCGGGTAGGAGTGGAATACCATCGTTGGGATATATGCCACTCGTCGCGGCAGTTGGGGCACAAACTGCACCTGCCGCTCTACAAGTTCCTGAAAGAACCGCTTGTCAGGCGATTCGGGCAAGATTGGTACAACGAACTATGCCTGACCGCGGAAGAGTGGAAAAAACAGATGAAAAATGAAAGGTGAATTTATGCATAGCATATCGGCAGAAATAATCAGTATAGGCGACGAGTTGCTGATTGGTCAAGTGGTCAACACCAACGCCTCATGGATGGCTCAGGTGCTCAATCACGCAGGCATAACCGTCGTGCAAGTCACAACGGTTCGCGACGACCGGCAGGCTATAACCGACTCGGTAACGGCAGCCATGACGCGTGCGGATGTGGTACTGACCACCGGCGGTCTGGGACCGACAAAGGACGATATAACCAAGACCGTCCTGTGCGACTACTTCCATACGCAACTCGTTGAGGATGAGCGCGTACACGAGCATGTGTTGAACCTGTACAAGAACCGTCCCGACGTGCTCAACCGTCTGACTGCCACGCAATGGCTTGTACCCGAGGCGGCAACTATCCTGCCGAACCGCGTAGGTAGTGCGCCTGTCATGGCGTTTGAGCAGAACAAGTCGGGCAAACTGCTGGTTAGTATGCCCGGTGTGCCGCATGAGATGCAGGTGGCGATGAGCGAACAGGTGCTGCCGTACATGCAGAAGCACTTCGGCTTGTGTGCCGATGTTATCCATCGGACGATAGTGGTGTACGGTATACCCGAATCGTCGCTCGCGTTACGTATTGAGGCGTGGGAGAAAGCTCTGCCGGCAACGATGCATCTCGCCTACCTGCCCAAGCAGGGTATCGTCAGGCTGCGCCTGTCATCGTACGGCGAGGCTACTGCAGCCGAGGTGGAGCAGCAGATAACGGCGCTCATGCCTCTGATTGCCGACCATGTGATTGCTACCGAAGATCTGACCCCGCAGCAGGTTCTCGGCCGTTGGCTGACCGAACATAAACTGACCATCGCCACGGCAGAATCGTGCACGGGCGGACGTCTGGCGGCTCTGCTGAACGAGCAGTCCGGCAGTTCGGCATATTACATGGGCAGCGTGGTAGCCTACGACAACAGCGTGAAAGAGCACGTGCTGGGTGTGCGTGCCGAGACACTCGCTACCGTAGGTGCCGTGAGCGAACAGACCGTCCGCGAGATGGCGGAAGGTGTGCGACAACTGCTGCATACCGATTATGCCATAGCCACCTCCGGCGTAGCCGGTCCTACCGGCGGTACGCCCGACAAACCTGTAGGTACGGTCTGGATAGCATGGGCTACGCCCGAAGGTACGACTGCCGAGTGCTGTCACTTCTTCGGCGACCGCATGCAGATAACCAACACAGCCGCCATGGCGGCAATCGGCAAACTGCTGTTGCAGATTGTGCCGCAGGAACGAAAATGAATTAGACTCAAATCAACTCATAGTTATGACAGAGATATTGAAGTATTGCATCCCCGCGTTGATCGTGTTGCTGGCTACGTGGATAGTGATGTACAAGCTGTTCCAGAACGAGCAGCAGAAGCGCGAGTGGGAACTCAAGAAAGCGGCACAAAAAGAGATCTCGCCCATCCGCCTGCGTGCCTACGAGCGTCTGGCATTGGTGCTGGAGCGTACGCAACCCGAACACCTGCTTATGGATCTGGATGTGTCGCAGTTCACCGTGCCGCAGTTGCAGCAACGGCTGTTGCAGACTATTCGTCTGGAGTTTGACCACAACATGAGTCAGCAGATCTATGTGTCCGAGCAGGTGTGGGATAAGATCGTAGCCGCCCGCGGACAGATGTTGGCGTTCGTGTCGGCTATGGCTATGCAACTGCCTCCCGAGAGCACGTCGCTGGACTATGCCAAGACCCTGCTGACAGCCTACAATACCAACGGAGAGACAGCCAACGAGGCTGCCTTGCATGCCCTGAAGGAAGAGGCGGCAAAACTTATATAATGGACGATTGACAGTTGCGAAGATACCTATTGATAGTTGTGACGATCTTGTGCGCGTGCCTGCAGGCTGTGGCGCAAGAGCCGGTGCGGGACTCAACCGAGGTACTTGCTGAACCTGTGGCTATGCAGGCGGAGGAGCCTATTCCTCCTGCTGTTCAGCCCGAGCCTGTCAAACCTGCGCCGCGTAGCGTGGACACAACCGTCTATCAGGGCGTGATTGTCCGTCTGGATATAGCCAACCCGATCTTCGAACTTGCGCGTAGCAACTGGCACACGTATGCCGTGGAGGCGGCGGTTAGCGTCAGACTGAAGTACAGACTGTTCCCGACCATCGAACTGGGGTACGCCGGGCAGTTCAGGCAGGAGAAAGATGCAACAACGCCCAAGTACAACGGGCAAGGCGAATATGTGCGCCTGGGTATGGATATCAACCCGCTGAAGAAACATCCCGAGCGCAGGTCGGTTATGCTGGTGGGCGTGCGTGCCGGTGTAGGGTGGCAGCAGCTGGAACCCACCGTAAGCGAGGCGGCTCTGCAAGGCGCATGGATAGCCGATGCATGGGGAGAGATAGTAGCAGGCGTGCAGGTGGATATCTACAAAGGATTTAATATGGGATGGGCGGTCAGAATGAAGTTCCTGTTTACCGAAAAGACCCACGACAGCCTGACTATCCCGTATTACATCCCGGGATTCGGCTACCGCAACTCGATGAACTGGGGATTTGAGTACTATCTGGGATATGCGTTTTAGGCGAAATGCCGCAAGTCGTACAATCATCTATCCGACAAGAAACACAGAATACTAACAATATAAATAATTAATATCATTATGAACACAACTGAACTAATGAATCTTGCTGCCAACAATATCCGCATCCTTGCGGCGGCAGCTGTTGAGAAAGCCAAGAGCGGTCACCCGGGTGGCGCTATGGGTGGTGCTGATTTTATCAACGTACTGTTCTCCGAGTTCCTTGAGTACGATCCCGAGAATCCTGCATGGGAGGCTCGCGACCGCTTCTTCCTTGACCCGGGACACATGGCACCAATGTTGTACGCACAACTCTGCCTGGCAGGCAAGTTCACTCTGGAAGACCTGAAGAACCTCCGCCAGTGGGGTAGTGTCACTCCCGGTCACCCCGAGCGCGACATTGAGCGCGGTATAGAGAATACCTCCGGACCGCTCGGTCAGGGACATACGTTTGCCGTAGGTGCTGCTATTGCTGCCAAGTTCTTCAACGCCCGCTACGGCGAGGTGCATAATCCTACTATCTACGCGTTCATCTCCGATGGCGGCGTACAGGAGGAGATCTCACAGGGCGCAGGCCGTATGGCAGGCACGCTGGGGCTGGACAACCTGATCATGTTCTACGACAGCAACGAGGTTCAGCTCTCCACCATGTGCCATGAGGTGACAGCCGAGGATGTGGCTGCCAAGTATAAGGCTTGGAACTGGTTCGTTCAGGAGATCAACGGCAACGACCCTGCTGCTATCCGCGAGGCGCTGAAGGCCGCCAAGGCTGAGAAAGAGCGTCCGTCGCTCATCATAGGTCATACGATCATGGGCAAAGGCTGCGTGACGGCAGAAGGTGAGTCGTTCGAGAGCAAGTGCTCTACCCACGGCAACCCGCTCAGCAAGTCCGGCGCTTCGTTTGAGAAGACGATTGCCAACCTGGGCGGCGACCCCGCTGAACCGTTTGCCATCTTCCCCGAGGTAGCCAAACTCTACGAGAACCGTGCTGCCGAGCTCCGCGAACTGGCTAACAAACGTTATGCCGCATATTATGAGTGGAAGCAGAAGAACCCTGTATCCGCCAACGAGTATGAGACATATATGTCCGGCGAGGTGCCCTGCATCGATTGGAGTCTGGTTCAGCAGAAAGCCGGTGCGGCTACACGTGCGGCTTCGGCTACCGCTCTGTCGTTCCTCGCAGAGAACGTAGGCAACATGATTGTCAGCTCGGCTGACCTGAGTAACTCCGACAAGACCGACGGTTTCCTCAAGAAAACCAAGGCGTTTACCAAGGGTGACTTCAGCGGTCAGTTCCTGCAGGCAGGCGTGAGCGAACTCACCATGGCTTGCGTATGTATAGGTATGCGTCTGCACGGCGGCGTTATTCCCGCTTGCGGTACGTTCTTCGTGTTCTCTGACTATATGAAACCTGCCGTTCGTCTGGCTGCTCTGATGGAGGTGCCTGTTATCTTCATTTGGAGCCACGACGCGTTCCGCGTAGGCGAGGATGGCCCGACCCACGAGCCTGTGGAGCAGGAGGCGCAGATCCGACTGATGGAGAAACTTCACAACCACTCCGGCAAACCGTCCATGCTCGTTCTGCGTCCTGCCGATGCCGAGGAGACAACCCTCGCATGGCGCATGGCTATCGAGAATACCGCTACGCCTACCGCACTCATTCTCAGCCGTCAGGATATAGCTCCTGTGCCTAATGTCAACAAGGCTGGCTTCGAGCGTGGCGCATATATCGTCAGCAAGGACGATAATCCGCAGGTCGTACTGCTCGCTTCGGGTAGTGAGGTATCAACGCTCCTCGCCGGTGCCGAGCTCCTGCGCAAGGATGGTATCCGCCTGCAGATTGTTAGCGTTCCGAGTGAGGGCTTGTTCCGCGAGCAACCGAAGGAGTATCAGGAGCAAGTGCTGCCCAAGGGTATCAAGCGCTTCGGCATGACTGCCGGTCTGCCTTGTACGCTCGAGTCGCTCGTTGGCGAGAACGGTACCGTTTGGGGACTCAACTCGTTCGGCTTCTCAGCTCCGTACAAGGTCCTTGACGAGAAACTCGGCTTCACCGCCCAGAACGTTTACGACCAAGTCAAGAAACTGCTCTAATCGAGTATATTGTCATGTATGGCACGACCTTTCGTGCCATACATGACATTCATAAACCCCGGATGACCACACCTCAAGACATAGAAAAACCAATTATTCCCGAATTTGAGGAATATATCCGCCAAGGAGAACCGAATCAGAAAACCAAGGCTTCGCTCTGGCAGACTGCTATTGGCCTTCAGGCGGTGGATGGTTTGAAAACGTCAGAGTATCTTCGGGAGATAGCGCGCCGTAATATCGAAGGCGAGATTTCTTTGGAAGAGGCGCATCAACTGATTCATAGTTACTACCGGAAACGCACGGCTCATGATGAGCCGACTAACGAAGACGAGGCAGAAGCGGATCGCGCGTCGTCCAATATCGCACGGATTCTTGCATCGCAGACCTTGGCGTTTAATACAAATGGCTTGATAGCGTTACACCGTCGTATTTTTGAGGGTGTTTTCAAACACGCCGGAGAACTACGTAAATACGACATTACCAAAAAGGAATGGGTTCTCCGCGAAGACACGGTTAATTATCTGAATTGGGAAGATCTGCGTAACGCTTTGGATTATGACATACAAGCGGAAAAGGCATATTCTTATGCGAACACTTCCTATGAGGAGATGGTTACGCACATCTCGCATTTTGTTAGTGACTTGTGGCAAATCCATCCTTTTCAGGAAGGAAATACCCGTACAACGGCTGTCTTTACAATCTTGTGTTTACGGTCTATTGGCTTTGCGGTTAACAATGATTTGTTTGCTAATCATGCTTGGTATTTCCGTAATGCCCTCGTGCGCGCGAACTATAAAAACGCGCGTTTGGGTATAGATTATTCTCCGCAATACTTGGAGCGTTTCTTCCGTAACTTGCTGCTTGGTGAACAATGGGATTTGCGTAGCCGATATCTGTATATCAATCCGCCAGAGGAGTGGAAAAACCAACCGAATTTAGCCCCCGAACAAGTTACCCGATCAAGTACCCCCGCAAGTACCCCCGCAAGTACCCCCGCAAGTTTGCCGGAAACAGTAGAACGAGTTGTACGAGTTCTGTATGGCAAGCAGTTGTCTGTCAAGGAATTAATGGCAGACGTAGGATTGAAGGACAGAATGAATTTTATCGAATATTCCCTCAATCCTGCTATGGAG
This sequence comes from uncultured Bacteroidales bacterium, assembly GCA_900317745.1. Classification (GTDB taxonomy): domain Bacteria; phylum Bacteroidota; class Bacteroidia; order Bacteroidales; family Paludibacteraceae; genus Colicola. The sequence goes on along the minus strand of ONHW01000024.1, from coordinate 24,727 downwards.
CAAGGAATTGTTAGAATGCTGTATCCTGATAGTCCTCGTCACCCTCGGCAGAAATACCTGCTGACGGTTAAAGGAATGGTGCTGTTTAATCAGCTATCAAACAAATAACCTATAGGGCGGGTGTATAACTATTCTTAAAAAAAAGTAGTACCTTTGCAGTCGCAAAGGTCAATAAGAAAAATAATCCAATGACCAAATCGTAAATAAATCGTACATTGTAAATGTGTAAATCGTAAATTTAACTATATGGAATACAACTTTAGCGACATTGAGCAAAAATGGCAAAAGGCGTGGAACGATGCCAATGCTTATGCTGTAAGTAATGAGTCTGACAAACCGCACTACTATGTGCTGGACATGTTCCCTTATCCTTCGGGTGCCGGTCTGCACGTGGGCCATCCGCTGGGCTATATCGCCTCGGATATCTACAGCCGGTACAAACGCCAGTGCGGCTTCAACGTACTGCACCCCATGGGCTTCGACGCCTATGGCCTGCCGGCGGAGCAGTATGCTATTCAGACCGGTCAGCACCCCGAAGTAACAACGAACAAGAACATCGAGCGATACATCAGCCAGCTCCGTAAGATCGGTTTCTGCTACGATTGGAGCCGTTCTGTCAAGACCTGCGATCCTCAGTTCTACCACTGGACACAGTGGGCATTCATCCAGATGTTCAACCATTACTACGACAATGTTGCGCAGAAAGCCAAACCTATCTCCGAACTCGTTGCACGCTTTGAGCGCGAGGACCCGACCTGGGCAACACTCTCCGAGCGTGAGCAGCAGGAGCGCCTGATGCAGTACCGTATCGCTTATCTGGCGGATACCAAGGTCAACTGGTGCCCCGAACTTGGTACGGTGCTCGCCAACGACGAGGTCAGCGAGGGTCTGTCGGTTCGCGGAGGTTATCCTGTTGAGCAACGTGTGATGCGCCAGTGGTGTCTGCGCGTGAGCGCCTACGCTCCGCGTCTGCTGGAGGGGCTCGACCGCCTGGATTGGACCGACTCGCTCAAGGATACGCAGCGTAACTGGATAGGCCGCTCCGAGGGTGCGGAGATGCAGTTCGACATCAAAAAACACCCCTCCGGCTCCCCTCTCAAAGGGGAGAGTGAGAGCGAGGCTCCCATCACGATCTTCACCACGCGTGCCGACACCGTGTTCGGCGTGACGTTCATGGTGCTGGCGCCGGAGAGCGAGTATGTCGGGCGACTGACTACCGACGAGCAGCGTGCCGAGGTCGAGCAGTACCTGGCATGGGTCAAACACCGTACAGAGCGTGAGCGTATAGCCGACCGCAAGGTTACGGGCGTGTTCTCCGGCTCGTATGCTATCAATCCGCTCACGAATGCCGAGATCCCTATCTATATCTCCGACTACGTCCTCGCCGGCTACGGCACAGGTGCGATCATGGCCGTGCCCGCACACGACAGCCGCGACTATGCGTTTGCCAAGCACTTCAACCTGCCTATCATCCCGCTGATCGAAGGTGCGGATGTCAGCGAGCAGAGTTTTGATGCCAAGGAGGGCAAGATGATGAACTCCGGCTTCCTGAACGGCTTGGACGTGAAGGACGCTATCGCCAAGATGAAGGAGTACATCACCAACACCGGCATAGGCCGCGTGACCGTCAACTACCGCCTGCGTGACGCTATCTTCTCGCGTCAGCGGTACTGGGGCGAACCGTTCCCGATCTATTACAAGGATGGTATGCCTTATCCTATCCCCGAGGATTGCCTGCCGCTGGAGTTGCCTGCCGTGACGGAGTTCAAACCTACCGCTACCGGCGAACCGCCGCTCGGGCACGCACAGGTATGGGCGTGGGACGAGAAGAACAAGAAAGTGGTCGATAAGAAACTGATTGACAATAAGTCGGTTTATCCGCTTGAGCTCTGCACCATGCCGGGCTTCGCGGGCTCGAGTGCATACTACCTGCGCTACATGGATCCGCACAACAACGAGGCTCTGGTGAGCCGACAGGCTAACGACTACTGGCAGCAGGTTGACCTCTACCTCGGCGGCTCGGAGCACGCCACTGGACACCTGATCTACAGCCGGTTCTGGAACAAGTTCCTCTTCGACCTCGGGCTCGTTTGCAAGGACGAACCGTTCCGCAAACTCATCAACCAGGGAATGATCCAGGGTCGCTCGAACTTCGTCTATCGTTACATCGGCGAGGGCGCTACGGGTAACCTGTACGTATCCTACAACCTGATCAATAACCCCGAGTACAAGGACAAAGTGCAGCCTATCCACGTGGATGTGAACATCGTGCACAACGACGTACTCGACATAACGGCTTTCCGCAACTGGATGCCTGAGTTCAAGAACGCCACGTTCGTCTTTGCCGATGGCACCAGCTCGGAGGTTGAGGACAACCCGTATCTCGGTGCTGCTATGCCCAAGCAGTATATCTGCGGTTGGGCGGTGGAGAAGATGTCGAAGTCGATGTTCAACGTGGTCAACCCCGACGATGTGATTGCCAACTACGGCGCGGACACCTTGCGCCTGTATGAGATGTTCCTCGGCCCGCTGGAGATGTCCAAACCTTGGGACACCAACGGCATAGATGGAGTACACCGTTTCCTGAAGAAGGCGTGGAACATGTACGAGACCGTTACCGACGAGCAGCCGACGAAAGAGGAGTTCAAGAGCCTGCACAAGCTCATCAAGAAGATCACGTGGGATATCGAGAACTTCTCGTTCAACACCTCTATCCCGGCGTTCATGATTGCCCAGAGCGAACTGGCAGCCCTCAAGTGCAACAAACGTGCTATCCTTGAGCCGTTTGCCATACTGCTTGCGCCGTACGCTCCGCATATCGCCGAAGAGATGTACCATCGCTGCCACTCCCTTAACGCTCAACCCTCAACGCTCAACTCATTCGTCATCGACGCCCAATGGCCCGAACTGAACGAAGCCTATCTGGTTGAGGATACGCAGAAGTACCCCGTACAGTTCAACGGCAAGGTACGTTTCACCTTGGAGTGCCCGAAAGACACGCCGAAGGACGAAGTGGAGAAGCTCGTTCTTGCTCACGAAGACACCGCCCGTTACCTCGCCGGCAACGCCCCGAAGAAGGTGATCGTCGTCCCCGGCAGGATTGTCAATGTAGTGATGTAAAGAATGGCAAACGAGATAGTTCTATATCAGCCTAATGAGCAGTTCCAGTTGGAGGTGCGCGTGCAGGATGAAACCGTTTGGCTCAATCGTAACCAGATGGCTCTGCTGTTTGACCGCGATGTCAAGACCATCGGCAAACACATCAACAATGCTTTACGCGAGGAATTGGCTCCAACTATCGCAAAAAATGCGACAGTTGCTCCAGTTGGCGCAAAAAATGCGACAACTCAAAAACCTACTCGGATTAGTGCAAAAAACGCAGTTCCCCACGAAGAGCAAAATCAAGTTGTCGCAAAATTTGCGACAACTGCCGCTGACGGAAAGGTGTATCAAGTGGAATACTATAGTTTGGATGTCATTCTTTCGGTGGGTTATCGTGTTAAAAGCAGCAGAGGTATAGAATTTCGTCGCTGGGCAAATAGAATATTGAAGGAGTATGTACTTCGCGGCCATGCAGTCAACCAACGGCTGATAGCAATAGAAGACCGTATCGACCGCAAGTTGCAAGAGCATACATACCAGATACACGAGTTACAAAACAAAGTAGATTTCTTCGTGCGAACGAGTTTACCGCCGATGGAGCAGGTATTCTACAATGGTCAGTTCTTCGAGGCGCGTGCGCTACTGGAACGTATTATCAAGACAGCGCAGAAGCGCGTTATTATCATTGACGCGTACGTGGATGCGGCTACGTTTGAGATGCTGGATGTCCGTGCTAAGGGCGTTAAAGCCACTATCTATTCCGGCAAGGATTTGAACAGTCTTCGCAACTTGCACAATGCCAAGACCGATGTGGAACCGATTGAGACGTTTGTCTGGCGCAATGCATCGCACGACCGATGGCTGATAGCGGATGACAGCGTTTATCATTGCGGTCATTCGCTCAAAGACATGGGACAGAAACTATCGGCGGTTTCGTTGCTCGGGATTGATGCAGAAGATATATTAAAACAAGTGAGATAAATCACAACAGGATAAACGCGCGTAGCGACGCACGATAACATATTGATTAAAAGAAGCGTTTGCTTTACTCTTTAAGAGAAAAACTAGGAATCTTTCTTAGACGAGAGTTTGGCGAATAGGCTTCACGTATCAGCGTGAAGTTACTATCTGCACACTTGTCTAAAAGGTTTTTCCTAGTACCTTCTCTTAGAGTGTGTGGCATAGCAGCCTCACGCTTTTGTTTGTATATTATTTAACCGCCTTGCCCGTGGCTGTTGCAAGGCAACAAAACATTTTACTACAATGAAAAAATCTATCTTTATTTTGGCAACTCTCTTTGCCGCAACAGCTGCTTACGCTCAAATCACGTTAGAGAAAACATTAGATGGTTTCTATACCATATCGGCAAATTATGATGAGGGTATATTCGATCATTATGTACAATCACCGTATTTTTACAATACCCAGATTCAAAAAAACGAGCCAAGTGTTCCCAATGAGCCTATTCAAGGAGCTCCACGTCGTGCAAATGCAAGTAATAAATGTGTCCTCAATCTTTATGATGTGGATGATTTTTCTTTGTACAAGACAATAGAAATTGAGAATGTTACGGGTTCTTATGTCTGTTTGGTATCAAAGAATATTCTATCGACTGATAATAAAGTATGTTTTTGCATACCAGGCGGTTATGGTACTAATCAATCATACATATATAATGAGGATGGACAGTTAGTTGCTACTATTAACGGAGATGGAAATTTTCCTCCCTCATTATTAAAAGTAAATGATAGATATCTTTTAATTTGTAGAGATTATGAAAAGACCTATATCTATTCGGTTCCTGGCAACGGTGAAGCGCAAGCAGTAAGCACTCCTTCTTCGCCGAAGCGTTCGGCACGTAAGATTGCGCGTGAAGGTCAAGTGCTTGTTCAAACCGGCAATAACACTTATACCCTCACCGGTGCAGAGGTAAAGTAAGGGTATAGCAAAGGTATAGCAGCCCTATACAATCAACACATCTTTTTGTGTGAATGAGTGAATTAGTGAATTAGCGGCTAACCATCATTGGTTGCCCGATAATTCTTAATAATCGTCACTTTTTGCGCTGACCTGCCGCGTACGTGAAGCGACTGAGGCGCACCGAAAATGTCCAGTGGACATTTGAAGGAGTAAGTGCGCCGCGCGAGTCCGCAGGGCGGACATAGATCTCCTTAAAGCCGACACGTACGGGAAAGATACGGGACATACAGGGGGCGATATCGCCCCATGTATCATTCTAAATCTTAATAATCGTACATCTCTACTCTGCCAAGTTGACGGCATAGTACCGTACTCTGCCTTGCGGTGTGCATCCCGTGATAAACAGCACGCGCTCACGCTCGGAGGCGGAGTTGGTTTAGGAAAAGTCAGTATGTTATCAATATAATGTAAACGTACAGACGGGCAGCTGCGATGCGTAATTTTTTTAGATTGTATACGACAATTTGCAGATTTTAGCCGGACTGCAGTGAAAAAAATACGCTATTTCTTGCTAATGTCATGCAAAAATTGTAAATTTGTAGAAAATTTGAGCAGCAATGAAAAGAAATCTGTGTTTTCTGCTTTGGATCATGTGCTCTTTACCTATGATGGCACAAGGTGCAACGGACCGGCCTATCACGGTGATTGCTGAGATTTCCGACAACAACGGCGATATGTCGCTGGCTCTGTTTGACATGCCGGAGGAAACGACACACCACTACTACCTCTGTGTAGGCGCATTAGGTATTGGCGACGATTTTGTGCAGGTGAACATCGATCCTGTCAGCCAGCTGTTCCTCGACCTTGGCACGGACCTGGCATCCGCACAAGCTACGCTTGAGTCGTATGCCGCCTTGGCAAAAGAGCCTACGGGCACAAGGCGGGAGGCTATTGGCATTTTGGCAATCGGAAGTCCCGCAAACGGCACTCCTGAAATGGTCAGCATGACCGCCCGGCAATCGTTCTTATCCAAAGCGGTAGAGTTCAGCTTGCAACGCAACGATTATAAGCTCGCTACATATGTGCAACGAAGCGATCTGAACTCTATGATCTTTAACATAAAGCTTCAACGGAAAATGTATCCCAACGGGTAGGGGAACGGATACAAAAAAGCAGCGATCACTCGCTGCTCGTGAACCAGCTGGGGCTCGAACCCAGGACCCCATCCTTAAAAGGGATGTGCTCTACCTGCTGAGCTACTGATTCGCGCCTTCAGCAAATGTTGCTTACAGATGTCGCAGGGCGACATAAAGCGCAACATTGCTTCGGCTTTTCCCCACCAAAACGTTGCATGCGCAAGTTTTGTCGGGGACCCTATGGTAGGGCGCTTTTACGCAAAGCGGATGCAAAGATACAACAATTTGTGGAAAAATGCAAATTTGACAGGCAGTAATGCCCGAAATACGTTATAAATTTATGGATTTTGCAAACTATACACGTCGAAAGACAAGTACAACACACGTCGGGAAACTGGATATAGGTAGTGATTACCCCATCCGAATTCAAACGATGGCAAACACCTCGACCAACGATATCGAGGGCAGTGTGGCGCAGGCGTTGCGTTGCCGCGAGGCAGGTGCCGAACTATTGCGGTTCACCACGCAGGGCGTGCGCGAGGTGGAAAGCCTCAAGCAGATACACGCGCTGCTCGCGCAAGACACCCCTCCGGCTCCCCTCTCGGAGGGGAGGGGAAGTATGCCGCTGGTGGCGGATGTACATTTTCAGGCGAACGTGGCGGACGAAGCTGCGAAGGTGGTGGAGAAAGTGCGTGTGAATCCGGGAAACTATATCGATCCCGCGCGCAAGTTCAAGCATATCGACTATACCGACGAAGAGTACGCCGCCGAGCTTCAGCGGTTACGCGAGCGATTTACGGCATTTCTGGCAATATGCCGCGAGCACCATACTGCAGTACGTCTGGGCGTGAACCACGGCAGTCTGAGTGACCGGATCATGTCGCGCTACGGCGATACGCCGGCAGGGATGGTGGAGAGCGTGATGGAGTTTCTGCGTGTGGCGGTGAGCGAGCAGTTCACGGATATAGTGATCTCGATCAAAGCGTCGAACACGCGCGTGATGGTCGATACGGTGCGTCTGCTGGTGAAGCAGATGGATAAGGAGCAGATGGCGTTTCCGCTGCACCTGGGTGTGACGGAAGCCGGCGAGGGCGAGGACGGTCGTGTGAAGTCTGCCGTAGGCATAGGCGCGCTGCTCGCCGAGGGTATAGGCGATACGATACGTGTGTCGCTATCCGAGGCACCCGAGGCGGAGATACCTGTGGCACGCGCGTTGCGCGACTACTTTGCCGACCCGCAATCGGCGCGATACACCTGCGCGACATGCGAGGTGAAGGGCGGAGTGGTGTGCTACGCCTCCGAGGTAAGCGATTGGGGTCTGTTCGCCCTGCATGCTGCGGCTGAATGCGGACGACTGTTATGGGCGAACGATGCCAAGCAGATTGAACTGCACAACCCGCACTTCGGCGCCGAGGAGCTGGAGCGCCTGGGCAAAGATATACTGCAGGCGGCAGGCGTGATGCGTTACAAGACGGAGTTTGTGTCCTGCCCGGGTTGCGGGCGTACACTCTTCGGGTTGGAGGAGACGATAGCCGCTATCAAGGCGGCGTTCCGCGAGGCGGAGAAAGAGCACCCGTACCTGCGCACGCTGAAGATAGGCGTGATGGGCTGCATAGTGAACGGACCGGGCGAGATGGCGGATGCCGATTACGGCTACGTAGGCGCAGCACGAGGCAAGGTAAGCCTGTACAAAGGCAAGACCTGTATCCGCATGAATATCCCGCAGGAGCAGGCGGTAAGGGAGTTGATAGAGTTTATTGAGGGGGAAAGGCCTACCCCCAGCCCCTCCCTAAAGGGAAGGGAGTAGAGTGTTGAGTGTTTAATGTTTAATGTTGAGGGTTGAGAGTTTAATGTTGAGTGTTTAGTGTTGAGTGTTTAGTGTTTAATGATAATGAAAAATATGAAACGAATAGGAGTATTATTGATAAGTATGTGCTTGTGCGTGGGTGCGTGGGCGCGAGGTGAACGGCAGACGGTAGTGTTTGACGTGGATATACACTGCCAAGGCTGCATCACAAAGATTGAGAAGAACATAGCCTTTGAGCGTGGCGTCAAAGATATGGAGTGCAGTTTGGAAGACAAAACGGTAACCATCGTATTTGACCCGAGCAAGACGAGTGTCGAGCAGTTGCAGGCGGCGTTTGCGAAGATCAACAAGACCGCCAAGGTACATCAGGAGCAGACGGAGGAGCAGAGTGCCGATGTTGATGCGCAGAGCGGAGCAAGTGAGGTGAGGTAAAAGAAGCCTACCCCCGGCCCCTCCCTAAAGGGAAGGGAGTAGAGCGTTGAGAGTTGAGTGTTGAGCGATTGACTATTGACTTTCGACTTTCGACTATTGACTTTCGACTAAAATATACATAACATGATACTAATTGCAGATTCGGGGTCAACGAAGACCCATTGGTGTTTGCTCACGGCTTCGGGACAGAAGTCGGAGTTCATGACGGAAGGGATAAACCCGTTCTTTCTGACACAAGAGCAGATTCGCCAGAACGTAGCCGACCAGTTGTTGCCGCAGATGGGACAACTGCTATGGGTAGGTTCGGTGAGAAAGATCTACTTCTACGGCGCAGGTTGTACTCCGGAGAAATCTCCGCTGGTGCATGATGCGTTAACGGCTGTGTTCCGACACGCGGAAACCGAGGTGTATTCGGATATGATGGGTGCGGCGCGAGCCCTGTTGCAGCACAACGAGGGCGTGGCGTGCATATTGGGTACGGGTTCGAACTCCTGCCTGTACGACGGCGAGAAGTTCGTCAAGAACGTGCCCGCGCTCGGGTTCATCCTCGGTGACGAAGGCTCGGGTGCCGTGTTAGGCAAGCGGCTGGTGGCGGACCTGCTGAAGAACCAGTTGACGGAAGATCTGAAAGAGACGTTTTTGCGCGAGTTTAACCTCACGCAGGCGGAGATTATCGACCGCGTGTACCGCCAGCCTTTCCCGAACAGGTTTCTTGCATCGCTGAGCAAGTTCTGCGCCGATCATATCGGTAACACTATGATTCACGAACTGGTGTACAGTCACTTCCAGACCTTTGTGACGCGCATTCTGAAGCAATATCCGCCTGTTCCGGTCGGGTTCGTTGGGTCGATAGCGTATTACTACCGCGACGTGCTGGAGCGTGTGCTGGCTGACAACCATATCCAGCTTGCCACGATCGTCAAGAGCCCGATGGAGGGACTGATAGCGTACCACCGCGGCGATGTTCAACCGACCATGTGACAAGAAAAAAGGCTGCCGATCGGCAGCCTTTTGTCGTCTGTGCAAGCATAATCTTACTTCACGCGGCGCTCGGGAATACGGGCTTTCTTACCGGTGAGATCACGCAGGTAATACAGTTTGGCGCGGCGCACCTTGCCGTACTTGTTAACGGTGATCGACTCGATGAACGGTGAGTCCATAGGGAAGATACGCTCTACGCCTACGTTACCCGACATCTTGCGAACCGTGAAGCGCTTCTTATCCTCGCTGCCGTGGATAGCGATTACGTCGCCACGGAACTCCTGGATACGCTCCTTGTTACCTTCTTTAATACGATAAGCCACTGTGACCTGGTCACCGGCCTTGAATGCAGGAAACTCTTTCTTCTCACCTGCAAATGCTTGCTCAGCAATCTTAATCAAATCCATAATTCTGTACAATATCACATTGTTTGGCAGAGGTATATACTACTGTTCGGTCGCGTTGTGAGTCGGTAATGATAACCATATTAGGCGCGCACCTATCTATTCGCCAGAGACCTCTGTCGGATTGGAGCGCAAAGATACAACAATTCTTTGACATTTGCAAGCGTTTGGCAAAAAAAATCACGTTTTCTATGCCGAAAGGTATATTTTGTAATGCTGATTTGCCTGTCAGGCAGGGTAACTTTCACATTGTAACAAAATGTTGATTTTGACTGACATTTTGTTACTTTTCAACATGCGCACCTGTCAGTTTGCAAACAGCAGTTTTCAAAATATGCGAATTTTATGCTATAAAACATGTTTTTTTGCAAATAATTTGCATATATGCGTAAAATGTAGTACCTTTGCACCGTGTTTTTCATGGTATTAGATTTAAGGTTAATGAAGATTGGGTTGCCGGGAGGCAATCCTTCTTTTTTTGTATATACCGATAAATAATTTGAACACTATCGATATTCCCTCGATATTCCCCCGATATTCCCTCGATAAAACCCCGATGGAACGGAACGTTTTTATGTGTGTGTTGAGATTGCATTTTCATGGAAAATGAGGAATAATTGCTTTATTTTGCAAAAAAAATGCTTCAAGTCTTGCAAATCTGCTAAATTTTTTGTAACTTTGTGGGCTTTTTATGTGAGCAGACATGGATTACCGATATTTGAATACCATAAATTCCCCATCTGACCTGAAGGCGTTGCCTCGTGAGGCGTTGCCTGAGGTGTGCGCCGAGTTGCGCGATTTTATCGTGAGCGAGCTCAGTCATAACCCCGGTCATCTAGGTTCGTCGCTGGGTGTGATAGAGTTGACCGTGGCGTTACACTATGTGTTCGACACGCCGTACGACCGTCTGGTGTGGGATGTAGGTCACCAGGCTTACGCCCACAAGATATTGACCGGTCGTCGCGACGCGTTCCACACCAACCGTCAGTTCGGCGGTTTGGCACCATTCCCCACACCCGCCGAGAGCGAGTACGACACGTGCGTATCGGGTCACGCAAGCAACAGTATATCCGTAGCGTTAGGAATGCAGGTGGCTGACAGTCTGCTGCCCGAATCGGGTGCAGAAGGTTCGTCTGCCGGCAGGCGGCGGAAGGTGGTTGCCGTGATTGGCGATGGAGCGATGACAGGCGGTCTGGCGTTCGAGGGACTGAACAACGCCTCGATGGATAAGAACGACCTGCTGATCGTGCTGAACGACAACAACATGGCCATCGACCCTATCAAGGGCGGGTTCACGCAGTACCTGGTGGATCTGACCACCTCGCCGCGGTACAACAAACTGCGCTGGTGGGGATATCAGGCGTTGGTGAAGTTGCACCTTATGTCCGACCACAAACGCGCCAAACTGCTGCGGTTCAACAACAACCTCAAGACTACTCTTACCAAGCAGCCCAATAATATCTTCCAGGGCTTGAATATCCGCTACTTCGGTCCTGCAGACGGGCACGATGTTATCGGGCTGGTGCGCATACTGAGCGAGATCAAGAACTACAAAGGTCCGAAGGTGCTGCATATCGTTACGCAGAAAGGCAAGGGTTATGCGCCCGCCGAGGCCGACCAGACTGTTTGGCATGCTCCGGGCGAGTTTGACGTGGAGACGGGCGAGCGGTTTGCAGACAAGCAATCTCTCAACTCCCAACCCTCAACTCCCACCTCTCCGCTGTGGCAGGAGGTGTTCGGGCAGACCTTGCTCGAGCTGGCGGAGCAAGACAAGCGTATAATGGGTGTTACACCAGCAATGCCCTCCGGCTGCTCTATGACCATCATGCAGAAGCAGTTGCCCGAGCGCGTGTTCGACGTCGGTATAGCCGAGGGGCACGCCGTGACGTTCAGCGCCGGTTTGGCAAAAGAGGGTGCGGTGCCGTTCTGCAATATCTATTCATCGTTCCTGCAACGGGCGTACGACAATATAATCCACGACGTAGCGATAGGCAAGATGCACGTGGTGTTCTGTATCGATCGTGCCGGTATAGTGGGCAACGATGGAGCGACGCATCACGGTCTGCTGGATCTGGCGTATCTGCGTCCTATACCCAACATACGTATCGCCGCACCTATGACCGCAACCGATCTTCGGCAAATGATGGCAATGGCGGTTGATATGGAAGGTCCGATAGCCATCCGCTATCCGCGTGGCAGGAGCAAGGATCGCGAGTTGCCGCCGGTAGAGTGCGGCAAGGCGGTGTGCTTGAGAGACCGTTTCACTGAAAGAGCAAAGACCGTTTCACAGAAAGAGCAAAGACGAGTGTGCGTTCTTTCTATCGGCGCCATAGGCAACACGGTGGAAGAGGCGCTCAACTCCCGCAACGAACTGGGCGGAGTAGGGCATTACAACATGCGTTGGCTCAAACCGCTGGATACCGAAACGGTCTGCGCCGTGGCGGAGAACTACGATACAATCGTTACGGTGGAGGACGGAATGATCAGCGGCGGCTTGGGTAGCGCGGTTCTGGAGACTATAGATACCCGCAAGGTGCGCGTGGTACGTCTGGGTGTGGACGACCGGTTCGTAACCCACGGCAGTACGGCTGAACTGATGCACATGTTGCATCTCGATGCCGAAGGGATAGCGGAATCATTGATAAAGTTGAGAGTTGAGTGTTGAGCGTTGAGAGAAGTTATGAGTTAGAAGTTGTAAGTTTACTATAAACTCTAAACTTTTCAACTACTCTAAACACTAAACTCTAAACACTAAACAAAATAAATTATGCGAGTGATTATTGTAGGAGCAGGCGAGGTAGGCACGCACTTGGCTAAACTGCTGTCGCGTGAGGATATCGACATCTGTCTGATGGACGAGCGCGCCGACCGTATAGAAGGTCTGGATGCCGACTATGACCTGCTGACGAAGGTAGGTGTGCCAACATCGATACATGACCTGGAGGAGATAGGCGTGCGCGATGTTGATCTGTTTGTAGCCGTTACTCCGTCAGAGACGGAGAATATGACCGCCTGCCTGATTGCCAACCAGTTAGGGGCACAAAAGACCTTAGCCCGCATAGACAACTACGAGTACCTGCTGCCGGAGAACAAACGGTTCTTCGAGCACATGGGTCTGAACCACCTGATCTATCCTGAGGTGCTGGCGGCGCAGGAGATTTGCGAGTCGCTCAAGAAGAACTGGATGCGGTACCACCTGACGCTTTGCAACGGTCAGTTGGATCTATGCGTCGTGAAGATCCGCGAGGGCGCACCCATGGTAGGCAAGCAGTTTATGTCCGGGTTCTTCGCGCACGGCAACTACCGCATAGTAGCCATCAAACGCGGATTGGAAACGATCATCCCTACGGGCACGGATGCCGTGGAGGTAGGCGATATGATTTACGCCGTGTGCACACGCGAGAACATGTCCGTGCTTCGCAAGGAGGCAGGCAAGAGCGAGCGCGAGATCAACAATATCATCTTCTTCGGCGGGAGCAAGATTGCCCAGAAAGCCGTTATGTCGTTGCCCGAAGGCAAGAACATCAAGGTGCTTGAGGCGAACCGCGAGTTGTGCGAACGTCTGTCGCAGAAACTGGGCGATGCAATGATCATCCACGCCGACGGCAGCGACATGAGCGTGCTGAAGGAGGAGGGTATAGAGGATGCCGATGCCTTTGTAGCCGTTACTGACAGGAGCGAGGCGAATATCTTTGCCTGCCTGGCAGCACGGCGGTTTGGCGTGCGCAAGACGATAGCCGAGATAGAGAACATGGATTATATCAACATGGCAGAGCAGTTGGAGGTAGGCGCTATGCTGAACAAGAAGACCATTGCCGCCAGTTACATCTACCGCCTGCTGATGAAAGCCAGCGTGCAGAACGTACAGAACCTGACAGCCGCCGATGCCGAGATAGTGGAGTTTGTGGTGACCGAGGACAGCCGCATAACACGCGACACGATTAAGAACATGAACCTGCCTGTTGAGTGCAACATAGGTGCTATGGTTCGTGCCGGCGAGGGTATATTGGTGAACGGCGATACCCAGTTGCTGCCCGGCGATCAGGTAGTGGTGTTCTGCAAGAGTAATAACCTGCAGCGGGTGGAGAAATACTTCAAGTAACCCGCCAATCGCAACATACAGATGACCAAGACATTTAACTGGAAGATTGTAGCCCGCACCTATGGTGCTCTGCTGCTGATTGAGGCGCTGTTTATGGCAGTGCCGACGGTAGCGGCGTACCTGTACGGCGATTCCGATGGCGGTGCGTTTGCCGTGAGCACGCTGCTCACGCTCGTAGCCGGATGGATAGCGATGCGCATAGGCAGGAACGCGCGCAGGCAGGTCAGCGAACGTGAGGGGTATCTGATCGTGGCGCTGGTGTGGATCGTGTTCTCGCTGTTCGGAATGTTGCCGTTCTATCTGTCAGGTGCGTTGGATACGATCACCGACAGTTGGTTTGAGACCATGGCGGGATTCTCCACCATGGGCGCTACGGTTATCCCGAACGTAGAGGTAATGACGCATTCCATCCTGCTATGGCGGGCTATCTGCCAGTGGCTGGGAGGTATGGGAATCATTGTGCTCAGTGTGGCTATCCTGCCGCTGTTCGGCTTGGGCGGAATGCAGTTATACGCAGCCGAGGTGACGGGTGTGACGTACGAGAAACTGTCGCCGCGCATCAACGATACAGCACGGCTGCTGTGGGGAACGTACGTCTTCCTGACTGTAATCGAAACGCTGCTGCTGAACTTCTTCGGCATGGATATGTTCGACAGCGTATGCCACTCGATGGCTACCGTGGCTACCGGCGGCTTCTCCACCAAGAATCTTTCGCTCATGGGTTACGGTCCGGCTATACAATATACGGTGGCGGTGTTCATGCTGCTGTCAGGTATCAACTTTGCGCAGATCATCTATTTCATGCGTGGCAAGCCTGAGAAACTCTACCGCGACGAAGAGACCCGCTGGTACGTGGGTGCCGTGCTGATCTGTACGGTTGTGCTGACGGTCGGGCTGTTCGTTTATTACACATGGATCGCTCCTGCCGAATATCTGCCGCGGCTGCTGGGTGCGAATGTGATTAAGGGATATGCCGTTCACGCCGAGTGGGCGTTCCGCAACGCGTTCTTCACCACCTGTGCGGCTATAACCAGTACTGGCTTTGCTTCGGCAGACTACATGTTGTGGCCCAAACTGCTATGGGTGCTTGTGTTCCTAATGATGTTCACGGGCGGTGCCTCGGGCAGTACAGCCGGTGGTATCAAGTGGGTGCGTATAGCCATCTTTGCCAAGAATGCACAGGCAGAGATGTACCGCCGTATTCACCCGAATGCCGTGCTGCCTATCCGCTTCAACGGACAACCGCTGTCTCAGTCGGTTACAAACAATGTTATGGCGTTCATGTTCTTCTATATAGCGATTATCGTTATAGCCATGTTTATCTTCATCGCCTGCGGTATATCGCCCGGCGAGGCGTTTGCTACAGCCGTCAGCGGCATGGGTAATGTGGGCGAGAGCCTCGGGCAGTACGGTCCGTCGGGCAACTACGCCAACTTCCCGATTGTAGCCAAATGGGTAATGACCGTGGTGATGCTTATCGGCCGTCTGGAGATTTTCACGGTGCTGCTGCTGTTCTCGCCCGTGCTGTGGAGGAAATAGAGAATAGACCGCTGCGCTGAAAGAAGATAGACCGCTGCGCTGAAAGAAGAAAGACAATCAATGAAACCGCACCAGATACTACTCTGCATACTCAGTACGTTCATCGTCCTTGGGGCGGTGTGCGCTGTGTTTGCCGGCAGAAGTACAGTGATGCGTGTACCAACGTTGGCATCCGTGCTCGGACTGCCGGCTGCAACCTGTGCTGCCGATAGCACGTTCGGAGCCGAATATGTTGTTGCCGAAGGTTCGGTTACTGCTGACTCGACGGCTGTTGCTGTCGCGTCAGATACAACGGGCACTCCTGCTCCCTCCGACACCGTGGCAGCACCTGTAGCTGCACCCAAGCCGGTGGAGTTGCCACAATCCCTGCCACAGACCAAGTTACATCTTCCTGCGTTCTATGCAGCCCTGCAGACCTCGGCAAAGCGTTCGGTGCGCATTGTGCACTACGGCGATTCGCAGATTGAGGAAGACCGCATATCCATGATTCTGCGCCGCAGGCTGCAGGATCGTTTCGGCGGCGGAGGTATAGGTCTGCTGCCTATGGTGCAGACTATCCCGACCTATACCGCCAAGCAGAGCATAGAACAGGACGGTCGCGAATTGCCGTACACGTTTGTTCGCCGTTACCTGTCGTACGGCCCTTCGTCCATGCGCCTGAAGGGTAGTAATGCTTATGGTCCTATGGCGCAGGTAGCGCAGGTGGTTGAGCCGGTGGATGTACAGATTGAGTTGCTGCGCGACCGTGTGCCGACATACGATTACGACCGGATACGTGTACTCTGCTCCGACAGCGTGACTGTTCGTCTCGTGCCGGACTCGCTGGAGCAGTCGCGACGCGTGACAGGTGCCCCGCTCAACGATTCAACACCTTCCGCCGAACCTATGAGGCAGGAGATGATTGTATTGGCAACGCCCCAGCGCAGCACAACCCTGCAGATGGGTGGCAAGGGATACGTGTATGGCATATCTCTGGAGACGGCTACGGGTGTGCAGGTGGATAATATACCTATGCGCGGTGCTGCCGGCACGAACTTCACCGCAATGTCCCGCGATCATTTTGCCGCTTATTTCCGCAATACGCATACAGCACTGGTTATCATGCAGTTCGGAGGCAATGCTATGCCTTCCATACGTTCGCGTGCGGCGGTGGAGAAATATGTAGAGTCAATGCGCCAGCAGATCCGCTACCTGATGTCGGCTGCGGGTGAGGCGTCGCTGTTGTTCATCGGTCCGTCGGATATGATCACCACGGTGGAGGGCGAGCAGATGTCGTACCCAATGTTGCCGTATCTGGATCAGGCGCTGGCAGCCATGGTGACGGAGCAGGGTGGTGCATACTACTCGTTGTTCCGGCTGATGGGCGGGGCAGGCAGTATGTTCAGTTGGCGCGACAAGGGACTTGCCGGCGAAGATATGATCCACTTCACGCGTGCCGGAGCGAAGAAAGTAGGCGAGATGCTTGCCAAGCAACTGCTGGAAGATTATGACACTATAGTCGAAAGTCAAAAGTCGATAGTCGAAAGGTCGGGTGCGCCCGAAAGCGCGAAAATGACAGCCGAACCCCAAGACACAGTAACCCCGTACCCAAATGACCAAATAAATCGTAAATAACCCAATCGTAAATTGTTTGATTTTCTCAAATATGACCCCACGCACCCGCTGCTGTTCACCCAGTTCTACTTCTGGGCGTTCTTCGCTATAGTGTATGCAGGCTTCACGCTGATCATGCAGTGGGGAAGTATAGTCGAAAGTCGAAAGTCGAGAGTCAAAAGCCACTCATCTCTTTCACGCTTACATGCGCGAAACATCTACCTGATGGCGGCATCGTGGTTCTTTTACTACAAGACCTCGGGTATCTTCCTGCTCATCCTGGCGTTCATCACGCTCAGCGATTGGCTGATAGGTCAGCAGATCTACAAGGCGAGATATGGCAGCGCAGCACAGGCTAACTCGTCCCTCCCTATGAGGGAGGGTAGGGGTGGGTCTTTATGGCTCGCGCTGAGTGTGTGTGTCGATCTGTCGCTGCTGTTCTACTTCAAGTACGCCTATTTCTTCACGAACATCTTCAACGACGTGTTCGGCACGCAGGTCGAGGTGTTCGATATCTTCGCGTACATAGGTAACGGTTTCAGCCGTGACGGGCGATTCTTGGTGGATAGGATCATCCTGCCGGTAGGTATATCGTTCTATATCTTCCAGGTTATCTCCTACGCGGTGGATATCTACCGCGGCAAGATTGCGCCGGTGCGTAATCTGCTGGATTTCGGGTTCTATGTATCGTTCTTCCCGCAGTTGGTGGCCGGTCCTATCGTCCGTGCCTCGGAGTTTGTGCCGCAGTTGTACAAGCCTTTCTTCCTCACCCGCCGGCAGTTTGGCATAGCGGTGTTCTGGATATGCAACGGTCTGCTGAAGAAGATCATTTTGTCCGATTATCTGGCGGTGAACTTTATCGACCGCGTGTTTCAGAGCCCGATGTTGTTCTCGGGTTTTGAGAACTTCTTTGCGCTGCTCACCTATTCGATGCAGGTGTACGCCGACTTTTCGGGTTACACGGATATTGCTATCGGCGTAGCGCTGCTGATGGGATTCTATCTGCCCAAGAACTTCGATTCGCCATACAAGTCCCGCAACCCGCAGGAGTTCTGGCGCCGTTGGCATCAGTCCCTCTCGCGCTGGCTGAAGGGCTATGTATATATCCCTCTGGGTGGCAACCGCACCTTGTTCGGCCGTCCGGCAAGCAAACTGCTGTCGTCTAACTTCAACTCGTTCCTCACGATGCTCATCGGCGGCTTGTGGCACGGCGCGAGTTGGAACTTCGTTATCTGGGGCGGACTGAACGGGGTAGGAATGATTGTCAACAAGTGTTGGCGTGCCTTGGGCGAGCATTGGCGGTATGTGCTGATGACAGCTCTGGCGGTGGCTATGGTTGTGGCGCGCCAACTCACGCGCGATGCATACGCGCTCGTAAATATGGTAGAGGTATGGGTGCTTATCCTCTGGGTGGGTACATCTATATGGTATGTAGGCTGGCTGTGGGGTTACCGTACGGATACCAACCGTTTCGTTGGTTGGATCGACCAAGCTTGGGAGATTCTCCAGACCTTCGTATTCATCTCTTTCACCCGTCTGTTCTTCCGTTCTGCCAGTAACCTCGACCCGGCAACCGCCAGCCGCGAAGCATGGCAGACAGCCAAGCAGATGGTGCATCAGATAGGTTGTGCGTGGGATAATTCAATCATCCTGCCGTTCATCCGGGAGTACAAGTACGTCGTGCTCCTCTTCGTTGCCGGCATGATCATCCACTGGTTGCCCGACCGCTTCAAGCGCCGCTACCGTCTTTGGTTCGCCGCCATGCCGCTGCCGCTGATCATCCTCGCCGCCGCTGTAGCAGTCTTGCTCGCCTACCAGTTCATCTCCGCCGACATGCAACCGTTCATCTACTTCCAGTTCTGATCGGCTGAAGTTATAGTGTGTAAAAAATAACCATTGGTGTCGTTTTCCACTCTTTTGACGAGTTTTTGCACACGCGTATGCGTATTTTTATGTATCTTTGCACAAGTTTTTTGAATATAACAAACAACGGAAAAACACAAACTATCGAAGAACACAAATATGGCTAATCTTTTTTCTCTTGAAGGCAAGAATGCGTGGGTTACCGGAGCATGCTACGGTATCGGTTTCGCCATTGCCAAAGCATTTGCTCAGGCAGGTGCCAGTAATATTATCTTCAATGCCCGTAGTCAGGAAGCCATCGATAAGGCTCTGGCAGACTACCATGCGGCAGGAATAAACAACGCATACGGCTACGTTTGTGACGTAACGGATGAATCGGCAGTCAAGGCACTGGTGGATCGCATCCACGCCGAGGTTGGCCAGATAGATATACTCGTCAACAATGCCGGTATTATCAAGCGCATACCGTCTTGTGCCCAAGTACAAACCCGTAGTGATCGACTAATCTGTACGATTTTCTATAACGAACGACTCACTCCGGTGGGTCGTTTTTTTAGTTTTGTTTGGTAGATAAACTTTTACTTATACCTTTTTTCATAGAAAAAGGAGATTTCTGCGCCCTGTAGATTTGCATTTACGGGAAATATTGTGTAACTTTACGTGTTTTTTTGACAACTAATTCGTAGTCATATATGCTCATCGGCATTACGGGCGGCATAGGCAGCGGCAAATCAACCGTGCTTCGCGTCATAGCGGAGCAGGGTTATCCTGTGTATGATTGTGATGCTCAGGCGAAGCGGATCATCGCTGAGGATCCCGTTGTCCGCCGGCAGTTGACTGACTTGTTCGGTGCTGAGGCGTACAAGGGCGGCACGTATCAGACGCAGTACGTTGCTTCGCAGGTCTTTGCTGACCCCGACCGTCTGGCACGGCTCAATGCCATCGTGCATCCGGCAGTCGCGCGGGATATATGTGCCTGGGCGGAGGGTCAACGTCTGGCGTTCGTTGAGTCGGCTATACTCTTCTCGTCGGGCATCAGCCGGCTGTGTGACGCGGTGGTCTGCATCGCTGCACCCGAGGCGGTCCGCGTGGAGCGCGCCATACGTCGTGCCGCCGAATGCGGTCAGACGATCACCCCGGAGCAGGTGCTTGCACGTATCCGCACCCAGCAGCAGGATGAGCAGAATGCCGACCTGACAATCGTCAACGACGGCAAGACACCCGTAACCGATTTGGCAAAACAGATTATCCAATTTACGCAAACTATATGAGATATTTAGTCCGATACCTATCGCTTGTGGTCCTGCTGCTCTGCACCTCGTGTACCGTTCGCGAGCAGAAGAGCCGCTCGCAGCAGCCCGTTCAGTGTGAGGTGCTGACCGTTCAGCCGGTAGCCTCGCTGAGCACTTACTCCTATCTTGCCACCGTGCAGGAGCAGACCAGCATCCCTCTCAGTCTGCCGTACGGCGGCACGGTTACCGAGGTCTGCGTCCGTCCTAACGCCAAGGTGTGCAAGGGCGACGTGTTGCTGCGCGTGGATGACACCAACGCGCGTCAGGCGCTGGCAACGGCGCGCGCCGCGTTTGCGCAAGCCGAGGATGCTATCAGCCGCACCAAGCCGCTGCACGAGAAAGGACTGATATCCGACGTGCAGATGGTTGAGTTGCAGACCAAGTTCAACCAGGCGCAAGCCGCCTGCGTAGCCGCCAACCGACAGGTGCAGCAGTGTGTGCTGACCGCACCGCTGAACGGTATAGCCGCGTTCGACGCCCTGCACGTAGGGCAGCATATAGTACCCGAAGTGCCCGTGATCACCCTGCTCGACCTGTCGGGGTTCGCCGTGCTCGCGTATGTGCCGGAGGCGGAGGTCGCGGCTCTGCATACGGGCGATAGCGCACGGCTCGATATACCTGCGCTGCAAGCCGTAGGCCTGCAGGCGTGCCTGACCCGGATAGGTATGCAGGCTAACGTGCTGACCCATTCATATCCCGTGGAGGCTGCCATCAGCAACCCGCCGGCGGGTTTGTTGCCGGGTATGGTGGGCACACTCAGTATCGTTCGTACGGGGCAGAGCGCTGTGGTTATACCGCAGCACTGCATCACGCTGCTGCCTGAGGGACCGGCGGTCTGGACCGTGGGCGAGGACTCGCGCGCCGAGCGCAGGCGGATAACCCTCGGTGCCTACCACGCCGGTGGCGTTGAGGTCACCGCAGGCCTGCACAACGGCGACCGTGTGGTCGTTGCAGGCTATCAGAAACTGTATCATAACGCTGTAGTGGAGAGTAAGTAATGTCCAAACGCGATCATATACAAGGCGCTCTGCGCAACCACGGTATCATCTTCTTCGTGTTCGGAGTGCTGATGGCATTCGGCATCTGGGCGCTGCCGCAGATGAGCAAGGATGAGTTTCCGCAGTTCACTATCCGTCAGGCTGTAGTGGCGGCTATCTACCCGGGCGCAACGGCAGAGGAGGTGGAGCAGCAGGTCACTGTGCCGCTTGAGGCGTTCATCAATTCGTATGAGGAGGTTAACCGGCAGATGACATACTCCACCACCGAGGATGGGGTGGTGTACTGCTATGTCATGCTGCGCAACTCCATCACGTCCAAGGATCAGACCTGGGCAAAGATGCGCAAGTTGATGACCAGCGACGACACGGCATCTATCCTGCTGTCGGTGGAGAGCAACCAGCGCAGCGTGACGGAGTTGCAGCCGTACGCCGAACGGCTCACACGCCAACTGAGCGAGATTGACGCGATGGGCAAACTGAAGATCCTCGGCAGCCAGCGCGAACAGATCGTTGTCACGCTCGACCTGCAGCGTATGGCATCCTACGGACTCACGCCTTCCGCCCTGCAGGCGCAACTGCTGTTGCAGGGCTTGCGTACGGTAGGCGGACAGGATGAGTCGGCAGGCGAACTCAGGGTGGATATACCGTACTCGAGCGAGTATGAGATAGCCCGCCAGATCATCCGCACCGACCCGCTCACCGGTGCCGTGCTCAGGCTGCAGGATGTAGCTACTGTCGAGCGCCGCCTGCCCAAGCCCGAACAGTTCGTCATGTGCTACAACAACGCTGAGCAAAACAGTCTCTCTTCTGTCAGCGCCAGCGGTCAGTCAGGCGAAGCCGGTCTGTCTTCTGTCAGCGCCAGCGGTCTGTCAGGCGAAGCCGGTCTGTCTTCTGTCAGCGCCAGCGGTCTGTCAGGCGAAGCCGGTCTGTCTTCTGTCAGCGCCAGCGGTCAGTCAGGCGAAGCCGGTCTTATAATAAGCATGGAGATGGAGCCCGGCAACAACATCGTTGCCTTTGGCGAGTCGGTGCAGCAGGTGCTCGATGAGGCTGCCTTGCAGTTTCCGCCCGACATACGTCTGCACCGCGTCACCGATCAGCCGAAGGTTGTGGACGACAGCGTACGCTCGTTCCTCAGGGATATATTCATATCCATCCTTGTGGTGATTGCCGTGATGCTTCTGCTCTTCCCGCTGCGTACGGCGCTGGTGGCTTGTACGGGCGTGCCGGTGTGCATTGCCATCTGTATCGGACTGATGTACCTCACCGGTATCGAACTGAACACGGTCACCCTGGCGGCACTGATCTTTGTGCTGGGTATGATTGTGGATGACTCGGTGATCGTTATCGACGGATATACCAACCTGCTGGACCAAGGTTGGTCGCGTTGGTACTCGGCTACGGTCAGTACGCGGCAACTGTTCGTACCGATGAGTCTGGCTACCTGCGCCATTGCGGGTATGTTCTTCCCCATGACCAAGATCATCACCGGTCCGCTGGGCGAGTTTGTGCAACTCTTCCCGTTCGCGGTGCTGTTTGCGCTGGGTGCCAGTATCTTCTACGCCGCATGGATGACACCCTATCTCTCCACGCAGTTTATCCGTCGCCGTGGCGAGAGTACCACACGGTTTGAGAAAGGTCAGGAGCTGTTCTTCACCTGGCTGCAGCGTTCGTACGACCGCTTGCTGTCGTTCTGCTTCCGCCGTCGCTGGTTCACCTATGGTCTGCTGATTGCGGCGTTGGGCTCGGGGGTGTTCTTCCTCACCCGCCTGCACCTGCAGCTCCTGCCGAAGGCCGAACGTGAGATGTTTGCTGTCGAGATCCACCTGGCGCAGGGTGCCACTGTCGATCAGACCGCCGCTCTGGCTGACAGCCTGGCGCGTATGCTGGTGGCTGACAGCCGCGTGCTGACTGTCACCTCGTTTGTCGGACACTCCTCGCCGCGCTTCCATGCTACCTATACGCCGGCTATGCCTGCACCCAACTATGCGCAGTTCGTGGTCGGCACGGCTGACTACCAGGCTACGGCTGAACTCCTGCGCGAACTCGGTCCGCGCTACGAACACTGGTTCCCGAACGCGTATGTGCGCTTCAAGCAGCTCGACTACCAGGTGGTCAAGAACCCGCTCGAGGTACGTCTGGCGTACGCGCCGTTCGTCGAAGCCGGGGAGCACGAGGCAACGATGCAACTGTATATCGACTCTATCCGTGCGTATATGGCTTCTCGTCCCGAACTGGTGTGGGTGCACAGCGATTACGATGATATAGCCTCGCAGAGCCGTATAGTGCTTAAGGCGGATGAGGCGTCGCGTCTGGGCGTGACGCAGGCGTCGCTGTCGTTGTATCTGGCGTCCGTCACCCGCGGTGTGACGATCACCAACATCTACGAGCACGGCAACACATCTCCCACTCCCGTTGTGCTATGCTCCTCGTTCCAACCCTCAAACAGCAACGCTCAAACAGCAACGCTCAAACCCTCAAACTCTCAAACCCTCAACTCTCAACACTCAACACTCAACTCCCTCCTCGTCCCCACCGCCACAGGCACCTGGGTGCCTCTGCGTCAGGTGGCGGATATTGTTCCTGCCTGGCATCACGCCTCTATCGAGCACCGCAACGGCGTGCCTACCATCACTATCGGTGCCGACCTGGTGGGTGCCACCTCGCAGGTCGCAGCCGAGCGTACGGTCAGCAGGTGGCTCGACGGTTTCCGTCAGCGGCACCCGACGGATGCTCTGCTCGTCCGTTTCGGCGGACTGAGTGAGATCAACGGGATGATCGTCCCGCAGATCCTCTGGAGCGTGGTGGCTGCGCTGCTGGTGATGTTCGTGCTGCTGCTCTATCACTTCGGCAGGATCCGCCTGGCTATGCTGGCGCTCTCGTCTTCGGCGTTGTGTCTGTTCGGTGCGATGTTAGGGTTGTGGCTGTTCCGCTTGGATATATCCATCACGGCTGTGCTGGGAACGGTGTCGCTCATCGGTATCATTGTGCGTAATGCCATCATGATGTACGAGTACGCCGAGGAGCTTCGCCATACGCGCGGACTCAGTGTCAGCGAGGCTGCCTACGAGGCGGGACGCCGACGTATGCGACCGGTGTTCCTCACCTCGGCTACCACGGCGCTGGGTGTGCTGCCGATGATCATTGCGCATACGAGTCTCTGGATGCCTATGGGTGTTGTTATCTGCTTCGGCACTATCTTCACCTTGCCGCTCACGCTGACTATCCTGCCTGTGCTCTACGCCCGGATTATTCATTAGTTGCATCACTCAACGCCTACGCTTCTGCTTGTAGGCCAGCAGTATGGCTTTCCGCAGTTCGTCGGGGTTGTCGATGAGTTGCGGATGGTCTTTGTAGCGCAAGTACAGTCGTTTGATACGCATGTACAATGCCTTGCGGC
Source organism: uncultured Bacteroidales bacterium (assembly GCA_900317745.1). Taxonomy (GTDB): domain Bacteria; phylum Bacteroidota; class Bacteroidia; order Bacteroidales; family Paludibacteraceae; genus Colicola. Next base: position 161 of record ONHW01000024.1, on the reverse strand, counting down.
GGTCAGCTAACTGTTGCGGTGTGGTCGGGTGGTTGAGTATCTGCTGCTGTTGTATCTCGTCGATACACTCATCAATCACCGGCACGCTGCTATGCGAACGGATGAACGCAAAGGTCTGCCCCTCTGCGTCCACCCTGTACGTCACACCGCCTAACGTGCCC
>ONHW01000025.1 GCA_900317745.1 uncultured Bacteroidales bacterium | reverse complement strand
AATGGTTTCTTGCATTGATCCCAGTCCATTACCTCCGGTGGCAGTGATTATTATTGTCATTTAGGTTGTAGTGTGCCGTAGAGGGGTGTCCTGTGCTCGCGATTTCATGAGCGAGTCTATTTTGTTCATTCCCCCTGCATGTCATGCAGGTTTCCATTGTTGGCTTTGTTAGTTACGTCCGAATAGTATTCGGACATCGGCTCCTCAGAGCCGCCACATCGTGCATTTTGCGCTCATGATTGAGCACATCAAATTCTTGGCTGTTGTGCCGATTCTTAATCAGCGTCTTTTCGTCTTTTGCGTTCGGATATTATCCGAACAACGGCTCCTCAGAGCTGCCGGTATCGTGCACTTTACGATCATTTTTGAGCGCAGTATATGCTATGCTGTCTTGCTCTCGGTGCGCCCGGGGTCCCCACAATCAACGTGCAGTTGGGTGTCCTTTCCACCGAACCGTATTTTGCATCTTGGTCACATTTTGTAACCTCTAATCGCCTTTCCCGTTAATTTTTCCACTTTTCTCTTCCTTTTTGCAAAAATATTCACCTCCCTCTTGCATATTTGTTTTTTTTTTTGTACCTTTGTCGGCTTTTTTTTTTTGTCATTGTAGCAATTGCTGTTTACTATGAAAAAAATGAGATGTACTTATATTTTCCTCCTGACCTTTTTAGTCATGATGGTAGCGTGTCAAAAGCAAGATACGGCTCTGTGTGAGTTAGATTACTTAATTGAAGGGCGTTATGCCATACATGCCCATCACCAAAACGACTTGGATTCGTTGTGTCGGATGCCGATGGAGCAGTTGAACGACCGAGACCGTTTTGAGCGCTACGGGCAGATATTTGACCGCTACCGTGCGTTCAATATTGATTCGCAACTTGTATATGCAGACAAACGTCTGGCTCTATCTCGAAGCATTGATGACGCGTTTTATCGGGAAACGGCGCAGATGAATATGTCGGAAGTGATGATGCGTTTAGGTATGTATCATGATGCTATTCAATATCTTGATTCATCGTCAGCAAAAGGAGTGATAGATGTGTTGTATCCGTATTATTACAATCTTCGTCGCACGCTATACGGATTGATGGCTGATTTTGCTATATCTGAGGCCCAGCAGACTTCCTATCTCTCTCTTAAGCGGCTTTATACCGACTCGTTGATGCAGGTGCAAGAGCCCGGTTCGTTCTATCAAGAGGTAGTGCATGCCGACGGGCTATGTGCGGAGGGGCAGTACACCGAGGCTCTTGAATTGCTGAGCCGATATGAATCTCAACACTCTATCAGTGCAGACCAGCAGGCGATCAGTGCTATCACCAAGGCACAGATATACCATAAGCTTGGCATGACAGATCAAGAGAAAGAGCAGCTGATCATCTCAGCTTGCAGCGATATGCAGGCTGCAATCCGGGAGTATATATCTCTGCGTGAGTTGGCATTACTATTATATCACTCAGGTGATATTGACAATGCTTACCGCTATATGCGTTGTGCCATTGAGGATGCCAAGGCCGGCTGTGCTCGCGGCCGAACTATTGAGTTGGGCATGCTCTATCCTATTATTGAGAGCGCCTACCAGCGGCATGAACAGGTTCGCCACCGACTGCTGATAGGATTTATGAGTAGTATAGTGCTTGTAGCCGCATTGCTGGCGGTGTTCCTGCTGTACAATGCCCGTCAGCGCAGGCGGTTGGCATCGCTGAACAAACAATTGCAGGTGACTTACTCCGAGTTAAAGGAAAGTGACCAGATTAAAGCCATGTATGTCGGTCGGTATATGGAGATGTCGTCGCTGCTGATTGACCGCTTCGACTCGTGGCGCAAAGCATTGAATCAGCAATTCAAGAACAACGAGATAGCCAAGGTGCAACAGGAACTGGCTTCGCACCATTTTACTCAAGAACAGTTGGCGACCTTCTATCGCAATTTCGACGAGGCGTTCCTCAATATCTTTCCCAACTTCATTAACGATGTCAAGCAGTTGCTGGTGGATGGCACAGAGTTCCGCATCAAGTCGGGCGAACAACTCAATACGGACCTGCGTGTACTATGTTGTATCCGTTTGGGAATAACTGACAGCGCTAAGATAGCATCGTTCCTGCGCTACTCTTTATCTACTATATTTAATGCCCGCACGCGTATGCGAAATCTGGCTAAAGGGGATAGGGATAGTTTCGAAAAGAAGGTCGCAATGCTCTAAAGCGGCCTTTTTGCTATGTTCGGTTCACTACGTTTTTCTTACGGTGGACTAACTCATTAGTATATGAAAATCAGCAAAATGTGGGTTTTGTACATGCAAAATCCACTACTTTTTGTGTGTGCGCTATTGCCTATGTGAAAAAAAAGTAGTAACTTTGCATCGTTTTTAGAAAACAGATATCATGAAAAATTAACAATCCGATACGTATGAAGAGTATTCGATTTTTCTCCATTCTAAGCATTCTGCTATGTATCGTCTTGTCGGTCCGGGCGCAGGTTAGTGGCGTTGTTGTGGATAACACAGGTGAGCCGCTAATCGGTGTGAACGTTATGGTTAAAGGTACGACCATAGGAACGATTACAGATTTTGACGGCAATTTTGCCATTGATGTAGCCCCTCCGGCTACGATTGTAGTCAGTTACATGGGCTATGACACGAAAGAGTTGGAAGTGGTTGGCAGCGAACCTGTCAACATCACTCTTACAGAAAGTACCGAACTCTTGGAAGAGGTGGTTGTAATCGGTTACGGCGTACAGAAAAAGAGTGACTTGACTGGTAGTATCGCTCAGGTTAGCGACAAGGATCTGCAGAAGCAACCGTCACCATCGCTTGGTGCTGCTTTGGAAGGGCGTGCTGCCGGTCTGCAGGTTACCGGTTCCGGTGCACCGGGTAGCAATGTGAGCCTGAACATTCGTGGTATTGGCAGTATCAACAACTCCGAACCGCTGATTGTGATTGACGGTGTACCAACTGATGTTCCGCTAAACATGATCAACATGGATGATGTTGCCAGTGTGGATGTACTCAAAGATGCCTCGGCTACGGCTATATATGGTTCGCGCGGTGCGTATGGTGTAGTAATCATCACCACCAAGAAAGGTAGCAACGAGAAGGGACACATCAGCTTGAAAGCCTCGTTCGGTTTTGACCAGATTCAGCGAACATTACCACTGCTCAAGGCCTATCAGTTTGCCTCGCTGCACAATGAGATGATGGCTGCTGCCGGTCAGCCGCAGAACCCTGCGTTTGCCGACCCGACCGCTTTGGGCGATGGTACGGATTGGATGAGCGAACTTTATCAGTTTGCTCCCACGCAGAACTACGCCATCAGCTATAGCGGTGGTACAGAGAAGAGCAACTTCTACGTATCCGGCGCATATTTTGATCAGAAAGGTATCATTAAGACCACTGATTACAAGCGTATTACCTTGCAGTTCAACCATGACACCAAACTGTTTGACTGGTTGCGTTTCGGGCACAAGTTAAGTCTGAACCACGACATCAAAGCGCAGGGAAACTATGACATCCAGAATACTATGCGTGCACTGCCTACGCAGGCAATTAAGAACGAGGACGGCTCATGGGCAGGTCCTGTCGGCCTGGCAATGTATGTAGGTGACATAGCTAACCCTATCGGCAAGATGATGGAGAACAGCAGTCAGACCAAGGGTTATAATCTGTTAGGTAACATCTACGCCGAGATTACTCCTATTGACTGGCTCATCTTCCGAACAACGTTTGGCATGCAAATGTTGTTCTGGGATTCCGAAGGATGGACTCCGCAATATGACTGGCAGCCCATTGCTCAGCCGGAGTCGGAGCGTAGCCGTAGTTTCAACAAGAGCATTACATGGCTGTGGGATAATACGTTGACTTTCAACAAGACGATTAACCAACACTCCATTACGGCTATGATCGGTTCGTCAATGCAGGCGAATACCTACGAGTTTATGAATGGCGCTGTACAGGGCTTCATCTCTCAGACCGCCAGCCAGCTTAGTAACGGTCTGTTGGAACCGACCATAGGCGGCAACCGCAGCCAATGGTCATTGCTCTCGTTCTTGGCGCGCGCCACGTACGGGTACGCGAACCGATATATGATTACCGCTACGGTGCGTGCCGACGGTTCAAGCCGTTTTGCAAAAAAGAACCGCTGGGGCGTGTTCCCTTCCGTAGCTGCAGCATGGAGAATAAGTGAGGAGCAGTGGTTCGAAAAATCGTTCTGGCTCACCGATCTCAAGTTACGTGCCGGTTACGGTCAGACGGGTAACCAAGCCAGTGTCGGCAACTATGCTTATGCCAGCCAATTGCAGACCGTACAGTACGTGTTCGGTGACAAGCAGGTTCCCGGACTTGCTCCATGGGTGCTGCCTAACCCGAATGTGCGCTGGGAGACTGTGGAGCAATACAATATCGGTGTTGACCTTTCGCTGTTTGACCAGCGCCTGCATGCGAATGTCGATTACTACATCAAGAATACAAATGATATGCTCGTGCCGATGTCTGTACCAATCAGCAGCGGTTATTCCGATGAAGCAGTGCCAAATATCAATGCGGGAAGGATGCGTAACTCCGGTGTGGAGGTCAGCCTGAACAGCATGAATATTAAGAATAGCAATTTCACATGGACTACTACGGTGAACTTTGCCTACAACCGCAACCGCATCCTGTCACTTAATGGTGATGTGCCGATGTACTTTGGATGCAATATCCATAAGGTTGGCTACCCGGTTGCCGCATTCTATGGTTATGTGACAGACGGCATTTTCCAGTCACAAGCCGAGATTGACGCACATGCCGTGCAAACCATCGGTAGCGATGCATACACCAGCACCCAGCCGGGGGATATACGATTCAAGGATCTTAACAACGACGGTGTTATCAATGAGGATGACCGTACGGTCCTTGGCTCGCCTACACCCGCATGGACGTTCTCGATGAGCAATAGTTTTGATTTCTACGGAGTTAGCATCGAAGTGTATCTGCAAGGCGCAGCCGGTAACAAGATTTACAATGGCAACCGTTCCACCCTTGAGGCGATGTCCGTAGCCCAGAACCAGATGACTACGGTGCTCGACCGCTGGCGTCCGGATAACACCAACACTACCGTGCCGCGTGCAGTGTTCAGTGATCCGAACAAGAACAATCGGGTCAGTGACCGATTCCTTGAATCGGGTGATTACCTGCGACTCAAGAGCATTACTGTAAGTTATACGCTGCCCAAGCAATATACCAAGAAAGCCCTCATGGACGAAGTGCGTTTCTCTATATCAGGTCAGAACCTCTACACGCTCACACGCTACACAGGTCTTGATCCGGAAGTCGGAGGCAGCGGTATTGACAGCAATGTTTATCCTCTCACGCGTAACTTCACCTTCGGACTTAATATCACCTTCTAATGCCTACGATTATGAGAAAGAGTATGTCTAACAGCCTGAAAGGCAGTCTAACAGTGATAACGGTCTGTGTTCTGACAGCGTTAGCGCTCACATCCTGCAACTTCCTTGAGCGTCAACCATGGGATTCGGTGGATACCACCAACGGGTTCCAGACCGAAGCGGATGCCGAGGCGGCTGTCAATGCCTGCTATCAGCCATTGCAATGGGCGAAGTTGTACAACATGCGTATCTGGACGCTGGATATTATTGCCAACGAAAGCGTGGTGGGTGCAGGCGGTGGCTCGGACGGCTTGGAGACGGTTGAAATGGCTAACTTCATTGCCACAGCCGACAACTTCGCCGCACTTGATCTCTGGCGCGGACCTTCACCGGGAATATTGCGTTGTAACTTCGTGTTGAAAGAGGTGCCCTCAATGCAGATAGAGAACGATCTTAAGAATCGCATGCTCGGTGAGGCACATTTCTTGCGCGCACATTACTATTTCATATTGGTTCGTTTGTTCGGTGGTGTACCGATGCCTACCGAGCCGCTCACATCTGACAGCAACCTGAAGATGCCTCGTGCCTCGGTTGATGAAGTGTATGCGCTGATTATTTCTGATTTACAGGAGGCTATAGCCCGTCTGCCGCAACGTAGCGCCTACGGCACAAAGAACGTTGGGCGTGCTAGCAAAGAAGCCGCCATGGTAGAACTGGCACGTGTCTATCTGACCTATCAGCCTGATGTTGCCAAGTACAACGAGGTGGTAAGGATCTGCGAAGAGATAACATCCATGGGCTACCAGTTAGCTGCCGACTATGCCGACAACTTCAATCCCGCCAAGCAGAATGGGGTAGAGTCAATCTTCGAGATTCAGTATTACGGCAAGACGAATCATGACTTCTGGTCCAACGAGAACCAGGCTTCGTGGATCAGTCCGTTCCAAGGGCCGCGTAACTCAGGTATGGCGGCCGGTTGCTACGGCTGGAACCAGCCTACACCTGAGTTCGCCGGTCAGTACGAACCCGGTGATCTCCGACGCGACAAGACCCTCTTCTATGCCGGATGTCCGACATTTGACGGCTATACCTATTCAAGCAGTTACTCCACGACAGGCTATAATGTCCGCAAGTTCCTGCTCACCAAAACGCAGTCGCCGGACTACAACACCAGTAAACAGAACTGGGTAGTTTCCCGTTATGCGGATGTACTGCTCATGCAGGCGGAAGCGCTCAACGAACTCGGACGTACCACCGAAGCCGAAGCGCCGCTCTATCAGGTGCGCAAACGTGCAGGCCTCAGCAACCGCAGCCAAGTGGAAGGCCTGTCGCAAGCGCAGATGCGCGACAAGATCATCCATGAACGACGTATCGAACTTGCCTTTGAGGGTCACCGTTGGTTCGACATGATCCGTTATCCGAATAACTATGCACTTAACTTCCTGCACTCCATCGGCAAAACCAATGCTACATCCAAGCATCTGCTGTTCCCGATACCGATGCAGGAGATTGAGGCAAACGAATTATTAACCCAAAATCCCGGCTACTAATGAAAACGACGAAATATATACTCTGTTTCCTGTCGTTTGCGCTTTGCGCACTGACAGCATGCGAGCAACCGGTAGATGATCCCAAGCGTGATGAGGCACTTATTCTTACCTCTTCTGCCGATACCGTCATCTGCAAACCGCAGTTAGCCGGTCAGGCTGCTCTGCAACTCACGTGGACTGCCGGCACGAACAACGGTACAGGCTCGGCTATCGCTTATACGATAGATATCGACAAGGCTGGTAACGCCTTTGCCTCAGGACTCCAACTGCTTATAGGCCGCACCATGGACCGCACCATAGTGTTCAGCCATGATATGTTGGCAGATACGCTCAAGCAGGCATTTGCCGACATACAGGAGGAGCAGTTCTATACCGTTGAGATGCGCGTACGCGCCAAGGTGGTCAAGACGGGCGACGAACAGGTTTCACCGGTTATCAAGCTCGTCGTCAAACTCAAAACACCCGTACCGGAGTTATACCTCATCGGCGATGCCACACCGAATGGATGGTCGCTTGAGCGGGCTACAAGCATGCTCATTGATTATGACGATCCTGGTCACTACACATGGAGCGGACCAATGTATCAAGGCGAGTTCAAACTACTCACCTCCACCGAGAGTTGGCTGCCGTGTTATGTTAGTGACGAGACGGATCCTAAAGTGATGCACTATCGCGAGAACGAAGAGGACTACCCCGACTTCAAATGGCAGATTCCATACTCCGGTAATTACACCATTGAGGTGGACACCCGATCGCTGAACATGGTTATCATCTCGCATAGCGAGCCGCCGGTAGAGGAAACATACAGCCATATCTATATGATTGGTGATGCTACTCCAGGCGGTTGGAGTTGGGATGCCATTACCGAACTCTCACACCCGCAGGTGGATGTCTTTACCTACGAAGGACCGCTCAATGCCGGGCAGATTAAGTTCCCCACCGAGATCAAACACGACTGGTCGGGCGAGATGATCTATGCCCCCACGCACGATTGCGCTCCTGCGGAGAACGGCAGTTACGACATCCACACGGGTGACCCCGACAACAAGTGGCTCATCCCGTCTGCCGGCACATGGAGCATAACGATTGATATCAAGAACAACACCATCTCATTCAGCGCCTTATGATGAAAACAATGTATCATACACTACTCGTCATGCTGCTTGTTGCGGCATCAGCATGTAATATTATTGCGCCGGAGCATGATCCGATCACGTATGGTGAAACGTATATTGCTAACCAGCTCAGTATAGACAAGGCTTGTTATAAGCCGGGCGATGCGGTGCAATTCACCATCAACAGTCTGCCCGCAGGTGATGTCAAGGTGCGCTATCAGCATTTGGGCAAGATACTTGAGGAAAAACCTGTCACAGCCGCAAGCTGGTCATGGACTGCACCTGCCGAGGATTACCAGGGATATATGGCGGAACTCCACGCTACGGTCAATGGCAAAGATACCGTCTATGCCGCTATCGGTATTGATGTATCCTCCGACCCCAAACGTTTCCCCCGCAACGGATTCCTGTCAACCTATGGCAGTATGTCCGTTCGTGAGATTGAGTCTGTCATAAGTGACCTCAACCGCTATCACATCAACTACGTGCAGTTCCAGGACTGGCACTGGAAGCATCATCACCCGCTGGGTGGCAGTGCTGTGCAGCCGATGGATGTGTGGACGGACATCATCTCCCGCAACTGCTATCGCTCCTCCGTACAGGGGTATATTGATGCGGCGCATCGTCGCGGAATGTACACCCTGTTCTATAACCTCGGCTACGGGGCGTTGGAGGACTTTGAGACCGATGGCGTTAGCCGCGAGTGGATGCTCTATACCGACAAACTTCACCGTAACCTCGACTACCATCCGCTGGGGTCGCCGTTTAAGAGTTCAATCTATCTGGTCAACACCCACAACGCGGCTTGGCGTACGTTCCTCTCCGAGCGCAACGACGAGGTCTATGCCGTCTTCCCCTTCGATGGCTGGCAGATCGACCAGCTCGGAGTGCGTCCGACTGCTGTATATGACTACAACGGCACACCGGTTGATCTGGCAAGCTCGTTCGGCTCATTTATCACCTTCATGAAAGAGCAACAACCCGCCAAACGCCTCGTAATGAACGCTGTAGGTCAATATGGTCAGCAAGGTCAGATAGCACCTGCACCCGTGGACTTCTGCTACACCGAGGTGTGGGAGCATAGCAATACCAACGGATATGCCATCTTCTCGGACATCATAACGAATAATGCTTCGTGGTCTAACGGCAAGCAGACCGTTCTTGCCGCGTACCTCAACTACGACAAAGGTCTGAAAGGTCGCGGATGGTTCAATACGCCTGGCATCATCATGGCTACGGCTGCGGCTACTGCGTGGGGCGCTACGATCCTGCAGATGGGTGAGCACATGCTGTGCAACGAGTATTTCCCCGACGACAACCTTGCCATGACCGGTGAACTCAAGCGGGCGATGATTGCCTATTACGACTTTACTGTCGCTTACGAGAACCTGCTACGTCCCGATGTTCCTGCCGCAGGCATCAACAGCGACTGGTACGGCGTGGATGTGACCTGTACGGACGGCAAGTGCGTATTCAACCAGTGGGCACCTGTTAGCGAACAGGTCGCTACGGTCGGACGTCATGTGGGGAGCCGCGATGTCATTCACTTGCTATCCTACCGCAATGCCACGCATCTTGACTGGTGCGATACGGATGGTGACCAAGGCGCACAGACGATGCTACGCGACATAGCTGTATCCGTTGACTTGAGCAGCAAGCCCGAACGAGTATGGCTGGCCTCACCCGACTGGCAGCAGGGCGCGGCTGTCGAACCAGAATGGGAGTATACAGCCGGTAAGCTTACACTCACCGTACCTGCACTGCAATATTGGACGATGATTGTGGTGGAGAAGTAGCCAAATGACAAAAGCATGATGAAACGTTTTTTTCTCATAGTAGGTCTGTTCGTGGCGGTGTTAGCCGGCGCACAATCTAATCTGGTGATTGTGCCGTTGTCCGGCTCCGAGCGCGCCTATGCGATACAGCAGATCGGAAAAATCCGCTTCGAGGATCGCTCAGCCTGCCTCTATGACAAGCAAGGCGAGCAGTTGGAATGCACGACTACACGCGAGATGAGGAAAATCGTTTTCAGCGACCAATCCGAGAATCCCACGGGCTTCGACAAGCTGTTTGCGTCTGCCATCGAGGTGTATCCCAATCCCGCTCAGTCGCAACTGGTCGTGCAGGGGATAGAGGCGCAACAAGTAGTACGAGTCTTCTCCATGCAGGGGCAATTGCTCATCACTGCTGTCGCCGATGCTAACACTGCAACAGTGAATGTAAGCGGGCTGCAGACAGGCAGTTATCTGCTGCAAGTGGGAGCAGAAATAGTTAAATTTATCAAGCAATAAGATGAAAAAGGTATTCTTACTGGCTGTACTTGCTATCGTATCAGGCATCATGTATGCAGGCACTCGGACGGAGATGCGGGTGCTGAAAGGCAACGTTGCTGCCTACAGCGTTGACGTAAGCGAGATCGACAGTATTGTATTTGTGGATATCCATTTTCCCGAACATATAACGTCCATGTTCCTGGTAGGCGACGCCACTCCGGGGGGCTGGAACATCGGTCAGGCGTCACCGATGAACATGGACGCCAGCAATTCCGAGCACTTCACGTGGACGGGAACGCTCGTTGCCGGTGAACTGAAATTTTTGACCACCAATCAAGATTGGTTCCCGTGCTTTGTGCGTGATGCTGATGACTCAACCAAGATCCGCTACCGCGAGGTCGATCAGGATTACCCGGACTATAAATGGGAAATAGCAGAGGAAGGCAGATATACGGTGGATGTGAATATTCGCGACTATACCATATCCATCACTCGCCGTGCTCCCGAGGTTATCGATCCTATATATATGATAGGAGATGCTACCGCCGGCGGTTGGTTTGTGGAGAGTGCTACGCCGATGGATGTGGATGCCGATGATTCGGAGCACTTTGTATGGAGCGGCACGCTCAGTGTGGGAGAGTTCAAACTCCTGACCTCCAACGAGGCGTGGCTCCCGTGCTATGTACGTGACGACAAGGATCCGACCAAAATGCATTTCCGTGAGACCGAGGATGCCTATCCGGACTATAAATGGCAAATATCCGCCACCGGAGATTATACGATTGATGTCAACACCCGTACGCTCACTATACTCATCACCTCACATGACGATGTCGCGAATGCTGTGCCCGATCCGGTCAGCACCGATAAGGCGGCTTATCTTCCCGGAGAGGCTGTGACCTTCACGCTCAAAGAACTGCCTGCGAACCTGCAAGTCCGCTACATGCATCTTGGGCAGGTCGTAGCTCAGCAGCAGGTTGGTTCGCTCACGTGGACATGGCAACCGCCTACCGACGATTTTCATGGCTATATGGCGGAACTGTTCGTTAGCGCCAACGATCGCGACAGTGTGATTGCTGCTATCGGTATAGATGTATCTTCCCAGCCGAGTCGCTACCCGAGAAACGGGTTTCTGTCATCGTTCAGCAATATGTCGGATGCACAGATCAACTCCGTACTGAATCTGCTGAGACGATACCATATCAACTACCTGCAGTTTCAGGACTGGCACTGGAAACATCATCACCCATTGGCTGGCAATGCCGCTCATCCGATGGACGAATGGAAGGACATTCTCGACCGCAACTGCTATCGCAAGACCATTCAGGATTATATCGATGGTGCGCATGCGCGCGGCATGCTCACGCTGTACTATAACCTCGCTAACGGCTGTCTGGAGGACTATGCTCAGGATGGCGTCAGCCCCGAATGGATGATGTACACAGATAAGCAGCACACCAACTTGGACTCCCACACTATTGGCGAGCCGTTCAAGAGTAATATCTTCCTGGCTAACCTGCATAGCCAGGGGTGGCGGGATTATATACGTGCGCGAAACGACGAGGTCTATTCCGTCTTTAACTTCGATGGTTGGCAGATTGACCAGTTAGGTCCGCGCCCGACTGAGGTCTATGACTACGATGGCCATCAGATCACGGTATGGGCGGATTTCGGCTCATTCATCGCGGATGAGAAGACTGCACGCCCCGACAAACGCCTCGCTATGAATGCCGTATGGCAGTTCGGGCAGTACGGGCAGATCGCACCCTCACCGGTGGATTTCTGCTATACGGAGGTTTGGGAGCACAGCGATACCGACGGCTACAAAGTGTTCTCGGACATCATCACCGACAATACCGAGTGGTCCGAAGGCAAGCAGACCGTGCTGGCGGCGTACATGAATTACAATCTGGCACTCAAAGGCGAGGGCTATTTCAATACGCCCGGCGTGCTTATGGCTACGGCTGCGGCTTCCGCGTGGGGCGGAACGATCCTGCAGATGGGCGAACACATGCTCTGCCACGAGTATTTTCCGCTCGGCAACCTGTCGATGACCGATGACCTGCAACGCGCCATGATCCGCTACTACGATTTTGCCGTAGCGTACGAGGAGCTGTTGCGCCCGGATATGCCCCAAGCAGGAGCGAATACCGACTGGTTCGGGGTAGATGTGACTAGTACGCGTGAGGGATGTACGTTCAATCAGTGGAAGCCGCAACTCGGACAGATTGCTACCGTAGGCCGTCAGGTAGGCAACCGCGATGTGATCCACCTGCTCTCGTACCGCAACGCCAAGCACCTCGACTGGTGTGATACCAATGGTGACCAACCTGCACAGACGCTGCTGACAGATATACCCCTATCCATCAACCTCAGTGCCAGACCGCAGCGCGTGTGGGTGGCTACACCCGATTACCGCCAAGGGGCAGCACAAACTATCGACTGGGAGTATGCCGACGGCAAGCTCACCTTTAACCTGCCCGCCCTGCAATACTGGACGATGGTAGTCATCGAAAAGTAAAATCATAAATCGTAAATTTGAAATAATCGTGCCCTTTAGGGCTAAGAAATCATAAATATCATGAACGCCAAGCAATCCATCTTACTCCTCGCTCTATGCGCAGCGGTCGTTAGTCCTGTCGCTGCCATCGAGAAAGTCGAATCCCCGTCGCGTAACCTTACGGCGTATTTCGACGTGCAGGATGGTCGTCCCGTCTATTGGCTCTTGCACAAGGGCGACACGGTCATCCGTCCCTCACATCTGGGGCTCTCACTCCGCGGCGAGCATTCGCGAAGCGGATTCAGCGAGTTCAATGATGAGTCTAACAGCGATAGCGGTCTGACAGGCGCAGCCGGTCTTACTTCTAACAGCGTAAGCGGTCTAATGAACGGTTTTGTGCTCACCGGTTCGGAGCGCTACAGCCACGACGATACATGGCAGCCTGTATGGGGTGAGGAACGTAACATCCGCAATCGCTACAACGAGATGCTTGTCACCCTCAAGCAGCCCGCAAAAGACCGCAGCATACAGATCTGTTTCCGCCTTTATGACGACGGTCTGGGTTTCCGCTACATCTTCCCGCAGCAGCCCAACCTTAATTACTTCGTCATTGAAGAGGAGCACACGGAGTTCGCCATGACGGGCGACATCACCGCATACTGGATTTCCGGTGATTATGACACCCAGGAGTACGAATATACGCGTTCACGCTTGAGCGAGATTCGTGACCTCAACGAAGGTACGCGCAAGCCCAACCTGTCGCAGACCGCTTTCTCCAAAACCGGTGTGCAGACTCCGCTGTTGCTCAAGACAGGCAACGGTCTGTGGCTCAATATCCACGAAGCAGCATTGCTTAATTACTCTTGCATGCATCTTGACCTCGATGACAAGACGTTTGTCTTCACCTCGCACCTCACGCCGGATATTGACGGCACGAAAGGCCACATCCAGACCGATGCTGTCAGCCCCTGGCGCGTGATCATGGTAGGCGAGACGGCAAAGGACATCCTCGCTTCGCGCATCGTGCTGAACCTGAACGATCCCTGCAAAATTGAGGACACCTCATGGATCAAACCGATGAAGTATGTAGGCGTATGGTGGGAGATGATTACCGGCAAGGGCGACTGGTCCTATACCTGGGACTTCCCATCCATACATATCGGCAAAACCGACTACACCCACGCCAAACCCCACGGACGACACTCTGCCAACACCGCTAACGTCAAGCGATATATCGACTTCGCTGCCAAGTACGGCTTCGACGGTGTACTGGTCGAGGGATGGAACATAGGCTGGGAAGACTGGTTCGGCAACGAGAAAGACTACGTCTTTGACTTCGTTACCCCGTACCCCGATTTTGATGTCGAGGGCATTCACGACTACGCCAAATCCAAAGGCGTGAAGATGATTATGCACCATGAGACCTCCGGCGGTATCCGCAGCTACGAGCGTTGCCTCGATTCGGCGTACCAGTTTATGAACCGCTACGATTACCCTGCCGTCAAGTCGGGTTACGTAGGTAATATCCTGCCACTGGGTGACCACCATTACTCGCAACGCATGATCGACCACTACCAGTATTGCATTGAGAAAGCGGCTAAGTACCATATCATGGTCAATGCACACGAAGCAGTGCGTCCTACAGGTATTTGCCGCACATGGCCGAACCTGATCGGCAACGAGTCGGCACAAGGCTCCGAGTACCAGGGCTTCCACGGCTCGGCGGTGAACCACACCACTATGCTGCCCTTCACGCGACTCATTGGTGGTCCGATGGATTATACACCGGGATTGTTTGAGAACGATATGACCAAGTACAACCCGGATCGCCAGGCGTGGGTCAACACGACGCTTTGTAACCAACTCTCGCTCTATGTCACCCTCTACAGCCCGCTACAGATGGCTGCCGACCTGCCCGAGACCTACGAGCGCTTCCTCGATGCCTTCCAATTCATCGTCGATGTGCCGGTTGAGTGGGATGAGCCCTACTACCTCGAAGCCGAACCCTACGAGTACGTTACCATCGCCCGTAAGCAGAAAGATGTGGATGCATGGTTCGTAGGTTCTACCAACGGCTGCGACCCGCGTACTGCTACCATCGACCTCAGTTTCCTGCCTGCCGGCAAGAAGTTCACGGCTACCATCTATGCCGATGCCAAGGACGCGCACTACAAGACCAATCCGCAGGCTTATACGATAACTACAAAAACCATATCAAACAAGAGCAAACTGAAAATATATACCGCCGCCGGAGGCGGTTGTGCCATTGCCATCAAGCCGATGAAGTAGAATCAGTAAAATAGTTATTAAATTTTATTAACCCTTTAAATTATTATTATTATGAAAAAAATTTTCGTTTTAGCTTTTGCTATTCTCTGTTCGTTCTCTATGCGGGCAGATCAGAACTGGGAGTCAGTTCACATGTTTGTTGTTCCCCAAGCATTATGGGAAAACTGGTCGGACAATTACACCCTCAAAGTTGCGCTCAAACGCTGGAATGGAAGTGATTCTGATGACAACAACTGGGATACCTATGTGTTCCATAAGTGCGATGCCGTGTATGATAACAAAGCCGTGTATTATGGCGATGTGTGGATCTGTTGGGGCGGTTTTGCACAGATGGCGTTTGACGCGTTTGATGGAGATAACAAGGTGCTTGATTCATACGTATTCTGGCCACCGCAGACAAGTGAAACCGATCATTGGATCACGAAGGATCAATTCGAGAACAAGGTGTTCTACGGATGGAATATTGATGACTTCCCTCTGGCAGACTTCCCGTTCATCAGCAGTACTGCCGGCAACCGTATATGGTTCGACAATACCAAGACGCAATGGCAGAATGTATATGTTCGTATAGGTCGCGATGAACTCACCGGTGCAGGCAACTACGCTGCTACGTGGCCGATGACCCGTCTTGAGGGAACGAACTTCTGGTACGTAGATTCCGAGGCATGGGATAATGCTCTCGTTTGGACCATCACCGATACCAATGACAACAATGGCGAACATAGCGTCTATGAGTTCCCGAATGGTGCAAATCGTCTGTATTTTTTCAACTATTCAATCACCGAAAGTATATACTATATAGCCGACGGCGACGCTGCACAGGGTACGGACGAAAATGGTATTAACTACTGGGCTTGCCATCGTGATAATAGCATTCCTACGGGCATCGAGAACACCAATGTTAATGCCAAGGCGGTTAAGCGCATTGTGAATGGCCAGCTCGTTATCATCCGTGATGGCGTACAACTTAACGTATTAGGACAACAGTTCTAATCCTATCAGTCCTGTGGCATTGGTTTGCCGCAGGATTACTAACAACAGCCGGGCCGTCCTCGCGCCCCTGCTGCGATTAAATAATGTATAACTTATTACGAGCACTATGAAAAACAGAATCAATTGCTTTATGAATAATTGTAACAAAAGAATAAAGCTCGTCTTATTGATAAGCATGCTATGTTCTCTCTCCATCGGTCAGATGTGGGCTGGCACGAAGCGTATATATTGCGAATACTCAGCTGTAAGTAGTTGGTGGGGTAATGATGGCAGAACGGCGACACCTTATATATATGCATGGGGTGGTGGAAAAGCTGCCAAAAAATATACAATGGTAGCTACGGGAATCTCCAATCTTGTGAGGTGCGATATAGATGACTACCATACCGATTTGTTGTTTTATAGGTCGTTAAGCAAAGACGGAGGTTGGGACAATCAATCCGTTGATATCAATATTAGTTCCAATAATCGTTGGAGTATATCAAGCGATACCGATAACGGTAAGCAGAAAATTACAAACCAACAGCGTTATGCTCCCGGTACGGCTATTGACGGATTGGTGGATATTAAGAATCCACACAATCAGATGTTCTCTAATGGTACGTTTTCTGCAACTTTGGAGGCACATAAGACCTATGAGTTCAAGATTCTGGAAACATCTACCCTATATGGTTTAAATGACCTTATCGCTACAAGTTCTATTTCGAATCAGACACTCAATACAAGCGGTTATCAAGTGCGTTTGTGTACTGCCGGTGCAGGTACATATACGTTTACTTATAATACCACAAATCACCAGCTCTCTATAACGTATCCGACAACGGATCATCCTTCCATTGATTATTGCTATGTGATTGATTATAGTTGGAGTCCGTCTGCTAACTTGCACGTCTGGAATGGTACCAGTACCAAAGTGGCAGAATGGAATGGTAGTAGCACTATAGCAGGAAGTGCTTGGCCGGGTGCTGCATTGTCGAACAAAACCACTATTGGTGGACAATCGTATTTCTACATCGCCCCGGGTGAGTTTGATTATTTCATGGTTAGTAAGAATGGAAATGAAACAGATAGAACAGGTGAGGTGCAACCATCCGATGGGTATGGTAAATATCGTTCGTGGGCTAGTGAAGACGGATGGCAATGGCGCAACTTCACTGTCCGTATTCAATTGGAGAACGAGGACGCAACAAGTGCCGGTACAGAGTACCAAGATATAGCCTTCAACTCCGGTGTCCTATCGGATATTACATGTCCTACGAAGACGCACTACGATTTCCAAGGCTATTATACAGAAGATGGCGGGGTGGGGACGCAAGTGATCGACAAAGACGGCCATTGGATTGCTTCCGTGGCTGATTATACCGATGCCGACAAGCATTGGATTCATGCCGGAGCTACTACGACCCTTTATGCTAAGTGGACCGAACATGTATATACGATTACCACGGCTGTTTCTCCTGCAGGAGTGGGGTCTGTTAGTGTAGGCGCTTCTACGACCGCGAAATACGTAACACCTACGGCAGACATCACAGCCACGGCTAATGCCGGCTGGGTATTCAAAGAGTGGCAGTTCTCGAAGACTGGGAACGACTATGATGCATATTGCGCAGACACGTACACTTCAACTTCCAACCCTGTACGGATACTTGCTCAGCATGACGGTACACTCACAGCTGTCTTTGAACCAAGATACTATCTGGTTGGAAAGATTTGGGATGATTCCGCTGACGGAGGTATGCCGGGGTGGAGTAATTATAACAAGCCTTTCAAGGTGGTTAATACAACTCCTGTATTGGATACCTGCAAACTGACATTGAGCACAAACACGTCTTTCTATATTATGGTTCGTGACAAAGCCGACGGATTCAGTTATGGCAAGAGTGACGAGACATTGGAGGATAATGAAACGTTGACATTCACAGACAAAGATAACAAAGTGTTTGTCTATTCCAACGGAGGTACAGAATATACATTTAAGATTACCGCTATAGATGGCAATGGTCGTCCGACGGTATCGGTTGAGCGTCCGTATCAAGTCAATGTAGGCAGAAAACGCGTGGATATCGACGGCGCTGACCATGACGACAACACCGGTGGTACAGCTGCTATGTCCCTGACCTCAGGCGGTGACGCTGTCGCTAATGGTGCATGGGTTCCCTATGGCACAGGCGTCACTTATGCCGCTTCGCCTGCATCAGGTTATACCTTAGCATGGTTCACGGCAAGCGATTATGCATATCAATTTAGCACCGATGCTACATTCTATCATATCGCAACCAGCACCGGCAACGGTTATGCGAAGTTCACCGAGAAAGCCACCACCGTAGCCCTTGCTGCAACCAATGGCAAAATCCAAATAGGCGGTGTGGACAAGACCGCCACTACAGCCGGTGTAACGACCACACGTAGCCTTACTGCCGTGCCGAATGACGGCTATTATTTCACCGGCTGGACAAAGACATCGGGAACGGATTACAATATATCAAGCACATCCGCCAACCCCACGACACTTTCCGGTCGTGGTTCAGGAGCATCTTCCGGACAAACACTTACCGCGAACTTTGCTTTACGCTATTCTATCAAAGGAACGATGAATAGTGAAAACTGGGGAACAGACCATTTTATCTCTAATTTTGAGACGGTCGGTGGTAAGGTGATCGGATATGTGGAAATGACTTTGTCCGCTAACACCTCTTACGAATTTGCTATATACGACTTGGCAAATAGCGAGTGGCTTAAAAGCGGCTCCAATCAAGTCTATTACATGACCAATGGCAATAGTTATGTCTGGGACTTCGCTACCAATAAGTCCTATAACTGCGGAATCACTACTGCCGGCGCAGGTACTTACCGATTTTTGTGGAACATTACGGACAAAACGATGTCCGTCATCTATCCGAACTTCATTATTTATCGTTCAGGCGACAAAGCCGAAGACCCGCGTGCAACAGGTGATGATGTCGAGTCATACGCAGGCGGCACAATCAGCCAAGCCATCGAATTTCGTATGAAAGTACGTGATCTGGATATGTGGTACAGCCTCTGTCTGCCGTTCACAGTAAGCGCAGTCAAGGTGTGGGATGAGGACGATGGTGCATACTATGGCATCGAACCGTACTATCGTGAAAAGGTTGGTGATCCGATACATGGCGGACACTATATCATCCGTACGCCGAGGCAAACAACAGATCTGCCGATTGCTGAATTCGGCGATTGGCGCGATCCGATAAGCCCGACTGGTTATGTGCCAACAAAAGATGCCCCTTACATCATCCAATGGCATAACTCGTATTTCTTGAACAAATATGTGTCCTTCTTTGGTGCAACCGGTCAAACAATTCCTACATCCTTTAGCGCCGGTACTGCCCCCAGTTCGAACGATGTGATCAATGTATGTACCAACAACTCGATGACAACAGGTTCAGTGGCTGGTGCTTACATGCTTGAAAGCGATTATGGCAATGGCGCGTGGTTGCGCTTGGATAATGCTGATGAGTCACGACCTATACCTCCGTTCGAGTGCTATCTGCTTGTCAATAATCCCACTCGAGCACGTTACATGGCTATTCGTCCGGGCATGACCGCGGCAGATACGCCTACAGGCTGGGACGATGTTGTCAATTCAGAAATCAAGACGCACATAATCGTTTATTCGATTAGCGGTGTCTGCCTAACGCAGTATAACGACTGCTCGATCAACGAAGCCGGACAACGGCTCAGTGAATCCTATGGCGAGGGATTGTATATCCTGCGCGCTGACAACGAGAGTGTTAAACTAATGGTAGGAGGAAAGTAAGATGAAACGAATGATCACTATACTGATTTGCTCCTTAGCTATCAATCTGTTTGCAGTGAACTTTACACCGTTTGTCGAACCGGCGAATGTTCCCTTGGCTGAAATGCAGTCGGTCAACAATGCATCTTTTATGTCCTCTGGAAGCACCCATGCTTCGACCATCTATGAGGTCAAATCGTCAACTCCGGAAGCAACCGGACGCTCCATACGCAAAGCACCTCCCGGAAAGGATGATGGTACGCATGATCCCAATAACCCGCAGTTCGCCCCCATAGGCGATGCTGTACTTCCGCTGC
This sequence comes from uncultured Bacteroidales bacterium, assembly GCA_900317745.1. GTDB lineage: Bacteria > Bacteroidota > Bacteroidia > Bacteroidales > Paludibacteraceae > Colicola. The sequence continues at coordinate 2,032 of ONHW01000025.1, read as the reverse complement.
TCGCGTTAGCAATACTCTATGCGGCTTTCCTGTTCCTGCACTTTAGGCGCAGGCAGGCATGCCCCATAAGCCAAGCAGAATTTTAAGTCTGCGTTTTCACTGTATTTTGTTCCCCCGCTGCTCGTGAGAGTAGCGGGGGTTTTCACGTAAGTATGCACGGTGGCTTAGACCCGACCGGCACGTTGCCGGCTGTTTTCCCGTGCATACTTACATGACTACATACAATTATTTGCTCAACAAAAAATCTTCCGGAGAACTGAGCATTCTCTTCCAATTGGGACTTCCCGTACAATTCACCCAATGGATGGAAATTTGTGAGTTCCACCTCATGTATCCCAACCTTAGCCAACTGAAAGTGGCACTACATTTCCGCGTCAGTGCCAAAACCGTCTGGAGAGCCTATAAACTCTTAGAATCAACCATTTAACGATAAATCGTCATTCGGTTTATTATCCCATCTACCAAGCAACGCCAAAATCGGCGTTGCTTTTTTCGTATATTTCCCGTAACTTTGCATCGGATTTCCAAAACAAGGCTGGCGCCAGCCATAATTTTTTAACCCCGCCCATAAGGCATCAGCCACTTTTGGCTGATATGGTCTCCGCCAAGGCATCGACCATATATGGGCGATAAATTATCAAAATTATGGCAACAACAACCAATCAAATCTTCCCAGCGAAGGGAAAAGCATTAGATGGCACTGAACTCCGTTTGTGTCCGCTTGACCGTACACACGGCAAGCCCCTCTATTGCTCCGCCGACGGGCGGTTCTTTAACCACAAAGGCAGGGAACTCCGCCCATCCGTTTCGCGTCAACGCACGTGGCGTTCGCATAACGGCATAAGCGGCTCGCACTATCCCTCCATGCGGCAGTATGGCAACTGCCACATTCTCATCGCCCTCACATGGATAGGCCCGCGCCCCGAGGGATACGAGTGTCACCATCGCAACGGTGACATGTACGACAACCGCGCCTCCAACCTCATCTGGCTCTCCCGTGATGACCATCGCCGCTACGACGCCGCTCTCCGCGCCGCCCTCCGCCATGGTCTCAACCTCGCCGGCGATGTCTATGAAGGCGAATAGAGTGTTCTGTGCTCGCGGTTTCCAACCGCGAGAGGATTTTTTGGATAATTTTGGGTAATTTTTGACCGAAATCTGTCCATTGAAATTGTTTTTAATTGTCTTTAATTGTTGACTAAATTAATTCATTGAAAATATGAAAGCAATCAATTTATCCGCAGCCCTCATCGCTGCCAACGATGTAACCACCACCCAAGCCGACGCCCTCGTCGAGACATCCATCCTCAAGCAACTCATCGAGTCATGCAAAGCACGCGTCGAGCAGCTCGACCCCGAAGCCAAGATCCTCGCAGAGAAAGCCCTCTCCGAGATAGGCGAGAACTCCGGCAAGTTCGAGCACCAAGGTCACCATTACACCCTCGATCTCGCCCTCGTCTTCGACATCATCGGCAAACCCCAGAAGTACACCATGCCCGAGGGAGTAGAATACCGCCGCATGGCTGCCGAGAAGGCTGAGTACCAGCGCCAAGCCGCCAAACTCACCCCGAAGATGAAGACGATCATGGACAACTTCCCCAAGGACCATCCCAACATCATCCCCGATGCCATCACCCGCACCCTCAAGTGCCTCGATTAGCAAAGCGGTGCTCCTGTCCGGGGAGGAAAAGAAAAACAACAAAGAAAAAGAACCAAAAAGAAAATAAAAAAAGAAAAGCCTTGCCTTGCCATGCCTATAAATAGCCATGCCAAGTCAAGCGAGGCGAGGCAAGGCGAGGCTTTTCTTTTTGGAAAGGATATTATGGAAACGAACACATTTGATTACATCTGGGCTCTGCTCGATCCGCAGGGCGAGTACAAACGGCGCAGACAGGCATGCGAAAGGCTGTGGCAAGGCTATAGCATCGACAAGCAGCGCGCCATATACAACGGTATAAAAACGAAAATCAGGCAGGGCGAGTACGTCAATCCGAACCCGTATTTTGCCATCGAGGACAATGCCATCGGCATG
>ONHW01000002.1 GCA_900317745.1 uncultured Bacteroidales bacterium | reverse complement strand
CTTCTATCAGCGCGTGCGTACCCACGAGCAGGTCTATCTCTCCGCGCTCCAGCGCAGGCAGCAGTTCGGCACGCTGTTTCTTGGTGGTCGAGCCTGTCAGTAGTTCAACCCGCACATCCGAACCTTTTAGCAACTCTTGCAACGTTGCCATGTGCTGGTTAGCCAGAATCTCCGTCGGTGCCATGATACACGTCTGATAGTCATTGTCTATCGCTAACAATGCCACCATCAGCGCCACCAGTGTCTTACCCGAGCCCACATCGCCTTGCAGCAACCTATTCATCTGCTTGCCGGACTTCATATCCGCATGGATCTCCTTGATCACACGCTTCTGCGCGTTCGTCAACGGGAAAGGTAACAGATTCTTGTAGAAGTAGTTGAACCGCGGACCAACAACCGGCATCACAAACCCGTCGGTCTTCTGCCTCCGTGCCGAAGCACGGCTCAGTATCGACAACTGGTTGTAGAACAGCTCCTCGAACTTCAGCCGCTCGCGGGCTTTCTGCATCGAACGTGTGTCTTGCGGAAAATGTATCTGATGCATCGCCTCCGTCCTGTTCATCAGGTGGATGATATCCGCCTGCAGGGTCTCCGGCAGCCCGCGATCCACGTCAGGCATAAGCCCGGCGATGATTGTTCGCATAGCCTTGGAGTTCAGCCCGCCGTTCTTCATCCGCTCGGTGGTGTTGTAGTGCGGCTCCAGACCGCTCACCATCTGCGGAGTAACTTTCGCCATTGGCGTCAGTTCGGGGTGAACGAAATTGTACGTCCTGTTGAACCGCGAAGGCTTACCGAACAGCAGGTACGGCACGCCTACTTGCAGTTTAAGGTACTGTATCCCCTTGAACCACACCAACTCTATCTGTGAATGTCCGTCGCTGAACATCGCCGACATACGCTGCGCGCGACCGATACCCATCGTGTGGAACTCTATTATCTCGCCTTTGATCTGAACGAACGTATCCTCGTCCTCTATCTCATGGATAAAGTAGAACCGTGAGCGGTCTATATATTTATAAGGATATATCTCCAGCAGCTCGGCGGCAGTTTCTACGCCCAGCTCCTTACGCAAAATGTCAGCCCTGCGCGAGCCGACATTTTTGCAATATGTAATATCCTGATCTAACAAATTATTGTAACCTGAAGCTTACCGGCACAGTATATTTCACGCGCACGGGTTTGCCACGCTGCTGACCGGCTTTCCACTTAGGCATCGACTTAATAACGCGTACAGCCTCTTTGTCCAACGACGGGTCACCGCCCGAACGAACAACCTCCACGTCAACAATCGAACCGTCCTTGTTCACCGTAAACTGGCAGATCACACGACCCTGAATACCATTCTCCTGAGCAATAACAGGATACTTCACATTCTCGCTCAGGTACTTGAACAACGCTTGCTGACCACCGGGGAACTCAGGCATCTTCTCTACTACCATGAAGACTACCTCTTCCTCCTCTTCCTCAACCGGCGTCTCTACAGGGGCGGCAATTACGACCTCTACCTCCTTGTCATCCTCGGTCTGAATCTCGATATCTTCAACTTCTTTCTCGTCTTCAACGACATTCAGCACTTCCACCTCTTGTATTTGTGGCGGTGGAGGCGGAGGAGTAACGTCCTGTTGGGTTTGTTGAATCTCCACTTCTTCCTCGAAGCTCATGTCCAAATCAGCTACCTCATACTTGGTGACTTCTTTTTCAGTCCACTCAAGGGCAACGTAGCAGATACTCAGCGTGAAAGCCAAACCTATGAGAATATAGGTTAGTTTCTTGTCTTCCAAACTGGCCTTTGGTGATTTTTTCAGTTGCATATAGATTTAATTTTATAAATTTGGTCGTACATCATAAGCCGTTAGCCCAAAGCAAAAATGCCCATAATTTTCGCTCAAGCACGAAATACGCTGCAAATATACAAAAATATTATGAAAAATGCAAATTATTCCTCAATTTTTTATTTTTTTTGTGCCTAAAAGACATTTTTTTCATCAAAATGCCTCATTTTGGGTATCACGTGCTCCTGTTTTTTGACATTTTTTCCGTACGAGGTACTGCATCCGGCTTATTTAGCCAGGGCAGCCGCTGTGCGTGCTGCCAGACGTGCGTTGTTGAGCACGAGCTGTATGTTCGATGCCAGACTCTCGCCGCCTGTCAGGTCTTTGACTTTAGCCAGTAGGAACGGCGTGCACTGCTTGCCGTGAACACCCTGCTCGTCCATCTCTTTCAGCGCCTGTGCAATAGCTGCGTCAATCACATCCTTCGGCATTGAGTATTCCTCGGGTATAGGATTGGTGACCAGCATACCTCCCTTCAATCCGCAGTCCAGTTTGGCGCGGAACGCAGCCGCCAGTTCCTCCGGCGTATCAATGCGGTAATCCACACCAAAGCCGCTGTGGCGCGTATAGAACGCCGGCAGTTCGTCGGTGCCAAAGCCAATGACAGGCACACCTTTGGTCTCCAAGTATTCGAGTGTCAGTCCGAGGTCCAGGATAGATTTGGCACCGGCACAGATAACCATTACGGGCGTTTGCGCCAGTTCCTCCAGGTCGGCTGATATATCGAACGTCTGTTGCGCACCACGGTGCACGCCGCCTATGCCGCCTGTGGCAAACACCTTGATTCCTGCCATGGCGGCGATGATCATTGTGGTGGTGACTGTTGTTGCTCCATCCTCACCGCGGGCGATCAGCACAGGCAGGTCGCGACGCGAGGCTTTGATCACCTGCTGGCCTTTCTTACCGAGGTACTCAATCTCCTCGGGCGTGCAGCCGGCTTTCAGTTTGCCGCCGATAATGGCTATGGTAGCAGGCACAGCGCCGTTGTCGCGAATGGTCTGCTCCACACGTAACGCAGTTTCTACGTTCTGCGGATAGGGCATTCCGTGACTGATGATTGTTGACTCCAGGGCAACGACAGGTTTGCCCTCACTCAATGCTTTCGCCACTTCGGGCGATATAGATAAGTATTTGTTCATATAATCAGATAAATTATGTCATTCTTCTTTCAGCGAAGCGGTCTAAAGCAGTGCGTTCCCTATCTCGGGGTTAACCGCTTTCACGCTCATCAGCGTTGCTCGCGCTGCCATCAGACCGTATTGGGCAGTTTGCGGGAACGTCAGCCCTTTTGTGAGGGCATATACCACACCGGCGAGAAACGCGTCACCTGCACCGGTGGTGTTCACCACCTCGGCTATCGGCAATGCCGGATAGAGCCACTCCTCGGCGGCCGAGCGGCAATAAACGCCCTCGCTGCTCAAGGTAACATATACATGCGCCACGCCGAGATCGATCAGCCGTTGTGCTGCCAACGCATAGTTCGTCTCACCGGTAAGCGCCACGGCTTCCTTCAGATTCAGTTTGAGTGTGTGCAGATAGGGTAACTTGCATTTGGCGAGTGCGTTCATTACGCGGTGTGACTTGGTCGTACTGACACCATCGATGAGCAAGGGAACAGTCACGTTCTCCATCAGGTATCGGATAGCCGCCTCGCTGATGTTCGTATCGGCGACCACGAAGTCCGACTGGTTGATCTCCCCCGCACGTTTCTCCAGCCATTCGGGCGTGATAACGCTCACCGCCTCGGTGTCGGCTACGGCAGCAATCATCTCACCGCCGTGGTTGTTGATACACAGGTACGTACCCGTGCGCAATCCTTCGGCTACAGCGGACAGATGCACGTCTATTCCCTGCTGCTTGCAATAATCGTGCAGCAGGTTGCCGAACAGGTCGCTGCCGAACGCCGTGAGCAGTTGCACGCGGCAGCCTAACAACGACAGGTTGTGCGCAATGTTGCGCGCCACACCGCCGTAACCTATATCCACCTTACCGGGATTGGAGTCGGCAGCAATAAAACTGTCGAACAATGTAGCGGACAGATCGACATTTGCTCCGCCGATGACTGAAATAACGTTTTGCATGGTATATCTAATCGCTAATTCGCCAAACTATCAACGCTCAACTAAAGCACATTCAGCACCTGCTCTTTGATCTGCTCAAGCAGGTCTTTCATCTTCACCACAATGATTTGCATCTCGCTCTGGTTGCTCTTGCTGCCGAGGGTGTTGATCTCGCGCCCCATCTCCTGAGCAATGAAGCCGAGTTTCTTGCCTACTCCTTCGCCGTTGCCGTCCATTGTCTCGCGGAAATACTTGATATGGTTGCGCAGGCGCACTTTCTCTTCGGTTATGTCGAGTTTCTCGAGGTAGAAGATCATTTCCTGCTCCAGGCGGTTGCTGTCCACCTTCGAGCGCGTCTCTTCTGCCAGTTTGTCGAGTCCCGACAACAGGTGCTGGCGTATACGCTCCACGCGGCCTTTCTCGTAGGGTTCGACTTCGGCAAGCAGGGCGCTGATAGCGTCCAGTTTGTCGGTGAACATTGCCTGCAGGGCTGCGCCTTCCTGTACGCGGAAAGCAATGAACTGCTTCACGGCTTCGGCAATCGCCTGTTCTACGACCTTCCACTGCTCGCCGCTGACAGGTTGCGGTTCATCGGCTTTGATTACGTCCGGCATACGCAGCACAGCCAGTGCGCGTTCGCTGTCTGTCAGTTCGGGACACAGTTCGCGCAACTCCTGAAGATGGAACGCGTACGCGCCGCGATTGACGGGCGTGTATGCGCCTGTGCAGGCAGTGTTAGTCAGTTCTTCGGTATAGATGGCTACGTCCACCTTACCGCGCTCCAGCTGCTTGCCGAGCATAGTACGGACAGCCAGTTCCTGACCGCGGAACGCAGGTGAGAGACGAACACTCATGTCCATCTGCTTGGAGTTCAGACTCTTGATCTCTACCACCAGACGTTTGCCGTCCAACTTTGTTTCGGCTTTACCGTAGCCGGTCATTGATTGTATCATATAGTGAGTGATTTTTTCGTCTATTCAAGTAGTAGTACAGTCTTCCAGCTTGCCTGTCGACTTGTAATATAGTAGTCCGGTCGGTTAGTACAGCCGGCTAATGATATAGTCCAGCAGATTGAGCAGAGCTTGTTTGGTTTCGCTGTCATGGAAGATGCGCAGCGCCTCTTCGGCTTTGTTCTTGTGGGTGCGCATCTGCTGGTAGGCGTAACGCACACCGTCGTAACGCATCACAAAGTTCTTTATCTCCTGTTCAATCTCGCTCTGTGTCTGTGCGGAGAGCGAGCGTTGCTGGCTATTGAGTTCTTCGGCAATCTCGCGGATATGTGCCGATTCGTCTTTAGGCGCACGATCAAGAGCGATGAGCAGCGGCAGCGTAGCTTTGCCGTCACGTATGTCGCCCATGGTAGGTTTGCCGAGTTCCTCGCTATCGGAGTAGTCGAGCACGTCATCTTTGAGCTGGAAGATCAGTCCGAGTTCGTAGCCGTAGGTGCGCATCGCCGTTTGCTGGCGGCTGCTGGCACCGGCGGAGACTGCTCCGGCTTCGGTGCAGGCGGCAAAGAGTTCGGCGGTTTTTTTACCGATAATATCGAAGTATTGCTTCTCGCCTATCCACATGGAGTTGCCGGCGTGCAGTTGTATCAGTTCGCCGGAGGTTAGCGCGCGCGCCATACGGGAGACAATAGTCAGAATCTGCGCGTTACGTATCTCGCCCAGTGCGCCTATGACGCGCGACAACATCCAGTCGCCTACGAGTACCGCCACTTTGTTCGACCAGCGCTCATGTACGGCAGGCACGCCGTGACGCATAGCCGAACCGTCCACCACATCGTCGTGCACGAGCGAGGCGTTGTGAAGCATCTCCATCGCCACGGCTGTTCTGACGGATTTGTCGCTCACCTCGCGGCAGAGCTTGGCGGCAAGCAGAACGAGTGTCGGACGCAGCTGTTTGCCGCGTTTGGCACTGATATAGCGGAGCACCTGGTCGAGCACGACGTTCTCGGAACGCATGGTTTGCTCATACAGGTTCTCGAACTGACGGAACTCCTCAGCAATAGTCTGGCGTATTTGGGCGATTGTATCCATTAGCGATAGTGGCGGCATTGGGCGGTTGCACAATACCGAGGCGCAAAGTTACAAAAAAAATACCACTTTTGCAAATAAAAAAGCACAAAAATGAACATATACCTTATAAAATGCATATAAAAAGTGCATTTCTTCACTTTTTTTTGAAAAAAATTTGCATATATCAAAAAAATGTTGTACCTTTGCATTCGCTTTTGCTCAATGGTGTAATGGTAGCACTACAGATTCTGGTTCTGTCTGTCTGGGTTCGAGTCCTGGTTGAGCAACTCGAAGAAAGAGGTCACAAACAGCAAGTGACCTCTTTCTTTTTGCTCATACCGACTCGCACCCAGGTTCTCCGCCACTGCGTTCTGTCGATTATTGCTGTGCAATTTTCGAGTCCTGGTTGAGCAACTTGAAGAAAGAGGTCACAAACAGCAAGTGACCTCTTTCTTTTTGCTCATACCGACTCTAACCCAGGGTCTATAGGGAGTATATTTTTAGGGGAATTTGAGGCATAAAGTATATATATACTTAGTATATATATAGTACGTGCATACAAAATGCAAAATCAGGGAGTTATCCTATGGTTATCTTACGGTTATGTTGCGGCTATCATTTGGTAAGGGAACGATATGCATCCGAAAATAAATCGAAAACGGATTGGAAAGGGATCGGGAATGGAACAGAAAGGGACAGGAAAGGGAGCGCGTACGGATAGAAGGTGTTAGCGTGACCGTTCTGTATGCAAATCAATCAAAGCAAGCAAGTCCTGCAAAAAAAAGCAGTGCGAAAGGTAATTAAACCGAGGCAAAAAAGGCAGGATTTTGTAAGGTAAATTAGACCCAAAAACAGGCTGTTTGGGCAAAAAATAGCATTTTTCTTGCATAATTTCGACAAAAAATCAAAAAAAATTTGCATAATTGCAGAATTTTTCGTAACTTTGTGGTCGCGATTTTATGGGGTACGCTTGCACGCATGTACACGCACGTATAGCGAAAAAACCGTCAGTAAAAGTATAACAAACAGGGACGCCGGTCGTTTTAGAGACAACGAGAATAACAAAAAAGCCAAAAAACAAATGAGCCAAGAAACACAAATACAACTGTTCGGGAACGCAAAGATACGCGTTGTCTGGGACGATGAACAGGAGAAATACTTCTTCTCCGTGGTGGATGTAGTAGGAGTATTAACTGAAAGTTCAGCAGCGAAACGCTATTGGACAGATCTGAAAAGACAGTTGAAATCAGAAGGCGCAGATGAAACGTACGAAAAAATCGTACGGTTGAAAATGCCAGCACTTGATGGGAAAATGCGCGAAACCGATGCTGCTGATTTAGAGCAAATTCTGCGCATTGTACAATCTATACCATCAAAGAAAGCCGAACCTCTGAAGCGCTGGTTAGCGCAGGTAGGAAGTGAAAGAATACAGCAGATGATTGATCCGGAGCGCTCCATTCAACAGGCTGTTGCCGACTATAAGAAACAAGGCTACTCGGACAAATGGATTGCCAACCGCGTAAAGTCAATTGACGCGCGCAATGAGCTGACGAACGAATGGAAGCGAGCTGGTTTGGAAGAAGGACGGGACTTTGCAATACTGACAGACTTAATCACAAAGACTTGGAGTGGCAAAACCACTAAAGAGTATAAGCAGTTCAAAGGGCTAAGGAAAGAGAATCTGCGAGACAACATGTCAACCATTGAATTGGCATTGAATACTCTGGCAGAGGCTTCGACAACGGAAATATCCAAGCGTAAGAATCCGAGGACGATGGGGCAGAACATGCAGGTAGCCAAAGAAGGCGGTGAAGTTGCTAAGGCTGCGCGTCAACAACTGGAAAACACCATAGGCGAAAGTGTTGTTTCACCAATAAAAGCCAGCGACTACATTCACCCTATTGAGGAAGTCAAAGCACAAGAGTTGCCATTTGACGAAGACACCAAATACAAAAACAAAAACCGCTGAAGCCCATCGGCTACGAAGCCATTGATGCGGAGCGGAAAGCAAAAACAAACAAGGAAGACAACTAACCCAAAGTGCAAAAGTGCAGAAAGTGCAAGGTAGAAAATAAACAGCAGCCAAAACTATCTCCTTGACTGATATGGCTCATAGTCAAATGCAAGAACATATTATCTTCAAATGGATGAGTCAAAAGAATACAATAGAATATTTGGAAGAATGGGAAGCTTTATACAATCCAAACTTTAATTATACCGAATTCGGTACAATTAGAAATATGGCAGGCAACAACATGATATATAACAAACAACAATAATGGCAACAAATCGAACCATACAAGTTCAAGGTACACAAATCAATGTGCTATTGAATAAAGACCGGAATGATTATATCTGCTTAACAGATATGACCAAAAACTTTGAAGATGGTCCGCGTCTTATCGAAAAATGGCTTACAAATAAGAGTACTATTGATTTTTTGGGCGTATGGGAGCAACTAAATAACCAGGATTTTAAAACCCCCGAATTCGGGGGAATTAGAATGGAGGCTGGCAGCAACCGCTTCTATATGTCTGTGAACAAATTTATTGAACGCACAGGTGCAATAGGCTTATTTGCGAAAGCAGGTCGCTATGGAGGGACATACGCCCATAAAGACATAGCATATCACTTCGGCATGTGGCTTTCACCTGAGTTTAATCTGCTAGTAGTAAAAGAATTTCAGCGATTAGTTGAAGCCGAGAACAATCCTTTGATACTCCAATGGGACATTACCAGGATATTGTCAAAAACAAATTATCAGATACATACAGATGCTATTAAGGATAACATTTTACCACAATTATCTGTAGATAAGAAAAAAGAATATCTGATATATGCATCCGAAGCAGATATGCTAAATCTGGCATTATTTGGATGTAGAGCCAAAGATTGGGAGATGCAAAATCCTAAATTGGCAGAGAAGGGCTTTAATTTAAGAGATACAGCCACTATCAACCAATTGATTGTATTATCCAATATGGAAGTTATGAACGCAGAAATGATTAAACGAGGCGTTGAAAGAATAGAGCGTTTTAACATTTTACAACAAATGGCTATAGAAGAATTAGAATCTCTAAACAAGACAAGTGTTGAACAGCAATTCAAGCGAATAGCCTCAAAATATCCACTATCGCTAAAATAGCAACACAAAGACGCAAAATAACACCGATAATAACAAATAAAAACCAAATACAGATGAAAAACTTAACACAATTGCCGTGGAGCGGGAAAGGCTCGAAGGCAAAGAATGACAACAGGTTAGGGCGTATGATGGAGGTATAAGGTATAGGATTGGCTCGATGATGGATTGATAATGGATTAAAAATAGATTGAAAATAGATTGAAAATGGACTGAACCGGAATGAGTGAACGCATTGCATATATAAGAAGCACAAATATCCTGACGGATACACGGCAGATTATTGAATCCGCCAGGCATATCGCATACCGCGCAATCAATGTAGTGCTTGTACAACGCAACTGGTTGCTCGGTAAACGAATCGCCGAGGAGGTATTGGGAGAGCATACACGTGAGGAATTGTATGGTAAAAGCTTAGTTCAAAATCTCGCAGAACAATTAACAAAGGAGTACGGCAGCGGTTTTGATTTCAGTAGTTTATACAAGTATATGCGCTTTTATCAGTGCTTCCCCAACATTTTGGACGCGGCGAGTCCAAAATCTTTTCTCCTGAGTTGGACTCACTATCGTACTCTTCTGCAAGTAGATGATGAAAAAGCACGCAACTGGTACGAGCAAGAAGCAGCGAGAGAAACATGGAGCGCCAGAAAGAGATTTATCAAATGCAACACGACATCACCAAATAATAACGAATAATAACAAATAAAAAATCAAAATACAATGACACAAGAGGAAAAAGTTAGATATTGGCTTGACATTGCTGACTATGACATAGATACAGCCGAGGCGATGTACAAGACAAAACGATGGCTATACGTTGCTTTCATGTGTCACCAAGTAATAGAAAAAACACTAAAAGCATATTGGTCGGCAAAAAGAGACGACATCCCGCCATATATACACAACCACAAGCGGCTTGCCGAAGGATGCGGACTATATGAACAGCTGTCAGAAGATCAGAAAGATTTTATTGACACTATATCGACATTTAACATTCAGGCACGTTATCCGGAATACAAAAACCAATTGGCACAAGTATTAACCGAATCAACCTGCAGACAAATAATCGACACAACAAAAGAACTACAATCATGGATAAAGCAGAAGCTATAAAACTTGTCAAACGATACAAAGAGATCATTATGCCACGTTTCAACAATGAAGCGCAGGTGTATATGTTCGGTTCGTACAGCAAAGGTAATCAACGTCCGGAAAGTGATATTGATGTAGCTGTTGTTGTGCCTACCATCGGTGACAACTGGTTTGCATACACCAAAAGCCTATGGCACGATGTGGACAAAGTGAGCCTGCTGATTGAGCCTGTACTGGTAGAAAAATCGCATCCGTCACCGCTTTACGATGACATTATGCGCACCGGTATTGCCATTTAAAAAAGACACCAAATAACGAAATTAACAAATAAAAATACAGATGAAAAACTTAACACAATTGCCGTGGAGCGGGAAAGGCTCGAAGGCAAAGAATGACAACACGTTAGGCCGTATGCGAGGAGGTATAAGGTTTAGGATTGGTTAGGCAATGAATCAATAATGGATTAGAAACGGACCGAAAATGGATTGAAAACGGATTAGAAACAGGGCGGTGAAGATGGGGAAATGGTCAAGATGGTCAACTTGGTCATGCAAAAAAAATAAAAGTGCAGAAAGTGCAAGGGGGAAATAAAAGTATAATGAAATAGTAACACTATATGGCGAAAGCGAAAAAAGAAATAGTAAAACAGGCAGAGACTCCAATAGTACTCACACCGGAAAAAGTACAACAGATGATACATGTCATCCGTGGGGAGCGAGTGATACTTGACAGCGACTTGGCACAATTGTACGGAGTTGAAACAAAAGTGCTGAACAAACAAGTGCAAAGGAACATAGAACGATTCCCTGAAGACTTTATGTTTCAGCTTACAAATCAGGAGTTTACAAACTTGAGGTTCCAAAATGGCACCACAAGATGGGGCGGAGCTCGTTATCTTCCACATGCGTTCACAGAGGAAGGTGTAGCTATGCTTTCGGGGTTATTACGCAGCCCTGTTGCCATACAGATGAACATCCAGATTATGCGTGCTTTCGTTTATGTGAAAAACACGTTATCTGCTATTAACGAGACTGCCATCCGGCAAGACAAGTTAGAGCTTGAGGTTGAAAAACTACGTGACTACATAGAAGACATCCTACACGATCAGAATGACACCAATGAGATGGTCAGTGCGCAGATGGATGCAATCAGTCGGTCGTTGGCGGAACTTTCGACAAAAGTTGACGACTTGACACATCCCAAACACTCATTGCGCAAGCCTGTTGGTTATGAAGCCATTGATGCGGAGCGCAAAGCAAAAACAAACAAGGAAGAAGATAAAGATTCCAAATAACGAATATTAACTAAAAAACCAAATACAGATGAAAAACTTAACACAATTGCCGTGGAAAATACAGATGAAAAACTTAACACAATTGCCGTGGAGCGGGAAAGGCTCGAAGGCAAAGAATGACAACACGTTAGGCCGTATGCGAGGAGGTATAAGGTCTAGGATTGGCTCGATGAGCCTAAAGAACACCTCGCTGTTCGGGGTAATCCTCACCCTACTGCTCACCCTCGGTGTCGGACAGATGTGGGGATGATAGACCGGATGAAAAATTGAATATTGGACGATTAACTCAAGGATAATGAGCAACGCTATACAAACATACAATCCGACAGAAAATATTGTTGTTTATCACAGCACAGACCATGCTGTACAATTAGATGTACAATTGGCAGAAGATACAGTATGGCTAAGCCAAAAACAAATGGCACAGTTGTTTGACACCACCTCGCAAAACATTACCCTCCACATTGGAAACATTTATAGGGAACAAGAATTAATCCAATCGGCAACATGTAAGGATTTCTTACAAGTTCAAGAAGAAGGAGGAAAAGAAAAGCGCCGCTTGACTAAATTTTACAATTTAGACGTGATAATATCTGTCGGCTACCGTGTAAAGAGCAAACGCGGAACACAATTCCGTCAGTGGGCAAACATTGTTCTAAAAAACTATTTACTGCACGGCTATGCGATAAGCAATCGGCTGGAGAATCTGGAGCAACGTGTATCAAAAACCGAACAGCAAATAGAATACTTTGTCCGCACATCCTTACCGCCAAGAGAAGGCATATTTGCAGACGGGCAGATATATGACGCATTCGAATTTATTGAGCAGTTGATTAAGTCGGCGAAGAAATCTATATTACTGATTGACAACTATGTGGACGAGTCGGTGCTGACAATGATGAGCGAGAAAAAGAACGGAGTACAAGTGAAAATCTATACGAAAGAGCTATCGGAAGTGCTGCTACTGGCAGAAAAGAGATTCAACAGTCAATATGGCGGACTTACGCTGCATCAGGCAAACTCAATTCACGACCGTTTCCTCATATTGGATGACGAAACAATATACCTCATTGGGGCGTCACTTAAAGATGCAGGTAAGAAGTTGTTCGCATTCACGCAATTAAGCACAACAATGATAGACGAACTTAAAAAGAAATTATACATCCACCGATAATAACAAATAAAAATCAAATACAGATGAAAAACTTAACACAATTGCCGGGGAGCGGGAAAGGCTCGAAGGCAAAGAATGACAACACGTTAGGCCGTATGCATGGAGGTATAAGGTCTAGGATTGGCTCGATGAGCCTCAAGAACACCTCGCTGTTCGGGGTAATCCTTGCCCTACTGCTCACCTTAGGTGTGGGAGAGATGTGGGGAGCAGACGTCCAACAAAACGCTATAATTTACATGGACAACTCCGCTGCGAATTGGAGTTATAGCAATATCTATTTCGTTATCAACAACACTAATGGATACCCTATGACTGTTGTTGCAAATACAAAATTGTATGTACACAAACGCTCTGCAGGTACATGGAGCGGGTATAGCAATGTGCGCTTCTTTGCAGCAACCAGTTCTTGGGGTGGTGATGATGCGAGTATGGGTAGCGAATCTAACATGACATCTTACGGTGCTAACCTTACCAACACCCAGACAAACTATGGATTCAACGGAAATAATTACTACGTTATCAAACTTGACAAGGCTGGAACTAAAACAAACTCTAGTACCAGAGCGAATTTGAGTACTAGTTATATAGGCAACGCTTATACTTCCATGAACAAAACCATTACGGTTAAAGCGAAAGTATCTTCTGATGGTGGAAGTTCTTATAGTGAAACGACCTCACCGGGTACTCTTTCAGCGAGTTCCAAGAAATTTACCACGTATAATAGTTGCGCTTCTGCAACCTCACTCAGTTCCGGCACTATATCTTGCGGTTACACGGCGACTACAACTTTGACAGCCGCAGATGCTACCGGCTATGATTTTGTTGGTTGGTACAACTCATCCGGTACACAGCAGACCACAAGTAAAACATTGACCATTTATCCAACGGCCAATGCAACCTATTATGCTTATTACAAAAAGAAACGAACTACTATTACCTTGAATAACGCTGGCGCTACCACTTCCGGTTCGACAAGTGTAACAGCAACTTATGGTGAAGCTATGCCGGCAATTACCGTGCCGACCAAGACCGGATATACGTTTGGCGGTTATTGGGGTGCACCTGGGGGAAATGGTCCAAAATTATACAACGCAGATGGATCCAGTAATGCTACATGGGGTAATACAGAATCCACATATACTCTCTACGCCGCATGGTCAGAGAATAAATCTACCGTTACGTTAGTTGCTTCTCCAAGTGGCAAAGGCACATTCCAAGTTGGAGGCGAGACAGTTACGAGTACGTTGGCCGGTGTAGCAACCACACCTGCGGTAACCGCTATGGCTATTTCAGGATATAGATTCTCCAGCTGGTCTATCACCGGCGGTGCGTCCATCAGCAGCACAACTGACAACCCAACTACAGTAACCGGTGGTGGTGCAGGTACTGCAGCCACTTTGACAGCTACGTTTGTGGAAGATTTGACCTATTATACACTTCAGTTCGGTGCGCGTAGTGGGGAGACCTCCTATGGTAGTGTTACCGCTGTAGATGATTCAGACGATCCCTTAACATCCAGCTCAACATACCTGTCCGGAACAAGCGTAACCTTGACAGCAACAGCAACTGACGATGACTATAAATTTGATAGCTGGTACCCAGGGTGGATAACCGGTGATCCGGTTTCAACGGAAAACCCGCTAACTTTCAGTTTGTCAGCTGATACAAAAAGGTATGCACATTTTGTACAGAAGACAACGTCGATTACTCTGAATAAAGGCATTGGCTCTGGTGGTACAGCAGGTCCCGTAACTGCGACACACGGAAATACGACATTATCGACTAATCCGTTAGTCAATCCTGCAAAATCCGGCTATACATTTACCGGTTACTGGACAGCATCAAGTGGCGGTGTAAAAGTCATTGATACAGATGGCACATTGGTAGCCTCTGTATCGGGCTATACCAAATCCGGCAACAAGAAGTGGGATTATGATGATCCGACTTTGACGTTGTATGCACAATGGGAAGAGAAGATGTCCACTCTGACCACATCAAATAGTTATGATGCCGGCGACCCGAGTTATGCTATTCCGACAAAAACTAAATCTTCAATTGGTATAGCCACTACTGCAACACTGACAGCCACAACTCCGGGTACAGGGTACACCTTCGCCGGATGGACTCTTTCAAGCAATCTGGTAGTTACAAGTGGAAACGCAGCAACAGATTTGTCTATTACTGTTCGCACAAACGGCAATGGTGCAGCTGCAACTGCGCAAGCTAACTATGCGGAAGACAGGAGCACAACATGGACGATAGCCGGTAGTTTCAACTCATGGAATACAAGTAGTAACCCATTTGTAAAACCGTCGGGTGGTTCGACAGGAAATATTGCATACTGCACGTTAAGCCTTGCAGCAAGCACTACATATACATTCCAAGTGGTAGAAGGAGGTAGTAACTGGAAAGGAAACACCTCAACAATCACAGGATCAACAAATGATTTAACCTTTGTGGCCGGTTCGTATAATGATTGCACGATAAACACCTCAGAAGCAGGAGATTATACCTTCAAGATAGATTTCTCCACAGCAGCAACCCCATCAATATCCGTTACTTTCCCACCTAGCGTATATCTGACTTCAGACAATGAGAGCGCATACGCCGATGGTTCGGTTACTCTTACTGCCGAAGGTGCGAACTTGGTTTCGGGCTCAAAAACTATCGAGTACGAGTTCTTCAAAGGGAACAACACTCTACCTGCTAACAAGATCGGCTCAACACAGACATTTAACAGCATCACCGCAACAACCCATAGCACTACTCAATCCGTATCTCCGGAATTCAGCACAAGCGACTATGCTGCATTGCAGATTTATACCGTCAAGATGACTGTTAACGGTGGTACGCCATACACTAACACCATCACCATCTACCGCAAATGGGACATCAACGTTCGCGATGCCTTTAGTTGGGGGCAAATGAAACTATTCACATGGGGAGCAAATGGAGAAAATGCAGGATATCCGGGTACTTTGTGCTCAAACATTAGTGGCAATTGGTACACAGTCACGTTAAGCAGCAAATACGAAGGCTTTCTTCTAAGTGCAGATGGCGATGCCACAAAGACGACAGATCTTGAAGTTGGTGATTATGCCGAGGGCACCAGTTGGTACGTGACTGCTAACAGTAACGGCACACTTACAGCAGTAGTTGCTCCTACGGTTGAGATAAGGCCTAACGATGCAGGTACGTATGTTGTCAACACCAACCAGTTGCGCCTGACTGCAGAAATAACAAACTTCGGCAATGATGGCACACGGGCACGCGACATGGTAGAAGTGGGCTTCATGATTGGCGAGACGAAATATCCAATTCCCAGTAGCTGTACATCAGAAGAAAACGGTTGGTTCTGGGGAGGCATAACCGGGTTGACGGCAGGTACAACATATAATGTAAAAGCCTATGCTACCAACTTTGCCGGAACAGCAATTAGCGCAAACACAGCAACACTTACGACCCGTGCCGCAGGAACAACGACAATCCATGTGCGTACAGCTGTGGGAGATGAGATTCCAAAAGTATATGCGTGGACGTCCAATGACTGTGGCGGAGCATTTACCGAAAATGCATCATATCCCGGAGCAAGTATGGGAGAACCTGTCGTAACCGGAACAATTTACAAATGGTATAGTTACAATATATCAAACGAGTTCAACCAATTTGTAGTATGTCATGGAGCAAATGCAGCCGCAGCAGACCTTGTAAAAACTGACGATTTCGACAATCCGTTTACCGAGACATGTTATTGGTATTCTCCAACTGAAAATAACGAGGAAGGTCACAAACGAATGGGCTCGATGAGTTGTCCGTCATTTGACCCGCAATTGATGATTAACGGAGGAGGAAGCAGCGAGGAATATACATACTTTGATATGGTACCCGGAGATGCTGCAAACGAGGTTAAATACGTCAAGAGTCTTGCTGCCAAGACTACTTATAAGTTCAAACCTGTTTATAACGCCGAGTGGTACACGAAAGCATCTACATCACTTACTCGCGCATCCTACTCAGCAACCGGTCTGACTGCTGCTGATGGTGACAACATACGAGTAACCACCGATGTTGCAGGAAACTATACATTTGTATTCAACACCTCAACCAAAGCATTGCGCGTTGAATTCCCGACAGCTTATACTGTTACGTTCGGTTATGGAACTGGCGGTTCAGCAGTAACGGCATCCGCTACAACTGCCGGCGGTGCGCTGACAAGCGGTGACTATGTAGCCGCAGGCGACGAAATAACATTCACGCAAACACCTGCAACCGGTTATACCTTCAAAGGCTGGTACACAACTGCTGACGGCAACACAACCGTTGGTACAATGGGCGAAAGCGACAACGAGCTGAATGACATTGCAGCCAACGCAACCGTTTATGCTCAATACACGCCAAACGAATACACCGTAACATTCGATGCTACAACGAACGGCGGTACATGCGGCACTGCAAGCAAGAGGGTGACGTTTGATGCGGCATACGGCGATTTGCCCGAGGCTACCAAAGATGCCAAGGTATTTGCAGGCTGGTACACAACAGCTTCCGGCGCAGGCATACAAGTAACTGCCGAAACAATTGTTAGCAACGCTGCTAACCACACGATCTACGCACGTTTTGAGGATACGTACTCCGTAACCATCCAGTATAAGAGCGGCGATGTAACACTCAAGCCCAACGGCTCGACTACCGCATCGGAGACAGCCTTGGCACCGGAGATTACAGCACCTGAGTTCTTGGGCTACACGTTTACCGGTTGGACAGGCACAAGCGCAACATTTGCTAACGCATCCAGCGCAACAACCACAGTCAATGTTACCGCAGCCACAACCATCACGGCAAACTATTCGGCTATTCCTACCGTTTACTTCAAGAACAATCTGGGTTGGGAGCATGTATATGTAACATTTGATGCTTACTTCGGTGAAGCAGGTGGTGCTACCGTTCCCGGACAAAACGGAAAGCCGTATTTCGAAATGACTCAGATGGGCGAGTCGGATATATTCTCCTGCGTTATTCCTGACGCTATTGTCTCCAGTTGGAAGACGAATATTGCGTTCGACAACAAGGGATATGCCTCAACAGATAACGTAGGTACATACGGCTTGTTCTACCAAGGCGAGTTTATCGGTCGTGGCGACTTTGCTTCCGAAGCAACGATGTTCATCCCGTACAACGGTGACAAGGAAGGACGCAACGGAGGTACATACTACCGCACAGGCTGCTGGATGAAGTACAACTCCACCGACCCGGGATACAAGGTGTATGCCAACACTTATAAAGAAGGCTCCGGCGGATCAGCCGTAGCCGGTACACCTGTACTACTGACTGCCGATATAGCCGGCGGATATGAGTTCAAGGCTACAGTAAACTTCCCGAGTGCAAACTACACCTACGGCTTTATGCTGAAGAAGGAAGCCACAAGCAACACCAATAATCTGTGGTACACCAACACTTCGGATATATATGCCAGCACCACCACGCTGCCATGGGATTTCACGAGCGATGGAGCAAGTGAGAACGGCAGACGTTGCGGCTTGCATACAGAAGCAACAGGTAATTACGAGATTACCGTTTCGTTCGCTACCGGTAAGCCGATGGTAAATGTAACCTATCCTGTATCAACAAACGATTGGCGATTGGTTTACAAGGATCGTGCTACATGGTCAAACGGCGCGCACACAGCCGCTTGGCAACACCCGTCACGCGTAATCAAGGCGAAAGCAGATGCCGAGGATATTGTTTCGTTCTACGTAAGCAAAGCCGTTGGAGCAAACGCAACCGTCGAACTCCAGAAGTGTACCGCCATTGATCCGGGCACAGGCGCACAGACTTGGGTTAAGCAGAGCGATGTTGACCTGAGCGGAATCACTTCAACAGGTATCTACAACTTCAAGGTTACACAGAACGGCAGTATGGAGGCAACCGTAGCGTTTGACGGCGGTTATGTCGGCAACTTCTACATCCGTACCGACGCATCGGACGGCGGTTGGGCAAACTATAAGACATCCGGTACGAACACTATGACATACTCGGAGTATGCAGAAGAGAAGAGTGGCTTCACGCACTACTTTATGCGTTACGTTAATACCGGCACTAACATTAAATTCTGTATAGCCAACGACTATAGTGAGTGCATCTCAGATACGCTGGTTGGCGACTCGTATACGGGTGAGTATATTGCTGTTTACGGTAATGTACGTTTCATGTGGGATCACCGCACAAACAAAGTAAGCCGTGCATATATCAGCGGTTCGTCGAATGTATCTGACCGATTCCTGGTATTGGAAGGTGATGACAAGATGTTCAACGAAGCAGGAACAGCTCTGACCACTGCCGCTGGTGGAAAAGTTGAATATCTGAATGAGTACGAGATGAACTTCACCGA
This sequence comes from uncultured Bacteroidales bacterium, assembly GCA_900317745.1. Lineage (GTDB taxonomy): Bacteria > Bacteroidota > Bacteroidia > Bacteroidales > Paludibacteraceae > Colicola. The sequence goes on along the minus strand of ONHW01000002.1, from coordinate 284,556 downwards.
TGACCAGAACTGGATATATGAAGCGACTGTTAAAGCTCAACCGGGTGCACGCATTAAACTGACCGCGAAGTACAACAACAAGATTCAGTACTTCTACGGCGCAGAAGGTGCCCGTTCGGACGCAACTACCGAGCCGTTGCTTGGTGGTTCGGATGCAAACCAATACGAGATTCGTGTAGTTTATGACTTCAAGACAAACCGTCTGATGAAAGCATTCATACCGGAAGGCGATATCACCACTGACCTTGCTATCAACGCCGACCTGATGATTATTCGTGAGCACCAGGAGGATGCCCAGCAGATCAACTTCACCGGTAGCGGTGCTCTGTCGGATGTCAAGACCGTATATGGTGCAATGAAGTTCAACAAGTGGACGGTTAACGGCAAAGAGAAAGACGGCGGACATGCCACGACAACTGACAGCCGTTACAAACGCGACTTGTTCTACATATCGTTCCCGTTTGATGTAAAACTGAGCGATGTATTCGGCTTTGGTACTTATGGCACGCACTGGATTATCGAATACTACGACGGCAAGGGTCGTGCAAAGAATGGTTTCTGGGCAGATTCTGATAGCTACTGGAAGTTCGTTCTGCCTTCACAGCGCAGCAGCTTCACGCTCAAAGCATTCGAGGGCTACATCCTTGCTCTTGACTTGGATGAGATGACCGAAAGCTCATCAATCTGGAACAATGGCGTACAAGATGTGTATGTTTACTTCCCGTCGTCTGGCGATATAGGCAATATTGCCGCTACCAACCGTCTGGTAGAGATTGACCAGGAAGGATATGAATGTACTATCGGGCCACGCTTCGAAGGTGGTGATGACCGTCGCGTGAAAGACAGTTACTGGCACGTAATCGGTGTTCCGAGCTTCGCTAATTACAGCAGCGCTTTGAAGCCGACTAGTGGTGGTTCAACGATTGACTGGAGTGATGATGACGGAACTATCGATTGGTCTACTCCGAGCTTACCGTACCTGTACGAGTGGAACTCTACTGACAACTCGCTGTCGGTAACAAGATCGGCAACGTTCTCGTTCAAAGCGACGTACTCCTATATGGTACAGTATGCCGGAGCGTCAATCTACTGGTCAGCGGTCAATGCTACTCCGTCAAGCGTAGTCGCACGCAAGAACGACAACCAACCGACGAGTGCTGAGTTCAGACTGGAGTTGCTGCAGGGCGAGGAGAAAGCCGACCAAACGTTTGTTCGCCTGACGGACGAAGAGAATGTGACAACAGGATTTGACTTCAACTACGATCTGAGCAAAGAGATGAACGCTAACAAAGCCAACATCTTCACAATGATCACAACTGCTATGGACGATGGCAACACAGTTACCGAATCAGCAGCCAACTGCCTGCCGATGAGCGGTCAGACAACTGTTGTACCTGTAGGTGTGAAGATTGCCGCCAATGGTGATTATACCTTTGCTATCCCCGAAGGAACGGAGGGCGTAGGCGTAACGCTAATCGACCAGGAGACAGGCATTCGCACCAGCCTCAGCGCAGTGGATTACACCGTTTCGCTGGAGGAAGGTACGTACAACGAGCGCTTTGTTCTGGAGATCTCGCCGATACACAATATGCCGACGGAGATAGAGACATCAGATATCGGAGATCAGAAATCAGATGTCAGAAAAGTGCTGATTGACGGGTTGCTGTACATCGTACGCGATAATAAGATGTATGACGCACGCGGTGCTATGGTAATGGAGAAGTAATTGACATTAGATAGAATAACATGAAAACCATGAAACATAAAATTATCAGAGTGGTAGCAGGCATGCTGTTGGTATGCCTGCTGCCGGTAGGCGCACAGAACAGGCCCTGGCAAAGTACATCCGCTATGCAGCAAGGCAGCACGCACAGGTTCGACATACAGGCGGTGAATGAAGCCAACGTAACCTACAAGTACCTATTGATGACCTCGACCTCACCGCTGCGTGCCGGCGAAGAATCTCCGCTGCTGGTGGCCGAAGAGGAAGAGGCTAACGACACATTCAAGAGGTCAATCCGCAGAGGATTCGACCACGGCGCAGAGTCCGGGCAGTCGAGTGAGTCCCCCATCGGCGAGCCGTGGATACTATTGCTCTTTGCCGCTGCACTTGCCGCGACGACAGCCATCAGGCTGCGTCGCCGGCAACCGGCGGAGGGAGAATAAGCTGTACGGATCGGACGGATTATACGGATGGAAAGGGAAAGAAACGGGATAAACTGTACGGATTGGACGGATGGCACGGATGGAAAGGAATTTAGGTCAACCATTACCAACAATTAACAACAATTATTTCTTGTGATAGAACAGAAACCATATAATTAACAACAAATATTTTATGAAATCAAAAACATTACACTACTTGTTTATCCTTGCGGTAGCGGGGATAGGCTTGGCGGGATGTAAGTCCGACGTTCAGTTGAACGACATCTCCGTTGACAGCAAGGTAAAAGCGAAAGTCAGCCTGCCCATCGGCGAGGTTAGTTCGTCTTTCGGTGACATGATCGGAGTATTTAAGAGTATTACTGACAGTACTACTGAAGTACGGATCAACGAACAAGGCTTGCTGGAGCTCACCGTAAAGGAGCATCGTGAGCGCGAGTTCCACCAGATTGTGCTGACGGATTATATCGGCGAGGTGGAGAACACGATTACCCTGCAAGAGGTGGATCCCGCTCTGACCGTCATTCCGCAGAACACGGAGATAACCGTACCGTTCACACTGACCGTAACGTTCAACGGCGTGAACGACGACACTTCTGACGAGCGACTGGACAGTATGGTGATCGACCAAGCACGCTTCACCACGAAAATCAGTTCAAGCAACCTGACCGTCACCGACAACGATATACAGAAGGTGACCATGGTGCTGGGCGACCAGTTCCGCCGCGCCAAAGGCAAGAGCATCGAGCTGCCGGACTTCCATCTGGACCAGGATGTACCCATCGAGATAGACGATTTCACACTGGTAATGATGAAAGACGAGAGTGCCGAACCGGCAAAGACCAATGTAGTGAAAACGGCAGATATCCGATTCGACGTATTGCTGAAGACCGGCGAGAATGTGACGGTAGCCGCCAACTCGGGATTCAAGTTCCAGTTCCAGGTTGAGATGTTGGACTATAAGGCACTGTACGGCTACTTCAAGCCCGGTAAGGAGACAAGCGACGACAGCTCGGTGGATGTACCGCTGAAGATTCCCGGTGACGAGCCGTTCTGCCTGCCAGCCAAGGATCCGCAGATAGATCTGACATTCACCTACGGTATGTCAATGCCGTTGCAGGTATATTTCCGTTCGCTGAAAGCTATTCACCCCAACGGTGAGGAGACACCGGCCGTATGGGACGGCAACACATCGACAACAAAGGTACTGCGTAACATCGTACCGATGGATGCCCCCTACGATGCGAGCGTACAAAGTACAGTTCGGCTGGACAAAGATCCTATCGACGGAGGTTCGATTGACAAGTTCTTTGAGAAAGAAGTGCAGGCTCTGGCATACGACTACGAGTTGCTAATCAACGAGGCAGACGTATATGCCAAGAACATCAAGCAGTTCCGTCTGACCAAAGACACCAAGTTCGAGTTGGACTTTGCGTTCAAGATGCCGTTTGAGTTCAAGAAAGGCTTAAACGCCACGTACGCAGATACGATCAAGGACATCAATCTGGAGCGCGCTCAGCTTGATTCGCTGGCAGCAATGACCAACGGTATTGTTACCAAGATTGACAGCGCTGAGTTGACACTGTACTTAAGTATCTACAACGAGATACCCGTCAATCTGGTGATGGATGCCGAGTTCCTGGACGGAGAGAAAAACAAACTGGACTTTGATGTACTGAAAGATATCAAGATCGTTAGTGCCGACATGAAGAGCCTGACGGAGATTGAGCCGGTGACGAACGTAGTAACCGTGCCGATTCATACGGAGGACTTTGATGAACTCGCCAAGACGAAGGCTATCCGATTCAAGCTGCACCTGGGCGACGACCAGAAGGAATCTGCCTTCCCAGCCAAGAACAGACTGAAGATCAAAGCCGGTGTTACCGGCAACATCGAAGCCGTGCTGAATCTGGAATTAGGTGACAAAGACAAGAAATAACGATAGGAGGACAAAACTATGAAACAAATCTTTCGATTCACAGCATTAGCTATTGCCCTCCTGACGGGCAGTATGGCGCTTAGTGCACAGGAGGTGAACACATTGTACTTCCTTGAGAACGCGCCACAACGCACGCTATTCAACCCCGCGCTGATGCCAGTCAGCAGCGGATACATCGAGTTCACGCCGCTGGGCTACACGAGCCTGTGGGTAGGAAACAACGCCCTGTCGCTGCATGACCTCGTATATACGAAGAACGGTCAGACCATCACCGCTCTGAATCAAGGCGAGACGGATAAGTTCCTCAAGAAGTTGCACAGGAACAACCTGTTCAACATGGATCTGACCACTACGATCCTTGCCTTCGGTGCACGCACCAAGAAAGGCGGGTACTTCCACGGAGGAATATTCCTGCGTGCGGATGCCGGATTGAATATTCCCAAGGGAATGTTCAGCGCGTTCGTCAGCCCAGGCAGCGTGATGCTCGATCTGACCAAGCCTGTAGCGATGTCCGGCTTCGGACTGACAGCGCAGGCATACGCCGAGATCATGGGCGGCTATACGCGTCCGCTGAACGACGAATGGACGATAGGCGGTAAACTGAAGTTCCTGGTAGGTCTGGCTAACGCCCGCGTGAACGTGAACAACCTGACCATCACGCCCGACGCAGATCCGATGAAACCTGCACGACTGAGCCTTGCCGGCGACATGAGCATCTCCACTCCGGGCGCATTAGACCCGCAGGCACTGCTTCCGGCTGAAGGCGAAGGACTGTTTGAGAACATGGATGCCCGCTGGAACAAGATGATTGCACCGCTGAACGGCGGCAACGTGATGCAGATGATTCGTCCGGCAGGTTACGGTGCAGCTATCGACTTCGGTTTCACCTACAAGCCTATCAAGTATGTGCAGATCTCAGCCGCAATCAACGACCTGGGATTCATCTACTGGGCAAACAGCGTCAAAGGCACTGTGAGCGGTGATATGGAGTTTGACGGTATAGGCGAGATCAAAGTGAAAGCCGATGAGAACGGTAACATCAACTCGCAAGAGATAAGCGACCAGATCAAGGAGCACATGCAGGGTTACGTGAACGCCATACAGGGCGAAGCCAAACCCGGCGGCTACGCACGTATGACGCGCGCACGGCTGAATATAGGTATCGACGGTCTGTTCTGGGAGAACCGCGTAGGCGTAGGCTTGCTGTCACAAACCAAGTTGTACAACAACAAGGTATATGAAGAGTTGACCCTTGGCGGCTTCTTCCGTCCGGTTAACTGGTTCAACCTGGCAGTCAGCTACTCGCTGATCAACGGTCAAGGCGGCACGTTCGGTGCAGCACTGGGTTTTGCTCCGTATGACGGAATCATGCTGACTCTGGCTACCGACTTTGTGCCCTGCATATATGCAGACGCCAGTCCTCTGACCGGCAGCGACAAGCAGCAATACTATATCCCCTACAAGAACCCCGGAGCGAACGTAGCCCTTGGCTTCAGCATCGTGTGGGGAACGAACAAGAAACGTGACGCGGACAAAGACGGTGTGCTGGATAATCTGGACCTCTGCCCCAGAACTCCGCGTAACATCCGCGTAGATGCTTTCGGTTGTCCTGCCGACACCGATGCTGACGGAGTACCCGACTATTTGGACGAGTGCTCAGGTACGCCGAAAGAAGCCTACGGCATGGTGGATGCAGCAGGTTGCAACAAGGATAGCGACCTGGACGGTGTACCCGACTACCAGGATCTGTGCCCCGACACACCGGAGGAAGCCCGCACCTCGGTTGACGAGAACGGCTGTACACGCGACAGCGACCACGACGGAGTGCCCGACTACCGCGACGACTGCCCGAACACTAAACCTGAGGCAACCAAGCACGTTGACGAGAACGGTTGCGACAAGGATAGCGACGGCGACGGTGTACCCGATTACATGGATAAGTGCCCGAACACTCCGGAGGCTGCATACAACTATCTGGACGAGAACGGTTGCCCGCTTGACCTGGATGAGGACGGTGTACCTGACTATCTGGATAAGTGTCCGCGTACCGTATATGCCGCACGCCAGCACGTAGATACCTGCGGTTGCGACAAGGATAGCGACCTGGACGGCGTGCCAGACTATCTGGACGAGTGCCCGTACGTGGCAGGCGTGAAGGAGAACAAGGGTTGCCCGCAAGTGAAACGTGCTATCACCACCCTACTCAAGAAAGCTATGACGGGTATCCAGTTCGAGACCGGCAAGGCAGTGATCGTCAAGAAGTCGTACGGCATACTTGACGAGATTGCGAAGGTGTTCAAGGAGAATCCTGACTACATCATCGAGGTACAAGGTCACACCGACAATGTAGGTAAGGCTGACGTGAACATGTTCCTGTCAGAGAAACGTGCCCAAGCCGTACGCGAGTACCTGGTTAAGGCAGGTGTGGACGGCACACGTATGACCGCTCACGGATACGGCAGCACTGTACCTATTGCTGACAACTCAACCAAAGCAGGACGCGCCAAGAACCGCCGCGTTGAGTTCAAGATCACGTTCGAGGAAGTGAAAGTTGAGATGATCAACGACCGCAACCCCGGGGAAGAGCAGCCTGCAGAACCTGCTGCTGCCCCGGCAACCGAACCGGTACAACAATAAACTAACAAGGATTGGTAGCGGGCAGTAAGTGCCCGACACCAATCCGCAAACAAGTAAAAACCAAATAAACATTATTAATATGGGAAGAGCATTTGAATATCGCAAAGCGACCAAACTCAAACGTTGGGGTCACATGGCCCGTACATTTACCAAGTTAGGAAAAGAAATCACCATTGCAGCCCGCGAGGGCGGTCCGGATCCGGACAGTAACCCGCGTCTGCGTACCCTGATCCAGCAGTGCAAGAAGGAGAACATGCCTAAGGACAATATCGATCGCGCCATCAAGAAGGCGACCGACAAGTCGTATGAAGGCTACAAGGAGATCAACTACGAAGGCTACGGTCCGCATGGTATAGCAATCTTCGTAGAGACGGCTACGGACAACAATATGCGTACGGTGGCAAACATCCGTTCGTACTTCACCAAGCACGGCGGCACGCTGGGCACTCAGGGCTCGCTGCAGTTCCTGTTTGACCGCAAAGCCTGTTTCACCGTAACGATGAAAGACGGCATAGATCTGGACGAACTGGAGCTCGAGCTCATCGACTTCGGAGTAGAAGAACTCGGCGTAGATGAAGAGGAGAACACCATTGTGCTCTACTCGGCGTTCGAGCAGGCTTCCGCATTGCAGAAGTATCTCGAGGACAACGGATTCGAGATCCAGTCGTGCGAGTTCGTACGTATTCCGAATGACACGAAGACCCTGACCGACGAGCAGCGCGAGTCTGTACAGAAACTCATCGACCGCATTGAGGAGGATGAGGATGTGCAGAATGTGTTTACGAACTTAGCTGATTAAGTTGAGTGTTGAGAGTTTAATGTTTAGAGAAGTTGAAAGAGTTAATAGTTTATAGTTGAAAGACGATGATTATTAGCGATTATTTCAATCTAAACGAGCGTCAGGCTGAGCAGTTTGCCCAGCTTGATGCTCTTTACCGCGACTGGAACGCGAAGATCAATGTCATCTCACGCAAGGATATCGACAACCTGTACGAGCACCATGTGCTGCACTCGCTGGCGATAGCGAAGTTCGTACGCTTCGATGCAGGCACGACGGTGATGGATATCGGTACAGGCGGCGGCTTCCCCGGTATACCGCTGGCCATACTCTACCCCGACTGCCGGTTTGTGCTGGTTGACTCGATCGGCAAGAAAGTCAAGGTAGCCTCAGCCGTAGCCGAAGCACTGGGACTGACGAACGTAGAGTGCATACAGGAGCGTGCCGAGGACGAGAAGCGGCAGTTTGACTTCGTAGTCAGTCGCGCTGTAATGCCTATGCCTGATCTGGTGAAACTGGTCAGGAAGAATATCCGTCACGACAAGCAGCACAACGCTGTACCCAACGGGATCATTGCCCTCAAGGGCGGCGGGCTTGACGGTGAGATGGCACCCTTCAAACGCAATGCGGAGGTTATATCCGTAACCGAGTATTTTCCGCAAGAGTGGTTTAAGGGGAAGTTTGTGGTGTATTTGCCGGTTTAGTTGAGCGTTGAGTGTTGAGCGTTGAGCGAAGTTGAAAGAGTTTGAAGTATAGTAGTTGAAAGTCAATAAACTACCAACTCTAAACTACAAACGACGCTAAACACTAAACTCTAAACACTAAACAAAAGAAAGTTGAGAGTTGAGAGTTGAACGATGAATGGAAGTCTTGTAATACAGTGTTTTGTATGCAACCCGTATATGCAGAATACATACGTGGTGCATGCTAAAGGTAAGAACGAGTGCCTGATTATCGATGCAGGTATGTACACGCCGGGCGAGCAGCAGGCTGTGGCGGAATATATCCGCCATGAGCAGCTGACCGTAGTCGCTGTACTGATTACTCATGCACACCACGACCATATATGCGGCACCGAGTGGCTCAAGCAGACCTACCCTGCGGCACAAACGGTAGATTATATCTACCTGCGCAACACGTACAACGCGCATGAGCCTCAGCTTTGCCTCGCAGGGATAAATATCCGCTGCCTGTTCACGCCCGGACACAAGGAAGACTGCGTATGCTACTACCTGACCGACGAGGGCGTGTTGTTCTCCGGTGATACTTTGTTCCGGCAGTCAGTCGGCCGCACCGACCTGCCGGGCGGAAACTACAGCGTGCTGATACAATCGCTGCACGACCTGCTGCAACTGCCTGCTGACACGACAGTTTATCCCGGACACAGCGAGCCCACAACAATCGGGTACGAGCAACAATACAACCCGTTCGCTCACCGGCTAAGATAAGAGATACAGAAAAAACCTTTCGTGGGGTGTTCTCGGGAGATGGTCCCGTGATGATCACGTTGTTGAAACGATCATCGGCGTACTCGCAAATAGAGTACAAAAGCAATAATCAGAAAGACAATATTCGGCAGCCAGACACTCATGAACGGCGACATAACGCCACTGACGGAGAATGTAGTGCTGACTGTTGAGAACAAGATATACGCTGCCGTCAGGGTGACACCTATACCCAGGTTCTTACCCATTCCACCACGTACTTTCTTGCTGGACAACGTTACGCCGAGCAAGGTCATAATGAACGCCCCGAGCGGGCCCGCGAACCGCGAGTACCACTCCGTCTCAAACGCCTTAACATTACCTGCTCCGCGTTCGCGGAGTTTTTCGATGTAGTTATACAACTCGGGATTCGTCATCTGCTGCGCCTGTTCGGCAGTGATAAACAGTTCCTCTGGCTGGATAGGAATAATTGTATCCAGCGCCTGCCCTTGCACGAGGTACTCGCGCATTCCCTCAAACCGGCGGGAGGTATAGTTCTCCAGACGCCATGTATAATCCTTCTGGTGCCGGATACGGTCAGCCGTTATACGCTGGGTAAGTGTCTTGCCCTCGAAGTGCTCGAGCGAAGCGCGGTAGCCAACGTGGGTACGTTTCTGGAAGCTCTCGATATACAGCACCGTGCCTTCGTCCACCACCATCTGTACGTTGCGGGCATTCTCGCGGGTGAACTTCTCGATATACTTGTCGGTGAACGTGAGCATCTTCTCCGAAGCACGCGGTATAACCCAGCCGCCCAGGGCAAACGTAAACGCAAACAGGAACGTTGCCGTCACCAGGTACGGACGCAGAAAACGCTCGTAACTCACTCCGGCTGCCAGAATTGCTATGATCTCGCTGTTACCCGCCATCTTGGAGGTGAAGAAGATAACAGAGATGAAAATAAACAACTGGCTGAACATGTCCAAATAATAGGGGATAAAGTTCAGGTAGTAGTCAAGCACTATCTCCCGTAGAGGCACCTGGTTCTCATAGAAGTCGTCGAGTTTCTCGGTGAGGTCGAACACCACCGCAATACTCAGTATGAGCACGATTGACAGGAAGAATGTGCTCAGGAACTTCTTGATAATATACAGGTCAAGGCGTTTCAAGCCATTTAATCATTTACGAGTTAACATTTACATGCGCTGTTTCAGTCGTGGCAGCAGATCGTCTTTCCACGGTTTGAAGTCGCCTGCCAGTATATGCTTGCGCGCCTCGCCTACCAGATGGAGATAGAACGCCACGTTGTGGATACTGAGTATCTGCAAGCCCAGCATCTCCTGTGCATGTATCAGGTGTCGCACGTAGGCGCGTGAGTAAGCATGATCAACCAGCGAGGTGCCTGACGGATCGAGTTCAGTGAAGTCGTCTTCCCACTTTTTGTTACGCATGTTCATCACGCCGTTCATGGTGAAGATCATTCCGTTGCGTCCGTTGCGCGTAGGCATAACACAGTCGAACATATCCACGCCGCGGTCGATAGCCTCCAGAATGTTCCACGGCGTACCGACGCCCATCAGGTAGCGCGGTTTGGATTGCGGCAGTATATCGTTGACCACCTCTATCATCTCGTACATCTTCTCCTCGGGCTCGCCCACCGCCAAACCGCCTATCGCATAGCCGTCGCGGTCAAGGTCGCGCAGGCGCTTGGAAGCCTCCTGACGCAGGTCGGTATATACGCAGCCCTGCACGATAGGGAACAGGTGCTGCTTGTAGCCGTACAAATCGTCAGTGCCGTCAAAGCGCGCTATACAGCGGTCGAGCCAGCGGTGTGTCCGTTCCATCGACTGAGTGGCATAGGTGCGGTCGGCGGTGCCGGGACAGCACTCGTCGAAAGCCATCATGATGTCGGCACCTATCAAGCGCTCGATATCCATCACCGACTCCGGGGTGAAGAAGAGTTTACGGCCATCGATATGACTGCTGAACTTCACGCCCTCGTCGGTCATCTTTCTCAGGTCAGTAAGCGAGAACACCTGAAAGCCACCGGAGTCTGTCAGTATAGGATGATTCCAACCCTCGAACTTATGCAAGCCGCCGGCACGGTACAGAATATCCGTGCCCGGGCGCAGATACAGATGGTACGTATTGCCAAGAATAATCTGCGCATGAATATCCTCTTCCAGTTCGTGGCGATGAATGCCTTTGACCGAGCCGACAGTACCTACAGGCATAAAAATAGGCGTCAGTATATCGCCGTGGTCAGTATGCAGCACGCCGGCACGTGCGCCGACGGCTTGGGGAGAGGATTGCAGTTCAAAGAAAGTCATGATTCGAGATGTCGATATATCGAGATGTCGATATCCCGATTAGAGTTTGTTATTCACCGGAAAAACGATTGCGGGCTTGAACGCCTTTGTTTCCTCGGGCGACATGAGCGCATACGCCATGATGATCACCGTGTCGCCCACGTGTACGAGGTGCGCTGCTGCACCGTTGATGCAGATACATCCGCTACCGCGCTTGCCGGGGATAACATAGGTCTCGATACGCGCACCGTTGGTGTTATCCACAACCTGCACGCGCTCGCCTGCATAGATGTTGGATGCATCCATCAGATCCTGATCGATCGTAATGCTGCCTACGTACTCAAGGTTAGCCTCCGTAACCTGTACGCGATGAATCTTCGATTTGAGTATTTGTAATAACATATTTGGAGTTTCAACGCACATTTTGCGAATGCAAAATTACAAAAAATACCTCACATTTGCAAATTTGTGAGGTATTTTTTTTGTGTAATTGCGATTATAGGCTTAACTTGCCAAATCTGTATTACTTTCCTATACAGAAACGCTCAAAAATGGTATTCAGCACCTCCTGCGAGGACACCTCGCCGGTTATCTCGCCCAAGGCATCGAGTGCGTCATGCAGGTCGAGCGCCAGCAGTTCGCCACTGAGTGCCGCCTGCAGACCTTCGTTCACACGCTCAAGAGCAGTCTGTGCACGGCACAACGCTTCGTAGTGACGGGCATTGCTGATCAGCACGCTGTCGGTATGTGCAGTCAGGCGCGACACCTCACTCTCCAGACGCGACAGCAAGGGCTGTATATCTCCGAGTTTGGCACTGATGTATATAAGATTTGAAGATTTGAGGATTTGAGGATTTGAAGATTTGAAGATTTGAGGATTTGAAGATTGCAGATCAACCTTGTTCAGCACGCGCAGTAGCACTTGGCGCGGATTCAGGTCATCGGCAGAGAGCACAGGTTGCGGGTCGGTGCTGTCCAGCAGTTCGATTACAATGTGTGCCTTGCGTATAGCCTGCCGGCTGCGTTCTATGCCCTTCTGCTCGATTATATCCTCGGTGGACTGAATACCCGCGGTGTCGGTGAGCCGCACCAGCACACCGCCGATAATGATCGTGTCTTCAATCGTGTCGCGCGTCGTGCCGCGGATATCGCTGACTATAGCGCGCTCGTCGCCCAGCAGGGCATTGAGCAGCGTTGATTTGCCGGCATTGGGTGCACCTACGATAGCCACCTGCACGCCCTGCTTGATCGCATTGCCTGCCTGGAAGGTGGCAATCAGGCTGCTGATAGTCTGCGTGGCGGAGTTCAGCAAATCGGTCAGTTGCGAGCGGTCGGCAAACTCCAGTTCCTCATGGTCGGCAAAATCGAGTTCGAGCTCCAGCAGCGAGGTGAACGTAAGCAGTTGTTCGCGCAGTTCGGCAATCTTGCCTGATACGCCACCGCGCAACTGGCTGAGGGCTACGTCTTTCTCGGCAGCCGAAGAAGCGGCAATCAGATCCGCCACGGCTTCTGCCTGCGCCAGATCGATCCGTCCGTTCATGAACGCACGCTTGGTAAATTCGCCCTTATCCGCCATTCGCGCACCGGCATCGATGAGCAGGCGCACCAGTTCCTGCTGGACAAAGAGGCTGCCGTGACAACTGATCTCCACCGTGTCTTCGCCGGTGAAGGAGTGCGGTGCACGAAACACGGTGCATACCACTTCGTCCAACACATTCTGACCGCTGCCGTTTAAGGCAGGTGAACCGATCGTGCCGTAATGAGCAGTATAAGTAGGCACCTCACATAGCGAATGCTTGCCGCGGAACAGACTGTCCACGACACGTATAGCATTCGCACCGCTCACACGCACCACGGCTATACCTGCTGCGCCGAAAGCTGTGGCTACGGCGCAGATCGTCTGACGGCTATAATCGGCGGAAAGTTCCATTCAGTACGGGTATATGCTTATCAGGGCTCGTTGCGTCACATACGCCCAATCGCGGCTGTTGGCGGGCTCGGCGCGGAGCATTGGATGCGCCCCAGTTCTGAATAGTTGTGCTGCCGTACAAACTGATTACAGCACCGTTGCGGGCGTGGCCTTCAAGTTTCCAGCTTTTTCTGCTGATAGTGAGTGTGCCATCGGCAATCAGCCACTCCACCTCGGGTACCAGATACCCCTGCTCCAGATAACTGCTGGAGGTATAGTAGAACTGCGAGCCGTCAATAAGGAACTGTTCATCGTCACGGAATCCGGCATACGCGGTGCCCGGCTCAAGAGTCGTGAGTAAGGGATAAGTGCCGTTAGGTATAGCTGTATCCGTAAGCGGAGTGAACAGCATGATGTTGGCAAACGGAACACAGGGCGTATTGTTGATCGTAACGGTAGTTGAAGGATTATACGCCTGTAATTGCCAAAGATTGAATCCGTAGTTGGGATACGGGGTGTAGTACGCTCCGGCAGCATTCAGCGTGTCAGTGGCAACACCGGAATAATCCTGCGGAGCAGTCGTAGCACCCGGTTCGGGATAATAGTCGCTGACCGGCACAGCCGTTATACCGCCATGACGGATATCCGCACCGCCGGCGGTGTTCGGTACTACCGGACGCTGCTCGACTTGCACTACGGGCTTGAAGTCCTGCGACAGCAGTGCAACCACTGCACAGTTGTCAGCCACCCAGGCTGCTGGTATATCCAGTTCGTAGTCAGCCTCGTACGCATGCTTGCTGACCGTAACGGCGTCGCCTAACGGATCAGTCAGGAACGCACGCACGGCATTGCAGTGGCGGAACTCCTGCCAGCCTTCGAAGGTCGCATAGAAGTCCTGCTGGTAATCAATCATACCCGACTCCTTGACGAGTGCGGTGAGTTTGAGTGCCGGCGGTTCGCTGCCGAGCACATAACCGCTGATATGCACCTGCAACTTGCGCGCCGAAGCATCGTAGGTGTTGGTAATCACGATAGAGGCGATCGTCGAGTCTTCAAACTGCGTCTTGCTCACCGAGGGCAAATAGCCCGGGTGGAAAGTGATCGTTCGTCCGGCATCGCTCTTGGTAGCATCACGGTCAACGGTTATGGCAGGTGCACCGTTAACCGACAGTTTTCTGGTTATGCTCTGGCTGCCTGCCACAGAGAAGTGATCCTTGCTATAACCGTAGTGGTGCAGTACAACCACCCAGTTCGTATCGTTATCAACAAACTGGTGTACACAATCCATACCGTACGGGCAGTAACCGCAATCCTGACCGGTGAACTCCTCAATCAGATGTTTCTTGGGGAAGGCGGACGGCAGTTGTACCTCCGGTTCGTCGGTCGCCGTTGTATCGGCGGCAGGATCGTCCTGGGGTGCGGGTTCGGGTACATTCTTAGGTTGGCAGGCAGTCAGCCAGCCGAGCATAAGGGCGCAGACGCCCAATGAGAGATTTTTGGTTTTCATAACAGGTTTTGTATTTTATTTGTCAATCAATGCTCCGTCAACGGTGTACCACTGTCCGTTATGCAGCACACGCAGTTGTCCGTCGGTCAGACGTTTGGCAGCACGCTGTTCGGCAGCGCTGACCGGCTCCACAGCCGAAGCGCTGTAGATGTAGTGCACCGTTATGGTGCGGCTGTCGCTGCCGTCGCTGAAGGTATAGGCGATCGTTTCTTCCGACCCGGCTACAGGCACATAATGTGCGTACCAATGCGCCAAGCCGCTAAGGCTGAACTGCTTCGTTTCGGTTGTCTCGCCGTTGCCCGCCGTGCAGTTGTCGGCGCAGCAGAACTCATCGGTGAGCCCTGCCGCCGAACGGGTTATTTGCACGGTTACCGATCCCGCATTGGTGAGCAGGTCACCCTCCAGCTCCATCGTATATTGTCCGGTGAGTATGTCCTCCACACCTTCGGTGACGGTCAGTTCCAATCCCTGCTCGGGCACCTCGCCCTCGCCTCGTACGCTCACGATCAGCGCGTGAGCCTGCTGCAGCATACACAGTGCTGCCAGCAGTACATAGAGTTTCTTCATTCTATCTTAATCTGTTTAGCGTTAATTATCGATTTATTTTGATCCATGGCCACCACCACTACCGAGCAGTGCCTTGCGTCGCAGCCCTCGGGCAGAGCGGTGTCAAAGATCAGTTCTTCGGGTTGCGGTTGGGCGGTTACCGGCTCTCCCCACTCGGCACTCAATGCGGCGCGGAGCACATGGTTGTGGCAATACTGTGTGTCCACCGTACCGTCGGGCAGCGCCTGCGCACCAATTATACTGTCCTCTACCAGCCAGACTGCCATCTGCAGATCCTGCTTGTCGATAGCAAAGCAGCGGGTGCGGACGGTCAGTTGCCGTGAAGCGGGCTTCAATAATGCGGAGGCAGCGAGTTGCACCGATGCCGGTTCGCCCATCCGCTCGGCAAGCAGAGTTGCCCACATGGAATAATCGACCAGATAATCGTGGTCATAGGCGAGCATGTCAATGTTTCCCGTCGGGAACGGCGTGGTGGCATTGCCGCCCATATACAGGTAATACGTATCGGCAGCCGGGCAGGTGTAGTCATACTTGTCCGCACCACGGGTAAACGGGTTCGATGCCGGGTGCATGGCTACCGTTATCAGCCGCTCGCCGTATGTATGGTGCAGTTTGTCTGCCACGGTGGCAGCTTTCGGGCAGTTGACGCAACGGAATCCCGTGAACTCGATCAGCACATGATTGCGTCCGGCGCTGTCCACAGGCAACTGAACGGCTATCAGGCGCTCGTTATCGCCTATAACCTCGCAGCCCGTGAGCACGCACAGGCACAACGCCACAAGCCATCTTTCAACTCTCAACACTAAACGCTCAACTTCTCTCCCCTTTGTGAGGGGAGCCGGAGGGGTGTCTTTCGACTTTCGACTTTCGACTATTGACTTTACCATGTGTAGTTATAACTCATTTTTACACCTTCCTGCTCGGGTTCCATACGGCAGACTCCGCCCGAGCAGTTGAATCCGCCGCTGGACTTGACGTACCCGGCTGACAGGTGGTGGGCACCGTTGCTGTACGTCGCACCGGCGTAGTAATAATGCTGCTTCAGTTCGTTGGGCGCACCGCCGATGTTGTACTCCCACGAGCCTGTCAGCGTGACGCAATGCCACAAGTCCAGTTCGAGCAATGCCGCCACCCACTGGCCGTTATCCTGACGGGTGAACAGGTATTGCAGTTCGTTGCGCAGAATAACGTTCTTGTTGATCTTCACTTTGTTCTCCAGCACCGCTACACCGGCACGCACCAGGTCACCTTCGCCCTCTATCACACGCTGGTTGTATGTCTGGTACATCAGCAGGGCGTTCAGGTTCCATATCTTGTTCACTTTCTTGTTCAGCTCGAGATGTATATCGGTGTAGTACGTGCCCGACCTGCTCATGTCTATCGCCCACGAGCCGGGTTCGCGCAGCCCGCGCACATGTGAGGCACTGAATTTGAGTGTCGTGCCGTAGCGCCCGCCCATAGGCGTCTTGCGCGGCCAGGTGTAGCACACCTCAGCCTGAAACGCCCACTCGCCTTCGACATACTGCGTGGCGTACGGATAGAGCGCTGCCAGCGAATACGTGTGCTGCGGAGTGAACACGGGCAGCAGGTTCAGCCTGCCTACTATACCCTGCTCCCGGCGTGCCGAGCGGAAAGACATGTTGTCGGAGAACTTTGTTTGCACCAGTACCGAGAATCCCTTGCGCGAATAGCCGGCGGATAGCAGCAACGCCTGCCCGGGACGGTAATCCATAGCGTTTTCCACCGTAGGGTCGTTCGCCTTGTAGGCATATTCAGCCATCACATCCCAGCCGTGTGCCTGCAGCTCCGCACGCACCTCGCCTGCACCTACCCAGCGCGGCAGGTTGTACATGTACAGCATGCCGTCTATAGGCCGGAGTATCGTGTCGCGCTGCTCGTACTTGCTCACGTAGCTGCCGCCTATGGTCAGGTCAATATTGTTGTCCTGCAGCGGTTTGATCCAGCTGTGCAACTCGAGGTTGAGATCCGCGCCGAGTGCTGCGTCCTGCGTGTAGTTCCAGCCCCAGGCACGGTCGGCGTAGCAGTTCCAGTACCGCCGCTGCTTGCCGCCCAACAAGGTCACATGTATACCTGTGTACGGGTCGGCGGTTATCTTTGCGCCGCGCAGCGAGTTGTCGATACCCAGGTCGCGGTTCTCGTACAGGTTAAGCAACATTCCCGAACCGAACTGCCCGTAAATATCGCCCACGCTGACGTGTCCCCAGTCGAAGTCCGCACGCAGACTAAGGTGACCTATGCCGTGTCCGGCGAACCCGGGTTCGTAGCCTAACAGCGGCCACTGGTTGAGCTCCACACGTGTGGCAGCCGTCACACCGCGAAAATGCGACTTGTTGTCCTCGGAGGTGAGATAGTGCACCGACAGGTCGATGTAGTTGTTGCTCAGGTGGTCGATCTTCGCCCACTTGGCACGCGGCAGGGCACGGTACTCCGACACGTCACGCGTCGGAAAGAGCCCGTCGTGCTGCACGCTACCGCTCACATACACCGTGTCCCTCGCCGCGCACAGCGATGAGCAACACAGTAGCACACCAATCGCAATATATAGAATTTTAACTCTCAATTTCGCTCAACTCTCAAACCCTCAAACTCTCTCAACACTAAACACTCAACTCTTCACTCCCCTTTGAGAGGGGAGCCGGAGGGGTGTCACTCCCCTCTCAACCTACTCAGTATCTCCACCTCGCTGCCATCGGTATAGCCGGTGTGGTTATACACGGTCTTGCCATGCTTGTCAATCACAAACAAGTGGGGAATGTTCTGCACGTTCATGGCGCGCTTGAACTCGCCGTTCGGGTCGAGCAGCACGTGGTACTCCCATCCGTAGCCGTCCACCAGAGGTTTGACTTTCTTTATGTCCTGCCCTTGGTCGATGCTCACGATGTACATCTCCACGCCTGTCTCCTGCTGCCAGTCGGCATACACCTCGCTGATAGCCTGCAACTCGCGCATGCAAGGTTTGCACCACGTGGCAAAGAACGAAATGATGATCGGTTTGCCTGCGGCTGTGAGACTCTCGGTATGAACGGTATTGCCGTCCACATCTTTCAATTCAAGATCGGGTAACACCGCCCACGCGCGGCTGACGCATAGCGCGCACAGCACAACTATTACTATTCGTTTCATAGTTTTGTTCTGTTAATTTTTCCATTTGCCTGCAAAATTACAAAAAATAAATGATATTTGCAACACTTTGCAACATTTTTTGCAATTTTTCTGCCCAAATGCTTGCATTTATGCAAATTTATTTGTATCTTTGCACCGCAAAAACATTCAAACTCTCAAACCCTCAAACTCTCAAACCCTCAAACTCTCAAACTCTCAAACTATCAACACAACATGAAACTCACTCTCTTAGTAGTTGGCAAGACTGTCGGCACGGAGTTGCCGAAGATGATTGATACGTATGTGCAGCGGCTCAAGCATTATATCCCGTTCGATATTCAGGTTATTCCTGATCTGAAGAACACCAAGAGCCTGAGCGAGTCGCAGCAGAAGCAGCAGGAGGGCGAAGCTATACTTCGCGCCGTGGAGGGCTGTTTCGTCGTTCTGCTGGACGAACACGGCAAGGAGTACCGCAGCCTCACGTTTGCAAGCCAACTGCAATCATGGCTGAACACCTCCACACGCGGTCTGACGTTCGTTATCGGCGGACCGTACGGGTTCAGCGAGGCGGTTTATCAGCGTGCCGATGCCAAGATCAGCCTCAGCCAGATGACTTTCAGCCATCAGATGATCCGCCTGCTGTTCGTCGAGCAGCTCTACCGCGCCATGACCATCCTCCGCGGTGAGCCCTACCACCATGAGTAAGGGAGTTTTTTTGCACTTTTCCGAAGATTGTGGCAATTTTGCTCCGAAAGTTGTGGGAATTCCCGAAATTTAGCATTTTTTCTTGATTACATTTGCATAATTCAAAATATTTTTGTAACTTTGCAGCGTCTTTCCTTAACAAAGGATATTAGATGAAAATCTTTACCATTGCGGGCACTCACTGAAAGATATGGGTAAGAAACTATCCACCATTACATTGATGGGTACAAGCCCTGATACGATATTGAAAGAAATAATCGTTAGAGGGAAATGGGGAAAAAAGAGAGATTTATTTGCATAATTCAGAAAAAAGTATTACCTTTGCAGGCGCAAAGGTTTTGAAGATAAACAGAGCGCTGCCACCGACAGCGTAAAAAAGCGGTGAATAGATAGATGATGGCAAAGCAAAAAGAAATAATCGTCAAGGACACAACTATCCGTTCGTTTTCGCTGAACGGATGGGACTATATCTGTATAACGGACATTGCCAGACAGAAGAATGCCCTTGAACCGAAAGATGTTGTAAAGAATTGGATGCGACTCAAAAATACGATTGAGTATCTTGGAATGTGGGAGGCATTGAATAACCCGCAGTTCAAAGGGGTCGAATTCGATCCCCTTTTACGAGAGGCTGGTAGTAATGCTTTCACGCTTAGTCCATCACGCTGGATTGAATTAACGGGAGCTATAGGCATTATCTCGAAGGCTGGGAATAATGGCGGCACGTTCGCCCAACGCGATATAGCTTTTAAATTTGCCAGTTGGGTGTCTGTGGAGTTTGAACTCTATTTGATTAAAGAGTTTCAGCGTCTTAAAGAAGAGGAACAAAAGGCGCTTGGTTGGTCGGCAAAGCGCGAGTTGGCAAAGATCAACTATCATATCCATACGGACGCGATAAAAGAGCACCTTATTCCGCAGGAGATTGATCCATACCACCGTTCGCTTATTTATGCTAACGAGGCAGATGTGCTCAATGTAGCATTATTTGGAATGACAGCTAAAGAATGGCGTGACGCGCATCCGGATGATAAAGGCAATATACGCGACTACGCAACAATAAATCAGTTGATTTGTTTGAGTAATATGGAGAACCTGAATGCCGTTTTTATTAACGAAGGTCTGCAGCAAAGCGAACGTCTCCAGAAACTCAACCAAATAGCCATCCAACAAATGACAGTGCTGGAAAACGTAGAAAGCAAGCATATATTGAAAGCATAATATAATACCGCTGCTACCGACAGCGAAGAAATGATACGTCTATTGCCCGGGACGGAAAAGAAAGGGTAACATATCGGTGCAAGCGAGCACCGAGATAAAGCACTACAGCTAAGAACTTGGGTACTTGAAATCTCGACAGTTTCAAAAAATACCAACCAAGAACAAGGCTTTCTGCTCACGTTTGACGTGAGCCTTGTTCTGTAGATATTTGGTTGGTATTAGGTAGTCGAGAACCTCAAGCACCCAGATTGAAGCTAACAAGCCTCACGTTTTTTGTGTGGGTATAGGAAGAGTAAGGGTCTCCTACAACCTCGTTTACACTATACCCACGCAAAAAGGACCAAAATGGACTTTGCAAATATAAGAAAAAAGCAGTAACTTTGCAGGCGGAAAAAATAATGCAGAAGACCTATATTGAAAATCACGGGATATATACGTAGTATATATAAGGTGCAGTGGGATGCGATAAGCCCCCGATAATGCATCGAAACAATTCCGAAAACGAACTAACGGAGGATGCCGAAAATCCAATGAAGAGTAGGCAGCATTTAATTTATCGTTATGAAAAAACAATTATTACTTTTCCTGTTTGCCATAGTGGCAAGCGTAGGAACCATGTTCGCCGAAAAAGTTCAGATTGGCGACTTGTATTACAACCTCAATGCAACAGAAAAAACCGCCGAGGTGACGTATGAGTTGTACTACAATGGGAACAACTACAAGGGTCTCACCACAGCCAATATCCCTGCGTCAGTAACCTATGAGGGCACAACCTATAGCGTCACAAGCATTGGAAATAGTGCTTTCTATGGTTGCAGCAGTTTGACCTCTTTGACGATTCCCAATAGCGTCACAAGCATTGGAGTGAGTGCTTTCTCTGGTTGCAGCGGTTTGACCTCTGTGACTATTCCCAATAGCGTCACAAGCATTGGAAATAGTGCTTTCTATGGTTGCTACGGTTTGACCTCTTCTGTTTATAATGCTCATGTATTTGTGTATATGCCTAAATCCTATTCCGGAGCATATACAATACCAGATGGTATAGCATCTATCGCAGAGTATGCTTTCTCTGGTTGCAGCGGTTTGACCTCTGTGACGATACCCAACAGCGTCACAAGCATTGGAGGTTATGCTTTCGATGGTTGCAGCAGTTTGACCTCTATAGAGTTCCCGGCTTCACTTGAATATTTTGATGAAGGAGTAATCAACGGATGCACTGGGTTGGTGTCTATCAAGATTCCAAGCAGCGTGCTTAGTTCCGGGGAATATTATGGAGCAGAATGTGTAAATAATGGTTGGAACGATTGCGACGAATCTTATATGTATAGGACTACTATTGCTGGTAATGTGCGAAGAAATTCTGATTCTGGACTTCCATATATTCATGAAGGTTACAGAAATAACCTTCCAAACCTGAAAATAGTTGAAGCACCTGTATGGTTCTTCGATGTGCCGGAGGATAGTTGGGCTTTTTGTCCCAAAAGTCTGGAGAAAGTGATTGTCAATCGTGGTGAGCTAAATGATAATGTGTTCGGCGTTATCAGTCGTTCGTACAAAACCCTGAAATCGCTGAATGTGGAAGCCGTATCAAATACAACATTGACTGACGAGGCATTCAAGGATAATTACAATCTCACCGAACTTATTCTACCGGCTAACCTTACATCGGTTAGTTATATGGCAGTGGCCGGCTGCAAGAACCTGAAAGCCATCACTATTCCCGCTTCAGTAGAGGTGATTGAGGCGTCCGCCTTTGAGGACTGCCGGAGCATTCAATCGATCACCTTCGGCGGTGCAGCAGGCGCACCGGGACGTGCGGCTGCACCTGCGGCAAGCAGTCAACTGAAGAAGATCGGCAACTGGGCGTTCTACAATGCACATGAGTTGCAGCACCTGGATATACCCGAAGGTGTGGAGGAGATCGGCGATGGCGCGTTCTACGGTTGTACGTATCTTGAGGATATGGTTCTGCCGTCCTCTATCCGTTCTATTGGCGACAACTGCTTCGCGCTCTGCGGCAAACTGGCGAAGATAATTTGCAACGCCACCACGCCGCCGGCTATTCAAGCAAAGACGTTCTATGATGTGAACCGCCTGATTCCCGTATATGTACCTGACGAGTCGGTTGCATCCTACGAGAGCGACGAATACTGGCAGGAGTTTGACATTCAGGGTGCATCGGATCTTGAAGATGCTGTCAACTACACGACTGATAATCCTGCTGCCGCCGTTACGAAGGTTATGCGCGACGGGCAGGTGCTGATCATGCGCGGCGGGAAGATGTACAACCTGCAAGGCGTAGAGGTGAGATGAGAGCGTACCGTTGGTACACTACAAAGAAATGCGGCAACGTTGTGTGCCGCATTTCTTTATTTATGAATTCCCTCTCGTAAGATAACACTTCTATTTTTAACCCGAGACGTGTGTGAGAGGAAGGCAAGAGCAAGGCAAAAGCAAATTGAAAGCAAGTTAATCCGAGACTTATTTACTTTTCGGCTGCCATTTTTGGCCGATAAGCACCAACCTTATGCAAGCATAGTTTGCCGCTATGCTACTAAAAAAAACACGTTCGTGCACATTTTTCTTCGGGAAAGTTTGCAAATGTGCATTTTTTTTTGTACCTTTGCAGTCGCGTTTGGAAAAATGAAAATTGAAAATTGAAAACTGAACGGGGAAAGAGGAATTGAAAATTGAATACTGAAAGGTTGAAACAGATATGAAAAACTTTGTAGAAGAGCTCCGCTGGCGCGGGATGTTGCACGATATTATGCCCGGCACAGAGGAGCAGTTGATGAAAGAAATGACCGTCGCCTACGTGGGTATTGACCCGACAGCCGACAGTCTGCATATAGGTCACCTGTGCGGCATCATGATGTTGCGCCACCTGCAGCAATGCGGGCACAAACCTATCGCACTGATTGGCGGTGCTACAGGAATGATCGGCGACCCGTCGGGCAAATCTGCCGAGCGGAACCTGCTGACGGAAGAGGTGCTGCGCCACAACGTGGCTGCCATACGGGCACAACTGGAGCACTTCCTGGACTTCAACAGCGACGCACCCAATGCCGCCGAACTGGTGAACAACTACGATTGGATGAAAGATTATACGTTCCTCGACTTCACGCGAAACATTGGCAAGCTCATCACCGTCAACTACATGATGGCAAAAGACAGCGTGAAGAAACGCTTCAACGGCGAGTACAGCCAGGGAATGTCGTTCACGGAGTTTACCTACCAGCTGCTGCAGGGCTACGACTTTGTGTATCTGAACGAGCACAAGAACTGCAAACTGCAGATGGGCGGTTCGGATCAATGGGGAAACATCACCACCGGCACAGACCTGATCAAGAAGATCAGCGGCAACGAGGCATTCGCACTCACCTGCCCGCTCATCACCAAGGCTGACGGAGGCAAGTTCGGCAAAACAGAGTCCGGCAACGTGTGGCTGTCGAAGGATTATACATCGCCGTACAAGTTCTACCAGTTCTGGCTGAACGTGAGCGACGAAGACGCCAAGCGCTACATCAAGATCTTCACCTCTCTTTGCCGCGAGGAGATAGAAGCCCTCATAGCCGAGCACGAGCAGGCACCGCACCTGCGCACGCTGCAGAAGCGTCTGGCTAAAGAGGTGACCATACTCGTTCACAGCGAAGAAGATTACAACGCCGCCGTGGAGGCAAGTAACATCCTGTTCGGCAACGCTACCGCCGACACGCTGCACAAACTCGACGAACAGACGTTCCTGCAGGTGTTCGAGGGCGTGGAGCGCTACGAGATCAGTCTGGACGAACTGCGCGCAGGCATAGGCCCGCTCGACCTGCTCGCCGAGAAGACACAGATCTTCCCCTCGAAAGGCGAGGCAAGAAAGATGATCCTCGCCAACGGATTCTCGATGAACAAAGAGAAACTGACCGACCCGCAGACGCCGATCACCGACCAGGCACTGCTCAACGGCAAGTATCTGCTCTTCCAGAAGGGAAAGAAGAACTACTACCTCGTGGTAGCGAGATAATAGACCGCTGGCGCTGACAGAAGACAGACCGCTGGCGCTGAGAGACCGCAGCCTGCGGCTGCTGACAGACACACGGATAAATCCGTCAGTGAGTGCAACGAACGGTCTGTCAGTGAGTGAAACGAACGATCTGTCAGTGAGTGCAACGAACGGTCTTTCGACTAAAACAAACAATAAAAATCTACATATTATGGCAAAGGAAAACACTCCGACCCCGCATATTGGGGCAAAGTACGACGAAATCGCCAAGACAATGATCATGGCAGGCGACCCGCTGCGCGCCAAACTGATGGCAGAACGCTTCTTGGAGAACCCTGTACAAGTAAATAACGTGCGCGGTATGCTCGCCTTCACCGGCACATACAAAGGCAAACGTATCACCGTAATGGGACACGGTATGGGTATTCCGTCCATCGGCATTTATACGTACGAACTGTTTAACTTCTACGACGTAGAAACGATCATCCGTGTAGGCTCTTGCGGCGCACGTCAGATGTACGTCAACCTGGGCGACCTCGTGATTGCACAAGGCAGCTGCACCGACAGCAACTGGGAGGCACAATACAACCTGCCCGGACATTACGCACCGATAGCCGACTTCGAACTCTGCCGCAAGGCTGTAGAGGCTGCCGAGAAACGCGGATACAAGTACCACGTAGGTAACGTGTTCAGTGCCGACATCTTCTACTGCGAAGACGAACGCAAAGCCAACTGGACGAAGATGGGCGTGCTTGCCGACGAGATGGAGGCACCCTCGCTGTACATGAACGCTGCCCGCGCAGGCAAACGTGCACTGGTGATCTGCACCGTGAGCGACCATATCCTGACCGGCGAGGCTACCACCGCCGAACAGCGCCAGAACACCTTCACGCAAATGATGGATGTGGCGTTTGACGTTGTGGCACAATTGTAAGTTGAGAGTTGAGTGTTGAACGTTGAGTGTCGTTGAAAGAGTTTGAAGTACATTAGTTGAAAGTCAATGAACTACCAACTCTAAACTAACAAACGACACTAAACACTAAACTCTAAACACTAAACAAAATGAATATTATAAAGACTCCGATAGAAGGACTGCTTATCATCGAACCCCGGGTGTTCAACGACGCCCGCGGGTTCTTTGAGGAGACATACAACGAACAGCGCTACCGCGAAGCGGGTATAGACGTACGCTTTGTACAGGACAACCTCTCCGCCTCGTGCTACGGCGTGGTGCGCGGATTGCATTTCCAACGCCCGCCTTACACGCAATCCAAACTCGTGACCTGTATCGAAGGTGCGGTGCTGGATGTGGCGGTCGATCTGCGAAAAGGCAGCCCCACCTTCGGGCAGCACGTGGCTGTCGAACTCAGTGCAGACAACCACCGACAGTTCTTCATTCCCAAGGGGTTTGCCCACGGCTTCAGCGTGCTGAGCGAGCATGCGCTATTCAGCTACAAGTGCGACGAACTCTACCACCCCGAAGCCGACGGAGGTATATTGCTATCCGATCCGGCATTGGGCATCGACTGGCGCATACCCGAAGCCGAACGTATCCTGTCGGACAAAGACACCAAGCATCCGCTACTCAGGGATGCTGATTTGCCATTTTAATAATTACCATGTACCACTTGTT
The DNA here is from genome assembly GCA_900317745.1 of uncultured Bacteroidales bacterium. Lineage (GTDB taxonomy): Bacteria > Bacteroidota > Bacteroidia > Bacteroidales > Paludibacteraceae > Colicola. The sequence continues at coordinate 258,653 of ONHW01000002.1, read as the reverse complement.
TGTTTCATAATAACTATGAACATTCTGATCACCGGAGCCAATGGCCAGTTAGGCAACGAGATGCGCATCCTGTCTGCCCAACATCCGCAGCATACATACATTTTCTCTGATGTAACTACTCCCCTCCCTACGAGGGAGGGGCAGGAGGTGGGTCTTTTCCACCCTCTCGACATAACCGACGAAGCGGCAGTATGCGGCTTTGTGGGCGAGCACTGCGTGGATCTGATCGTCAATTGTGCCGCCTACACCAATGTCGATAAAGCCGAGCGGGACGAACCGACTGCATTGCGTATCAATGCCGACGCAGTGGCTAATCTTGCCCGCAGCGGCGCACGCGTGATCCATATCAGCACCGATTACGTCTTTTCCGGTGATGAGCACCTGCCCTGCCGCGAGGCAGACCCTGTGGCACCGCGCACCGCCTACGGACGCACCAAACTGGCAGGCGAGCAAGCCCTGTTGGCTATTCAGCCCGACGCAATAATCTTCCGCACAGCGTGGCTGTACTCGGAGTTCGGCAACAACTTTGTAAAAACAATGATTCGCCTGGGGCAGACGAAAGAGGAGATTGGTGTGGTGTATGACCAGATCGGCACTCCTACCTACGCCCTGGACCTCGCTGCAGCAATCTTCGCTGCCATCGAGTCCGCCACAACACCGAACGGTTCGTTCAATCCTGCCGGCTGGAGAGGCGGCATCTACCACTTCACCAACGAAGGTGTCTGCTCCTGGTACGACTTCACCCTCGCCATTCACGAGATTTATAACACGATCCTTGCCCATAGTTCTCAGCCTTCCGCAGAGCCTATTCGCTGCAAGGTTCGTCCAATCCTGAGCGAGGAGTATCAGTACCTCACTCCCCGACCCCATTACTCTGTACTAAATAAGGCGAAAGTCCGTCAGACCTTCGCCCTGAATATCCCTCACTGGCGCGATTCACTCATCGCCTGCCTAAGGAAGATGACTTGTTAGCCGAACAGTGTTCGGAAGAAACTCTTCTTGTCGGTGTGGCTGTCAGGAGCCACGTTGTTGTTCTTGCGGAGCTTCTCCACCAGTTCTTTATCCTCTTTGCTCAGGTGCTCGGGGATATATACTCCCACATTGATGAGCAGGTCACCTGTGCCGTACTGCCGTCCGTACTGGTCGATCATCGGCAGACCTTTGCCACGCATACGCAGTACCTTGCCGGGTTGCGTGCCCGGAGTGATGGTGATCTTGGCATCACCGGTGAGTGTAGGAATCTGCACCTGACCGCCCAATATAGCCGTTGGTACATCCAGCAGCAGGTTGTAGATCAGGTCACCTCCGTCACGCACAAAATCCTTGTGCTCCTCTTCTTCGATGATCACCAGCAAGTCGCCGTTCACGCCACCGTGCGGTGCGGCATTGCCCTTGCCCTGCATGGGCAGAACCATACCGTCAGCCACGCCGGCAGGTATATGTACGTCCACTATCTGCTCGTCGCGCACCACGCCTTCGCCCTGGCAGTACGAACACTTGTTCTTAACCACCTTGCCTTCGCCATGACAGGTCGGGCACTCCTGCTGAACCTGCATCATGCCGAAGATACCGCGCTGGGTACGTACGACACGTCCCGAGCCCTTACATGTCGGGCACGTCTCACCGCCCTTACCGTCCGCCGAGCCTGTGCCGCTACAATGCTGGCAAGGCACAAGTTTGCGAATCTTGAGTTTCTTATCCACACCCGTGGCTACTTCCTCTAAGGTAAGGCGCACGCGTACGCGCAGGTCGGTACCACGGCGTACACGCTGTCCGCCGCCACGACGACCGCCACCGCCACCGCCGAAGAAGTCACCCAGATCAAATCCTGCGCCCTCAAACAAGTCACCGAAGCGCGAGAAAATATCTTCCATGCTCATGCCTCCGCCGCTGAAGCCGCCATCACCGCCCATGCCGGCAAAACCGAACTGGTCGTAACGCTGACGTTTCTGCGGGTCACTGAGCACCTCATACGCCTCAGCAGCCTCCTTGAACTTCTCCTCTGCCTCTTTGTCACCCGGGTTCTTGTCAGGGTGATACTTGATAGCGCACTTGCGGTACGCCTTCTTTATCTCTTCTGCCGACGCGGACTTATCCACGCCCAGCACCTCATAATAATCACGTTTCTCTGCCATAGTTGTATTGTTATTGTAACTGCCAAGCTTGGCTGCTTCATCATTCGCCTACCACTACCTTGGCAAAACGAATAACACGTTCACCGTGCTTGTAGCCTTTCTGTGTGCAATCGATGATCTTGCCTTTCTTATCCTCGCCTGCGGCAAAGGTTGTGATAGCCTCGTGTTCATCGGTGTTGAAGTCGGCATCCGTAGTGTCAATAGCATGCACATCCTGCTTGCCAAGCCAGGCAATGAACTTGTTGTATATGAGGTCGATACCTTCACGCAGTGAGTTGATGTCTTCGGTCTTTGCCATTGCGTCGCGTGCACGCTCGAAATCGTCCACCAGCGGTAGGATATCAACGAGCAACTTCTCGCCGGCGGTGTCCATCAGTTCCAGTTTCTCCTTGTTCGTACGGCGGCGGTAGTTGTCGAACTCCGCCATCTGGCGCAAACGTATATCTTCCAGTTCGGCTACGCGCTTCTGCAGCGCCTCAATCTGTTGTTCGGGCGACTGCTGCTCAGCACTCTGTTGCTCGGACGCTTCTGCCTCAGCAGTATTTTCCGTGTTACCTTCAGCACCCTCAGCCTCCTGCGGCTCGTTGTTCAGGATCTCATCAACTTCCTTATTCAGGTCTTTGTCTTCTATATGTTTGTTATGTTTCATCGTTTGATAATTTACTCACTCAATATTCGGCAAATATTATGCCACCCATTTTCCGTCTGCCAAAATGTCAGTAATCTGTCGGTATGTGTTGACTATATACGTAGCGGTCTGCCCTTCCGTCAGCGGCGTGTCAGTCCTACGGAGCCACATCTGGTCGATACCTGCCGCCTTGGCACCCTGTACGTCGGATGTGTAAGAGTCGCCTATCATCAGTGCCTCTGCAGCGCTTATGCCGTTGATGCGCAATGCTTCCTCGAAGATCTTGGGGTTGGGCTTCTGTGCACCTACTTCCTCGCTGAGCACCACGTGCGTGAAATACGGTTCGAGACCGCTCTTGCGCAATTTCAGGTACTGCGACTCCACAAACCCGTTGCTGACTATCGTCAGCGGATAGTATGCCGCCAGGGTCTTGACCATCTTGTCGGCATCGGGGATAAGCGTGAAGAAGTGATTCGTCATACGCAGAAAATCCTCGCACATACGGCGTGCGAGCACGCGCGTCTCGGAGTTCTCACTCATACCGCAAGTGCGAATCAGCGGGTAGATGAAACGCTCGACCTTCAGTTCGTCTTTGGTCACCTCATCACGACCATACTGCTCCCACAGCAGGTTGTTACGCTCGTTGTAAGCACCGACAAACGTGTCATAATCGGTGTACTGATACAACTGATGGATCTCAAACATGGTTGTCAGAGCACATTGGGCTGAACGGCTAAAATCACCGATCGTGTCGTCCCAGTCAAGAAAGATGGCTTTGTACTTCATTGGGCAGATATTTGATATTTGTACCGGCAAAACACTACACCGGCAAACGCGGACGCAAAGATACTAAAAATAAATGACATTTGCAAATCATGGGTAGTGAAAAAGAGCGATTAGGGTACACATTTATTGATTTTTATGGGCTAACTATTGCAAATATCGAAAAATTGTTGTAACTTTGTACGCGATTCATTGATCACTGCACATGAGTACGAGGCGAAATATAGTATTGCTGATTCTGCTTGGCATAGGTATGTTCGGTTTGTTTGTAGCCGACCTGTGCCTGGGCAGTACGTTATTCCCGTTGCGCGCCCTGTGGGAGCAAAACGAGGCCTATCAAATCTACCACCATATTCTCGTCAACCTGCGTCTGCCCAAGGCGTTGACTGCCATACTGGCGGGCAGTGCGTTGAGCGTGAGCGGCATACTGATGCAAACGCTGTTCCGCAATCCGCTGGCGGGACCGTACATCTTGGGCGTCAGTTCGGGTGCCAGTTTGGGCGTGGCGTTCGTAGTAATGTGTACGTCGCTGTTCGGCATGGTCAGTGCCGGCACGGGCACTATAGCCACCTCTGCAATTATCGGCTCCACCTTAGTGCTGCTGCTCGTGATGAGCGTAGCCGGCAAAGTGAAAGATAATGTGAGCCTGCTGATTGTAGGTATGATGGTAGGTGCTGTAGCCGGTGCGCTGGTAAATATCATGCAGAACATTGCTAACCCCGATGCGCTCAAGTTGTTTATCGTCTGGACCTTGGGTTCGCTATCATCTGTCGGTTGGACGGAGTTGCAGGTTATGGCACCGGTGCTGCTTATCGGTGCGCTGATGGTAGCCCTGTTGCTCAAGCCGCTGAACGGTCTGCTGCTGGGTGAGAACTATGCCCGCGCACTGGGTGTAAATATCCGGCGTACCCGTTTGGGTATCGTACTGGCCACCTCGCTGCTGGCAGGTGGTGTTACTGCCTGGTGCGGACCGATAGCGTTCATCGGCGTAGCCGTGCCGCACCTGGCGCGAGGAATCATGCACACGTCCAACCACCGGCTCACTGTGCCCGCCTGCGCCCTGTTAGGTGCCAACCTGCTGCTGTTATGCGACTGCCTGGTATCGCTCGCTTCGTACAGCATGAGCTTGTCGCTGCCTATATCTACGCTATCGTCGCTGATTGCTGCTCCGATAATCATCTATGTAATCCTCAAATTGTAAGAATTTATATCATTTTGTTAAGAAAGCACACCTTTTCTGCGAAATTTTGTTCGTTTTCGGCACATGAATTGCTACATTTTGTTACAAATCAATAATTCGCAGTTATATGAAAAGATATTTTATCCTAATCGGGCTTGTTTGCCTAACCGCGCTCGTCAGTTGTGAGCCCGATATAGAGGTCAATGATCCTACCGGCACCACTACCGAGCAGACCGACCCGGAGGTTTCGAACCCTGATACTATCCCTGCAACAGCGTTCAGCGACAATCTGGCTATTGTCTGGGACGGCAGCAGTGCCACAGTAAGCGGCAACGTGCAGGGCGTGACGGTAACCAACAGCAACGGTTACGTAGTTATAACCTCTACAGCCGACTCGGTACGTTACACGCTGAGCGGCAACGGCAACGGGCAGTTCAAGCTGTACTCGGATAAGGCGTACAAGTTATGCCTTGCCGGACTGACACTCACGTGCAGTGACGGACCGGCCATCAACAGCCAGTGCAAGAAGAAAGGTTACGTGGAGTTGACCGACGCCAACACGCTTACCGACGGCAGTTCGTACGCCACATCCGAAGAAGACCAAAAAGCCGCACTCTTCTCTGAAGGGCAACTGATCATCTCCGGCACGGGTACACTGAACGTGACCGGCAACTACAAGCACGCCTTGGCGAGCGACGATTATATACGCATCAACGCCGGTGTGCTGAACATCACAGCCAAGGTGTCGGACGGCATACACGTCAACGACGGCCTGTACATCAACGGCGGCACGATCACTGTCAATGCAGCCGGCGACGGATTGCAGAGCGATAGTGTGACCATAGCCATCACCGACGGGACAGTGAATATCACTTCGGTGGACAAAGGTATTCTGTCGCAAACAGGCACACTGACTGTCAGCGGCGGTACAATCACTGTCAACACAACAGGCAGCGAGGGAAAAGGTATCAAGTCGGAGGGAGCCATGAGTTTCAGCGGCGGCAAGACGACTGTTATCTGCACGGGCAGCAGTTCGTCCTCGTGGACATCTGCTTGGGGTCCCGGCGGTGGCGGAGGCCCCGGCGGAAACAGTGCTTCAGGGCCTGAGGGCATAGAGAGCAAGGCAGCTATCACGATCACCGGCGGCGAGGTTTATTCCTACTCTACCGATGACGCCATCAATGCCGGCGGTGACCTGACTATCAGCGGCGGACTGGTGTGCACACACTCTGCAGGCAACGACGGCATAGATGCCAACGGCAACTGTTACATCAAAGGCGGAGTGGTCTATGCTATCGGCGCATCCTCGCCGGAGGTGGCTATCGACGCCAACAGCGAGGAGCAGAAGAAACTGTACGTCTCGGGCGGCACGCTCGTGGCGGTAGGCAGTCTGGAGAGCGGTGCACAACTGTCGCAGACCTGCTACAAGGCTTCCGGCTCAACAGGCACATGGTACGCCATGGTCGTAGGCAATAACGCGTTTGCCTTCAAGACACCGAGCAGCAACGCCTCCACGCTCGTTTTGTCAGGAGCAAGCAAACCTACATTGTACAAAGGCGTAACGCCTGCAGGCACGGCGGTGTTCAACAATACAGCCTACTCCCCTGCCACCTATAGTGGCGGATCATCGGTTAGCCTATCCACCTACAGCGCAAGCAGCGGCGGAGGACCCGGAGGCGGTGGCAGATGGTAAGCAGGAAATCAGAAATCAGAAATCAAATGATAAATGAAGCGTAGTTATTTAGCAATCACCCTGTTATGTCTCGCAGCCTGCATGGCTGCGCAGGACGTGTATGTCAGCCCCGAGACGCTCGCCAAACGCGAGCGGCGCAAGAACCTGACTGTCAAGGAGTGGAACACCAACGACAAGACCCACACCCGCTGGCTCGACCGCATCAAGGTGTACGACGAGCAGGGACGCGTGATTGAAGAAACAGAGTATGCCACCTACGGGCAGAAATGGCGCGTCACCTACGAATATACCGACTCGATCGGTGGTAAGGTGCTCAAGGAGGTGGAGTACAACGACAAGAACAAACCTTACCGCATCCGCAAGTACGAGTATAACACCAACGGCACCAAAGCCAAGCAGTACAATTACCTGCCCAACGGCAAACTGGAGTCGGTGAAGGTATTTGAATATATTTTTCAGAAGTAAGACCGCTGCGTTGAAAGAAGAAAGACCGCTACGCTCAAAGAAAATAGAATTGCATGTCCTGCATAACCGACAAACTACAGCAGTTTGAGCCCATCAGTCTGGCAGAGATGGAGGGCGTGAAACTCATGAACCGTGTTGATACGAAGTTCGTAATGCCTGCTTCGCTCCTGCCTGAACTGCTGGCACTGGCGCAGACCTCGTACTTCGTGCAGCAGGCTGCAGGCAAGCGCACGGGCGACTACGACACCGTGTACTACGACACCGAGGACCTCGATATGTACATACGCCACCACGACCGCCAACTCGTGCGGCAGAAGATCCGCGTGCGCACATATGTCGAGAGCGAGCTCTTCTTTCTGGAGATCAAGCGCAAGAACAACAAAGGCCGCACCAAGAAGAAACGTATCAGTCTGCCCTCCGCCACTCTTACCGCCGACACTGTCGGGCAAGGCAAGCAGACATGGCGGGCGGACGAGTTCATTGCTGCCAAGAGTCGCTACCGCTTTGAGCAGATCAGCCCGCGGCTGCGAACAACGTTCACGCGTATCACGCTCGTCAACAAGGCTAAAACCGAACGGCTGACTATCGATACCCTGCTCACGTTCACCAATATCCGCAGCGGTGCTACGGTCAGTTACCCCGAACCGGTGATTGTGGAACTCAAGCGTGACGGCAATGTGGCGTCACCGATGATCGGAATAATGCAGCAACTGCGCATCAAACCGCTGAAAGTGAGCAAGTATTGTATCGGCACGGCACTGACCACACCCGAGGTCAAAAAAAACCGATTCAAAGCAAAAATACGCATGATTGAGAAAATCGCAAATCATCAATCGCAAAATAGTAAATCGTAAATCGTAAATAATTTTATGTCTCAAGTTGATTTAGCCAACCCTACGTTGGAGTTCACCGATTATGATCCGAGCATAGCTGCCGAGTATGGCACTTCGGACAGTATCAACTACCTTATGCACAGCCTGGCGGATACGTTGGGTATAGCCGACAATATACTGGTGCTGCCGCTGATGTTTCTGTTCAACCTGCTGATGGCGTGGCTGATCATCTACTGCATCTACTACAAGGTCAGCCGTCGCCGCGACTATTACGTGACGTTCATGCTCTTCTCGTCGGCAATGTTCCTGCTGCTTTGGCTGATGCAGATTTTGGACATACAGACAGGCTTCGTGCTCGGTTTGTTCGCCATCTTCGGCATGATCCGTTACAGGACGGAAACAGTGCCTATCCGCGAGATGACTTACCTGTTTATCATCATTGCACAGGCTGTGATGAACTCGCTCTCGCTGCACGCCGACAGTCTGGCGTGGCACCAACTGCTGTTCGCCAACATCGCACTCATCGCACTGGCTGGAGGATTCGAACTGTGGGTAGCACGCAAGCGCACCGGCACAAAGATCATCCTCTATGAGAAGATTGAGAACATCAAACCCGAGAACCACGACGCACTGCTTGCCGACCTCAAGGAGCGCACCGGACTGCAGGTTACGGATCTGGAGATAGGTCACGTGGATTTCCTGCGCGACGTGGCGTACATCAAGGTCAAGTACCTGATGAGCAAGGGCGAAGAAGATACTATCGGTACTATCACCAAGTTTAAATGATCACCGCATGACACGCCATCTATCTACACGCAGACTGCTCGTCCTGCTCCTGGCTGTAGCCGGGTGCGGGCTGGCTGCGGCACAAGGACTGAAGTCCGTGGACGAGACCACGACGCATTTTACCGAGTTGCGTATCGAAGCCGGGTTCACCAAGCACTTTAAGATCCGCGACCAGAGTATCAACCTCTATCTGAGTGAAGAGATCTTCTCGCGCCTGCAGGAATCTACCTACTCGCAACTCGCTGACAACACCGAGGTGCTCAAGCCCTACTTCCGCAGGTCATATACTACCGTCGGACTGTCGTACACCCCAATTCCCTACCTGCGCATAGGTGCCGACTATACGCTGAAGGTGCACGGCAACAAGTTCACTGCCTCCGACGGCACGGCTAACCCCGCCAACGAGTTTCTCCGGCACAGAATCGCTGTGTATGTATCAGGACACTATGCGATGGATGAGTGGAAGTTCTCTCTGCGCGAGAAACTTGATGCGAATATCCGCACCGACTCCATCAACCCGCACGAACAGCCGCAGACCACACTTACTCTGCGCCACAAACTGCAGGCGCAGTACAGCGTTCCCGGCAGGCCGCTGAAGGCGTATGCGTATGTCGAGCTGTGGAACACGCTCAACCAGCCCGTGAAGTACCTGAATACCTACGCCGGTGTGGATAAGGACGGCAATGCCACCGCCTATGCCGGCAAATCGTTCGGACAGTATCTGTGCTCCGTGCGTGCACAGGCAGGACTCCGTTGGCGCGTGGACAAGTGCAATTCGTTGGGAATAGCCTACCGGTTTACGTACGACTATTCGCGTGACATCAACATCACCAAAAGCAAGCAACTGATCGAACTCACCAATGCCCGTGGCTTCGGTCATTATATAGTGGTCTCCTACGACCTCGACTGGTAACCCCTCAACACTCCATACGGCTTTAGCCGATCGTTCGAGGCTTGCCGAGATAAGAACTCTCAACTCTCAACTCTCAACTCTCAACCAAAAAATCAACGCTCGGACATCACTCCGAGCGTTGATTTTTCATAACTCACACCAATGCTTTCACCAGGCTCTCTGTCGTACCGGGCAGCAGATCAATAGGCGCTATTTCGATCATCGTTTTTGCGCCATAGTCGCCGCGTTGCCTGAGCCGTACGGCGGCACGCGCGCAACTCACTATCACCTGACCTGTCAGCGCAGGATTGTTGATCGCCATGTTGAACTCAAACCGCTGGTTGTGCGTCTCGCCCGATACGCCGTTGCGAACAAGGTTAACGCCATGCGCCACGTTGTTCAGCGCATCGATGCTGTCAACGGCAATAACATGCGTCTCGTCGTGTGCAAAATAATCATCGGCGAGGATAGCGGCCTCCACGGTACGGAAGTCGGCACCGTTCTCCAGCTCGATATATACCATCCGGCGGTGAATACCTGTGCCCAACGGGATTGTCATACTCAGCGCGTTCTTTACGCCGGGTATAGCTTTGGCGGCTACGGTGTGCCCCATGCTGCGTCCGGGACCGAAGTTGGTGTAGGTCAGTCCCTTGGGCGCCAATGCCATCAGCAGGGCACGAACCATACTGTCGCTACCCGGATCCCAACCGGCGGCTATCACGCTTACGGTCTTGCTTGCTTTGCACACCGTATCCATCGCACTGCGCAAGTCCCATATACGGCCGTGGATATCAAAGCTGTCAACCGTACATATACCCCGCGCTGCCAGCACGGTGGCAAACGTCTGCACCTCGCGTGTGGGTGTGCACACCAGTGCCACATCGGCTGTCATGCAGTCCAGACAATCGTTGTGGTGGTAGATGCCCGCCAGCTCCATATCAGGGGCTGCCTTCACAGCTTGCTCGGCAGCACGACCTATATTGCCGTAACCTACTATCGCTACGCGTATCATACGTTCAGGAGCCGATTAGCACTTCTTGCCGTCGCAAGCGATGCACTTGTAGCACAAGCCAGCCAATGCTGCACCTACCAGCGGAGCAACGATGAACAACCACAGTTGCGGCAGAGCCAGGGCGTTCTCCGAGAATATTGCCTGCGAGATCGAACGAGCCGGGTTAACCGACGTGTTCGTCAAGGGGATAGAGATCAGGTGAATCAGCGTCAGTGTCAAGCCGATAGCCAATCCGCCGAAGGCACCGTTGGTGTGCCTGCTGTCCGTCACACCCAGAATAACCATCAGGAAGACAAACGTCAGCACAGCCTCGGTGGCAAAAGCACCCCATACGTTCGTCTGCAGGTAACCGGCAGCTACGTCAGCACCGCTGAAGAACTCACCGTAACCGTTGGCGGCAAACGTGCCGATGGTCATGTGTGCCGACTTGGCTATACCGAACAGGATAGCGGCAGCGGCTATGGCACCCAGGATCTGTGCGCACCAGTAGCACAGCATCTCCTGCCAGCTCATACGACCGTTAACCCATACGCCGAAACTTACAGCGGGATTCAGGTGAGCACCGCTGATATGACCGATACCGTAAGCAGCGGCTACGATCGTCAGACCGAAGGCGAGGGCTACGCCCAGAAAACCTACATGACCGAATAGTGCGGTTCCGCAACCGCCCAATACCAATACTGCTGTTCCGAAGAACTCAGCAGCGAATTTGTTGCATAACTTCATAATGTTGTTGATTTTATTTGGTTAGTTTATCCTTTCAATTTTCAATTTTCATTTTTATTAAGTATGATCAGCGCTCCAATCACTCCGGGCACCCATCCGAGGCAGGTGAGAAGAAACACGATCAGCATCGAGCCGCAGCCACGGTCGTACACCGCCAGCGGAGGAAAAATAATTGCCAATAGTACACGTAAACAGGACATAGCGATTGGATTTTCTACAATTCAACTGCAAAGTTACAAAAAAATTCTGAATTATGCAAATAATTTTTGCAAAAATGTTCCCCGACCACAAATTTCAAACGCTTGAAATATTCACTGAGCTCAAATCTCTTTAGCCATCATTCAGCACCCAAACACGATAACGAGTCGATAACGAGTCGATAACGACACGTAAACGGACGCTACTGTTATCCTGCTGTTATCTCTACGATTGTGTAAGGTAACCCAATTTAGTCGTACAGGGTTAGTAAATGGAGACACCTCAATTTTAACGTCACGGAGGGGACGGAGTGTCATAACGTTTGATACAAAGATACCGGTCCTTCGTGCCAGCGTTTAGTATGTTCTTGTTCCAGTTGCTTGTACATCGCAGAAGTATAGATACGACGTATTGCTTCAATCGTACTGATATGCTCATCAGCACACAACATATCTGCCACTCGGCTTACCTTGAACGGCAAGATCAGATATAAGTTATTTTGTGTAATTTCGCTCATAGTAGTATTTCCTTTGCCTTAACAAACCTTAAGGCTTTAAGTGCCTGTTCTGTATGAAATAGATATTGATCCACCAAATCGTAAGTTCGTAATTCAGCAAGTAAATTTTGCTTGCTCATCACTCCTCCTTCATACAAAGTGAAACAAGTATAAACGCGGTCATTGGCAACCGGTCCGTATACTACATCGTAGTTATGAACAAAATTGCGATCCAAACGGTTGCTCATCACAAAATCTATCCATTCGTCGGTGGGCGACTCAAAGAAGATGCAATGGAACTGCTTGAGAGTTTCCAAGTCTAACTCATATTCGTTAACAAAGCCTTTGCGCGCGAAAGTGTCTTTCATGCGTTTGCGCACCCATTCTTCAGCTTGTTGGGCTGAAGTGGTGGTGTAAAAGCCGGTTCCGTAATCAAGAGTACGGGTAGCCTGCCGTATTTCGGGCGAAGGAACACACTCTAAACTGCCGTGATAGACTCTCATTGTTTCCGTTTTTCGATAAATTCGTCAATATCCTCCATTATCCACTGCGCGCTTTGTGTGTGCAAAGGGGCGTAACATTCTTCTAAATATTCCAACACGCCGTATTGATCAAGCTCTTGCATAGCCTGTTCACCACTCATGTGGTGTCGTTGCTTGTATTGCTCGATGCAAAAAGCAAGAAACAGAGATATGTCATTTGTCCGTGGAGGCATGTCTTTGCAACTTTTGGCTGCAAAGTTACAAAAAAAAATGCACATTTGCAAACTTTCCCGAAGAAAAATGTGCACGGACGTGTTTTTTTAGTAGCATAGCGGCAGACTATGCTTGCATAAAGTTGGTGTTTTTCGGCCAAAAATGGTAGTCAAAAAGCAAATAAGTCTCGGGTTAACTTGCTTTCAATTCGCTTTTGCCTTGCTCTTGCCTTCCTCTCACACACGTCTCGGGTTAAAATTAGAAGTATTATAAGATTTAACATACGCCGAAAAGACATCTGCAAAAATGATCTGACCAAATTAGTAGGGAAATCCGATGCAGTTACACCGCAATTTAGTGCAAATTTGCACCAAAATACGAATAGACGTTGCATTTAACCGCAATTTAGTGCAAATTTGCACCAAAATGCGGATAAATATTTGCATTCGGTCGGCTTATAGGATGGAGGATATAACAGAATAAGTTATATCGGTCTATTTCAATTCATGCGAGAGGGTATTTAAGTCAACAATTTTCGACAATTATCAAACCAATTGCATGAGACTATTTTTACAATTAACAACAATTGAATAGACCAAGGTTCACTAAAAAGAAACTGTCTTTTTTTCAGGACAAGACACAATGACATTGCACTATTTGCACTTTCTGCACTTTGGATGCACGAAAGTGCAAAAAGTGCAGTTACATGGGTATGCTTGTAATCACATGTTTATTCCATTGGTTTTATCATCTTTTCGATGAAGGCTGTTTCATCGGGTGAGAGATTGTATTTGCGGTAAAGTTGCTGGTCAATCTCCGGAATAGACTTGCTCCAATCTATGTCGCTATGGGATGTGAAATCTTGGAGAGGAACGAATTTATAAACTCGTTGAGGAGCAGATTGAGTTATCTTCATTGCGGATACCAAAATTCGCAGGAATCTTGTCTTGATGTATTTGCAAAAAGCCTCTGCCTCTTCATCGGTATCAAATGCAGCATACAAATAAGATTGAGAGCAAACAGAGTGCGCAGGTGCGACTTCCGGTTTACCTAAAACATACGGATCGTTTCCTCCTCCACCAGCTCCAGGAATAAATACTTTTGGACGGTCAATATCTTGGACGTTTTTATGGAGATCTGCTATTGCAGCATATTCCACACGTCTCTTTTGATTTTCAATATGAAATAATAATACATCATGAGCAGGCTTTGACATTTCATATACATTAAACGGTGTTTTCGTGCTTGTTCTTGGATTAGAAGGAATTCCAAATGGTGTATCGTTTGAAATAAGAGAATCAACAAATTTATGTTTCTCTTCCATTGCCTTTATTTTGACCTTCTGTATGATATTCACTAATTTAGGTTCACGGATAAGAACATCAAAATTGGAAAGATTCATTTCCGTTGTAGTAGTTTTATCTCCTTGAACGAGAGTATATTCACACGGTCCATCATGTAGTTTATCTGCAAGATAGTAACAAATGCCACCTTTGATTTCTACACGTGGGAATACGCTTTTTCCATCAGCAAAAGTCTTTATACGTTTGATTTCGCCACAATTTAACATGAATTGCCTGTAGTCTCCGAGGAGATTTTCTCTACCTGCGGCGAACCATCGAGCTGGCTCAATGATGGACACATAATTAGATGTTACATTGTGCGCTAACATGCTAAAATGCTGAAATATTGGCGCATCATTGTTACCACCGGATCCTCCTGTTAATTGATACGGAGGATTGCCGACAACGGCTTTGAATTCAAATTTGTTTGGTTCCATATTTTCGATTCCCCAATAGGAGTATTTCTTTAAACGTTTTACAAGTTTTTCTTTTCGTTCATCATCTTTCAGAATTCGGAGCAAATCAGGTTCATATTGGCATCTGGGCGTAATATTTTTACGATAGCCAACCAATACTCGTTCGGTAATTCGTTGTGCCATTTCCGTTTTGCATAGTACAAATAATTGTTCTTGAACTACTCTATCCCAGATTGTCTGTTCCTGCTCATGGGTCAAATTGTCTCCGTGCTCTTCGCATCTAAAGCGGAAGAGCGTATAAGCCAGCCATAACGGATAAACACCCGATTTGGAATTGATCTCCAATAGTTTGCTTTCTTTGCCGAATACCTCGCGCGTGATGTCTTGTTCTATCAGTTGAGGGGCGAATGATTCCTTTAGGAATTTATCATCCTTATAGAACGAATATCCGCCAATCGTTTCCGTCATGTGGAGATTTACCACTCTCCAAGGTGTCAAGACGGTCTCCTTATCGGGATAGTGGAAACGCTGCAATATATGCGCCATCTTGCTTACCCGCTCACTTACCGGCAATGTGTCTGCCTCATGAGTGTCTTCTAACAGCAACTGTGTGGAAGTGATAAAGAAATCGTTATTGAAGAGGTGTTGCATCTCCAAGAATTTGTCTTGTGTATAACCGCGAGGCATAAACTGTTCCCAATCGTCTTTCTCCATGTTTGCTACGAATTGCTGCAACGACCAGTGTTCTTTGTCTAAAGTATCTACAGCTCCAAAGAGCAACAACGGGAAACGCTTTGCTACCGCTCCCATCAACTCCTGATAGCGTTTGAGTGATTCCTTATAAGAACTTTGCTTTTTATCTTTCGGCTTCTTATTTGTAGTATCAGTAGGCTTGGTGGTATCTCCGCTTTCTCTTGGAGCATTTTCACCCGTTAGTCCCGAATCGTTAACGGTCACTTTGCCCTCATTAGACATCGTGCTTTTCGCCGCACTGCCAAAAAGTTTTTCTACGCCGCTAAGGAACTCCAATTCACTCATAGTGACATCATCAAAACGCTTGAACAGACGATGGTCATTGAACCCCTTATGGTAAATCTGGTCAGCTATCGCACGATTGACTTTCGTCATAAAGGAAACAGTCTCCAGCGGTTTTGTCTCGCTGCCATCGAAGGAAATAATCGGGCAGAAATGCAGGAAAGAATCTGTGTATCTTCCATGTGCGTCTCCGTGGTGACCTTTCTCTTTCTTCTGTGCTTCTTGTCCGGATTTTTCTTCTTCCAGTTTGCGCGCTACATTCAGGTAATCATTTACTACGGTAACGGTACGATCCGGCGCAAAGTCAAAAGCGTAACACTCATGTTTGATTGTTCCATCTTTCGCCGGAGATTGCACGCGGAAGATAGTCTGCATATAGATAGCCGCCTTTGAGTTGTACGAACCGGCTAACATAAGTACCGCTGTCCACTCGGGAACGGTGACTCCTGTAGTTAGACGACCGCAGGAGATGGTGATTGTTCGCTTGTTATGCGCGATAGCATCTTTGACTTTGGCAAGAGCCGCTTTGATCTCCGCTTCGCTTTTCTCCATCTCCTCCAAGGTTTCCTCGTTTTGCTCACTCTCCAAATCAGAAGCGGCCAATTTGCCTCCGTCACCCGCAACATTCACAATTTTGAAATTATTGTGACCGAAAATCGGATGCTCTTCTAACATAGATGTTAGCGCAGCAGCTGCTTTTACTCCGGGCACTACCCAGAAGGAGTGTTGGAAGTAGCCACGGAATAACTCATTGGCAAACGGATAGTTGCTATCGGGATCATCTTTCGTGAGCAAATCTAAGAAAGCGCGCACATCTTCTTTATGCACGAAATCACCAATCTTGGCGTCCGTAGGCATTTCGCCGTTGTCGGTATTGGCATCTCCCGTCCAAACACGGAAGAATTCTCTAAAATCGAAATAATCATTATCCGCGTGCTTGTAACTCTCAAAAGAAGAACCCATACTATAGGTGTGGATATTCATACGCGGAAGTCCTTCGTACGGATTAGGCACACCCGGATGTTTGGAAGGCCATTCTTCTTTTGCTTGCTGCTCCTTGACGTAATCCCATGTATAAATCTCGCTACCGCTAAACTGATCCAAGATATTGTATGGTGTACCTGATAGGTAGAGCATTTTTGGTTTGCGTTTCTGTAATGCGGTAATAACGGCTTTCCCTAATTTTGTTTGTGTGCCTTCATGCGCTTCATCCAAAATAACCAAATCCCAATTGGCCGAGAAAATAGCGGCATTCTTGTCAAACTTACCGCCAGTTTCTTTTGAACCGCGCAAGTCCTGTATAGACATGAAATAGATATAGTGCGTTCCATTTTGCAGAAGGTCTTTCTCCATAGATTCAAAACTTTGCCCAAGTCCGCCTTCTGGAATAGAACCATCCGAACGCGGTTTGCAGCCGCGCTGGTAGTGTTCAAACTTGATCTTCTCAAAATCCTCAAACCATCCATCGCGAACAGCAGGTCTGTGCGTAAGAATCAAAGTACGTTTGCTATCCATCTTACGTACGACTTCTAAAGCACATAGCGTTTTACCAAAGCGCATCTTGGCATTCCAAAGCATCTTGTCTCCAAAACCGAAATGGGTAATAGTACGTTCTATAGCATCTTCCTGTTCTTCACGGAAATGAATTTCATCCTCTGGAATAGAGTGCATTGGCGAGGTAAGCGATTGACGTTCTTCCTTTACTGCTTGGATGGCTAGCACAGCGGTCTCAAGCGAAACGGGAAACCACTCACCACCGCTTATATCCTCACCAAAATCATGGTTGGAATATCCGCTATGCTTGAGCACATCATGCACAGCGTGATCGTCAAATGCTTTGCCTTTACCGTTGTCATCACGGTAGTGGGCAACCTCGGTGTATTCCAAAGTATGCTTAAAGCCACCCGTACCAAGTTGTTCGGAAATACGCTTTTCGGCAGCTTTTTTCATAGGTTCATCGTTGGGTGAGGGATAATAATCCTCCTCTACATCAACTTCTGCTTTACCTATTTTTAGCAAGCCTTTGTGGTCTTCGTATGGCACGCTGTACACATAGATGATATTGTACTTGCGCGTAGCGGTTGTTACAGCCATATTATTTTGTTTTTACAAGGTTTCTAAATTCAAAGGGTCTTAAATATTTTTGCCGACCATCACCAGTCCATTGTGCAATCTTGGCATAGATGCCTTTAGGCTTATTTTTTGGCATAGAGCACTCTTGCTCTTCATCGAAAGCGAGCTTGGGAGCATCAACAAAAGCCTCTTGATCGGTATAAGGGATGATATAACGGATACCGTCCATTTGCCAAATGTTCCAAGAAATGATATAGGCTACATGGGCAAGACTGAGCGTGGAAAGTTCGGATTCAATACCTTTCTTAGCGCAATAATCATAGTAATACTCCATGAACGAGACGAGCACGTTTTCGCGTGCGAGTAACAGATTATCGCCCTGCCACTCAAATCCATAAACACTACGGATAGCTTTGTAGGCATACTCGCGCCAGTGTTCCAAATCTTGTGCATTTTCGCCCACAACGCGCAGTTTACGGTCAAGCAGACCTATCCTGTCTTGCAGCGGGATGAGCTCGCCAGTAGTGGTATCGTAGCGGCTAACGATATATGGTCCTTCGCCACAACAGAGTTCTAAACGACGCTCCGTGACATAATCCAGCCATGTGCGACCTTTGGTTTTGGAAAAACGGATAGGTTTAGGGCTTGTTGTCCAAGTATGGTCTTTGTTCTCCTTATTGAAAACGTTCTTACGCCCAAACCAAGCTTCATCGATAAGATTGTTTTGTGCGTTGCATACCCAAGAAGGAGTAAACACTTCAGCTTTCTGTTTGATTCGGCGAAGTTGTTCTTCTTTACTCTTGACGGCACGCGGACGTACTACACGGCTGTTTTTACGCGTGATTGATCGTGGATGGATTTCGTCTGTCGGGTAATAGCCTTCACCGCGTTTGCGGTAATCATCTGTAGCCCAAAGAATATGATAATAATGGCGGAAGTGCTTGAATGTGTACGTGTTACCATCAAACTCATGAATAGGTACTACGCGCTGACCTCTTGTCTGGTCACGCAGAAGAAGTTCCAAAATAGAATCAAACCACTCCCCATGACCCAGACGTTCAATGTCATCCTCTTTGATATCTGCAGAGGAGAGCATTCTCTTAATGACAGCCTCACGCGTCTCCTTTTTTTGTGGAGTGCGTTTCTTCGATTTTTCTACTTGATGTTCTTCTGATGAGAACAACGAAGGAACATTATTTTCGCTATGTTGGGTATCTGCCATATACGTACAAAAAGCGCAGGACCTGCATTTTTGCTTGTCCTGCGACTTAGAGGCCTTCGCATTGCCCATCTTCACCAGATACAAGCAACACAGAGCCTACGCTACATAAGTATATAGTACACCCTTAACAGGTGCGGTAATATACCCAACGCAGACATCTATTGTTGCATGTCTTGAGCGAAGATCTTATGAAAGTTGCGAAGTTTCTAAGTCGCCAAAACAAGCGTCAATAAACGCCTTTTATGTCATTTGTCAGTCCTTTTCGGGAAAGACGCTACAAAGATACGAAATATTTTTGAGATTTGCAAATGAAATCCTAAAAATGCATAAAATATATGCGAGAAAGTACGAAATTTAACAGAAAGCGCAATAAAGGATGGAAGTCTGCCGCATTTTTGCGGTAGGCAGAAGATACGCAAAAACTCCCGACTATGCGGTCGGGAGTTTATGTGTTTGGTTACTATATGACTTAAGCTGTCAAAAAGTAACCTTTGGATGAGGTTTTTATTGATTTACCAGCCATTCCCAGCAAGGAACAACGTCTATTTCGCCACGTGCATCGGTAATAGTGTCCTTGGTGTCGTAGGTGATAATGGTACGTCGTTTGCAAGGTAGCGCATTAACTATCTTGGTCAATGCGGTCACTTCGCGTTGGCGAGTAGTATCTTCGGATAGGTTATACGCTACTTGTATGGCCCATTCTTCTTCTGGGATATAGAAGTCGACTTCCTCTCCTGCGTTATAGAAATAGACCGTATCATTCTCAGGGTCGTGACCGTAACGACGGAAAAGTTCCAGCGCAACCATATTCTCCAGAAGCGCAGATTCGCCGTCAAGCAAGAAGAGATTTAAGAAACCGTTATCAATGAAGTAGTACTTACAAATACTCTCTTTCTCGGACAGTGCACCGGTGATATTACGCAGGCGCAGCAAAAACCAGGCATCTTCGGTATGAGAAATATAACTCTGTACGGTCGGCACGGAGATTTTACCGTTGATGGTAGAAAGGATATTACTCATTCGGTTGTATGACAACGGTTGTTTCACCGATTCTGCCATCTTCTTGATTAACAAACGCAATGCGGCTACGTTGCTGATTTTATTGCGCGAAACGATGTCGTTCAGATAGATTTTCTGATAAGTACTACTAAGATAATCGCGTTTGATCTTCATTCCCACCGATTCCGGCATGCCTCCCCATAAGAAATATTCCCTGTAATGCTGGAAGAATAGTGCCCGGCCGGAAGTGGTTAACAGTGCTTTCTTGTCATACGATATCTGCATCGTGTTCAGGTATTCCGTGAAACTATACGGATAGATGTCCTTCGGGATAAAACGACCGCCAAGAGTACTTAATACCTCTTTGCTCAACATCTTGGCATTACTGCCGGTAAGACATATATGCGCTTTGCTGTCTGCCATACGACGCGCGAATTTCTCCCAGCCGATAATATTCTGCATCTCATCAAGGAAGATACGCGGTTCGCGACCGTAAATCTCCTGATGGCACTCTAACAAGAGGTTAAAATCCAACGCAGTGAAGTTGTCTATACGTTCGTCCTCGAAGTTCAGATATAGGATGTCCGCCATCGAACAGCCGTTTTGTAATAGTTGCTTGATGATGGCATACATCATGTACGATTTACCTGCACGGCGTACACCGGTGAACACATAGTTTACCGATTCATCTAACGCGTATGCACGGGGCAACACCTCTATTTTCTCCACCAATTGTGCGTTATCCAGAAGGACTTGCTTAAGAACCTGTTTATCCATGTTTGTTAAATGGTATTTTGTTTTTTATTGATGTTTTATTAAGTCGTATTTTATAAAACCGCTGCAAAGATACAAAAAATATTTGAATAATGCAAATGGAAATGCTAAAAATGTACGAAAGATATGCGAGAATGTACGAAATTTAACGGAAAGCGCAATTACAGCAAGGGCAGAGGTAACGGTTTTACACGTTCGCCAATCAAAAGACCGATAATTCGTATCGCAGAAGTGGATTTTTGCAACGGTTACTTGCTTTTGTCAAATAATTGTTGTACCTTTGCACCATAACACCTAAAACAACTACACGCTATGATCTACAATCATCTCACCGACCTGATAGGCAATACTCCGCTATTAGCCGTTACCGGTTTGGACGGTCAGCAGGCACGATTACTACTCAAACTCGAATACTTCAACCCGGGCGGCAGCGTCAAGGACCGTGTCGCACTCGCCATGATCGAAGATGCCGAGCGCAACGGCGTACTCACCCCGGGCGCTACGATCATCGAGCCTACCAGCGGTAACACAGGCGTCGGACTCGCATGGGTAGGCGCAGCCAAAGGATACAAAGTTATCCTGACAATGCCCGACACAATGTCCGTTGAGCGCAGGAACCTGCTCAAAGCCTACGGCGCACAACTCGAACTGACACCCGGAACCGAAGGGATGAAAGGTGCCATAGCACGTGCCGAACAGTTGCGCGAGCAGATCAGCGGCGCAGTTATCCTCGGGCAGTTCGTCAATCCCGCCAACCCCGACGCACACAGGCGTACCACAGGTGAGGAGATATGGGCGGACACCGGCGGCAAGGTGGATATATTCGTAGCCGGCGTAGGCACAGGCGGCACAATCAGCGGCGTGGGGCAAGCGCTGAAAACACACAAGCCCGACATACGCATCATTGCCGTCGAACCAGCCGCCTCACCCGTGCTCACTACCGGACAAGCCGGCAAACACAAGATACAGGGCATAGGCGCAGGATTCGTGCCCGAGACCTACAACCCGGACGTTGTTGACCGGGTGCTCACCGTGACCGACGAACAGGCATACGAAGGCAGCCGCGCTCTCGCCCGGACACAAGGTTTGCTCGTAGGTATATCCTCCGGCGCAGCCTACCACGCCGCAGCCGAACTCGCATGCCTGCCCGAGAACAACGGTAAGACAATAGTAGCCCTGCTGCCCGACACGGGAGAGAGGTACCTGTCGGTTTTATAGTTGAGTGTTGAGTGTTGAGAGCGCCCCACCCCGGCCCTCCCCTAAAAGGGAGGGAGAAGTAGCAGAAAACTGAATACTGAATACTGAAAACTGAATACTGAAAGCCAACCAATCATGAATATACCTTCCCACAACGAATTGCAGAAGATCATGCGGTTGCTGCGGTCGATAGTCTTTCCCGACTACTACCCCAGCCGCGATTTCTCCGACCAGATCCTGCGCGGGTTGCTGTACTCGCAACTATCCACCGTGATGTGCCGTTCGTGCAATGGGCAGACGCAGGCGGACAACGACTCGGAACAACAGCAGGCTATCAGCCGCACGGCAGACGCGTTTGTGGCTGCTCTGCCCGAACTCAAACGCCTGCTGATGACCGATGTGGAAGCCGCTCTGCACAACGATCCGGCTGTGACCAACGCCGCCGAGGTTATCCTGTGCTACCCGTTCATCACCGCCATGCTCCACCACCGCGCCGCACACTGCCTGCTGCTACTCGGTGTGCCCCTGCTGCCGCGTATGCTCAGTGAGATGGCACACAGCGAGACCGGCATTGACATCCACCCTGCCGCCACTATCGGCGAGTACTTCTGCATCGACCACGGCACGGGCGTGGTGATTGGCGCCACGGCTATCATCGGTAACCATGTAATGCTCTATCAGGGCGTGACACTCGGCGCACGCAACTTCACCTACGACGCCGAAGGCAGACCCATTGATCTGCCACGACACCCGATACTGGAAGATCATGTTACCGTCTATTCCAACACCTCTATTCTCGGGCGCGTAACTATCGGTCATGACACAATAATAGGAGGAAACGTGTGGCTTACACAGGACGTTCCCCCCTACTCTCGTATTCTTCAGCAGAAAGCTGTTCAGTCGCCGTTCTTCTCCGACGGCGCGGGTATCTGACCATCAGCCGGTTCCTGAGCCTGCGGCGCTGCCTGCTCGGCAGGCTTGTCAGCCTCGGCAGATCGGGCTTTTTCTGCGGATTTATTGGCTTCAATAATCTCGTCGCCGCGGCTCTTCCACGGACGCGGACCAAGAATCTTCTCTACATCCTCATGCGTGATCACCTCGCGCTCCACGAGCATCTCTGCCAGGGCGTGATGTCCCTCGGCATGTTCGGTCAGGATCTGTTTGGCACGTTTCATCTGCTCGGCTATGATTGCCTCGGTCTCCTTGTCGATCGTCTCGGCGGTGGACTCGGAGTAAGGCTTGCTGAAGCCATACTCGTAGCGACCTGTCGAGTCGTAGAACGACACGTCCTTGAGTTTGTCACTCATGCCATAGTATGCCACCATGGCGTACGCCTGTTTGGTAGCGCGTTCCAGGTCGTTCAGCGCACCGGTGGACGTATGCTCCAGGAACAGTTGCTCGGCAGCACGGCCGCCCAGCAGCGAGCAGAGCTCGTCGAGTATATGCTCCTTAGTCGTCAGCTGCCGTTCTTCGGGCAGATACCATGCAGCACCTAATGCCACGCCGCGAGGTACGATAGTAACCTTCACCAGCGGATTAGCGTATTGCAGCAGCCAGGAGATCGTTGCATGACCGGCTTCGTGATAAGCCACGGAGCGTTTCTCCTCCTGAGTCATGATCTTAGTCTTGCGCTCCAGACCACCGATGATACGGTCAACAGCATCCATGAAGTCCTGCTTGTCCACCTCTTTCTTGTCATGACGCGCAGCGATCAGTGCTGCCTCGTTGCAGACATTGGCTATATCCGCACCCGAGAAACCCGGAGTCTGCTTGGCAAGGAAATCCACATCCACGTTCTTCGAAAGTTTGATATTACGCAGGTGCACGCCGAAGATCTCCTTACGCTCCTGCAGGTCAGGCAGTTCAACATGTATCTGCCTGTCAAATCGTCCGGCACGCAGCAGCGCTGAGTCGAGCACGTCGGCACGGTTGGTGGCAGCAAGGATGATCACGCCGCTGTTCGTGCCAAAACCGTCCATCTCGGTCAGCAACTGGTTGAGCGTCGATTCGCGCTCGTCGTTACCGCCGGTCATTACGTTCTTGCCACGCGCACGGCCTACGGCATCGATCTCGTCGATAAAGATGATACACGGCGCTTTCTCCTTCGCCTGGCGGAAGAGGTCGCGCACGCGGCTCGCACCTACGCCCACGAACATCTCTACAAAGTCCGAACCGGACATCGACAGGAATGGCACATCCGCCTCGCCTGCCACAGCCTTGGCGAGCAAAGTCTTACCCGTACCCGGAGGGCCTACGAGCAACGCACCCTTGGGGATCTTGCCGCCCAGGGCGGTGTACTTCTCAGGATTCTTGAGGAACGATACAATCTCCTCCACCTCCTGCTTCGCGCCTTCGAGTCCGGCTACGTCCTTGAAGGTCACTTTCTGCTGTTTATCCTTATCAAACACTTGCGCCTGGGCTTTACCCACGCCGAATATACCGCCTATGCCGCCGGCACTGCCTATACCTCTGCTCATCCATACAAAGAAGAGCACAATGAACAGGAACGGCAGGATATTCACCAGTATCAGATACCAGTAGTCGCGCGACTTCTCGTACGTCACATCAATAGCCGCCATACCTTTCTCCTTGCGCGCGGCATTGACGCTGTCCATGTACTTGGCGACCTCCTCGGTGGAGGGCACCTGGGTCTTGATCACACCTTTGGCTGCCTCGCCGCTGTCCTGGTCGCCGAACACAATGGCGTAGTGCATCGGTCGGATGGTCGCCTTGGCGGAATTGTCGTCATACACAACGAGTTTCTCCACCATGTTACTCTCCACGTAGGCGGCGAACTTCGTGTAACTCAGTTCTTTCTTCGCACCCGAACCGTCCTTATCGCCAAACACCCACATTGCTATCAGCAGAGCTGCCACCACATAGAACATCGTGGAGATCAGTCTGCCCCATTTGCCCGGTTCTTTCGGGTTGTTCGAATTGCCGGAGAGATTGGGTTGTACTTGTTTCTTTTTAGGATTGTCACTCATAGTTGTCAGCTTTCGATTTCTTTGATCACACCATCTGCCCACAGATGCTCGAGGTCGTAGTACGCACGCGGCTCGCGCTGCATGATATGTACGAACACCGAACCGTAATCCAGTGCTATCCACTCGGCATTATCTTCGCCTACATGCGACAGCGGGTGAACGTGCGTCACGGTGCGAACATGGTCATCCACCTCGGCAGCGATAGCAGCCACCTGCGTATTGCTGTTGCCCTGCGCGATGATCATATACTCGACAGGCGCCTCTTTGATCTTCCTGAGGTCAATCTGCACGATACGCTCACCTTTGCGGTTACGGATACCTTCGATAATCTCTTCTAACAGTTTTTTTGTCGTTACTTCTTTTGCCATGTTTTGTGTATTGGTATTGGGGGAGATCAGCCAAGTTTGGCTGATTGATTAGTTGTTTATCAGGCAGTGTCCGGTCATTTCAGCCGGCTGCTCTATGCCCAGTATGTGGCAGATCGACGGAGCCACGTCAGCCAGTATGCCGTTCTCCACCTTCGCATCCTTGTGGTTGTTGCTCACATACACGAACGGAACGGGGTTCAGCGAGTGTGCCGTGTTAGGCGTGCCATCCTCGTTGATGGCGTGGTCGCAGTTGCCGTGATCGGCGATGATAATGATCTCATAATCATTGCGCAGCGCAGCTTCCACGGTCTCGTTCACACAGATGTCGATTGCCGTTATTGCCTGCTGGATTGAGTTATATACGCCCGTATGTCCTACCATGTCGCCGTTGGCGTAGTTCAGAATGATGCAGTCGTACTTCTGGCTGTTCAGCGCGTCACGCAGAGCGATAGTCACCTCCGGAGCAGACATCATTGGCTGCAGGTCGTAGGTAGCCACCTTCGGACTCGGGATAAGGATACGATCCTCGTTCTCGAACTCCGCCTCGCGACCGCCGCTGAAGAAGAAGGTCACGTGTGCAAACTTCTCCGTCTCGGCTATACGCAACTGTTTCAAACCTGCCTTCGACACGATCTCGCCCAGCGTGTTCGTCACGTTCTCTTTCGGGAACAGGATGTGCAGCCCCTTGAACGAACTGTCGTACGGTGTCATGCAGTAATACTGCAGGTTTGGAATAGTGTGCATTCCCTGCTCGGGCATATCCTGTTGCGTCAGGGAGATAGTTATCTCTTTTGCGCGGTCGTTGCGGTAGTTGAAGAAGATCACTACGTCACCTTCGCCAATCGTTGCCAGCGGCTTGCCGTCACGTACGTGCACGATAGGTTTGATGAACTCGTCCGTCACATCGGCATCGTAGCTCGCCTGCATAGCCGTGTGCATGCACTCGAACTCTGCGCCCTTGCCGTTCACCAACAGCTCGTATGCCTCGTGTACACGCTCCCAGCGTTTGTCACGATCCATGGCATAGAACCGGCCGCAGATACTGGCTATCTCGCCGCACGACTGCTGCATGTGCGCCTCAAGTTGGTCGATGAATCCTATACCCGAACGCGGGTCGGTGTCACGGCCGTCCATGAAGCAATGTACAAACGTCTTGCCCTGCAATCCGTACTCCTTGGCTATATCGGTGAGATAGAACAGGTGGTCGAGCGAACTGTGCACACCACCATTGCTGGTCAGACCCATGATATGCAGGTTCTTGCCCGACTCTTTTGCGTAGCCGAAGGCACTCTTAATCTCAGGGTTCTGTAGAATAGAACCATCCTTGCATGCACGATTGATCTTCACCAGATCCTGATACACAACGCGTCCCGCGCCTATATTCAGGTGACCTACCTCGGAGTTGCCCATCTGGCCGTCAGGCAGACCTACGTTCTCGCCGCTCGCTTGTAACTGCGAGTTCGGATACGTGGCAAGCAACTTATCCCAATGCGGAGTCGATGTACATGCAATAGCATCGGCTGTATCTTTTTTTCCGATTCCCCAGCCGTCAAGAATCATCAGTAATGCTTTACTCATATTATACTGTCATTTATTCGATTATTCGATCCTGCATATTTGGCGCACATCAAACAGGCATTCGGGCCACCCCAAATGCGCATGCGCACAAAAACTGCCACAAAATTACAAAAAAATTTTGACATTTGCAAATTTTTCTGCGTATTGTAGGATTTTGTTGGCAAAGTCAGGATTGTTTCGTTTATTTTCCGCCGCTGAACCGTTTCCGTTCCATTTCCGTTCCGCTTCTGTTCCGTTTCTGTTCCGTTTTCGATCCGTTTTCGATCCATTATCGGACCTTTATCGCATCCCGATGCAACCTATATATACTATGTATATATCCCGTGATTTTGGATCGGGCTTATGCAAAAGGCGCAAAAACATAACCGCCCGACGCAATACGTGGCACGATTTTTGCTGTGATTTGTTAGTTAGCAGCACTTGTCTGCAAGCAACTATCAAAGCGAAAAAATGAGACATTACATAACCTACACATTTCTGCTCGCATGGCTCTGCGCCCTACCTGTTTGCGCGCAAGAGGTGCTCACAAGCCCGACACCCGCGGCAACGAACTTGCCAGAAGCCGTCATAACCGATTCAGCCGTCGTGAACGACACGCTGCCGCCCGTGGTGCTCACCTATCCGCAGATCCTGCTGGATATGAACAACGCACACGTGGAGCAGGACAGCCTGATAACCATGCTGATGGAGGAAAAAACCGCCGGCGTAGAACACGGCACACATGAGCACCCGGGTTACCGCGTGCAGATCTATTCCTCTAACCACCCTACGCGCGGCAAGACAGGTGCTCTGGAACTTGAGCAACGCGTCAAGCAGACTATCAGCGTGCAGGTGTACGTCATTTACGCCACACCTTCATGGAAAGTGCGGCTGGGCGACTTCCTCACAGTAGAACAGGCGGCTGAGTTCCGCGACACGTTCAAGGCACTCTTCCCCGACCTGGCGGATTACACCTACATCGTACGCGACCAGGTGAAGATCAGATAACCTACAGCAATCTACCAAAGCAACAAATAATGGATTTACAAGCATTTAACCCATCTGCAGAAATAACCGATCAGATCTCGCAGAGCGTAGAATCAACGCTCCGCCTGCTGGGCGAGGATCCCGAACGCGAAGGACTGAAACGCACGCCGCACCGTGTAGGCAAGTCGCTGCAGTTCCTGACCAAAGGATACAAAGAAGACCCCGAAGCCATACTTCGGTCGGCATTGTTTGAGGAAGATTACCGGCAGATGGTGGTGGTAAAAAATATCGAGTTCTACTCGCTGTGCGAACACCACATGTTGCCGTTCTTTGGCAAGGCACACGTGGCGTACATTCCCAACGGACGCATAACAGGACTGAGCAAGATTGCACGCGTGGTGGACGTTTTTGCCCGCAGATTGCAGGTACAGGAGCGGCTGACTACCGAGATCAAGGATTGTATCCAGCGCACGCTGAACCCGTTGGGAGTGATGGTTGTGATTGAGGCGGAGCACCTGTGCATGCAGATGCGCGGCGTACAGAAGCAACACTCGCTTACCGTGACATCGGACTTCACAGGAGCGTTCAACCGCAAGGAGACACGACAGGAGTTCCTGAACCTGATTACCGCGCGTTAAGCGCACGGCTCATCTCACGTTTGTCGTCCGCCTCACGCAACGCCTGACGCTTGTCATACGAGTGCTTGCCTTGGCACAGAGCAATCTCCAGCTTGGCCAACCCCTTGTCGTTGATAAACATCTTGAGCGGAATAATCGTCTTGCCGGTGTCCTTTGTAGCCTTCTGCAACTTGCGTAACTCGCGCTTGGTCAGCAGCAGTTTGCGGTCGCGAAAAACCTCATGGTTGGCATAACTGCCGAACTGATATTGGGCTATATGCATCTGCTTGGCGAATAGTTCGCTACCTACAAACTGACAATACGAATCAGCCAGACTCGCTTTCGATTCACGGATAGACTTGATCTCCGTGCCGAACAACTGAATGCCGGCTACATAACGCTCCAATATCTCATAGTCGAACGTCGCCCTGCGGTTCTTGATATTTACCTCGCTCTTGAGACGCAATTTTACTTACGATTTTATAATTTACGATTTACGATTTTACAAAAGGATTTGTTGTTTTAACAAAAAAATCACACAAAGTTACAAAAAGATTTGCATTTTTGCAAATATTTTGTTATCTTTGCAGTTGCTTTTGGACGTGAAAAGTGAATTTTGAAAATTGAAAGAATAAAACACACAATTTTATGCTGAAGAATATTCTGGCTATTTCCGGCAAACCGGGATTGTTCAAATTGGTTAGCCGCGGCACAAACATGCTGATTGTAGAGTCGTTGATTGACGGCAAACGTATCCCCACCTACTCGCGCGACAAGATCGTATCGCTCGCAGAGGTTTCGATGTACACCACCGGCGAGGACGTATCGCTCAGCGAGGTGCTGAACGCGCTCGGCAAGAAGTATGACTTCAAGGCTGTAGAGATGGACGCCAAGAAAGCCGACAACGAGGAGCTGCGCGCTTTCTTTGCCGAAGTGCTGCCTACCTTCGACCGCGACCGCGTTTACCCCAGCGACATCCGCAAACTCATCGCCTGGTACAACCTGCTCATACAAGCCGGATTCACCGACTTCACGCTGCAAGAAGACGAAGAGGGCAAGGAGGCTGTTGCCGAAAAGAGCCAAGAGCCCAAAGCTAAGAGTCAACAGCCGAAAGCCAACGTGAAAACCAGCAAATCGGCTGCCGGAACGGTGAAGACAGGCGTAGGCACTAAGCGAGGATAGTCGAAAGTCGAAAGACAAAAGACAATAGTCGATAGACAAAAGACAAAAGCCGTTTGGTCTTAAAACAAATAATCGATATCATAGAATCTGTAGCTCCACGGAGACAGCAAGAGGCGTGGGATAATTCGGGGTTGCAGGTTGGCGATGCAAGCAGGGAGATTCACTCTGTATTGCTGGCGGTGGACGTATCCGAAGCCGTTGTAGCCGAAGCAATAAGGGAGGGTTGTGACTTAATCTTGTCACACCACCCTTTGCTTTTTCACGGGCTCAAGCATCTCACAGGCAGCACGCCGCAGGAGCGTTGCGTGGCGGAAGCCATTCGCCACGACATAGCCATATACTCGTCACACACGAGCATGGACAAAGCCCTGCGCGGCGTATCCGGACGCATGGCGGAGATGTTAGGGCTGCAGGATATACGAATCCTCGTGCCTTCCGCCGATGATCCGCAGACAGGCCTGGGTGTTATAGGCACACTGCCCCAGCCCATGCTTTGGTCGGGCTGGCTCAAACATGTGCAGCAGGTGTTCGGCGCCGGATATGTGCGTTACACCGACTCACCCAAACCAACCATCAGCCGCGTAGCGTTATGCGGCGGAGCAGGCGCAGAATTCATTCCTGACGCCATTGCTGCCGGCGCGGATACCTACTTATCTGCAGATATCAAGTACCACGACATGCAAGCCGCTGCAGGGCAGATCATGGCTGTGGATATCGACCACTGGACATCGGAGCACTTCACGCGCGACATCTTCGCCGAACTGCTGCAAGGCAAGGTTGAGGTGCGCATCGCACAGGCAGACGCCTCGCCCGTACACGTACTTATATAACGAGATGTCGAGATTCCGAGATGTCGAGGTGTCGACACCCACCAAACAGAATTAACTAAAACGCAAGAATAATGAAAAAAGAAGAGAAAGAGCTCACTATTGAGCAGAAACTGAAAGTGCTGTACGAACTGCAGCGCGTCAACTCGAAGATTGACGAGTTGCGTACTCTCGCCGGCGAACTGCCGCAAGAGGTCAAAGACATGTCAGACGAAGTAGAGGGTCTGAAAACCCGTCTGACCAACATCGAGAACGAGATCAAAGACCTGGAGACAAAGATCAGCGACCGCCGCGTACAGATCGAGAACGACAATGCCTCTATCTCACGCTACAAAGAGCAGCAGGACAATGTTCGCAACAACCGCGAGTACGACAACCTGAGCAAGGAGATCGAGTACCAGACGCTGGATATCGAACTTTGCCAGAAACGTATCAAAGAGCACACCGCTGCCCTGGAGCAACTGCATGCCGATAAGGCCAAGACCACTTCGGACATCGAGGACCGCACCGTTGATCTGACCAACAAACGTCAGGATCTGGACACCATCCTTGCCGAGACCAAGGAGCAAACCGAGACGCTGATCCTGAAGACCACCGATCTGGAGCGCCAGATTGACGAGCGTCTGCTGACCGCCTTCAAGCGTATCCGCAAGAACGCCCGCAATGGTCTTGCCGTTGTTACCGTAGAGCGTGACTCATGCGGCGGCTGCCACAGCAAGATTCCGGCACAGCGCCAACTGGATATCCGCATGCACAAGAAGATCATCGTTTGCGAGTTCTGCGGACGCATACTCGTTGACCCCGAGATCGAGAAAGTAAAATAAACTGACTATACGACTATTCGACTAGCAGTTTAGATGAACAGTTCATTATAAGTCTATACGATCGGCAGTCAAGAAGACTATACAAATAGATGGATAGAAACAAAAAAGCGGAAGATTGACTTCCGCTTTTTTGTGGTCCCACTAGGGCTTGAACCTAGGACCCCCTGATTATGAGTCAGGTGCTACTAACCAACTGAGCTATGAGACCGTCCCGAGTTAGCCTTGCGGCTTGAGGGCACCCGGAGAACCCTTTATCTATTACTCGCGATAGCGAGCGCACATATCCTTGGCTTCCTGCTTGGTGATCTTAAGCTGGCAAGCATTGAGCTTGGGCACTTTCATCACACACTTAGGCATAATCAAGTTAGGATCGGGCGCCGTAGAGCGGTTAGCCAACCATAGATATACCCAGCAGAACGTATTCTTGTAATACTTGCGGGCAATCTGGCTGAACGACTGACCTTCTACAACCACTTCATCTGCCTCCGATTCCCAACCCGGATACAACTCCTTGTCGAGGCAAGGATCGCTCACCGGTTGCTGAACAACAGGTGCTTCCGTCTGTTGAACGACCTGAACCGGAGCAGCATTCATGAATACTGTATCGCGATGGATAACCACAATTGTGTCACGATGGTAGAACAATACAGTATCCACAGCGTGATTACGTCTGCGGCGGCGAGGATGAGACTGATAATACTTCTCCTCCATAACATCCAGCGACGAGAGGTTCATCATGTGGTTCTTCTTCTTGGCTGCAATCTTCCAACGAAGCAGAATCTCGGCATCGTACATACCGTCGTTACGCTTGTTGGCCTTGTCCATATAGCGGTTGTCCACATAATCGTTGAGGAACATGTTGTACTGGAATCGTGCACCGATAGCAATCTGACGCGATACGTTGAACTCAGCCGAAGCGCCAACGGGCACAAAACCTACAGACTCATACTTGCCGTGTGCATGGGCGTCATCTCCATCCTTGACATATTTACCGCTATCGCTAACTTTACCTTCAGCATTCAGTTCACCCGTATCGTGGAACGAGACACTGTTCTTGTACAAAGTAGCACCGATACCTGCAAAGACGTTCAATCCGAAGATATCTTTCCACGCACGCGGGAACCATGCGTTGATAAGGTCAAAGGTCAGATAGATTTGACCTTTGTGCATCATACTTTTGTACATCGGATCGCCAACATTTACCGTCAGGGATGAAGTTCCATCTACGTCCCTGAATGCTCCGGGAACTTTCTCCTTTCCGCCGTTATAGGTAACCTGCGGCATTGAGAAACTATAGCCCAAGCCGATACCCCACATAGGCGAGAAGTTGTACTCGACATTCAAACCGACAGAAGGATAACCGAAATTCGTGAACCGATTGGTAGGATAATCACCATTGAACACGTTCACACCGCCATGGAGGGTAAGAGAGAAACCGGTAGTCTCCCAAGCCATGTTTTGGGTATCCTTATACGGGTGCACACCCATCTCCGTGGTATCCACCTTGGCAGGCTCCTGAGCCATAGCAAATGCAGCTACCCCGCAAAGGAAAATTGTAGAAAGTAAAGATTTAATGCGCATATCTTTATTGGTGTTTTTTCTATTTTTGCAGCCCAAGGACAACAACCTTGGGTGATTATCACACAAATCGGGTGCAAAGATACAACTTTTTTTTGAAATATGCAAGAAAAATCGAAAAAAAGTTACAAAAAAAGAAAAAAAAGTGCAAAGTGCTTGCAAATTTGCAATTTTATGTGTAACTTTGTACCGTAATTGAAGTGCAAAAATCAGAAACGGGACAAGTATCACTCCCGATATTGCCCCGATAACGGATCGATAATGGATCGAAAACGGCCCGATCGAACGGAACGAATTTGCAAAAAACGAGTCGAAACAAGCATCGCTTAATCATAAACAAAACAAGTTTAATCAAAATAAAAATAATATGGATATATTGAACGCTATGTATGCGCGTGCGAAGAGCAATCCGCAGCGCATTGTGTTGCCCGAGGGCGACGAACCCCGTACACTGGAGGCTGCAAACATCATTCTGGAGCAAGGTTTAGCCAAGCTCACGCTGATCGGCAATCCCGCCACCATCCGTCAGATGGCAGCAGAGAAAGGTTACCAACACATTGAAAAAGCCACGATCTTTGACCCTGCGACAGACCCCAAGATGGCAGATTACGCCAACTTGCTGTACGAGCTCCGCAAAGCCAAAGGCATGACTGAAGAGGAAGCAAAGAAGAAAGCCCAAGATCCCTTGTATCTGGGTTGCCTGATGATCAAGGCCGGCGATGCCGACGGCGAGTTGGCAGGTGCTCGCGGCACGACAGCCGACACGATACGCCCCGCCTTCCAGATATTGAAGACCAAACCTGGTTGCAAGATCGTGTCAGGCGCCTTCCTGATGTTCACGCCAGCCAAGCACCTGGGCGAGGACGGATTCCTGTTGTTCGCCGACTGCGCCGTTAACCCGAACCCGACCGCCGAGGAGTTGGCACAGATAGCCGTTTCGACTGCCGAGACCGCTCGCACGATTGCCGGCATTGAGCCGAGAGTGGCTATGTTGTCGTTCTCGACCAAAGGTTCAGCCAAGCACGAGAATGTGGACAAGGTGACATCCGCTTTGGCGATGGCAAAAGAACTTGCTCCTGAATTGCAGATTGACGGCGAGTTACAGGCAGACGCAGCACTTATCCCGAGTGTAGGCGAGAAGAAAGCTCCGGGCAGCAAAGTAGCAGGTCACGCCAATGTACTCGTGTTCCCCGACCTGCAAGCCGGAAACATCGGTTACAAACTGGTTGAACGTTTCTCGGGCGCAGACGCAGTAGGTCCGATCCTGCAAGGCATAGCCGCACCGGTGAACGACCTGAGCCGCGGATGCAAAGTGCAAGATATTGTGCAGATGGTAGTAATCACGGCTAACCAGGCGATGAAATGAGATAGACCGCAGGCTGCGCCTGCTCAAAGATAAAAGACCGCAGCCGCGGGCTTCTCAAAGAAAAAAGAGAGCAGCCAAATGGGCTGCTACATGCAAAAAGAAAATAATCCAATAAAATATTAGAAAACCATGAAAATCTTAGTATTGAATTGTGGTAGTTCGTCCATTAAGTATGCCTTGTATAACATGGACGACCAGAGTGTTATGACCTCCGGCGGCGCAGAGCGCGTAGGCTTGGACGGTGCGTTCGTAAAAGTCAAGCTTGCCAACGGCGAGAAGAAACAGATTATGCACGACATGCCAGAGCACACCGAGGGCGTGAAGTTCATCTTCAGTCTGCTGACCGATCCGGAGATTGGCGTGATCAAGAGTCTGAAGGAGATCAACGCCGTTGGTCATCGTATGGTGCATGGCGGCGAGAAGTTCGCTAAGTCGGTAGTTATCACTCCGGAGGTAATCAAAGCCTTTGAGGAAGTGAGCGATCTGGCACCGCTGCACAACCCCGCCAACCTGAAGGGTATACGTGCCGTTGAGGAACTAATGCCGGGTCTGCCGCAGGTAGGCGTGTTCGACACAGCGTTCCACCAGACAATGCCACAGTACAGTTACATGTACGCCCTGCCGTATGAGGTATATGAGAAGTACGGCGTACGCCGCTACGGCTTCCATGGCACGAGCCACCGCTACGTGAGTGCACGCGTGTGCGAGTTCTTAGGTGTGGATTACAACAAGCAGCGTATCATCACCTGCCATATCGGCAACGGCGGTTCGCTGGCAGCGGTAAAGAACGGCAAGTGCATGGATACGACCATGGGTCTGACCCCGCTGGAAGGAATAATGATGGGTACGCGTAGCGGTGACGTGGACGGTGGCGCAGTAACGTTCCTGCAGAAGAAACTTGGTCTGAACCCCGACCAGATGTCCGACCTGCTGAACAAGAAGTCAGGTGTAGCAGGTATATCGGGCGTAGGTTCGGATATGCGCGATCTGGAAGCTGCTGTAGCAGCCGGCAACAAGCGCGCTAAGTTGGCAACAGATATGTACAACTACAAGATCAAGAAGTACGTAGGTGCTTTTGCCGCAGCCATGGGCGGTGTGGATATTATCGTGTTCACCGCAGGCGTGGGCGAGAACCAAGCATCGATGCGTGCCGAGGTTTGCCGCGACATGGAGTTCATGGGCGTGAAGGTCGATGAAGCGCTGAATGCCACTATCCGCGGCAAAGAGGCTGTGATCTCCACTCCGGACTCGAAGGTTAAGGTTGTGGTTATCCCGACCGACGAGGAACTGATGATTGCCAGCGACACGGCTGCGCTGGTAGGATAATACAGAACGCTTCGCTCAAAGAAAAAAGACCGCAGGCAATGCCTGCTCAAAGAGAAAAACTAAAGACATGAGCAAGATAATTATCTACCAATGCTTTCCACGTTGGTTTAC
Organism: uncultured Bacteroidales bacterium; assembly: GCA_900317745.1. Classification (GTDB taxonomy): domain Bacteria; phylum Bacteroidota; class Bacteroidia; order Bacteroidales; family Paludibacteraceae; genus Colicola. Next base: position 223,342 of record ONHW01000002.1, on the reverse strand, counting down.
TAACTATGTAACAGCCCGTGTTCCCCACGGCGACAAGGAGGTAAACGGCTGCGGCACATTTGCCGGCATTACGACCAAAGCACTGAAAGGAATACAGGAGTTAGGCGCTACGCACGTGTGGTACACAGGTGTTATTCGCCACGCCACGGCTAAACTGAACACGCCGGCCATCACCAAGGGCAAAGCCGGTAGTCCGTACGCCATAACCGACTATTACGATGTTGATCCCGACCTGGCAGAGTTTCCTGACAACAGAATGGCAGAGTTCGAGATGCTTGTATCCCGCACGCACAAGGCAGGACTGAAAGTGATCATTGACTTCGTGCCGAACCATGTGTCACGCGAGTACAAGTCGGAGTGTCGTCCGCAGGGAGTAGAAGACTTAGGCGAGAAAGATCACCCCGAATGGGCATTCTCGCCACTGAACAACTTCTACTATATCCCGGGCGAGAAGTTCCAGCCCTCGTTCGACATAGGCGACTACAACGAGTACCCCGCCAAGGTTACGGGCAACGACTGCTTCAATGCCCATCCATCGGAGAACGACTGGTACGAGACTGTCAAACTGAACTACGGCGTACACTACTTGGGCGGCTGTGAGAAGCAGTTCGACCCTATCCCCGACACATGGAGGAAGATGTGTGACATCCTGTTGTTCTGGGCAGGAAAAGGCGTAGATGCGTTCCGCGTGGATATGGCGCACATGGTACCTGCCGAGTTCTTCGATTGGGCGATCCACCGCGTACGCGCCGTGTTTCCACAGGTGCAGTTCATAGCCGAGATTTATGATCCGGGTATCTACCGCCGATACATATCCGCAGGCTTCGACTACCTGTACGACAAAGTAGGTATGTACGACTACCTTCGCGGTGTAACCAGCCGCGACTATTCAGCCGACGGTATCAGCTATCAGTGGCAGGCTGTAGGCGACATTCTGCCCAAGATGCTTTACTTCCTGGAGAACCACGACGAGCAACGTATAGCCTCCGGGTTCTTCTGCGGCAGCGGCCGTGCCGCCGAGCCTGCGATGATTGTTGCCTCCACGCTGAGCACCAATCCCGTGATGATTTATTCGGGTCAGGAGGTTGGCGAGAAAGGCATGGACGTAGAAGGCTTCTCGGGTATTGACGGTCGCACCACGATCTTCGACTATTGGGGCGTAAAGAGCATTCAGGCTTGGGCCAACGGCGGCAAGTTCAACGGTGCCGGACTGGATGACGAGCAACGCGAGCTTCGTGAGTTCTACTGCAAACTGCTGCAGATAGCCAAGACTAATCCTGCCATCACCGACGGAAAGATGTACGATTTGGAATATGCTCAGGGCGAAGGTTTCAACCGCCGCAAGCAGTTTGCCTACCTGCGCAAGCACGCGAAAGAGACACTGCTGATCGTGGTCAACTTCGACGACAAGCAGGTAGATGTGCCTGTCACTATCCCGAGTGACGCGTTCATCTATATGCAGATTGACGAGAAGATCAGCGTACATGCCGAAGATCTGCTGTCGGGCAAGACTTACGAGGGACCGCTGATGTCTTCCGCTCCGTTCTGCGTTACGTTGCCGGCTTGGACGGGAGCGATACTACGGCTGCGCTGATAGAAGAAAGACCGTTGCGCTGATAGAAAAAAGAATATATGGATAAACTGAGAGATTACCTGACACTTGTACGATGGCAGAACCTGCTGATGACTGCTGTTGTGCTGTACGTTATGGAGAAGTGGGTGGCAACACCCCTTCTCTGTAAGGCGTATTTCGGTGAGCAGTTGCCGTGGTGGCTGTTGGCGTTGCTGATAGCCGGTACGGTGCTGATAGCAGCAGGAGGTTACGTTATCAACGATTATTTTGACGTCAAGATCGACGCAATCAATCGTCCCGACCGTCTGATTGTCACCCGCGGTGTAAGCAAGCAGCAAGCCATGCGGTTGTTTCAGGTGCTGACAGCCACAGGTATCGTATGCGGTCTGGTTGTGGCGTGGGTGCTGCGCAGTTGGGTGGTGGCAGTGATCTTTGTATTCGTGCCGGGACTGCTGTGGTTCTATTCGGCATCGTACAAACGCCAGATGATTGTCGGCAACCTGATTATAGCCCTGGTGGCAGCATTGTGTCCGCTGCTGATTGCAGTCAGCAATGTTGCCTACCTGAAGTTGCATTACAGCAACGTGAACGGGATCAATGTACTGGAATACATATCACTTCCCCGCGACCTGTATATGTGGATAGGCGGTTTTGCGGCATTTGCCTTTCTGGCGACACTCATCCGCGAGATTATCAAAGATATGCAGGATCAGATGGGTGACCGTGAACTGGAGTGCCACAGTCTGCCGGTGGTATTAGGCGAACAGCCGACCAAGATCATTGTGACAGTTCTGCTGCTTCTGCTGGCAGGCGCCATAGTGTGGCTGGCGTGGTGGGTTATACCGTTTCCGCACACATGGAACACATTGCATATACGCTACGCGGTGTTCGGACTGCTGGTGCCGATAGCCTGCGTGCTATGGCTGCTGTGGTCGGCACGTATCTCATCGGAGTACCGCACGGCTCAAGCTGTCATGAAGTTTGTGATGCTGATGGGCGTGCTGTACAGTTTCGTTATCAGCAAGATGCTATAAGCGCCGGGAACATAGAACGAATAGGAGATGCAAATCATTTTAGGTTCACAGTCCCCCCGCCGGAGGGAGTTGTTACGCGGGTTAGATGTACCTCACACAGAGGTCAGCATTGACGCAGACGAATCGTATCCTCCGCAGTTGCAAGGCGGAGATATACCTATGTATATATCACGCGCCAAGGCGGAGGCGTACACGCGTACGCATGCGTTGGCGGCTGACGAACTGCTGATCACCTCCGATACCATTGTCTGGCTGGAGGGTAAGGTGTTAGGCAAGCCACATTCGGAAGGCGAAGCCAAAGAGATGCTCCGGCTACTCAGCGGCAAGACGCACCAGGTATATACCGCTGTGACGTTTGCGGAAGTCGGCAGTCAGCAATCAGCAATCAGCAGTCAGCAACCGAAGGTCAGAATGACGACCGAGGTGGACTGCTGCGACGTAACATTTGAGCCGCTGAGTGAGACAGATATTGATTACTACGTAAGTCACTACCGACCTCTGGATAAAGCCGGTGCGTACGGCATACAGGAGTGGATAGGTTATATAGCCGTCAGCAAGATAAGCGGCTCATTCTATACAGTGATGGGATTTCCGACCCACCTTGTACATAAATACTTGCAAAGATTGTAACTTTAGAGGATTAGTAAGACCTCGACAAAAGTACAATAAAAGTACGACAAAACCCCGATCGAACAGCACGTTTTTTGATTGATAGTGCCCAACACAGAGGGCACTATCTGCATCTAATAAAGTATGTCAAAAGGCAAAAGCTCAAATACCAAGTTTTGCAAATAGCGGTTGACAAATAGGTTATTTTTGGGCAGATTGTAGGCGGAAAGTTTGTAAATTCGGGAATTTTGTAGTAACTTTGCAGGAGAGTTGACATGTGAGAGTTGAGTGTTGAGTGTTGAGTGTTGAGAGATGAGAGTTGAGAGAAGTTTGAAAGTTAAAAGTTAAAAGTTATTCGTTGTTTGACGAAAACAGATTATATAACATTGTTTAACTAAAATCAATTTTAAGGTATGAAGAAAATTACTTCACTACTTTGCGCTCTGATGGTATTGATGAGCGTAAACGCAGCACCTGCTGGTGCTACCCGCGAGTTGGGCAAGCCGGACAAGATCGAGTTGCAGGCAGCTCCTCGCCTGATGCAGCTTGTAGCCGCACAGCCGTCGAATCGTGCTCCGCAGGCTGATGGTGAGTTCGTCAGCGGTACGTACTACACCGCCGAAGGAAGTTTATACGCAGTCCGCGGTGATTCAAGTTTTCAAGACGTTACCTTCGCTATGCCTTCGATCGAGGTGGTTGTTGAGGGTGACAATGTAGCCATCACCGGTTTGTCGTACTATATCCCTCAGGGAACGATTAACGGCAAGAAGGCAGGCAACGTTATCACGTTTGCCAGCGGTCAGTCGCTGGGTACTGTACAGGGACACGAATTGTTCTTGTTAGGAAGCGCAGACGGTAAGACGCCCAGCGACATCACATTTGAGTGGGATCCAGAAGCCGGCACATTGACAGCCGGCACGTTGCTTGCCGAGTGCCTTTCTGCAACAACATTGCAGCCCCTCGCTTTCTGGCAGGTAGCCATCTTCAGCGCTACAGAGCCTGAGGAGCCTGACACCGTAGCGATTCCGGAGAGTCTGGAACTGAAGGAGTATGCCATGACGTACACCGACTACCAGAAGAACCCCGGCAGCGGATCAGCCTTTATCGGAATTGACGGCAATGACGTATATATGGTAGGTTTCAGTACGTTCCTGCCGGAAGCAGCCGTCAAGGGCACAAAAGAAGGCAACACCATAACGTTTGCTCCGAACCAGTACCTTGGTGCTTACGGTCCGTATGATGTATATTTTGTATCCGGTGCTGTGTTCGAATATAACGCAGATCAAGACACGTACACAGCAAGTTCGGAAGTTTATTCGCTGGCTGACGGTAAGTATATCGACCGTTATACGAGCGGTCTTGTGTTGAAAGGTGTAGTAGAGAGAGCCGTTATGCCGGCTAATCCGTCTATCACAGGACTGGTAAAAGACAAGAGTTATGGATACATTATCACCTTCAATGTACCGAACGTTGACGTTAACGGCGAAGGTCTGGTAGCCTCGAAATTGTACTACGAACTCTTTACCGACATTGACGGTACAGTTGAGCCTCTGACGTTCACTCCTGCCACCCACACCTACCTGGAAGAGGAGTTGACGGTTATTCCGTTCGGATTCACAGAGAACTACGACTTCTACGACAGCCGCATCTACCTGAACGACCTGTATTCGGCTGATTGGGACAAGTTGGGCATCAAGTCGATCTACTTCGGCGGTGACGCAGAGAACGCTACCGAGATCCAGTGGTACACCATCGACAAGGGTCAGGCTGTTGATAACATCAACGCTGCTGCCAAGGCTATGAAGGTGATCGTGAACGGACAACTGATCATCCGTCAGGGTGAGAAGACCTACAACGCCAACGGTGTGGAGGTGAAGTAGGACGTTGAGCGTTTAAAGTTTAGCGTTGAGAGTTTAGCGCTGGACTGCTCAAATAAGATGCGGCGTGCCGGAATGGCGCGCCGCATTTGTTGTTTATGAGCAGGAAGATACCTGAAGAATCAAACGGTATGCAATTATATCTTGAGTGCCACGCCGATAAAATACGTGCGGGGAATAGTGGTGCCGTAGATGTAGCCGGCATCACGCAGCGGACCTTGGTCGAGGTCGCGCTGGTACTGGTCGAGGATATTCTTAACTCCGGCACTGAGTTCGAGGCAATAGTGCTTGTACAGATGTATATCGTAGGCAAGCCGCAGCCCGAGATCCCAAAACGCGGGTGTGAGCACCTCTTCGTCCTGCGCCACGAATCCAGCCAGGTGCGGCATGAGCATCGAGCCGGTAGCCCTGGCGTTAAGCGAGATAGTAAAATCCTTGACAGGCTCGATATCGAAGAGCAGGTAGCCGTAGTTGTCCGGCGTGCGTAACATACGCGACTGAGCGGGCACAACGGCACTCCACTGCTGGGGAACGGTGTAGCGGCTCTGCTGGAACGTGTAGCCCAGAGATAGTTGGAAGTTGAGCGTTGAGAGTTGACAGTTGAGTCTCCCCTCCAGGTTCAAGCCGCCTACCCAGGCTCCATGAGCGTTCGTGCGCGTGAAGAGGATATTGCCGGCAGCATCCTGTCCTTCCTCGCGCAGGAAGAACACGTCCTGCAGGTAGGTGTAAAAGCCCTCGGCAGTAAGGTTGATTTCGCAGTTGCCGAAGGAGCGATACCAGTCGGCACTAAGTGTAGCACTGTGCGAATACTCGGGTCGGAGCGCAGGATCGAGTGAGATAAGCGACACGGCACCACCCACGGCAGCGACGTGCAGATCTTCGTCGTATGCCTGCGGTGCACGGTAGCCGCTGCTGTATCCGGCACGCAGCACAAGTCCGTCAACGGGTGTGTAACGCAGCGTGGCACGCGGTGCTACCACCGGTGTGCGGAGGAAATTATGCTTCTCAACGCGCGCACCGACCAGAGCACTCCACTGCTCGTTCTTCCACTCGTTCTGCGCATACGCGCCAATAACGTGCACGTTCTGCAGTATATCGCGGTTGTAGCCAAGCATCTGATCGTGCAGGCCGTTGTAATTATATTCAGCACCAACAGTCAGGTCGCCCTGCATCGATCCGCAGGGATAGGAGAAACGGTACTGCAGACCCGTGTTGGATGTGAGGTCAGTACTGCGGCCGTAGGCGTTGAGATCCTGCATCGTACCGAAGTAACTCTCGCGACCTATGTGCTGGATAGCCGAGTAGGCGGAGAGGAAGTGCCTGTTGTCAGCCGAGAACCAGTCGAACGCCAGCGAGCCTGCGTCAATGTTATGGCGCAGTTGCTCGGCTATATCCGCCTTGTGCGGCTCAAGGTCGATATGGTTGCCTCCGCGACGATAATCGGTGGTGTGGTGGTACTCGGCAGTAAGTTTGCTGTAGGCGCTGGTCTTGAAGAACACACGTGCACCGGCAGTCGTCGCCTTGAGCAGCGGTGCCTCGCTGAAGCCGTCGTTGTCGCGGTCATAGGGGCTGCGCGTACGGTGCGAGGCAAACAGGTAAGCACCGATCTTTCTATTCTCCGACATGACGGACGCGTTGAGGTCGGTGTGAATATCGTAGCCAGCGTGCTCGTTGATCTGACTGGTATTGGAGAGATTGACGAAATTACGCACAGGTTCCTTTGTGATGATATTCACCACGCCTGCAATGGCATTGGCGCCATACATCGCCGAACCGCCACCACGCACGACCTCTATACGGTCGATCATCGCCGCAGGCACCTGCTCCAAACCGTACACAGCCGCCATTGACGAGAACACGGGACGCGAGTCCATCAGGATCTGCGTGTATTGCCCTTGCAGGCCGTTGATACGCAGTTCGGTTTTGCCGCAGTTGCTGCACGAGTTCTCGACGCGCAAGCCAGGCTGAAAACTCATAGCCTCTGCCATACATGCAACAGCAGTCGTCTCAAACAGTTTGGGTGACAACACATTGACGATAGTAGCCGCTTCCTGCCGCTTGGTGGCATAGCGGTTGGCAGTCACTACGACGCCGTCAAGTTGCTTGCTGACCTCGCGAATGGCAGCCTTCAGTTCAACGGTGCGATCCTGCTCCAGCGTGACAGGCAGTTCGAGGGTTTCGTAGCCCACAAAACTGAATATAACGGTTTGCGGTCCGATAGGCAGATCCTGCAGCAGGTAGTGACCTGATTCGTCGGTTACGGTACCGATATTCGTACCTTTGATCTGGATATTCACATACGGCAAGTGTTCGCCGGTGCGTTCGTCCAGGACGTGACCTGTAAGGTGCGCATCGTACTGCGCCGCCATGGGCAAAGCTGTGAATAATAATGTAATAATTAGCGTTTTACAAAGAACAGTAGGGGTTAGTTTTAACATTTACGATTTACGATTTACGATTTATGATTTACGATTTACGATTTACGATTTACATAAAAAGTCCAATTATTCGGGTCGGTCGAGTGCCCAGCGGAAGCCGATATAAATCTTCCATCCGGTAGTAGGCGCCCAGACCATCGATGCATCAAAGGGTCGCGAGTAATCCATGATAACCTGCCCTTGCGTGTCGTAAGTGCCGGCGATAGGATTCGTCTGCGTGAAGTTAGTCATGTTCTCCGCGCCGAGGTACAGCGAGCATGTACGCCAATACTTGGTGATCTGCGCCAAGAGCTGCGGATACCACTTGTGGTACATACTGCCGTCGGCTGCGGTGTAATACTGACAACTGTTGTCGGCAGTCAGTCTGGGCAGGTTCATATTCGCTCCCGGCAACTGCCATGCGGTGCTGACCACACCGTCCGGCATACGTCCGGGTCCGTTGAACTGCGCGGTGACATCGAACTGCCAATGCTTGAGCGGTGTGACGTAACTCATAGTTATCAGTCCCTTGAAGCGGTTCTGCAAGGCTTTCTCGCGCAAGGTATAATAACCGGGCACACCTGCCCCTGACTGATAGAACGATGTCTGGCGCACATCGTTGTAGCGGAACGCGGCAGTGATCGTCCATCCGCGCAACACCTCCATCGAGGCTTCGATCTGTGCGGTGTGGCTGAACGCCTGTGCGCCGGGTATATCCGTCAGGTTGAAGAGCGATACTACGCCGGTGGTACAATCGAGGTCCATAAGCATAGACTCGAAGAACCGCGTGTAGTAATACTCCGCCGATATCTGCAGATTACGTTGCCCGACAGGTATATCGAACACGGTAGTCAGTCCGGCGTTCATGCTTCGCTCCTGATGTATATGCTGCTGATAGGTATCACCGGCAGCAATCGGGCTATACATATCCCACGAGCGCGTGCTGACCAGATAGGCAGCGTTGTCGGCAATGATGTTCGGCGAGCGATAGCCCAAACCTACACTACCACGCAGTGTCCACCACTCGAACGGCGCATAGCGGATGTTCAGTCGCGGTGTGACAAACGCACCGTACATACTCGACCAGTCGCCACGCAGCCCGGCAATGACGGACAGATTATCGCCGTGCGTGAACGTATATTCGGCAAAGATACCGGGTGTTACCTCCTGCCGTCCGAGATTGGCAGGCAGATCGGTGCCGTTGAACAGGTTGACGGTTTCCCAATATCTGTCGTAGTTCACGCTAACGCCGGCAGAGAGTTTGTGCGACAGTTCGTGGCTCTCGTCATGCTCCTCATGCTCAGCCTCACCATGGTGATGGTGGTGATGGTGCTCGCTGCTCCAGGTGTTCTGGAAGATAGCGTTGAGGTAGCCGTTCGCCTGCGAAGCCTTCCAATTGCTGCGCCCGTAGGTATTCATCTGGTCGTGATACGAGCCGGCAGCAATGATACCGAGCGACATACCTGACTCTTCGTCGAAGACTATACCGTTCTTCATGAACCCTTCCACGCGGTCGGTACGCAGGTCGATAAGATACGGATTGTCAGGCAGCGAGCGTCCCATCTTACGCATCATATAGTTGTCACGCTGTCCGCCGTGACGCTCGTCGTGCAAGCCGCGGGCGAGGAACTGGAAAGTATATTCGTCGTTCTTGTAATACCAGCGGTTGAGCAGGTTGAGGTTACGGTTAGTAGGCATATCCAACACGCCGTCCATATTATCATCCATCGGCCATGCGCCCTCCTGATAATGCGCCAGCACGCCTGTTGACAAGGTGCCGAGCATCGGGTCGTCGGGGATAGGTATATCCCAGCCGCCTGTAAGGTTGACCTCGGCGTGCAGTTCTTTGTTCAGCATCAGGTTGACGGCAACAGGTTCCTGCGTCTGCGGCTTGAGGTACTCGACGTTGATCTGTCCGGTGATAGCCTCGTAGCCGTTAATAACCGATGATGTGCCCTTGCTGATCTGCACGGCATCCATCCACGGACCGGGTATATACTCCATGCCGAAGTTCTGTGCCAGTCCGCGTACGGCAGGCGTGTTCTCGGTGAGCAGTTGGACGTACGTGCCGCTCAAGCCGAGCAGTTTGATTTGTTTGGCGCCCGTGGCTGCATCGGTGTAGGATACATCGACCGACGCCGAGGTCTCGAAACTCTCGCTCAGGTTGCAGCATGCAGCCCTGCAGAGTTCGCCTTGCCCGAATGACTGGACGTCAAACGCCGAGTAGCGCGACTTGATAACCGACTGGCGGCGCGCCTCAACTGTCACTTCGTCCAACTGCTGATCGTCAGGGATAAGCACAACCATGATGGTCGAACGATCCTTGACGCGCGTGGTATCGTTGCGGTAACCGAGGAACGATGTTACCAGCAGTTTGGTTTGGCGGACAGGTTCAATCTCAAATATACCCTCTGCATCAGTAGTCGTACCGACGGTCGTCTCCGCCCACCAAACATTAGCACCTGCCAAAGGCTCACCCTGATCATCAAGAACCACACCGTGCAGGTGCGCGGATACTGTCAGGGAGCCTGACAAGACTGCTATCAATAGAGAAAAACGTAAATATTTGTTCATAATAAAGAATACTTGATCGTTAACGGATAAACAGTAACGGCAAAACTACTTTGCCGGGCACAACGCGGCAAGCCGCGCTATCCGCTAAAGAAGCAAGCTCTTTATCTTGGCGAGAATAACTCTACCTTTCTCCTTTATATCGGGCGGTTCGCCTGTATGCAGATGTTCGGGCAATGACCACTCGGGTATATCTATGCCATCCAGCGGCACGATACAATGCAACATCTCCAGTGCCTCGGGCGAGGGTAGTTGCAAAATATTCGTCAGGCAGGTTACGGTAGAATCGATTTGTATCACACCGCAATGGGCACAATGGTCGCACTGCTCGCAGCAGCCGTGATGCGCATGTTCGGTATGTGCGGCAGCACAATGCGCGCAATGGTGCTCCAATGTAGCACCACAACTGGTGGCTGCCACCACTACGGCGGCAATCAGGCAGAACATATATCGCAAGAACGTATGCGTCATTGTTGTATTACTTTGTTTTGGCCTTGCAGCACTGCTGCTTCAACGCGCACGCACCGCAACTGCCGTCAGAAGCATCGCTGCACGAGCCACCGCAAGCGCAACTATGACGTTGCTCCTTGCGAACGTACGCCCACAGCCCGAAGGCTGCACAAGCAATAATCAATATGGTAAGAATCTGTTGTATCATTGTTACAATATCAGTTGTACCAGCCAAGCCATCAGCCAAGCCACGACAAGCGAGTTAATCACAGAAAACGTTGCCCACTTCCAGCCGACCTCTTTGCGCAAGGTAGATACGGTAGCCACGCACGGGAAGTATAGCAAAATGAACACAAGGAACGCATAGGCTGTGCCGGCAGACAATGCCATGGTTGACAGATCGTAGCCGAAGAGTATGGCAAACGTGGCGGCTATAGCCTCCTTGGCAGGGATACCTGTCATCAGACATACGCACATACGCCAGTCGAAACCGAGCGGTGCCATCAGCGGCTCAAGCCAACGGCCTATATCGGCAAGCCACGAGTGCTCGATATCCGTCACATTACCGGCAGGGAAGAACTCCAACGCCCAGATGATGATTGATGCAAAGAGCACAACAGTGGTGATCTTCTTAAGAAAATCCTTGACGCGGAACCAGACGTGCGCCGTGATAGAACGGAACGAGGGTAACTTGAAGTCAGGGAGTTCGTTAACCGTGTCATCCTCACCTGTGCGGAACCACTTGGTCTTCTTCAGGACAAACGCCATAACGAAACTCAGCAACATACCCAACAGGTACAGCGAGCCGAGTATGAGCGCATGGTGGCTGCGGAAGAACGTAGTAATAAGCAATATATACACCGGCAGGCGCGCAGAGCAACTCATGAACGGCACCATGAGCATTGTAACAGCGCGGTTCTTGGGGTTAGGGATCGTGTCGCGTGCGGCGATGATAGCGGGTACATTGCAGTCGAAGCCCATGAGCAGCGGGAAGAAACTGCGTCCGTGCAAGCCCAACAGGTGCATGAAACTATCCATGAGGAAGTTGATACGTGCCGTGTAACCGATATCCTCAATCAAGCTCAGGCAGAAGAACAGGATAATGATGTTCGGTAATGCGGTAACGAGCGAACCAACGCCCTGCACCACACCATCTGCCAGCAGGCTGCGCAACCAGCCGTCAGACATAGCACCGACAATCTGATCATACAGCCAGTCCACTCCACCCTGCATCCACTCCTGTATAGGTCCGCCGATGGCGAACGTGCACCAGAACACAAATGCCATGACGGCAAAGAAGATAGGGAATCCCGTCCACTTGTTGGTCAGCAGCCTGTTGATACGTTCCTCCCAGGTGCGAGTATCGGAAGCGGGGTGGATAAGTACCTGCATGAGCAAGCCTTCCATATAGGCGTGCCAAGCCTCGGCATCCGTCTGCTCCCAACCATGGACGATGAACCGCTCTTGCCGGCGAATGGAAGAATCCGTAGCCACGCGGTTGAGCGTATCGGAGAGTTCCTGCAAGCCCTCACCTGTCACGGTGCTGACCAGCAAGGTCGGCACGCCTGTCTGCTCGCGGAACACTGCAAGGTCAAGGCTATGACCTGTCTGGAGCAAGAGGTCGTACCGGTTGATAGCTATGACCATCGGATGGCGATGCTCCATGAACGAAGGTGTCATCTGCAGGCACTCGCGCAAGCGCATGGAATCCACGACCTGCAAAACAACATCCGTCGGCGTGGTGAGCGTATCCATCTGCTCGTGAGACGAGCACTCGGCAAACACTCTGTCGGGCGAAGCAAGGCGCTCGATAACGGCACTCTTGCCACTGCCGTCCAAGCCGACAACGGTGATATACAAGGGGTTAGATATGTGCGAATGAGCAGTTGACATTATACTATGATAGCCTCAATTCAAAATCGGGTGCAAAGTTACTGCTTTTTTTTGATATTTGCAATAGCTATTTATTGGTATTTTTTATGAAAAGTGGCAAATTATTTGCAAATATGGGATTTTTTTTGTAACTTTGCAGGCTTTTGTGCGCAATATATTCATCTGTTGCAATAGAAATCAATTCATATAATGGAAAAAGTATTCAAACGGTGGAACGTGATAACGGGCTGGTTGGTGTTTGCCATTGCAGCCGTCACGTATCTGCTAACCATCGAACCCACCGCCTCGTTCTGGGACTGCGGTGAGTTTATCTCCTCCGCCGACAAGCTCGACGTAGGCCATCCGCCCGGAGCACCGTTCTTCATGCTGATGGGTCACTTCTTCTCACTGTTTGCGAGCGATGCATCGCACGTAGCTATGTGCGTGAATGCGTTGTCAGCACTGGCTTCGGCATTCACTATCCTGTTTCTGTTCTGGACGATTACCGCTCTGGCAAAGAAACTCGTTGCGCCTGACAGCGTAGCGCATATTATTGCCCTGCTCGGTGCAGGCGCGGTAGGTGCGTTGGCATACACATTCAGCGACACGTTCTGGTTCAGTGCAGTAGAGGGCGAGGTGTATGCTTCGTCGTCGCTATTCACGGCTGTGGTGTTCTGGCTCATACTCAAGTGGTACGACAACGCGGACGAAGAAGGCTCTGACAAGTGGCTGATACTCATCGCCTACCTAATGGGACTGAGTATAGGCGTGCACCTGCTGAACCTGCTGACTATACCGGCAATCGTGCTGGTGTATTACTTCCGCAAGTACGAGTTCTCGTGGAGCGGAATCATATTGGCGTTCCTTGCGTCGGTAGGCATATTGGCGTTCGTGCTGTACGGAATTATCCCGGGCGTGCCGACGGTAGCCGGCTGGTTTGAGTTGGCGTTTGTCAACGGTATGGGATTGCCGTTCAATACGGGTCTGGCAGTCTATCTGGTACTGCTGGCAGCGGCGCTTGTATGGGCTATAGTGAGCACAGCCAATGCCGAGAACATCGGCGTACAGCAGATCATTGCGTTCCTATTGGCTTTCACGCTCGCGGGTACACCATTCCTGCGCGAGAGTGCCGTGATAGGTGTGCTCATCGTGATTGCACTGGCGGTACTGCTGATGATGAAGAAAGAACTGGTATCGCCACGCCTGCTGAACACGGCAAGTGTGATGATTGCGGTGATTATCATCGGTTACAGTTCGTATGCGGCACTGGTTATCCGCTCGGCAGCCGATACGCCGATGGATCAGAACAGCCCGGACAACGTATTCTCCCTCAAGTACTACCTCAACCGTGAGCAATACGGCGATACGCCGCTGCTGTACGGTCAGACATACAACGCTCCTGTCAAACTGGAGATACGCGGTAACATGTGTATCCCTATGGAGAAAGAGGGGAACGCCCAGTATGCACCTGCACCGCGTGTTGAAGGCGAGAAGGATCACTATGTGATAACCGGCTACAAGTCGCAGTACATCTACATGGACGAGTTCATGACGCTGTTCCCGCGTATGTGGTCGGCTCAGGGTTCGCATGTGGGTGCCTACAAGGAGTGGGCAGACATCAAGGGTCGCCGCGTGAAGTACGACTACTGTGGCCAACAGAAGACAGAGTATGTGCCTACGTTCGGCGAGAACCTGCGGTTCTTCTTCCGCTACCAGGTGAACTACATGTATTGGCGGTACTTCATGTGGAACTTCTCCGGCCGTCAGAACGACCTGCAGGGCTACGGCGAACTGCATAAAGGTAACTGGTTAACAGGCTTCCATGCTATAGACAACGCCATGCTCGGCGATCAGGATTTACTACCAACCGAGCTGAAGGAGAACAAAGGGCACAACGTCTATTACATGCTGCCGTTGCTGTTAGGACTGATAGGTATCGTATGGCAGGCGACGAAGACGACATTTAAGTCGAAAGTCGAAAGTCAAAAGTCGAAAGCATCTATTGACTATGTCGGCTTGCGCTCATTCACGATCACGGCACTGCTGTTCCTGTTGACCGGTTTGGCAATCGTGGTCTATCTGAACCAGACACCTTACCAGCCGCGTGAGCGTGACTATGCGTATGCGGGATCGTTCTATGCGTTCTGTATATGGATCGGCTTCGGTGTGCTGGCGCTGATTGACAGCATCAACCAATCGCTGAAATCCGAAAGCGGCAAGACGCTGGCAGCGTTGGTAGTGACTGTAGTCACGCTGGGTGTACCTGCACTCATGGCGCAACAGAACTGGGACGACCACGACCGCTCGCAGCGGTATGTATGCCGTGACTTCGGAGCGAACTACCTCAAGTCGTGCCAGAAAGAAGGAATTATTTTCTCGAACGGCGACAACGACACCTTCCCCTTGTGGTACAACCAGGAGGTAGAAGGCGTGGGTACTGACCTGCGCGTATGCAACCTGTCGTATCTGCAAACTGACTGGTATATCTCGCAGATGAAACGTCCGTACTACGACTCGCCGGCACTGCCTATATCGTGGGAGTACAAAGATTTTATGCCGGGTACCAACGAGGTTGTATGGACGGATAACCGTCTTGGTCAGCCGCTGGAGGTTAAGAAGGCGTTCCAGTTCCTGCGCTCGGATGACCCGAAGACCAAGAACCGTGAGGGCGAGAACTACCTGCCGTCAGACCAACTGTATGTACTTGCGCCGGACAGCAGCCATATCAACATGAAGAAAGCCCGCCGGTTCACGCGCTCGGAGATGATGATCATGGAGATGCTCAGCCAGAACAACTGGCAGCGTCCGATGTACTTCGCCGTGAGCGTAGGTCCTGACTATTACATGGGTCTGGAGCCTTACTTCGAGTGCACAGGTATGGCCTACCGTATCACGCCGACGCGCTCGCCCAACGGTCAGCCGCGCGTGGCAGTGGAGGAGATGTACGACAACATGATGAACAAGTTCGAGTACGGCAACTGCAAGGCAGAAGGGATCTATCTGGACGAGAACACGCTACGCATGTGCCGCACACACCGGATGATGTTCGCCCAACTGGCAGAGGTGCTCGTCAACCGCAAAGATTATGAGCGTGCCACGGCGGTGCTGGACAAATGCTTTGAAGAGTTGCCGGGCACGAATATCGGTTATGACTATACGGCAGCCTCGATGGCTCTGCTGTATGTACGCATGGGAGCGAAAGACAAAGCCGAACCTATTCTGCGTGACGTAGCCAAGACGTGCAGCGAGTATATCATCTGGGGCAAGTCGCTCGACAAGGATCGCCGCAAGGCTATGAAGAATACGCTGGATCACTATGACGCCGTGCTCGGATATATCCTGCAGCAGTGCGAGCGCAACGGTCTGCATGAGATTGTAGAGGACTACTACCGCATATACGACCAAGCGGCCAGTTAAGGTCGATTGTTGCGGCGCGGCGGAAAGCAAGAGAAAGCATTCCGCAGGACAAAGTTAATCAGGGCGTGTCATGAATGATGGCACGCCCTATTTGTATCCCAAATTGCTTACGTACGATTGGTGTGCAGAAGTGAAGGATTGCGGTTGAACTCCTTTGCAAGTACGATTTGCCCCCTATAAGCACTAAACAACCACCAAGGAACAACTATCTACGCGCGCCCTCACATCCGCGCGAGGCGAGTAAAAGTCATCAATTATCAATTGAATATGCCCATGTCCACTAAAAGAAACTGACAATACTGAGCGGCAAATTAAATTTGCATGGAAAAGAAGAAAGGTCGGTGTTTGACAAACGCCTGGAAAGAAAGAAGCATGAATGGCGGAATACCGCCGGAACAGAACACCGCTGCGCTTAATGGTAGTTTTTTTTACATGAAATTTTTAAGACTCT
This sequence comes from uncultured Bacteroidales bacterium, assembly GCA_900317745.1. Taxonomy (GTDB): domain Bacteria; phylum Bacteroidota; class Bacteroidia; order Bacteroidales; family Paludibacteraceae; genus Colicola. The sequence goes on along the minus strand of ONHW01000002.1, from coordinate 207,071 downwards.
TGAGACACTTTGTGCTTAATTGTCTAAAAATGTGGGCACTACAATTGTCTCAACTGTCTCAACTGTCTCATGCTATTTTTGTGTGACGTTTGAGTTATTAGCAAAAGAAAGGGCGTGCACAAAGACACGCCCTTAGAATTTAAGACAGAATAGTTGTACGGATGTACACTACTGCTTGATCTGCTCGATCATCTCTCCACCTGTAGCAATAATCGTGAACTCAACGCGGCGGTTCTGTGCGCGCCCTTCTTCGGTAGCATTGTCAGCGATAGGTTCGGTCTCGCCCTTGCCTTCCGCCTCAATACGCTCGGCAGCTATTCCGCGCTTGATGATTTCGCTACGTACAGCTTTGGCACGTCCCTCCGACAGGGTCATGTTCGCCTTGTCGGAACCCACATTATCCGTATGACCGGTGATGCGGATAGTCACGGTAGGATTATCGCGCAGGAAGTCCGATAGTTCATTGAGCGCCTGCTCCGACTGCGGGAGGATCTGGGTCTTGCCGGTAGCGAAGAACAGGTTGTGCAGAATAACCTTGCGTCCGACCTTGAGCGGAACGAGTGAGATGTTCAACGAGTCGCCTATATAGGTTATAAGTTGCTCATAGGGTTCATATCCTGTACGTGAGATAGTCAGTCGATAGTTACCCTCCGGCAGTCTGCTGCGTGCCCTTCCGGTCTTGGATGCAGTACGTATAACAGTCACGCTGTCGCCGGTCTGTGCGTCCCAGATGCGGACTGTAGCCTTAACCGGCACGTGCGTATCGGCATTCGTCACGTAGAGTCGCAGCCATGGACGTTCGGTCAACGCCAGTTCGACACGTTCCTTCACGCCCTCGCCTATTGTCACAGCCACCGAGTCGGGGTAATACGACTCGCTACGTGCCGTAACGGTATATTCGCCCTGATTAGCACGATAACGCACTTTGCCGTTCGGTGCATCGCGTCTAACGGTGCGCTGCTTGGCTACGTCGTAGATGTCCACTTGTGCGGGCAGCGCCTTGGCAGTCTGGCGGTCGGTGACGACTATATCCATATACGAGGGCACAGCTTTTTGCGGTTTAGCCTGTTTCGGTTCGTTGAGTTGGAACAGGATAGCAAACTTCGCTCCTACGAGCAGTGAATTGACCTTGGAGCCTGAAGCCGCAAAGTAATCGTTGAGAGCAATCTGCCGCGGTTCGGCTACATCCGCCAAAGCGGGTGCGCCCGTCTTAGCGCCGGGTACCAGCGATGTTATACCGTAATCGGCAAACAGTCCTACACGATACAATACAGGTTTCTTGCCTTTGTCGGCAGAAGATGATTTGCCTTTGGTTTTACCCTTCGCAGCAGGTTTCTCGAAGAACGAATTGAGTACGACTCCCACCTCGGCAGACAGTTGTGCATTGATAGTAGCGGCAGCCCACTTGCCGGACGCAGACTCATCGGAGGTAAAAGCGTCGTGCACAGGCACCTCGTTGAGTTCGCCAATCAGTGTCGGGTCGGTGAGCCAGGTCTGTACGGTGGCTTTTGCCTTGCGGCTATGCAGTACAGGCAGACCGATACGTGCACCAGCCAGGAAATAGTAGCGGTCGGCAAATATACCTCCGACCTGTACAGGAATATTCACCTGCCCCATTAGTTGCGTTTCCGTCCATGACTGAAAATCGAAGTGCTCATCCATAGTCTCTCCAGCCGGCAACCCTACCGTATAAGGTATTTGCAGCTGGAAGGGGTTGACCTTTGTGCGGTCGTTGACAGAGGCAAACTCAATGCCGGTGTGCACAAGCAGGCGGCGGTAGTTCCACTCGTAGCCTACCTGCAACTTACCGCCCGCCAAGCCAGAAGACTTGCCTAAGGCTGATTGGTTGAGCAGAGCGGAATAGCCCACACCCAATTCGGTTGTCAGGTAATGCCGGCTCTCGCTCTTGACATCTGCAAACAGGCTCAATGCCGGACACAGCAGAACTATGATCAGTAGATAGCGGAATCTATTATTCATTGTACAGGTATAAATACTTTACGATAAATTGTTTTCTTTCCCTCGTTCACCGGCACGGCATACATGTCGAAAGTACCGATGCGCATCAAGAACACGGCCTTAGCGTCTGGAATCATCCATGTCTGACTGATACCGGTAGCCGGACCGGGGCCGTCCGGCGTGTCGTCATATACAAAGATGTCGATTGATCCGAGGTTATGGTTGTTCTTGTCGATAAACTCCTGCCAGTATCCTTCTCCGTCGGGCAGACGGTAGCGCAGGACGACCTGATACGCACCTTCCACCTGCTCCAGCGGTCCTGTGAAAGTGCCGTTGAGAGTCTCGTTGGTGCCGATATGCACCGTTTGGATTTCACTCTTGCCGCGCGAGAAATACTCCTGATAGAACGAGAGTTGCAACTCACCGTCGAAGGGAGCACCTGTATTGCGGATAGAGTAATGCAATGTGGCATTACTGCGCGGCACACTGTCGTTGCGCTCAAAACGTATCGTATCGGTGAGTACAAGGTTGGGATCGGGATCGTAGAGCTTGAACGGCAGCACGGCATACTCTGCAGGCTCGAAGTCATGCCAGGAGTCGGTCTTACCGGCCCGCCAGCAAAGTTTCATCTTATACTGGGTTTCGAGCAACAGATTCTCGTCGAACAGCTGCTGCAATGCCGAACTCAGCGACTGGTTGCGCCGAATAACGACGCTATCCATTATCTCGTATTGCCCTTTGCTGAAACTACCCTTGTATATACGTGCAGATATATCCCCGCGGAACGTACCACCCGTATTGCGGATAGTGAACGAGAGCGGCATGCCTGTATAAGGGATGGAGTCGGTATGTACGCCATCCGGGAAAGCGATAGGCGCCGAGAGCGATAACTCCGCGGGCGCATCATTGGGATAGAACGTCACCCGGTTATCGGTAAGAGTCAGCGTGCGGTAATAATCATCCTGTGTACACATCAGCCTCATCCAGTCGTGACCGGCATCCTTATATACGGCACAGAGATGGTACGTGCCCGCCGGCACGGAAACGGGAATCTTAAGTCCGGACAATGTAGCCACTGTTGTACGGTAGTAGCCCGCCCTGAGCGAATAGCCGTCCACCTGCTTGAGCACGTCTAACAGAGCTGTTTCATCCTCGTCGTAAAGTGCCACTCCGTAACTGCCGGTGAAGTCCGTCATACCATAGTTCTGCAAGCGGCTGATAGAAACGCTGAACGACGTATTCCGGTCAAACTGCTCGCTGCTGACTGAGATATCGGTAGTAGCCATCTGCGGGATAGCAGCAGGCGTTCCGGCGTTCTCAGGTTGCAGACCAATAAAGAACGTTGTGCCTTTGTTGTAGCCCTTGGTAGTGCCGCCTATGCCCTGCGACTTACCCGGGTTGAGAGCAGTAAGCAGGTAATAGCCATCGTTGCTGCCCGCCCAACCCCAGTTGATGTGGAAGTACCCGTTTCTGTCACAACCGTCGCACACGAACGCGTGTCCGCCCTCGTCGTTGCTGCCGCTGACAATCACCGGACGGCGTGCTGAGAGTTCGCCATAGACGATACTGTTCAAGCTATCGGCAGAGTACATCACCTTCTGGATACGCTGATAGTTGCCATCGTAGCCGAAATAGTCATGGAGCGCCACAGGGACCTTCTCGGTAAATGCGCCGCTGGACGAGCCGTAGCCCATATCGATCGACACGCCGCAGTGGTACATGAGTGTAGCCACAGCCTGCGCCTGCGTCTGTGTATAACCTGTGCGATAGGAATCAAGCATGTTTGCCCAATCGTAGGTCGTATTGCCGAAATTGGCGGAAAGTGTTGCCGAAGCACCGACAGGATTCGTACAAACCCAATAGTAGGAGTGCGACCCGGTGCCGGTTAAAGGATATTGGAAGAAATACATCACCTGTGCCATGGCGGTTGCTACACAGCCAGTGACGGACTTGCTGCCGGAAGTGTTGTACAGCGGTGCGAGGTCGTTGTATGGAGCCGACTGATTCCACTTGCAGGTCAAGAGAGGCTCAATGGCCTTGGGCAAGGATGAGGTATTATGGTTGATGGTTGGTGTGTTATGGTTGATGTATTCAAGATCACCGGCATAGCATTGGATCCAGTAACGGAAAGCGGGTGATTGGTTCTGAGCATCAAAACTACCACTATCACCATAGCCGAGCACCTCTGGCAGGCGGTCGTCGGCACCGACAAGCACAAAACCACCGCGGGTATTAACGGCGATAAAGACACCATCGGAGGCAACCACGGCTCCGGATTGGATATTCCTTGCCGGCGCGCGCAATTGTCCTGACGGTACAGTAAACGCCGCAGCAATGCGCAACGCTTCGTCCTGCGTCCGCACAGCTGCAGCCGCCTGCATTGCAGCCAACAACCCAACCAACACTATTTGTGTGATCTTTTTCATACTTCTTCTCTTGCCGAAGGCATGTCAGATAGCCCGAACCCAATCGGGCTATCCGTGTTAGTACATTACTTTACGGTAACGCGGCTGTTGGCAGCCTTGCCATCGGTAGTAATGCTTACGAGCATATATACGCCGGTCTGCAAGCGGTACGGTGCATCACCCTGATGCAACGTTTGAACCTTGCGTCCGAGCATATCATATACATCGATATGGTCAATATCATCCGTCACATTCACAATGCCAGTAGCGGCATCCTTGATAGTGATTGTGTAGAGGTTGAACTGGCAGCCATCGGTCTTAACCACTTGCTCAAACTCGCCTACAGCAGCATCAGCCGGTACGGTGAAGAACTCATCGACTGCGTACGGCAACTGATCAGCTCTAATCTCGATAGGCTCAACTTTGAGCGTATCCGACGGAGCGACGGTCAGATACAGATAAACGGTCGAGTCGCAACCATAAATAGTTTCACCGGAAACGTAGTACGGCTGTCCTTCGGGGTTAGGCTTGGTCAGTTTCTGACCACCGAACTCATAAACCTCACCTTCACAGATTGTAACATATACAGGTGCGACTTCCGCTGCAGTACGTGTGGTAAGCGTCAGCACAACCGTACTATCGCAACCACTTTCAACGTTGGCAGCGAAGCGTGTGTACTCTTTGCTCTCACCGGCAACCGGCAATTCGGTAGCCTTGATAGAGAATCCGTAGCCCTCGTAATCCACACCTTGGCATGCATTATCTGCATACTGATACGTATCAGTGCAGTTCATGCGTAGGTTATCGATGAGAATATACGTGGTGTTAGCTCCTAATCCTGTTGATTTTCCTTCATGGTAGAAAGCTATGCGGATATTTTGGCCTTTATACTTCTCAAGCGAGATCGATTGTTTAGCATAATTCGTACCTATTTTCTCCGATAAGTAGAATGCATCTTCTTCTTTCCATGTTTCGCCATTATCCGTTGATATGGCGACATAGAACCGACCTACTTCTTTTGCAGCGTCTTCTCCTACGTTATTACACTTACGTGCATCAAAGCTGAGTATAGCGTCGCCATCAATCGTATATTGCGGACTGATGAACCAGCGATACTTGTATGCTTGATATGCAGCTCCATAAGAATCAGGATAAGAATCCCATGATGAAAGCTGTGCCGTTTCGCCCAGTGCGTTCAGCCAGTTAGCTGTCCAGCCATAGGAGAATGACATTCTTGTCGGTTTCTTAATCAAGGTAGCCTCTTGAGTGAATATTTGCTCTATCGGCTTGTCACAAACCATCAGATCCCAGCATCTGAGTGAAGCAGACTTCTTGTACTCCAGTCCGCTGAAGTCCTCAAACATCGGCAGCGGATTAACGCCGCAGGTTGTCTGGAAGGTGATAGCTGTTGACCAGTCACTCTTGTGCTCGTCATCGCAGATAGCACGAACGGCTACGGTGTAATATGTACCTTGTTCGAGGCCGGTGAAGATATACGGTTTCTCCGTCACATTCTCAATGATCTGGTCATTGATCTTGATATCCCAAGCCGTCTCCAGACCGGCTGTCCAACTCAGTTTAGCACTGTTTTCAGTAACCGTACCGTAGATAATCTCGGGATTCTGCGGTTGAACACAGTCAGGCAACTCACTCAACGTGATATACTTCATGCCGATAGTACCGCCGGAGATGTTCCTGAGAGCAAGTACCTTGCCTGTGCCCTGATAGAGGTTGAGCATCTTTGAGAACTCCTCCAGGTGCCAATCGTTATATGTACCGGTCGTTCCCGGTCGTTGAACCGCATTGAATGTCTCAATCGTGGTAAACGTTGAATTGTCATAGGTGTTGTCCATTACACCCAACTGAATGCTTCCCTCAGTAGAAGATGTATTGAACAGACCAATATTCACCATTATTTTATTGAGAGGAACATCAAACTCAGGCAGTATTGCGTAATTGGTCGGAGAGATTCGTAAGTACGACCACTGCTCGTACGACTCACTCGTACCAGCGCTGCCTGTTGCAGTTACAGCACCGGTCAGAATCCAGCATTCAGGAGTCTCTGCAAAGATCTCCGTGTAAGGCAAGCTCTCCAACGAACAAGGAGTAACAAACTTGAACTCTACCCAGTCCGTATAGCCGTCTGCGCAAATGGTGCGTACGTAGAAGCTGTACTTCGTTGACGGCTGCAGGTTACTGATCGTTATTTGAGGATCTCCGCTCAATGTACCGTAAGTTACTTTATCCTCTGCGTCGATGAGAGCAGGATTGCCCAAACCGGCATAACGAGACAAGATATACTCAAAGTTCTTGCATTGACCGGCAGACCACTTGAGTGTTACTTCGTTCGCCTTGCGCTCAACATATTCTACGTTGCTCGGCACGGTGCAGAAGTATTCTTCAACCTTCACGCTGTCCACAGCCAATGGCTGACCATACTGAGCGCCTACCGATGAGTTGTACCAATATAGCGCAAGCGTATAGATTCCAGGCTCAGCTACATCAACCTTCTTGGTAATCCATATCCACTCATCTTGCATATATGTTTTGCCCATCAGTGAGTAGAAATTGCTTGCAGGGACATCGGTCACAGCACTACCGCTACGGGTTTTACCATCAAGCATTGTAGCCGCATTTCCCTTAATGGTAGCTCCTGCAGGGAAGAGATGAGCTGTAGCGTAATCATTGCTCTGCTTTTCGGGGTCTTTGTTACCCGGCACTTTTACTTTGAACTCAAATGTATAAGAGCCTGCGTGTGGAATATTGATATTTTTTGTTGCCCACACTTCAGAGTATCCGATTTCTCCTTGATCATCTTTGGTATGATATTTATAGGAGAGACTATCGTCCGTTATGAAGAGCGCTTTATCGCCAGCTGCGTCACACTTAGCAGCATCGCCAATGATGAAGAAGTTGGGGTAGAAAGCACCTTGTACGGTCTTAACATTGTAGATAGCCCACTGATCAGTATCCTCATCAAATCCCGTCTCATACGGCAGGGCTTCCGGAGTCTGGATGGTACTCATCGTCAGCGGACCAACCCATTCGGAACTCTCCGAACGAACGTAGATATCATAACTTGTGTTAGCAGTCAGACCATTGATTGTAACGGTTGTCTCAGTTACATTCATAATCGTAGCATCAGCAATATCACTACCGGCAGCCACGTATGCCACTTGCCATGCGTTGATGCCCGGAGTGGATTCTATAAATGCGAACGTAACAGATTCGGTCGATACTTTCTTTGCTTCCAGACCCGCTACCGGTAATACGGTATTCAAGTCTTTCGTAAAGACGATATTGTCGATATACATCGTTGTTCCACTGTTTGTAGCCGTACACTTGGGCGTCAAGCGGATATACTGGTAGGGCTGTTCCGATGTATAGTAGTCCTTGACCACGATATATGCCTTCTTCCATGTATTGGTGATGTCAGCAAGTGTAGTGATTTCTACTGCTGCAGCTGCGTTGGTATTATCCGACACAGCCTCTATCAATAGACTTGCTTGGTTGTGAGTCGTAGTTGAACTCTTGATGTCAAAGTAGATCAACAACTCTTTCGGACTCTCAATATCCAGTTTCGGAGAAACGGCTGCACCTTCACCCCATGTAGCAGAAGAGCCATTGTAGGAATAATACTTATTCACTGACATTGCTTTCGTGCCGGAGAAGACATTACTTTCTAATGTCGTAATTTGTGCCTTGGCACTGGTGCTACCACTTCGCGTGAGACTCGTCCAACAATCCGGAGTAGCATTTGCTGTACCGCTCTCAAAACCTTCCTCATATGGGATGGCCTTGACCGGAGCGCACTCGGTGCGGAACGAACATGCAAGTCTGCTCCACAAGCTATTCTCGTTTTCACTGCATTCTTTGCGTACAAACGCGTAGTAGATTGTATTGTCTGTCAGTCCGTCAAATATCACTACAGAGTCATTAACTATCTTCTCTGCAACAAACTCATCGTTGTCAGGATCGGCATCCTTGCTGGTAAACAGACGTACGCGGTGCTTAGCAGTCTTGTCATCCGTCTTCCATATTAACTTTGCCGAACTGCTTTGAACGTCTGCTGAAGGAGCTTGTAACTCACGCGGAGTGGCACAAGTCTCAACATAGTCAATCAGTACATCGTCAATATAGATAGAACCTGCACCATCCGAGGAGGTAGTTTTATACTCTTTCGGAAGGAAAGCAATATACTTGCCTCTGTTTCCGTCCTCATCACCCGGATAATTCTTAAACGTGTAGGCTTTGTCTGTGTAGTTGGATGATCCGAACAAAGAGTCCACATGCTGCATTACATACGTACTCGGTTTGGTCGGGTCAGTCATGATACCAATCTCATAGTAGTATTTGTTAGTGGCTGTCGTGCCGCCGGGCTTAACCAGTACATTCAGTTGCAACTTGCGGATGTCATCAACATCCATAGCCGGGAGCACGATATAGTTCTTGTTGCCCTTTGTAATCTGACGAACCCACAAGGCTCCCGAGCTAACGTATGAGTCATGATCCGGACCACACTGTGTGATACAGCCGAGGTCACGACTGGATGTTGGGATATCGTTGAAGTCCTGTACATACGGGAACGGCACGGCTTTGCACCAAGTCTTGAACTCAACAGGCACACTCCATTCGCCTACACAAGACTTCTCGGGACGAGATGTCTGTACATAGACATAGTACTTCGTGTCAGCCTCCAAATTGGTAAATGTTTTGGTTATCGAAGTGACGTTACCGTCATAGATGTCCGCGGTAGCAGCATCCGGATCGGCAAGTTCTGTAGTGCTCACCTTCAGATTCCAAGCTTCTGCACCGGATGCCGGCCATGTGATGGTAGCCGAAACAGAATCTACCTTGCTGACCTCTACACCCAATATTTTCTGACATTGCGGAATCTCTTGAACAGTGATATCATCAATGTACATGTAGAACGTCGCTCTTGAAGAACTGGAAGCGTATGTGCTACCTACATCTGCACGCCATGCTTCTGTATTGTTGATACGGAATGCGATACGACCGCTATGTATATCACTGGGGAAGTTAACATTGAATTCCTCCCATTCTTTCGCTTTCGTCAGTTTGCAGTTTTCTACATGTGTGAAACTGCCATCTGATTCGTCGTATATGCAGACTTCTACAGCACCAACGCTTGAACCGGCTGCGGTAAAGGCATTTGAGTAACATCCAAAGAACTGCATCGTGAGATTTGCCAAGTCACCATCTATCTCCGGCAGTACCAAATAAGCCAATTTGTCTTTTCCGGCTGTCATGTAGAAGATATTTGTACTCGGGTCGTTGCCGTATGTATGATCCACATAGTAATACGTAGTACCCGGACCGGTAGCAGAGGATGTGCTGGTAGTTGCCTGACCATTCTTGACATAGTTGTTGTTGTACGGAGTAGTTCCTGTATAAGTTGAACCCGGCTGACTGCCGCCCTTATCACCTACTTCGAAGCACGGGCTGAGCGTATTGAGAGAGGTACTACCGTGCTCAAAACTATTGAAGTTTTGTACATATGGCAGACTCACTTTGTCACACTCCGTCCAGAAGGAGATGGATCCCCATTCACCTTCACCACTGGCTTGCAACGAACGGGCGTATGCATAATAGCGCGACGAGTTGGTCAAACCGGAAATGATAGCCGGTTTGGATGTGACATTGTTACTCGACCATACGGGTTCTCCGGCAGCGGGATCATCCTGTGCAGAAGTAAACACGCGCACTTCCCATTTGGTTGCCAGACCGTGCTCCGTCCACGTCAGTTTGGCTCCGGTCTTCGTGATATCCGAAATAACCAGATCACTTACAGGCCACGGGTCAGACTTGCGAGCTACGCGCAAGTTGTCGATACACATGTAGTTGTTCTTCGCTGTATCTTGATAGAGGACGATGTATTTGCCGCTACCCGTGTACGAAGACAAATCTACATATACTTTTTGCGCGGCTTTCGCTGCTTTAACGTAAACCGACTGAACGTAAGTAACATTATCGAATTTCTTTGTGTTGTTGATATCATCCAAATTTTCAACGACACCAACTCTCAACGGACCGTAGTAAACACCCTTCACGCAAGCATAGGTAGTAGCCGTGGAAGGATTACTATTGTTCCAATATGCATAGAACGACATCTGTAAATCCTTTACATCCGCATTCAGCAACTTAGGCATAATTGCATACGGGAATTGTTGGGTGGCTGTAGTTCCATTATTGAAATAGAGATACGGAGCAGTCTCATCTGCCGGTTTATTCGTCCAATTGGATGTGTTCAAGTATGGAACGTAAGTTTGAGAACCCAATGTCGTGTATGCCGAGCCTGTGCTACCCAACTTCCAGTTCTTTGGACCGCGAGCTGCATTTGAACCTGTTTTCTCGCCTGTGAAGTCTGTATAATAAGGAACTTCCAAACCTACAGCAGTTGTAACTTCCGTACTTTCCCAGAAGTCACCACAAGCCGGCGACACGTAGAGATAGTATGTGGTGCCCATTTCCAAACCGGATTTTGAATACGATTTGGTATTTACTACTTCATCGTTAACTATATTACCGGTTCCCGTTGCCGGATTGGATAAGGCAGTCGTGGATACTTTGATCTTCCAACTTGTAGCACTTGTTGCATCATTCCAAGATGCACTGATGGAGTTAGTACCGGTAGCCTCTGCTTTCAGCCCGGTTACAGCGCTACAATCGGGGATATCGTCAATCTCGATGTCATCAATATAAATAGCAGGAGTCGAAGTAGCCGGTTTGCAGTAGAACGTGATAAACCTACCTTCGCCTTTATACTTCTCCAGGCTGACATTATACTTCTTCCATGCATTAGCCGGAGTTATAGCGATGGTATCTACGGCGATAATGTTAACGCCAAGTTGTTCTCCTTGCTTTTTACCATTGTCTTGACTGTTAGCTACGCCAATGATAACGCTGTTGTCACCTTGTGTAGAGAACGCCCAGAATGATACCATCATTTTATTCACTGCCTTCGGCATAGCCGGAAGCATCGCAATGGAAGAATAATATGCAATAGTTCCGTCGCCTTTGCTTGTACCGCGCAAATACAAGGAGGCATTAACATACGCTGACTCCTCATGATTATACGCTGTTGATACATACGGTAGATGCGTGTTATATTGCAAATCCCATGCTTTATTTGGGTTCACACAACGATCATCCATTACCCAACCGTCAGGTACGGCATTGATGTCGTTGGTGTAAGAGTCCGGATCCAGACGGTCGAAGTGCTCGCTGTACGGATAGGTTACAGGGCGGCTGGTCTTGAACTCCACCGCACTCGTCCACTCACTGCTACCGCAACCTGCCTGTAAGTAAGCATAGTAGGTTGTGTTAGCATTGAGATTGTTCAGCTGATACGGATTGGTGGAGATATGGCCGGCAAATTCACCCTTGGATGCGTCCGGCTCAATATCCTCGGGATCATTGAGCGGCTTGGTGGATAGAACAAGATTCCACTCTGTTGCATTGCCGGTTTCTGTCCACGCCAGTTTGGCTGAACTTGTAGTAATCTCCGACACTTGTACAAACATAGGCTTCGGGCACTCCGATGCATTCTCAATCTTTATATCGTCAATGAACAGACGGTTCTCTTTGTCCTCGTTACCGAACTTGAAAGCGATATACTTACCCAGACCGTTGTATCCCTTGAGTGATATAACAATGTTTTCCCATACACGTCCCTTCGGCAAGTCAAACGTTTTGAGTTGTGTGAAACTCTCGGCATTAGGCTCGGTACTAACACCAATGGTTACGGTGCGAGTATACGTGTTGCCTCCGTCGCTGGCTGCTGCCATAAACGACACTTGGAAGTTCTTTACGTCACCATTAAACTCCGGCAGAATCAAATAGTTGTATTTACCTTTAGCCGAGTTGGATTTGAAAGCCTTCTGGCTGTTGTAGGCGTATTCGCCGGAAACAGCAGCGTCGCTGCCCTCTTTGATAATCGTCACGCAGGAAGACAGTTCACCCTCAAAATCCTCATTATACGGCGCACTGATAGATGCGCATGGGGTTTGGAAGGAGAACTCAGCCCATGGCGACACATCACCATGGCCACAATCGTACTGCACATACAGCCAATATTTGGTGTTCGGCTTCAAACTTTCGAGCTCAAGGAAGTCGTTAGTGAACATCTGATCTGTCAGATCCACATAGGCTTCTTCTGACATGTCGGTCATCTGCTTTGTGCTGACCTTAACATTGTACTGCACAAACGCAGGACTCGTACAAACGTTCCAATAGAGAGTTACACTCGTAGTCGTCAGCTCTTCGGCCTTCAAGCCCGTAGGTGTTTCGGTTGCCTCGGTCTTGTTCTCAAGCGACAAGGAGTACAGACGTGATTCGCCGCCCTGCTTGTACTGCATGGCAAAACCGAACTGTGCACTTGTCAGCCCTGTAGGCAGTGCATCCTTGATGGTCTGCTGACTAGCAGTAGCCTCATTGAATACTTTCCACTCAGCCCATTCGGCATCCTTAGACGCACGATAGAGGACTGTGAGGATGTTCACTTTGTCACTGTTGGCAGCCAAACTGTAGGTGAGTTTGAGCGAGGGAACATTGTCCAACTCACTCAAGTCAATCAATGGAGAAACCAAGGTGTCCGCAGCATCCTGAAACGGACCATTGTACTTGGCACTCACCTCGTCAACTTCCCAATACCCTTTGGCTGTTGACCAACCGTCAGGAAGCTTGCTACCTGTGAAACTCTCACTGAACACAGATTTCTGTGCCATTGCTGTTGCGGCGCCAAATACCAGCGCTACCATCAACAGCCAACGAGAAAATAAATGTTTCATAGCGTTTTGTTTTTGTTAATAATTAAGACTAATACCTCTATATTGATATTCAGTTTTTTGTTTTTATCTGTCTTATCCGTCATCTGATTTGTCGGCCAAGGGAGTCATATTCCTTGTCTACAATACGGATAATCAGTTGTCCGTCGCGGAGTATGCGCTGCGCGGCTTGCTGCGGTGCAGATGCAGCTGTGGGCACTACATACCCGCAGGTGGTCAATCCGCGCTCATCGGCATTCTCTTTGAGTTCCACGCTGTATGTGTCTCCGGGCTGAAGCTTGCTCTCGATGTAGTAATACGGCTCGGTGGCCCCTTCAATGGGCTCGCCGTTGCGATACCAGCGGAAGTAGCGGAAGTCATATCCACCGTTGTACTCCGCATTCAGTATGCCCAGCACGTCATCCCAACGCTGACGGATAAGCGAGGAAGAATAGTAGATCGCCAATTCGCCTGTACACTCAAATGTACCATTGTTCTCGCTATCAAACAGGATAACAAAAGGATAATATCCCGGTTTGGCATCAGCAGGAAGTGTTACCGTGATGGTGTTGTCCTCTCCACCGGTCAACGCACCTGACTGCTGTACAAAGCCTGCCTGTTCTGCCTCCTCAGCATACGTCAGCGTGTACTTATCAGGCAAGCCCTTACGCGCGTGCGTTTCTATAAGGTATGAGGAAGCACCGTCACACGGGTTCTCAACCGACGTAATCTCCATCTGCAACGGCACATACACTTCCAGTGTGAGGTGTACAAAACTATCGCAACCGGCTGTGCTGACCAGTGCCTGACTATCGTACTCACCGGGCAGGGTGAGTGGCTTGCCAGCGAACATGTAGGTCTCACCATCAGTGATAGTGGCTGTAATCGTATCATGGATCGCATCCACAAACCTAAGATCGGTCACATGCAGGCTGTCACAACCTATTCGGTTGTATCCCCATTCCTTGATAAGCGTATCCTTTACATAATACACTCCATTAATTGGATAAGGTCTGTCGGCATCACATACTTGCACCACCTTCACCACCGAGTCTGGAACGAGTTCCGGCACATGTACTGGAATCTCTAAGCTATCCATACACAATCCTACACCTGCGTATAACTTGAACAGATAGTCCTGACGGTCATCCGGCAATCGGAACGAAGGATTCCACGACTGATCCTGACTCACACCATCAAGGTCCCAACGGAAATTCTCAGGTGGTAAGGGAGTATCTACTTCTTCACCGGTCTCATAGATATGCGTACGTATATGACTGGTGTTGTTGAACGTAATGTAGTTGCCGCAATCGTGCTGTGTGATAGTGTAAGTCGCCTCCGGTATGGGGAAACGTGGCGTTGCATTGGCATAGAGCGTAAAACGGCAATTGGCATTCGACTTGTACGACAAATCCACTGCATACGTGCATGTGTCTTTGTAATCCACATCTAACACGTTGCTTGTTCCTTGGGTCACTTTTGGGGATGTAACTTTATACCAACGATAGTTAAATCCTTCTGGCGCGATAAACTGATTGGTCGTATCCAGACCACAATGCTCTCCTTTGACTTGTGCACCACCTACATGCACGCCTTGAACCTTACCTTCAGTACAAGTCAATGTGAAGTAAGCGTAGCCGTAATGAATGGTAGCGGTACAACCTATAGCTGTTATTTTTACTTTGACATCCATACCATCATAGTCAGCTAGATTCAAACCCAGTGTAGTCCAGTCGCGCCAACAAACATCACGTGTACCGTCTCCCCCATCGGGTACTCTGTACCACCCTTCACCACTGGTCTGCGCAGCCAAATCAACTGTAGTACAAGGACTGATATGTTCTCCTGTCTTAACATCCACAATATCAATGGTAAGACGAGGACGCTCTTTTTCATCATGTCCGGAAGACTCCAGCACCATAGCGTACTGCAGCATCAATACGCTTGCCTCTTTGGCATCCACCGTAAAGTCATACTCTATCCGCGCCACACGAGCCGTTTTTTCCCAACTGCCTACACGCACCGAGGCAAGAGCGCCTTCCGGCACGGTCTTGAGAGGCATAACCGAATTGCCTCGGCTATCAATACTGCCGAATGTACGTGCATCGTACTCTTCCTGATGATAGTGGATTGTATGACGACTCCACATTGAGGTGAAGCCATAGTCAATCTTTCCGTACGTCAAATCATTGTTCTGTCTGTAATCAGATGCTGTCTCCATTGAGAAAGAGCAACGCTCATCGGTCAGGTCAAGGTAATCGAAACAAGTTGTCTCATACACAAATGCTGTCGGGAAATTATACCACACACTGGTATCCCCCTCGCAGATTACACGGATTTGTATATCGTACACACCATCAGCCAACTGCGCGGAGAAATTAGTCTGCTTAATACCGTTTACTTGTGTGGCATAATTGTCACCCATACGATGCATACGCAGGTTAAACTCTTCAGCAGAAGAACTCCACTCCATCTTTGCCATCCTCGATGCAATCTTCACTGACATGTTTTTCGGCTCTCCACAGTTGTTCCGCGAAAATTGGATGTTGTCAACACATGATCCAGGTTGTACCAAAGAAGCAGTACTGCTGTAGACGAAAAAGAATGCCAAGCGGTGAGGTGTTCCGTCAGACTCAAGCGTGTTGACGGCATGCGTCCATACGGAGCCACCGGTTAGCAGTTCACTTCCGTTAAACTTTAGCAGGTTATTGACCAGCCACTCCCTGCCTTCGCCCTTGTAATCATCATTGAACATGCATTTCATTTCTCCAAACTCGCTTTCCGGAATCCAAGCGACAAGCAGTGCTGCACGCGCCGAATCGCCGCCGCACATCCAGTCAAACGCCACATCGTAGCGCCCGGCTTCCATATCCAACTCGCGCCATGCTATCATTATACGCGAATCGCCAAACGTATAACCGGCAGAAATACCGCCATCCGGAGATATATACATTGATTGCATGCCCAATGAAGACACTGCATTTCCTATAGCCCATTTATTATTAAAAGTAGCAGAACTATTCTTTGTATAGTTCAGCACCCACAGTGAATTCTCAGCCGCATCCTCAAAGTCGCACTGGTAACTATGCGGCAACTGGGCTGCCGCCGTCAGGATAGCCGCCCATGCGACAAGCATTATGTATACGATTCGCTTTATCATCATTTGTATATACTTTATCGGGGTTTTATCGAGGTTTAGTCACAGTTGGTATGCATTCATCACTTAATCGTCCTGCCCAAGATATCGTAGGTTCGTCCGCCATATTCCACCACCAATTGTCCGTCGCGCAGGTAAATTACTACTTGGCGTGCCGATTCGCACACATCATCTACCGCATCGGGCATATTCAGGCTGTTGAACGTGAACGGGCATATCCACTGCACCGTGCCGTCAGGTTCAGTCACACAAACGGTAAACTCCGCATCCTTATCCATCGCCGGGTTGTAGTACCATGAGCCGGTAGCGCCCTCGATGGCTACGCCGTTCATGTACCACTGATAGGATGTAAATACGTATCCGCCGTTATAATCGGTCGAGAGGAAAGCGAGCACATCGTCAAACCGCGCCTCAATCAGTTGACTGGTCAGTTTGACATTGAAGTGCAACGTATCCTTGTATTGTATGTCGCACCAAGGCATATAACTGTATATTACAGCGATACGTTCGCCCGACACGATATGTCCGAAGTGCACCAGCGTTTCGTCACCATCGCGAACAGGCGCATACACAGTGTCGGTCTGGTCGATCTCCACACGTATGCTGTCCACATACTCGCTAACGGTGGTGAAGAACTGTAGCGGCTCGTCGGAGCAGATCATACTTTGTCCGAGCCTATGAACGGGACGCGGAGCCACCATCAGGTTCAGCGTAACCACACTGTCGCAGCCCGTAACCAGACTCTGGACAATAGCCGAGCGACGCGTAGTAGTGCTGAGTATCTGACCATTGAACTCATACGTAGCACCCTCGCATATCGTGTCGTACACTTCAGCTGTGACGGGTTCGTGCACGGTGAGGTGCAGAATAACCGTACTGTCGCAACCGGTGACAACCGACTTGAGGCTGTCATAGTAATCGCCGCTGTTGGTGTACGTATCAAGCGAACCGGCGGGGAAGACCACCGACTGCCCGCGGCATATTGTATCGTACAGGTGCGTTTGTGTGGGCGCTATTGCCGGCACATCCAGTTCAAACCATGCTGTATCTGCGTACAATTCACCCCTGGCATATACGCCAGCCCATACTCCCATACGGATATGGCCGCCCTCGTCGGGCATCGGCACATACGTACCTACGCTGTCATAACCGATAGCCTGATCTGCACCGCCTTCGGTCAGCAGATAACTGTTCTCTATAGTCATATCGTAGCGATGCTCCTCCTGTCCGTTCTGCTGATTGGTCAGTACCGTATGACAACGATTCCACCATGTATAGCCGTTGCGACATGAGTCCGGCGTCCAGCGTAGTTCCAGTTCCGCCCTCGGCGTATGGGGCTTGCCGCTTGCCTCAAACCAGTAGCCGCAGTCCTTGTTGGTCGGATAGGTGACGTGGCACAGATACGTATTCGTATCGGACTCCAGCACATAGAAGTACCTGCCGCCATCGGTTATATACGGCGATTGGGTGGTCAGCGTGTTGGTGATTGTATCGGTAAACTCCTTATCCGTACGGTTGAACCATGCATAGTCAAATCCCTCCGGCGCAGTGAACATACGTGTTGATGAGCCTTCGCCCCACGGCAGTCCGTCCACGTCGCTGCGCACACAGTTCAGCGTGAAGTACGCATAACCGAAGTGGCCGCCCTGATCGCAGTCATAAGAGGTGAGAATGATGGTGAGTGTCTGTCCTACATAACTATCCACGCTGATACCTATTGTCCGCCAGTCCTGCCATGTTACGGCATGAGAGCTGGAGCCGTCCACCCAGTTCGAACTGTGCCACAAGGCACGCACCTCCGGATCGTTCCACTCCTGCGTGGTCGGAGCGTGGAAGTCCACCGATGCACACTTCATATCAATAGGTTCACCCTGCTCGTCCAGCACATCCAGCGTGAATCGCGGCTGCTCAGTATCCTGATGGTCGGGATTCTCCAACACCATGGCATAACGGATCAGTAATACGGCAGTCGAGTGCGACTCCACTGTGTAATGGAACGTCATCGACTCATATTCGCTACCTGTCAGCCAGTTTCCCAAACGTACCGAACCGAACTCGCCTTCAGGAATAGTCTTCAGGCATGCCAGCGTGTCCTGCCCGCTACGGATAACGGTACGCGGATCAACCTCGGTCTTGTCGAAGTGCGTAGTATGACGGCTGCGTTTGTCTTCCGGACCGTAATCCACGCGCGTGTAACCTGCCGGAACACGACCGTTGCGGTATGTCCACTTGCCGTATTCAAACGTTGCATTGTACATATTCAGCGCATCAAAGCAGTCGGTCTGGTACAGATATACGACGGGGAACACGGTATATAGCGTCTTGTCATCGCCGTTAATAGAGCAAATCCAAAACTCATAGGCACCATGCTCCATGTCCTGCAACGTAACTGTATTACCGGTCACCGGCACGGAGGTAAACACATTGTCGGTCTTCTTGCGGTACATCACCTCATAATTCTCGGCATCCCCCTCCCAGCTGATGGTGGAGGAGTTAAGGATGGTGGTGACATGTATGTTGCTCGGATAGCCCGTGGGAGAGGCTTTAGCCAGTTGGAAATTGTCGATAGCGACAGATGTGATACTATCCTTGACCGTCACGTCGGTATTCACCCATACAAACAGCAGACGGGTTGTTGTCTTGTTAGCCTGCGCAACGGGGATAGTGACGCGCGCCTGAACGTGCCGCCAGGCATCGCCGTCCACCAGGCGCTCATTGTCACCCATCAGCTGAACGGAAGTTGCCACCCATGTAGGCTCAACGCTGTTACCCAGACACTTCAATCCGCTATTCGGACGATTGGCATACACGATTTTCAGGTAACCTTTGGTCTTGTTACCCAAGCCCATCCAATCGTAAGCTATATCATAGTCGCCAGCCTCAAGTGTGATGTCACGATAAGCGAGAAGCACGTTGTTCGTTGAAGCATAGGTGTTGCTTAGACCTCCGTCTTGCGACACATACATCGAATTGTCGCCGGTATAAGCGACAGCACTGCCAATAACCCAACGGTTATCCGTCGTGATGGTGTTCACCGAGGGGTTAAGCACCCAGTTCTGATTCTCTGCTTCGTTCTCAAAATCGCACAAGTACGGCAGATCAGCCATCGTAATGGCGGCGCCGTATGCACGCATAACTGACAGCCAACAGCTGACTGCTAACAGCATGAGTATGTATAATCGTTGTTTCATTAGTCCTTAACACAAGTAGTACATTTCGTCTTCTGAGGAAGGGGTATGAGCGCGGTAACGCGAGCACCTATCAGCAACGGCATATACGTATCCGCTGTACCCAACACGCTGTACTCACCAAACGCACTTACATACACCTTGGTCGATCTCTGCTTGCGGTAGCGACCATTATCCGCGCCATAGACACAGTAGCCTATCTCCGCACATGCTCTCAACTGTACCGCAGACGGCAGTACGACAGGTTCGTCGGCGTAAGGTTCGTTGCTCACATAGCCGTGGTTAGGCATGTCAACAAACGAGTTCATATAGCGGTCATAATCCGCCTCCAGCGAATAATTGCCCCACTCACTGCTTCGACCCCAAATATCCGCATTCAGCTTTATGCCTGCCAAGAAATAGAACTTATCCCATTCACCGCCGAGCATAACCGGCAAACTAATACCTGCATGTTTTATCATGCACCGGCGTTCCGTCCAAGTATGATGTCCCGCATAATCATAGCCCTGTTCATCTTTCGCCGGTTCGTGCACTTGAGTCAAAGCAGTAAGTCGCAACCAAGCCTGTCGGTACTCGGCACCCAAGTCTACATCGAACAGGAAATGATTGTACACCAGCCGATATCCGACACCTATCCCGGGAGCAAAGCCGTTACCGGATAGTCCTTTCTCCGTCATGCCGCTGCCCACAATACTCCGGGCTGCATTATACGTCATTGCATCGGCTGCATCTATAGCAATGCCACCGTTGGCAAACTCACGCGCGTATGAAAAATCAGCCGAGACACGAATATAATGATGCATTGCACTACGCGACGAATAACGCGACGAGTGCCGGCGAGCCGGATACGCACACAAGGCGACAAGCAAAGATATGCCTACCAGCAACATTCTATTTGTCTGCGAAACATTCATTCGAAACATCAAAAGGTTTTACTGCATAATATCTGTTTTCGGTTTTTAACAAATTTTGCCCAAATCTATAGTATATCGCTTAGGTCCTCCATTTTCACAAAGGGCAAAATCGCCTGCAAAATTACATAAAATTAAGCAAAATTACAACTTTTAGACATAAAAACACACAAATTTCTTACACTTTGAAATACAAACATTGCACACGCCGGTCTTTCGAAACCTTTCGAATACTTGCGTACACGCCGGCGCATACGCCTGATACATATACGGAATAATGCAAGTAGTTGTTATCAAAAATCACAACCGCATTGTACATTTAGCATAATTAAGGGCAAAAAATTTGCATTTATCAAAAACTTTTACTATCTTTGTAGGCTTTTTGTGCGTCGTAGGTGACACGCCCTATCGCGAAAGCAACACGCCAACAGGTATTAACTGCGACAAATATAAAACAATACAATAGTTATGCAAATCAATCATTCAGAATTCAAAGACCTCACCTCGGTAATCACGCTGACACTCACGCCCGCCGATTACGAGGAGGCAGTAACCAAGCAGATCCGTCAGATCCGTCAGAAGGCTGACATACCGGGCTTCCGCAAAGGTATGGTGCCCGCAGGACTGATCAAAAAGATGTACGGCAAGAGCGTCCTGGCTGACGTGCTGAACAACAAGATTGCCGAAGAACTCAACAAGTACATTGAGGAGCAGAAGTTCCACATCCTCGGTGACCCGCTGCCCAACGATGAGCTCACGCCATCGATGGATCTGGACAACGATACCGAGTTCACCTTCGCCTTCGACATCGCTGTACCGGAGGAGTTCGATGCCAAACTGACCGGCAAGAACAAACTGACAGCATACACTATCACCGTTGACGACAAGATGGTGGATAACCAGGTTAACTCGTACGCCGAGCGCTTCGGTGAGTATGTAGATGCCGATGAGGTACAGGACGGTGACGTTCTGCGCGGCACGCTGACCGAGCAGAAGGAAGGCGGTATTGTAAAGGAGAACGCTATCCTCAACCCGCAGTACATGGCTGACAAGAAGCAAGCCAAGCTCTTCAAGGGTGCCAAGGTTAACGACGTGATCACCTTCAATCCGATGAAGGCTTTCCAGAACGAGACAGAGGTTGCCTCGCTGCTTGACCTGAAGAAAGACGAAATCAAGGACCTGAACAGCGACTTCACCCTCACCCTCACCTCCATCACGCGCCACAAGGCTGCCGCCATCGACGGCGAACTATTTGCCAAGGTATATGCCGCCGACGCGCCGAAGGACGAGAAGGAGTTCCGCGCACGCGTGAAAGCAGAGATTGAGGGCAACATGGCTGAGGACGCCAAGTACAAGTTCGGACTCGACGCCAAGGCAGCTATCCTGAAGAAAGCCGGTGAGTTTGCACTGCCGGAAGCTTTCCTCAAACGCTGGGTAGCTGCTACAAACAAAGACATGAAACCCGAGGATCTGGATCGCGACTTCCCTGAGATGATCAAGCAGTTGCGCTGGCAACTTGCCAAGGACCAACTGATGAAGGAGTACGGCATCAAGGTGGAGAAAGAGGATGTCAACGCCTACGCACGCGAGGTGGCACGCATGCAGTTTATGCAATACGGCATGATGCATGTAGAGGAGCAGTACCTCAACTCGTTTGCCGAGAATATTCTGAAGGACGAGAACCAATTCCGCGGTATCGTAGAGCGCGTGGCAGAGAACAAGATCTACGACCATCTGCGCACCGTTGCCAAGATTGAGGAGAAAGCTATCTCCTATGAGGATTTCGGAAAAATGATGCGCGAGAATGGGTAAATGAGACAATAGTAGAAAGTCGAAAGACAATAGTCAAAAGTCGAAAGACAAAAGTCAAAAGTCGAAAGACAAAAGCTAAATTATGACTGCACACAATACACTCGACAATCTTACGATGCTTATGCACCGATATGACGGAGTGTTCGTGCTGACCGACGAGCAGGTAGCCAAGTGCTGCCTGCCCGTTGTTTTTAGCATGTACCAGCCAAGTTTGGCTGATACGCCGACATTGATCCTGCCTGCCGGTGAGGAGTACAAGAACCTCAGTTCTGTGCAACGTATCTGGGATTTTCTGTTCGAGCAGGGCGCTACGCGCAACAGTTTGCTCATCAATATAGGCGGCGGAGTGATATGCGACATGGGAGGTTTTGCAGCCTCCACCTACATGCGCGGGATACATTATATGAATATCCCCACTACCCTGCTGGCGATGGTAGATGCCGGCACGGGCGGCAAGACAGGCATTGATTACACGCCGCAATCAGCGGCGAGCGGTATAGCGTCATTGAAGAACGCTATAGGCGTGTTCGCCGAACCGGTAGAAACGATTATCCGCCCCGAACTGTTGGCTACACTGCCTGCCGAACAACTGTTGTCCGGCTATGCCGAGATGATCAAGCACGCCATACTGCAAGGGCGCAAGCAGCTGGACGAACTGTTAGAGTACGACCTGCGCCAGACAGCCACACCTGCTTTCGGCGAGCTGATCAGGCAGTCGGTAGCCTTCAAGCAATCGATAGTAGAACAAGACCCTCACGATAAGGGTCTGCGCCAGATACTGAACTACGGTCACACCATAGGTCACGCCATCGAAGCGTTGCTACTACGTAAGTCGGAAGTCGAAAGTCAAAAGTCGAAAGCAGAAATCAGAAATCAGAAATCGGCTAAGCCACACGGCTATTGCGTGATGTACGGCATGGTGGCAGAGACCTACCTGTCGCACCTGATCTGCGGTTTGCCGGCAGAGGTGGTACGTACACTCAGCCGGTTTATGCTGGAGAACTACGGTGCTGCGCCCATCACTTGCAGCGACTTTGATAACCTGGTGCAACTCATGCTGCATGACAAGAAGAACAAAGAGCAAGGCACAATCGTTTGCTCCTTGCTTAAGGATGTAGGCAAGCCCGTTGTCGGGCAGAAAGTCACTACAGAACAACTCCGGGAAGCAACAGAATACCTGTGCTCGCTATAAGCGGCACAGGTATTTTTCTTCGTATAATATCAGCCAAGTTTGGCTGATTTATCACAACGGTTGGCTGATTAGTCGCTGAACTTCGCGCAGAGGAACTCGCGGTTGAGTCGAGCGATGTTAGCCAGGCTGACCTGCTTCGGGCACTCGGCAGCGCAAGCGCCGGTGTTCGTACAGTTACCGAAGCCCAGTTCATCCATCTTAGCCACCATAGCTTTGGCGCGAGCCTTCGCCTCGATCTTACCTTGCGGGAGTAGAGCGAGCTGGCTGACCTTGGCTGCAACAAACAGCATAGCCGAGCCGTTCTTGCAAGCCGCAGCACATGCACCGCAACCGATACAGCTGGCAGCGTCCATCGCTTCGTCAGCAGCAGGCTTGGGGATAGGTATAGCATTGGCGTCAGGCACACCGCCGGTGTTAACCGAGATGAATCCTCCGGCAGCCATGATCTTGTCATACGCCTTGCGGTCAACCATCAGGTCTTTGATTACAGGGAACGCGTGACTGCGCCACGGCTCAACGGTGATGGTATCACCATCGTTGAACTTACGCATGTGGAGCTGGCAAGTGGTGATAGCACTGTCGGGACCGTGAGGATGACCGTTGACGTACATCGAGCACATACCGCATATACCCTCGCGGCAATCGTGGTCGAAGGCAACGGGATCCTTGTGCTCGCTGATGAGTTGCTCGTTCAGAATATCCATCATCTCAAGGAACGACGCACCCTGGAAGATGTGTTTGAGTTCGTAGGTCTCAAAGTACCCTTTGGCTTTTGGTCCGGCTTGACGCCAAACGCGGACCTTGATGTTGATGTAGCTGTCCATTATATGGTAAATGTTTATTGGCTTGATGTTACGACAAGTGCGTGTTTTGAGCCCTACATAGTGACATCAAAGGCGCAGTTCGTCGAAAGTGCTGCAAAGTTACGAAAAATTTTTGATATTTGCAAATAATTCTGCATATTTTTCGTATATTGTGCATTTTTTTGTCAGCTATGGTGCATTTACGGGAATCTTAAGAAGCCGGAGATTCCTGCGTTTCCCGATTTGGTAGGGTAGCCTATGCGTCAGCCTTGCGGTGCAGCACTACGCGCAAAGCGTAGGCTGCGGCAAGGATAACCATCAGTGCTATAGGGATGTCGCCGACAGGCACAGGCGGTTCGGGGTCCGGGGCAGGATCCTCGGGTTCATCAGGCCACTCGCCTTCGCCGCCCCCCATCTTTATCCGCTTGGGGGCACCCATCTTACGGGCGGCTACGTTCTCCACCTCACTCGCTCCGACTGCGGTTACGGCATTGTGCGGGGTGGGAATATATATCGCGCCGGTGTACGCCAAAGCGGTATAACTAACGCCCCCTCCGTTGCCTGCACTATTGCGTTTGCTGAACGAAGCTGTACCTCCGCCGCCACTACCGCCACCGCCATAAGACTGAAGGGTAGCACTACTGGTTTGATGGACACGCATCGCCGTGCCCGACGAGGTGCTGCCCATCGCAGCATTCGGCGCAGGCGTATAACCGAACGCCGAGGGCTGGTGAGTGATAACCCGTCTGTGCGTCGGCGCGTTGTAGCGCGGTGCCTGATAGAACGACGAACTGCCTATCGCTGCCGGAGCAGGCGTCTGCGGAGCATAACTTCCCTTCGGGCCTACTGTCAGATCATTCTGATTGCGATCTACGATGGAGTAGAACACCATCATTCCCCATGTACAGCCAATTGCGAGTGCGGCTGCGATGATCCAATTTCTCTTGCGTTGTGAGATCGGTTGCTGAATCGATTCCATGGTGATTGTTCCTTTCCAATTAACGATTCAACAACAGTTTATCCAACTCGGCAGGCTTACCCGTCAGGTCATAGATCTTTCCGTCACGCATGATGTACATCACACCGTCACGGAAGAACTTACGCGGAGCGTTCGGATCTTCGGTGTGGTCGATCATCGTAGGCGTATCCACCTCCACCTTGCGGCGCAGGATTACATTGAGCGTGAAGCGCGTGTTGGTGTACAGTTGCTTAGTAGTCTCAATCGTGTAATTGCCGTACAGCAGGTTGGTCGTTATGCCGGTGACATTATCGTGCAGATAAACCGCCTCAATCTCATCCAGCACATACTTGTCGTACAGGCTGAAGGTGTACTCGCCTGCATCGCGGCAATAGACGCCCACAGGTATCCATGAGTGTTCAGCCAGGCTGTCGCTGACAGCACGGAAGGCGAGCTGGTCATCAGGCGTCTTGATGTACAACTGCGGACGCGAGGTATTGAATACCGTGAACTTGAGCAGATCCTGTCCGAACTTGTAATGTTCGCCGAAGTCAGGACGCAGACGCAGACTCGTCAGGTCGCTCATGCCGTTGGCACTGTGGAGGCTGACACCCACAAATACGGTATGATCCTTTGTCTCATAGCGGCTTGCACGCGCACTGCGCTTAGGCGCCGGCGATGCGGGATACATATTGAAGGTCATCTCGCCGCGACCGTCACCCTGGATGAACATTGCCGTGAACGGAGGTATATCCGTTACCGCATTGATCCAAAGCTGCTCGTAGGTTACCTTGCCGTCCGTTACGGTCGGTCTGGTAACGTATATACCTCCAGGGCTCTCCGTCCAGCCGTCAGGGTGTTCCACTGCTCTGCGCGGAGTCGGGTTGGTATTAGAGCCATCACCGCCGGTAGTCGAACTGCCGTCAAACGCCGAGAGAGCCATCTTATTCCATGGCGAATTTTGAAGATACTGGTCATACATGGACTGCGGTACATATACTGACAAAGTGCTTACGCCATCAAAGGTTGTAGTAGTCGCGCTAATATACTGCGTCGATTCGATTCGGAAGCTTCTCAATTGAGTGCAACCGGCGAAAGCATACGAAGCAAGATTCGTTACCGGAGCAGCTATTGTGACTGTCACCAGATTCGTGCATTGACTAAAAGCATATTTGCCGATCTTCTGCACATCACCACCGATCTTGAGGTCCTTTATAAACTGACGGTGTTGAGCCCAAGGCACAGCTTCCAGACTTGAGAAGTCAACCATCTGTCCACCGCCTGTCAGTTCCATTGTAGCGTTTGCGTACAGAACCCAAACTAAACCATTGTCAACCGTTCCACTCTCTAAGATATCGCCGATATGCGTTTCGGTGCTGTCCGGGTTTTGAGTGTGCGTAGTATCCGTTGGTTGTGTCGGGTCTTCCCATGTCTGCCAGTCGTCAACCCAATCCCTGTTCTCACGGCTCGGGCTCTCCCAGTACGCCTCAACGTTCTCTGCACCGCTCACTACTTCGAACTTTGTGATATACGGGTGAGCAATGAGGTTCCAGTTGTAGTTAGTTTTACGTGCTGCACCCACATACTCGTTGATGTCCACCGTGTTCGTTACCTTCGTGTGCTCCTCGTAGGTGAGGTTCTTGCTCGGGATAGTCATCGGGAAGACGATCTCCTTCGGTTTCTTGGAGTTGACTGCCAAAGCATAGCCCTTACCTGCTATCAACCGGTCGCCTGTAGCCAACTTCCAATGGCCCGGGACACCAGAATGGCTTCCTTCTTCGGCACGTGCATCTGCATCATACTCCAGCAGGCGGAAATTAACACCGTTGGTAGCAGGTGCTCCGTTAGCCAGACGGATATCTGCCATACGGCAATCGTACGGGAGTGAGAAGAAGTAGTACCTATCGTTGGTTATTCTTCGTGTTACAACCAATTGCTTCGACTCATTCATCAGATTGCCTGTCAACTCGGTCAGAGGCACATCATCACCTTCCACGCGACACGTCAGAGTGTTGACTGTGAAGTTCGTTTCACTCGGCACGATCAACTTACTGCCGGGATACAATGTTATATCTTTGAACCGTGCCACATCGTGAGTAGCAGCATCGGAAGCTTTGGTTAATGTTGCTCCGTTAAGCAAAAGTACCTCGCACGTCTTGCAGCGGTCAATACTTTCGTCGTATAGTGGCACTCCGCCATCGGTCTTCATTATCTCATTGAAGATGGGATCGTTGGTGGCATGTGAGCCTTTCACGAGGATAGGCACTTGAGCATTCACACTTGACAACTCGGTGTTGTCATCTGCATCTAACAAGAGGAATTGCAGATTCAAGCAAGAGTACTGTGCCAGATTGGCAATCGGCAACTCATACAAGTTCTCAGTACCAGTCTCTACGCCACCTATTACATAATTAGACAAGTCACTATCGTCACCAATGGTCTTCCAATCCATGTAATATTCGCTGTAGTTGAACGTACCCAGGTCCTGATAGGAGTTACACGTTGACGGGCTGTCGTCACTTACGCCTGCTGTTGGATATGTAGAAGTAGCCACACATACCGAACGTCCGCGCCATTCATCAGGAGTGAACGAAGCGAAATCAGCGCTGTTGTTCGCAACCGCATTCTCACCGGATGTAACCATCCTATAGCGGAAGAGCACACAGCGGGCTGTGGTTGCATTGATGATGGAATCACTCAGGTTGATACCGAAAGCATTCAGCAATGCTATTGAGTCGGCTGTCGTGGCAGGATTAACGGATGATGCTTCGTAGAACGCATTAAACGTTGTGTCGCTTGGTGACTTCCTGTAGTCCATATTCTGAATTGTTCCTGCCCATGCAGGTTCATTGCGACAGTTCTTGGAGTCCGATCCCGGAGCCGTTTCATCAGCACCGATGATGTCAATGAGGTCCGAGCCCTTGTACAAATACAACGGGTCATTGCCTGAGAAGTCAAACTTCTTGAATGTTGTTCCATTGTACGATTTGCTACCATCACACTCAATCCATCTCGGGTTTTCATCGGCACCGGATTTTTCTGCCATCTCACCAAGGAAAGAAGATGAGCATGCACTCAATGATGTTTCCGAAACTAATGGTCGCGTGAAGAAGATAATCTCCTGCCCTGCCCGGATTGTACCGAGACCTGCCAACGGATATTCGTTATCATTATCTGTATTATTATGTTGATTACTTGAGTTGAAATTATACTTAAATATCTTATAATTGGTCAGCGATATATCCCGGGTTGTACCGTTGTATATTGATATTAGTTTCATATTTCCGGCACCCTCGAAATACTTTGAGAAGAACAGCTCGGTAGCGGTCACACCTGTACCTATACCATGCTCCTCTTGACCGGCAATCACAATCTTCGGGTGCATGTCTTCGGGCTTATCTACCAGAATGACTACCGTATCTTCTCTCCACTCCACGACATCGATTGTCGGACCGGAGGTGTGGAATGTTCCTGTTACGGCGCAATCGGTATCTTCGTCCGGCGTGAGGCGATACCAGTAGTCTGTCTCTTGCGTCAGGCCGTCCATGTAATACGGAACAGCGGTAGCCGTAGCCGATTTGACAAGTGCAGTCATGCTTTCATCGGAATATACGTCAATGTGCATCTCTGCCGCATTGCTTACCCATGAGAAGGTAGCATCACCGCGCCGCGCACTGACGTGTACATTCTGCGGCTGACTGTTACAGCCGGTAGATACGAAATACAGTTCCGTTTCCTGCTCATACTGGCCGAAATTCAGGCCGAAGGATAACTGACGTCCAGAAGCAAAGTCTGCATGGTTCGGATTGGCTATTTGGTAGTGTACACCATCGGTTGTTGTGAGCAGCCAATCGGTATTAGCGCCATTGGCGTCAGATAACTTGGCACTATTCTGGATACCCGTCTCATCAGCTGCCACTTCACCCCATAAGCAAAGATCATTGTTACCTATGAGACGTACACTCTGGCCTGCACTTGCATAGCGTGCATCTGCCACAGACTTCAGGCTATATACCAATGTGGACGGTGATACACTAACAGCAGTCGGCGTCGTGTTGTTATTCGGAGTGACAACCACTCCCTCGTATTGCTTGCTACCGCTTGTCATGTTAGCCGGCAAAGCGTACCAGGTAGAGGCTTTCTTCGTCAAGATAAGGAACCGATCTGGCAACGAGCGACCGTTGACCGTGATTGTTTTGTTCACGGCACCTGCCGTCAGAGTGATCGTTGCACTTTCCGTCGCGCCCGCGCTCACAGGCGTATATTCTATGGTAAGGTCAGTGGTCAGTCCCGCAGCGGTAGCAGGAACAGCCGTTTCGGCAAGCGAAACAGCAAAATTGCTATTGCTTGAACTTGCCGACAGGGTTGTTGCTTCGCCAAAGTTCTTGGCTGATACGCGGAGTACAGCCTTAACGTTCTGCCCGTTAGCACTGGTGATCCACTGTCCGTTTCTTGCACTGATGCTTGCACCGCAAGAGGTTGTGTAGCCGCTGTAACTTACGCCACCACCGTACGTGATAGAAATATCATCAACATAACGAACGGCAGTCGTGTTATAACAGTGGAAACGAACGTACAGGTCTGTTACTCCATCGAAATCTTTGCTCTTGGCAGTAAATGATCCGTTAGCGAAATCACTCATCGGATATGTTTCTACAGCAGTCCATACAGAATTGTCAGTAGATGTTTCTACGTAAACATTGTAGTTGCTGTTCGTAGAAGTTCTGGCCAACTTGAAGGAGAAATTAGTAACTTTAACCTTGTTGTTGAACGTAATGTACGTGTTGTTCGTATTTATCTTGCCTGCGTACGAGCCTGTTGCAGCCGCGCCAGCGTCTTTTACTGGTCCTTCAATCGTCCAGTTCGTAGCATTGTCTACATCTTCAAATCCGTAGGTCTCGGTAGTAGAGCCACCGCCGCTACTTGCATCGGCATACACAGCGTAGTAGATCAGGTTGCTTGTACCCATCACGGCTGAGGTGACGAGTGCAGGTGCATCATCGGTCTCGGCAAACTGCGTAGCACTCCAGCCTACAAAGGTCTTACCTTCGCAGCCGTCTGCCGTGGCAGGGAAGACGATAGACTCGCCCTCGATGTATTGCGCTTGATTCGTTTCATCACCATCGGCACTCCAAGTTACCGTGTAGGTAGGAATAACGTTCAGTGAAGCGGTTACCGTCACATTGTCAGCTGGCATAGTGAACGTTTGTGTAACTCCGCTGCCCGACAAGGATACAGAACCACCACTATTCTTCGTAACGGTTATTGAACCGAAGGTGTGATGGCTGTCCGGAGTAACCACTACTGTTACAATCTCTCCATATTCGGCTGTTGCAGCAGGCGAGGTATTTACCGTACCGCCACTGGGCTGAACCAATGTGATGGTATAACTATTCAATGCCCATACAGCATATAGGATTGTTGTGCGGCGTTTGAATGTAACCAAACCTTCATCGTCATACGCTACGCTGCCATCGGCTGTAGTTGCCCAACCTTGGAAGACATATCCTTCGCGAGTAAATTCGTTTGGTTTCAACAAAGTTGGTGTGTTGTACGAGATTGTTTGGTTGGTCATCGTACCCGTACCGCCATTGGCATTGAACGTGACTGTTACGTTAGTCGGCACCTCGCAAGAGGTCGTGTAGCCGCTGTAGGTGGTTGAAGAACCGGCATTACCCTCGATTTCCAAGTCATAGTATTCGGTACCACCGGCTGTCACATTGCTCGTTGAGTATCCACCAAATTGATATGTTGAACCGGCACGGAATATCCAAGCGCGACCGGTTGTTTCGGAATTAACTCGCCATGTTCCTTTGGTGCCGCTTGCAAATGTCCATGCGTAGGCGGAGGCGTTTGTTCCCAAATTGGTGCTACTGCTATAAGTTATATACGTATCACCGGTTTTTATAGCCAAACCACCAGTAACTGACTCAAATGTATATTCAGTTGCCTCAGCCGCATTGGTGGTAGAACTGATTTTGCTTCCCGTACCTGTAGCGTAGTATTTGGTATCTCCGACCTGAGCATATATTTTGTATGAGCCGGGAGTTGAGCCATCAAAAGTGGAACTTCCTCCACTACCGGTGGTTTCCTCTGCGAATACAGCGTAGTAGGTTATCGGGCTTGTCGCCATCGTAGCCGAGGTGACGTATGCAGGGGCTTCGTCCTGTTCGTCGACCTCGACTGCACTCCAGCCCATGAACTTCTTGCCGGATGAGCAATCGCCCGGATCATGCGAGAAGTCGATGGGATCGCCTTCCTTATACTGTTCGGTTCGTGACTCATCGCCATCAATGCTCCAAGTCACCGTGTATGTCGGGATAGGAGCAAAGTTGGCTGTAATAGTTGAGGTTATACTATGCCCCTTGGCATACGCTACGGTATAGTTACCACTGCCGTCAGGACCATTCACTGCAACATACATACTATTACCCGTTGCCGTTACGCCTGTACAATAATAGTCCGTTGCAGGAGTAATACCCGAAACTGTTACGCTGAAGTTCTTCTTGCAGTTGTCGTACGTACCGTTGGCTTTGTCAAGCGTGAACGTACCATTACTTTCAGCACCTTTGGTTAGCGTAACTTGATTTTCGCAAGGAATGCACGCCGGTGCTGTAGTATAATAACTTGTTCCGCCACCGCCCAGGCTGACAGATGCGATGTACGCGCGCTTGGAGGTTGTGGAGATAGTCAGGCTGCTTATCTCTGTCTCATCACCGGTGAACTCCAATGTACCATCTTCAGGTGACTTAGCTTCGCCGAACGCCGTTGAGCCGTTCACCTCTATCTCCAAGTCACCGGTATCCGTGCCGTATTTGCTGGCAATCACGGTAATTTTGTCGGTTGTGATGGCAGAAGAAAGTGTCAAAGTTATATAACCGACATTGTTAGACGAGCCTAACTTGACTCCGCTCGTGCCGACATACAACCTATCTCCTTCAAACGAAGCTATACCGCTACTGCTTGCCACGAGGTTTGCCTTGATACCCGAATCATCGGTGTATGCGGTGTTACCATCGCTTGCCGCTGTATTGAAGGTAACACTGGCTTCACCGCCACCACCACCTTCGCTACGGCGGAACAAGGCGTAGTACGAAACATCGCCCGTTGGCATCGTTTGCGGGAAGGTAAGCACTGAAGGCATAGAGGTTGTCTCTTCCGTCTGCGCGGCGGCTACCCAACCGATGAAGGTAAACTCATCATCGTCACACGATGCAGGTGTGCCTGCCGGAGCGTTGATATCATCGTCCACGTAGCCGTTGACGGTTGCAAACGATGCTGTACCATTATAGAACGTTGCGGTATATTGGCTCTCGGCTTCCATCGAGACAGTCACAGTCACATTCTCGTCAGGCATAGCAAACGTGCGTGTTTCGCCTGTACCGGTCAAATCCACATTACCACTTGCGCCGCTTACTGCTACAGATGTAATCGTGTAGTGCTCAGCCGGCGTAATGCGCACTGTTACCGTCGAGCCGTACGCAACACTTTGCGGGCTGCTTGACTGATTATTAACCGTTACGGTTGCGCCTGTAGGTGAACTGAACGAGACATTATGGCTATTGAGTTGCCATACAGCATACAAGGTCAGCGAGTTGGTGAACGCTACGCTCTGCTTGTCGTCATAGGTCTTTTCGCCATCGGCAGTGGTTGCCCAGCCGATGAAGGTGTAACCCTCACGTTCGAAGGCATTGTCCTTGATTGCCGTTGACACTTTGTAGGTCACAGTCTGAGCAGTCATCGTTCCTGAACCGCCGTTGGCATTGAAGCTGATGGTCAGCGGGCCTGCTACCTCGAAGGTGGACGAGGTCATTGTCTTCTCGCAATAGCCACCGGCTGCTGTCCAGTGCGCTGTCACGGTCGCTTCGCCGGCACCGACTGCAGTCACTGCACCGTTGTCATTATTCACGGTCAGCACATCGGTGTTGCTTGACTCAAACGACAATGTGCCGTGCGTTGTACCGGTCACTGTCAACGTAGCAGTCGTGGCTGTTGTTGTATTCAGGCTATAGTTGTTCCAACTCAGAGTCGGATCAGCCCACGGCGTACAATCTTGCGGAGTTGCGGTATCGGTGTCCGCCTCGCTGTCACAAGTGGCACTCGTTGCGTTGGCTACAACTGTGGTCGTGTACTCCAAACCGTTTGTCAAGCCGGAAATGACACAGGTCTTTGTAGTCGTGCCGGTTACCTCGCTTATACTTGCAGCACTACCACACTCTGTTGTGTAGCCTGCTCCGCTACTGATTGTTACGGTATAATGATCTGCATCCGCAACTGCCGGCCATGTCAGGGTTATCTGCCCGTTGCCCGGTGTAGCTGTTACTACAGGCGTTGCCAAAGTCGTACAAGCCGATGCGCAACTTGTTGTTGAAGTGTAGTAGGTTGTGCCGCCACCTGCACCCATCTTATATAGTTGAACAGCCCCTTGAGCGCTTGTATAGCATGCGAAACGCGGAGATCCAGTATTGTAGTAAATAACTCTGCTTGAGGTGTTGGCATTGGCAATAATCGCATTTCCATTATTGAAAGAAATACTCCACGAAGAATTGGCATTTAGCGTTCCAGAGGATGACAAACTATTACCGCTTGACCAATACGCATAGACTGAGCCATGCTTAAGCGCATAAGTGCCGGTGGAAGAGCCTGCTACCACTTGGAATGCGTAAGTTCCTGCCGGAGTTGTAGTGTAATCTGCAACAGTTCCATACACGGTTGAAGTAGATGAGAATCCTGACAACTCTTTTTTGGTATCACCATTTTCATATACTAAGATCACCTCATCTCCTATGGTAATAGATGTTGCTTTTACAGGAGTACTGCTTCCTCCGCCACCTTCGGTGTGGGCAAATACGGCATAGTAATCCTGTGCGGCACTGACGGTAAAGTCGGTTACCCATGTATGACTTGTGGTGTTATTGGTTGCAAGCGATGAAGTGTACCAGCCAACAAACGTATAATCGTCGCATCCCTCAGGATCGGCAGGAATATTCGGCGTACCGCCGACATATACCGATTGCGTGCTGCCAATTTGGCTGCCGTTGTTGAAGAAGCGGATGTTATAACGAGTAAGAGCATTGAACGTAGCCGAAACAGTAACATTCGCGTCGGGCATGGTGAACTGGTTGTTTGTTACAGTCACCGTTCCACCGCCTTGTTTTGTCACTGTCCAACTGCCAAACTCATAACCCGGATCGGGATCATCTGTCAGTGTAATGGTTGCGCCCGGGTATGCAGATGACACATTCGCTAGAAAATCACCACCAGTCACAACGCCGTCACTGCTCAATGTGATTGTACGTAATGTACCACAATCCGGTGAGGTCTTGTAGGTTGTGGTGCTGCCACCGCCACCGCCCGTGCCAGCTGTTTTGACAGTCAAACTAACATTATCAATACGAGTGTTACCTGAACAACCAAATTCAAGTGTGATTGTAGAGGCCCCACCTGTTGTTATTGTGTAACTTTTTGATGATCCGGTAATTGATGCGCCAGTAGTTGAGCATGTCACACTTGATTTGGTGTTATTAGAACTGTATGTAAGTGTCAGTTCTGTAGCTTCACCAGTTGGAATATTACTTATCGTCCATGTTTTACCGCTACTTAGCAACAATTCAGGTGCGGTTCCACCACCAGTATTTTCATTTCTTACATACACTGTATTCGCTGATTGGGTGTATGTAACCGAACCACTATTGTAGACAGTTGTGCCTTTACCATAGTTTGCACTTGGTGTTGCACTATTACTGCCTGATTTAGCAGTTGTGGCTCCTGTCCATGTTTCTGCCCAAAGTGTTGTACCTACCGCAGCGGGGCTTCTTCGAATCGGAGCAGATGAAGTAGTGTTACCGTACACCGCGTATAGTGTAGCAGCAGACGAAACACTTGTTGTGTAGGTCGGTGCAGTAGTGCTGTTGTAGTCGCTACTGGTAGTCCAGCCTTTGAACTCCCAGCCGTCGCAAGCGTCTTCTTCCGTTGATGCTGTAGGCAAGGTATAGGTGCCTGTGCAGGTAAGCGTCTGAGTCACGCCGTGGCGGTTCAGCGTCAATTCATACGGGGTAGGAACAGATCCACCACCGGTTGCAATAGTGAGACCGCTTAAATTAACCGTCTCTCCGGCATGGTTTCCCCAGAGGTATTCCACCAAGTCAGGAAGATCGATGAACGGGTTACGATTACCTTGCTTTGCTTCCACGCCATTGTTGCGCGCCACCTCTTTGGCGGAAACAGGGTCATTACGATGCCAATCCAGGAAGACAGCCTTCGTCTTATCAGACAAGCCGTAGTTTGTGCTCAGGCTGCTACTGAACATCGCATTCGACCAAGTGGTAACGGGGTAAGCGTTCGCACTGCCGCCGTACGTTTTGCACACGTCGCTTGTGGCGTAGCGGATTACCATATATAGTACCGCGCGAGCTATATCGCCCTTATACTCGTCTGCGGGCTCATACACATTGCCTGTATAACCGCTGGCGGCAACGCCGAATTGCCCAAGAGCCTTGTTTGCATTGCTCAAGCCACTGAATCCATTCGTAGCATCTGTCTCGCCAAACGGGTACGATGAACGAATCTGATTCACCTTTCCATCAGCCAGAAACAAGTGATGGCGATCGCTCCGTTGGGGAGTTTTCTCTTCAAACACGCTCTGCGGCACTAAATGCTCGCGGTTATAACTGTCACAGATGTCTGTATAGTTCTTACCCTGCTGAGAAGCAGTCCACGTGCAAGTTGAGTATATATCCAGCACTTCTCCGTTCACGATGTCTATGCCGTCAAACGTCCAGTTGTAGCCCACATCCGTTGTGTGCTTGGTGTAGGTTAACGTGGTCAATGCCTCACGGAGAGCTGTACCACTCTTGCCGTCAATCGAATTGTAATACGATTTCTCTACAGCGTATAGATTCCCCATTGCACTCCAGAAGGCGAGCACGAGGGTGAGTATATATTTGGTAGTCTTCATAAGAATTGTGTTGTATCCGAATTAGACTTAATGATAGATTGCGTAATATGTAGCATCGGCATTTACTGCGCCGCCAGCTGTAATCAGCGTCGGCGCCTCCGCACCGGTATAGTGTTCCTCGGTCGTCCAGCCGAAGAACGCCTTACCCTCGGTGTTCGCGCCGGGTGCAGGTGAAGGCAGCACAAGCGGATCGCCATCTACCACCTGCTCGGTTTTGAATGTCGTACCGCCGCAGGTTTTCCAAGTTACAGTATGTTTGACCACAGCAGTAACGGTGATCTGGTACGTTGCAGTCTTTGTCACCTCGTTCTCCGTATAGGTAACGGTAACGGTTTTGTTGCCGGCAGCAGTCATGTCCGGTGTAGAGATAGTCGCGGGTGTTACGGTACGCGACGAGCAGTTGCTGTAATTAGCCGAGACAACCAACCCCGTAGAGTTGAAAGTATCATCTGTAGTAAATGACTTCTGTACAGCATCGGTGTTCAGCGAGATACTTGTCAGCGCACAAACAACACAGGTTGTTGTATAATCGCTGTACGTCACGCCTGCCGACTTGCGATACAACTGCGGCAGAAGCATTGCAGCACTTGTAGCAGAAGAATATGTAGTGAAACGCGCAGAACCTGTGTTGTGCAGGAATCGTCCGTAGGTGTCCGTTCCGTTCTGGATTGTAGCGTCACTGCCGGAAATACTGATGCTCCATGTTTGCGTTCCGCTATCCCAAGCCAGTTTCTTCACAGCCGTTGCGCCCAGCACGCCGTTGGATGAAGTCAGCGTCCACGCGCCTGCGGTGCCACCCAGCGTAAGTTCAATCGTTCCCGAGCCCAAGGAGGTGATGGAAGATTTATCGCTGCTGAACGTAGATTCAACCTCCGTCATTACTTGTGAGGAAATATCTCCGGCAGTCTTGCCTTGTGTATTGCTGGCAATCACCAATATATCACCGCTGCGCAGACTTGAGGCATCTGTGACCAGATCCCACGAGGACGCTCCGCCACCGGTAGCCGTGGCATAGACGGCATAGTATGTGCCCACCGAATAGGTGTCACCTGCTTTGGCAAACATGGGGGCTACAGTAGCATGTTCGTAACTACTGTTTGCACACCAGCCAACAAACTTCTTACCGCCTGTGCAATCATCAGGACTGGTAGCGGGTAGAGCAATCTTGTTGTTCAGGCCAATGGTGGTGGCAAATGCTGCGCCGTTGGCTTGCCATGTTACCGAACGGCCGCCATACGCGAGGATAGACACATCACCGGTTACAGAGGCTATAGAGAATGTATTGGTGCTGCTGTTGTACGTAAAGCCAGTACCGTAGGTCAGTGTCGTACCGCCCATCTCAACGTCCCAACAAACAGCATCTGCCAATGTAAATCCGGAGGCAGGAGCGATTGTGAGGCTTAATGCAGCGTTCTTAGTCACTGTGCCCTCAAGTTCTTCGGTACAGTTCTCGCCTAACATAGCGTAGCTGTAGCGATTCTTCGTCCAAACCACGGTGATGGTTATACTGTTTGAGGCATCGCCGGTGATGGCTGTTCCCTTGATTGTCAGCGTCTTCTTGTCAGCACTTAAGGTGTAGTGTGTTCCGCTGGTCAGCGTTGTGCTGCCTAACTGGACGGTCAGGCTCGTGTAGTCGTATGTAGCATCAGTAGGAGTGATGGTAGCAGTCAATCCCGTGCCATTCTCCACGGTAGTGGCACTCGGCGTAACGGTACAGCCTGTAGCATTTATAACCACGTCGTGTCCGCTCACACCACCATTGTACTTGAAGGTAATGTTTCCGGAAGATTTGGTGATCTCCGTAAGCGCACAGCCTGTAACCGGCGTATAGGATTTAACACTACTTGTTGGGAACAAGTCACTTGCATAACCGTAGTTCTTCGTCTTGCCGTCAGCCGGAACAATTGTGCAACGCGGATTACCGGCGGTGTTGTTCGGCTTGTTGTTGCTCCAGGCTGTCGAGTTATATTTTACCTGCCACACCAGCATACCCGACCCGGGCAGACCGGCATCCCAACCTGTCTTTTGGCGGTTCTCAATATAGTAGATTGTCCCCGTGTTGGTATAAGGCAAGAGCGATGTACTGCCGGTTATCTGATATGCGTCATCGTAACCGGTTGTCATCGTAACGTTCGCCTTGGCATCTTTGGCAAGGAGCTTCGGCGTAGCCCAGCCCATGAAATATTTGTCGTATATGCTATAGTTCGGCGGGGTCATTTCGTCGTTGTTATAACTACCTTGATCCATCAACGACCATGTGCCCGGAGTCACACCATTGTCATCGTTGGTGCCGTAATCAGTATCGTAGTAATCAGGCAGACCTAACACGTGGCTGAACTCATGACACAGCGTTCCTATACCAGAACGTGAACCATCGCTCTTCAACTCCGCCGAGCACACATAGTTGTTTATCCGCTTATTATCCAAACGCGGCAAGTTGCCGTACGAATATCCCGAATTACCATGTGTTTGACCGTAATAAAGCGCACTCGCCAGCTCCCAGTTGTGCGGCCAGATTGTTTCCGATGTTCCGCCTGCAGCCTGACCTTTGCCTGCGTAGAAGAAATATACGATATCCACATAGCCGTCATTGTCACTGTCATACTTGCTAAAGTCACAACCAGCGGCATCTGCAGCCTTTACTGCATCTATCACAAAATCAGCCATGTACATATCGTTCTCCTGACTGCCGTTTATCGTTCCCTGCTCACCGTAATACACAAGGTTATTGGGCAAAGTCACAGGTCCGAACACGTCAAATGCCGGCACATACTGGCCATTGGACTGCGCCTTGAAGTAATCTACCGCCGAGCCTGTAGCACCACCATAGCTATAGCCCTCTTGGTTAAGCATGCTATCAAAAGCGGTGGCATTGTTCGCCGACTTGAAACTCACATTGGCAAACTGCACCAGTATCACCAGTCCTTTCGGCGCAAAATTTCGTTCGCCAATAGCCCGGCGAGGCCGAGATTTGTACATATTCGAAGCTTTACGCAACGCTCTGAACTGAGCATCTGTCGGGTGCTGTTCATCATTAACGACGAATGTGCCGTCGGGTTGCTCGGCGGCGACCTTGCCGTCTTCGGTCTCCCAATAGTGATAGAACTCATCACCGACCTGACGGATAGTGATGGTTGTGCCATCTGGCTGCGTGCGGGTCTGCCAACCGCGATAAGCGGGCACAGCCCAGGAAGCACCTGTGGCGATCATCAGCGCACAAAGCACCGATAAAAAACGGGGATATTTGTTTTTCATTGTATTGTAAAGATTGTGATTATTTTTCTTCTGTCCTTACCTTTTGCCATTGTGTCAGCCGGAAGTTGTGCGCCACCACAAGCCATGCAAGAACTTGCAGAGTTCGTTTTCGGTAAGCGTGCGCGTGCGAACAATAATAACAAAAAGCCTACAAAGATACAAAAAATTATTCGATTTTACAAATTAAATGCTGTAAAACATATTTTTTATTCCGAAAATCATAATATTCGGCAATCAAATCGAAAGTTTTGGAACATTTTTTCAAAGACATTCTTTTGTCGGATTTTTTCAAAAAAAAGGACAAAAAGTATATATACTACGTATATATAGTATATGTTTACAAAATTGAAAATAAGGCAGTTATCCTACGGGTATCATACGGGTATGTTGCGGTTATATTACGGTAAGGGTTCGATATGGTATCGAAAACGGAGTGGAAACGGGGCGGAAATGGGGCGGAAATGGGGCGGGAATGGGTCGAAAACGGAACGATCGAACGGAACGGATAAGCGGAACGGATGAGCGGAACGGGTGAGCGGAACGGGTGAGACGGATGGGCGGGAATAGGTGAGAGGGATGGAGACAAAGGAGAGAGAAGATATAGCGGCAAATTGATTACACGAGTGGACAAAATAACAGATATACGGGAAAAAGTAATGCCAAAATTTGCAAATACGGAAAAGTTTTTGTAACTTTGTAGGCTTTTTGTGCGCACGCATGCCAACACGCAACCTATAATGTATGCACGCTTGTATGAGATATAGGCACGATTGTGCGGGCGAGATTGCGAATCAATTGATACGAAACAAAACAGAAATGATTGAATACATCCAAGGAGAGTTATCAGAGCTCAGTCCCACACTGGCTGTCATCGAAGCGGCAGGCGTAGGCTATGCAATCAATATTGCGCTCACCACTTTCACGCAGTTGTCGGGCAAGGAACGAACCGCCACAGCTGCGGGACAGGCGTGCAGGTTGTATTGCACGGAGATCATTCGCGAAGATACACACGAGTTGTACGGATTTCCGACAAAAGGCGAGCGTCAGTTGTTTGAGATGCTTATGACCGTGAGCGGCATAGGCGGGAACACGGCACGGCTGGTTATGTCGGCATACTCGGCAGCAGATATACGTCAGATCATAGCGACGGGTAACGTGAAAGCGTTGAGTTCGATCAAAGGCTTTGGTCCGAAGACCGCACAGCGCGTGATTGTTGACCTGAAGGACAAAGTGCTGAAGGTAGATTTAGGTGCAGACACTCCGACTAACCTGTTTGACGAAGAGCCCGTAGCCGCGGACTCGGAAGTAAAGACCGAGGCCGTAAGCGCACTCACAATGCTCGGATTTGCAGCCGCAGCAAGCAGCAAGGCGGTAGATAAGATCTTGACGCAGAACCCGCAAGCGACGGTTGAGGCGGTGATCAGACAAGCACTGAAACTACTATGATCAGCCAAATATGGCTGATGCATGGGAG
The DNA here is from genome assembly GCA_900317745.1 of uncultured Bacteroidales bacterium. Lineage (GTDB taxonomy): Bacteria > Bacteroidota > Bacteroidia > Bacteroidales > Paludibacteraceae > Colicola. The sequence continues at coordinate 166,214 of ONHW01000002.1, read as the reverse complement.
CCTTGGAAACGGGCTACAAGATAGCCCTGAAACGAACGAAAGAAGACTGATAATTGAGAAATAAATCCCTATACATACTATTGATCTCGCTGGCATTGCTGGTGAGTCAGGCCGGTTGGGCGCAGTTGCCTGACTGGCTTGCTCCGTCGAGTTCGAAGAACAAGTCCACAACAACGACCACGACACGTGACCGTCGTCCGCCGCGTAACAACGACAAGTCAGGCGACGCGGGAAAAACAAATGACAGCGGGAAAACCGACAAGTCAGGCGAGGCAGACAAGGCCAGTACCACCGCAGCCACGACGACGGATGCGGCTATTGATCCGACTGTACCTACAGCCGAACAGGATTCGGCTATACGCGGAACGATGCAGTTTGAAGACACGCAGACGACCACAGTAGAGTACAATCCGGATAACGGGTATTACATCATTCACACGAAGATCGGCGATGTAGATATAGCCACGCCGTATCTGCTCAACCAGGAGGAGTACTTGAGTTACAGCGAACGCGAGCAGATGAACCGCTACTGGAAGCAGAAGATCAGCGAGGTTGAGCACAGCAACGAGCGGAAGTTCGATATCACGGATATGAAGTTCAACATCGGACCGGCAGACAAAGTGTTCGGTCCGGGCGGTGTGCAACTGAAGATGCAAGGAAGTGCGGAGTTGCTGTTCGGCTTCAAGCACCAGTACATCGACAATCCGTCGCTGACAGAGCGTTCGCGCAACAACAACATCTTCGACTTTGACGAGAAGATACAAGCGTCGATCAACGGCAAGGTAGGCGACAAGTTGAACTTCAACCTGAACTACAACACCGAGGCGTCGTTCAGTTTTGACCAGCAGAACCTGAAACTTGCGTACAAAGGCAAGGAGGACGATATTATCCAATCGATAGAAGGCGGTAACGTTACGATGGATCTGAACAGCAGTCTTATCCGCGGCACGCAGGCGTTGTTCGGCGTGAAGGTAGGATTGCAGTTCGGCAAGTTGAAAGTGCAGGCACTGGTGTCACAACAGAACTCGCAGAGCCAGAGTGTGAGCAGCGAAGGCGGAGCACAGATGACGAAGTATGAGGTAAACATTGACAGTTACGACGAGAACCGGCACTTCTTCCTTAGTTACTTCTTCCGCGACAACTACGAGACCGCCATGCAGACGTTGCCCTACGTAGCGAGCGGCGTGACAATCAACCGAATAGAGGTGTGGATAACGAACAAACGAGGTGCATACGACCAGGCGCGAAACATATTGGCGCTGAGTGACCTGGGCGAGAACGACTCGAAGCATATCAGTCTGGGCACAGGCGGCACGCCGCAATGGACAAGTCTGAATATGCCTGTTCCGTCGAACAAAGCGAACGACGAGTACGACGCCGTTCTCAGCGTGGGCGACGTGCGCGATATACAACAAATGACATCCGTGATTCAGGCGAACTTCAGCAACTTAGTGCCGGGCGAGGATTATGAGAAGTTGGAATCGGCGCGGTTGCTCAGCAGTTCGGAATATACGCTGAACGGCGCGTTGGGATATATATCGCTGAAGAGCGGTCTGAACCAGGACGAGGTGTTGGCTGTGGCATACGAATATACGTACGGCGGCAAGGTTTATCAGGTAGGTGAGTTCTCGACGGACAAAGTTGGCGCGGACAGCACGCTGACCGGTCAAAAAGCTCCGGCACTGATATTGAAGATGCTGAAAGGCAGCAACAACGCTCCGAAACACAAAGGTCGCGGCACGTGGGACCTGATGATGAAGAACGTGTATTCCTTAGGCGCGACGAGCATGACGAGCGAGAAGTTTGAGTTGTACGTCATGTACCGCAACGACTCGGTGGGCACCGAGCTGCAGTACCTGCCGGAGAGTGTGATCAAAGGCAAACAGTTGCTCAGAGTAATGAACCTCGACCGTCTGGACAGCCGCAACAAGCCATCGCCAGACGGCAAGTTCGACTATATAGAAGGCTACACGGCATTATCGGGTAGCGGTCGAATCATCTTCCCTGTACTGGAGCCGTTCGGCGACTACCTGCGTCAGGCGATAGGCGATGACGCTATTGCAGCCAAATATACGTTCCAAGAGTTGTACGACTCGACGCTGGTGAACGCCCAGGAGATGACCGAGAAGAACAAGTTCAAACTTGTGGGTAAGTTCAAAGGCTCCAGCGGCAGCGAGATACGTCTGAACGCGATGAACGTTCCTCGCGGAAGTGTGACCGTGACCGCCGGCGGTGCGACACTGGTCGAGAACGTCGATTATACGGTCGATTATACGATGGGAACGGTGACCATCCTTAACCAAAGTATCATTGAGAGCGGCACAAAGGTGGATGTGAAGTTGGAGAATCAGTCCACGTTCTCGATGCAGAGGAAGAGTCTGTTCGGGTTGCACGCCGAGTATGCGTTCACCAAAGACCTGATGATAGGCGGAACGATCATGCACCTGCGTGAGCGTCCGTTGACCACGAAGGTGAACTCGGGCAGCGAGCCATTGGCAAACACTATCTGGGGCGTTAACGGCGCGTGGAAAACCGAACTGCAATGGCTGACGAACGCCATTGACAAGATACCGTGGATAACCGCTACACAGCCTTCGACGTTTGCTATCAACGCTGAGTTTGCACACCTTATACCCGGTCACACAAGTGACGTGGGCAAGGTAGGAACAGCGTATATCGACGACTTTGAGCAGACAATGACCGAGATCGATATCCACTACCCGAGTTACTGGCGTATAGCCTCTACTCCGCGTAACGACGAGAAGTTCCCGGAATACAACTACAACAACAGTATCGAGTACGGCAAGAACAGAGCCTGGCTGTCGTGGTACACGCCGGATCCGATCTTCGGTTATCCGCAGAGCAACACGCCGCAGCATATCAAAGATGACGTAGATGCACTGAGCGACATGCGTACGCGTATCGTATATGAGCAAGAGTTGTTCCCTAACCGCGAGACGCTTGCCAACGAAGATCCGAAGATTGCCACGCTGAACCTGAGTTTCTACCCCGACGAGCGCGGACCGTACAACATCTGTGCCAGCGAGATAGGCTCTGACGGCAAGCTCACCAATCCCAAGCAGCGCTGGGCAGGTATCATGCGCCGGCTGGATAACACGGACTTTGAGAAAGCGAACATCGAGTATATCTCTTTCTGGCTGCTCGACCCCAAACTGACCAACCCCGAAGGTTACGAGGGCGACCTGTACATCAACTTAGGCGACATAAGCGAGGATATACTGAAGGACGGCAAGAAGTCGTTTGAGCACGGCTTGCCGACGAACGATATCGACGACACGGAAAAGACGATCTGGGGTCGCGTGAGCCGCACAACAAGTACGGTAGTGGCATTCAGCAACGAGGCAGGTGCACGCGACAAGCAAGACGTCGGTTTGGACGGATTGAGCACGCAGGACGAGCTTACGTTCGAGTACAACGGCATGCGTCCGTATGCCGACTATCGCGAGGCACTCAGCAAGAAAGTGACCACTGATGTATGGCAGCGCTGGCTGACTGATGAGTTCTCACCCGCCAACGACCCTGCAGGCGACAACTACCACTACTACCGCGGCAGCGACTATGACCGTAATCAGGTAAGTATCATAGATCGCTACAAGCATTACAACGGCACGGAGGGCAACTCGCCGGAGACCGACCGCAGCACCGACGGTTACGGCACAGCTTCGACCCTGCAGCCGGATATAGAGGATATCAACAACGACAACACGCTGAACGAGTACGAGAAGTTCTTTGAGTACCATGTCAGTCTGCGCGAGGCGGATATGCAGGTCGGATTGCAGTACATTGTGGAGAAACTGACCACTAACGTCACGCTACGCAACGGCAAGACAGAGGCGGTGACATGGTATCAGTTCAAGATTCCATTGAAGAGCAACGACACGAAGCGCGTGGGTACGATCCGTAACTTCAAGTCGATACGTTTCGCGCGTCTGTATCTCACAGGCAGTGAGAAAGAGATGCACCTGCGCTTCGGTAGTCTGGATCTGGTTCGCGGCGAGTGGCGAAACTACAACCAAGGCCTGTACCGCAACGAGCGCACGAAGAACTACAACGACAACTCGCCGACCGGTACAGCACTGTTGGACGTGCAGAACGTGAACATCGAGGAGAACGGTAACCGTTCGCCGGTGAACTATATTCTGCCGCCGGGTATCAGCCGTCAGACCGACCCGGGTCAGGCACAGCTGATTGCACAGAACGAACAGGCTATGGTACTGCGCGTGCACAACCTGCCGTTCGGCGACGCACGTGCCGTATATAAGAACACCGCCTACGACATGCGTAACTACAAGCACCTGCAGATGTTCGTTCATGCGGAGAAACTGGAGGCTGAGGACGCTGATCTGAAAGACGGCGACCTGACGTGTTTTATCCGTCTGGGTACGGACCTGAAGAACAACTACTACGAGTACGAGATTCCGCTGGTACTCACTCCTGCAGGCAGTTATAACAACAGCAGCGAGGCTGACCGTTACAAAGTTTGGCCGGCGGAGAACATGTTCGACTTCCCGTTCACTGTGCTGACCGATGCCAAGTTGGCACGCAACAAAGCGAAGCGCGCCGGCACATCCGACGTAGGCAACACTATTCCTTACGTCATGTACGATGAAGCGTCCGGCAAGCCGCAGAACCGAATAACGATCCTCGGTAACCCGACACTGGAGAGCGTGGAGTGTATCATGATCGGTGTACGTAACGCCAACAGCCATGAGGAGCGTTGTGCCGAGGTGTGGGTGAACGAGCTGAGAATGAGCGAGTTCAACGAGCAAGGCGGCGTGGCAGCGATGGCTAATGCCTCGCTCGGTATCAGCGACATTGCGCAGGTGAACGTAGCCGGGCGATTGGAGACAGCAGGCTACGGCGGCATAGAGAGCAACGTGCTGCAGCGGAACATGGACAACAACTACCAGTTGCAGGTCAGCGCCGCACTGGAGGCAGGACGACTATTCCCGGAGCAAGCCAAACTGCAAATCCCGCTATACGTGGCGTACACCAACCAGACAATCTCGCCCGAGTACGACCCGCTGGATACGGATATCAAACTGCGCGACAACCTCGAGCAGTACGAGACCAAGCAAGAACGCGACTCTGTCAAACTGATGAGCAACACCGTGGTGGAGAGCACGTCGTTCAGCGTGACGAACATGAAGGTGAACATTCACTCGAAGAAGAAAGATATGTTCTACGACCCGGCTAACTTCAGCATCTCGGCGTCGTACAACAAGCAGAACGAGCACACGCCCGAGATGGAACGAAACCAGACCATCGAAGAGCGCGGACAATTCAACTACGCCTACTCGTTCAACCCGCAGCCGTGGGAGCCGTTCAGCAAGATGAAAGGTGTGGACAAGGTGAAGATCATCAAGGAGTTCAACCTGTACTACCTGCCGCAGTCATGGTCGTTCAACACCGCTATGCAGCGTAACTTCTCGCAAATGAAGATGCGCGACTTCAATACCGACGCCACGCTCAACAAGATGGACATAACCTTCAGCAAGGACTTTACGTGGAGCAGGAACTTCGACTTCAAGTACGACCTGAGCAGGAACCTGAAGTTCTCGTTCCAGACGGCAATGAACTCCACGGTGGACGAAGGTTACTACACGCCGGAGATCATCCGCGACTACGGCTTTACGAACGACCACTACGAGGCGTGGAAAGATACTATCCAGCGCAGCCTTGCCAAAGGCGGTACACCGTACACCTACCAACAGGTGTTCACGGCTACATGGAACGTACCGATCAACAAGATTCCGGGTCTGGACTTCATCACCGCCAACGCCTCGTACAACGGCACATACAACTGGGCGCGTACTGCCACAACCTCGCAGCAGAACAACCTGGGCAACACGATCACCGGTCAGCGCTCGTGGCAGGTGGACGGAACGCTGAACTTCGAGACGCTGTACAACAAATCGAAGTACTGGAAGTCAATGACCCAGCGCTACACCGGACGCCAACGACAGAAAGCGTTCAAGCCCAAGACGTATAACGAGACTGTCACCCTGACCGCCGGCGAGCCGAAATCCATCACACACCGATTAGGCTCGGAGTTGGTGGAGATAGAGGCTACGGACAGCCTCGGGCACAAGGTGAAGGTGAAGATGAGCACCGACGGCAACAACAAGGCTACGATCACCTCGCCCGTGAGCGGACCTATCACCCTGAAGATGAGTTCGAAAGACCCCAACCAGCGCACACCGGCGCAGGTGGCAGGCGACATGTTCGCCTACGTGGGCACACTCATCCGCCGCGTGCAAGTCACCTATCGCGACAACACCTCGATCACCGTACCGGGCTTCGCTCCGCAGGCAGGATTCATGGGGCAGCGAAAGATGGGTAACCTGTATGCGCCGGGCTACGATTTTGCGTTCGGCTTCTTCGGTGACGACTTTGTAGAGAAAGCCAAGCGCGAAGGATGGCTGAGCGGTGACACGATGGTTGTGCAGCCTGCTACGCAATCGAAGACGACCGATCTGGATATCAAGGTCACCCTCGAACCGCTGCCGGGACTGAAGATCCAACTCAACGGCAAGCGATACATGGCGCAATCGAACTCGATCATCTACAGTTACGAGGACATACAGGAGCACCTGTCCGGCTCGTTCAATATCACGCAGGTGGCTATAGGTACGGCGTTCGCCCGCGTAGGCACGCAGGACGACAATTTCGCCAACGAGATTTACAACCGGTTCGTAGCCAACCGCGACATCATGCAGCGGCGCGTTCAGGCAGAGTACGACAACATCACCTACCCTGACGCAGGCTTCCTGCGCGGGACAGTGTTCGGCGGACAGCGTTACAACCGCAACAACGGCATGGTCAGCCGCAACTCGGCAGACGTGCTTGTGCCATCGTTCCTCGCTGCATACACAGGTCGGGACATTAACCGAATGGACCGCAATCCGTTCCTGAAGTTCTGGCAGATACTGCCTAACTGGAGTGTGACCTACGACGGATTGGGCAAACTGCCGTGGATGCGTGACAACTTCCGCTCCGTGACACTCACACACGCGTATACGTGTAAGTACGCTATCGGTTCGTACTCGAGTTACTCGACCTGGGTAGGTGCGGCAGGCAACGACAAGACACTCGGCTTCACGCGTGACGTACAGACCGAGGTACCTGTGCCCTCCGCAGCCTACGACATAAGCAGCGTATCACTCACCGAGTCGTTCTCGCCGCTCATCGGTGTCAACCTCGCGATGAAGAACTCGCTGAGCGTGAAAGCCGAGTACCGCAAGCAGCGTAACCTGACGCTGAATGTGACATCTATCCAGCTGATGGAGGGTCACACCAACGAGTTCGTTATCGGTGGCGGCTACACGATCAAGAACCTGAGTTTCATCACCAAGACGCCTCGTTCGGAGAAGAAAGTGAGCAACGACCTCAAGCTGAATGTTGACGTCAGCTACAAGGATATCAAGACCTTGCTGCGCAAGGTAGAGGAAGGTATAACTCAGGCGAGTGCAGGCAACCGTGTGTTCGGCGTGAAGATCAGTGCCGACTATGTGCTGTCGCAGAAGATCAATATCCAGTTCTACTACGACCACCAGGGCACCACACCGCTGATCTCAACCTCCTACCCGATCAGCACCGACAACGTGGGCTTCAACATCAAGCTCATGCTCACCCGTTAATCTATCAGCCAAACTTGGCTGATATAAGTTATGATCAGAGTCGGCATCATAGGTCCCGAAAGCACAGGCAAGAGCACCTTGTGCCAAGAGCTGTCAGAGCTATACGGCTACAAGTGGATTAAGGAGTACGCGCGCGAGTACGTGGAGGCCCTCGGCAGACCCTACACGCGTGCTGATCTGGACGCTATAGCCGGACATCTTATTGAACAGGTCGGCACCTGCTACAGCGAGCCTGTGGTGCTGTTCGATACCGAACTGATTATCATGAAAGTCTGGTACGAGCACAAGTACGGCAGCACGCCTGAGGCTATGCTTCGCGCGCTCAGGGACTACCCTATGGATATGTATCTTATCCTCACGCCCGACATCTGCGCCGAACCCGATCCCGTACGCGAGAATCTGGATAAAAGAGAATACTTCCTCAATTGGTATATTGAGGAAGTTAAACTCACCCACCGACCGTACGTACTTGTTTCCGGTCAGGGTTCAGCCCGCACGCAGGCAGCAGCGCAGGCTATCGAATCGTTCAAGCATAACTGTGCAAACCGCCCAGCAGACGATTCACACCAAAATAAGTGAATAGCACAAACAGGAAAGCCACAATCGTGCAGATATGATAATATATCGCCTGCTTTTGACTTTCGACTTTTAGCTTTCGACTGATCACCGGCCAATGGACCAGTAGGGCATACACGAGCATTGTTATCAACGCCCATGTCTCTTTCGGATCCCAACCCCAGTATCTTCCCCACGACATGTTCGCCCACACGGCGCCGATGAATATGCCTGCCGTCAGGCAGAACAGTGCCGGATAGAGCAGCACTTGTGACAGTTGCATCAGCCCCTCACGGCGAGCGGGCATACACAGACCTATTATCCCGTTCACCATCATTACGGCAAACAACGTGTACGCCAGCATGATCACCGACACATGTATTCCTAACAGCGGCGTTTGCAGCACGGGTTGCAACGGCGGTTTGGGTGTCACCACTTTGGTCATAACTACAGCCATGACAAGGACAAACACTCCCAGCCCGACCATCAGCCACGTGTGTTGCTTGCGCAGAAGGCTACGGAAGTAGGTGTTACGCTGGAAGAAGAACCCGATCATCGAAACCAGCAACAGGGCATACCCCGTGTACGTTATGCCTATGCCCCACGGGTCATAGTTGTACGACAGCACGACACCCTGACCGTCACTGTCATAATCCGACTGACAGAACCGGTAGCCATGATACTTCAGCGGCTTGTTCATCCTAACCGTACCTTCAGCTATCACCACCGGCTGCTCGCTGCGGTCGATCATGCGCAACTCGCTAACAAAGTCAACGGGGTTGTTCTCTGCGTCACTGATGATCTGAAAGTCCCACAGAAACAAACTCACCGTCTTGTACTTCGTACTCAGCGATACGGCTTTGTCGCTACGCAGATGTATCTCGCCTTGTTCGCCGAAGAAGTGCGTCACCAACGCCCCGGCGACGATTGTCACCAGGGCGATGTGAAGCAAGCCTGTAAAGAATGCGCGACGCATCCTGAACGGACGAAGTAGATCCATATTAGATGGCGTTGATAAATTCCACTATAGCATCGCGATCTTCTTTCGGCAACTTGTAGAACTGTTGCGTAGGCCAGTAGGCGTCGCTCTCCGTGCTATATCCGTGCCACATGATAGCCTCAATCACGTTGCGCGCACGCGTGTCGTGAAGTCGTGCCTCGTAAGCATCACCGGTAGCTTTCTTGTGCAAGCCACGACCCCACAACGGTGTCGTACGGCACCAACCGGTGCGGATATCGTTCACCATGCACAGCTTATGTTGTACCATATCGGTGTAAGGCCAGATCTTCTGGTTCGGGTAACGCGGCAACTTGCCGTCACCGGCTTTGAAGAAGCCGTTCGGATCACGCACCTCGTCAGCACCCGTTGTCCAGGTCGGACGGTGGCAGTAGTCGCAACCGATCTGCGTGAACAACTCTTTGCCGCGAAGCACGGCACTGTCTGTCACGTTACGCGCTGCAGGTACAGCCAACCCACGGTGCCAAACCATCACTTGCGTGAACTCGTCGTCGCTCATCTCGGCCGGCAGGTTCTTGCTCAGCAGGAACTCGCGGATATTAGCCGCCATATCATCCGTGAACCACTCGGCATGCTCATGGTTAGGATCGATCTTCTCGACATACTCCGTAAACCCTGCCTGAACCTCAGGATCCTTTGCTGCATACTCGGCATAGATTGTACCGTTCAGGTCGAGGTAGTGGTACCTACGGTCACTACGTGTTACGTTCGTGATGTTCCAGATGGCGTTTGCACCGGCGGCATCCTGCAGAGGACCGCGGGTCAGCGCGTATGTAAAGCGCTTGGGACCCCACTGCTGATCGTTCTTGTAGTAACCGCTCGTCTGGAACCCGCCGGCATAGAAGGCGGGGTTCAAGCCGTTCTTCAACTTGCCGTCTGCTTCCTCTTTCGCGTATTGCGCAATGATGTCCGCATCGGTGATAGCGTCCAGCAGACCGGTACCATATACGCCGATCGTGTTCTCAAGCTTGATCTCATAGCCCTCGCTTTCCAGCAAACCGTCCGGATCGCGATAGCCTTGGTTATACACATATACAGCCTCTTTCGGCATAGTTACTTCCGGATAACGCAACTCGTACGTCTCGCCATCGGCAAACTTGTTACCGTGCTCGTCGGTAGCTACTTTCCACGTTACGTTGATCAGATCCGGATTCAGCGGAGCCTTGAAAGGCTCTGCACCGAACAGCTGCGGCATACCGGCCAGCCAGGGCACGTATGCTTGGGTCGCAGGATTAATCACTACCAGCAGTGTACCGTTGCCCTGATCCTTTGCATTATACACACCTTCGGGTACGGATGCACCGTGGCTGTAGTTCGGGTGGCAGTGCTGGCAACTGGCGCGAACATATACCGGCCCCAGACCATGCTGGCGACCCGACGCGTTCGTCACAAAATCTTTCTCTGCTATATTGTCGCCTTGCGCAAACGCTACTCCCATACCACTTTCGTCGGTGGCAGGCGTTGGCTGACGGAACGCCATCGATGAGGTGTTCGTTGTCGTACCTAACTGACCGCCCGTGTAGTACCATTCGGGCAAATCGCTTACCGGTTCAGGTTCCGGCTGTGGCTGCTTGCAGCCTGTCAATGCCACGGCCGCAACAGCAATTAAGAATAGTTGTTTTTTCATAACTGTATCATTTTAATCTTTTATCTTTCAGGCTAAGCCGGTCTCTCTTCTCTCAGCGCAGCGGTCTGTCAGGCGAAGCCGGTCTCTCTTCTGTCAGCGCAAGCGGTCTACTATTTTGCCAGTAATGCCAGGACTTCGTTGTCCAACAGCTCTTCCAGCTCCTGAACTTTGTCCATAGCGGCTTTTACTTGCGTATCGCCCTTGGCTTTGTTCTCAAAGTCCTGAATAGCCTCAATGGCAGCTATCGACTCCTCAATCGCTTTGCGAACCTTACCGTCCAGCTCATTGTCTTGGCTGTACACGTAGTTCGAGATCGAGTAGTCACCGGCTTGAGCACCTTCGTAGGCGTTCTTAATCGAACGGATATTGTCGGCAAAATCAGTGGTCGAGGTGCAGCTGTAGGGGCTCTCAATATAGTCACGCTGGTCAGGAGTGTTGCTCAGATACGGATTACCCATCTTCAGCTCGGCTACCTCACCGGCTATATCTACGCAACCGGCAATGATTTCCTCAGCAGCCTCTTGATAGGTCTTGTACAAGCTGCCGGGCTGACCGGCGTTTACCAGATAGTCGCCATAATTCTCGCCGTAACTCATCGACTCACCTTCGCCATCGGTGATCACGCCTTCTTTCCGCTCGTTAATCTTGCCGCCCGACCAGCAGTCCTCAAGCAGAATAGCCTGTTGTGCGAGGTCCTCGACAATTCCGAGCAGATAAACAGCCTCGGCGTGCGTCAGGTTAGCGGCGTGCGTCTTGCCTGTTCCTACAGCGCGACCTTCTTGCTCAACGGTCTCAAACAGCAGATATTCTGCTGCGTGGAAACCTTTCAGCGCGTAACCTAACTTGTCGCCGACGTACGCTCCGCCTTCTTCCTCCAGCTCAGCCATCTTCGATGCATCGTTCAGCAGAGAGTTCATCGCGTTGAAGTCCAAGGGCCAGCTGTCGATGTGCGGGTCAATGTTGTGAGCGGCTGCAGGACCGTACAAGAACGCCTCGCTCTGCTCCCAATACTTACGCATAGCGCGCCACGCTGTACCGGCTTCCGCCATCAGGGTGCTGTAATCCGTGCCTGCCTCATTCGCTTTCAGGATCTGCTCACATTTGTCCAGCAGCACCAACCCTTCGTCCGCCATCTTGCTATACGTAGCAATCACCGTGTTCTCAACATAAGGCTTCATTGCGCGCTGCAATGCGGCCTCTTTGTCCGATTTAACATCGGTCTTTTGTTCTCCGTTGCATGCGACCATTCCTACGACGCATGCGGCACATAGTGCCAATTTCAAAATCTTTTTCATATTATTTGTAAAGTTTATATATATTTTTATGGGGTTTTCTTTAGTTCTTCTTTAGTTCTTCTTTAGTTCTTCTTTGGTTCTTACCCTACTCTCCACCTACTCTCGACCTATTGTCTTACAACTGAAAGAACCCGGCATACACCACTCCAACGGCTATCTGAGGCTCGTCGTTGTAGATCTTCCCGCGCGTACCGTCCGCGCGCGTACCTTGTTTAAGAATCCCGTACGAGAACTCCGCCTTCACGCCTACCTGCTTGATCGGGAAGTAGTTGATTCCTACTGCAGCACGGTGTCTGCCGCACCAGGAGTACATATCCGTCGGTTTGTTGTCGTAGCGGAACATGGAGTCGTAATAGTCGTAACGCCCGAACAGATACAGCTTGTGGCGGTTCACCTTCGCGTTGTTGCTCAGCGACAGAAAGTCGTAACCTATTTCCACACCTGCTGCCAACGCGTCGCTGGCTACCCACTGCTTGCTGCTCACACTGCCTTTGCGCATAGCAATGTTGTACTGCGTGATAGCCGCTGCATCGCTCAAATGACCGTAGGTCGCACTGCCGCGGATGATCAAGCCGTAATCCTTGTACGCAAAATCAAACGAACCGATACTTACCGTGCCTTTCACGTCCTTGTACGTACTTGCATCCAGCTCGCTGTTGCTCTTGCTCAGCGTGTTACGGAACGAATTGCCGCAGTAGCCGCTCAACGACAGGCGTAACCCCTTAACACCTGTGTAGTCGACGCGTGCTGCTGCAGCAAAAACGTTCGCTAACTTAAACTCGTACGGACTGCCCGCACCGGGTTTAACCCAGTTCTTGCGGTTGAAACGGTCACTGTCCAAACCCGGCAGGAACATAACCTGGTAGTGCCAGCCTTTCGGCGACGATCCCATGATCGTCAACGCCACCTCGTGCCACGTACTCGGGATAATGGTGAACTCGCCCTCGTTCCTATACACGCCGAAGTATTCGGTTGACTCGTGGTGCGCGTTCAGTCCGCCTACGGGTATAACCTGCATGCCTGCGCGCAAAATAGCGTAGCGGTTGAACTTCTTCTGCAACCAGAACTGCTCCAGCGCCACTTCGCCGCCGCGTTCAATCTCGCCCTCGTACTCACCACCTTCTTCTTCCTCTATCTCAATGGCGCTTTCCGTGCCGCCGTGCTCAAACTCTATCTCCGTGCCCATGCTCCATCCGTAACCGAAGTCGTAGCCCATGTTGATCACCACGTGCGGCAGGTCGAACTCGCCGTAATGGTCACCCGCGTACTTCTCGGGGTTCTTGCCGTAACGCAGGTAGTTGTTCGAGTAGAAACAGTGTTTGGCTGTCACCTCGCCGTAACCGCCTATCGTGAACTTTCCCCGCCTCTCCGCTTTCGGCTTTTGACTTTCAACTCTTGACTCTTGGGGCTCTACTCTCGTCCCCATTTCTTGGGATAGGCTGTCTTTTCGTTCCAAACGCTCAACGCGCTCTATCAGCGCCTTCAGGTCAGACGCGCTCACCTTGATCGAATCATCCGCATGCACACCTAATGCACACGTAATCAGCAGTATTATAACAACTTTTTGCTTATTCATATCGTTCAAATTTAACCTTTCAATCTTCATTTTATTTGTAGTACAAAGTTACGAAATTTTCCCCGTTTACGCAATCCCAATTTATTGGGATTTTGCGGTTAACGCTTGCATAAATGACATTTTTTTTGTAACTTTGCACCGCAAAAAGGGACAAATATGCCTTTTGAGGCATACCGGCAAACAAAATTCTACCATGTACAAATCATTAGATAAAATATGCGATCTTATGTCGCACGAGGAAGATGCGATACAGATCATCAGTCGTTTCGGGCTTGAGATGGGCGTAGGCGAACAGACCATCGCACAGGTTTGCGAAGCACACGGTGTGCACACGCCCACTTTTCTCGCTGTTGTCAACTACAAAGTTTTCAAGCAGCGCGCACTGCCCGCAGACATTGATATTCCAACCCTGCAACGCTACCTGCTGAACGCGCACACGTACTTCCTTGATTTCCGCCTGCCGAGGCTGCGCCGCTCGCTTATCGAAGCCATTATTCCCGCTGACCCTACTACACGTATTCCCGGACTGATCCTGCGTTGTTACGACGAGTTTGTCGAGGAGATTCGCACCCACATCGAGCACGAGAACCAAGGCCGTTACGACGAACACGAGCACGACGACCAGCGCATAACCGACAAACTAACCGAGATCAAGAACCTCATTATCAAGTATTACCCTACCGACCCTAATGCCGGCGGAAGCAACGTGACCTATACGCTCATCAGCGTCATGAGCGAACTGTGGCACACCGAGCACGATTTTGCCGACCACTGCGCCATTGAGGACGACATTCTTTATCCCGCACTCACCAACCACAGACATCCGAACAGCAAGCAAAAGAACACGCCGGAAACAGAGGAACTGAGCGAACGCGAACGGGACGTACTCATTCAGATCGTAAAAGGACTGAGCAACAAAGAGATTGCCGACGTGCTGCACATATCCATGCACACCGTTATTTCGCACCGCAAACATATAACACACAAACTGAACATCCACTCCTCTGCCGGACTCACTATCTACGCCATAGTCAACAAACTTGTGGACCTGAACGCACTCGAGTAGTTTTTTTGGTGAATTATTTGCATTATTCAGTTTTTTTTTGTATCTTTGTAGCGAAAACTGAAAAAGGCTGTCAGCGATCAGCAGTGAGCGATCGGCTATCAGCGTTCAACAACAATGACTATCACACGCAAACAAATACTCATAGGCGCGAGTATAGTGCTGCTCGTGCTGCTCAGCGCGGGTATCTACAGCGGTGCACGGCGCTATCACTACCGCCGCAGTAACCTCGTGAGCATCGATGGTGAGCAGCACGGCTACTACGTCTATCCCGACACGCCGCTCGACAGCATTCTTGCCCGCGTTCGCAACGACTACAACATACGTTCACGGCACGCTTTCCGCAAAGACCTGCAGCACTCGCAGATACGCGAACCCAAACCCGGCTACTATCTCTTTCCTGCCGAGATGGGCAACCGCACACTGTTCATGCGGCTCAGGCAAGGCGAGCAGACACCTGTCAAGATGCGCTTCAACTACGGCATTCGCACCAACGAGCACCTCGCCGGCAAACTGGCAGCACAACTGCTGACGGACTCCGCCAGTATAATCGCGCTGCTGCAGGATAACACGTTCCTGAGCCGTTACGACATGAACACCGAGACAGCCCGGTGCCTGTTTATGCCCGACACCTACGAGGTCTATTGGACCATGACCGCCGAGCAACTGTTCGAACGCATGTACCGCGACTATCGCCGGTTCTGGAACGAACGCCGGCGCGCGGAAGCCGAAGCCTTGGGACTCACGCCGCAGCAGGTTTATACGCTGGCGAGTATCGTTGCCTCGGAGACGACTAACCCGCGCGAGTACCCTGTCATAGCCGGATTGTACCTCAACCGTCTGCGCATAGGCATGCACATGCAGGCGTGCCCGACTGCCGTGTTTGCCACACGCAAGTTCAGCGCACGGCGCGTCACGAAGGCAATGACGAACTACCCGTCGCCCTACAACACGTATATCAACCCCGGACTGCCACCGGGACCGATTCGCGTCACGCCGGCACAAGTCATTGACTCCACGCTGCACGCTACAAAGAGCAAGTACCTGTACATGTGCGCTAACCCGGACTTCTCCGGCACGCATGTGTTCAGCGAGTCGTACACCAAGCACGCCGCCACAGCGCGGCTCTACCAGCGCGAACTGAACAAACGCAAGATACGCAAGTAACAACTATCAGCCAATCTTGGCTGATCTCCCTCACCCTTTTTGCTATGATCCGTACTGCACAATTCACCATCTCTTCCACCGACGTGCTTCGCTCGCCGCAGACCACTATGCCCGAGTACGCCTTCATAGGCAGGAGTAACGTAGGCAAATCGAGTCTGATCAACAAACTCACGCGCCAACCCAAACTCGCCAAAACGAGTCAGAAACCCGGCAAGACACTGCTGATCAACCACTTCACGGTCAACGCCGGTGCGCCCGATGCGTGGGCACTCGTGGATCTGCCCGGTTACGGTTTCGCACAAGCCGGCAAGGCGCAACGCGAGGCACTCAGAAAGATGATCGAGCGCTACTGCCTGCTGCGCGAACAACTATGCTCGCTGTTCGTGCTCATCGACTCAAGACTGCCGATGCAGACTATCGACCGAGACTTCATGAACTGGCTCGGCGAGAACAATATACCGTTTGCCATCGTGTTCACCAAAGCCGACAAACTGGGCAAGGAGCGACTCGCTGCAAACATTGATGCGTACAAGCAGCAACTGCTCGAGTTCTGGGAAGAACTGCCGCCGCTGTTCGTCACCTCAGCCGAATCAGGCTTGGGCTGCGACGAACTGACCGACTACATTGAACAGATCAACGAACAAGTGAAGGGATAAATACGCCCACGGATAGCACGGATCAAACAGATGCGGTGAGACATATACGCCCACGGATAGCACGGATCTAACGGATATAATGAATTAGATGCGCCCACAGATCGAACGGATCTAACGGATATAATGAATTTATACCATCTGTAAATATAAAATATTCACAGCTCATCCGTTCAATCCGTCTAATCCGTGGGAGAATAAAAATACAATCCTTAGAAAAATGAACATAAACGACATAACATATAAAGTAATAGGATGCATATACAAAGTGTATAATCAACTAGGCCCCGGATTACTTGAATCTGTGTATGAACAAGCCCTATGCTATCAACTTACTAAAGACGGACTATCGGTTGAGAGTCAACTGGATGTACCTATATGGTACGATGGAGTAGAACTACCTACACGATTAAGACTTGACATATTGGTAGAAGACGAAGTTATTGTCGAATTAAAATCCGTTAGCGAATTGGCTCCCGTACATTTTATGCAAATTGATACCTATCTACGGTTAAGTGGCAACAAAGTAGGGTTATTGGTGAATTTCAACACGGATAACATTCAAAGTGCTATCCATCGCCGTATTAATTCGAATAGCCCTGAAATTCTCTTATAGTAGAATGTGCCCACAGATGGCACGGATTAAACAGATATGATGAATTAGATACGCCCACAGATTGAACGGATCTAACGGATACAATGAATTTATACCATCCGTAAATATAAAATATTCAAAACTCATCCGTTATATCCGTATAATCCGTGGGAGAATAAAAATATCATCCGTAAAATAAAAATCTCAAAACTCATCCGTTCAATCCGTCTAATCCGTGGGAGGATAAAATCATGATCTGGGAAAATAACGAAGATATAATCCTAAAGACGTGCGACAGCAGTGCGCGCGCCGTTCAGCACGTGCTGGACGAGTGCCGCGAGTTGCGTACGCCGTACGTGGTGATCACGCCTGCCATGCGCGAGGTGACAGCACTCAGGCGAATCGTTGTGCCTGTCAGCCGACTTGAGGAAGAGATTTACAAAGCAGAGATTTGCACCTACCTGGCGCGCAAGACCGGCGCACATATCATCCTGCTGCAAGCCAATGATTACGGCAGCCGCGCACGGATTAATGTCGGGAAGATGGTTACGCATATCAAGGCGGTGAGCGAAAAAACCGGCATACCTATCAGTTACGAGATCATTCAAGCCAAGAAAGACAGCAGCAAGGTTAACCGCGAGGCGGCTGAACGCCAGCGGGATTTTGTAGCCGACCTGATCCTGCTCACCGCCAGCCGCGAATACGGGCTGGACGACCTGCTGTTCGGACCACAAGAAAGGCACGTCATTCAACGTGCCCTCGTGCCTGTCATGCTCGTCAACCCGCGGGAAGATCTGTTCTCGCTCTGCGACTGAAAAAACTGAAATCAGAAATCAGAAATCAGAAATCTTATTCTCCTCCAGATTGTCATAGCGCTGAAACAGGAAGTCGTTGTACGGGTAGCGCTTGATATGAATAGCCTTGACGCGTTCGTACAGGATCTCACGGAGTTCGTCGATGTTCGTCTTGTTGCGTGCGCTGATAAACACAGCCTTGCTCGTTTCGCCAAGTTTGGCCATCCAGGTGTGCTGCAGTTCTTCGAGAGATATATTTTCGCGCGTAGGCGGCAGCAGGTCATCCTCCTCCTGCGGAGTGTAGGTGAACGCGTCAATCTTGTTGAACACCACGATCTCCTCCGGACGGTTGATTACTGTTTGTTTTTTATCTTTCGCCCTGTACTTGCGCTCGCCGGCATTCGGTTTGTTGTCGTTCCACGGGTCAGATTCCTCTACGCGATGGTCCTTCTGCAGCAGTTCGTTGATTGTCTGCTCCACCACCTCATACTGCTCTTCGAAGTTCGCATGAGATATATCCACCACATGAATGAGCAGGTCCGCCTCGCGCACCTCATCCAGCGTTGACTTGAACGACTCAACGAGGTTATGCGGCAGTTTGCGGATAAACCCTACCGTGTCGGACAGCAAGAACGGCAGATTGTCAATCGTCACTTTGCGTACGGTTGTATCGAGTGTAGCGAACAGTTTGTTCTCGGCAAACACGTCCGACTTACTCAGTAGGTTCATCAATGTTGATTTGCCTACGTTCGTATATCCGACGAGTGCCACGCGCACCATTTTTCCTCTGTTCTGGCGCTGCGTAGCCATCTGTTTGTCAATGCGCTTGAGATCCTCGCGCAGCAGGGCTATACGGTTGTTGATTATACGTTTGTCCGCCTCGATCTGCGTCTCACCTGTACCGCGGTTCGTTCCGCCGCCGCCACGCTGACGGTCGAGGTGCGACCACATTCGCGTCAGGCGCGGCAACATATATTGCAAGTGCGCCATTTCAACTTGCGTCTTGGCGTAAGAGGTCTGCGCGCGCTGCAAGAAGATCTCCAGGATAAGTATCGTGCGGTCCATGACGCGAAGACCCACTCCCTGCCCCTCCCTCAAGTTCACCCCACTTCCGTTGGTCGCGGGGGCCCCGATAGGGAGGGGAGTATTCAGTGCCTTTTCGATATTGCGTATCTGGCGTGGTGAGAGTTCGTCATCGAAGATCACCAACTCAATAGGTGCCTCCTCCTGCTTGCTGCATGTAGCATGCTGATTTATGATATAGTCGCGTATCTCCTGCAACTTGCCTTCACCTACGTAGGTCGTGGAGTTGGGGTACTCCAGGCGTTGCACGAAGCGTTTGACAGGTTGGATATGGTTGGTGTCGGCGAGGAACGCAAGTTCGTCCAGATATTCGTTGGTTCGCTCCTCGGGTTGTTGCGGCGTTATAATGCCGACCAAAACGGCGTTTGTATATTGCATATTTAATTAATCTTTATTCTATAATCTATCTTCTATCAGCGCAGCGGTCTGTCAGCGCAGCGGTCTGCTAATGCGCTTCAAGCCAGTTGTCCCCCACGCCGCACTCGGCGATGAGCGGCACGGACAGATGCACGGCGTTCTGCATGTTGTCCACCACGATCTTCCGCACCTGATCAACCATGGCTACCGGCACGTTGAAGTTCAGTTCGTCGTGTACCTGCATGATCATTTGCGCTTGCGATCCGCCAATTTTGGCGGATTCGTTGTTGAGCGCCTGCAGGTCGCGGTGGATAGCCACCATGGCAATCTTGATTATATCGGCGGCAGTGCCTTGCACGGGTGCGTTCACGGCGTTCCGTTCGGCAAAAGCGCGGACGGTAGCGTTGTGCGAAACGATATCCGGCAGGTAACGTTTGCGTCCGAACAGCGTTTCGACATACAGGTGTTCGCGTGCAAACTCCTTCTGCGCCTCGATGAACGAGCGGATCTTCGGGAACGCGGCAAAATAGTCGTCAATCAGTTGTTTGGCTTCGGAGCGCGAACAGTCGAGTTGCTGCGCCAGACCGAAAGCGGATATGCCGTACAGGATACCGAAGTTAGCCGTCTTGGCGGCACGGCGCTGCTCTTTGCTGACCTCATTGATAGGCACCTTGAAGATCTTTGCCGCCGTGGCAGCGTGTATATCCTGCCCGTTGCGGAAAGCGTACAGCAGATGTTCGTCCTGCGAGAAGTGTGCCATGAGCCGCAGTTCGATCTGCGAGTAATCGGCACTCAGTATCTTGCAGCCCGGGTCGGCAATCACCGCGCGGCGGATCAGTTGTCCGCGCTCCGAACGGATAGGCAGGTTCTGCATGTTCGGGTTAGAAGACGAGAGTCGCCCGGTGGCGGTCACGGTCTGGTTGTACGTGGTATGAATCTTGCCTGTGGCGGGGTTGATGTACGAGGGCAAGGTGGTGATATAGGTGGAGATCAGTTTCTTGAGTTCGCGGTAGTCGAGTATGTCTCCGCATACGGGTGCTACGGGTTTGAGTGCGCGCAGCACCTCTTCGGAGGTCGAGTAGTTGCCGTTGCGGCCTTTCTTCGCCTTGGGGTCGAGTTGCAACTGCCCGAACAGAATATCGCCGATCTGCTTGGGGGAGTTGATATTTATAAGCCTCTCCCCGTCTCCCGACACCCCTCCAGCTCCCCTCTCAAGAACCACCCCACTTCCGTTGGTCGCGGGGACCCCGGAGGGGAGAGAGTGATTAGCTTCGCTATGTTTGACAATCATTGTGTTAAGTTCGGCAATGATCTTCTGCTCGAGGTCAATGAGTTCGGCGGAGAGTTGCTGTTCGGCCTGCTTGAGTATGTTCACGTCAAAACGCACGCCTGCCCGCTCCATATCGCGCAGCACCTCCACCAGCGGCAGTTCGACCTCGTTGTACAAGTTCCACAGTGCCGGATCGGCTTTGAGTTTGTCCCACTGCGGCGGTTGGTTGGGGTTGTACGCCTGCTCGGGGTTGAGCAGGTAGGCGCAGAGGCGGGAGGAGATGTCAGAAGGACCCTCTCCCGGCCTCTCCCTCAAGTTCACCCCACTTCCGTTGGTCGCGGGGGCCCCGGAGGGGAGAGGAGTAATTACACTTGTATCAACCGATGCAGACGGTTGTTCGAGTTCGGCAAACAGGTCAAGTTGCGCAGTTACAGGTTTGCTCGGTGCGGCTGACGGCTGACTCTTTGCTTTCGACTTTTGACTTTCGACTTTCGACTCTTGACTTTCGACTTTCGACTCTTGGCTATCAGCCCCTATTTTGCGGAGCATGGAATTAAACTCCAGTTCGCGGTACAGGTCCGCGAGTTGCTGTTTGTCAGGTTGGCGGACGATCAGTTCTGCGGGGTTGAACGCCACCGGTGCGTCCGTGCGGATGGTGACCAGGAAACGTGAGAACTCTATCTGCTCGCGCTGGGTCTCAACCTTCGTGCGCAGCGCACCTTTGATCTGGTCAGTGTGGGCGAGCATGTTGTCGATTGAGCCGAACTGCTGCAGCAGACTGACAGCAGTCTTTTCGCCCACGCCTTTGCAGCCGGGCACGTTGTCCGATGCATCGCCCATGAGTGCCAGCAGGTCGATCACCTGCCGCTGGTTGCTCAGGCCGTACTTCTCGCACACCTCTTTCGGTCCCATCTGCTCAAACCCTCCCGTGTGCCGCGGGCGGTACATGTTCACGTGATCGGTTACGAGTTGACCATAATCCTTATCCGGCGTAGCCATCAGCACCTCAAACCCCTGCTGTTCAGCCTGTTGTGCCACCGTGCCTATCACATCATCCGCCTCAAAGCCCGCACACTCGAGCCGCACGATACGCATGGCGTCGAGCAGTTGTTTGATCACCGGCACAGCACGGCGTATATCCTCGGGTGTCTCTTCACGCTGCGCCTTGTAGGGCGGGTACGCCTCGTGGCGGAACGTCGGACCGTGAGGGTCAAACGCCACGGCGATATGCGTGGGGTTGATCTTCCGCAGGAGGTCGTCCAGCGTAACCACAAAACCGAAGATAGCGGACGTGTTCTCGCCCTTGGAGTTGATACGCGGCGTACGGATAAAAGCGTAGTACGCACGGTAGATCATTGCGTATGCATCTATTAGCAGGAGTTTCATAATTTATAGTATCTAGTCGAAAGTCGAAAGTCGAAAGTCGATTAAATTTTCAAAATAGTTTACAAAGTTACGGAAAATTTTGCATATTTGCAAAAAAAATTGTATCTTTGCAGCAAATTTTGTTTGTATGAAGCGATTTTTGTATGTATTGGCGTGTGTTTTCGCCAGTTTGAGTGTTCATTCGGAGATCAAGTACGTGTTTTACCTTATCGGTGACGGAATGGGTCAGAACGAGATTCTGGCAGCGGAGATGTACCTGGCGGAGTTGGACAGTGTTATCGGTCGTCGGCCGCTGCATATCACCGGTCTGCCTTATACAGGCACGGTAGCCACTCACAGTGTCTCCAACGGTATCACCGACTCTTCGGCTGCGGGCACGGCGCTGGCAACGGGTGTTAAGACGAACAACGGCACGCTGGGTCTGAGTGCCGAAGGCGACACGCTCGTGAGTATTGCCGAGCAGTTGAAGGCACAGGGCTGGGGTGTAGGACTGCTGACCACTGTGGCTATCGACCACGCCACGCCTGCGGCGTTCTATGCGAACGTCAAGAACCGTGACAGTTACTACGAGGTCGGCAAGCAGCTCGTGCGCACGGATTTCGACTTCTTCGGCGGAGCGGGTCTGCACCGCCCTGTGCCGCCTGAGGGACAGACCGGACCGAACGTGTACGACCTGGCGGAGGAGAACGGCTACACGCTCGCACGCGGACTGAAAGATGCGCAACTCAAGCGCGAGGCAAAGAAACTGATCCTCATGCAGGAGAACGACGCTATCGACCGCCGCAAGAAGAGCAGCGGTAACTTCCCGTACATGATCGACGGTCGTCCGGAGGATCTGCACCTGAAGGCGCTCACGCCGTTCGCTATCGATTATCTGCAGCAGCACCATGAGCGGTTCTTCCTGATGATCGAGGGTGGAATGTTGGATTATGCCGGTCATGGCAGAGACGGAGCGGCGGATATACTGGAGATGCTCGATTTCGATCAGGCGGTAGGTGCCGTGATGGATTTCTACCGTCAGCACCCGGAGGAGACCCTGGTGGTCGTTACAGCCGACCATGAGACCGGCGGCTTGGCGCTCGGCAACAGTGATTATACGCTCAATCTGCAGATCCTGCGCCACCAGCACTGCTCGTCGTGGGTGTTGTCCGATCAGATCAATGCGCTGTTCAAGAAAGGTCAGCCGCGCCCGAAGTGGCAGGACATACAAGCCATACTCGAGCGGCAACTGGATTTCTACGGCGAGGTGGAGATCAGCGACAAGGAGGATCGTATGCTGAAGGATGCGTTCAAGCAGGCGATGAAGAGCAAGAGCCAACGTTCGTTCCGCACGATGTACAAGGATCTGAACAAACTCTGCAACATACTGAACTACAAGGCTAAACTCGGCTGGACGAACTACGGTCATACGGGTGCTGCCGTGCCGGTTTTTGCTATCGGTCCGGGTGCCGAGCAGTTCACAGGCTGGATGGATAACACCGAGATTGCGCCGAAAATAATGAAAGCCGTGGAAGGTGAAAAGTGAAAAGCGAAAGGGGATGTGTAGGTTACGTATATCAAAGGTATGTGGTGCAGTGGTAGCGATTCTACTGTCCGGTGCGACGTATGGAAGCGCCCCATTGCATGATATTTATGAGGCCTCTGCTACACAGCCGGATAGTACAGATGTAGCCAACAAGCCCTCGTACGGCACTACACTCAGCAAGACAGACATGAACAACCGTGATCAGTCGTCAAACGCGATTGATGCTATCCGCGGCAGGGTGGCAGGTCTGACGGTCGAGCGCAATGCTCAGAACGCGATGAGTGCGGTGCGACTACGCGGTACGACATCGCTGGCAGGCGACAACGACCCGTTGATCATCGTCGATGGTGTGCTGGGTGATATGAGTCTGCTGGAAGCCGTCTATCCGACTGACATCGAGAGTTTTCGAATCATGAAGGACGCCAGCGAGACCTCGTTATATGGTTCTCGCGGTGCGTCAGGCGTGATAGAGATAACCACCACCAAAGGCAAGCAGGGCGATCTGCATATACATTACAACGGTTCGTTAGCCGTGGGGGCAGTATATAAGACGCTCGACATGTTGTCGGCTGACGGCTATCGGCGTTTTGCCGCAGCACATCATCTGCCCATCATCGATATGGGATGTACCACCAACTGGCAGCGCGCCATCAGCCGTACAGCCGTGTCGCATCATCACCACTTGGCATTCTCAGGCGGTTCGGAGAAAACGGCTTATCGCGCAGGTATAGGCTATATAGACGATCAACAGGTGGTGGGAAACCTTGGCGCACAGACGTTCATGTCGAACCTCCATCTGACGCAGCGGATGTTTGACGATGTGCTGACAATCAACTTCGGCATGTTCGGTTCGTACAAGCGTGAGCAACAACTGTTCAACGAGCAGAAACTGTTCTACAGCGCCGCTTGCTTCAATCCTACCTTTCCCACCGAAGCCGACGATACGGGCAATTACTCCGGCTATCCTGCCGCCTCACAGATCGCTAACCCGAAGACATGGTTGACGAACCGCGTGACACCCGAGAACGCACACATCAGCACGAACATCAACATGGATTTCAAGCTGATGGAGCCGCTGCACCTCAAGCTGTTCGCCGCCTACACGTTCCACCTCTACGACGAAGCGCAGAGTCTGCCTACCGAGAACGGCGGCACGGCTTATCGTAGCACCGACAAGCAGCACGCCATACTCGCCAATATGGCATTGGTGTTCAACCGCAAATATGGTATTCACGACCTATCTGCCACGGCATTAACCGAGTTGCAGTCCGACATGCGTGCAGGCTACTACGTAACAACTGATCAGGCATCGTCAGCTATCCTGTTGGAAGACAGACTGTCAGGCGGGGCATTACGGCCGTGGGAGGGTACAGACTCCTACCAGACAAAGGCAAACATGCTCTCGTTCATGGGAAAGATTGGTTATACCCTACTCGGCCGCTACTCGCTCAACGCCTCGGTGCGAACGGATGGCAGCAGTAAGTTCGGCAAGAACAACAAGTGGGGCGTCTTTCCCTCCATTTCCGCCACCTGGGTGATTTCCAACGAGCCGTGGCTGAGCGACAATCCCACACTTGATGACCTGCGTCTGACAGCAGGCTATGGCCTGTCAGGCAACCAGTCAGGTATCGACAGTTACCTGACGATGAACCTGTATGAGCCTAACGGCGTGACAAACATCGCCGGCAAATCGGTTGTAACCTACGCATCACTGCGTAACACCAACCCGGATCTGAAATGGGAAGTGAGCAGCACAGTGAACGTGGGCGTAGATATGAGCCTGTTCGGCGGAAGGTTGGTGACGAGCCTCGGGTACTACCACACGCTGGTGACAGATATGTTATATCCGTATCAAGTATCTACTCCGCCGTACACGTACCCAGTATTGGTAGCTAACCTCGGCAGCATGCGTAACCAAGGTGTCGAGTGGTCGGTAGGCGGAACAATAGTCAACATGCGTGACTGGAAACTGACCATCAACGCCAACCTCACCTGGCAACATAACCGTCTGTTGTCGCTCAGCGGCTACCGAGGTGACGAATATCTGTATGCCGCCGACTACCAGCCTATCGCCTCGCTGAGCGGAGCAGGTTCGCATGGTGGCGACAATGATATAGTGTGGCAGATCGTAGGCGAGCCGTTGGCAACGTTCTACCTGCCTAAATTCATGGGCATGAGCGGGAACCGAGAAGACGGCTACACCTACCGAGCCGGTGAGTGGTACACCGCCGGGCAGGCTACGCCGAAGTTCCTGTTGGGGTCGAACATCAGCCTCAGGTACAAGCATTGGGATCTGTCCATTCAGCTGAACGGAGCTTTCGGGCACAAGGTATTCAACGGCACAAGTCTGGCATACATGAACCTCGGCTCACTACCGTACTACAATGTGCTCGCCAAAGCCCCCGAGGCGAACATCTACGACCAGAAAGTAACCGACTACTGGCTAGAGAACGGTGATTTCCTGAACATCGATTATATCACACTCGGGTACAATATACCGTTGCCGGTGAACAAAGTGGTGGAATCACTGCGGCTGGTGCTCACGATGAACGACGTAGCCACCATCAGCGGCTATAGCGGTCTTACCCCGATGATCAACAGCACAAACATCAACTCCACCATAGGTATTGACGACAAACGCACGTACCCGCTCACGCACAGTTATACCTTAGGTGTGTCGGTGGGATTCTGAAAGGTGAAAGGTCGGGTGCGCCTGACTGCGCAATCAATTCGTTCAAAAGCAATGAGAAACATACATCAGTACATACTAATAATTGCAGCAGCGGTGCTTGTGGGTTGCTCGTTTATCGAGGAAGACCCAAGTTCAGCACTGACTGAGCAAGAGGCGTTCGGTTCGATGAGTGCACTCAGACAGAATGCTGTGCTGTCCGTCTATCATTATATAGGCGGAAACAGCGATTCGCAGGGACTACAAGGCACAGGTCGCGGCGTATATGACTTGAACTCACTGACCACAGATGAGCAGATCATCCCCACGCGTGGCGGCGACTGGTACGATGGTGGTTACTGGCACAGCCTGCGCGAACATACGTGGACGGCAGATGACAGTTCGATACGCGACACATGGGATTACCTGTTCAAAGTCGTTATGCTGTGCGTGCACGGCATAGATCGTATCGACCGCTATCAGCTGCCTGACGCCGATCCGGAGGAACTTAACGAACTGCGGGCCGAACTGCGCGCACTGAAGGCGATGTACTACTTCTATCTGGTAGATATGTACGGGCGAGTACCTATCGTCACGCGCTCGGGTATACCCTCCGACAGCCTGACTCTGGCCGAACGAAAAGAGGTGTGGCAGTATGCCGTTGACGAGCTACAGCAAACGATGCCACTATTGAGCAGAGAGAAATCACAAATTCCCGAAAACGAGTATTACGGGCGCATGACGTATTATGTGGCACAGTTCGTGCTGATGAAGTTATACATCAATCACCCCGTCTATACCGGCGAAGTGAATACCGCATTGTACGATTCAGTATTAGTGTGCGCCGACAGGTTGAGTACGAGCTATACTCTCGAACCGGCATTATTCAGTAACTTCTGCCTGAACAACGAGCAGTCGGTAGAGAACATCTTCACAATACCCCGAGAAGTAGGGATCTACTCAGCGCGCTACAATTACTTCCATCGCTCTGCGCACTACAACCACGCAGCAGCCTTGGGTATAGGCGGTGAGAACGGAGCTTCCGCCACGTTGCAGACCTTGCAGGTGTTCGGCTATGGCACCGAGGAGCAGGATCTGCGATTCGATCTGTACTTCTATTACGACACTGTGTACGCCAATGACGGTGTCGTCTATGCTGAGGACGGCGTGACGCCGCTGGTGTATCACGCCGACAAGATTGCACCTGACCTGACAGGTTCGCCCTACGAGAAGAACGCCGGTGCACGACTGCATAAGTATGAGCATGATCCTAACGGCATTCTGGATGCCACAATAGGAACAAACGATATCGTGCTCTTCCGCTACGCCGATGTGCTGCTGATGGCTGCAGAGGCGCTCACACGCCTCGGGCGCGACGGCAGCGAACCGCTTAACCAAGTTCGCGACCGCGTGAGCAGCAAACTGCTGACAGTTGCACCTACGCTGGAGGACATTTATCACGAGCGATGGCGCGAACTGATGTGGGAAGGTTGGCACCGAAATGATATGATCCGCTTCGGCAAATGGAAGGGATGTACGACCGTCTTCCCTATACCCGCCGAGCTGATAACCATGCATCCGCAATGGAAACAGAACGAAGGGTATACGCCCTAACGAATTGACTATTGACTATTAGCAAATGCTATCAGCCATGAAACATATCTATTTCTTCTTATCTATCTTGCTCGTGTGTACCTCATGCACGCAGAAGAAGACTCCTGCCCGCGAGTTTCTGCGCGGAGGAGATATCAGTTCGCTCACCTATCTGGAAAACAGCGGAGTGCAGTTTGCCGATGCGCAAGGCACAGTCTATCCCGATGTACTGGATCTGCTTCAGTCACAAGGTGTGAATTGTGTGCGACTGCGGCTGTACAATAACCCCGGCACGCCGGTGGAGTATCGTGAAGGCAACGATATGTACCGCTTCCGCACCGTTATATCACCTGAGGCCGGTCGCCCTGCAGGCGGCTATCAAGGGCAGGAGGATATACTTAGTCTTGCACGCCGTGCCAAAGCACACGGAATGCAGATCTGTCTGACGTTTCACTTGAGCGACTTCTGGTCGCATGCCGGACTGCAACTCATTCCTGCCAACTGGGCGCATATAACCGACAACGAGGTGCTTGCGGACAGCGTGTATGCTTTTGTGAGCAGCTTTATGCAGCTGATGCAGGCGCAGAACACGTTGCCCGAGATTGTGTCGATAGGCAACGAGTCGAACGGAGGAATCTTGTTCGGCTACACGTACATGGACGGCGATGTGTATCACCCCGAGACAGCTGTTCCCTACGGTGGTCATTACAGCAACGAGGCAGGTATGCGCCGATTGTTCGGCAGCGCAGCCAAAGCCATACGCGAGGTTGCGCCCGAAGCGCAGATCGCTATCCATCTGAATGGCGCACATGCGCAGAACATGCAGGCGTACAAGTGGCTACTGCCGATGATTAATCCGGCAGACTTCGATGTGATTGCTGGTTCGTATTACCCCTATTGGGCGCACGAACAGAAAGCCGAGGATGATACACCTGCCACGATGGGCGAATGGGCAAAACAGATTTGGGAAGCCTTTCACAAACCCGTGCTAATCATGGAAATAGGTTATGCGTGGACTCAGTACCGTCCGGCAGAACGCTACGGCGGCGATTATGAGGGGCAGCTACACCTCAACGGCAGTTACAACGAGGCAACACCCGAAGGACAGCGCAGGTTCATTGAGCAGATGCACAGCGTGATTGATGCCGACGAACATATACTCGGGTACTTATATTGGGATCCAATTCTCGTAGAGCAGAAGCACGACGGCCAATGGCTGCCTATCGGATGGGTCGAGGACGGCAACAACGATGTAGGTAACACCACATGGTTCGATTACGAAGGCAAAGCACTACCTATATTGGATGCCATACGCCTGCACGATGTACAAGGATCTGCATACTGAACTACAAGGCTAAACTCGGCTGGACGAACTACGGTCATACGGGTGCTGCCGTGCCGGTTTTTGCTATCGGTCCGGGTGCCGAGCAGTTCACCGGCTGGATGGATAACACCGACCTTGTGCCGAAGATCCGCCAAGCCCTGGTCGAAAGTCGAAAGTCGAAAGTCGAAAGTCGAAAGTCGAAAGTCGATAGTCGATAGTCGATAGTCGAAAGTTTGTCTGCACGGGACAACAAAAAAATGGTGTGTCATAACCGGCACACCATTTTTTCTGCCTCAACGTTAAACGCTCAACACTAAACGCTCAACGCTAAACTATCATTGGATATCAATCTGCCGAGTTGTCTTGCCTTGAACTTTCTGCAGTTTGGGCAGTTCGACTGTCAGGATACCATCCTCAACCTTGGCGTTGATATGCTCCTCATCAACATCCTCGGGCAGGGTGTAACGCTGTTCGAAGTTCGTGTAGGAGAACTCGCGGCGCAGGTAGTGGGAATTCTTGTCTTCCTCCTTGTGCTCGAACTTGTTCTCGATAGCCACGCAGAGGTTGTGCTCATCATCCACGTGTACGCGGCAGTACTCTTTCTTTACGCCCGGCGCAGCGAGTTCAACGATATACGCGTGGTTGTTTTCCTTGACGTTAACAGCAGGTGCTGTGGTGCTAATGCTGTTCATCAGGTCGTTGTTAAAGAACTCGTCAAAAACTGTCGGGAACCATCCGTTTCTACGATACATTGCAGGTGTCATAATCTTTTCTCCTAAATTATGGGGCTGTACTGTTGCGGTTGTGTTGCCGTGTTACGGTATCGACCCCGAGGTTAAACATTTCGCGTTGTTGCGTAACCTGTTGCAGTAGGTGTTATGCTTGCCTGGCAGGCTCACGTTGTTGAACGTGTTCACTATACGTGGTGCAAGATCTGTGCCGTGGTGGCAAAATGCCTGATTGCGTGTTTGTGTTCTGTCAACTTGGCTGCCCGTTGTGCCAAATTGTCCACTTTTGTGCCAAATTGTCCATCCGGATTACAGCCGTAGCGTAAAAGCATAAGAAATCAGGGAGTGTTCCACTACTTGCACACGCACAAAAAAAGAGGCTCTTGCGAGTCTCTTTTTGTGGTGCCAACGGGAATCGAACCAGTGACACAAGGATTTTCAGTCCTTTGCTCTACCAACTGAGCTATGGCACCTCGCGTTCGGCAAATCGCGCTATCGGATATCGCGCTGCGACGAAAAGCGGATGCAAAAGTACGACAAATTTAGCAAATATGCAAATTATGCGCGGTTGCAGGCGTAGTTTGCGGTACAAAAATCAGTATTTTGACAAATCAAGCATGCAAAACGCAGTATTCAGTGTTCAGCATTCAGTATTCAGAATTCAGTGTTCAGTATTCAGAATTCAGGATTCAGATTATTCGGCAGGTTGGTCGTCGGAGATATCTACATCCTCAAACTGCTTGGGATAGAGGTTGGCATAATCCTGCAGCTGCTCGTCGATCTGATGTGTGAGTTCGAGTTGGAAGTTAACCGCCTGCTCGGCATACGTGAGCATCTGCCGGACGGTATATAAGCCTGTCTCGCGCAGGAAGAACGCGAACTTCCGTTCCGTGCTCTCGTCGGCGGTGCGCTGCAGTGTACGCAGGTAGGTCTGCGCCTCGGCGAGCCGCCGCTGCGCCTCGACATTAGCCGTGATACGCAGTGAGAGGTCGGAGTCGGTGATCTGCTCGGCAGTGGTGAGGCTGTCCTGCGCCTGCAAGACGGTAGCGGCAACGAGTTGCTGCAGACGGATGAACGTGGCAACGGGTGACTTGTAGTCGTAACGCTCGATGCGGTTAGGCAGACGTTTGTCGGGCTCGAGCTGCACCGACAGCCCCTGACGGAAACGTTCGGCACCATGATCGAGCGTGCGGAACTCCTGCACGAGCTCGCGCATGAATGCGAGGTAGGTGTGCTGCTGCACATAGATGAACGCGTCGGTCCAGTTCTTGTAATCCCAGAGCGGTATATCGTTGGCGAGGAAGTCGGAGGAGGTCAGTCCGTCGAGCCGGTAGGCAGTGATCGGCACGAATCGGAACTGCGGTGCATAGTGCGGCACGGGCGAGGCGGTCAGTGCCTGGATGAACAGTTGCCTCTGCTGCTCGAACTCGGCATTGAGTGCGCCGAGCTGCTGCAGTGCGTCTCGGTCGTCGGACGTGAAGCAGAGGTGCGCAAGTTTCTCGGACGGATACTTCTCCATGAACTGCATGAACAGTTGCCTGCACGCCTCGTAGCGGTCAACCATCCTATAGAAGCGGTCGTGCAGGGTGTCGGTCTCGGCACGCCAGCGGCTGAGGGTATCGAGCCGTGCGCGCAGGTAAGTCTCGACATCGGTATATTCGAGCCTTTTGCCGGCAGGTGTGACGGTCGGGAACGCCTCGCCACGCGGCAGCTTGCCGCCCATGAAGTGCAGGCAGTTGCCGTAGAACAGCCTTGCTTTGTACAGCAGTTCGGCACGCTCGCCGTAGTCGTGCAGCGCATCCTTGGCAGGCAGCAGCGTATATGCCGCCTCGCCCAGACGGTAATAGACGGCAGCGTGCTCGGGGTGCAGACGCTGGTAGGCGAGCAGGTTATACATCGCCTGGTACGCCGGCAGCGACTCGGTGCGGTTGATCAGATCCTCGTAGCGCTCGTTGCTCTGCGCCTGAACGCACAGACCGGCAACTATGGCGCAGATAAGCAGTATATGTCGTTTCATACTATTCGTGATTGAGCAGCCAAACGCGGCTGCGGTCTATTATCTAAAAGTCGGTTACTTTGAATTCCACACGGCGGTTGATAGCGCGGTTCTCGTCGCTGTCGTTAGGCACGAGCGGGCGGCGTTTGCCGTAGCCTATGCTGGTCAGCCGCGAGCGGGCGATACCCTTGCGCACGATATACTCCATCGTAGCCTCTCCGCGTCGTGAGGAGAGCTGGTCGTTGTAGGCATCGGAGCCTATGTCGTCGGTGTGGGCAGAGAGCTCGATCTTCAGTTCGGGGTTAGCCTCCATGAGCAGCACGACCTTGTCGAGCTCGGCGTGCGAGGACGGAGTGAGCACGTAGGAGTTGTTCTCAAACTGGATATTCTTGAGTTGCACCACCATATCTTTCTGAATAGGCTTGAGCGACACATCGCACAGCTGGCGGTCGTAACCATCGGGGATACTGACGATCGTATCGAAGAAGAAGTGCCCCGGACTCTGTATAACCATCTCGTACTCGTCCTCCTGGCGCAGCATGATAGTTGTGGTGGGCGGGTTGTAGGGCATATCGATGATCTCATGTTTGTTGCGGTTACGCAGGCGTATCGTTCCCTCGGTGATCGTGCTGTCGAGGATATTGTCGAGCCGGAGCTCCAGCGGTTTTTTCACGGGGTTGAGCGGCACGTCGAACTCGGTGGTCGAGAACCTCACGTCACGTCGCGTATTGATCAGCAGCGTTGTATCGATGTACCCGCGGCGGTAGAGCGTCAGGGCGTAGGTCTCGCCGATAGGCAGGTCGTACACGCGTCCGAGTTCCTCGCGCTTGGTGTGTACGCGCAGGGTCTTGCCGGTATTCTCGTTGCGGATCACTTCGCGTTCGGGCGGTTCGGGCGTATAGAGTTCGGCATCGTAGGTATTGACGCGTATGCTCAGGTTACGTGCTATCTGCACGAGCACATGGCGGTTGGTGAGCGAGTCGGGATTCGTACAGTCGATGCTCAGGTAGTAGTGGCTACAGTCGGGTGCTGTGATGTCGATGTTGTACTTGCGGTAGGGCTGCAGCGCGACGCGGAACCGTCCGGTGGTGGCATCGGTGAGCGCTTCGTCGAGCAGGTTGGCGGTTATGGCGTCGTAGAGGCGGATGTTCGCCTCAATGGCTCGCCCGGTGTTCTCGTCGGTGACAACACCGGTCAGCACGCCGTACGGTGCGCAGCGCATGGAGCGCGGCAGGGTAACCTGGCGGTTGATATAGATCGTGTCGAACTGTTTCTTCTCGCGCTCCTGCTCCTGCATCTCCGTCACCTGCAGAACGGTGTCGCCGAGCTGGCGCATGTACGGTCCGTACAGCGAGCGCCGCTCGAGCGAGTCGAGCCGCACGGGCAGTGTCCATACACCGTAGCCGAGATAGCGGGTGTGGAACAGGGCGTAGTAGCGGCGTTTCTTCTCCACCTCCTGCCGGGCATAGATCACCGTCTGGTTGTCGGGCAGCACAAGCGGCGACAGGTCATGGCTGGAGGCAACCATCGAGGGTTCAGCCTGCTGCCACTCGCCGCGGATATTGTCGCTGGTATAGAGGCGGTCGGTCAGCGCCTGGGCAGAGTGCCCGGACTTGAGCAGTTTGGGATCCACGGTGCGACGTACGAAGTACAGGCGGTGCTCGTCGGACGCGACGGACGGCCACAACTCGTCGGCAGACGTGTTGATAGAGTCACACATCCGCTCAGGCACGTTCCACATGCCGGCACGGGAACGCGTGACGTACAGGTCGTAATCCGACTTACCCGGCTCAAGTGCCGAGAAATAGATTGTCAGGCTGTCAAAACTGTAGTGGGCGTGCTGGATCTTCCACCCCTGCTGACCGAACTTGCGCAGTTCGGGTAAAGATTGCAAATCTTTCTGACCGAACAGCCCCGCCGGATACAGAAGGATAGATACAAGGATTATGGAGTAATAGCGTTTCATGGGGCAAAAGTACAACTTTATTTTCAAAAAAGCAAATAATTTGCCAAAAATATGCAGAATATTTTGTTTTTTCTATTTTTTTTTGTAATTTTGTACGACTTTTGGGTCCAAATAATTACTAACACGCGTCAGCACCCCCGCCGACGCACTAACTTCAGGAGTGCCTCAGGTTCTCCGTACGCAAGTGCGGCAGAGTGAGCAGCAACGCTCCTAAACAGATTAAGATAATGAATATTGTAAGAAAAGAGATTACTCTGCCTGATGGTCGAGTTATCACCCTTGAGACCGGCAAGCTCGCCAAGCAGGCAGACGGAGCCGTGATGGCAACACTGGGCAACACCATGATCCTTGCCACAGTATGCTCCGCCAAGGACGCTATGCCGGGCACAGACTTTATGCCGCTGACGGTTGAGTACAAAGAGAAGTTCGCCTCCGCAGGACGTTTTCCCGGAGGCTTTACCCGCCGCGAAGGCAAAGCTTCGGACTACGAGATCCTGATTGCACGCCTCATTGACCGTGCGCTCCGTCCGCTCTTCCCCGCTAACTACCACGCAGACACGTTTGTCAACGTTACGATGTATTCGGCTGACGGTATAGATATGCCTGAGTCGATAGCCGGTCTGGCTGCCTCAGCAGCACTGGCTTGCTCGGATATACCGTTTGAGGGACCGATATCCGAGGTACGTGTAGCCCGCGTTGACGGAGAGTTTGTTATCAACCCGACCTTCGAGCAGTGCGAGCGCGCCGACCTCGAACTGATGGTTGCCGCTACGCTGGACAACATTATGATGGTTGAGGGCGAGATGAAAGAGGTGCCCGAATCGGTTATGCTGGACGCTATCCGCGCCGCTCACGAGGCTATCAAGCCCCAGTGCCAGGCACAGATCGAGATGATGAAAGAGTATGGCAAGGAGGTTAAACGCGAGTACTGCCACGAGGTGAACGACGACGAGCTGAAGCAGGCAGTGCACGACTTCAGTTATGCCCGCGCATACGCACAGGCTACCAGCGCTGACACCGACAAACACCACCGCGAGGCAATGTTCTCGCAGATCTGCGAAGACTTCAAGACCGAGAAAGCCGAGTATATGGCTCAGCGTGCCGAGGCTCTCGGCATAGAGGTGGACGAGGTAGCCGCTATGGTTGACCGCTACTACCACGATGTAGAGAAGGAAGCTATGCGTCGCGCCGTGCTCGACGAAGGCAAGCGTCTGGACGGACGTACAACAACAGAGATCCGCCCGATCTGGTGCGAGGTTAGCCCGCTGCCCGGACCTCACGGATCATCGATCTTCACCCGCGGCGAGACACAATCACTCTCGACCGTCACCCTCGGTACGAAGCGTGACGAGAAGATCATCGACGAAGCTCTCATCCAGGGCTCCGACCGCTTCCTGCTCCACTATAACTTCCCGCCGTTTGCTACCGGCGAAGCCAAAGCACAACGCGGCGTTGGACGTCGCGAGATAGGTCACGGCAACCTCGCTTGCCGCGCACTGAAGAACATGATTCCCGAGGATTTCCCGTACAGCGTACGCGTCGTTTCGGATATCCTGGAGTCGAACGGCTCAAGCTCGATGGCTACCGTATGTGCCGGCACACTGGCGCTGATGGACGCAGGCGTACCTATCAAGAAACCTGTCAGCGGTATTGCTATGGGTCTGATCTCCGAGAACAAAGGTACGAACTACGCTATCCTGAGTGACATTCTCGGCGACGAGGATCACCTGGGTGATATGGACTTCAAGACCACCGGTACACGCGACGGTCTGACAGCCTGCCAGATGGATATCAAGGTCGACGGACTGAGCTACGAGATCCTGGAGAACGCTCTCGCGCAGGCACACCAGGCGCGTATGTACATTCTTGATAAGATACTGGAGACAATGCCCGCACCGCGTGCCGACATCAAGCCGCATGCTCCGCGTATCACAAGCTTCTATATCCCGAAAGACCTGATCGGTGCCGTTATTGGCCCGGGCGGAAAGATCATACAAGGCATCCAAGCTGAGACCGGTGCCGTAGTCAGCATCGACGAGGACGAGCGCGGTGGTAAGGTAGAGGTGGCATCGAACAACAAAGAGTCGATGGACGCCGCTATAGCCAAGATCAAAGCTATCGTGGCTCTGCCCGAGGTTGGCGAGGTTTATGAGGCTACCGTCAAGAGCCTCATGCCGTACGGTTGCTTCGTGGAGTTTATGCCGGGTAAGGAAGGTCTGCTGCACATCAGCGAGATCGATTGGAAGCGCTACGAGACCATGGAGGAGACAGGTATCCAGGAGGGAGACAAGATCATGATCAAACTGCTGGAGATCGATCCCAAGACCGGCAAGTTCCGCCTGAGCGCCAAGGCGCTGAAGGATAAACCTGCCGACTACGTTGAGCCCGAGCGTCCTGCACGCGCACCGCGTGGCGAACGCAGCGACCGTGGCCCTCGTCCGGAACGTCGCGGACCTCGTCCCGAGCACAACGGCGAACCCGCCAGCAGGTTCAGCAACAGCGATGGAGCACGCCTCGATAGACGTCACTAATCGAACCAACTAACTTAACCGCTTTGCTTTCGGCACGCGCCGGAGCAAGGCGGTTAATAAATTGATAGAACCATGAAGAAGATTGTTGTATTCACAGGTGCCGGTGTATCGGCAGAGAGCGGTCTGGGTACGTTCCGCGACTCCGACGGATTGTGGGAGAAGTACCGCATCGAGGACGTGTGCACGCACGAGGCGTGGCTCAGAAATCCGCAGTTGTGTGTGGACTTTTACAACGCACGCCGCCGCGATGTACTCAACGCCCGACCCAACGCCGCCCACGAAGCCATAGCCCGGCTGCAGCAGGCTATACCCGGCACGAAGATCATCACCCAGAACATCGACGACCTGCACGAGCGCGCCGGAGCAAAAGACGTAGTCCATCTGCACGGCGAGATTCGCAAACTGCGTGCCGAGAACGACGAACTGGCTACGGTGCCTATCGAGGGCTGGGAGCAGCACTACGGCGACCGTCACCCCAACGGCAGTCTGCTCAGGCCGTACATCGTGTTCTTCGGCGAAGGTGTACCCTACTTCACCGAGGCGTGTAACATTGCCGCCACAGCGGATATACTGGTGGTGGTAGGCACCTCGCTGAACGTCTATCCTGCCGCCTCGCTGCTGCACTACGCGCCCGAGTACGCACAGATTATCATGGTAGATCCCGGCGACCCGCAGTTAGGCGCGTACGCCTCACGCGTACAACTCATACGCGAACCTGCCACTACCGGCGTGCCGAAAGTAGTTGAGCAACTCATCAGCCGATACGCATAAGAAAGGCAGCCAAGTTTGGCTGCCTTCTTTATTCCACATAGAGCACCAGGCCTTTCAGGTACTCGCCCTCGGGGTGGTAGATGTTGATCGGGTGATCCTGCGGCTGGTGCAGCTGGTGCAGGATACGCACATGTCTGCCGGTCTGCGCCGCAGCACTGAACACCGCCAGGCGGAACGCCTCTTTGTCCACCGCCTGCGAGCAACTGAACGTGAACAGTATGCCTCCCGGACGAATCATCTCTATCGCCTTGGCGTTGATCCGCTGATAGCCGCGCAAGGCGTTCTTCACTGCATCGCGGTGCTTGGCGAACGCCGGCGGGTCGAGGATGATCAGGTCAAAGCCATTTACGATTTGGTCATTTACGATTTGGTCATTTACGATTTTCCCGTTTGTCACAGCACTCAGGTAGTCGAACGCGTCGGCTGTCACGGCTTTGTGGTTCGTACAACCCGGGAAGTTCCGCGCCACATTGGCGTTAACCAGGTCGATGGCTTTCTGACTCACGTCCACCGAGTGCACCGTGCGCGCCCCGCCACGCAGTGCGTACAGCGAGAATCCGCCCGTGTAGCAGAACATGTTCAGCACATCCTTGCCTCGGGCGTAACGCTCCACCAGGGCGCGGTTCTCGCGCTGGTCGATAAAGAACCCTGTCTTCTGCCCGTTCAGCCAATCGATGCGAACCTCCAGGCCGTTCTCCTTTGCCCAGTACTCTGCCGGCTGCTGATCGCCGCCAACCAGCCAACCGGTCTTTTCTCCTTCTACAGGTGCCTTGTACGGCAGTGTATCATCTGACTTGTAGTACACTCCCTTCACTTCTTTCACCGTTGCTACAATAGCCTCGGCTATATCCTTGCGGCACAGGTGTATCCCTACCGAGTGCGCCTGAACAACGGCGGTCTCGCCGTAGATATCCACTATCAGTCCGGGCAGCCGGTCGCCCTCGCCGTGAACGAGACGGTAGGTA
Source organism: uncultured Bacteroidales bacterium (assembly GCA_900317745.1). GTDB lineage: Bacteria > Bacteroidota > Bacteroidia > Bacteroidales > Paludibacteraceae > Colicola. The sequence goes on along the minus strand of ONHW01000002.1, from coordinate 128,047 downwards.
TTGTTGTCCTCGCTGATCAGACCTATACTCCGGCGCATGGCATACGCAGCGGCTATACGCTCCAGCCAGAAGTGCTCGGGCAGACTGTCCACACCGAACGCCAGCAGACGAACGGCTATCGAGCCTACCTGCCAGTGACCTACCCCCAGCACCTGACCGTTGGCACCCACCACGCAAACCAACTCGCCCTCGTCAGGCACCGGCGAACGATGGTCGGCATCCAACGTAACACGTGCTATAGCACCGCTGAACACCCACGGATGAAAGCGGAGAACAGATTCCTCCTTATGAGGCTTGAGAGTGATTATGGTCATAAAATTTGTATTTTGTGATTTGTAATTTGTAACCCGGCTTTCGTCTTTGAGCGTCGCGGTCTTTCGTCTTTTGACTAATCTACAGCACAAAGGTACAAAAAATAATACACATTTGCAAGTTTAGAGAAAAAAGTATTCACAAAATCTGTGATTTTGAGAAAAAAGCACCGCCACGATTTGCAAATACCGTTATTTTTTTGTATCTTTGCGTGCTTTTGCATAATAGCAACAGTCAAAAGCACAAAATACAAAACAAACAACATATATGAAAAAACTAATTCCTATTATTGCCATGGCAGCAGTAATGACAGCTTGCACCGGTCAGAAGCAAACAACCGGTATCCCCTTGAGTAACCTCGACACCACCGCCGTGCCGCAGAACGATTTCTACCAGTACGCTTGCGGCGGATGGATGGCTGCTAACCCCTTGACACCCGAGTATTCGCGCTTCGGCTCGTTCGACAAACTGGCTCTGAACAACCTCGAGCAGGTCAACGGACTCATTCAGGACATAGCCGCCAAGCAGCACAAGCAGGGCTCGGTCGAGCAGAAGATCGGCGACATCTACAACCAGTGCCTCGACACCGCACGACGTAATCAGGAAGGTATAACACCCGTGCAGAACACCCTTGCAGAGATTCAGGCTATCCGGTCGCGTGACGAGTTTTCCAAACTCCTCGGCGCGGCCATGGAGTACGGACTCTTTGCCATGTACGTCGATGCTGACGCACTCAACTCCAGCATGAACATCATGAACGAGTACCAGGCGGGCTTCGCGCTGGGCGAGAAGGAGTATTACATCGACCAGGACGAGCACACGCTGGATATCCGCGCCAAGTACGTGCAGTACATTACGAACATGTTCAACCTCTTCGGTCAGCCTGAAGCAGACAAAGCTGCACAAACAGTGCTGCGTCTCGAGACGCGTCTGGCTCAAGCCGCCAAGAACAATGTTGAACTGCGTGACCCTGTTGCCAACTACAACAAGATGTCTGTCGCCGACCTGCAGGCACTTGTACCGCAGATCAACTGGGCGGAGTTCTTCGCCGCACTCGGCGTACAGCTCGATAGCGTAAACATCGGTCAGATTGCTCACCTTCAGGAGGTTGGCAAACTCCTTGCCGAAGAACCCCTTGAAGACATCAAGACCCTCTTCACATGGCAGGTGCTGGACGGCGCTGCTTCCTATCTGACCGACGAGATCTACATGGAGTCTTTCAACTTCTACGGCAAGGTGCTCTCCGGCCGCGAAGAGCCCTCACCGCTGTGGAAACGTGGCGTGGGTATCGTTAACGGCACACTCGGCGAGGCTGTCGGACAGATGTATGTCAAGAAGTATTTCCCCGAGGAGAACAAGCAGCGTATGCTCAATCTCGTCCACAACCTGCAAACATCGCTCGGGCAACGTATTCAGGCGCTCGATTGGATGAGCGATGAGACGAAAGCCAAGGCTACCGAGAAGCTGAACGCCATAACCATCAAGATCGGTTACCCCGACGAGTGGCGCGACTATACCGACCTGAACATCGACGCCACGGACACCTATTATGCCAACCTGCAGCGTGCCGCCAAGTTCGAGCAGGCATACTCGCTCTCGTTCCTCGGTAAACCTGTGGACAAGAAAAAATGGTACATGACACCTCAAACCGTCAATGCCTACTACAACCCCTCCAGCAACGAGATCTGCTTCCCTGCAGGTATTCTCCAGTACCCGTTCTTCGACATGAGTGCAGACGACGCGTTCAACTACGGTGCTATCGGTGTAGTGATCGGTCACGAAATGACTCACGGCTTCGACGACCAGGGCTGTCTCTTCGATAAGGACGGCAATATGCTCAATTGGTGGACCGAAGAAGATAAAGCCAAGTTCGACGCACGCACCAAAGTTATGGAGAACTACTTCAACGGCATAGAGGTTGCTCCCGGCGTACACGCCAACGGTGCTTTCACACTCGGTGAGAACATTGCCGACCACGGCGGACTGCAGATATCCTTCCAGGCGTTCAAGAACAACGAGGCTTCCAAACCCGAAGCCGAACGTCTCGGCACGGTGGACGGCTTCACGCCCGAGCAACGGTTCTTCCTCGCGTATGCCAATGTATGGGCAGGAAACATCCGTCCCGAGGAGATCCTCAACCGCACGAAGTCTGACCCGCACTCCCTCGGCCGCTGGCGTGTCAACGGAGCACTGCCGCACATCGCCGCCTGGTACGAGGCATGGAACGTTACCGAGGAGAGCCCTCTATACGTCGCACCCGAAAACCGCGTACATATATGGTAAAGCACGTTGTATTCTTCCGCCTCGCCGATATGGCTGAAGGAAAAACCAAACTCGAAAACGCACAGATAATCAAGCAGGGACTGCTCTCCCTGCTTGAGAAAGTGCCTGTGCTGCGTTCGGAAAAGGTCGGTATCAATATCCCCAACGCCACAAAAACCGACTACGACATCTGCCTCGAGTGCGAGTTCGACACCTGGGCGGACGTCGATACCTACCAGAACCACCCCGAGCACCTGAAGGTAGCAGCCTATATCGCCAAGTGCCGCACTGCACGTGCCGCAGTGGATTATGAGTTCTGACGCCACAAATATATCGTTTTGACCGCAGCACCGAACATAGTTACCCGCCTCTATTCGCAGATTACTATTGTATTCTGCGCGTTCGGATTCTGCATGATCTCATGCACACCTGTTCGCGAGGCGCAGCAGACTGTCGCTCTGGCTGACAGTCTGCTGGCTGCGGACAACGTGTACTCCGACTCTTCCGGTATAGCGCAGGCTGTAGATGCACTTGCACCGTGGCAGATGTTTATCCCGGAGGATTACGCCAAGGCGTGTTTCTACTACGGACGCTTGCTGCGTATCAACGAGCAATATACGGATGCCGCACAATACCTGCTGCGCGCACGGCGTTCACTCACCGGCAACCATGAGTTGCTTGGACGCACCTACAGCAACCTCGCACTCATCTGCCGTTGGCAGGGCGATTACCCGCTTTCGTACTCGCTGTACGAGTGTTCGGCCGAAGCGTTCTTCAACGCCGGCGACACACTGCGCTACCATATTGCCGTCACAAACATGGCATACGCGCTGGCGGAGCAAGGCGACACAACCGGAGTACAAACCCTGTTGGCACCGCTCGATTCCTACCCCGCCTTGGCTGATATGTGCAACGAGACCTACGCCGAAGCGTTCATGCGTGCCGACAACTACAAGCTGGGACTGCACTACGCCAACCGCTGCAATGGCGGAGAACCGTCCGTTATGATGATCAAAGCACAGTGTTTCTCTCTATCCGGACAGTTTGATTCTGCCACCTGTTATGCACGCAAGGTGCTGGAGCGGAGCAGACACCCGTTCATGCGAGCCAACGCCCTGTATATCCTCACCCAGCAAGACAGCACGGCCAACCTCGCAGATGTCCGTAACGCAGCGGCTGAACGCGCCCGAGTGCTCAACCGCATTGCAGACAAACAAGGCGACCTCACCCGAGCAGTAGAACTGATCAGGCAAGACATCAACGGCAGATCATGGCAGTGGAACCTTCTGCTCGCCGGCGTACTGTGTATCATAGTGGCACTCATTGCGTGGTGGCAGATGATTCGCCGCGAACACAAACGCACCATAGCACACATTGCTCAGCAGAAGCAACAGGCGCAGGAGCATGTTTCCCTGCATCAGCAACAGGACGAACAACTGCAACTGCAGATTGCCGAACGGCGAAAAATGATTGAACAGGAGGTAAGCACAAACCTCATCGCCCTGCAACGTGCAGACGATTGGCGAAAGAGCCTCGGATGGTACAACGACGAACTGTTCTGCGATATCACCAACAAACAGTTCTTCATGCTCGCCGACAAACTCAAGGCACGCTCGCTCAACGATAAGGAGATTCGCCTATGCATGCTTGTGCTCATGGACTGCTTCGACAGCAAGCAGACTGCCAAACTCCTCAATTACGCCGAAAGCGGAGTGCGCAACTTCAAACAGCACACGGCTAACAAGTTAGGCACAACCTCACGCGAATTGCGCGAACACTTGATACGTATCATTACTGGCGAATGTTAACCATTTAGCACCATTTCTGAATATATGAATCGCAACGCTATTACCACTCGCATTACTCTGGCTGCTCTGCTTACAGGCGCTGTCCTGGCTTTCAGCGGATGCTCAAAAAAGGCAGATTACCCCGATTGGAACAAGGAGGACCCCGCTACCGACGACTCCAAGACACAAGGAGGAGGACGGCCGGACCCGAATTCCGTCAGAGCGTTCAAGCAGCAACACAACTACCGGTGCAACGAAAGCGATTTTTCCGCAGAACCGGACATTCTGCTGCAACAACGCGACTCAGCAGACGACTTATTTTAGTCCCTATATTCGTCTTTTCGTCACTTTTCCACACACAAAAACACCTTATTTATTGACACACATACATCTACGCAAAAACAAAAATCCACAAAATTATTTGCATATTTCAAATATTTGTTGTAACTTTGCAGCCGAATTGATAGAAATATACATCAATCAGCAGAAACAACCAACGAAATAAAACTGTTATTCACATGAACGCAAAATTTTCACATCCTTTCCGCCTCGCATTGTTGGCAACGGCTGCAACGCTGTCAGCAGCATTGCTGACCGGCTGCAACGAGCCGTTTTCGCAGACTCCCGAGGAAGACACCACTATGCTGTGGCCGGCGGCAGACAGTACGGGTTACTGGGGATTCATCAACGAAAAAGGCGAAATGGTCATTCCGGCGAAATATGACCGGACGTATGGATTCTCGGGAGGCGTGGCGCAAGTGTATATTGATGTTGACGGCGAACCTTTACGTAGTACCGGGTATCAAGCGAGCACCCTCGGTCCCCTACACGCATTTATCAACAAGAAAGGTGAGGTTGTATATACCCTGCCGGAAGGTCAAGGTTTCAATGACCATTACTTTTACTATGGTTGCTGTCGGTTCGGCGATATGCACAAGACCGGCATGATGGACAATCATTTCAGCACCATTCTTGCGCCTATGGACAATAGCGTATTTGCGCCTTTTGGTCCGATGACAAAAGACGGATTAGCAACTTCCATACTTGGGTATTTCAACAAAAAGGGAGATGTTGTCATTCCTCGTCTCATCAAAGGTGTTGATGGATATATATATGAGTACTGCAAAGATTTCTGTGACGGTATAGCCGTGATTGGATATTATAGGGATAACTATAACATATACGGAGCTATCAACACCAAGGGCGAATTGGTGATAGACACCATATACCCATATTTGCAGCCGGTTGGAAATGACAGGTTGCTCTATAAATTGAAGGATAGTGATTGGACATACGCCGGACTGATGGATACGCAGGGAAACATAATAACCGAGCCGATCATATATCTCGGAGGTGAAAACTTCTTCGGCGACGGAGGTCTTATGCCGGTGCGTAATAGAGAAGGCATGTATGGCTATATCGACAAAAACGGCACAATGCAGTTCCCTTATCAATATGCCGAAGCTTTACCGTTTTACGAGGGGTACGCGTGGGTACGAAAAGCTACCCCTATGGTTATCAATTCTACCGAGGTAGAGGTGAACGCATATCATTTGATCAACATGCAAGGAGAGTCCGTACTAACTCTGGACATTTGGGAAGACCCCACAGGTCTCCTTCAGTTTGGTGTTCATAACGGGTTATGCCTGGTCCGCAATTACAAAGAGCAAGTGCAATACAGATATACATTCAAATACGTCAATCTAAAAGGCGAAGTAATATACAGTTGGGTTGAAGACAGCAGCAGCCGGCATGGCAATGCGCCTGAAAGACGAGAACAGGAAGAGCCTGACAGAGATGAAATGATGCTTCGGATGTTTGAGGGAACGAAGTATTACCCCTTGGCAGAGCAGTGTGTACGGAGCAGACGGGCACACGCAGAGAGGGAGTAAACATGCCGAATTTAGTCCCAATATTCGCCCTTTCGTCACATTTCCACAGGGTAAAATGGCGATGTGGCTGATTAACAGGCAATTGCGCAAAAACAGAAATCCACAAAAATATTTGCACATATCGGAAAATTGTTGTAATTTTGCAGTCTATTTCCGAAACATGGCAAATAACCACTAAAAAATCATCGATATGAAAAGGAAAGTGTTAACCGGCATCAATGCGTTGATTGCTTTGCTATTGGGCATATTAGGGCTTAATGGATGTTTCCGTTGCGAATACGGAACGCCTCACGCGACGTTTGAGGCAGCCGGAACTATTACCGACGAAGACAACAAGCCGCTGGAGAATATACGGGTTACGCTCAAAGACAGGTATCGTCCGAATCGCGATTACCGCAGAACTATGCCTGATGTTTATACCGCCGATGACGGAACATATACATTCGGCCCATATGGTGGTTTCTTCCCTGTGGATTCCTTGGATATCATTGTGACCGACACCACGGGCGTACATGCGTCGGATTCCGTGAGTGTAAAGGTGGATTACGACCGCAGCAAGGTAAAATGGGGCGATAATTGGGATAGTGGTGCCGGCTATGTGCATCAGGATTTTCAGCTAAAGAAGAAGTAACGGGGGTATAAGTCAAAAAATATCAACAACAATTATGAAGAAGTCAATGATTGCAATCTGTCTGCTGCTGTGCGCAGGAGGCATGTACGCACAAGAAGTGCAAAGTGAAGTTGGTCCGCAGCAACAATCGCCGCAGACCGTAGTAGTAGTTCGCAAGGAAACGCCCGCACCGATGCCTGCACACAAAGGCTACGACTGGCGCGAGCATCGACAGAGCGTATCGATCTCCGTTGGTCTGCCCAGCATCTACTCCACTGCCTTCGGCTCGCACGCATGGAATTTCTATATCCCCGCACCCGGCTCTACAAGCACAGCACGGCGCTCGGAGATCTTCACCGGCGCATGGGCGATTGACTACGGCTACAATATCCTCCGCTGGCTACGTCTGGGCGCAAGTGCCAACTACGAGTGCTGGGCAGGAAACGACCGCACACACGATGTCAGCCTCACTGCACGCGTGGACTTTACCTATATCAACCGCGAGCACGTGCGATTGTACTCCGGTATCGCTGTAGGACTTGGGATGCATATCGCACACTATGCCAGCGGTGCTGTCGAAGGTATCTACATTCCTGCCGCCAATCTCACGCCTATAGGACTGAACTTCGGCAACGAACGCGTGTTCGGACTCGTGGAGACAAACATCGGCTCCGCTTCCGTACTGCGCGTCGGCATAGGCTTCCGCCCGTAACGCACATATCTTCGCCCGAAATCGCACACACCTTCGCCCGAAATCGTGCAGGATAATCGACCCTTTATCGGGCCGTTATCGGACCTTTATCGACCCTTTATCGCATCCTGGTGCACCCTATATATACATAGTATATATCCCGTGATTTTGAAAAATATTTACAGAACGCTCTGATTATATGAAAAAACACTTTAATTTATTGCTAATCTTAGGGGTGAGCGTATTGGGCGCTCTAACTGCCGGTTGCAACTCAAGACAAAATGTGAAAGATGCCGATTTTAGTATTACCGTAAGTAATATCCAAGACCGGCAAGTCAGCATCACGGTCGAACCTGCGTATGCCGACAAGTATTATTATTGGGACGTTTTGACCTACGAACGTTTTGCCGAACTCAAAGACACTATCGGAGAATATTATTATCACCAATGGGAATTTGATTTGCGTTACATATATCAAGGCTATCCGGATGATGGTGATGACGAGGAGCCATTGGAACCCGGAGAAGAGCCATGGGAAGAACCCGAAAAGATTGAAGACTTTCTGTATAAAGGCACATCTCGCGAGCCGGAATGGGATGCACTCGCACCCGAAACGGAATATGTGGTGTTTGCCTACTATCCGGACGAGAACTACCACGCCAACAACATTTCTGTCTGCACTTTCAAAACGGCAGAAGGAAAGATAATGGATAATGTAAAAATATTCTTTAATCCTAACAAGATCAAGTCACCTGACAAGCTGTCGATATCCCCAAGCCTCGCAGTAGATTATTTGTTCTATTGCAGTTGTCCGTCGGCCGAACTCCAACGGTTAAACACAAGCATTGAACGTTATGCAGAAGATTTGTTTGCGAAATGCATTAGTGGCGAAGCAAATATGGATGACCACTGCCCGGGTAGTTGTATGGTAACTGTCGACTACCCCGCTGAACCAACCGAATGGTGTGCATGCCTGTTTGTCGGAAAGAGTCGCACTACTAACTGGTTCTCGTATCACACTCCTCAGTAATCAACAAAATGCAATATATGAAAAAATTTTTATACATAGTAATGTTTGCCATTGTATTGGGCATTACAGGGTGTAGAAACGTTGACCCTATCGACTGGAAACCGGTATATTACATTATAAACCAAAGCGAGGAAACGGTCATTTTCTCATATTCCCTGCACCCCGGTATAGAGGAAAAAGAACATGACGGAACAACTACGATAGAGATCCTGGCAAATGATACGGCTATGCTGCATTTATCGGGGCGTTTTGAAACAAACGAAGACAGGAAACCGGCCAGTGTATTCAGAAAAATAGCATTCACTTCCCCGACCGGCGAAATCCTGTATCAAACAGACCAGATCGACAACGATGACTGGAAGCCTTCAGAATTACGAGACGGCGATCCCGGAGCATGGATGTTTGCTTTAGGATGGGCGTATATATTCACACGATAGATAGATTACTCACAATTGTTAAACAAATGAACACAATGAGAAATATCCTCTTCAGCGGAGTGGTACTCGGATTGTGCGCCATTCTGTTCTGTCTGATCATGTTTGTGTCCTGTTCGGGCAACGGCGTTACACAACCCAAACGCTTGCAGTTCACGCCTGCCGAGCAACAACTCGTGCAGGACTGCAATGATTTCAGTTTCAATCTTCTGGCGCAAACTGCTTCCGACGAACAACAGGAGAACATTATTCTCTCGCCGCTCTCCGCCTCTATGCTGCTCGGCATGCTTATGAACGGCGCAGACGGTGAGACGCTCCGGCAAATTCAGCAGGTTGTTGGCTTCGACGACAACACGCCTCTCAGCGACATCAACGCCTACTACCGCCAACTCATCGACGCTTTGCCTGCACTTGATACCGAAACCAGACTCAGCCTCGCCAACGGTATTTGGGTCAAAGAGACGTTCCCGGTCAAGACGGATTTTGTCAATGCTGTCAAGCAGAACTTCTACGCTGAGGCAAAGAACGTGCCGACGTTCACCGACAACAAGGTGCAAGACGAAATCAACCGCTTCGCCGCACAGCACACCAACAACCTGATCAAGAAAGTCATTGATCCGGGCATGGTCAGCGAAGAAACAGTCATGGCTCTCGTCAACGCACTGTACTTCAAGGCGAAATGGATGGATAGTTTCAAGAAATCCGACACACGCCCGCAAACGTTCACCACGGCCGCAGGCAAACAACTCGAAGTGCAAATGATGCACCGCACCGACGAATTGAGGTACAACGAGGCGGACGACTACCAGTTCGTCGAACTGCCATACAAAGGCGGCAAGTACTGCGCCGACATTCTCCTGCCCGCCAAAGGCATTGACGCGCGACAATGGATAAGCGACATCGATGCCGAACAGTGGCAACAGATCATCGCCAACACCTTCTATGCAGAAGTCGAACTGGCATTGCCCAAGTTCACACTCAGGTACAAACGCAATCTGACCGACGATCTGCAGGCACTCGGCATAACGGACGCGTTTGGCTTCAATGCCAACTTCGCCAACCTGAGCGACGTGCCAACCTTCGTCAGTCTCATTCACCAGCACACATTCATGCAGGTGGACGAAGAGGGCACCGAGGCGGCTGTCACCATAGGATTGACGAAGGAGGCAGCGGCACCCGATCCTGCATTCCATAGAACTTTCATTGCCGACCGACCGTTCATCTTTATCATTCGCGAGCGCGATTACGGCACGATCCTATTCACCGCCATCATCGGCCATCCGGCGTGGGAGAAATAACACGGCTATACGACTCTAAACGATGGATCTGAGAATACGACTGGCTTTGCGTCTCGAACGGTGGCGCAGGAAGAACCTGAAAGAGCTGCATCCGCTGCAGCAGCTGTTCTGGGAATCGACCTTGCGCTGCAACGTCCACTGCCTGCATTGCGGCAGCGACTGCGTGGCATCAGTCACAACGCCCGACATGCCTGCTGAGGACTTTCTGCATGTGATCGACACCGAGGTGACGCCTCATGTCAATCCCCACAAAGTGATGGTGATCATATCCGGCGGCGAGCCGCTGATGCGCAAGGATCTGCCGCAGATAGGCCGCGCACTGTACGACCGCGGCTATCCGTGGGGAATGGTCACGAACGGTCTGGCACTGACGGAGGCACGGTTCCGCGAACTACGGAAAGCCGGATTGCGCTCCATAACCGTATCGCTGGACGGTCTGGAGGAAGACCATGTGTGGCTCCGCCAGCACCCGTTGGCCTTCGAGGGCGCGTGCCGGGCAATCAAGCTCTGTGCGGCAGAGAAGCGGCTGACGTGGGACGTAGTGACCTGCGCCAACCAGCGTACGATCGGTCATCTGCCGGCCATACGCGACCTATTGTGGAGCCTCGGCGTGCGCGACTGGCGCGTGTTCGGCATCGATCCGATGGGGCGTGCGGCGGAGAGCCCCGAACTGATCCTGACGAACGAGCAGTTCAGGCAACTGATGGATCTCATCGCAGCCGAGCGGGCAGCCGGACGCCATGTATCGTACTCCTGCGAGGGGTACCTGGGCAGCTACGAGGGCAAGGTGCGCGACCATCTGTACCAGTGCGCCGCCGGACTGAGCGTAGCATCGATACTGATCGACGGCAGCATATCCGCCTGCACGAGCATACGCGGGAAGTACTACCAGGGCAACATCTACAAAGACTCGTTCTGGAATGTGTGGGAGCACGGATTCAAACCCTACCGCGACCGCAGCTGGATGCGCAAACTCGAGCCGTGCAAGGACTGCAAAGCCTTTGACTACTGCGAAGGCAACGGTATGCATCTGAGGCGCGAAGACGGCAGCCTGATGCTGTGCCATCTTGACCGATTAGGACAAAAATAGCATATTTTTGCCCTTAAATGAAAAAAAAATGACAAAAAACTTGCAAATGTCATTTTTTTTTTGTATCTTTGTACGCTTTTTAGTAAAACTAAAAAAAGAAACAAATCACGCTAACAATAATACAACGATAATGCAAGAACAAGAAATGCAAGGACAGCCTGTAGATCAGCAGGCAGAAGAACAGTATGACGGCTCAAGTATCCAAGTGCTTGAGGGATTGGAAGCGGTGCGCAAGCGTCCCGCAATGTATATCGGAGATATCTCCCAGAAAGGTCTCCACCACCTCGTTTATGAGGTTGTGGACAACTCAATCGACGAAGCACTGGCGGGATTCTGCAACGAGATAGCCGTACATATCAACGAAGACAACTCCATCACCGTTCAGGACAACGGTCGAGGTATACCGGTTGACATGCACCCCAAAGAGCACCGCTCAGCATTGGAGGTCGTTATGACCGTACTCCACGCAGGAGGTAAGTTCAACAAGGATAGTTACAAGGTTTCCGGCGGTCTGCACGGCGTGGGCGTTAGTTGCGTCAACGCACTTTCCACCAAGATGCATGTCGAGGTCTATCGCGGCGGTGCTATCCACTGCCAGGATTATGCCAAAGGCAAACCGCTCGCTCCTGTACATATCATCACCGAGGAGGAAGCCGTAGGCAATTGGGAGCAGGGTAAGAACGGTACATTCGTTCAGTTCTGGCCTGACAACACGATTTTCACCGAAACGGTCTATCAGTGGGATATCCTCGCCAACCGTATGCGCGAACTGGCGTTCCTGAACGCTGGAATCAAAATCGTGCTCAAGGATAAACGCGTACAAGTTGAAACCGTGCGCGAGGATGGCACGAAAGAGATCGGTTGCAAACGCGAGGAGTTCTACTCCGAGAAAGGTCTCTCCGAGTTCGTACGATTCATCGACGGCAACCGCACACCGCTCATCAGCGAGGTTATTCACCTCAATACCGACAAGTACGGCACGCCCGTGGAAGTCGCCATGATCTACAACACCGACTTCAACGAGAACGTACACTCTTACGTCAACAATATCAACACCATAGAGGGCGGTACACACGTCGCAGGTTTCCGCGCTGCGCTCACACGCGTCATGAAGAAGTACGCCGAGGACAGTAAGATGCTCGAGAAAGCCAAACTCAAGGACAAAGACGGCAACTCGACCATCGACCCCAACGATTTCCGCGAAGGACTGACGGCAGTGATCTCCGTCAAGGTCGCTGAGCCGCAGTTCGAAGGTCAGACAAAAACCAAACTCGGCAACTCCGAGGTAGCCGGCATAGTGAACTCCGCCGTAGCCGAGGCGTTGCAGAACTATCTCGAAGAGCACCCCGATGACGCCAAGCGTATCGTTGAGAAAGTGATCCTCGCTGCACAGGCACGTATAGCCGCACGCAACGCACGGCAATCTGTTCTCCGCAAATCACCGCTCAGCGGTGGCGGACTGCCCGGCAAACTTGCTGATTGCGCTTCGAAAGATCCCGCCGAGTGCGAACTCTTCCTTGTCGAGGGTGATTCTGCAGGCGGTACAGCCAAGACAGGTCGCGACCGAGTACACCAGGCTATACTCCCGCTGCGCGGTAAGATCCTCAACGTCGAGAAGGCTATGGAGCACAAGGTGTTTGAGTCCGAAGAGGTTCGTAACATCTTCACCGCTCTGGGCATAACCTTCGGTACGGAGGATGACCCCAAAGCCCTCAACCTGTCGAAGATCCGCTACCACAAGGTTATTATCATGGCGGATGCCGATGTCGATGGAGCACACATCGCCACACTGATCATGACCCTGTTCTTCCGCCACATGAAGGAAGTGATTGAGCAAGGTCACCTCTACATAGCCATGGCACCGCTCTACCTCTGCTCCAAGGGCAGCACGAAAGAGTATTGCTGGAACGACCAGCAGCGCCACGACTTTATCGTCAAGTACGGCAACGGCGACGAGAAGCAGATCAAGACACAGCGTTACAAAGGTCTGGGTGAGATGTCTGACGAACAACTCTGGGAAACAACCATGGATCCCGAGCGCCGTATGCTCAAGCAGGTAACCATCGAGAACGCTGCAGAGGCTGACCGCATTATCTCCATGCTTATGGGTGACGAGGTAGGTCCGCGCCGCGAGTTCATCGAGCAGAACGCCACCTACGCCAAGATTGACGCGTGATTTTGTTTTTTCGTGAGCAGATTTGGTTTTTCCTGCAAGGGAGTTATCCGGGTGATAACGACCGAACGAAAAAGCCAAAGGTACCACGAAAAATCCGAAATTGTATTATTAACATTTAATTACATACCGCTATGTCTGACCCTGTAGTAGTTACCATCGTTATTGTAGCCGTTGTGCTACTGTTGTTCATCGTCTTGTCGTATGTCAAGACCTCTCCCAACCAGGCACTGGTCATCTCCGGATGGCCGCGCCGCCGACCCAAGTTCCTGATCGGTACAGGCGGCCTGCGCATCCCGGGTTTGCAGAAAGTGGACCGGCTCTATCTGGGTCAGTTGAGCGTGGATATCAAGACCGACTCGTCCGTACCGACCTCCGACTTCATCAACGTGGATGTGGACGCCGTTGCCAAGGTACGCATCAACCCCGAACTTATCGAGACGGCTGCCGCCAACTTCCTGGGCAAGAGCCGTGAGGAGATAGCTGCCGAGATTCGCGACTCGCTACAAGGTAACATGCGTGAGATAATTGGTACGCAGGACCTGCGCTCGCTGAACGTTGACCGTGACGGGTTCTCCAACCAGATCCAGGAGAAAGCCGCAGCCGACATGGCCAAGTTAGGCATAGAGATCCTGTCGTGTAATATCCAGTCAATCACCGATGGCGAGGGCCTGATCCACGCCCTGGGTGCCGACAACACCTGCAAGATAACCAAGGACGCCTCGATCAACAAGGCCAACGCAGAGCGTGACGTGGCTATAGCCCGTGCTGAAGCAGCCAAACAGGCCAACGACGCACGCGTCGCTTCGGAGACCGAGATAGCTATCCGCAACACCGAGCTTGCAGTCAAGCAGGCTGACCTGAAGAAGCAGGCCGACACGCAGTCCGCTATAGCCGATGCCGCCTACGAGATCCAGAAGCAGGAGCAGGCAAAGGAGATAAATATCAAAACCGTGGAGGCCGAAGCCGCACGCTCAATCCGTCAGCAGGAACGTCAGAAAGAGATCAACCGACTGACCGTCGAGGCCGAGGTGGAGAAAGCCAAACAGGAGCAACTGCTGCGAGAGCAAGAGATAGCCATCCAGCAGAAGACACTGGAGGCACAGATCAACAAGAAAGCGGATGCCGACAAGTACCAGAAAGAGATAGACGCAGCCGCCGAACTTGAGCAGCGCAAGCGCAAAGCCGAGGCCGAGCGTTACGAAGCCGAGCAGCAGGCAGCAGCCGTCAAGGCGCAAGCCGAAGCCGCATTGTTCGCCAAGCAGCAGGAGGCAGCAGGTATAAAAGCCGTGGGTGAAGCCGAAGCAGCAGCCATACGCGCCAAAGGTGAGGCCGAGGCCGCAGCTATGGACAAGAAAGCCGAAGCGTACAAGAAGTACAACGGCGCCGCTATAGCCGAAATGATGGTGAAGATACTGCCGGATATTGCAGCCAAGGTAGCCGAGCCGCTGACAGCCATCAATGACGTACACGTATATGGCACAACGGGCGCCGAGGCTGCAGGCATAAGCGGCAACGTACCAGTAGTTATGCGCCAGACAATGGAGGTTATCAAGGAGGCCACCGGAGTAGATATGGCGGATATCATGCAGAATAACTCGAAAGTCATAGCCGGCGAGGCTAAAATAAAGAAATAAGCCGGCAGCCACATCCGGCTGCACCTGTGAGACATGAGAATAGCCGTTTATTGCAGTGCAAAAGACATAATCCCTGAAGAGTATCTCCGCTTAGGCGACGAACTCGGCAGGTGGATCGCCGAACAAGGGCACACGCTCGTGTACGGCGGTGCCACAGGAGGCCTGATGACACGCACCAGTAACGCCGCACGAAGGGCGGGAGGTGAAGTCATTGGCGTCGTACCGCAGCGGATCATCTCTTCCGGACGGCTGGCAGACAACTGCACAACGCTGCATATTGTCAGTTCAATGGCGGAACGCAAGCAGACCATGCGCGACATAGCCGACTGCTTCGTTTGCCTGCCGGGCTCATACGGCACACTCGATGAGATGTACGATGTTATTGCTTCCGGCACGGTAGGCGAGCACCATAAGCCCATATATATCCTCAATTACAAAGGCTTCTACAATGGCATACGCCAAGAGGCTGAGGATATGCGGGCGCTGCAGTTCCTGCCAAAACAGGAAGCATACACACCCGTCTATGTCGAAACGCTGAGCGAACTCTGCGAGCAGTTGACCGATAACAAGTAAAACCGCTCACAACTATCGACTTTCGACTTTCGACTTTCGACTATCGACTTTCGACTATCGACTAAAAAAAACGATAAATATTTAACCAACATACGTATGAAACATGTTACGCAACTCAAGGCTGAAACCTTGACAACCAAACAAATGGCGGAACGCTTTCGCCAAGTAAGCAACGACATACGCCGCTACCGCGATGTGGAAGCTTCTTCCGAACTGGCTGAGTTCAGAAACCTCCAGAAGATTGTTGAGACCAAAGAGTTTCAGGACTACAAACACGAACTGCTCACTACCAGGTACAAAGATCGCGAAGAGTATCGCCTGATCAAAGACTACGAGCGCGCCAAGAACAGCCACCACCTGCGTTGGTTCAAGTTCTACCGCGGCTTGCAGAAAGTACAGGAGTACGAGCACTTCAGCGAGACAAGCGATTTTGTTAAACTCAACGACCCCGAGGCTGTTAAGGCTGATCCGCGTCTCAAGCGGATGCAACGACTCGGTAACTCCTTCGCCGTTAGGCGTTACCGCATACACAAAGCCTCGCACGAAGTAAGCGAGTATTATCGTCTGCGCGAGATTGTCAACAACACGGAGTTCCGCGACCGCAACCACTTCTGGAAGAACGAGAAGCGCTGGTACACCACTCTCCAGAGCCAGCAGGACGGCAAGTACGAGGCTCTGAAGAACTCGTCGAACATTGCTTTCTTCCTCAGCCAGGATCCCAAGCAGATTGAACGCTACGAAGCGTTCCAGGAGATTTTTGCCGATGCTTGCGAGTGGAACAGAATGCAGGATTCGCCTTGGAAAGCAGGTTTCCACTACGGCAACGCCAAACTCAAGACCAACCACTCCTACACCAACGAAGGTGCCGCCATGAACAATGGTCGTAACGTCAACACTATCGACAGCCGTCTGGTGGTTGAGGTGAAAGCCGAACGCGCCACCGCACCCGCATGGGACGAGAAGAAAGGTTTCATCATGACTGACTTCGACTACACCGGCGATATCATTCAGACTGCCGACAAGTTCCGCCTTGACGAAGGAATGATTCAGGTCAAAGCTGCATTCAAGGGTAAAGCCAATGGTGCTATCTGCCTGATGAGCGAGGATCGTCTGCCTATTCTTCGTATCGCACAGTGGGACGGACAGAAGATTACTGTTGGTGTTACTTACCCGCAGTTTGAGGAACTGACAGTAGTTGAGGGGCTCAAGGAAGGTCAAGAGTACGTTTACAGCGTGAACATCACCAAGTCCGACATCACCTGGTACGTCAACAACCAGGAGGTAGCACGCACCGCTAACAAACTGGGCACAAAAGTCTTCCCGGCTATCATCGAGTTCCTGCCGAAGGATGTCAAAGGCACCGGTTCCGTTTCCATCGATTGGTTCAAGGCATATAAGCACTAAGTCATGTTCCTCATAGCCGGCCCGTGTGCTATAGAAGGCAGGCAGATGGTGCTCGACACCGCTGCCGAACTGCAACAGGTTTGTCGTGATCTCGACATTC
Organism: uncultured Bacteroidales bacterium; assembly: GCA_900317745.1. GTDB lineage: Bacteria > Bacteroidota > Bacteroidia > Bacteroidales > Paludibacteraceae > Colicola. Next base: position 110,754 of record ONHW01000002.1, on the reverse strand, counting down.
AGTTGTATTTCAAGTCATCGTTCGACAAAGCCAACCGTACATCCTCATCCTCCTCGCGAGGCGTGGGGATGTCGGATGGTCTGCGTATATTGGCTGAAGTCAAACAGCGTTTCGGACTACCTATCCTGACCGATGTACACGAGAGTTGTCAGTGTGCACCCGTAGCCGAGGTAGCGGATGTTCTTCAGATACCCGCGTTTCTCAGCCGGCAGACCGACCTGCTGCAAGCCGCAGCACGTACCGGCAGAATAGTGAACATCAAGAAAGGTCAGTTCATGGCCCCCTGGGATATGCGCGGTGCTATCAGCAAGTGCCGCGACGCCAACCCCGATGCACCTGTCTGGCTCACGGAGCGCGGCTCCTCGTTCGGCTACGGCAATCTCGTGGTGGACATGACCTCACTGGTACGGATGCGTGAGTACGGCTGTCCTGTCATCTTCGATGCCACTCACTCCGTACAGCAGCCGTCCTCCCAGCAAGGCATAACAGGCGGCAACCGCGAACTTGTTCCGCCACTCATGCGTGCCGCACTCGCTGTGGGTATCGATGGATTGTTCCTCGAGGTTCACCCCGACCCCGACCATGCTATCAGCGATGCAGCTAACCAGGTTCGACTCGCAGATATACGCGCTATACTCACGCAGGCGAAAGCCTTTGATGCACTGGCGCACCAATATTCCAACTGACGCACCACGATGAGCAATACTGTACAACGAGCAAAAGAGATCTTCGAGCAGGAGATAGGCGAACTCACCAAAGTTGCCGCAAACATCGACGAACATTTCTCCGCCGTAGTGGATACCCTGTATGCCTGCAAGGGGAAAGTTGTTGTGATGGGTATCGGCAAAACCGGACTTATCGGTCGTAAGATTGCTTCATCCTTAGCCTCTACCGGCACGCCGGCACTGTTCGTCAACGCCGTTGAGGCGGTACATGGCGACCTGGGTATGGTCAGTAGCGACGACGTCGCACTGCTCGTCAGCAACAGCGGTGCCACCAACGAGATCCTCGCAGTTATCGACCCGTTGCACCGCATGGGCTGCCGACTCATAGCCATGACCGGTGACTTGCAGTCACCTCTGGCGCAACGCTGCGATCTTGTTCTCTCTGTTCACGTCGACCGCGAAGCATGTCCGCTGGGTCTGGCTCCCACTACCTCCACCACCGCCACACTGCTCATGGGCGACGCACTGATGGTTTGCCTGATGGAGAAGCGACATTTCCGTGCTGAGAACTTTGCCGTCTATCATCCGGGAGGTGCACTCGGGCGCAAACTCCTCGGACGCGTCGAGAACCACATGACGACTTCCGTACCGCGCGTATTCACCAACACACCGTTCCGCGACCTCGTTTGCGAAATGACCAGCCATCACCTCGGCATGACTATGGTGTACGAGCGCAATGCTGACGGCAGCGATTACGGCAAGTGCGTCGGAATCATTACCGACGGCGACCTGCGCCGCGCTATTCAGAAGTACGACGACCTGCACATCACTGCTGCGGATATCATGACTCTCGGCTACAAGCACCTCTGCAAGGACGCACTGCTGTCCGAGGCACTCGCTATCATGGATAAGTATAACATCACCACACTTGCCGTGACTGACACGCCTGATACAGAACAGATCATAGGCATTATCTCCATCCACCATATCATCGATTTCGCGTAGCCGCAACGGCGCATGTCGCGATTTTCACACCGCTCGTCTTGCATATTGGCGGATTTTTTTGTATCTTTGTGGCAAAAAACCATGAATTACGGATACATACGCGTCAGTAGCGACACACAGACGGTTGAAAACCAGCGGTTCGAGATTCGCCGGTTCTGCGAGAGAGAAGGGTTAAATATCGATGGTTGGATTGCCGAAACGGTTTCCGGAACCATGCAATTCTCCCGCAGGCGGCTGGGAACACTGCTCAAACGCACAAAACGTGGTGACCTGATCATCTGCAGCGAACTGAGTCGCCTGGGCAGAAACTTGTACATGATCATGGAGATCCTCAGTCTGTGCATGAAGCGAGGCTGCCGCGTATGGACGATCAAAGATAACTACCGCCTCGGCGAGGATATACAATCCAAGATATTGGCGTTCGCATTCGGACTATCCGCTGAGATCGAACGCAACCTTATCAGCCAGCGCACACGCGATGCACTCGCACGCAAGAAGTCAGAAGGCAAACATGTCGGACGACCATACGGGAGCAAAAGCAGTCAGGAGACAAGTCCGCTGTTCAAGTACGACAGCTTTATCCGCCAGGCAATTAGCGAAGGCTGTACGCAATATGTCATCAGCCAAAGGCTCAAGTGCAGCCGAAGCACCTTACAACGATACATCAACAGATACATATACAAAAACAATGACACGTATACAAGTTGCCAAGATTGTCAGATGGCTGTTTCATCTGCATTATGATATCCGCACCGAAGGCGGCGAACTCCTTCGTGACGACAAGGTGCATCTCGTCTTTCCCAATCACCCCGCATACGTCGAGCCGCCTATGCTCTGCGCCGAGTTTCCCGAGGTGCTGTTGCGCCCGATGGCTGACGAAGCATTCTTCCGCAAGCGTATCTCAGGCTGGGCGTTGCGACTCGCCAGTGCTATCGTCGTACCCGACCTGCCTGCAACCACCGCCGACAACCGCGAGCAGAGTGCAGCCAAGGCACGACAACTCTCCGCCACAGCACTGCAGGCACTCGCTGACGGCAACGACCTGCTTATCTACCCTTCCGGGCACATACGCTTCAAACCCGTTGAGCAAATCGGCAACCGGCGACTCGCTTACGAGGTGTGTCAGGGTATCTTTGCTCCTGAAAATAAGGATACGTACGCAAACGTGCGCGTAATCATGCTTCGCACCACCGGCCTTGACGACAGTTTCTTCAGCAAGCAAAAGACACGCCCTACCCTCCGCAGGCATGTGCTCATGCACTTCGAAGACCTCACCGACTCTCTGCGCGAGTGGTCCAAACTTGAGCGAAGAGCATTCAACGAACAGCTTGAACAATGGTACAACCGACAGTAACAACGAAGATTCAGCAGTACGCCATATAATGCTCTAATTTTAAGGACCATCTTACAAAAAGTACGTTTTACACACAAAAAACGTACTTTTTTTTAAGAATTATGTTAAATTTAGCATTTTTTTTGTATCTTTGCATGCAATTGTTTAATGCACAACATTTCAACCACCAAACAACACATATATGCAAGACAACTCAATACCTTTGTTAGACTGCCCGAAGGATTACCTCATCGGTGATGCCAGCGGCAGGATCATGAATGAATATGGTCGTTTCCCGTGCAAGATTCAATGTACTGTATTTGCCATCTTGGCACGCGGTTCAGCCAGAGCGACCATCAACGTTACGCAATACGACTTCCACGCCAACGACGCGTTGCTGTTGGAGTCCGGCTCGTTCCTGCTTATCCACGAGTTTTCCGAAGACGCACTGGTGTACTACGTGCTGTTCAGCTCATCGTTCATGGAGAAGAATACCTTCCAGACGCGACTGACTGCCAACGCGATGCACATGCACTCGCCTATCGTTACTCTTACCAACGAGCAGGCACACATCATGGTCGATACCTGCAAACTCATGATTGACGCCACCAATTGCACACCATCACTTCTTAACACAGAAAAGATGGTCAACATGTACAACATTTTCCAAATGACGTACAACGGCTTCTTCCATTCGCAATCCGAAACCACGCTGCGTCCACAGGATCGCAAGAACGAGATCTACTACGAGTATTGCAACCTCGTACTCAAGCATTACCACGAGTGGCACCACGTTTCCAAGTACGCCGAAGTCATGCATATCACTCTGCCGCACTTGTGCGCAACCATCAAGCAGGTCAGCAACAAGACTGCAGGCGATCTCATCGTTGAGGCAATCATCACCGATGCCAAAGCCAAACTCAAACTCACCAATCTGCAGGTCAAAGAGATAGGCTTGTCGCTCGGATTCGACAACGTGGCATTCTTCAACCGGTTCTTCAAGACCCACACTTCCGTTACACCCAAAGCTTACAGAGTTACTGCCTAACATCACCTATTCATGGCAAAAACATTTTATATAGAGACCTACGGCTGCCAGATGAACGTGGCTGACAGCGAGGTGGTAGCGGCTATCCTGCGAACCACCGATGCCGATTACACCGACGACATCAACAAGGCGGACATCATTCTTCTTAACACCTGCTCCATTCGTGATAATGCCGAGCAACGCGTTCAGCACCGCCTGCAGGAATTGGCGGGCGGCAAGCACGGCAAGCGCCGCATGATCGGTGTCATAGGCTGCATGGCGGAGCGCATGGGCGAACAACTGCTGCGCGACTACAAAGTTGATTTCGTTGCCGGCCCCGACGCTTACCTCGACCTGCCTAACCTCATCGCTCAGTGCGAGCAAGGGCACCAGGCTATCAACGTGCAACTCAGCACCACCGAGACCTACGCCGATGTTCTGCCTGCACGCCTGGGCAAACAGATATCGGGGTTCGTTAGTATTATGCGCGGATGCAACAACTTCTGCTCCTACTGCGTTGTGCCCTACACACGCGGACGCGAACGCTCACGCGACGTACAAAGTATCCTTAGCGAGGTGCGCGACCTGCAGGCCCGCGGCTACAAGGAGGTCACACTCCTCGGGCAGAACGTCAACTCCTACTGCTGGCAACCTGCAGCCGACCAAATCGTAAATGGTAAATATCCAAATCGTCAATCCCTTGATTTTGCCGACCTGCTACAAACGGTTGCACAAGCCGTGCCGGATATGCGTATCCGCTTCACCACTTCGCACCCGAAAGACATGTCCGACAAGACCTTGCAAGTCATTGCCGACAACCCGAACATCTGCAAGTTTATCCACTTACCCGTGCAGAGCGGCAGCAACAAGATCCTCAAACTCATGAACCGCAAATACACACGCGAGTGGTATCTCGAGCGCATTGCTGCCATACGGCGTATTGTGCCCGACGCAACAATCGGAACGGACGTGTTCTGCGGATTTCACGACGAGACACTCGACGACCACGCCCAGACACTATCACTCATGCGCGAGGTTGGCTTCGACACAGCGTTCATGTTCAAATACTCCGAGCGCCCGGGCACCTATGCCAGCAAACATCTGCCCGACAATGTCAGCGAGGAAGAAAAAGTACGCCGGCTCAACGAGATAATTGCCCTGCAGAACACCCTCTCGCTCGAGAGCAATCTGCGAGAAGTGGGAAAAGTGGTCGAGGTGCTGGTCGAGGGATACTCCAAGCGCAGCAGGGAAGATATGTTCGGACGAACATCACAATACAAGACAGTCGTCTTCCCGCGCGAAGGACGACACATCGGAGAGTTCGTTAATGTCAAAATTCTTTCCGCAACTGCCGCGACACTCAAGGGCGAAATTGTTCGCTCATAGCGAAAATTTGTTCGTTTTTTGGAGTTCTGTGTGTTCAAAAATGCCCATTTTTTGAAAAAAAATGAAAAAAAACGCACAAAAAGTGATTTTTTTTCGCAAAATATTTGCATATATCAAATAAAAGTTGTACCTTTGCACCGAAAACAAATAAAATTTTCATAGTTAAGGTTTAGGTTTAATGGCAACAGGAGGCTGGGAAGTTTCCTGTTGTTTTTAAAAACCATCGGAAAGAAACCTTCGCTGTGAAGACTTTTTTGTTTTCATAGCAACTAATATTTTTAGCAACGGTGCAAGTATTTGCATCGCTTTAGTATTGTGAATTATGGCAAAAAAGAAGGCGAAAAAGACTACCAACCCACAACCCGTTGTTCTGCCTAAGCAGGTGCAGACTTCTGCGCCCGTGCAGGAAACGGAAAACGACTTGTTCGACCTCAGCGATCCTGACGAGTTCCGCAAGGCGTTTATCGCGGCCGAGATTCTCAATCGAAAATACTAATTTTGAAATAAATATCTATATATATGGCAACAACTTATATGACTGCAGAAGGACTGCAGAAACTCAAAGAAGAACTTTCGTTCCTCGAGAGCGTTGAGCGCCCTCGAGTGATTGCGGCTATCGCGGAGGCACGCGACAAAGGTGACCTGAGCGAGAATGCCGAGTACGACGCAGCCAAAGAGGAACAAGGACACCTCGAGACGCGCATCGCTATCCTCAAAAGCAAAATCGTGGACGCACGAATCATCGACGAGTCGGCTATCAACACCGACGAAGTGAAGATCCTCACACGCGTGCGTGTACGTAATAAGAGGAATAACATGGAGAAGACCTACCAGATCGTTACCGAGAGCGAGGCAAACATCGCCGAGGGAAAGATCGCGTCCACAACGCCTATCGCTAAAGGACTACTGGGCAAAAAGGTAGGAGAGATCGCTCAGGTTAATGTGCCTGCCGGATTGCTCGAACTGGAAATCATGGAGATTTCTCTGTAATGACGAACTGTTAAATAGTGAATCACTATGACTATCTTCACACGAATCATCAACGGCGAGATTCCCAGTTACAAGGTGGCTGAGAGCGATCGCTGCTACGCTTTCCTGGACATCAACCCGCTCGTCAAGGGGCACACCCTGGTTATCCCCAAACTGCCCGAACCCGAGGCTGACTACATCTTCGACCTCGACGACCAACTGTTCGCCGACCTTATGCTCTTCGCCAAACGTGTGGCGGTGGGTATCAAGAAGGCTACCGGATGCAAGCGCGTCGGTGTCGCCGTACTGGGCATGGAGGTCAACCACGTTCATATCCACCTCGTTCCGATGAACTCGGAGAAGGATATGCTCTTCACCAACCCCAAGCTCCAACTCCCTGCCGACGAAATGGCGCAAATCGCCAACTCCATCGCGCAGGCTATTGATCCGGTATAACCCTCAACTCTAAACACTCAACGTACTATGGCTTTTTTCTCCTTTACGCAAGAGATTGCAATCGACCTTGGCACAGCCAACACCCTCATTATGTATGAGGATCAGATAGTAGTTAACGAGCCCAGCGTGGTGGCTATTTCAGTTGCTGACAACAAGTGTCTGGCTGTCGGACGAAAGGCGCAGCAGATGATTGGCCGCGGCAGCCAGCAGATCCGCACCGTACGACCGCTCAAGGAAGGCGTTATTGCCGACTTCCAGGCGTGCGAAATGATGATCCGCGGACTCATCAAGATGATTCCCCAGAAGAACCGCCTCTTCACACCCGCCATACGAATGGTGGTAGGTATCCCTTCGGGTTGTACCGAGGTGGAGATCCGTGCCGTACGCGACAGCTGCCAGCACGCCGGAGGACGTGAGATCTACATGCTCTACGAACCGATGGCGGCGGCTATCGGTATAGGCGTGGACGTAGAGGCGCCGCGCGGATGCATGGTGGTGGATATAGGTGGCGGTACAACCGAGATCGCCGTTATATCCCTCGGCGGTATAGTGGCTAACAAGTCCATCAAGACTGCCGGCGACGACTTCAACCGTGACATCATCGACTTCATGAGCCGCATGCACAACATGCGTATCGACGAACCGACAGCCGAACGTATCAAGATCGCCGTAGGCGCCGCACTTCCCGAACTTGAAGAGGCTCCCGAGGATTACCTCGTTACCGGACCTAACAAAGTCACCGCGCTCCCGATGAAGGTACAGGTCAGCTACCAGGAGATCGCACATTGCCTCGACAAGTCTATCTCGCGTATCGAGCAAGCCGTACTCGCAGCGCTCGAGTCCACACCTTCGGAGCTCTACGCCGATATCGTCGAGAGCGGAATCTACCTCGCAGGTGGTGGTGCACAACTCCACGGACTCGCCAAGCGACTCGAGGATAAGATCACTATTCCTTTCCACGTAGCCGAAGCACCGCTGCTCTCTGTCGCTCGTGGTACGGGTATAGCACTCAAGAACTACGACAAGTTCGGATTCCTCATCCAATAACTGCTCGGTTGCAGATTGTTCAATTGTCAATTCCGTTTGAATGCATAACCTGCTGCAACTGATAGTACGCTTTAGCAACTTCCTGCTCCTTGTGGGCTTGGAAGTTGTTGCGTTTATTTTTGTCATCCGTGGCAACAAGTATCAGCAGATGGTAGCCGATGGCGCCGCCAATGCCGTGACGGCAAGCATTCAACTCGCCAACGACAATGTAACCTCCTATTTCCGCCTGCGCTCCGACAATGCACAACTCCTTGAGCACAATGCACAACTCCTGCAGGAGAACAACCTGCTACGTGCCGAAATCACGCAGAACGAATGCTACCTTTCTCGACCCAAACACGTAAACGACACGTTAACGACACGTAAACGAGACGATAACGAGACGATAACGGATAACACTTTCTACCTACCGTCTGACCTGGATTATGCCTTCATTCCTGCACGGGTTATTGCCTTCAGCAACGACCGCCATCACAACTACCTCACCCTCAACAAAGGCACACGCGACGGAGTAACGCCCGACATGGGTGTCATCGGCAAAGATGGCATAGTGGGCGTCGTGCAGTCAGTCAGTACACACTTTGCCGTTGTAGCACCGGTTATTCATGAGGGATTGTTCATCTCCTCACGTATCGGCAAGAACGACTACATGGCTACGCTCCACTGGCACATGCCGGATATCCGGCACGCCGAATTGGAGGACGTGGCACGGCACGTCGATGTCAAGGTCGGCGACTCGATCGTCACCAGCGGTATGAGTGCCATCTTCCCCGCAGGAATGCCGGTAGGCGTAGTGTCGGACGTATCTATCGGCGAGGGTGATTCCTACTACGACATTGATGTTGAATTGGCAACAGACTTTCGCAGCCTTCGCACCGTGCACGTACTGAAGTATAACCTGCGCGCAGAACTTGACTCAATCGCTAACAACTGAACACTTAATACTGAACACTGACCACTCCATGTCCGACTGGCTCAAATATATTAGCATCTGCATTCTGCTGCTTTTCTTGCAGGTACTGCTGTTCGACAACCTCCATTGGTTGGGGCTCGTGCATCCGTTCATCTATATATGGGCGATTATCTTGCTGCCGATTGAGTTACCCCGTTGGGCTCAGATGCTGATTGGTGCTACCGTGGGTATGGTGATGGATCTGTTCACCCACGCACCGGGCATACACATGGCAGGCTGTGTGATGATTGCCTATCTGCGTCCGCTACTCGTAGCCGGAGTAGTGCAGGATATCGACCGCCTGAAGGGTGCAGTCACATCCGATACCATTGGCATGGGCAACTGGATGCGGATACTGGCTATCCTCGTGGCGGTACACCATATCATCGTTTTCATGCTGGAGGCGTTCACGTTTGCACACTTCGGCTTCACGCTGCTGCAAATCATCCTGAGCGGAGTGTTCAGTTACACATTGATTCTCATGCTCGAGTACGTCCGCAAGAACGCCTAAACAGCCAATCGTAAATCACCAAATCGCAAATGACCAATGATCCTTACAGCAGACGACCGTACATCATCGCCGGAGCAGTTGCGCTGGTGGTGCTGATATTTATCATCCGTCTGTTCTGGTTGCAGATCATTGACCAATCGCAGAAGCAGAAGGCGGACAACAACGCCTTGCTACGCCAGGTTGTCTATCCCTCTCGCGGACTAATCTATGACCGCAACGGCGAGCTGCTGGTGTTCAATCAGCCTATCTACGAAGTCACACTTATCATGCAAGAGATGCGCCACGGGTTTGATACCATAGCGTTCTGCCAATGTCTGAACATCGACAGTCTCGAGTTTGCACGGCGTATAGATGCCATCAAGGACAAACGCCGTAACCGCGGCTTCTCGACCTACACGCCGCAGGTGTTTATGGCGCAACTCACCAAGCAGGAGGTGGCATCACTGCGCGAAACATCCTACAAGTTCTCGGGAGCTGGCATGCGCAAGCGTACGCTGCGCGGCTACTCCTACCCCTATGCGGCACATATACTCGGCTCGGTAGGCGAGGTGTCGCAGGCAGATATCGACCGCGACGAGTATTATCAGTCGGGCGATTATGCCGGACGCGACGGCCTGGAGCGGACCTACGAACAGCGCCTGCGCGGTACGAAAGGTGTCGAAGTGATCATGCGTGACTCGCGTGGACGTATCCAAGGCTCCTACCACGATGGCGCAGAAGATGTTGAGGCGGTCACCGGCACCGACCTGCACCTGTCGCTGGATATTCAGTTGCAGGCTCTCGCAGAACAGATGTTACAGGGCAAAGTTGGCAGCGTTGTGGCTATCGAACCTGCCACAGGCGAGATCCTTGCTCTGGCGTCTTCACCCACGTGGAATCCCGAGATTCTCGTCGGCAAACAGCGTTCAACGCAATACAACCGCCTGCTTAACGATCCTGCCAAACCATTGTTCAACCGTGCCACGCAGGCTACTTATCCTCCGGGCTCGACATTCAAGACCCTGCAAACAGTCATCTGCCTGCAGGAGGGCGGCATAACGCCTCACACCAAGTACCCTTGCTCTGGTCCGGGCTCTTCGCCTATCAAGTGTACACACCACCACGGTTCGCCAGTTGACCTGCTGGGCGCTATCGAGCAGAGTTGTAACCCGTACTTCTGGTGCGCGTTCCGCGACATGCTGCAGCGCGACGGATACGGCGACGGCAACGCCACGTTCCGCAAACGCTACAACCTCTGGCGCAACGATGTGATGAAGTTCGGTCTCGGCAACCGCTTTGAGGGAACAGATATCGGCGAACAGGCTCCGGGTATCATTCCTGCCGAGCGGCTCTTCAACCGCACCTACGGTGAGAAAGGCTGGAAAGCCATCACTATCCGCTCGCTCAGTATAGGTCAGGGCGAGGTGCTGGCAACGCCCTTGCAACTCGCCAATCAGGCAGCCACGCTCGCCAACCGCGGCTACTATATCACGCCGCACCTGAACACCGAACTCACCACTAATCCCGAACTGCGGCACGAGACGGATATGGACACCCGCTGGTTCGACCTCACAGCCGAAGGTATGCACCGCGTGATGACCAACGGCACGGGTCGCTGGTACAACATCGACTCCCTGCAGATGTGCGGCAAGACCGGTACGGCGCAGAACCCGCACGGCAAGGATCACGCTATCTTCATCGGTTTTGCGCCGAAAGACAACCCGAAGATCGCCGTGGCGGTTGTTGTTGAGAACGCCGGTTTCGGTGCCACATGGGCAGCACCAATCGCCTCGCTGCTGATGGAGCAGTACCTCACCGGCACCGTTACGCGCAAACACATTTACAACAAAATGGTCAACGCCGTACTCACCCACCCCTCATCCGAATAATTTTTAACCGCTTTCGACTTTTTTCTTTCGACTTTCGACAAAACAAACAAAGTGACTCGCAACAGTATCATATCAGGTCTTGACTGGTGGACAATCATCCTCTTTCTGGTGATTGCCCTGTTCGGCTGGCTGAACATCTACGGTGCCAGTTATACGTTCGACCAGACCTCTCTGTTCGACCTGAGCAACCGTGCCGGCAAGCAGTTCTTGTGGATCGGCATTGCCTGCGTATTGGGCATTGCCGTGCTGTTCATCGAGGGACGAACTTACGAGGTTACAGCGTATCTTATCTACGCCTTCTGGATACTGGTGCTGCTTGCCACGCCGTTGCTGGCGCACAACACCAAGGGATCAATGTCATGGATAGATATAGGTCCGCTTAAGTTCCAGCCGGCGGAGTTGGCTAAAATGATTACCGCACTGGCATTGGCGAAGTACATGAGTAATTACGACTACCATATTCGCTCGTGGCGCGACCTGCTGACGCCTGTCATGCTGCTCGCTTTGCCCGCAGGCATAATCATGATATGGCAGCGTGAGACAGGTTCGGCACTGGTGTTTGCATCGTTCCTGATCATGTTCTACCGCTTCGGCATGTCGGGTTACGTGCTCACGGGCGGATTGTCGTTTGTGCTGCTGTTCATCTGCTCCATCCGTTTCGGTGGCGTAGCGCTGCCGTGGGGCGAGGGCAACGTGGGCGTGTTGCTCTGTTATCTGGTGCTGATGGCGGTAGTGGTAGGATTTATGTGGTTGCACGAGCAGGACTGGAAGAACTCGCTTATCCTGTGCGGCATAGTTATCCTGTTGTACGCGGCAGGACTGATCATCAATATCTGGCACACCGTTAACTTCAATCTCATCTCGCTGATTGCCCTGCTTTCGGCACTGGTGTACTTTACCTCAGTAATAATCTACAGGCGTCACTTCTCGCTGCTGCTTGTAACGGTGTATGTTGCCATGTCGCTCATCTTCTGCGAGGCGTGTACGATGGTTTTCGACAAAGTGCTTCAGCCGCACCAGCGCACACGTATCGAAGTGCTGCTGGGCTTGAAGGACGACCCTGCCGGTGCCGGATATAATGTCAATCAGTCGCTCATAGCCATTGGCTCAGGACAGTTCACGGGCAAAGGGTTCCTCAAGGGGACCCAAACCAAACTGCGCTTCGTGCCCGAGCAGGACACCGACTTTATCTTCTGCACCGTAGGTGAGGAATGGGGATTCCTTGGTTCGGCAGGTCTGCTGATCGTGTACCTGATCTTTATCTTACGCCTGATTATGATTGCCGAACGTCAGCGTGACAACTACTCGCGCATATACGCATATTGCGTGGTGGGCATATTCTTCTTCCACCTCACAATCAATGTCGGCATGGTGCTGGGCTTGCTGCCCGTTATCGGTATTCCGCTGCCGTTCTTCAGCTACGGCGGCTCGTCCATGATCAGTTTCACCCTGCTGCTGGCTGTGCTTCTGCGCCTCGACTCCGAACGCCTGAACAAACTGCTGTAGTGCCGAGCATCCATTTTCAAATCGCAAAATAGTAAATAGTAAATCGTAAATAGTAAATAGCCAAATCGTAAATGACAACCGGTTTCCCTGACATCTTTCAGCGCGCCGAATTGCTGCTTGGTCAGCAACGGATGGAGCGTATAGCCACAGCACGCGTGATCATCTTCGGCGTGGGCGGCGTGGGCTCGTGGTGTGCAGAGACGCTTATTCGCTCGGGCATCGGTCATCTTACTATGGTGGACGGCGACGAGGTCGTTGCCTCGAACATCAACCGCCAGCTCATGGCAACCACCGCCACCATCGGTCAGCCGAAAGTCGAGGTGCTGCGCGAGCGCCTGCAACTCATCAACCCGGACGCGGATATCCGCACCGTGTACGGCAGGTTCAATGCCGACACGGCTGACAGTTTTCGCCTGAGCGAATATGATTACGTGATTGACGCCATCGATTCGTTGACCGACAAAGCCTTGCTCATCAACACCGTGACACGCCTGCCGCATACCGAACTGTTCAGCAGCATGGGCGCGGCGCGCAAGTTCGACCCGGCAAAAATTCGTACCGCAGAGTTCCGTAAGGTGGAAGGCGACCCGCTGGCGCGCACCTTGCGCCATAAGTTCAAGCAGTCAGGCGTCTTCCCTGCCCGCAAGTTCCTGTGCGTATATAGCGACGAGGTTCTGCCTAATGCTTACAAATCGCCCGATCCCGCCACTGGGATTCCCGCAAATAACACGCAGCGGGGTGTCCCTAACGGTACACTGGCGCACATCACCGTTATCTTCGGCAACCTGCTCGCCTCGCTCGTTCTTAAGCACATCTGCGCCTAACCGCCACACATCGCCCAATTTGGGCGATCCCTTATTTTCCTTTCATCTCATTTTCCCGCATGTCACTTTGTTACGTCATTTTGTTTCCGTCACTATGTTTATTGCGCCTGCATATGATGCAGGCATCGGCAATACTCAAGATCACACAACCATGCAAGAGATTTTAACTACCCTTCTCGCCCTCGGTGAAGTGGCGCTGTACATCTACCTGCTTATCGCCCTGTGCTCATACTGAAGAACATTGGTGTCCTGTGTTCGCGGCTTCCAACCGCGAATATATGTGCAACCGTTTAGTGCTCACAGTTTCTCATCCTGCTGAGATTTGCTCGGACGATTATTAGCTATTCGACTGCCATCACTCTGCCAATCTGCACCGTTTTGACATGACGAGTTTGCGATATGCGCGTTTTTGAACTGACAAATGGCGGTTGGGCACGATTTTTGTTAATATTTTTAAGGTGGAAATACCGCAAACTTAGATTCAAAAAATATACATAGAAAAATATAAATAGAAAAGATATGGTACAAGAAATTACTGATTCAAACCTTAAGAGTTTATTGGCAGAGGGCAAGCCTCTGGTAGTTGACTGCTGGGCACCATGGTGCGGTCCGTGCAAAATGATGCATCCCGTGATTGACGAACTGGCAGCAGATTATGAAGGCCGGGTAATCATCGGCAAACTGAACGTGGACGAGAACAGCGATACTTGCGAGAAATTCGGCGTAATGAATATTCCTACAGTGCTGTTCTTCAAGAACGGGGAGTTGGTGAACCGCAGCGTAGGTTACACGCCCAAGCCGCGTATCCAGCCGCTGGTAGAAGGACTGCTGTAAGGATAAGCGCGGCGAGAGCCGTGCGGTTCGGTAGCTCAGTTGGATAGAGCAACAGCCTTCTAAGCTGTGGGTCCCGGGTTCGAATCCCGGCCGAATCACAAACAATCCGGGCGGTTTGACGTCAAGCTTGCTTGTAAGGCAAAACGACAGGATTGTTTGAGCAGATTGCATCGCAAGCTGCAGCGGGATTACGCAGAAATCCCGGCCGAAACACGCCTTCGATAGATAAAAGGCCGCTGCGCTGAAAGAAGACAGACCGCGTTGCTGACAGATAAGAGACATTGAACGAAAGACATATATGCGTCAACTAAAGATTACCAAATCGATTACAAACCGCGAGTCACAATCGTTGGACAAGTTCCTGCAAGAGATTGGCCGCGAAGACCTGATTTCCGTAGAAGAAGAAGTAGAACTGGCAGGCCGTATACGCAACGGCGATATGGCTGCACGCGAGCGATTGGTGAACGCCAACCTGCGATTCGTTGTATCTGTTGCCAAGCAGTACCAGAACCAAGGGCTGAGTCTGCCTGACCTGATCAACGAAGGTAACGTCGGTCTGATCAAGGCCGCCGAGAAGTTTGATGAGACACGCGGATTCAAGTTTATCTCATACGCCGTGTGGTGGATTCGCCAATCGATCCTCCAGGCTCTGGCGGAGCAGGCACGTATTGTTCGTCTGCCGCTGAACCAGGTCGGCTCACTCAACAAGATCCAGAAAGCCTACTCGCGTTTTGAGCAGGAGTTTGAGCGCCGTCCGTCAGCCGAAGAGTTGGCGGAGGAGTTGGATATGCCTATCGACAAGATTGCCGAGGTGCTGCGTATGCAGGGCCGCCACGTGAGTATGGACGCTCCGTTTGTTGACGGCGAGGACAACAGCCTGATTGACGTAATGGAGAACCAGGACTCGCCGCGTGCCGACCGCGGACTGATCAACGAGTCGCTGACCCAGGAGATCGACCGCGCACTGGCTACGCTCAGCGAACGCGAACAACGCATAATACGTAAGTTCTTCGGCGTAGGCAGCGGCGTACAGGAAAAGACTCTCGAGGAGATCGGCGAGGAAGAAGGTCTCACACGCGAGCGTGTGCGCCAGATTAAGGAAAAAGCCCTCCACAACCTCGCACAGAACTCCAGAAGCAAAGTGCTGAGAACGTACTTGGGGTAATCGGAAGATTTGAAGATTTGAGGATAATTTTCAAATGAGAAATCTTCAAATTTTCAAATAAACGAAGTTTTATGACGAACAAACGAAAGATCATCAACGATCCGGTATTTGGATTTATTTCCATACCCAATGACATCATTTACGACGTATTGCAGCACCCGTACGTGCAACGTCTGAATCGCATACGACAGCTTGGGTTGTCGTATGTCGTTTATCCGGGCGCACAGCACAGCCGCTTTCTGCACTCGATAGGCGCCATGCACCTGATGAGCGATGCGATAGCCTCGCTGCGCCAGAAAGGCATAGCCATCACCGACGAGGAAGCCAACGGCGCCATGATCGCTATCCTGCTGCACGACCTGGGACATGCGCCGTTCTCGCACGTGATGGAGCACACCCTGATTGAGGGCATAACCCACGAGGATGTGTCGCTCATGATGATGGAGCAGATCAACCGCGAGATGCACGGCGCGCTGGACACCGCCATACGTATCTTCACCAACAAGTATCCCAAACATTTTCTGCACCAGCTCATATCCTCGCAGTTCGATATGGACAGGATGGATTACCTCTGCCGCGACTCGTTCTTCACGGGCGTGACCGAGGGCAGTGTGGCTTCTGCACGACTGATCAAGATGCTCAATGTGGTGGACGACCGGCTGGTGATTGAGGCAAAAGGGATATACTCTGTCGAGAAGTTCCTGATTGCCCGCCGCCTGATGTACTGGCAGGTGTATCTGCACAAGACATCCGTAGCCGCCGAGCAGTTACTGATCAAGATCCTGGCACGCGCCAAGCAGTTGGCACGCGATGGCGTGGAGTTGTTCTGCGCACCGGCACTGCACTACTTCCTCTACCAGCACATGACCGGCAAGAAGTTCGCCCAGGACAGCTATGCACTCACGCAGTACGCCCTGCTGGACGACTCGGACATACTCTCCGCCATCAAGGCCTGGCAGGCTCATCCCGACACAACGCTCCGGCTGCTGTCGGAGGCTTTTGTCAACCGCCGGCTGTTCAAGGGACGTCTGCTCAGTCAGCCGCTCAGCACGCAGGAGCATGCGGCGCTCGCACAGCAATACGCCACAAGCTTCGGCATATCGCAGAGCGAGGCGGAATACTTCTTCGAGGAACATATATCTACCTCCAACACCTATAGCGAGAAGGACGACAGCATAGATATCCTGTACAACGACGGCACGGTCAGAAACATCGCAGAGGCATCCGACATGCTCAACCTGCAGACGCTGACCTACAAGCCGCAGAAATTATATCTGTTCTATTACCCGACAAATTCGTAACGCAATGAACTTCACTGCACAACAGATAGCCGCGTTTGTCAGCGGCGAGATAATAGGCAACGCCCAGGTTGAGGTGCACGACGTCAGTCCGATAGAGGACGGCCGTCCGGGCACACTGTCGTACGTCACCGATGCCAAATACCTGCCCGCATTGGCAGGCACCGCCGCGACAGTCGTACTGCTGACCCGCTCACTGTACGACGCCTCGCTCAGTTGCCAATCTACACTGATCCTGGTGGATAATGCCCGCCAGGCTATAGGTACGCTGCTGCAAGGCGTTTCGGAGTTCCTGCGTCCGCGCAAGCACGGCGTGGAGCAACCGGCGTTCGTAGCCGAGGGCACTACCCTGCCCGACGACTCGTACATTGGCGCATTCGCCTACATAGGCAAGGGTGTCAAGCTCGGCAAGGGCGTGCAGATCTATCCGCAGGCATACATTGGCGACTACACCACGATAGGTGACAACACGGTTATCTACTCCGGCGTGAAGATCTACGACCACTGCACCATCGGCCGCGACTGTATCATTCACTCCGGCTGCGTGATCGGTGCAGACGGCTTCGGCTTTGAGCCGGACGCACAAGGCGTGAACCGCAAGATCCCGCAGATAGGCACCGTAGTAATCGAAGATGACGTTGAGATAGGCGCCAACACGACCATCGACCGTGCAATGATGGGCGAGACACGCGTCAGGAAGAACGTGAAGATTGACAACCTCGTACAGGTTGCCCACAACGTGCAGGTAGGCGAATCGACTTTCCTCTGCGCCCAGGTGGGCATAGCCGGCTCAACCAGCCTCGGCCACCATTGTATCATGGCGGGACAGGTAGGCGTAGCCGGCCATATATCCGTTGCCGATCAGGTTATCTGCGGTGCACAGACCGGCGTGGCAGGTTCTATCCGTCAGGCAGGTCAGTACCAGGGCTCACCGGCTATCGATGCCATGAACTGGCGTCGCTCGTCGGTTGTATTCAAGCACCTGCCCGAACTGCAACGCGAACTGCAGCAACTGCAAGCCAAAACTAACGACAATCAACAATGAAACAGCATACATTAGCACAACCCTTTACCGTTGAGGGCAAAGGATTACACACCGGCGTATATATCCACGCCACGTTTGCTCCTGCAGAGGAGAACTTCGGCATACGCCTGTGCCGCACCGACTTGCCTGATCAGCCCACTCACCACGCGTATGCCGACTACGTGTCAGCCACCGAACGGGGCACCGTGCTTGAGCACGGCAGTTGGCGCATATCGACGGTCGAGCACGCCCTGTCCGCCCTCTACGCCATGGGTATTGACAACTGCCTGATCCGCGTGGACGGACCCGAACTGCCCATACTGGACGGCAGCGCAATGCCGTTTGTCAAGGCTATACGCGAAGCAGGTATAGCCGAGCAGCAGGCTGCAGCAGAGGTGTATGTGGTGCGCGAGACCATCGAGTACATATCCGAGCACGGCAACCGCCTGATGCTCATGCCGGGCGACAGCTATCAGGTGGATGTGGAGGTCAGTTATCCGTCACAGATCCTGAAGCAACAACGTGCCGAACTGCGCACGTTGGGCGATTACCCACGCGAGATAGCTGCAGCACGTACGTTCTGCTTCGTGCGCGAGATTGAGCCGCTGTTGCGTATGGGACTCATCAAGGGCGGTGACCTCAAAAACGCACTGGTTATATACGAGACACCCATGTCACAGGAGGGACTGGACTACCTGACCGACAAACTCGGTCAGCCGCATCTCGACGCCACAAAGTTAGGCTACCTCTCGCCCATACATTTCCACAACGAGCCGGCGCGGCACAAACTGCTGGACATCATTGGCGACCTGTCGCTCATCGGCTGCCGCATACAGGGACGAATCTTTGCTGAGAAACCCGGACACACCTTCAACACCTCCTGCGCCCGCCAGCTCCGCAACAAGATCTACCCCAAGCAAATCTGAATTAACAAACAGTAAATAACAAAATCGTAAATCGCAAATCATCAAATCGTAAATTATATGATACACCCCTTAGCATGTGTTGACCCCAAAGCAGTTATCGACCCGACAGCCGAGGTTGGTCCGTTCGCATATATCGAAGCCAATGTAGAGATTGGTGCCCGCACGAAGATCATGGCTAACGCCACCGTTCTCAGCGGCGCACGTATAGGTGCCGACTGCACTGTTTTTCCCTCCGCCGTGGTAGGTGCTATACCCCAGGATCTGAAGTTCCGCGGTGAGGATACACTCGCCATTATCGGCAACAACACCGTTATCCGCGAGTGCGCCACCGTACACCGCGGCACGGCTTCGAAAGGTCAAACCGTGGTAGGCAACTACTGCCTGATCATGGCGTACTCCCACGTTGCACACGACTGCCTGCTGCACGACCATATCATCCTCTCCAACGCCACACAGCTGGCAGGCGAAGTGGTGGTGGACGACTACGCCATCATGGGCGGAGGATCGCTCGTACACCAGTTCACGCACGTCGGTACACACTCGATGACACAAGGCGGCACAAAGGTGAACAAGGATATACCGCCCTACGTAATCGCGGCACGCGAACCCGTTTCGTTCTGCGGAATCAACTCCGTGGGACTGAGCCGCCGCGGATTCACACGCGAGCAACTGACGGCCATCCAGGACACCTACCGGCTCATCTATATGTCCGGACTGAACGTCTCGCAGGCACTCCAGCAGATTCAGGAGACACTGCCTCCATCCGCCGAACGCGACGAGATAGTCAATTTCATCACAACCTCTCCGCGAGGAGTGATCAGAGGCACGATGTAACAAAAAACGTGCACCATAATAGGGGTTTTATCGGAGTTTAACCGAAGTTTTATCTGAACATAAATATACTATAATATGGAAGAGCAAGAAAGGAGCCTCAATTTCATTGAGCAAATCGTAGAGAAGGACCTCGCTGAGGGAGTGAATAACGGACGCATACAGACGCGTTTCCCGCCCGAGCCGAACGGTTACCTGCATATTGGGCATGTCAAGGCTATATGTATGGACTTCGGCATAGCCGAGAAGTACAACGGCGTATGCAACCTGCGTTTCGACGATACTAACCCAGCCAAGGAGGACACGGAGTACGTTGATACCATCGAGCGCGACATACGCTGGCTCGGTTTCAAGTGGGGACAGATCTACTACGCCTCCGACTACTTCGACGCACTATACGACCTCGCTATCCGTTTCATCAAGGAGGGTAAAGCCTATGTGGACGAGCAGACCGCCGAGCAGATTGCCGAACAGAAAGGTACGCCTACCGAAGCCGGCACGAACTCGCCCTACCGCGACCGTCCGGTAGAGGAGAACCTGCGCCTGTTCCAGGCTATGCAGAACGGCGAGATTGAGGAGGGCAAGATGGTGCTGCGTGCCAAGATCGACATGGCTAACCCGAACATGCACTTCCGCGACCCGATCATGTACCGTATCATCACTTCGCACCCGCACCACCGTACGGGACGCAAGTGGAACGTATATCCGATGTACGACTTTGCGCATGGTCAGAGCGACTATTTTGAGGGCGTGACGCACTCGATATGCACGCTGGAGTTTGAGGTGCACCGCCCGCTCTACGACTATTTCCTCGACCAGATCACCGGTGAGAACTTTGCCGGTCTGTCGCCTTACGGACCGGATTATCGCCCCAAACAGCGCGAGTTCAACCGCCTGAACATCACCTACACCGTGATGTCCAAGCGCAAGATGCTCCAGCTTGTGAAGGAGGGTTTGGTGGCCGGTTGGGACGACCCGCGTATGCCGACCGTATGCGGTCTGCGCCGACGCGGATATACTGCGACCTCCATCCGCGAGTTCATGGACAAGATCGGTTACACCAAGGTTGAGGGAATGATTGACCAAGGCTTGCTCGAGCATACGATTCGCGAGGATCTGAAGGAGACAGCACCGCGTGTGTGCGCTATCTTTGATCCTGTCAAACTGGTTATCACCAATTATCCCGAAGGTCAGACCGAGACACTGGTAGCCGAGAACATCGACGGACATCCTGAACTCGGCACACGTGAGATGACCTTCGGGCGCGAACTGTGGATCGAGCGCGGCGACTTCCTCGAGCAGGCGGACAACAAGTTCTACCGCCTCAGCCCGGGCGGCAGAGAGGTGCGACTCAAAGCCTCGTATATCATCCAGGCTACCGGCTGCGACAAGGATGCTGACGGCAACATCACCACCGTCTATGCCACCTACGATCCTGACACCAAGTCCGGCACCGAAGGCGGCAACCGCAAGACCAAAGCCACGATCAACTGGGTAGAATGCGGTTCGGCACTGGATGCCGAAGCACGTCTGTACGACCGCTTGTTTGCCGTAGAGAACCCCAGTGCCGAGGAAGGTGACTTCCGCGACCTGCTCAACCCTGACAGCCTGATTGTCAAGAACATCAAGGTCGAGGGCTCGCTACGCAGCGAACTCAATCTGTCAGCGCAGCGGTCTGTCAGTGATAACGGTCTGTCTTCTGCCAACGAAGTGGTCAATTATAATCACTACCAGTTGCTCAAGCAGGGTTACTTCGTTGTGGACCCCGACACCACAGCCGAGCACCTCGTTCTCAACCGCACCTGCTCGCTCAAGGACAACTACCTGAAGTAACTGCTGTCAACCGCAAATAGTTAAATGGTAAATTACTAAATGGTAAATATCTTTTGTCCTTTCCGCCGCAAGTACGTCGCCGCCACTCCCGAGGAGCATGTGCGGCAGACGTTCTTGCACGCCTTGGTGGAGCAATTCGGCTACCCGCAATCGCTCATCGGCGTCGAAGTGCCGATAGCCGTTGGCGCAGGAGTGGACAAACGTTGCGACGCAGTGGTTTATTCGCGTAGCCTGCAGCCGCTGATGCTCATCGAGTTCAAGGCACCGGAGGTGGCTATCACACAAACGACGCTCGACCAGGCTGCTGTATATAACACCACCGTACACGCGCCCTATCTTATCCTCGCCAACGGCAAACAAACAGTGGTGGCACGCATTGACAAGCAGTCAGCCGACGGCGAGCAAACAGAACAAATACAATTCTTAAATCATATACCCTCATGGAATCAGTTATTACCCTGAACGAAGCCATCGACACCGCAGCATTCTACGGCGTGAACAATGCGAACATCCTCTGTCTGTGCAATCAGCACCCGGAGGTTCGTGTGGTGGCGCGAGGGTATAAACTCAAAGTCACCGGCCCGGATGCGGCGGTCAAACGCTTCACAACCAATGTTGAGCGTTGCCAACAGGTTTGCATGCAACGCGGTTCACTCAGCGAGGCTACTATCCTCGACCTGCTCCACGGCTCGGCACCCGAGGCTGTCACCCACGACCATCTGATCCTGCACGGCGTAGGAGGCAAACCTATCCTCGCACGCTCGGTCAACCAGCGCAAACTGGTGGAAGGATTTCAGACCGACGATCTGCTGTTTGCTGTAGGACCTGCCGGTTCGGGCAAAACATACACAGCTATAGCTCTCGCTGTCAAGGCGTTAAAGAACAAAGAGGTCAGGCGAATCATCCTCTCTCGTCCGGCTGTGGAGGCTGGCGAGAAACTCGGATTCCTGCCGGGTGACATGAAGGAAAAGATTGACCCGTACCTGCAACCGCTGTACGACGCGCTGCAAGACATGTTGCCTGACGGCAAGTTGCAGGAGTACCTCGAGCGAGGCGTCATTCAGATAGCACCGCTCGCGTTCATGCGCGGACGCACGCTCTCCGATGCAGTGGTTATCCTCGATGAAGCGCAGAACGCCACCGTACTGCAACTGAAGATGTTCCTCACCCGCATGGGTCTGGGCAGCAAGATGATTGTCACGGGCGACCTCACCCAGATCGACCTGCCTGCCTCGCAACGCTCAGGGCTGGCGGATGCCATGAACCGGCTCAAGGACATCAAAGGCATTCAGATCGTGCAGTTCAACCAGCAGGATATAGTCCGCCACCACCTCGTAACACATATTGTCAAGGCTTATGCTGATTAACACTTACTCCGCCGCATCCGTCGGCATTGATGCTGTGATTGTCACCGTTGAGGTGCACGCCACGCCCGGCTACGATTTTACCTTGGTCGGTCTGCCTGATACTGCGGTTAAGGAAGGTCACGAGCGTATCCAATCCGCCATACAGGTATCCGGCATACGTCTGCCGCAACGGCAATATACGATCAACATGTCGCCCGCCGACCTCAAGAAGGAAGGTGCGGCGTTCGACCTCACATTGGCTATCGGGCAACTCGCTGCCACCGAGATCGTACAAAGCCGCCTGCTCAAGGATTTCCTTATACTTGGCGAACTCTCACTCGACGGTCATCTGCGACCCGTACACGGCTGTCTGCCTATCGCCCTGGCGGCAAAGAGCAACGGCTTCCGCGGGGTGATTCTGCCTGCCGAAAACGCCAACGAAGCAGGCGTTGTAAACGGCATTGAGGTCTATGGCTTTGAACATCTGACGGATGTCATTGCTTTCCTCAACAGCGAACAGCCTGCTGAACCGGTACATGTTGATGTCAACGAACTGCTTGGTTCGTACGCGTTCCCGACAGATATCGATTTTGCCGAGGTGCGTGGCCAGCAGGAGGTACGTCGCGCCATTGAGATTGCTGCGGCTGGCGGACACAATATCATCATGATCGGCCCGCCGGGTGCAGGCAAATCAATGATGGCGAAGCGAATACCAACTATCCTGCCGCCTATGACTCTGAGCGAAGCCTTGGAGACCACCAAGATCTACTCCGTGTCCGGCAAACTCCGTAAATCAAACAGCGCAAGCGGTCTATCTTCTAACAGCGAAGCGGTCAAACAGCGAAGCGGTCTGGCTTCGCTCATTGTCCAGCGCCCGTTCCGCTCGCCGCACCACACTATAACCGATGTCACCCTGGTAGGCGGAGGCAACAACCCGCAGCCCGGTGAAGTCAGTCTGGCGCACAACGGCGTGCTGTTTCTTGACGAGTTGGCAGAATTCAAACGTACGGCCCTCGAGGTCTTGCGGCAACCTCTGGAGGACGGACATATAACCGTGGCGCGCAACAAGCTATCAGTCGATTATCCGGCTCACTTCATGCTTGTGGCTGCCATGAACCCTTGCCCGTGCGGACACTACGGCGACCTGGCTCATCCCTGCACATGCACTCCGGCACAACGCCACCGCTACATGAGCCGGATCAGCGGACCGCTGCTTGATCGTATAGACATCCAGTGCCACATAGATGCTGTCAGCTACAACGACCTGCGTCAGAAGGCGGACGGTGAACCCTCAGCCGCTATCCGTGAGCGTGTAGTGAAAGCACGCGCTATTCAGACCGAACGTTTCAGCGGCACCGGTATCCACTGCAACGCACAAATGACACCGAAGATGGTTCGCCAGTACTGCCAGCCGGACGCTCAAGCCGAGCAGCAACTGCGCATGGCTATGGAGCTCTACGGACTGTCGGCACGAGCCTACGACCGCATACTCAAGGTCGCACGCACCATTGCCGATCTCGACGCAGTAATCCATCCCGATCAGCCCGTAACAAACACCCTGAACGCCTCACAACTGCTGCAAGCTATCCAGTTCCGCCAACTCGACCGCTCGGATTGGGGCGAATAATCCCGTTCAACGTTCAACACTCAACTCTCAACTACCATGGATCAACTCATCGAAAACTTCCTCCAGACCGATTGGATAGGAGTAATCTCCAAGATTAGCATGGCTATCATCTTGGGTTATCTGATTGGCATTGAGCGCGAACTGCACGGCAAGGTTGTCGGCACGCGCACTATCACACTCATTGCTATCGGCACAACAATGTATGTACTGATGTCACCCACTATCTTCGGCGGCGACAACTCGCGAATCATTGCGCAGGTCGTGTCGGGCATAGGATTCCTGGGTGCAGGTATAATCTTCAAGGACGGCGATTCCGTCAAAGGTCTGACTACCGCCGCCACCGTCTGGTGTGCCGCCGCCGTTGGCGGCTTGTGCGGCTTCGGAATGTTCGCCGAGGCGATACTCGGCACCCTGGCAATCATGATGATCAATATCTTCTTCAAGCACCGCCTCTCCAAGTTCGAGAAGGAAGAAAAGCGCCAGGAGCAGACCGGCGAAAAGGCGTGACAATCAAGCCCTTGTACACGCCTTAGCCCGCTCTACGGCTGCAATGACTATTCGTATCACTCGCGCTGGCACCGAGTTGAGGCGCCGGCGCGATTAATCAATACAATTATGAAAAATAATTTGCTTTTGTTGATTGTTGCCCTTACAACGTTCAACACTCCGCTTTCAACCTTATTGGCGCAGACTATCAACATTATGTCGTACAATATCCGCTCCTCTACCAAGAACGAGCAGGACGGCGTCAACAGTTGGGAGAACCGCAAGCAGGCTGCCGTCAAGATGTTGCTGGCTGAACGTCCCGACGTAGTAGGCATGCAAGAGGAGATGCCCGATCAGGAGGCGTATCTGCGCGAACATCTGGCACCGCTCTATGATGCGGTTTCCGTCAGTCGCGACCCGAACAACCGCGAGGACGAGGCCTGTGCAATCTTCTACCGCACCGACAAGTTCGATCTGGTTGGCACGAACACGTTCTGGCTTAGCGAGACGCCCGATGTGCCCTCACGCGGCTGGGACGGCAAATACAAACGTATCGTAACCTACGTGCACGTGCGCGACAAGAAGTCCGGGCAGTTGTACCTCGTATTCAACACCCATCTCGACCACAAGGGCGTTGTGGCACGCGAGAAGTCACTTGCCATGATTGCCGACAGCGCTATTGCCATTGGCGGCGACACGATACCTATGTTCGTGATGGGCGACCTCAACGTCACACCGGACGCACCCGAACTCACACCTATGTGGCAGACCATGCAATTGGCGCAGTATGAGGCACCGGTCACCGATCCGGGTATGACGTTCCATAGTTGGGGACGAAGTAAGGGAAAGATGATTGACTACATTTTCTTCCGCAAAGCCTCGGCTCTGGAGTTCCGCATCTTGCGCGACGGATACGGAGTACCGTTCTTGAGCGACCACTATCCCATCATTGCCGTTTTCACGCCTATGCAGATAAGCAAGGACGCGTATAACACAGTCCTGCAGCACAACAAGACGGTACGCACGCGCAACAATCGCCAGAAGGATTGGGCGCGAT
The DNA here is from genome assembly GCA_900317745.1 of uncultured Bacteroidales bacterium. GTDB lineage: Bacteria > Bacteroidota > Bacteroidia > Bacteroidales > Paludibacteraceae > Colicola. The sequence goes on along the minus strand of ONHW01000002.1, from coordinate 84,778 downwards.
TCGAGTACTACGCCGCGCAGAACGACAGCATTCTTGCTGCCAAAGCCAAAACAACAGTCGTTTTCTATGGCAACAGCATCACACGCAACTGGTACAAGATGCGCCGGCAGTTCTTCATCGACAACGGATTTACCGGCAGAGGTATAGGCGGTCAGACATCGGCTGAATTACTGGTACGTATGCGCCAGGACGTGATTGACTTGCACCCCAAGACGGTTGTTATCATGTGCGGCACCAACGACATCGCCCGCAACAACGGCACCATCAGCATCGACCACACGCTTGGCAACATTATCTCCATGTGCGAACTGGCCAAGGCGAACAAGATTCGCCCCGTGCTCTGCTCGGTACTGCCCGCACGCTCGTTCCGCTGGAACCCGTTTGTGTACGATGCTCCGGCGCAGATCCGCGAACTCAACGCCAAGATTCGCGCTTACGCCGAACGTAACAAAATCACCTACGTGGACTACTACAGTGCCATGGTGGACGCTGACGGCGGACTGAAACCTGGCTTGAGCAACGACGAGGTGCACCCTACAGAAGAAGGGTACAAGATGATGGAACCCATCATCTTGCACGCTCTGAAAAAAGGTAAGTAGAATCAAGCAGTTCTTTTACTGCACCTTTCTGCCGTCCAGGGTAAACAATCCCTGCTTACTGCGGATGTACATAACATTGTCTATCATAACAAGCGTTTTGTCATCCGCTTTTTTCGTCTGCACTGACTCGACAGCGGCGTTCACCTTTTTGGTATATTTGTAGATCGGCGGATTGCCGTCATCTGCATCACTGGTGGTGTAGAACGTTGTTGAGTCAAGCCAGCAGATTGCTTCGCCTTGCCACTCATAGTTGTAGCATCTCAGCGGTTCGGGATGCGTCTGACGCTTGAGCGTCTCTGCCACACTCTCGCCATCCTCACGAGTGAAAAGCAATACCCACGTATAGGTTGCTACAATGTTGTTGTGGTTCTTGATCAGGATATACTTGCCGTCCGGCGAAATGTCCGCACCGGTCACAAGGTGGAAACCTTTGTACGGCTTGCTACCGCTGCCAAGGTCTGATTTCACGCCCAGATCGCATACATATTCCAGCGTCTGCACCTCATTACCGTAGTCGGTACGGAAAGGCAGACTGAACACCTGGCACACGTTGTAATACACCTTCGTGATGATATACAGCACCTGCTCACGGTTGTCATACATCAGCGCCTCGTTGTTGTGGTTCTTGCCGTCGGGATAGACGTACTTGATCTGATTCGGCGTGACGGTTATCTCGGGCGTATTCACGGGGTCAATAGCAGGCTCCTCTATCCAGACAATGCTGTAGTTGCCGTCCGTCTCCTCGTTGTCGCCGAACGCTCCGATGAACAGGTAGTCTTTTCCCTCATACACGCCGCCGCACATATCTTCCCAGTCCCAACGGATAGACTTGCTGAAGTTCACCTTGATAGCACGCTCTGCACCTTTCTCATCGGTGGCAACGATATACCGCGACGTTTCGTCACTCTGCATCCATATATATCCGGGCGTGACGCGAGAGCAGGCGATACCTGACACCTCGATGATATTTTTCTTGATATCCAGCGTGCCGCACTGCTTCTTGATCCAATCTTTGTTCCACTCCAACGTGTCACCGAAGTACACCAGGTTTGGTGCAGCCTCACATGCCGTGATACACAGCAGCAACATACATACTGCTACAATACTACTTTTTTTCATACTTTTACCGTTTATTTCGACAATGCATACATCGCAAACGCTGCGCAGCATATACCTGCAATCTGCAGCGGCGTAGGAATAACGCTGAGAATAATCAGCGAGATCAGCACCGTTACCATCGGCGACAGACCTTCCATCGGCGAAACGATAACTGCCTTGCCGAAGCGGTAAGCATATACGAGCGTCAACGCACCGATTGAGTTCAGAATCTGTATGCCGAAGCATGTCCAGCTCGCACCGGCTACACCTTCCTGAGCAAAGAACTCGGGTGCAGTCATCGGCTCACTGTTCATCAGCCACGCTACAGGTATAAGCACCAGTCCGGAGATTGCCATCCAGATAAATATACTCTCGGCATCCATCGAGTTGTTCGCAAACTTCATAAAGAATCCCTGCACGCCCCAGGCAAACAGCACGAGCACTGCCAGCACGATCCACAGCCAGCCGCTGACCGGACTGCCGTCACCGCCGCTCTGCAACGAGAGCAACAGGATAGCTGCCAACGCCACTACGATACCTGCAATCTGCCAGCGCGTAGCTTTCTCCTTGAGGAAAACTGCCGCCAGAGTGATTACAATCACCGGTGACATCGATATGAACGGGAAGATAATATATGCCGGACCCTCCGCCAATGCCTTGAACAGCACAAGCTGACCGCCTGCGCCCAACAGACCAACCGTACAACCAAGCAATGCTGACTTCCAGTCGTGCATGAACTTGCCCTTGTTCACAATCAGCGCCGCTATGGCACACGGCACCATCGACAGTGCCCACAGGATATAAACAACCGTTTCCGGTATTCCTGCTTTATCCATCTGCAGGTCAGAGAATGCACCCCATACACCCCAAGTCACTACTGTGATGAGGATAAATACGAGCCAAAGTTTGTTCTTCATATTATATGCATTTAACGTTTTACCTTGTTTTTTTGCTGTTCTATTTTCGGTGTTACCCCGACGGTCAACCGACGGTCAGCCGACGGTCAAGACTAATAAGACTACTTTATCAGTTCAAAATAGGGCAACCTTTCCAGCGGCACTTTGATACGATACGTCTTGCCGCCTTTGTACTTCTTGCCCTGTTCGTCGCGCCATGTTCCCTTGGGCAGACGCACGTCGCGCTCCAGACGATTATCCACTACCGGAGCTACCAGGTATTTGTCGCCGAGCATGAACTGGTCCTTGACATCCGCAAAACCCTCGTGCGGGAACTGATATTCCATCAGTCGCACAATAGGCTCGCCGGTCTTGGCTGCCTGACGCGCATACTGCATGATATACGGCGCAAAGTCGGCGTGCAACTGAGCCATCTTTTGTACTATAGCGAGGTTCTCCGGACTGAGTATGCGCCACGGTGCAACCGAGAACTGCATCATCGGCATCAGCGCGTGTACCTGCGCCGAACGAACAATGAGTGCCTGATCAAACTCGTCATCCTTGATGTTCAGGAACGCTGCAAACTGTCCGCCGCCTACCATATCCGGGCAGGCGTATGCATAACCTAACAGCCCCGCTACACACATCTGCGGAATAAGCTGCTGCACAGCTGCCCAACTATAATCCTTGTCACCCAGGCGCTGTACAAGCGGCTGACCGCCCATCTTCCAGCACGCGCGGTACTCGTTGAACGGGAAGTGCAGACCGATCTTCGCCCACGACATCGTGTGGTCCACATTCGTGGCTTTGCTGTCGAATGCCACTATACGCGCTGAAGCGTAGCAGTTGTTGTCGCCCGCATCGAACTTGAATCCGTCAATTCCATATTCCTTCTGTGCCTGCTTGAGTACGCTGATGAAGTAGTCCGCTGCCTTGGGATTAGTCAGGTCGTAACAAGCCGAGTAACCGTTCCACCAGTTCAGTATGGCCGTACCGCCGTCGCGGTTTCGAAGCAGATATCCTCTGCTCTCCAGTTCTCTGTATTCCGGCGAGTCCGGGCTTACAAACGGACATATCCACACCATCACTTTGAAACCGAGCTGATGCAACTCGTCAATCATCGCCTTCGCATCGGGGAAACGCTCTGCCTTGAACTGGAAATTACCGTAATACCGCTGCCAGTTGTCGTCAATCATCAGCACACCGGCAGGAAAACCGTTGTCGATGATTGCATGCGCGTAGCGCAATATATCCTCCTGATTCTGGTTGTACATCAGCTCTATCCACGTGTTGTATTGCGGACGGGTGAAGAACAGCGGATCAGGCAATTGTCCGTTGGCGGGGAAGTAACGCGCCTGGGCTGCCATATAGGCGTCACGCAGCGTATTGCCCGCCTTGACAGGAATAACCGGGTGCGAAGTGCGTATCGTACCGTTCTTCACTGTGAAGTTAAACGCTTTGTCACTCCACATATACTCACCGTCCGACGACAGGAACAACGGTACCAACTGATTGTTGGCATCCTGTGTGTTCAAGTCAAACAGCGGTTGATCAGTGTACGGCTGCTCATGACCCAATCCTACTGCCGCACCCCACCAGTACGCATCCTGCGCACTGACTGATACAGCAGCAAGCAACAGTATATATAATATCTTTTTCTTCATTATCTTCTTTTATCTTTCAGTGAAACGGTCTTTTGTCTCTCAGCAGCCAAGTTTGGCTGCGGTCTTTTGTCTTTCAGCGAAGCGGTCTCTCTTCTGTCAGCGCCAGCGGTCTCTCTTCTGTCAGCGAAGCGGTCTCTCTTCTGTCAGCGAAGCGGTCTGTCTTCTGTCAGGCGCTTTGCGCCGGTCTTTACTCTACAGTAACGGTGGTCAGGTAGTTATAGCCCGTTGTCTCATCCCACACGTCCTTATTTGCGAGACGGATGCTGTAGCGCGGGTCGTTATGCAGCGATTCGTAAGGGTCAGGCAGGTTCATATAGAGTTTGTACTCGCCCTTCATGCTCGCATCCAGAGTGCAACTCAAGGTAAACTTATGCTCCTCACCCGGCAGCCAGAAACGCGGATCTTCAGTCTGCGGATAAACGAACTTCTTGCTCGGATCACTTGCGCTCACCAGGATAAGCTCCAAACCGCGTTTGTTCATCGGGGCTGCAAAACCTACGTTGTTCAGCACAAAGTATGCATCGAACTTCTGGCCTGCTTTCGGAGCGGGAGTTACGATAGCCTTCTTAAGTACCAGACGATAACCAAGTCGGCGTTGAATCGTCTTCATAGAACCATCTTTGCGCCACATACTCGTCACTTCCTCACGATACCCAAGATTCAGATAACTCCAATGGAATCGCTCCATCTCTGGGATAGCTTTATCTGCTTGGGAATACGAACACTTCTCGCAGGTCTCCCCTCCCATAAAAGTATATTTGGTGTCTTCCGCCCAGAAATCGCGACTCGCAGGACCACTATATGTACCGACATCATTGGAGGAAGAAACGAAACAGTCATTATGACCACATATACGCGATTTGAATGAACCGTTATATGCTTCTGCTGCTGTTATCGGCGAAGAAGCAGAATCGCCGCGCATTTTCAAATAACGCATTTTATACATTGGCGTACGGAGTGCTACTTGACGACTCTCCGGAACAGCGCGCAACATATGTTCCAACACTTCCCATCGCGGCTCATAATCTTCATCTTTAGACGGATTCATCCTGTAGTACGACACATAGTACCACTCGCCCCAGGAACCTAACAAACCGCATTGAACGCACAATATCACATCTGCATGCTTCTGAAGATACGGAGCTATCTGGTCTATATGTTTGTGAATCCACTCCGGTTTGGCGTTCCAAGGAGCATCTTTCGTATCCATACTGGATTTATATGAGAAACGAAGTACGGCTTTTGCGCCGCCTTCGCGCAGAGCATTCATATTCTTTTCAAAGCGATCCAAGAACTCTTGTGGGATATCGCTTTCCATGTAATCCGTCAGATAATACGAATGTAAATAAACGGTTACATTCGCATCCGCCATGCGATTGTAATTAATGACGGAAACATTCGCTACCGCACTAAGATCAGCAGAGGTATAGTACGTCTGTATATAAAGTCCTCGTTCGGGATTAGGGAATAAGTCTTCGGTTTCGGTAAACTCGACAACTTTTCCGTTCGGTTTAGGTTCTTCGGGTGGTGTGCAAGCTACCAACAGCAACGCACATAATGCTACGGGGAATATATTTCTCATAACCATTCGATAAAAAAATGGTACCGATGTGGGGCGGTGTGCCACCACACCGGCACCTTCAATCAACATTGATTAAGCTTAATTGTGTTGTTTGTTAAAATTAACTAAGTTCCGGAAACTTATTATTTGTTAATCTTAACTTGCAGTTTAACTGTGTGACCATTCGGGTTCTCATCAGTAGCTGCTTCAATCGGAAGAATACCTACAGACTCCCAGTTTTGCTGGATGTCGAAGCCGACGCCGAATTCGCTGTCATTCCAACCTGCAGTGGTCGGGATGAGCTCACGGATCATCTTGAACTCAATGTAGTTACCTACGTGCTGGCTCTCGCAGAAAGGAGCAGGAATGGTAAGTTCTTCCCAAGACCAACCGGTACCGCCAACTTCACCGGTCCATGCACTTACACCAGGATCGTATGCACAAGGAGCGTCATCAGCAAATACTGCACCTTCCAGCAAGATATCCACGTTGGCATCATTCCATTGGTCACCGTAACCACCGGTCAAATCGCTGTTGTCAGTGTTGAAGTAGAAATGGAACGGAGTCCAAGCACGGTCAGGAATCTCTTCAGGATCATACTCAACAAGAACGTTGATGTACACTGCATCTGCGTAAACAGCTGCGCCCTTGAGGCCAAGGTATGCAGAAGCGTCCGGGCACTCGCAGGAAGCAACCTTCTCTGCGGGAAGAGCCTTCCAGTCGTCAATGCTATTATCAGTTACACTGATGTCAGCACCAGCCGGAGGAGGAGTTACACCGCCTGCCTTTACAGTAATCTTGCAAGTAGCCATACCATTGGACTTAACAGCCTTGGCGGTAATAGTAGCCTCGCCTTCTTTGATACCTGTTACCAAACCTTTGTCGTTAACACCGGCAATAGCAGCATCGCTGGAAGACCAGGTAACTTCCATGTTTGCACTCAGTTGAACCGTAGCACCAACAGAAACTTCTGCTTGAGCAGGAGTAATCTTCAACTCTGCCTGCGGCTCATCTTTCTTGTTACAAGCCATCAATGTAAGCGCTGCAAGCGCGATAGCAAAAAATTTGTTCGCTTTCATAATGATTTGTGATTAATTGGTTAATAATAAATGTTGATTGTTGTCTTTATCTTTATCGGGGTCCCCGCAAATTTCAATTTGTGGGGAGAGCGAAGGCAATCATGCACTTTATGTTGCAGGGCAACATCCGGATGCATGATTTGCCGAACGCATTAATAACCCGGGTTCTGCGGAATTCCGCTTACCGTCCATTCGTTGTTAGGAATAGGATAGACAATATGCTGCTCCTTGTCCCACTCATGAATTTTCCAGAACTGTGCACCTGGATAGCGGCGATCCATATTCAGTTTGTTACGATATACATCGAACGTTCGATGTCCTTCGAACGCCAACTCCATACGACGCTCGTCGAGAACGATGTTCAATGCATTGTCATAGCCGTGCATATTGCTGGAGAACATACCTTCTTCCGGAATGCCTGCACGCTTACGGATCACATCAACATCAGCCAATGCCTCGGCTTTCATGCCCTTGTGTGCATACGCCTCGGCACGGTTGAGAATGACCTCACCCCAACGGCAAAGTACAGGAGAGCTCAACATCGGGTCAGCATTCTGATAACTGAACTTGTTGATAAAAATCATCGGATAACTGAATCCGGTACGAAGTACCATCTCTGGAGCTATGCGGCACATCAAGTCTTTTCCGTCAATATTCACAAAATACTCAATATACTCACCCGCTGCATCCGCTTTTCCTTCACCGTTAATTTTACGTTTCTCTACGGTAACAGTATTTTTATTTACATCCTTGAAGGTATAATTTCCCTCACCATCTGTAGTGACTTTCGCCTTCAGCAATACGCTACCCTGATCTTCCTTGATAGATGCAGGATCCGGATAATACACATAAGTATCGCTTGAACCGGCCTTGTATTGAGGAACCAGAAAATCCTGATAACGGATATCGTCCGGATAACGCTCGTAGAGGTACTTCAGCGGGTCAGAAGGATAAATCTCTCCCCATCCTATACCATCTTTCAGGTACATTGAGCCTATCGAAGACTGACCGCGGTTATCTGTCAATTCATGTGCAATACAGAACAATGTCTCTTTAGAATCTCTTGCGTTCTGGAAATATGTTGCAAATGTAGCAGAGGGTTCCAGTTTGGAAGTAGGATCAGCGCCATTGAGCGCCTCATCCACAGTCTCAATACACTTGTCCCAGTTTTCCATATAGAGATATACACGGCTCAGAATACCCAGCGCAGCTTCTTTGCACGGATAGCCTGCATCACCGCGGGATTTGCCCATCAAGTCTGCAGCCTTGCGGAGATCGGCAGCTATCTGATCATATACCTCGCCTACCGAATTACGCTTTGTAACAGACGCATCACATGAGATTCTCAATGGCACTCCCAGATTATCGCGACCATGCGAATAAGGCTTTGCATATAATGTCACCATATGAAGATGCATCATGCCACGCATGAAATATGCTTCGCCCAACAATTGTTGGTTTTCCGGTTTGCTGGCATCCAAAGTCTCGATAACTTGGTTGGTCATATAAATGATTTTATATCCCACCATCCATAGAGTACCTACATTCTTCAGACCGTCATTCATTGTATAGGTTGTAGCCTCATACAATGGGTCTGTCGTGTGTGCGGACAAACAAATGTTATCCGACGGGAACTCCGTTAGTTGAAAATAATGACGCGCATAGCAGTTTCCAGATGCATATCCTAAGAATTCCACTTCGTCTTTCAATAGAGCATAACAACCGTTCATAATATACTCTGCGCCCTTTGCGTCTTGCAGCAATGCCTCGCTATTCAACTCATCAGAAGGGAAATAGTTGAGACTGCAACTGCCCAAACCGAGCATCATTCCGAGTGCTGCGGTTAAATATAATGCTTTTGTTTTCATAATCTCAAATATTAATTTATTACACATTACACTTTACACATTAGAATGATATTTCTATACCGCCTTGGAAAGTACGGCCGACGGGATAGTTCTCAGAGTAGAAACCTGCAAGATTGCCTGTACCGCCATCCATTCTGATTTCCGGATCCATGCCGGAGAACTTGGTAGCCGTGAAGAGGTTATCAGCACTGAAATAGATGCGGCACTTGGTCATCTTAGCCTTACTGATAAGTTGAGCAGGGAAGTCGTAACCAACGGTCAAGTTCTTGAGACGGAAGTAAGAACCATCCTCCAGATAACGTGACGAAGGTTGGTTAGAACTCAAGTTTCCGCTCAGTTTTGCCTTTGGATGCGTTGCTCCGTTCGGATCCTCAGCCGTCCAACGTTTCCAACCAAGAGGAGAATTCTCAATGGAGAGTTGGTTGTACCCTAAATATGCACCATCTGCATCGTATGCGTGACGGGTATAGTTATAAATCTTGTTACCATACTGGAAGTTACTATTCAAGTGCAGGAAGATACCATTCCAACTAACCGTCGTATTCAGACCGCCGGTGAACAAAGGAGTTGCTGTTCCAACTGCATGAGCCAACGTACCGTTATAATCATTGGTTGTGGTCTTGTTGCCTTCGCCATCCAGGATGTAGTTGCCCTTATCGTCAACGCAATACCACAACGGGTCACCATTTGCCGGATCAACACCTGCCCACTCTTTGATATACCAGGTATAGATGTCATGACCTTCCATTACGCGTTGGTTAACCGAATTTTCGGTCTGGTTGAATGCTCCCTTATTCGGATCATCCTCAGTATGCGGAAGACTCGTTACGCGGTTTTGGTTGAAACCGATATTGAAGCCGATATCCCAACGCCATTTACCGATGTTGATTACGTTTGCATCAATGCTATACTCAATACCACGGTTGCGAACTGAACCTATGTTCTGCATTACCTCATAGAAACCGGTTGACGGAGCTACAGGCACGTTCAGTAACAAACCTGTATTATCCGTCTGATACAGGTCGATAGACATATTGATACGTTTGATGAACGACAGGTCTATTCCGACTGCTGCCATGTTCGCGGTCTCCCAATGCAATACAGGGTTAGCCAAACGGCTCGGCATTGCACCGACTTCACCTTCATACAGCAACGTAGCACCGCCGCCGATAAGGTTTGTGAACGTATAAGTCGAAAGATATTTGTATGCAGGGATATTGTTGTTACCCGTGATACCATAGGAAGCACGAAGTTTCAGGAACGAAACGATGTCCTGACCTTTCATGAAGTCTTCATTCGATATCAACCAGCTGGCTGCTACGGAAGGGAAGTGACCCACACGGTGGTTAGGAGCGAAGATAGAACTTGCCTCCGCACGATAGGTAGCAGTAATGAAATAGCGCTTGTTCCAGTCATAGGAAGCTTGGATAAATGCCGCCCAACTTGCACCCGGGATGTCGTAACCACCGACACCGTACATTGAACTTACGTTCAGCACGTCCATACCGTTCGGCATTTTGATACCGGATGCGCTGACATACTCTGTACGCCATAAGCCGTACTCAAAGCCCACCATTGCGTTGAAAGAGTGCTTGTCCCATTGATAGCCGCCTTTCAGGATATTGGTGGTACCAAAACTCTTGCTCATACCAACACTCTTGCCTACATAACCGTCTTTGTAAGAAGTATCATACACACGTGGGTCAACATAGGAAGTAGAGAGGTAATGACCTGCTCCAAAGGTATTGGTTGTCGTAAAATGCAACCAATCTGTAAAATGTACACCGAGCTGGAGAACGCCTGAGAAGTCGAAATTATCTCCTTTGGAATAGTTGTATTCCGACGAATGTAACGAGTTCCATGTCTCCTGGCTCCACCATTTTCCATTGTTATCAGGACGGGTACCGTTCTCTACGCGTACAAACTTGTTGGTGATATTACCATTCTCGTCATAAACGTACGGGCAATCCCAAGGCATCTTGCCATAAGCATCTGCCATCATTGTCCATGTTGACGGATAATCAACAGTTGATTTCGCAAAATCAACTTTTATGTTCATATCCAGCCATTTCGTAATATCCGCTTTCAGAGAAGCGTGACCGCTTACCTTCTGCATACCGGTCTTGCGGAACGTACCTTGCTCACCGAAGTAGTCGAGTGATACGTAGTATCCTACATGCTCCGATCCACCGTGAACAGCTACGTTGTAGTTCTGAACAACACCTGTCTTAAAGAACTCGTTTTGCCAGTTCCAGTCCACCAATTCTTCCAGGGCAGGATAAGAAACACTGAAAGCAACGGGGCTATACATAGATTTATGGAAATTGTACAACTCCTCTGATTTCATCATTCGGAAGTTACCGAACAAGGCTTGCTTTGCTCCGGCAGTAGCGCGAAGATCAACATGAACCTTGTCGCCCTTCTTGCCGCTCTTGGTCGTAACAACGATTACACCACCGGCAGCGGCAGCACCGTAAATACCGGTCGAACCTGCATCCTTCAATACGGAGATCGTCTCAACATCGTTCGGATTAAATGTACCACCCATTACACCATCAACGACGTAAACAGGCTCACTGCCTGCGGTAATAGATCCTGTACCGCGGATACGAAGCTGTGCCGCGTCACCGGGCTGACCACTGGCGTTGGAAACGGTCAAACCGGCTACTTTACCTTGCAGCATGTTACCTATATCACTGGAGGTAACATCGGTCAACTGCTCTGCGGATACTGTTACAACCGCCGAACTCAACTCGGCTTTCTTTACTGCTGAATAACCGAGGGATACAACCTCTTGCAGTTGTTGAGCATCGGACTCCATGATAACCTGCATACTTGCCACGGCACGAACCTCAATGGTCTTGTAGCCGATGTACGAAAATTGCAGTACAGCCTTGTCGGGAACTGAAATCTCGAAATTACCGTCAAAGTCTGTAATGGTACCTTGTGTCGTACCCTGCACGAGGATACTTACACCAATCAAAGGTTCCGAGCCGTCGGCATCGATAACCTTGCCTTTCACGTTGATGTCAGCAAAAGCTGATACAGCAAGCATCAGGCTCAATAGGATTGCTGGAAATCTTTTCATGTGATTAAATATTTTGGGTTGTTGTCTTTTCTAATATCTGTCAGCATAGCAATCTGTCTTCTGTCAGCTGCGGGGTCCCCACAAATAACATGCAGTGGGGTGCTTTGCAGCGGTCTATTGCTCAACAAGTTTGAGCAAGTAACTCCGCTCAAAGTCCACTTCAATCTTCGGGTTGCTGCCGTCCACGGTGAACTCCTTGGGTTCATCGGCGGCATACTCGATGGCAGTGTACGTCTTGCCGGGCTCCAGTCCGCGGAGTTCCAACGTACCTTTATAAGAAGGAACAGGCACTGTTGCTGCATCCACATGCGCCGGATCCATCGCACCTTCCGGAGCAATAGGATCAACGTAGAACGCATAATACATTGCATCCTTTGCGCTTTCGACTTTCGACTTTTGACTTTCGACTCTTATAACATGCGCCTCCGGATAGTCGTAACCCCATGTGTAGAGGTTCAGGTACTCGCCGCGGGCGAGGTTGTTCTCCTTATAGATCTTCATCCATTTGCGGATGAGTGCTTCTTTCTCCGGTGTCAGCAGGAACGGACCTTCTTTCCAGTTCGGGTTGTCTTTGGGCCAAGTGAACTTTGTGCCTATAACCGATCCCGTACCAATCTGCGAAGCAAAATCGTTGCCTCCGTCCGTCAATTCAACATGGTCGCCGTAGTATGCCAGCTCCGGCGCCATAGCGGCGTATGCTTTGCGTTTCATACGCACCTGACGCGACGACATCGGGTCAGAAGCCACAGCCTGATTGATCTCAGGAACAAGGAAGTAGTTCACCGCACAACCGCACGGGCAAACCTGAATAACTGCATCGGGTTTGTACTGGCGAGCCTGGTCATAGATCTTGCCGAAGTACGTAGGCATCTGCTCCGGCGCATCCCACGGGCTCTCCAATGCGGACGTCTCGTTATAGTCGGGCAGACAGCAATTCAGGTGCTGACCGTCAATCTTCAAACCGTCGAAGTTCCATCTGTTCAGGAACATATCCAACAGGTCTTTCGTATAGGCATCTACACCCGGATTCACAGGCGACAAATACCAACTGTCCCACCATGTGATATATTCGTGCGCCCACTCTTCTGTCTTGAGCAAATATTCAGGGTGCTCTTTCACCAACTTCGTATCAGGGTCGGCTGCCAGCGGTGCCCACCATAGTTTGGCTTTCAATCCGCGCTTGTGGCACTCGTCGGTTATGTGGCGCATATCTTTGTCACCGCCGGGGAACAGCTCGTTGGTGTTCCAGTCGCCTTCGGCTATCTGGTAACCGTCGTCTATGTCCACCCAAGTGAAACCTAATTCAGCCACCTTGTCCAGTGTGCCTAATACCATCTTCATTTCAAACGGACGACCGTAACCCCATGCGCACCATACAGGCTCAAACGCCTGCGGCTCCGACGGCTTCATCTGCACGCCTTCGTTAGCCTGCATATAGTCGGAGAAGATGCGCAGAGCATTGAAGTAGTCACCCTTATGGCTGAGGCGGAAAGCCTTGAAGCATTTCAGTGTATCGCCTTGTGCCAACTCTACCGACTGAGGCAGGTCATAATGCAGCGCCATGGTCACTTTGTTGTCGTAGCGCTTCCACTCCACAGGCATCGAAATCATTCGCAGCACCGGCTCAAACAGACCGATAGCCTGACCACCGTCACGTTGCCAGAGATCCACAACAGGTATACCTCCGCCGTAATCGGTATTGTTCATGCCCAGGTAGTTGTCTTTCTGGAAACCCTCCTTCACCGGCAGCACCCAGTCCATACGTGCGCTCGTGCTGCTCGGCTGAAGCGACCATACAACATCTTCCTTCGCCTCAACAGCCGTGCGGCAAAGCTCGTATGCTTTGACGGTCACAGGCTTGCCCAGGTTGATGAACTGCGTCTCTACCACCTGCAATCCCGGCACTCCGTCCACATTCGTCACGGTCTGCTGCTTGATCACATGCAGCCCGTCACGCTGATAGGGAAACTCCTGCATGTCGGCTTCGGCACAGATCAGTCGCTCTGTCTCCTGCTTCGGCTGGCAAGAAGCAAGACAAATGACCGCTACGCTCAAAGATAAAAGATAAAGGACTTTTTTCATAACTTTTCGTAATGTCGGTGTTACGTAATGTCGTTATCTCTATTATTTATACTCGTTGAGTATCCGCTCTGCGTTATCGTGATAGATCTTCTTCAGCACCTCGTCAGGCAGGTTGAATCCGCTCAGCGCCCAGTGGTATCCGTACTCGGGGATATAGAAGTGCTCGTCGTTCGTCTCCAGTACACGGAAGATATTGCGGTACATCTGCAACTCATAGCCGTTGTCCGTGCCGAACAATACGCGATCCTGGTACTTGATTAGGAACTCGCGTGTAGCGCGCGGCGTGTGCGCGGATTCAGCTACGCGGGCAGCGATATCCACATACATGTTCGGATACTTGTCCAGCATCTCACCCAGGCGAACCCAGTCGTGCGACATATTCAGGTAGTGGCAGGCGATGAACAGCGTGTTCGGGTTCTCGCGTACAGCGTTCTCAAAACTCTCCACCAACTTCCAGTAGCCGTAGCAGTTCGTGGTATCCACGTGCCAGTTCACGGCATTTACCAGACCGTCGTTCGTTGCATCCATCGGCAGGTACATCCAGTACGGCTCGGCTATATGGATGCTGATCGGCATCTTCAACTCGCCTGCCTTGCGGATCAGCGGCTGGATACGCGGATCGTCGATATGAATATCCTTGCCTTCTACCGGGCGTGCATACAGGTCACCTTCGCCTTTGTCGCCCAACTCGCCTATACCTACAGCGCCCAGCTCGTTATGATAGCGCTCCAGCAACTCGCAGGACTTCTGAATACCTTCCTCGCTCATATCCGAGTAATCGAAGCAGCACCAGAAGCGGAAACGGTCTTTGTACGGAGCGTATAGTTCTACTACCTCCTCAAACGGACGACCGATCCACGAGCAATGCATTACTGCGGTGTGCTCTACGCCAACCTCGTCCATGTTCTTGCACCACTGCTCGATGTCGGCTGCGCTTTCAACGTAGTCGTGCGAGTGCATATCAATAATCGGGAACTTGGCCTTATCCACCTGCGTTACGGGGATATTGTTAACCACCGTAGGATTGAAATCCTTCAGCAGAATCTTGTCCACAGGGTTAGCCGATTCGCCCGAAGGCTTCGCATTGCAAGCTGCCAATACAACGGCGGCGGAGAATAGGTAGAAAAGTTTTTTCATGTCAGTCAATGGTTTATATCCAAAGCGCGTACGAAAACATACTACACGCTTTATTTTTTCGGCTGCAAAGTTACAAAAAATTTTGCAATTTTCAGGTGTCAAAAGATATGCTCTATAACATATTTTCGAAACACCACCACTTAACACATATATTTTCAATATATTACAAAAAACGAAACCCTTAATACAACCGTTTCGCAATGTTTCGAAAAGCACAAACGAAACTTTTTATTTGCAAATATGGATTTTTTTTTGTAATTTTGCACCCGAATTAGCCATTTGACCAAATCGTAAATCGTAAATAACCAAATCGTAAATACCTTCATGAATTCATCATCTGCAAAAGAGCGCAGGGCGCTCATTCTACAAATGCTCGAACAGAAGCAGGAGGTTCAGGTCACGGAGCTTAGCCGCGAAACCGGTATATCGGAAGTGACTATACGAAAGGATCTGACTATTCTACAGAACCGGCATCTACTGCTGCGTACACGAGGCGGAGCGATGCGCAAACCTGTGGAGAACACCAACGAGGAAACAGCTATCGATCGTAAGCGGCTGTTCAACATCAAGGACAAAGAACGCATCGGTGAAGAAGCTGCCAAACTCATCAAGGACGGTGACTTTATCATGCTCGACTCAGGCACCACTACGCTCGAGGTCGCACGACATCTCGGGCAGTTCAACCACCTGCGTATTCTGACTAACGCCATGAACATCGCCACCGAACTGATGCAGTACAAGCGGTTTGATGTCGTGCTGCTGGGCGGAAACGTGCGCATCAACAGCCACTCCATGGTCGGGCCGTTGGCACTGTCCGTACTCCGTAACTTCCGCGGCTACAAGCTCTTCCTCGGCGTGGACTCGTTCTCCATCGAGAACGGTGTGAGCACGCCCGATCTTGAGGAAGCGCTGCTCAACCAGGTTATGGTGCAGCAGGCGGCTAAGGTCATTGCGGTCTTCGACTCCTCGAAGTTCAACAAACGAAGTTTCGTTCACGTCGCCAATGTCAACGAACTGGACTGCATCATTACCGACCACGCTATTCCCATCGGGATGCCGGGCAAACTCAAATCTGCCGGAGTGGAGGTTCGACTCGTCTAATCCCGTTATCTGTCTTTTATTGCTCCGTTTCCGCTCTTTTATACATCTTTTTTCGACCCAATCACGTAAACGACACGATAACGACACGTAAACGAGACGTAAACGAATCGTAATCGGATGCTACTCTTATCCTACTGTATTCATAACAAACAAACATTCTTATAATCAGCAAACAAGCCTCCGCATGTGCAGAGGCTTGTTTTCTATTCATCATCCTTTGTCAGGATGAGTATGGCGGCAAAGGATTGCTTATTGCAGTTGTCCTTGTGCGTTGAACATCTGACCGTCGCGAATGATGAACAACTGACCGTTGATGATCATCTTCTGTGCCTTAACAGCAACATTGGTGTTGTCAATACCCGAAGCAACAGGGAAGGTGATATTCAGGGCATTGGTAGCGAATGTCCATGTCAGAGTGTATTCGCCGGCTACGTCAGCCTGAAGAACCATATTGTCACCGTTTCCGGTAATATTCTCAGCACCGGTGAATTCGCGATGATAGCTATAGCCGTTCGAACGCCAGTCGCCACCGTTCAGGATAACCTTGAACTCATAGTTGCCCGGTTCAAGATTCAGTGCGCCGGTAGCAGTCTCTTTGTTGTCAGCGAGGACAAATACTACTTCAGCAGCCCAGTTGTCCCATCCTCCCTTGGCGGAAACGGTAGGATCAATCTCTGCCGAACCGGTCTTGACCAGTTCTGCACCTACATTACCGGAAGCCGGAGTGAAAGTAATCTTGAGGGTATAAGTAGCAGCCTCCGAAACATTCAGAGCATAGTTCTGTGCAGGCCAACATGTTGTCCAAGCGTGGTCTTGGCAAACCTTGAACTCAATCGTACCTGCAGGCAGTTCGAGATTGGCTTTCTCCCATTTGTACGAGCCGTCGTCTTGCTTAGCCATATCGTTGGCAGTGTTTGTCGGATCCCAAGCAGTACCGAAAGCAACAGCCGAACTACCGGCTACGGTATATGTATGCTCTACGCCTGAAGGCTCTACATACGGACCGACAACGATAGCTGCAAGCGATTTTTCACTCGGAGTGTACACGAACACAACGGTATCCTTTGCCTTCAATGTGGTTTGCTCAACATTGACGTCGAATGCTGAAATATTCTCTATTGGGTACCAATCTGAACCTTCGTCAGAGTCAGCAGTATTGACGTTCACACCTGTACCGCCGAATACAGCTTTCAGTTGGTAGTTATCGTCCTCAATCTTAGTCATTTCTTTCCATGTCCAATCAGAAGCAGCGTCCCAGTTGTTCTTCAGGTAGTATTTAACTTCAGGAGCACCACCTGCAAATGTAATGCTATTGAGCACAGCTTCTGACCATTGAGTAGCATTGGTGAGTTTCACCATGTAGTTACCAGCTGCGGGTACAGTGATAGCACCAAGTTCTTTAACGCCGGTATCCCAAGCCTGGGTTTCTGCTACAGCACCAATTTCTGATGCGCCATCTGCAGAGAGGAGTGCTACACCATAGGTATGACCATTAGAAGCAGTAATATCAATAGTAACATTGAAGTCGCCCGCTTTCGCAAAGTTCACATTCCATTTAGCACTTTCACTATTTGCCGTACTCGGAGCAAAAGCTATTGCATTGTTAGCTATCGTAGCTCCTGCTGACAATTCTGCATAAGCAGGGAGCAGTGTTCCCGGCAAATCAACAGTTACACCTTGATAGTCAGCAGCAAAGATGACATCTTTGAGTTTCATTGCCGACCATGCAGTAGCTGCGCGTGCGCGAACTTTATAATTACCAGCCTCCAGATCGCTCAGATCCAACGCACCGATAGCGAATTGACCTTTTTGACCGGATGAGCCTTTGTAACGGAGATTCTTAACTGTATCACCAGCTTGGTTAAGGAGGTAGAGTTGTACACGCCAACTGTTCGTGTTATAGACATCTACAGCGATGTTGTACTTTATCGGCTCAATCGTTACATCCCACTCTGCATAAAGGAGAGTGTCATTGGAACTGTCGTGAGCACCCATGTCGAAATATGTTCCTGCATAGTCTTGCCCTTCTTCTATTACGAAGTCTGGCATGCCTTCGGAACGGAAACTAACATTAGTAACGTCCAACACAGCCGGCAGAGCAACAGGAGCCGCATTCGCTGCAACTGCTACCAGCATTGCAGCAAAAAATGAAAAAAACTTTTTCATACTTTTAGAATTTTGGTTAATAAATATGGGTTAATTGGTTAGTGTTTCTGTTCTGTGGATATTGGGATTTATTTAAAGTCTCGACAAAACATCGATATTCCCTCGATAAAACCCCGATGGAACGGAACGTTTTTTTGTTTTCTACACCTCTGCAATAATCCGGTTAAGACTATTGCAGAGGCGAGAAATCCGAGCGCAAAGATACAAAATATCCTGAATAAATGCAAGTAATCTACTCAAAATTTTTCATATTTTTGCATTTTTACGTTATTGGGCTATTTTCTGGCCCAAAACATTGTACGTTTTTCCGTCAATTTGTATGAACACTTGCCCGTCGCGTAGATAGCGGTTCGTGTTGGCAGCCTCATTCACGTTGCTGACAGCCTGCGTAGCATCGATATAGATGTATCTGCCGAAAGCAGCCCAATCCTCGTTGCCTGCGGGACGGAAATAGACAGTCTTGAGTCCTGCGTGTGCCGCATCAACCTCATAACCGTCCTGGAATCCTGCCGGATACCAGGTCTCTTCACCTTCGGAGATTCCAACTACCTTGAGCAGCATTCCTGCCTCAAGTTGTGTCTCCAGGGTAAATTCGCCTGCGACCTCGGCACTTTCGGTGAACCTGTACTCGTCCAGAGCCGCCCATTCGGTCATCGAACCGACGAGATAGTAGGTAGGCGGTTCGGGGCACTCGGTCTCCTCGATAATCACACCGTAAATCTCGATAACATCGCCTGCGCTGGCATAACCGAAGTCAAGCACAAGAAGTCCAGTGCTGCCCTTTTCGCCGAGAACACCTTTCACAACTTCGTCATATACATACTCGTCGTTTGCACCGAGGTTGATAGTCTGGTTCTCGTAGATAACATTGGGCACATTGTTGTCGTCCTGCCACTTGAGCGTAACATCGTTGATGTCGTTGTTGGCTTTCATCTTCAGTGCAACGTGATAGCACTTGCCGTCCTCGGCAGGAATACCCTGGTACTTAACCTGTGCCAGCCATTGGCCGTTTTTGTTCTCGCGGATATAGACGGTTGCTTTCTCAGCTGCGGGGTCAAAGGTGATATAGGAGTTCGTCTCCTGCGTCCAACTTGCATCGCCGAACCAGGAATCCCATGGTCCGAGGTTAGCGCCTTCAGCCAGGATATATCCTTCGTACCAATCTTCGCCACCGAGTCCGTTAGGATCGAAGTAAACCGTGTACTCTCCGGAAGCCTTCACCTTGAAGTTTTCAGCCGCCATCGGGAACCAGTTGGCGTCACTGATTGACAAGCCGTCGGACTTAGCCACCTTGAACTCGTCACCGGCAAACAAAGTCAACTTGATAGTGTACTCGTCGCCCTCGGCTGCTTTCACCAGTTTGAACTTCGGATCGGCTACCCACTCGGTCATATTACCAACGAGGTAATACTCCATTTGCGGAATCCAACGCTGGTCACCCAGGTCCGAACCTTCTGTACCAGCGCCTAATACAGGCGAAGCGGCGTCAACGCGATAGTCAGCGTTGGCTGCATCTACGAACTTCGGATCGCCTGTAATGCAGTCGGTAACAGTCGGACCGCTGTGGATACCGGTGTTATCGTCCTTGGTATAATTGTATGTCAGGCAGTTCTTAACCTCACCGTCGGCAACATATACGGCACGACCGTCGGCATACTCCTCGGGCATTGCGAATATACAGTTGGATACAACCGGTGCAATGGTGTTAGGGATCTTGATTGCGCCGTAATCCGTGTTCTTTGCCTGCGCGTTGTAGAACGTACAGTGATCAATCAGCACCGAGCCGGCAGTAGCCTGCACATCAATCACGCCTATCGACGGAGCGTTGGCATCGGTAGTGATATTGGCAAACGTGGAGTTCTTGATCACCAAGCCCGATATACTTGCATACTTCAAGTTAACGCAGTTATACAGGTTGTCGTGGAAATAGCAGTTGTTAATCACAAGTGAGTCCAACTGGCGGTCCGAACGGGTGTGAATAATGGCATTGCTCTTCTGCTTCCAGCCATAGAACTCGCAACCATTCAGGATAACCTTCTTGCCTTCCGTACCGTCGGCAGGTACAATAATCTCACTGTAACTGCCCATGTCACTCAAGTGTCCGCAGTCGAATTTGATATTGATGAACTCGGCGCGTGCACCCGACTTGAGTCGTACTGGCACTTTGGGCACAACGATCACTTCGGCACCCTCTTCAGCCATGACAGTCACATCCTTGCCGGTGAAAGCAATATAATCGCTATTCGACTCCTCATACGTACCTGCAGCCATAACGATAACATCGCCGGAAGCCGCACCGCCCAGCGCCTTGCGCAGTGCATCCGATGTGCCGTTGTTGATATTGATGACCGCTGCGTTCATTGCCCATGCTGTGAGCAGTGCTACGCATAATGAAAATACCTTTTTCATATTGGTTACATTTAGTTGGTTCTACTTCTTGTTGACTGTTTTATTGTTCAACCTTCTGTCCAAGAACGTTGTACACCTGTCCATTCTTAAGGATAAGTATCTGCCCGTCGCGGATAAACTTCTCACCTTCGGTCATTACGGTATTGATATTGTCAACACCCAGACTTATAGCTGTGTGCGGTTTGGTACGCTTAATCTGCATCGTGTTGATCAGGTTAGCCGTGCCGTTGGCATTGGCTGTGAAGGAGTTGACCTCTATGCAATCGCTCTTGACGGTGAACTTGGTGAACGACGGTGCACCCGGCTGACCGAACATACCTGTCATCAGATCGAAATAGTTGGTAACTTTGTGCTTGTCGTAGTTGGCATCCATCTTCTCGCGATCGTACGGATAATAACGTTTGCGTCCGCAGGTAGCACCGATAAAGTACAATGTACCGTCGTCGGTAGTATATGTACCGCCTTCTACACCGGTCATATTCGTATTGGTGTTGATAGCTACGTGCGTAGTGTCGGCAACAGAACCTTCTACCACCGTACGAGTGTCGGGATTAACCGGGCCAATCACCTCATAGCAGTGATCGTGCCCCTGGATAGCCAGGTCAATCTCGCACTCCTTGAGGATAGGCAACATAATCTCGCGGAACAGCGGTGTCTCGCTATCTACCGAGTGACCCGAGCCGGAGAAGATGTTCTTGTGCGACAGGGTTACACGGTACTTGGTGTTGGGGTGCAGAGCAATCTGCTCCTTGAACCAGTTCTTGACATCCACCGACAAATAGGTCGATTTCATCGAAGACTCACCTTCCGACGAACGCCACCAGTCTTGCAGCGAATAAACGAGGAAGAGTACGTCGCCATATACGAAACTGTACGTGATACCATGGAACTGCGGGCGATAAGATGCCGGCACGGACATGGCAAAATCAGTCGGTGTATTGAAGTGATAATCGTAGTTCAGGTTTTCGCTGTCATCATGGTTACCGTCAGTCGGAACAATCGGCATCTTCATGATTACAGGTTTGATGCTTTCCTCAAACCAGCGCTCCCACTCCCACTCACTGTTAGCGTTTGTTCCTGTTTCTACAAAATCACCCGGGAAGAGGCAGAAACGTGCATCCGGCACCGTGTTTGCAGCTGCCGTAGCACACCACTTGGCATTCTCGACATACTCGGCATCCTGAATATGGCTATCCGTCATGTACAGGAACGAGTATTCGCCTTGTGCGGAATTTTGCGTACGGAAACGTCCGATCGGACTCCAGTGTCCCTCGTATCCTACACGCCAACTATACGCCGTACCCGGCATCAGGTTCGTTGCCATTGCCTTGTGGCTCACATACTTGAATGCAGTCTTGTTGCTCATACCCGTTGCTTTCAGCAGACCCGAGGTGGACACAGCATAACGCAGATCCTTGGTGACTGTTGCCTCTGCATCAAGTGTCAGCACATTGTCGCCTTCGAAATCAGCAGCAACAGCATTAGCCTTGGCAATGATCTGTACCTTGCCGTCCATGATACCTTCGTTGGTGAACCATGCAAACGCCATGTTCGTGCGCGGGTTGCCGTTGATGTTTGCCACCATACAGTACGGCTCCTCTTTCGGCACGAGCTTGGTAGCAGCCTCGTACATTGCGTCAATCTTGCCCTGAATAGCTTCAATCTCCTCAGCCGAAGCCCAGAAACTGTCAACGCGTGCAGCCTCTTTGGCTACCCAGAACGGAATAAACGAAGGAATAGTATAATCCTCTATCTTGTAGAGTTCGTCTGCCTCCAACACCTCTTTCGGGAAGAGTACAGGAGGCTTCGGAGCAATCACGGCCACCAGATAATCCGTGAATCCGCCGTCAACACTGGTAGCACGGATATTGGTCTTGCCTTCCGCAACACCGGTCACAACGCCGCGCTCGTCCACTATAGCAATTGCAGGGTCGTCACTCTTCCAGGTGAGCTGCTTGTTGGTTGCCTTGCGCGGAGTAAAGATCACGGTTGCGCTTGCCATACTCTCAGCATAGATGAAGAGTGTATCCTGGAAGATATCTATTCCCTCCAGCGGTATAATCGGAGCATCAGGGTCGTACTCGTATGCACCCACATCTACACCTGCGCCCTTCGGTCTTGCCACACCGGCAAGGTCAGTAGCAGGAGCTTGGTCAGCCAAACCCTTGTCAATCAGGAACGAACCTGCCTCAATCGACCAGTCCGCTGCCTGCATTTCTGCTACCTGCGCAGGATTCGTAGGTACACCCACGAAACTGGTCGGCGCTACGAAACGCGGACCGTCAGCAGCACTGTTATCGGCATTGAGAGTCAAACTGATAAACGGTGAAGCATTGAATCCCTGATCAGCGATATTGTGGCTTGAAGGACTGCCGGCAACATAGTTCGCCGGATCGGCAAAACCGTCCTCGCCTCTGTTACCCCACATAACCGTGTTATACACCGGATTATCCGAGTGAATACCGGCATATTTGGCACCGTAGTTATTGGCGAATGTACAGTTGGTTACTATACCCGACGGATTATACACGCCACCTGAGTTGGGCCAGCTGTCGCCGCCTGTATTATTATAGAACACACAGTTGGTGATCGTACCTCCACGCATTGCAACCGAACCATAACCGCCTTCGCAACCGCGAATGATACAATTCACGATGGTTGCACTTTCACTGTGGATAGCACTTGCCGAACTGGCGGCAGTACACAACTCGATAAGACAATTGCTGATGACACAGGGAAGATCCTTGTTATCCTGTTTCGCATAGATAGCAGCAGCCGACTGCGAGTGGCAGTTGCGGATGATACAATTGTTGAGCGTCATGTTACCACGCATATACGATGCACTACCGGATGAAGCATACTCTGAGTTTTGCAGTACCAGACCGTCAAAGAGCAGCGGAATAGTCGGTTCTGCTTCAGCCTTGATAAGACACTTCCCCAAGTCGGTTCCGTCCATAATGGTCTGGAACGCTTCCGGATCACGCATACCGGAGGCTGCATCGTAGCCGCCGAGAATGGATACAAACTTATTCGTGGTGATCGTCACGCGCTCGTTGTACGTACCGGCTGCCACAAACAGCGTATCACCGTCCGAGCAAGCGCCGAAACCTTGTGCCATCGTTTTCATGGCTGACGACCACGACAAGCCGTCATTGCTGTCATCACCGGTTGCCTGGCTGACATAATGGTTGCTTGCAGATGCCCATAGCACTATCGTGCTGAGCATCAATAGGGATAGAATTCTTTTCATGTTATGAATATTTTGAGGTTAATATCATCGTGATCCTACAATCCGGGAGTAGGAACGCCGTGCGCCTTGTTGCGAACCACCTTCATTTCATCGTGTTGAACAGCGTAACGTTGCCCTCATCATCATCTGCCGTATAGGAGTTGAACTCGATGCAGTCGCTCTTAACCGTAATCTTCGTGAACGAAGGCTTCTCGGGCTGACCGAACATACCGGTGAACAGATCAAAGTAGTTCTTTACATTATGGTGCTTGTTGTCGAAAATCGTCTCAATGTCCTCTGCATAATCATCCTCCATCCGTTCGCGACTGTGGGGATAATAACGCTTATGGCCACAGGTGGCGCCAATGAAGTAGAACGTGCCGTCATCCGTGCAGAACGTACCGCCCTTCTTGCCGGTCATGTTCTTGTTGCGGTCAACTGCTACTTCCTCTACATCGCTAATGGCGCTCAGTATAGGTGTGCAGTCGTCAGGATTAACCGGACCGATAACCTCATAGGTGTGGTCGTGTCCCTGCAGAGCGATATCAATCTCGCAAGCCTTGAAAGTCGGCAACATACATTTGCGGAACAAAGGCGGCTCTTCGTCGGTCGAGTGATCCGAACCGGAGAACAGGTTGAAGTGCGCCAGTGAGATGCGGTACTTCGTGTCGGGGTTCTCAATCACCGTCTGCCTAAACCACTTGCTCACATGTTCGTCAAGATACGTTGACCACGTACGGGCTACCTGGTCATAACTCTCACGCCAGAAATCCTGCATCGAGAATACCAGAAACAGTACATCACCGTACACGAAGTTATACACTATACCTTCAAACTGCGGTTTGTTGGTAATGTTGTAATTAAACCAGTTGTCGGTGTTGAAGTGGTAGGTATAGTTGATGTTCGGGCTGTCGTCATGGTTGCCGTCAGTCACCGCCATCGGCATTGTTTTGATTACCGGCTCAAGTGCCTCCTCAAACCAGCGTTCCCACTCCCACTCGGAGTTGTTGGCATCGCCATCCTCAACAAAGTCACCCGGGAACACACAGAAACGTGCATCAGGAACAGTCTTTACTGCTGCCAGTGCACAACGGCGGGCTTCTTTGATGTATGTATCGTTCATAATATGACTGTCGGTCATGTAGATGAACGAGAACTCTCCCTGAGCGGCATCCTCGGTGCGGAAATGTCCGATAGGACTCCAGTGTCCCTCGTAACCGCAACGCCACGAGTATGCTGTACCGGGAGTAAGGTCGGTGGCTACAGCTTTGTGGCTGATGTATTTGTATCGCACACTTGCTTTAATTCCTGACTTGTTGACGATATACGTCGCCTTGCCGGAGTAACGCAAGGACTTGGTTTGCGTAGCACCTGCAGGTACGGTAATAACATTACCACTCTCAAAGTCTGCCTCTTTGGCATCCTCTACAGCTACAATCTGCACCTCGCCGTCGGTCACGCCGTCGTTGGTGAACCACGCAAAACCCATACGGGTCTTCGGGTCACCGTTAATGTTCGCTATCATGCAGTAAGGTTCGGTTTTCGGTACAAGATTCTTGATTGCCTGACGCAAAGCTTGTTTGTTAGCCTCGCTGGAGTCCTTGGTGCAAGCCTGAATGGCAATCTTCAACATCGTGTGGCTGGGCACTGTGTAGTCAGCTACCGTGTACAACGAGTCTGCCATCTCCCACTCTGTCTTGGAAACAATCTGTTCGGTAGAATCTTTGGGTTCGGGCTTCGGATCATCCGGTTCTACAACAGGATCGGGTTTACAAGCTGCAAACAATACCATGCAGCTAACCATCAGGAGGGAATAAATCTTTTTCATTGTAGTATTATTTTATTCGTTATATCGTCATTACGTGATCTCGGGCCACGAGCTTTATTTAGTCACCGTTATCTCATTGAATAGTTCAATCTTGCCGTTGGGTAGCACCTTGAACGACTCAAGTAGCAGGTCTTTCTTCCTTACTGTTACGCGCGTGTATGAGGGCGCACCCGGCTGACCGAACATTCCTGTAAACAAGTCGAAGTAGTTGTCAATCTTATGAATATGCTTTGAGGCATCCATCTCCTCGCGGCTGAGCGGTGTATAACGCTTCGCACCGCAGGTAGCGCCTATGAAATATAAAGTACCGCCTTTCACATTATAGGTTCCGCCTTTCTTGCCGGTCAGGTTTCGCAGCGAATCCACCGGCACGGACTGCTGACCGCTGATAGCTGACAGTAGTGGCTTGCGCGTATCGGGGTCCACCGGACCTATAATCTCGTACGTATGGTCGTGACCTTGCAGCACAAGGTCGATCTTGCAATCTTTCATAACCGGCAATAGTGTCTTGCGCAGCAGTGGCGTCTCTTTGTCGCGCTGATGGTCAGAACCGGAGAACAGGTTCTTGTGCACCAGTCCAACACGCCACTTGGCATCGGGGTAAGCTGCTACTTGCCGGCGGAACCAGCCGCCCAAATCGCGTTCCAGGTACTCTGACGTGCCGGCAGCATAATCATACTCACCGCGCCAGAAGTCCTGCTCCGAGAACGCGATAAGCTGCATCGGACCGTACTCAAACGAGTAGTTGATACCCGCGAATTGCGGACGAACTTTCGTCTGCAAATTAAACGTCGTATCGGTATTGAAGTGATACGTATAGTTCAGTAGCGGTGAATCGTCGTGATTACCATCGGTAGGAACGATAGGCATACGCATGATCACCGGCCGTAACACTTCCTCAAACCAACGCTCCCACTCCCATTCACTGTTATTGTCTGTGCCTGTATCCACAAAGTCGCCCGGGAACACGCAGAACCGTGCATCCCTCTCATATCGTGCCACCGCCTCGGCACACAGGCGGGCGGCATCGATATACTCCTGATTCTGTATATGACTGTCGGTCATATAGATGAACGAGAACTCCTCCTGTTCGACATCTGCGGTACGGAAGTGTCCTGTCTCGCTCCAATGTCCTTGGGTACCTACGCGCCAGCTGTATTCTGCACCCGGTTTCAAACCGGTCGCTACAGCCTTGTGACTCACATAGCGGAACGCTGTACGCTTGTCAATCTTCGCCTTCTTCAGTATCCCCGAACTGGAAATAGCGTAGTGTAATGGTACGGTGGTTGTTGCGGTCGCCGGAAACACTAGCCTCTCACCTCTAATCTCCCAAAGCTCCACTACTCCGTCCGTCACCCCTTCGTTGGTAAACCAGCAGAACGCCATACGCGTCTTTGGGTCACCGTTGATATTCGCCACTGCGCAGTACGGCGCTTCCGGTTCCACCAATACAGCCGAATCCTTGGTTTGTAAGAACTGTATGAACGAAGGTACGGTGTAATCCACCTTATTATATAGTATATAGTCTGACGGTTGCTCTCTACGCTCCGCCGGTGCCATCTTTGCAATGCGGTGTGTCGGCTCGCCTATACTGTAGTCAGCCGTCAGCACGATCGCCTCCTCCGCCTCGGTCACAGGCACACCTGCAAACGTACTCGGGTCGCGGAAATGCGGACCATCAGCCGCCTCGTTATCGCTACTCAGCCACGGCTGCTCAAAGAAGTGCGCCTCAAAGCCCTCATCCGCACGGCTCATGCCGGATGTGCTCTCATCAGACACATAGTTAGCAGGATCAACAAAGCCGTACTCGTTCACGTTACCCCACATTGTGCAGGCATACACCGAACTCTCGCTGTGTATGCCGCCGTAGCGGTCGCCGTAGTTGTTGGCTATGGTGCAATGGATGAGTGTGCCGTCGAAGTTCGCCACGCCGCCTGCATCAGGCCAGTCATGACCCGTAGCGGTGCAGTTGTGTATAACGCACTCCTCTAACTTCGCGCCCAAAGCAGAAGCCTCGGGCAAGTCACCTTTGATCAGCACACCGCCGCATTGTACGCCGCTGCAACCGCGTACAACACAATGACGCATCGATACCTTGCCGCGAAGCCATGCACCACCGCCACGCTGCTCATGACGTGCGTTCTGCAAAACGAAGTCTTCCACATGTGTCGGCAATTGGCAATCCTGCTCGCAACTGATCAGTCGCGAACGAAGACCTTTGCCCTCCAGTACAGACTTCTGCTGATGATTACGTCTGCGCTTGTCGAATGGTTCGAATGCTGTGCAGCCGCCTATCACGGTTATACCGTCCTTCAGTACAATAGCCTCGTGATACGTCCCGACCTCAACAAACAGTGTGTCGCCCGCATGGCAGTTGTCTATACCCAGCCGCAATGTGGCTTGTGCGGCCTCCCAACTACGTCCGTCCTCGCGGTCATCGCCGTCCACACGCACGTACCACGTAGCCGCTGACGCACTCAGCGCCAGCGCTACGAGATACATTGTGTAAATCAGTCGTTTCATTGCGTCTTTCCTCTTTCAGCGAAGCGGTCTCTATTCTATCAGCGAAGCGGTCTCTATCTGCTCCACCCGAACCGCTCGCGGCCGACCTTCTCCACATCCTCGCGGCAGGTGAAGGCTGTCGTACCGCCAGCTGCGGTGGTGTTCACAGCTCCGGTCATATTGCCGTACTCCTGGCACTTGTCCAACGGATCACCGGCAGCAAGACGAGTGATAAATCCTGAGTTAAACGAGTCGCCTGCACCGATGCAGTCCACCACGTTCTTGTTCAGCAATGCGGCCTGCTTGCGGTCGGGCATTCCCTTACGCATCAGTATCGAGCCTTTGCTGCCGCACTTGATAACGGCGGCGTTGGTGTACGGGCGGATCTTCTCTATCGCCTCTTCCAGAGTCTCGCTCCTGGTCAGGAACTTCAGCTCCGTCTCGTTCGGCATAAATACCGTTACCAGCGGCAACACTTTCTTCAGGTCGATATCCCAACGCTCCATCGGATCCCATTGGCTGTCCAGCGAGGTGGTTACACCGTTCTGCTTGCACAACTCCAGGATCTTCAGCAAGTCACGCTTGATACCGCTCTGCATAAAGATAGAGGATATATGTATATGTTTGGTCTCGGTGAACACATCGGGATTGATATCGCTGAGCGACATATAATCCATTGCGCCCTGATAGGTCAGGTTAGCGCGATCCTCGTCGTAACTCATGCAGATGGTTGCACCCGTGGCATATTTCTTCTGGCGGATGATGAATCGTGTGTTCACATCTTTGGCACGCAGACTGCTGGCAACCAGGTCGCCGAAACTGTCATCGCCGATCATACCGCAGAAAGCCACTTTCGCACCCAGCGCTGCTGCGTTGGCGGCAAAAATAGCGGTACTGCTACCTAAGGTCAGAGTCATCTGCTTGGCGAACTTCTCTTTGCCGATCTCAGGCTCACCCTCGATCTGGTTGAGTATCAGATCTACATTCAGCTCACCTAAGGCTATTATATCAAATGTTTTCATAATTGATTCGATGGTTAAATGGTAAATAACCAAATGGTAAATGTTTTTACATCTTACTCTTAAACAACTCCCACATCTTCGTGCTCCAGTTCTTCGGATAGTCATGTCCCATCTCCGGACCGAATATGTACTGTTTGTCAGCCGCGGGGGTAGCGAGGTTGTTGAACGGCACAATGTTCGTCCGCGGTGGGCACACACCGTCTTGCAATCCGCTGCTGGCGAGCACCGGGCAGGAGATACGTGTGGCAAGGTTCTTCGTATCGAAGTACGACAGGAATCGCAGCATCTCTTCCTTTGTCATGGAGCCTTGACAGCGTTTGGAAGTCTCGGCTGCCAGACCGCCGATGTCCATGGCGTCGGCATAATCGCCCAAGAACGCAACGTTGCACGCAATGGCGGCACACGGATAATCGCTCAGCGCAGCGCACGCATACGTCAGCGCACCGCCTTGGCTCGAACCTTCGGCAAACAGCTTGGTCATATCGCTCGACTCACGGGTCGCCATGAACCGCACCGCTTGCACCACATCCATAAACGCACCA
Source organism: uncultured Bacteroidales bacterium (assembly GCA_900317745.1). Classification (GTDB taxonomy): domain Bacteria; phylum Bacteroidota; class Bacteroidia; order Bacteroidales; family Paludibacteraceae; genus Colicola. The sequence continues at coordinate 54,907 of ONHW01000002.1, read as the reverse complement.
CGATAGTACCACGTGTCAGCATTGCCGAAATGGTACGAGAACCAGTCACCGTATATATTCTCGCAATCCTCTGTCACACCGAGGTTACCCGTCGAGGCGGGACGGTTGTTCAGGTATTGTCCGCGATGCGACAGGTAGAACTCGGCATACTGCGACGAACCGCCGCTCGGACACTCGCACTTGCTCTTGCTGCCCTGCGTGTCATAGCCGTAGAAGTGCATGATCACAGGGTGCTTCTGACCGTCCTGAGGCTCGCAGTAGTATCCGCGAATCTTAACCGGTTCACCTTCCGGATCGTCGGGCACGGAGAACATCTCCACCAGATAAACCTTGCGCGTCGCACTACTCTTCTCCGGCAAATCAATCAGGTTAGCGTTCATATCAACGGCTGCCAACTGATCCTTGGCTGTCTGCCAGAACGAATCGAAGTCAGACTGCTTGTCAGGCGCAGACTCTATCTTGAACGGATCGATGGCGAAGTTGAAGTGACGGGCAGCCTTGTTGTTAACAAAGCAACTGGCGCGGTATATACCCGGCTCCAGAACTTGTGTCGTGGTGGCTTTGTAGTCAAGCGCTCCGTTTGCGGGGATAACCACGCTGTCTGCCACGGTCTCCACTTCTTTCTTCTTGTCTGTCGCATAGCGAACCGACACGCCTACTTTTACATCCGTCGCGTTGCCGTTCTCGATATGAATCGTTATATCCGGCTTGCCGCTCCACACCCAGTCATCGGTCACCGGAACAGATTGCTTGATCAGCGACAGGTCGGCAGGCTCTTCAGGAGTATCAGGCGTCCCTTGTTCCTGCGGATTGGGATCGTCCTGGGGCACGGGACCTTTGCAGCCTCCGCATGCCACCAGAACCATCGCCATCAGCCAAATCAGAAATATTGAATACTTCTTAATCATAATGCTTTTGTTTTTGTCAAGTGAGTTGCTGAACGCTCAACTCTCAACACTCAACTCTCAACTACTCTTCCCTCTGAGAGGGGAGCCGGAGGGGTGTCACTCAACACTCAACACTCAACCCTAAACCTCCTTCATATAATCATTGAGGTTCACGATATTGAACGCATTATAGTATTTGTCCATATTGTGCTCAATGCGCATCAGCACGATCTCCTCGGCTTGTATGCCGAAGCGCTCCAGATTGTCATAGAGAAGCTGACGGGCTACCAGTGCCTCAGGCTTCTGCCAGATGTAACGGCAGCCGGTCTTCACGAGCCACAACTGACGGTCGGGAGTGCAGTCTTTCAGGTCTTTGCCTACCTCTTCGCCGTGCAACCATTTCTTCCAGCGGTTCGACTCATATACGCACTGCCACAGCACTTGTGTCATGTTACTCAGCTGAGCTACCTTGCCTTCGGCGAACAGTTTCTTCTCCACTTCCTCAAGCTCGGCAAGTGCGTCATACTCGTTCATCGTGAACTCCGGACCAACATTGGCGGCGCCCATGCCTGCCTTCGGATAATCCTCGGGATTCTCTACGTCATCGCTGTAGTGACCTTTGATGTAACTGCCGTACGGACGAACCTTCGCGGTCAGCTCGCGGGCTACCTGCGGGTCAAAGAACGTCGTGTGCAGGTCCGTACCTACCTTACCTACTATGAAGCAAGGCCATATATCGTCCAAACCAACCTCATGCAATCCGGCTTTCAGTCCCTCCAGGAACGTGTCGAACGTCTTCTCGTCTGCCAGACCGCCGTGCACCTCCTCTGTACCTACCTCATAACTGATAGGAGCAATGTTGTGTGCCTTGCGGAAATCCTCTGCATGCTTGATCAGCTCCACCGTACGCTTAACCACTACATGGATATCGATGATCTCGCCTTTCGGCAGGAAGATATCTACGGTCGGGTCAACGTGAATCAGGTCATATCCGGCAAGGATTGCTGCCTCGTAGCTCTTCTTCACGCCATTCATGGCACGCTCGGTGTCCCAGCGTTCAATGCTCTGTTTGTCTTTCAACCACGGACCGCCATGGTCGATTGCTACCACGTACGGACCCGTATAGTTCACAGCAGCTGCCTCGCGGGCGAGGATCTTCGTGAACATCTCCTGAGTCATTCCCGTGTAACCGCCGTCGCAGTCCACCTGGTTCAGTGTCGTTGCGAAGTATATCGGCGAGTTGTTACGTTTCGCTGCGCGGAACGATGCCTTGATTACTGACAAGGAGTTCGGGCACGCTGCAAACAGTGTCATAGGAACTCCGGTTGCTTTTTTTCTTTCCTCCATCACGCGGAGGATGTTTTCTGTCTTTGCCATAATATTGGTTATTTCTTTTCTAATTTGTCTTTTATAATCTATCGTTTCAACTGTCTGATTTCTTTGTTTCAGTTGTTTGGTATCCACGTTATCTATTTACTCCCTCCCCTATAAGGGGAGGGCTGGGGTTGGGTCTTTTTTTCATTCGTAAATAGTAACACCCTCTACTACACGGTGTATATTACCGCTCACACTCGGGGTATCGGGGTTCAGCCCGTGCGCTTTCGAGGCATAGAAGCCCAACAACTGACCTACCAGCACGTACGGCACTATGCCATAGAAATCAGTCTCTGCCTTACTGTAGGGCATCTTCACCACAAGGTCTGCCTTCACCTCAGGCATCTCAGGATCACGCCCCGAGATCACAATCACCTGTGCCACAGGCGTGTTGTTACCATCCACCTGACGGACCAGATCGCGCTCATAACGCATCACGTTCTCCTCGTCTGTCATCAGATACACAACGATCGACTTGTCGTTTACCACCGCTTTTGGGCCGTGACGGAAACCGAGGAACGAGTCAAACTTACAAACCACCGCACCGTCGGTCAGCTCCTGCAACTTCAGGTGGCACTCCTCCGCGATACCTTTTAGTGCACCCGAACCGAGGAACACACCGCGCTCAAATTTCCTGCCACCTATCTCTTTCAGTTTCTCTTCGTAATCGGCTATCACGCACTCCGCGTTCTTCACGGCTTTCTCAATCATCGCGGCATCGTTCTCCAGACAATCAATGTGACCCAACATCAGGCAGGTCAGCAGCATTGTTGAGAACGAACTCGTCATTGCCAGACTCTTGTCATCGGTCTCTTCCGGCAACAGCAGAAGAAGAATATTGTCCTTGCCTGCGGCTTGCTGTGCTAACTTGCCGTTCTTGTTGCAGGTTATATATACGTGTGCCACGTTCTTGCACAGCTTGTTCGCCAGGTTCACTGCGCCTACGCTCTCAGGACTGTTTCCCGAACGGGCAAAACTGATCAGCAGCAACGGACGTTCTTTGTCCAGCAGATACTCCGAGTGAGTAATCAGATCCGTTGTCGGAACGCTGCGAACGTTACGCCACATACCGCGCATCACAGGGCATATGGCATCGCCGATGAATGCCGACGTACCTGCACCTGTCAGTACAACGTCTGTGTCAGGAGTTAGGTACTTGTGCATGAATGCACTGATCTCTGCCTTTGCATTTAGCAGGGCTTGCAACTCTTTGCGCCACATGGCGGGCTGCTGATGAATCTCGTTAAACGTGAAATTGTTCATAATCGTTGTATTTTTAAAGTTAATGATATCTTTTTGAAGTTAATGATGTCTTTTGAAGTTAATGATGGTTTCTGTTTTTCACTTATCTTCTCTTTTCCCCTTCCATTTCCCTCTCTTTTTCTCCCTTCCCTTTAGGGAGGGGCCGGGGGTAGGCTTCCTCTTTTCCCCCTTCCCTTTAGGGAGGGGTTGGGGGTAGGCTTCTTTCCATCAGTGAGTGGCTGTGGGTAGGCCTTTTTTATCACGCTGCAAAATTACAAAATTTTGTTGACATTTCGAAAGTATTTCGTATGCTCTTTAGCATATTTCCGAAACAATTCGCCATAACATCACATATTTCAACTACTTACACGTTTCATTTGTCATTTCGTAACCTTTCGAAAATTCCCTATCCAATCTCCGCTCTTCTCATCTGCTGAAAATATGTCAGAAGAAAAGCGCATCCGTTGATATGAATACCCGAATGCCATTCGGGCTGACCTCACGATACACATTAGTATTATATACTACGTATATAATACCAGCATGTTTAATCAAAATTTTAGTGCGTGATAAGTCTGTGGTAAATGCGTGATAAGTCTGTGGTAAGCCTGTGCTTCGTACGTCATTTTCGATCCATTTACGGTCTCTCTTTGTGCAGTTCTTGTAATTTTACATATCGCTAACCCCATCAGTTCCGAAACGTTACGAAAAACGAAATGCTGCATTCTCTTACTACACACAAATCAGCATACATGCTTAATTATCAACATCTTATAGCAAAGCCACTTACATCCTCACTTGTTTTTATGTTTCATAACATTATAATTGTACGCGCGTATATGGAATAATTTTCGTAACTTTGCATCGCTTTTTATGGGGCAACCTGCCCGAAACATCTCAAAAACACAATAAAAAGCACATAAAAAAACACATCTCATACACGTAAATTTTTAAAACCACAATATTATGAAAAAACTTTTCTTTTTTATCCCCGCATTACTGCTTTCGCTCCTCGCGAATGCCACAGTGATTAACATTACCCCAACATCGCCTAAATCCAGTGATAATTTGCGTCGGGCATTAGATGGCGCAGCCGATGGCGACATTATTGAAATGGCTGCCGGCACATATGAGGAGTCTAACTCCAATTACATCGCTTTCACTGGCAAGAACGTTACCGTGCGTGCAGCTGAAGGTGCCGAGGTTATACTTGTACCCAAAGTGCAAATCCGTCTTAAAGAGGGATCTCGTGCTGAATTTATTGGAATTAAATTCGACTGCGGGCACTTAAGTGATATATCTTCATATAGCAATCTCATTGCTACTAATGATAATACTGATGGCAAGAAACTCATTCTTACAGATTGCGAATTCTACGGTTGGGCGCAGAATAATGCCATCCTACGCACTCCCTCTGGCAGTAAAATAGACTCTATTGTTATCAATAATTGCTATTTCCATGATTGTTACAAAAGCGTTTTATATTGTGAAGATACTAATTTGATAGGTGTCGAGATTAATAATTCTACTTTTGCCAACATCTCTGGCACCTATTGGGCTGCCCCGATATATATCCCAGCCACAAGTGGAAAGCTCGTAGTTGACCATTGCACATTCTACAATGTGGAACAAGCGGATGCTGGTTCGGGGGTTGTTACTACAACACTTGCTGACGCTACGGTTTCGAATTGTATCTTTATGTTTCCCACAAGTGGTAATATTTGTGCTACAAAACTTCCGGCTGGCGGACAGGTGAAAAATACTCTTACCTACAACTACGACAACTGGCAGCCTTACGGTCATTACAACACGGCAACCGTTACTGATTGCGTCAAGGCTAATCCGCTGTTCATGGATGCTGCCAATAATGATTTTACGCTTCGGATGGGCTCACCTGCTCGCGGTGCTGCAACAGATGCTTCTGCTATTGGCGATCCCCGATGGACAGAAATCATTCCTATAGTTACAGACTTCTCTTCCCCGTTAGTTCTGGAAGCTGTTGATGCAACCAAAAATGCTTATTATTCTTTGGATGCCAACAACTATCTCAAATCTGCTAACCCTGACCCTGTAACTACCGAATACGGAATTGCTGAATGGCGAATCCATAGCAATACGCCGGCAAGTGTACAAACGACTTTGAACATGTATTCTGGCAGCCTATATGGACATACATACAAAGTTGCAATTTATAACTCTAATTCAGAGAAAATAGGAGAAGTAGGAGAAAGTGGATGGTCTGACGCCAAAACAAATATAATGCTTACTGGAGCAATCTATCTCCCCGAAGCAGGAGACTATACCATTCGGCTTTCCAACATCTGCAATGGCTCAGTTGCTACCATTCAAGGTATTACACTATCTTACGCAGGCGGTGCTACGCAAGATATCCCAGGCACACTGACTGCAGCAGATGCAGTATTTTCAAACAAAGGTACGCGCGCTGACGGAATGATTTCTTTCTCGACGTATGAGGACCAATGGGTAAAATGGAATGCTTCCACCAGTGGTTCAGGGGCACAGGCATATGCAGTTACGCTCAACATCAACAATCCTACAGCTTACGGACATCGATTCACAGTTAGCTTCTATCTAAATGAGGATGAATCTCCGGTTGCTTCCCTCACGGAAAGTTCATGGAATGAAACATTCGGAACGCCGTTAGCTATTGATCTGGGCGAAACAACACTTACAGGTGGCAACACATACGTCGTCAAAGTAACCAATGCAGAAAATGGTGCGCAACCTAAAATTATCAGCGTAGAATTAGTCGCTGCGGGTGGTGCCGTTCAAGACATCCCAGGCACAATCACTTTATCAGAGGCAATCCTCAGCGCACGCGCCTATATGGATGGCGATGATCTCCACTTCACCGATGGTGATCACCTCGGCACAATCTCCGGCGAATACGCTAAATGGAACATACATGCCGCTTCAGAGGGAGTATATACCTTCACAGCCCATTGCACAAGTACAAACTATTCAAATCTGACCATCAAAGTGTTAGATACTGATGAGAATGAATTGTACTCCTACACACCGCAATACACCTATACAGGAGAAGATAAAGTAATTACTTCCCCTGAGTGGATTCTTGCCGCAGGTGACTACGTACTTAGATTGTCAAATCCTGCCAATAACTCCAACGGTTATCTGCTATCCCTCGCTGCAGCGAAAAGCGACATAATTGTTCTCGACGAGAATGCCACAGACAATAGCGTGATTCATGATAATAACGGAGTAAATACGAAGAGAATTGCACTTATGCGTAGCTTCAGAGCTGGCATGTACAACACAATCTGCTTGCCGTTTAGCGATTGGAATAGCAGTTTGGAACTTGTTTTTGGCACAGGCTACCAGCTTCTACAACTGAATACCGCAGAAATGGATGGAGATGTTCTAAATCTGAATTTCAACACCGTTACCGAACTCGGTCACGGCAGACCGTACCTAATTAAGCCGACTAAAGATGTTACGAATCCTATCTTCGGAACAGGGCACACCATTAACGAAAGCACAGGTTACAACGTAGCTACCGGCGACAACGCCAACTTCATCGGTTCGTTCATCAAGGGTACTGTTCCTGCAGGTGAGGACAACCTTTTCCTCGGCGCAAACGACCTTCTGTACTTCTCGGAAGCTGCCACAACTATCAAAGGCATGCGCGCTTACTTCCAGATTCATGACGTTCCGTCAGGCGCACCAATACGCCAGGCACGTATCGTAGAGCAAGGCAACGTTGTTACAGCTCTTGAGTTCGTCAACGGCGAGTGGCAGGAAGTCAAATCTGCCAACGGCACAATCAAGACTATCGAGAACGGACAACTCATCCTTATCCGCGACGGCAAACGTTACAACGTAATGGGAGTCCGCTTCTAACGGATAAAACTACAACTGAGCAGATGAATAATAAATCGTAAATCATTAAATCGCAAGTAATATGAAAGCACTTTATATTCAACCCGAAACGCAGTTGCACCCGATGCAAGCAACAAGTCTTATTTGTGCTTCTGGCGGAATGTCTGTAGGTGGCAATGCCGGTCTCGGCATGGGTGGTGCTGCCACTCCGGGCTCCATTGATCCTTTGTAATCATATTTAATTCAATATGAAACGACATATCTTCACCATCTTAAGTGTACTTACGTATGCGGCGCTGATCAGCGCCGCTACGGTTAACGTTGCCCCGGGTTCGGGAACGCTGAAAACTGCAGTCACCAACGCTACCGTCGGTGACATCCTCATTCTGACTGATGGCGAGTACACCGAATCATCGCTCAAACCAACCGTAGCACTTACCATCAAGGCGGCAAACGGCGCAAAACCCGTAATCAAGCTATCCAGCCGCTTCGAAGTGAAGGCAGACTTCACCATCCAAGGCGTTACGATTGAGAGTACCGGCGAAGCCATACGTATGGTGCCCGGCAACTCAGCGTACAACGTGATAGTGACAGATTGTCAACTCAGCGGCTGTTCCTCGTACTTCATCCGCGCATATAACACCGAACAGTCTGCACCGTACATCAACACCCTGACGATCGACAACTGCCTCTTCCTGATGGGTAGAGAAGCCGCCAACACCGCGCGCGCCATTGCGGCTACCAAAGCACCTGTCCAACTCCGTAGCCTGCTTGTCCGCAACAGCACTTTCAATGGCGACGCACAGGGCACAGGACGTATGATCTACCTGCACTCCGGCAACGAGGACACCGCTATACCTCTGGAAGGCACCTGCCTGATTGACCACTGCACGTTCTACAACAGCACCGACACACGAGGCGTCTATCTGGCAAACATCAACGGTGCTCACGTCACCAACTGCATCTTCATGAACACCGAAGAACGCTCCGGTGCTGTCAGTTATGCCCTATACGGCGCTAACTCAAAGATCGAAAACAGCCTGTGCTGCAATGCGCCAATCAAGTTAAGCTCAGGCGCAGTGCAGAACAACTGCATTAACCGTAACCCGTACTTCGTTGATGCCAATGCAGGTAACTTCCAGCTCTACAAGAATAGTCCCGCCGTTGGCGTCGCTACCGACGGAAGCAATCTCGGTGACCCACGTTGGGGCGTATCCGCTGAGTCACACGACAGCAGCCACGACCCGTATATCCCGTACAAGCAGCCGTACTCCATGTCACCGACCACGAACTCCGTAAAGGTGCTCTGGCAAATGAACGAAGAGACCGAACCAACCGATGCACTCGTGTATTACGGCACAGACCCTAACGACCTCAATCAGCAGGTTCAAACCAACAGCGGTTGGAACGTAACCGGCGAAGGCTTTGTACACGTTGTCACACTCACCAACCTGCAACCCGACACCCGCTACTACTTCACCGTAGGCGCCAGTGCCACACGCCGCTTTGACAAGATCAGCAGCACCAAAACCGCACCCGAACCCGGCACAGCCTACCGCATATTCACCATCAGCGACATCCACGGCAATGCGCGCAACAACTGGTCGAACATGCAAGATTTCATCTGCAACCTCAACTGCGATATCGCTCTCATGAACGGCGACTTCGTCAGCAGCAAGGGCGACGACCGAAACTGGAACAACTATTTCTTCACTCCCGGTGCACAGTTTTTGAGCCAAGTGCCCGTTATGTCTTCTTCCGGCAACCATGAGACAGGCGATCCGTTCACTTTCCGCTGGTCGTCGTTCTACGACTATTTCCATCAGTTCCCGCACGAGGGCGTATCCGAAGGCGACACCATTGACCCGCGCGGCGAGGCATACTTCCATTTCACTTACGGCAACGCCGACATAATCATGCTCAACCTCAACGGTGACCCGTCCAGCCCGCATTTCCTGCCGGGCAGCAAGCAGTACCACTGGGCAGACTCTATCCTCGGCACCTGCACACGCCCATGGATAATCATCTGCCACCATGTGGGCGTTCACACCACAGGCTATCACGGTCAGTGGGCAGACGAACCGCGGCAGATGGGTGCACTATTTGAGAAACATGCAGCATTAGGCAAACGTATCATCTCCCTCTCCGGCGACGACCATTCATTTGAACACTTATATAAAGATGGCGTGCATTACGTGCGCCCGGGCTGCGGACGCGATGCCAACTACAGCCAGCAAAAGCAACTCAAGGACTTCAAATACTCCATATTCTACAAGCAGATCTCCTGCTTCTCCACCCTCGACATGGCAGCCGATGCCTCAACCATTGCACTCACCGTCTACGACTCAGTGGGTAATATCTTCTACACCTACAATTTCCTGCACGACGGCGAAGTGATCAATCCCTCGGTGAACTTCACCGTACCGTCCAAGAGAGTCGCAGTAGAGGACTCTATCACACTCCGCTGGTTCACGTTCGACCCCGCAGGTGACGCCAAAGTATCATTCTACTACTCGCAGACTGCAGGAGCTACCGACATAACCAACATGACACCTATTGCGACCTACCTCTCCGGCAAGGAGGAAAAATACGTATGGCACACGCGCGACATTTATCCGAAAGGTGATTACTACATTTACGCTGTTATCACTTCCGGCAACAAGAGTTACATGGGCGGCAACACAGCCGAAGTCACACTATTGGAGGACACCACACCACCGCCTGCACCAACGGCACTTGGCGGATACAAGAACAACTGTCAGTACCACCTCACCTGGCGCAACCCTACCCATCTGGTGCATCTCGACAATCTGCTTACTGATTTCAGTAGCGGCACGTCACCCGTCGAGGCTGTGGGCGATGAAGGCGCAACTATGGACGTCAGCATAGCTGACAGTGCACTCAAATGCGACTATAGCCTAACCAAAGCATGGGCTACCGCCTCGGCTGATTACGTGTTTGACTCTCCCGCAGATATGCACCGGACACCTATCCTAACCTTTCGTCTCAAAGGCAACGGCACAAACACCAGCCTGCGTATCGTATGCAAGAATATCTCCGCCAATCACGAAGACTGGTGGTACACCGAGCAACTTACACTCTCCAATGCCGATTGGCAAACAGTAACACTGGACTTAACTACCCTGCAGGCATTCGACTGGTACAGCAACACCGACGATCACAATCGGCTGGAAGGCGTGGCACGTATCTCGTTCGGCGTATCAACCGGCGAGGCTGTGTCAGGCACATTCTGGCTGGACAACCTGCATCTGAGCGGTGACATCTATCCTGCGCCGGATTATGCACAAACGGTGATTATCCGCAAGGATAATAGTTTTCCCTCCTCTCCTACCGACGGCACAGAGATCTACCGCGGCAAGGCGGAGACTTGCGCCGACCCGACAGCCATAGTAGGACAAATATACTACTATGCCGCCTTCGCCGCCGATGACCGCAATAACTGGTCAGGCGCCGATACCGGCGCACAGTGGAAATCAGAGAACGTACAAGAAGGTTCAGGGCTGAACATAACAGCAGAAACTCCAGAAAATTTACGGAAGTTCCTTCATAACGGGCACTTGTTTATCCGCCACTCGTCAGGCACATTCACCATGCTCGGGCAACGGAAAGACTGAACAAGAAACAACGCAGAATAAAAATTCCTTGCATATTTATTGCAGAAAATTTGCATATTTGCTTTTTTTTTCGTAACTTTGTGGGCGTTTAGCAATAATAACAAGATTATACCCAAACACCCCATACAATGAAAGGAATTATTCTGGCGGGCGGTAGTGCCACGCGACTTTATCCGCTGTCCAAAGCTATCAGCAAACAGATCATGCCTGTGTACGACAAGCCGATGATCTACTATCCGCTTTCTACACTTATGATGGCAGGCATCCGCGAAGTGCTGATCATCTCCACACCGCGCGACTTGCCTATGTTCGAAGAACTGCTTGGCGATGGTTCGCGCTTAGGCATGCGCCTGGAGTACAAAGTTCAACTCGTGCCTAACGGACTTGCGCAAGCTTTTGTACTGGGCAAAGAGTTTCTTGGCGGCGAACCGGGTTGCCTCATTCTGGGCGACAACCTGTTCTACGGACATGGCTTCCGCCATATACTGCGTGACGCAGTCGAGCAGGTCGAGACCAACGGCGGCGCCTGCATCTTCGGCTACGAAGTAATGGATCCGCGCGCATACGGCGTGGTGGAGTTCGATGCCGACGGACATGTTCTCTCGCTCGAGGAGAAACCCGAGCACCCCAAGTCGAACTACGCTGTTCCCGGTCTGTACTTCTACGACGCAACAGTCACCGCCAAAGCCGCAGCACTGCAGCCGTCCAAACGTGGCGAGTACGAGATCACAGATCTCAACAAGACCTACCTCGCCGAAGGCAACCTGAGCGTCAAACTCTTCTCGCGCGGCTTTGCCTGGCTCGACACCGGCAATTGCGACAGCCTGATTGAGGCAGGCAATTTCATTGCTACCATTCAGAACCGCCAAGGCTTCTACGTCAGCTGCATCGAGGAGATAGCATGGCGCAACGGCTGGATCAGCAGCGACGAACTGCGCACTCTGGGCGAACAGATGGGTAAGACCTCTTACGGGCAGTATCTCATTCGTATGGCACAAACGAAAGCATGAAACGTCTGACTGCACTCATTCTTCCACTACTGCTCATACCATCTGTCGGCTGCCACCGGCAGACAAATAGTTCATCGGCACACAATGACAGCAGCGACGAGCCGCAAAACACCGAACAGATCCTCGCCAAGCAACGCCAGACTCTGATGGCGGAAAACGAGGTGACTGCCGCTGTCAAGGCAGACACCGGCAGATGGGTGCAGCACGAGCTCGGATGGTGGTACCGCTATACGCACAAGGCTGAAGAGCATATCAACTACATGCACACGCCATTGCCGCAGGACACATGCATGCTCATCCACGAGCGAGTATGCACACTCGACGGACAACTGCTGCTCGATGCCATCCGCACCTACGACCGCTGCTCTGAAGGCTCTGACACACCCGAAAAAGAAGAACCGTTTGCCTATCAGATCATGCTCTCTGAAATGGTACCGCAGGACACAGTGCTCATTCTCACAGCATGGTACGCAGCCTACGGGAAAGAAGGTCGCGGAGTAATTCCGCCATTCGCCAACCTGCGCGTACTGCTCACTATGCACACCACACCGCTCGAAGATGTAAGACTGACGAGCGACTCAACTGACAACAAAGTAATATTAGTGCCCATCGGGCAAAACGAATATGAAACATTCAACCCTAATAATCCTCTCTCTGCTCCTACTGACAGGGCTGACGGCTTGCAACAAGAATAGCTACTCCGCCAAGCGCGCAGAGGAAGACAAACTGATTGCCGATTTTATCAAGCGGCAAGGTATCAACATTATCTACGAGGAACCCGATAGCGAAGCCGACTGGGGAGAAAAAGATTACCTCAAGGTTCCGGGTTACGACGACTTGTACTACCACCTTGTCAAGGCAGGCGATTCTTCATATACCGTCAAGGAGTACGACAAGATCAACGTCCGTTACATTCGTTACACCCTCAATGCCATCGCAGATACCGCACGCTACATGAATACCATCGAGCAGGCGTATCCCACCACCTTCACCTACACGCTCACCGAGACTTCCGTTCCTCGCGGATGGCTCGTGGCAGTCGGATATATGAAGCACAACGGTGCCGCGTGCAAGATCATCTGCCCCAGCAAGCAGGGCATGGATGCCGAAAAGAGTGCCGTTATCCCGTACGGCTACGACATGCATATCCAGATTCCGAGATACTAATTCTTCAGCCATCCGGACAAAACAGCAAAATAACAAAATGACAAAATAAATGTCAAAATTGTAAATAGCCAAATAGTAAATAACCAAATAGTAAATGACCAAATCGCAAATATCTTTATGTTAGTCAAAAGCATTTCCGGCATACGCGGTACGATAGGCGGCCGCGTAGGCGAGGGACTCAATCCCGTAGATATCGTTCGTTTCAGTGCAGCATACGCCACCCAGCGTCGCCAGGCTATGCCCGACAACCGCACACTCATCGTAGGTCGTGACGCACGCATTAGTGGTCAGATGGTTGACATGCTCGTTACAGCCACACTAAGCGGTATGGGCTACCGCGTGGTAAACATCGGTCTCGCCACCACGCCTACCACTGAACTGGCAGTCATTGGTGAGCAGGCTGCAGGAGGTATCATCCTCACCGCCAGCCACAACCCTATGCAGTGGAACGCGCTCAAACTGCTTAACGAGCGCGGAGAGTTCCTCTCTGACAAAGAGGGTAAAGAGGTGCTCGCCATCGCCGAGCGCGAAGACTTCACTTTCGCCGAGATTGGCGAACTCGGCGCTATCGAGCACAAAGATTATCTGCCCTACCACGTGCAGAACGTACTGAACTTGAAACTTGTGGACGTCGAGGCGATACGCAAGGCTAACTTCACCGTGGCTATTGATTGCGTCAACTCCGTTGGCGGATTAGCTATTCCTGCCGTGCTGGAGGCACTCGGAGTGAAGAATATTATCCGCCTCAACTGCACACCCGACGGACACTTCCCGCATAACCCCGAACCGCTGCCGCAACATCTCACCGAGATCAGCGACCTGCTGCGTAGCGGCAAAGCGGATGTAGGATTTGTAGTTGACCCGGATGTTGACCGTTTGGCTATCATCTGCGAAAACGGAGATATGTTCGGTGAGGAATATACGTTGGTCAGCGTTGCCGACTATGTGCTCAAGCATACGCCGGGTAACACGGTCAGCAACCTCTCCTCCACACGCGCACTGGCTGATGTCACCCGTCGCTACGGCGGCACCTACGAGGCTTCGGCTGTAGGCGAAGTGAACGTCACCACACTCATGCGCAAGAACAATGCCGTGATCGGCGGCGAAGGCAACGGCGGAGTGATCTATCCAGCCAGCCACTATGGTCGCGACGCACTCGTTGGCGTGGCTCTGTTCCTTAGCCATCTGGCACACAGCGGCATGAAGGTCAGCGAACTGCGACGCACCTACCCCAACTACTGCATCTCCAAGAACCGCATCGACCTCACGCCCGACATGGACGTTGACGCACTGCTCGAACGTATCAAACAGAAGTACGCCAACGAGCGGATTACGACAATCGACGGTGTAAAGATTGACTTTGCTGACGGCTGGGTACACCTGCGCAAGTCGAACACCGAACCGATCATCCGTATCTATAGCGAGGCTGCAACCATCGAGCAGGCTGACGCACTCGCACAGCAAATCAAAGACGCAATCAAATAATGGTAAATGGTGAATGACAAAATGGCAAATGACTTGAACATACTCATAACAAACGATGATGGTTGGGGCACACAGGGCATACTGACTCTCGTGCGCACCATGCTTCCGTTCGGGCACGTAGTGGTTATCGCCCCTGACGGACCGCGTAGCGGTGCTGCAGCAGGCATAACCGTCAACAAGCCCATGTACCTCACGCGCATTGATGGCACGGAGTACGGCTTGGGCGAGGCGGAGATCTACACCACCAACGGCACACCGGCCGACGCGCTCAAACTTGCCATCAACGCGCTGTACGAAGGCGATGCAACAAAGATTGACCTCGTGGTGTCGGGTATCAACCACGGCTCGAACGCCACGATCAATGTCATCTACTCCGGTACGATGGGCGCGTGCCTCGTGGCTGCAGAGCATGGTATACCTGCTATCGGATTCTCATACAACGACCACGCGATGGATATCGACCTCACCGAGGCGGAAAAGTATATACCTGAGATTACCCGCCACCTGCTGGAGGAAGAGGTGCCGTACGGTATCTGCTATAACGTCAATTTCCCTGTCGGGCAGATTGAAGGCATACAGTGGACGCGCCAGTGCCGCGGACATTGGGAGAAAGAACTGGCACCGCACACCGATGAGCAGGGGCGTACCTACTACACGCTCGTTGGCAACTATGTCAATCTTGAGCCTGATGCCGAGGATACCGACGAGTATGCGCTTGCTCACCACCGCATCAGTATCACTCCTACCTCGCTCGACCTCACGGCGTACCAGTTGCTTTGAAAAATTATAAATTTGAAATTTTAAATCATAAATCATCAACAACCCATGACTTCCAAGTGGGATAACTTTTGGCTCGGGCTGCTGGCAGGACTTATTCTGCCGGCACTGTTCTGCCTGGCATACGCGCACACCATCAGTCTGGATCACTTGTGGCAGGAGGGAATGTTTCAGACCCTCAGACCTGTGATCGGGCGTATGGTGCTGCTTGGTACTTTTGTCAACATGGCAGCAACATTCGTGCTGTATGAGTTCAATCTTTGGAAACTTGCCAAAGGAGTGATTGTGGCAGTTATCCCGTATATGGCCGCCGCCATTATCCTCCTTTGATTACTTAATTTACGCTGTCGGGCGCACCCGACCTTTCGACTAACATGAAGTATTTCCTCATAGCCGGTGAAGCCTCGGGCGACATGCACGCCGCCCGACTGATTACTGCCTTGCGTCAGCACGACAGCGAGGCTGTAATGGTCGGCTTGGGCGGTGACAAGATGCAGGCGGCAGGCTGCCGACTGTATCAGCACTACAGGAACATGGCTTATATGGGTTATGTAGCGGTACTGACTCACCTGAAGGATATACGCACGAACATCCGCATTGCCGAGCAGGCACTGCTCAGCGAGCGCCCCGACGAACTTATACTGATTGACTATCCGGGTTTCAACCTGCATATAGCACAGTTCGCCAAGCGCCACCTGCCTGACACGCGCGTTACGTATTATATACCGCCAAAAATCTGGGCGTGGAAACGTTGGCGTGTGCACTCCATTGGCAAGTATTGCGACCGTATATTGGGTATCTTTCCTTTCGAGCCTGACTTTTACGCCCGCTACGGCTACACTTGCACCTACGTTGGCAACCCCACTGCCGAAGCTATCGCTGACTACACCCAAGCAACGCAACCCTCAAACAGCGAAGCGCTCAAACCTTCAAACAGCAAAGCGTCCGACAGCGTAGCCCTCCTCCCTGGCAGCCGCAGGCATGAGATAGAAAACTGCCTGCCTAAGATGCTTCTGGCTGCGGAGCAGGCTATCAGCGATTTGCCGGACATACGCACGATAGTTGTCACGCAGGCACCGGGCATAGAGCCGCAAGTATATGAGCGGTTATGTGCCAATCATCCATTGGTACAACTCACCACCGATACCTACGCTGCTGTCTGCAGCGCACGAGCCGCAATCGTCAACTCGGGCACAGCCACACTGGAGACAGCACTACTCGGCTGCCCGCAAGTGGCAGTCTATCATCTGGCTTTCGGACATCTATTGGGATTGTTGCGGCCTATCATGTTCCAGATACCGCATTTCACGCTGGTGAATATAGTTGCCGGGCGCGAGGTTATTCGCGAACTGCTGGCATACGAGTTTACCGTTGAGGCTACTCGTGACGAGTTACGCCGCTTGCTGACCGACAGCAATTATGTCGCAGCCATGCAAACCGGCTATCATGACGTGCAACGGCTCTTAGGCACCTCGCGTGCCGCAGAGGCGGCTGCCGAACTAATCATCGGGGAAGTCTGATATTCATTGTATATCCACCACTTCCAGCACGCCATCCGCTACGCGGAAGTGGATATTCCACCCGGCATAATCAATGCCATATACACGCTCTGAATCCTCATGGTAGGCAGGTCGCGGATCCTGCTCCAGTATCTCTTGCAGTTCTTGCTGCGGCACGCCACCCGGCAACGGTGCCGACCAGCGCACCTGTAACAACTGCCGGGGTGTGCTGCCCGCAAAACCGTCACGCGCATCGGCGTGGCTGTCGCAGTAGCCCAAGTAAGGTTTGATATCGTAGATCGGCGTTCCGTCCATCATATCCGCTCCTTCCACCACCAGCACCGGCGCGCCGTTGGCGTCATGCTCCACTTCTACCAGACGGACAGATGTCAGTCCTACAGGATTGGGGCGGTAGGGTGAACGTGTGGCAAAAACGCCCATTCGCGTGTTGCCGCCTAATCGTGGCGGACGAACAGTCAGGTTGGGACGGTCGGATTGCGGCACAGTGTGAAAGCCCCACACCAGCCAGAGGTGACTGAACGCCTCTATGCCGCGTATAGCATCCTCGCTGCGGTACGCGGGGCAGAACACAATGCGCGTACGCAGACTCGTGTGCTCGCGTGCCTGCCGGGGGATACCGAACTTGTCGGTAAACCCGTTGCGGGCATACGCAACAGGACGCATAACAAGGGTATTGGGATCGGTAGCGGAGGTCATTCTTCGGAGAAGTGCACAAGCACGTGACGATAGGAGTTGAATATCTTCGATTTGGATACAAAGCCCAAATACCTGTTCTGCTCATCTACTACAGGCAAGTTCCACGCGCCGGTGTCCTCAAAGATCTCCATCACTTTCTCCATAGGCATATCGTGACGGAGAATGATCTGTGGGTAGTTCATCAGTTGCCCAACGGTGAAGCGATTGTACAATCGCGGCTGGAACATGATATTACGCACCTCGTCCAGCAGCAATATGCCCTGCAGTTCGCCTTTGGCGTCCACTACGGGGAAGATATTCCGCTTGCTATCCGCTATCACTTTCACCAGTTGTCCGAGGGTCATATCCGGCGACACGGTTCGAAGGTCGGTCTCCAGCACACTATCCATCTTCAACAGAGTGAGGACTGAGCGGTCTTTGTTGTGAGTGAGCAGTTCGCCCTTCTGCGCCAGACGCATGGCGTAGAGGCTGTGCGGCTCAAAGAGCATGATTGTCAGATACGACACCACAGCAACGATCATCAGCGGCATAAGCAGGTGGTAGCCGCCTGTCAGTTCGGCAATCAGGAAGATTCCTGTCAGCGGCGCGTGCATTACACCGGACATCAGTCCCGCCATACCTACCAACGTGAAGTTCACCACAGGCACATTCACGCCTACAGCCTTCAGCAGGTAGGCGCACAGGAATCCGGTCAGTGCACCCATGAAGAGCGAGGGAGCAAATATACCTCCCACACCGCCACCGCCGTTGGTGGCAACAGAGGCCACGATCTTCAGCAGGAGCACCAGTGAGAAATATACAATCACCACCCACACGCCGTCCCCCAGCCGTGCAAACGGGCTATATGCTATGCCGGATTGCGGGTCGTCGTTGAACAGTTGCAGGATTACATCGTAGCCCTCGCCGTACAATGGCGGAAACAGATAGACCAGTGCGCCCAGCACTGTGCCGCCAATGAGGATCTTCACCCACATGTTCGGCAGGCGCTTGAAGTGCTGCTCGAGTTTGTTCATTCCACGTGTGAAGTACAGCGACACAAATCCGCAGGCTACGCCAAGGAGCAAGTACCAAGGGATACGCCCCAGAGTGAACGCCTCAATAGTTGTCAGTTCGAACATCGGCGTGAAGCCGGTCGTAAAGTATGCAATGGCTGTAGCAGTAACGGATGAGATGAGCAGCGGAGCGATGGAGTTCATTGTGATGTCCATCATAAGGACTTCCAACGTGAAAACCAAACCGGCAATAGGCGCCTTGAATATGCCGCCAATAGCACCGGCTGCACCGCAACCGATCATCAGCATCATTGTTTTCTGATCGAGGTGGAAGAGTTTGGCAAGGTTAGAGCCAATAGCCGCACCTGTCAACACAATAGGCGCCTCGGCACCTACCGAACCGCCAAAGCCGATGGTTATGCCGCTACCAATGAGACTCGACCAGGTGTTGTGCGGCTTGATGATTGATTTGCGCTGCGAGATAGCAAACAGGATCTTCGTTATACCATGGGATATATCGTCGCGCACCACGTACCGTACGAACAGTGCCGCCAGAGCAATGCCTATCATCGGACATACAATCAGCCACCAATAGTGCTCGCCGGCAATGAGGTAGGTATTGATCAGGTACTGGATAAGGTGGATAAACAGTTTGAGCGCATACGCAGCAATAGCGGACAATATGCCCACCATCAGACTCAAGAGCAGTACCAACTGCTTCTGACCTATATGCTGCTCAATCCACTTGACCACCCTTCAGTATTCAGTGTTCAGTTATCAGTATTCAGTTTTCAGATTGCGTATCCCAGCCTATGCCTTCGTACTTGCTCAGATCCCAATCTTCCTCCACTTCGTTCAGGTAGATGGTGTGTTCTCCTTCTTCCTGGTCGTTTGCAGCTTCGGGTTCCTCACGCTCAACGCGCTCAATATCCAGCGGCGAGTGCGATATTTCGATTACCTGATTCTGCTCCTTACTCAGTTCGTCCCAGAGTATATCTTTCAGTTCGCTCACGCCCTGTCCGCTCACCGAAGAGAAGGCTACAACAGGTATATCATAGGCGTCGCTAAGGTTGGCGACTATCTTACGAACATCTTCTTCGGGCATAGTGTCGGACTTGCTAACAGCGAGTATTCGTGCTTTCGAGAGCAGTTGGGGATTATATTTCTCCAACTCCGACAGGAGCACTTCGTACTCATGTTTCGGATCCTCGCTGCATGCGGGAACGAGGAACAGGAGCACAGCGTTGCGTTCAATATGGCGCAAGAAGCGCAGACCAAGACCTTTGCCCTCGGCAGCGCCTTCGATGATTCCGGGTATATCCGCCATGCAGAACGACCGGTCGTCGCGGTAGGATACAATGCCCAACTGCGGTGTGAGGGTAGTAAACGGATAATCCGCTATCTCCGGCTTGGCGGCAGAAACGACACTGAGCAGGGTTGATTTACCGGCATTGGGGAAACCTACAAGACCTACATCCGCCAGGACCTTGATCTGCATGATTATTGTACGTTCCTGCGCGGGTTCGCCGGGCTGCGCGTAACGCGGAGCCTGGTTGGTAGCTGTACGGAAATGCCAGTTACCCAATCCTCCGCGACCGCCCTTGAGCAGAATAACCTGCTCGCCGTGCTCCTTGATTTCGGTGAGCCACTCGCCCGTATCGCCGTCATAGACGACAGTTCCGCAGGGTACTTCGATTATACGGTCTTCACCGTCCTTGCCAAACGAACGGCTCTCACCGCCTTTGCCTCCGTCGGTCGCCTGTATGTGCTTCTGGTACTTAAGGTGAAGCAAAGTCCAGAGGTTACGGTTGCCGCGCAGTATGATATGTCCGCCGCGACCGCCGTCTCCGCCATCAGGTCCGCCCTTGGGGACGTACTTCGCGCGGTGGAAATGCAGACTGCCTGCACCACCTTTGCCCGAGCGGCAGTAAATCTTAACGTAATCTATAAAGTTTGTTGCCATGATTCAGAATTCAGTAATCAGTAACTAAAATGTGCGGCAAAATTACGAAAAAAAAATTACATTTGCAAATATTTGTTCTATTTTTATGTATTTGATACCTACAATTAAGTAATCAATATACAATCATTCTTACAAATCCGCCACAAAAACATGATGCACGGCATAAGAGATACAAGAAAAGCGCACCACAGGGATGCGCCTTCTTGTCAGCGTTGAGCAAGAATCAATATATCTTGTTCAGAATACGGCTGATACGTCCGAAGATCTCGCTGATCGTACCGAGTCCCTGGATACGTGCGTACTTGTCGTGGAGCTCGTAATAGTCGTCCACGGGACGCGTCTGCTCGTGATAGACCACGAGGCGCTCTTTGATTGTTTCCAGATTGTCGTCGGCACGACCGCTGATCTTGCCACGCTCAATGAGACGGCGAATAAGTTCGTCCTCTGGCACGTTGATGTCAATGAGGATAGCCGTTTCGTCACCGCGTTTCTTCATGAGTCGCTCGAGCTGCACAGCCTGGTTGAGTGTGCGGGGAAAACCGTCAAAGATCAACCCTTTGGTGTCTGCAGGCAGCGTACTAATATACTCCTCGAGCATGCGAATGGTTATATCGTCGGGAACGAGGTGTCCCTGCGCTGTGTAAGACTCAATAAGTTTGCCGAGTTCGCTGCCCGAGGCAGCCTCACGGCGCATCATTTGTCCTGTGCTGAGGTGCACCAAGCCGTAGTGAGCAACAATAAACTCCGCTTGTGTGCCCTTGCCGCAACCGGGCGCGCCGCATAAGATGATATTCTTCATAATAGTCGAAAGTAGATAGTCGATAGTCAAAAGTCGATAGTCGAAAGTCGAAAGTCGAAAGTCTTTATTTATGCACAAAAAACGAGTTATCCTTTCGGATAACCCATTTTCCTTGAACCATCAAGATTAGAACGCAAGTTTAGCGCCAGCTTTGAACTTAACCACCTTCTTAGCAGGAATAGTGATAGCCTGCTTTGTAGCGGGGTTGATACCCTGGCGAGCAGCCTTCTCAGCTACCTTCAGAGTTGCAAAACCAACGAGTTGTACAGCCTCACCCTTCTTCAGAGCCTCAGCGATTGCGTCAATAGCAGCGTCCAAACCTTTGGCAGCAGCTGCCTTCGAGATTTCAGCCTTTGCTGCGATGGCAGCAACGAGTTCACCTTTGTTCATAATTGTAGTTAGATTAATTAAACGTTTAATTCCTCACGGAGTGCCTCACACCCCGAATTCACAATGCAAAGTTATAAAAAAAAAATGAATAATGCAAGTATTTTCGAGAAAAAATGCACTAAAACAGCATATTTTTGCATTTTTTTGCGTTTTAGCACGATAATTGTAGTATTTTTAGCGTATTTTAGTACGTATTTATGAGAAATTTACCCAATGTAACGAAGAATATCCTGCTTGCCAACGTGATTGTTTGGCTGCTGGATACGCTGCTAAAGCGGTACGGAGTGCATCTGGTTGAGTGGTTCGGGCTGGTGAGTTGGTCGTTTTCGGCATTTGGTTCACCCACCGGCTCGTTTCACCTGTGGCAACCGTTCACGTATATGTTCATGCACGCCAACTTCAGTCACCTGTTCTGTAACATGTTCGCCGTGCTGATGTTCGGTCCGCTATTGGAGCGCGAATGGGGCGAGCGCAAGTTCCTGCTCTACTATCTGGTGTGCGGAATAGGTGCAGCCCTGATTCAGGAACTTGTATGGATGGCGTTTATGCCCGGCATGCCGGGCGTAACGATTGGTGCCAGCGGTGCCGTGTTCGGCATATTGTTTGCGTTCGGCTGGTTGTTTCCCGACACGCCGTTATTCCTATTATTTATACCCGTGCCCATACGTGCGCGCGTGTTTGTGATCGGATATGCAGTAATCGAGTTGTTTGCCGGTCTGGCAAACTTCACCGGTGACAATGTGGCGCACTTCGCCCATCTGGGAGGAATGTTGTTCGGCTGGCTGCTTATATTAGCTTGGCAGAAAGGTCTGTTCGACGGCAGCCGCAAGAGCCGTATACACATTGCGTCCGACGAGCGCGAGAAAGGTGAGCGCGACTTCTCGGGCTACCACTACCACTCCTCCATTGATGAGGACAAGTAACATAGCACTTAAACAATTTAACAGCACAACGTCGCGCAGCGACCACAAGACATGATATATCACTTTCATCCAATCGACAGGCCAATGATCTGGGGCGCAGAACAGTGGATACTGTCAGCCTATCCGGGACGCGACAGTATCTGCGTAGAAACAGGTCAGAACATCTGGAAGATGCTTTGTGAGCAGAAAGAGCGTCTGGTAGGCAAACATATCTGGGAGCGCTACGGCGATACGTTTCCGCTGCTGATCAAGTTCATCGATGCGCACGACGATTTGAGTGTGCAGGTTCATCCGTCGGATGCGTTGGCGCAGAAGTACGGGGAGCCGTTCGGCAAGACGGAGATGTGGTACGCCACAGAGTCCGAACCGCAGGCGCGTCTCTACTGCGGACTAAAGCAGCAGCTGACACCTGAGAGTTACAAACAGATGGTAGCCGACAAAACGATCCTGAACGCCCTTGCCGAATATCCGGTGAAGGACGGCGACAGCTTCTTCATACCAGCCGGACGCATCCACGCCATAGGCTCGGGTTGCCGGCTATGCGAGATACAGCAGACATCCGACACCACGTACCGCATCTATGATTATGACCGCGTGGACAAGGACGGTCACCCGCGCGAACTGCACACCGAGCGTGCCGCAGAGAGTATTGATTATACGGTACAGGACGATTATCGTGTGCACTATGAGCGCAAGCCTAACGAACCAGTAAAGCTGGTTAGTTGCCCGTACTTCACGACCAACGTGCTGCAGATCAATCAGCCTGTCGCGCGCGACTATAGCCGGCTGGACAGTTTTGTATGCTTGATATGCCTGAACGGCGAAGGAACAATAACCGGACACGGGCAGACAGCCGCACTCACTCCGGGGATGCTGATTCTGCTGCCGGCAGAAGATAACGGTGAAGTAGAAATCAACGGCAATTTGCGAGCTCTGGAGGTGTATATTGACCAATAAGGGCGGATTTTGCTATGTATAATTGATATAAAAATAGCAAAATAAGGCACAAAGAGTCAAAAAAAGGCAACAATATTTGCAAAATTCAAAATAATGTTGTACCTTTGCATGTTAATTAATTAATTTATTATTATTCATAATTATGAAGAAATTCCTTTATTTGGCCATTATGGCCCTGACAGTAGGTTTCTTTGCAAGCTGCTCAGCAGGTGGCAATGGTAGTGAGTACTACAAGGACGGCAAGGAGCCCCAGATTGATGCCGACAAAGCAACCGTAAACGGTAAGAAGTACGACAACCAGAAAGAGAAATGCTGGTGCTGGACTATGAAAGCTACCGTTGTTGGTGTAACCAGTTCTACCGAAGAGTATCTCTGGGGTACCGAGTTCGATCTGGTTGCTGCTTGCGAGACAGCAATGTATGCCTTCGCTCAGACTAACGTGGTTGTCAACGCTAAGGCTTCGTACACCTACATCAATGCACCCTACTTCGATTCAGAGTCGTGTCTTGAGAACAACGACAAAGACTAATCTACTGCAGTGAAACATTCGTTTCAAAGCACGCAGGCGTGGAAAAATCCACGCCTGTTTTTTTGTTGGTGAACATTAGGCAAAAAGAGGCATATGAACCAAAGATGAACTAAAGAAGAACTAAAGAAGAACTAAAGATTATCTAAAAATAATTACGAAGCGATGGAGGGCAGGATACGGGCAGGATACGAGAGAAGAGAGGAGAAACAGGGGAAAAATGCGACCAATAACGGGTAGTACATGCAACCTACAAAGGGAAGAAATGCAACCAACAATGCACAAATACGCATAATTTGCAGGATTTTCGATATTTTTTGTCGGAATAATTTGCATAAATGCGAAAAAAGTAGTATCTTTGCAGCCGCTTTCGAGAAGTAGCGCAGTTGGTAGCGCACCACGTTCGGGACGTGGGGGTCGGGCGTTCGAGTCGCCTCTTCTCGACGAAAAAGGATGGTCAGAATGGCCATCCTTTTTGTTTTGTATGCATTGTTTGCGGCTCGGAGATACTAATCCGGCAGAGACGATTGAGTCAGTTGCACGGACAATGCGCGTTGGCGGCGGAGGGAGACTACAGCAGCAGACAATGCAGCAAGCATGAGCAGGAACCAAGTGCCGTCGGCAAGATCGCCTTCCATACTCGGGTTATCTTTGTCGCCACCGGTACCCGGAGGAGTCTTGCGGATGGCAGGAGCAGCGCTGCTGGCACCAAACGGATCAAGGTCGCCTGCGGCGGAAGGAACATAAGCCGGAGCTTCGGCATAGGGAGAAACAGTCTGCCCGCGGTAGGCAGCTGCACTATATGAAGAAGTGGATTGCATAGCGCAAGTAACGGTACTCATACTGCCAAAAGCAGCCGGCAATTGTGCTTTGCTGCCGAAGGCGGATTGCAGTTGTGCCTCGGCAGCGCAGAAAGCGCAGCCGGATAGAACGATCAGAGCTATATATCGTAATGTTTTCATTGTCTCGCAGGGTATAATTAAGGTATTACAATTTTGTTAACTTGGCTCTGTGTATAGACAACATACACGCCCGTGGAAAGATGGTTGAGACAGTGTTCCATTGCATCTCTGCCGTCGAAAGAAGCGACTCGCACTCCCGTTGCGGTGTATATACTGCCCTGCATGTCGCCTGTGGAAGGCAGGTTATCCACGCCGGTAGGCACGGATTGTCCGCCACGGTAGCGCACAGCTGCATAGCTCGCCTGCACCTGTGCCGTACCGATCAGGTAAGCCTCGAATGCGGGCACGGCAACGGTCTTGCGGGTGAAGTAGTCGTCACCCTCGTCGATAGTATAGATATTGGTGAGTGTGGACGATTGGTGCATTGTATTGTTGCCCTGCAGCTGCACCTGACTAAAGTCGTAGCCGTCGGTGAGCGCTATACTGGAACGCCCGGTGAATTCGGAGTCGATAGTCTGTCCTGCAGCACCGTGGAAGACTACCCAGTTGGTGGTGTAGTAGCCGTCACCGTCCGGGAAGGCTATGATATACGGTGTGTTCTTGGCAGGCTTAACCAGTGTGGTGAGCACGTCTGCATTAGACTCAGCCGTGTTGACCGTCAGTTGCTCCCACGCCGACTCAAACGAGGTGATCGGCAGCGCCTCAGAGAAGGTCTTGAGCCAGTAGAAACCCTCGACATCCTCAGTGCCGTTGTTGAACCGCGGGTAGAGCGAATAGTCGCGCTCGGCTTCCGTATCGTAAACAGTAACCTTGCTGACATCGAACGGTACGCAAACGGTTGTCCAATCGGAGTTGTCGTAGTGACGGAAGTAACGTATAGGCTGCATGATCACACCGCCGACAAACGAGGTTTGTGCTCCTTCGGGCGCCGCGGCTACGTCGTCGTGGTGGTAGATATCGAAGAAGTCGGGTGCGCACTCGCCCGAGCCGGTGAAGTCGTAGTAGTGGACATCGGTATAGCGAATACCTGCAGGGACAGCAAACTTAACTACGTAGCGAGCAAGATTATTAAGTTTGTAGGTTATGGAAGCCGGATCAATTTCCACGCGGAAATAATTATCAATCTTTGCCATAGCGAACTCCTGTCGTCCGTCACCGGCGAGAGAAGTAAACGGTTGCAGATAGGCATTAGCAGCTTCAATACCGCTACATGTTGCCTCCACAATCCATTTGCCACCAGCGGACATATAGGCATATACAGAATAACTCTCCCCTACGCCGAATGCTGAACCATCCAATACAGCGCCACTTCCGGCTCCTCCGCTACGCGAGCAGAATTGCTCAGAAGGAAGTTCCTTCCACGTCCACGTAAAGTCTGCTTCATCGTCAAACGTAAATGTCAGACGCGCATGTGAATACCCTTCGTTGTAGGTTTGTGCAGTAGGAGTGATAAAATCGGTTTGCAGCACATTGTCGTACGATATAATACGGAACGTACCGCCATTCGTCACGCGTCCCTCCCACACGGCACGCGTGGCGTCAATCCATGTGAGCCGATTCTGTTCGGAACGAGTATTTTCAGCTGTACCAACAGCCGTACCGGCTATATAAAGGTTGGAATAATTAGTGACATAATGGTCCAAGTCGTGCATTACAGCCTTGAAATTCCTTCCTGCAACTACGCTTGCTGTTCTGTCACCCGGAGTGCGTGTACCGGTAGCACGGTTATAAATCAAGTATGTCCAATTCTCGGTGACGCTAACCGCATGTGTAAGATTATATATTCCGTCCACGTCTGTAGTACGGAAGCGCCATGCGTTCATTGCGTCGGTCCATTCACCACCGTTAACCGCCAGCCAACCGTTAATTGAATTAGCCAGATAATAATCGGAATAATCACCTTGAGTAGTGAAATTGACTTCCTTATAGTTAGCAGAGCGATTTTCCTCGGTATCACTAATCTTGGCTGCATAAATCTTGACATTATACGCTGTTTCCTTAGTCAACCCGCTAATTGTTATATAATTGTCAACCACTTGTCCTGCCGTGATTGTAATGGGTGCACCGTTATTAACAATAACATGATAGAGCAATTCGTTGGACGGTATAGTCTTATGGATAGCACCTACATGCACTTTAGCGTTGGTTCGGAAGATATCTTCAAGCTTCACCTCCGCAAACAGCATGATCGGCAGGTCAGAATCCTCTGCACAGTCTCCTCGCATCTCTACCTCCCTGAGACACATACCTTTATATTGATCATGCTTATTTACAAACAAGCGGATATACTGCGCAGTTGTATTAATCGTGTAAGTCTCTTCTGCGTCGGGTTTGGTAGTATAGTGCAGAACCGGGACGAAATGTGTACCATCGTTGGAAACCTGCCACTCATAGTCCTTAGGACGAGAACCTCCTCCGGCGTGGGTCTCCCAATAGACTTTGACAGTAGATATCTTATACGGGGGCTCCCATTGGAAAGTCACCCACTCATTATCTCCTGCAATCGTACCATCTGCAACTTCCCATGTATCAGCCGTATTGCCGTTCACAAGATTGCGGAGACCTGCACCGCTATTCGTACCTGACGTTATGGTAGCCAACGGAGCGAGGTTAGTGGTAGAAATCAAAGGTACATTCACTACCAGATTCGTGACTTCCGACAATTGAGCAGCCTTGTCCATTGCTTGGATTCGGAACGTATAATCGGTACAAGTCGGCAGACCGTCAATCACGATTTGATTAGATCCGTTTGTCTGCTGCAGGCTATACGTTTCGGTATATGGATTATATATACGGAACAGTCTGACAGTTCCATCTTCAGTATCCGTTGCCGTCAGAGTCAAATATGCCTTACCATCGTCATTGTAACTTGCCGTAGCAGAGGATATAACCGGCACATGCGTGTCAGCGGCAGCAAACCCCGAGCCGTATGCACGGAATTCGGACAAACGAATCTGCTGATTGAGTGCATTACGTTGTGTTGACTTGAGCAACAGGTAGCGTGCCGGTGTGTTAAGCGGATAATAAGCATTCTTGTTGCTTTCAGTATTTCCCACATTAGGCGTAGTGGACTGACGAACAATGGTGTACCATAGTGTGCTGTCGCGCATAATTGCCTCCATCTCAGAAGCCGTTCCGCTCAAATTCTGACGCGCACGTATGGTATATTTCTCCGAATGAAGATTGATTGAGCCATCCATCTGATGCCAGAACACATCAATTTCGCTCAGTTGGTAATAATTACCCAAATCCACGCACCACCAGTCGTCACCGGGGTTAGCCCCATCCCACGAAGTCCAGAACGTGGTAAGACTACCGTCATTAGCCTTATCCTTTGCTTCGCCTGCTCCACCTGTTTCGTGTCCCGCCCACGAAGTTTTGTTGAGAGCAAGGTTGGCAGCCGGATTCCAGATATCTACACTTACAGTGCTATTGGCAGAATAATTGCCGACTATATCATACGCCCTGACAGTAAAGGTATAAGATCCGCTTGTAAGGTCAGTAATCGTAACCAATCGGGTAACAGGATCGGTACTATATTTCGTCCAGTTAGAACCACCATCTGTGCTTATCTCATAGTTGAACACTTCGCCATCCACTGCATCGGTAGCCACCAAATGCAAGACGGTAGATGTCACGTTTTCAGCAGAAGCATCTATCTCACATGTGGAGATAACAGGGCCGGTTACATCGGCAGACTTAAATGCACTACCGAACACGCGGAACTCGAGCAGTTTGAATCCGTTTGCCACGTCGTCCCACTCTTCCGCAAACGACTCAAAACGGACATATCGAACTGCACCAGTGAAAGAGACAGCACTCTCATTTACATCACTTTCGGTAGCACCTGCATTAATTGACGAAGATTTGCTTGCCAACTCAACCCATTTTGTATTATCGCCACGGACATCGTCTGTTGAAGGGTCATTCTGGCGACCATAGATCTTGTAGTTGGTCGATCGACGATCAGTAGCAAAGAATGTCTGAATAGTGCTTATCTGATACGTATCGCCCAGATCCACAACCATCCACGCATTCTTTCCTGTGTTTTGATATGGGATCCAGCCCTTGGTATCAAGCACGCCGTCATTGAGGTTTGCCTGCTTTTCGTCATTGTTGTTATTGGTATAACTAACCCAAGTCGTTTTGAGTTCAGCCAGGTTCTCCTGAGGATTGACATAGTCACCTATCTCAACCTCCACATAGCCGGAACTGCGTTGCATACAAGTGTTGTACGCATATACCCGAACGGTTATATCTCTATGTGATGGAAGTGTTACGTACCCGACACCGGCAGAAGCCGTGACATCGTAGTATATGCCATCGTACAAAACAGCGAAATTGGTCAACGCTTCACTATTCGCATCTGTAGCAGCCAGATTAAGTTTGACACGTCCGCCTACTATACCTGCGAACGAGGCTGTGGGTGTATTAGCAGCAGCAGAGCAACTCTCTACGTCATAGGCATACGCCTGGAACTCGGCGATAGCCATGGGCTTACGCGAGGCATCCTTGTTTACAATACGTACGTATCGAGCTGTTACATGCTCTCCGGAAGTAAAGGAAATAATATTAGGCGTAGAACCTAAATTCTGCGCAACACCGGAAATCGTTTTGATTGTATGCCAATGAATGCCATCGTCCATTACATGATCGTTAGAAAAATCTGTCGGCGCATCAACAGTCGCTTGGATCTCATAATAGCGTGGTGCACGCCCGTCCTCTCCAGCTTGCCAGTAGATATACAGATCACTTAGCACATAATTATCACCTAAATCAACTCCCCACCAACCTTTGGTTGCAAAGTTATCATTGATGTCCCATTGAATATGCTGAGAACTCAAATCGCCGTCCACAGCTTTAGAGGGAACTTCACCATCATTTTTTTCGGTCACTGTTCGCGACCAACCGGCATAGGCAGTTTTATTTAAGGCAAGGTTCGTTTGTTCCCAGTGAGCGTAGAGGGTGGCGTTGTCCGGGCGAATCCAGATGTTACCTGCGGAATTGGACGTGTAATCAGCAACAGGAGCGAGGAAAGCGCCATTTTCATCAATCACTTCGCTGCCGCCATCTGCAGCCGTGTACCAACCGAGGAACGTATATCCGGGCTTGGTGGGGTTGGTGATGCTGAAGTAATGATTACCCACATCATCCGTGTTCGGTGGCGTTTGACCATAGTCGATTTCCACGCTTGCTGTACTACCTGTACCGCCGTTGGGATCGAGAGTAATGGTGTAGGTATTGGGAGTCCAATGGGCGTAGAGAGTGATGGTGGCTGCATCTTTTATCCAATATCCCGAGCTGAGCCATGTTGAAACAGAGCCATCCACCAATGTACCATCAGCATTAACAACCTTATTGCCTCCATCTGCTAAAGTATAATAACCGTCACATGTATACCCTGTACGCGTTACGGCTGTGAAACCAGCAGTTGTATTCGCATTGTAAGTTGTCTGTACCGTACCATCTGCAACACCGCCGTTTTTGTTCAACGTAACGGTATAATTCTTGGCAGTAAAAGTGGCTTTTATGGTAGAATTACTTGTCGGGTAAAACGTATTGGATGCTGTTGATGTGCTTTGTGCCCATGTACCCGAACCACTTGTTATAGACCATGCACTGAAATTATATCCGGTACTAGGAGTTGCCGTTACTGCACCACCGGACTTAGCTCCAACTGAAGAAGCTACAGTAAACGAACCGCCTGTTGTGGCAGCCTTCGAAACAGTATAAGCTGTTTCACGCTGGTAATATACTGTTTTTTCGCTTACTGCTCCATCCAAAGATGCGTCACTGTTATTGTACTTCATCTTCAATGTAATACTCTGCTTTGTTGTAGAGCCATTTGCGTAGTATATTGTTTTGGTTGCTGTCGCGCTCCAAGAAGAGCCATTATAATATTTGGCAGAAGAATTGGCATCTGTGCGCGCTTTTGAACCGGACATAGTAAGCACAAGGTTTCCGGCATCATGTCTCATAATATATGGATCGGACTCTGTACCGGTACCGCTAACATAGCCTTCACCCGAAGGAGTTATGGTAAAGCCACTGACTGCCGGAGGAGCTATATTATACGTAAATTTGTAATTATAGCTATTGTTACTTATCCACCATATATCTCCGCAATCGCTTCCATTGTCATCACTTCCCCACATTTTAAAACAAAGTTGTGCTGTATAACTACCCGAAGGTCCAGAATTGTATGAAGCGATAACTTTATTACATCCTGTCTTATATAGTTCTCTCTTGTGAGCCTGAAATCCATCATCCCAGCCTTTGTCATCATCCCAGCCAGACCAAGTTGGTTGGTACTCAGTGTCTCCGCTTCCGGTATTATAAATCATCAAACCTCCACAAATATTGCCATATTTCCCCCAATCATTTGTGTTTTTGTAACACTTAAAATAGAGATCATTGACTTTGAAATCAGCTGTCAGTGTTCCCAAGTCGAACGATTGACTGCTGTTGTTGTCACTACTATAAAACGAATAGTTAGTATTGTTCCCACTATAGGAGTACGTCATGTACACCTCATAAAAACCTGCGTAAGGCCAGAACGCCTCCGCCCACATCTCTCCCACACCAAAGGTGAAGAGCATGGTCAGAATAAGACTAAAGCTTAGTAAAAGCCGAGTGCCTAATGAGGTAAGGTTGCGGCTTAGAGGGGCAAAGGCCTCTGTATTCAGGGAATTTTTCATAGTTTGATCAGTTAAACGCACTATGTATTTCATTGCTATATGTTGATTAATTTTTTATTCTTTTGTTATGGGTTAGGACGCCTAAAAGTTTAGGTGCGCTAAGGGGCGCTTTGCTATTTACACGCAAAAACGAACAAAGATACAAATAAGTTTCTGAATTTACAAATTATTTTGCAATTTTTGGAGAAAAATGTAGAAATTTGTGCGTTTTTTAACGAAATTGGGCAAAAACAGGGGTAAGAGAGGGGAAAAAAGCAAAAAACATCAACAATGCGAGGAACAGGATGGGTCAATAATTATTTTTGGGGTCAACCATTATCAACCATTACCAACAATTTGCGAACGAGTTGTTAGGGAGCAACGATTATCGACAATTAGCAACAATTGTTTATAATCAAAATCACGCTAAGGATTACTTGCAGGAACAGCGGCAGTGCACCCCCATAGAGCAGGCTCTATCGGGGACTCCGCACGCACTAAACGACTGACAAAGATTCGCTCATGGAAATCGCGAACACAGGACACCAGGCAAAACATCGGATTAAGTACGACAAAACCTCGATAATGGCCCGATCGAACGGAACGTTTTTTTATTTGGAGACAGTATTAGGGTCGGCTTTGACGGCCGGGGCAGCAGTGGAATTCTGATCAGGAGTGGCGGCTGGGGCGGCAGGGAGGTTTGGATCAAAAGTGAGACCTTTGTCGGCGGCGAGGCGGAGAAGGAACGCGACAGCGGCGTCGTGGTCGTTGGGGATAATGCCATCGAGGATAGCATCCTTGATAGCCGACTTGAGTTCGCCCACGAGCGAGCACGGCTCGAGATGGAACATCTGCATGATCTCGTCACCCATCACAGGCGGCTGGAAGTTACGAATGCGGTCGCGCTCTTCGAGTTCGACCATCTTACGCATGACGAGTTCGTAATTGTCGTGGTAGCGCTTGACTTTGTTCTGGTCGCGCGAAGTGATATCCGCGTTGCAGAGGAGCATAAGGTCGCCGATGTCGTCGCCAGCCTCGAACAGCAGGCGGCGTACGGCACTGTCGGTGACCGTCTCCTCTATCAGGTTGATAGGACGCATGTGCAGATCGACCATCTTGACAACATAATCCATCTTCTCGTTCTGCGGGAGCTTGAGCGCCTTGAAGATGCGCGGGACCATCTTTGCGCCTATATAGTTATGGTTGTAGAACGTCCAGCCGACCTTGGGTTCGAACTTCTTCGATTTGGGTTTGCCTATGTCGTGCAGCAGGGCAGCCCAGCGAAGCCAGAGGAGAGCGTCCTGCGGACTATTAGACCGCTGGCGCTGAGAGACCGTTTCACTGACAGACCGCTGACGCTCATAGACAAAAGACTGCTGTTGGTGTTGCAGTTCGGCGACGTTGTCGAGGACCTTGAGGGTGTGGTAGAACACATCTTTGTGGGCACGGCCGTTGACTGTTTCCACGCCTTTGAGTGCAGCCAGTTCGGGGAAGATGATCGGCAGCAAGCCTGTCTTGTCAAGCAGTAACCAGCCCTCTGACGGTCGGCGCGAGAGCATGATCTTGTTCAGTTCGTCGGCTATGCGCTCGCGCGTGATAATACGGATACGCTCGCGGTTGCGCGCGATAGCATCGAAGCACTCGCCTGTGAGGTTGAAGCCGAGTTGCGTGGCAAAACGTATGGCGCGCATCATACGCAGCGGATCGTCGCTGAAAGTGATATCGGGGTCGAGCGGTGTCTGGATAATACAGTCCTCCAGGTCGTACCAGCCGTCAAAGGGGTCGAGCAGTTCGCCGTAGCGGTCGTGGTTGAGGCAGATAGCCATGGCGTTGATGGTGAAGTCGCGGCGGTTCTGATCCTCTTCGAGCGTTCCGTCCTCAACGATAGGGTTACGCGAGTCGTGGCGGTAGCTCTCCTTGCGTGCACCGACGAACTCGAGTTCGGTATCCCCTTTCTTCACCTGGGCAGTGCCGTAGGTCTTGAAGATAGAGAGGTGTGCACCTTTGCCCAGACGCTTGGCAACAGCCTCGGCGAGGAGGATCCCCCAGCGCGGAGCCTCGGAGTCACTATGATCAGTCATGCATGGCTGATGGGTGGAGGCCGGTTGGACAACAACAATGTCGATATCCTTGCTTTCGCGGTGGAGGAGGAGATCGCGCACCCAGCCGCCTACTACGTAGCAGTCGATGCCGAGCCTGTCGGCTTCTTCGCCAACAAGCTTGAGGATGGGATTCTGTATTTTAGGATCAGTAATGATCATGAGGGGTTTCAGCGATTGTTGTACATCTCGGCGTAGTATTTCTCGTACTCGCCGGAGGTGATATTGTCCACCCAGGCTTCGTTTTCGAGGTACCAGCGGACGGTTTTCTCTATCCCTTCCTCAAACTGCAAGGTCGGCTCCCAGCCAAGTTCGCGTTGGAGTTTGCGCGAGTCGATAGCATAACGCATATCGTGTCCGGCACGGTCGGTAACGAAGGTGATAAGATCCATGTCTTCGCCCTCCTTGCGTCCGAGCAGACGGTCAACGGTACGGATAACAACTTTGATGATATCGATATTTTTCCACTCGTTGAATCCGCCGATGTTATACGTCTCTGCCACTTTGCCCTTGTGGAAGATCAGGTCAATAGCGCGGGCGTGATCCTCTACATAGAGCCAATCGCGTACGTTCTCGCCCTTGCCATATACGGGCAGCGGCTTGCGGTGACGGATATTGTTGATGAACAGCGGGATCAGTTTCTCGGGGAACTGGTAGGGACCGTAGTTGTTCGAGCAGTTCGTAACGATAGTAGGCATGCCGTAGGTGTCGTGGAACGCGCGCACAAAGTGGTCGCTGCTTGCCTTGGAGGCACTGTAGGGCGAGTGCGGGTTGTACTTGGTTGTCTCCACGAAGAAGTTTTCTCCGTAGGTCTCGTGTCCGTCTGCCGAGGCTTTGGTAGTGAACGGCGACGGCAGTCCCTCGGGGTGAGTGAGTTCGAGTGCGCCATAGACCTCGTCGGTAGAGATATGATAGAAGCGTTTGCCTTCGTACTTCTCCGGCAGGCTCTCCCAGTAGAGTTTGGCAGCCTGCAGCATACTGAGCGTGCCCATGACGTTCGTGCGGGCGAAGGTAAACGGGTCTTTGATCGAGCGATCGACATGGCTCTCGGCAGCCAGGTGAATAACGCCGGTGACGTGCTCCTCCTGCATGAGGGCGTAGATTGTATCGAAGTCGCAGATATCCGCGCGCACAAAGCGGTAGTTGGGCTTGTCCTCTATATCCTTGAGGTTAGCCAGATTGCCGGCATAAGTGAGCTTATCAACATTGATAATGCGATAGTCGGGGTACTTGTTCACAAACAGACGTACGACGTGACTTCCGATGAATCCGGCTCCGCCGGTGATAATGATGGAGTTCATATTATTTACGATTTGACGATTTACGATTGGTTCATTTATTTTGTCATTGGGCTATTTAGCCATTCAGACAACGAAGCGTATCTGCTTGAAGTGGTAGGTGCGGCGGTTGCCCTGACTGTCGCATAGTACAATCTCGCCGGTGGGCAGTATATCCTCGATGCGCGCCATGAACTGCCCTGTATCCGCCTCTGTAGCAATCATTGTGGGTGCGGTGCTGACCTCGCGTTCCACATAGGGATAGAAACCTTCGCGGCGGTAGAGGTGCTGCAGGTAATAATCACGGCAGTCGTCGGCGTTCCACTTCATGGTGAAGCACAACATTTGCATAAACATCTGCATCACACAGTGGATATCCGCCTCCGCACCTGTTATCTGCTTCAGGCTGACCGGGTTGGGCGCGTTGCCTAACCAGTGCTCCTGATTCAGATTGATACCTACGCCTGCAATGCTGTGCAGCACACGGCTGCCGCTCAGGCTGTTCTCCACCAGTATACCGGCTATCTTTCTGTCATCGAAGTAGATATCGTTCGGCCATTTGATGGTCAGTCGTTCGCGTTGCTGCTCAGGCAGGTAGGCAGCCAGCGTGCGGTGGGTGACAATAGATGCGAGCATGTTCAGCATGAACTGTCCGGCGGGTGTCACCTCGGGCAGCCGCAACAGGTAGGTGAGCAGCAGGTTCTTGTCGCGCTCAGACTCCCAACCGTTGCCTGTCTGTCCGCGTCCGGAGGACTGATAGCCCGTGTACAACAGAGGTATATCCTCATCAAGACAGGCTGCATACTGCGGTTCTTCGCCGCGCAGCAGGCGCTGCATCAGGTTGTTGGTGCTATCGGTAGATACTATGTACATGTGTATATCAGCCATGCATGGCTGATGCTTTTATTTACCTTTGGTGTTATACAGGTCGAGCAGGTAATCGCCGATAACCTTCTGTATCTGTTTGGACTTGCCGTTGCCGAAGCTGACCATCACGGCAAAGACCCATGTGCGTCCGTCAGGCAGTTCGATGTATCCGGCAAAGTTCTTGGTTGCGGCTATCGTTCCCGACTTGGCGTGTACCTTGCCGTCGAGCGGTGTGCCGGGCAGCAGCGAGCGCAACGTGCCTGTTTGTCCGCTGACGGGCAGTGAGGCGTAGAACGCGTCGCTGTTACTCGAGCGGTACATATACGTGAGCAGTTGCACGAGCGTCTCGGCACTGATAGCGTCCTGCGGTGCCAGACCGCAACCATCAACTATACGTGTGCTGCGGGTGTTCACACCGCGGCGCAACCAGTAGTCTTTCTCAAAATCCGCAGAGTTGTGAATCGTGCACGGCAGCGAGTAACGCGAGCCGAACGTACGAAACAGCGACTCGGCGTACATGTTGTTGGAGTGGATATTGGTCTCCATGATGATCTCCGACAGCGGCGGAGACTGCCATGTATAGAGCAGTGTACGGTGTTTGCCGTCCGCTTCGGATATATATGTCGGTTCGGCAGTGATGGTTATGCCGTGCTCCTCGAGTCGTTGCGAGAGGTGCTGCACAAGCAGCAGTCCCGGGTTAGGCAGGTCGCCCTGCACGCCGAACGAGCCTTGGTTGCACGGCACGCTGCCTGTGAGGTAACGGGTATAGTTGTACGCTGCGCCGTGGACGTACGCTCCATCGTGGGTGATAGTGGTGCAGCGTATATGGTTGTCAAACTGCACGCCCGGCACCTCGGGCACAGTGTACAGCACCTCGGCAATACTGCCCACAGGACCGGAGCGGAGGATAACGTTCATTGTGTTATCCATGTACGACAGGGCATATATGCCGGGCGCGTAGTAGTTGCCAATGTCCTCCCATATCCATCCGGGGTTGATAGCGTCGGCATCGAAGTAACTGAGATCGGCAATGACCGATCCGCGAATCTCACGTATGCCAGCTTCGCGTATGGCGCGCACCCAGGTGTTGAGCAGATTGCGGTCGCCCACCTTCTGCGACCCGAGTGTCGGGTCGCCCGTGCCGCGCACATACAGGTCGCCATGGAGCACACCGCCGGTGATCTGTCCGCTATACTCGATATATGTGCTGAAGCGGTAATCGGCACCGAGGGTCTCCAACGCAGTGGCAGTAGGCAGAAGTTTCATGACGGACGCAGGCGGTGCAACGTTCGTACTGCGGAACGCGTCAATCACCTCGCCGGACTGCAGGTCCTGAACGAGCAGACTGATATTGGCGGAGGAGGTAACAGGGTTGCGGAGCAGGATATCTATGCTACTTCCACCCTGCGCCGCTTGCGCGGACAGAACCAGCAGACAGAGCTGCAAACAGATATGTAGGATTCGCGACCTGAACATGTGCTATAACTTGTACCTCTTTACCAAAAGAGCCTACAAATATAGTAAAAATATTTGACTTTTCCAAATTTTTGCAGTATTTTTCGGGAAATACTTGCCAAAGTCCGATGTTTTTATATCTCTGCAGTTGGATTTTTTAGCAAAAACGTTCCGTTCGATCGGGCCATTATCGGAGCATGTTCGATCCATCTTCGAGGTAAAGTGTGCTATTCATACCACTATTTTTCAACGTAGAAATTTCAATTTGGCAAAATTTGAACGATTTATTTGCTTTATTGCAAAAAAATGCTTAACTTTGCAGTCACTTTTGCGGAAAATGCGTGTATGAGCATACTCCGCAGAGCAATTTACATACCGACTACGGTTCTCTTGCCATGTGCAAGAGCTAAGAGGGAAACAGGTGCAAGTCCTGTGCAGACCCGCTGCTGTTATCTCCTGACAACGGTTCAGCATTACGTCACTGCCATTGAGGCGGGAAGGCGCTGAACCGCGGAGTAAGCCAGAAGACCTGCCATAGCCGAGCGTTCACAAGACTCCCGCGGACTGGAGACGAACGAATACAGCAGCGCATATTCTGCGCAGTTTTCACGTGTGTATGGTTCGATAGTGTAGTCTTGTGACGCAAGTAATGCAATGCACAATGCGCAACAGGACAACATACACTCATCATTTCTTCTGCCAATCATTATTGGGTGTTATGCAGGAGCAACTTGCCGTGAGGCAGGCTGCCCCTGAGGTCTTGTTGGGAAAGTGAAAGGTGAAAGGTGAATAAAACAATGATATGCTTATGAAAAAACTACTTATGTATTTTGCCGTCTTTGCCATGAGTTGGCTAAGCGGCACAGCGGCAGCTGAGGATTACCTGATGCCGCAGTATGGTTACGACACAAAAGTGGTGTCGAAAGATGCTCCGATAACCTTTTATGATTTCAAGGGAGCAGATACTCATTTTACCCAATCAGCATTCTCAACAGTTATCTTCAAGCCTGCCACAGAGGGCTATTCGATTAAGATAAGTTTTGAGGAGTTGAACCTGACCAGGTATAGTGCCTCGTATGATGTGTACTTGCGTCTTTACAACGGTCAGTATGATGTAGATGGGACAACGTATCCCACGAGTGGCAATCCGTCTGGCAGATTTGCTGAAAATGCAAACCAGATTGCTTACATTCCCGGTGACGGTACTGTCACCCCGCTGCCGACGTATATCTCCGGTTCGGCGGACGGCTGTCTGTCGGTGTGCTTGTATTCAAAAGATCCTTCCCCAAAAGAGTCCTATTGGAAAGCTACGGTTGAGGAGGTGTTGCTGGAGAGCATGACCGTCAAGGCCGCTTCGGGTAATAACGATTTTGTAGACGGTGAGATTTGGGCAGGCAAGCAGGGCGTAGGTGTAGCAGGATTTGGAATAACGACAGAGGGCTACTCTTCACCCGACAAACTGCAATCGCTGACTTTTACATGCACCAATGCAGCGGTGATTGATGCTACCGCTCTGAAACTGTATGCCGGTCAGTCAGCCTCTGTGGCAGGTTTGACCGAAGTGGCAGGTACTATTACTGAATCGGAAGGGGTATATACCTATACCCTGACTGACGCGTACTCGCTGAGCAATGGTGCGAACCTGTTCTGTCTGGGCGGTGATGTTATGACTTCGGCAGCATTCAATGCGACAGCATCGGTGAATGTGACCGGCATTGCCACAGCAGGCGGATTTACGGCATTTACTCCGGCTGCGGCTGTCACACTGATGGTACAGCCGATGTACCTGATGGCTACGGATGCAACCTATAGCATCGCACAGGACACAAAGTTCTACGACGAAGGCGGTAAGGACGGCAAGGTTGTCAAGGGCTTTGACGGTAAGGTAGTGTTCGCGCCTGCCACGGATGGAAAGAAAGTGCAGTTGACGTTTAAGGAGATAGATGTCTTCTACACCGATTATGCAGCCAACTCTACGGGGTATGTCGATTATATCAAGGTGTATAATGGCAACAGCACGGACGAAAAAGACCTGTTGTGGCAACTGACGCATGCAGAGGCATCAAGCAAGTCGGACATTGTGATCAAGAGTACCGCCGCTGACGGCAAACTGACGATCACGCACAAGAACAATATATCTTACGACTCCAACCTCAAATCCGGTTGGGAAGCCGTAGTCAGTGAGTTCATGCCTCAGGCTATGACGGTAAGCGGTGTAGAGGCAACCAAGCAGACCGGCACCACCGTATCAGCCGGAGCAGAAGATGTGCTGATAGCCTCGCTGAAGGTGACAACAGTAGAGACTGAGCCGGCTCTGGCAGTGAAGGAGTTGCAGTTCAATACCAACAATACCAATACGCAACTCGCCAAAGCCAAGCTGTACTACACCAAGAGCAACAGTTTTGCTACAAGCAACCTATTGGGTGAGGTAGCCATCGCTGACAACAAAGTAACACTGGCAGCCACCAACAGCGTAAGTTTCCGCGAGGGTGAGAACTACCTGTGGCTCGTATATGACATCCACACCTTGGCTGAGAATGGCATGACTGTAGATGTGGCACTTGAGAAACTGCTGTTCACCAACGGCACGGAGTATGCCTCGTTCGCTGCGGCTGACGGACAACTGACCATCAAGAACGAAGCCGTACAGGCGTGTGGCAGTCAGGTATTTAACATTCAGGGCGAGTGGCAATATACCCATACCGTAGCCAACGAGTACAGCACGAAGTACAAAGCCGAGGATTGCGACCAGACGGTGGTATTCAAGCCGATACATGAGGGGTACGTCATCCAGATAGATTATGCGGACTTTGATGCCTATTATTCCTCAAGTTCCTATTACGGCACGCGCGCTAAATATATTGTATATGCAGGCGAAGGCACGAGTGGTGACAAACTATGGGAACTGGATGCCAACGGCAAGAAACCTACGCAGATTCGTTCTACGGCAGCCGACGGCGCGATCACTATCGTATTCAACCCCAACACGACCTCCACATATTACAATGGCGAGGGGTGGCATGCGACAGTCAAGGAATACAAGTTGCAGAACATGCAGTTGGAGTCTGTCAGCGTTAGTCAGGCGAGCTCGAAACTTGTACAGTTGGGAGAACAGAAAGCAGCACTTCTGGACATCAACCTGCAAACCTTGGGTACGCTCAATCCGCTGACCATGGATGCACTGACCGTTGACATGAAAGGCACGGAAAACAATGTTGAGACTATCTATCTGCTGCAAGGCGAGAACGTGCTGGCACAGGCTGCCGCAGCGGCACAGGTGACACTGACATTGGAGACACCTGCTACACTCGCTGAATACGACAATGCTTTTGTCGTTGCTGCAGACATCAAAGCCGATGCTACGGTCGAGACTGCTGTTGATGCCGCACTGAAGAGTGTTACTCTGAGCGGCAATGCCCAAGCCATTGCCGACGGCGATCCCGAAGGCAGCCGTACGGTGAAGAACGTGCGTTACCTGCAAGCCGGGGACAACGGCACAGTGACCATCGGCGAAAACAGCCTGATGTTCTATGACGACGGCGGAGCGGACGAGAACTACACCGCAAATTTCGAGGGATATATCACTTTCGTGCCGGCTACCGAAGGCTATGCCGTAGAGTTGGTATTCAAAGACTTTGATGTCGCTTATCTCTCCGGCGATCCATTCCATATTTATTACGCCAACGCCTATGACACCGAGGCCACCTCGGATAAGAAATACGGTATGTACTCCAAGCCGGCAGAAAATGAGAGTGTCATCTCTCGTGCTGCGGATGGTTCACTGACTGTTTATGTCAAGATGCCGTCCAGCCGGATGAGAGGCTTTGAGGTAGAGGTACGCCAACATTTGTTGACCAATCTCACGGTTGACTCGGTACTCGTTACACCGATGGCACCGGCGGAGGCTACCAAAGGAACAGGCGACATCCGTCTGATGCGAGCGGCTGTCTATGTCTCCGGCGACCGCACACCGCTTACCATTACCGCCTTTGAACAGACAACTTCGGACCTTCTCATCGACCGCCATATATACGCTACCGGCCATTCCACCACGTTCTCTACCGCGAATGAGTTTACCGATAGTTATGTCATGGACGAGAAGGGCGTTTATTACTTCTGGTTCGTAGGCTCTGTGGATGCCGATGCAGAGGTAGGTAATGTTGTGTCGCTCACGCTGGATAACGTGGTGCTGGGCGAGCAGAAGATAGCTCCGCAGGGCACAGCCGCTGTCTCCATCAATGTGGTCAGCGGCGCACATGGCTTCTACCGTGTCGGAGCGAGTGCGCTGGCGGATTACCCCA
The DNA here is from genome assembly GCA_900317745.1 of uncultured Bacteroidales bacterium. Classification (GTDB taxonomy): domain Bacteria; phylum Bacteroidota; class Bacteroidia; order Bacteroidales; family Paludibacteraceae; genus Colicola. The sequence goes on along the minus strand of ONHW01000002.1, from coordinate 13,128 downwards.
CCCTCACAGCGGCGCTCCAAGCCATCAGCACCATCGGCATGGACGGCGCGGTAGAGATAGCTGTCGAACCGGGGACATACACAGAACAAGTCACTGTGCCTGAAATCAACGGCGCCGGTGCAGCGAACACCATTACTATCCGTTCGCTTTCCGGAAAATACAACGACGTGACCTACCAATACCACAACACGCTGACCGCCGAGAAGGGTGTCTTCACCATTGATGGTGCCGACTATGTGACCCTCAAAGGTCTCTCCTTCACCTCCACCTATACTTCCAACCAGAGCCCGGCGGTGGTCATTGTACGCAATGCCGCTACGCATGTGACGATTGACAGTTGCCGCATCTACGCCGAACGGATGACAGAATATACCATGCGTCTGGATTTGCTTTCCGTGGACGCAGGGGAGAACAATTACAATAATGATTTTGCTCTTACTAACAGTGTGCTGGAGGGCGGATATATGGGTCTCCACGTAACTGGGCACAAGGCTGCGGCTGACCCCCTACAGCAGAACATGCTCATTAGCCGGAATACCTTCCGCAACCAAGGTAACCAGATGCTCTACGGCGATGCAGTAAGCAAACTGCAGGTGCTCAACAATACTTTCCGTACAGAAGTAAAGAAGAGCAACTGCGCGGCTATTGACTGGCTCTTGATTGGCGACACGGCTGTCATTGCCGGCAATGATATTTACATGACTGCCGAGGCTTCGGACAACCTGAACTACCAGGCGCTCTATTTCCGTCCAAACAGCTATCAGGACAAGGAGAACGCCGTGCTGTTTGTTATCAACAATACAATCTATGCAGCCAACGCTTCCACCTACGCGTCCTATGCCGTCAATCTCAATTCCAACCTGCCTAAACTGCTGGTTGCGCACAACACGATTGTGCTCCATGCGGAAGGTACAGCCGCTTCGCCGGTCTATATCCAGTCGGCGCCGGTTGCAGGTTCGCTCTTTGTGAACAACATTATTCAAGCCTCAGGCAAGGGGTACGCAATCCGCTATAAGAACGCCGGCTCGATTGCCAATACCGTCTTCCGCCATAATATCCTCTATACGCCGGAAGCAACCTTCGGTATGCCTACCGCCAATGTCGGCACTTTTGCAGACTGGAAGACCGCAGTGGGTGCCACTGACGAGGACGGAAACCTGAACGAAGCCGTTACTTTCGCTTCCGCAACGCTCCTCATCCCGAAAGAGACCAACGAGGGCCGTCTGCTGACTGCCGAAGTGATGGCCTCCGTCACCACCGACATCACCGGCAAGACCCGTGCCGCTACGCCTACCATCGGAGCATACGAGTACGACGCCGACTTGTTCCGCGTACCGGCATTGGCAGAAGGGTACCCTGCTGTGCTGAATGTGAAGGATAGTCTGGCGGATATAGTAGTCAAGGCGAATAATATCGGTACGGCACGCGTGCTTGTGCTGGCTGCCGATGCCGAGGCTCCGGGTGTTGAAACCGTTATAGCACAAGGGGCCGAACTGACGTTGCAAAAGGATGCCGAGGCAAGTATTACTATCAAGGGGCTGAACGAAGAGACGGCTTACAAGGCGTATGTTGTAACTCTTTCGCCGTTGGGTGACGCGGCTGCTGCGGTTACTGCCACAGAGTCATTCACTACACTCTGGACGCTGCGTCCTGTTATGCTGAATACTATCGCCGAACAAACAGTAGCAGCAGGAACAGCTCTCTCGCTGACAGCTACGTTAACCACCGAGTATGAGCAGGCTAAGCCATATACCTACTCATGGCGCACGGCGTTCAGCAACGATGAGATTGGCAACGAGGCTACGCTGAACATCAATGCTACACGCGCAACGGAGTATATCTGCCACGTGACAGACAAGTTCGGGCAGGATGCCTATGTGTCGGCACACGTGTGGGTAGAGACTGCCGATGCAGCTACCTTTGAGGAATATACGTTGCCCGAAAGCGGACATAAGATGGTTGACGATGCATGGGCAGACGGGGGAGAGACGTATCTGTATAGTGGCAGTTACGCCTTTGCCAATGTGCCGAACAAGTCATACAATGCCTTCAGCGGCTACGTAATCAGTGCAGACAAATCCAATGAAGCTACCGGCGAATACATGATTGATCAGTTCCGCTCGGCTGCAGGCGGTGCATACGAAGGCGACAACTTTGCCATCGCTTACTATTCAGCCCCGTCAAGTTGGTATGCCGGCTACAAAGACCCGATCACACTGACCTATACAACCGAGGCAAAGCCCATAACCGGGTTCTATGTGACGAACAGTGCTTACACTCTGGACGCTATACTGAATGGTGATTATGCCAACGACGCCTTCGGCGAAGGTGACTACCTGAGCCTTACCGTCAAGGGGTACAATGGCGAGACATTGACAGGCGAAGTGATGTTCTACCTTGCCGATTATCGCAGTGCGAATGAAAGCGAGCGCTTTGCCATGAAGGAGTGGAAATGGCTTGACTTGAGCCGGTTAGGTGCTGTGACACGTCTGGAGTTTGAGATGTTCACCACCAAATCCGATCAATTCGGATTCACCACACCGACCTACTTCTGCCTGGATAACTTCGGTGCTGCCACGCACGATCCGGCAACAGGAGCAGAAAACATCAACGGTTCGCAAAAGGCCGTCAAATGCATTAGGAATGGTATATTGTATCTCATTACGTCGGACGGGAAACAATTCAATACACAGGGTGCACTTGTTAAGTAATTGGTTTCCGCACATATTAAACAAAAAAAATCCACATAAATTTGCAAATGTGGATTTTTTTTTGTACCTTTGCTGCCACGTACGATTAAGGGAAACAGGTGCAAGTCCTGTGCAGACCCGCTGCTGTTATCTCCTGACAACGGTTCGGCATTACGTCACTGCCATGTAGGCGGGAAGGCGCTGAACCGCGGAGTAAGCCAGAAGACCTGGCGTACGTTGACGTGTATTCCTCGTGGATTAGGAAGTCAGAATGAAACATTCGCTACTATTCATAGTGTCTTTTGTTGCGTGCACTGCTGTTCAGGCAGAAGCCGTTTCTGTTGTATCGGCATCTGACCTTGACAGCCTGACTCATCAGTTTAATCTGAATGAAGTGGAGGTGACTGCACGCCGGCGCGAGGAGCCTGTTATACCTGTGCAGACGCTCAGCGGTGCGCGGCTGGAGGGTTTATCCACGCAGAGCGTGGCGGATGCAGCACGGTACTTCTCGGGCGTGCAGATCAAGGATTATGGCGGCGTAGGCGGCATGAAGACGATCGACGTGCGCTCTATGGGTACGAACCATCTCGGCGTGTTCTACGACGGCATAGAGATAGGCAACGCACAGAACGGGACAGTCGATCTGGGTAAGTTCTCGATGGACAATATAGAGGAGCTGGCGCTGTACAACGGTCAGAAGTCAGAGATATTCCAGCCCGCCAAGGATTACGGCAGTGCCGGTACACTATACATCAAGACCCGCCGCCCGAAGTTCACACCGGGCAAGAACTACAACCTGAGCATCACAATGAAAGCCGGCACATTCGGGCTGGCTAATCCCTCTATCCTGTACGAGCAGAAACTGACGGACAATATCCATCTGTCGGCAAGCGGCGAATATACATACGCCCACGGGCGTTATCACTTCCGCTACCGCAGGGTACTGCCGAGCGGTGCTGTTGCGTGGGACACGACCGCTGTCCGTCAGAACGGCGATGTGCAGGCAGGCAGAGCCGAGGTCGGGCTGTTCGGGTACCTGCCCGAAGGCAAGTGGCACGTGAAGGGTTACTACTACCGGAGCGAGAAAGGTATACCCGGAGCAATAGTGAACAATGTATGGACGAACAGCCAGCGGCAGTGGGACAGAAACGCATTTGCGCAGGGCAACTACACCCAGCGCGTGACAAAAGGTTACGACGTGCAGGTGAACGCCAAGTACAGCAACGACCGGATGCGTTACCTCAACCCCGACACTACGCTGATGTATATCGACAATACGTTCACCCAGCAGGAAATCTACCTGAGTATGGCGCACCGATTGGCAGTGGTAGGTGTGAAAGGTCTGGTGCCGCACAACGATGTGAACTGGGACGTCTCGCTCAGTGCCGACTGGCAGTGGAACTACCTGGAGGGTAACCTTGCCAACTTCGTCTTTCCCGAACGCAACACCGTGCTTGCAGCCGCGGCTACGCAGCTGTACTGGAAGTACCTGAAAACACAGGCATCCGTGCTGGGTACGTTCATCTTCGACAAGATCCACCAGCCTACCCTCAGCACTCCGACCGCCTACAAGCAGAAACCGCAGTTCACGCCGGCGGTGTTTGTGAGCTATCAGCCTATCCTGAGCGAGGAGCTCTTCCTGCGCGCCTACTATAAACGCATCTTCCGCATGCCAACGTTCAACGACCTGTACTACACCGATGTGGGTAACATCTCTCTTCTGCCTGAATATACGACCCAGTACGACGGTGGTGTGCAGTACGACAAACGTTGGCAGGAAGGCGTGTGCCGAATGCTCAGCATCAAGGCTGACGGGTACTTCAACCAGGTGAAGAACAAGATCGTAGCCATCCCCAAGGGCAACGGTCAGTACCGCTGGCAGATGATGAACCTCGGGTATGTAGAGATCCGCGGCTGCGACGTGAATGCCTCCGGCACGTTCGACCTGACAAACGAGGTGCTGCTGACTGTAGCCGCAGCGTACACCTATCAAAAGGCACAAGACTTTACCGACCCGGGCGAGATGACCTACGGCGGACAGATAGCCTATATCCCGTGGCACAGCGGCAGCGCGACGGTAAACCTGCAATGGAACGGACTGAGTGTAAACTACGCGTTCATCTATGTGGGCGAGCGCTATCATAATAGCGCGAATATACCGGCCAACCACGAGCAGCCGTGGTACACGCATGATATGAGCATCAGTTATGATTTACCTACCCGACCACGACTGCATTTCGCCATTGAAATCAATAATATGTTCAACCAGCAATACGAAGTTATACTCAACTACCCTATGCCGGGTATCAACGGCAAAGGTATCATACGAATAACCATTTAATAAATTGAAAATTGAAAGGATATTATGATAGCATTTGTACATAGGCTTCTATCAGCGTCAGCGTTCTCTCTTCTGTCAGCGTCAGCGGTCTTATTTACCTGCTGCCGCCACGATGAGCCTGTCATTCCTGTGGAAGAGGAGCACATAGGCGATACCCTCATCGTTGTTCCACCTACCGACTCTGCAAGCATACGGCAGCCGGTAATCGTAGGCTTCTACCTGCTCAACGAGGGGAATATGGGCAGCAACAAATCGACGCTCGACTACTACGACTACACCACCGCCACCTACCGCCGGAACATCTACGGCGAGGCTAATCCCGACGTGCCGAAGGAGCTGGGCGATGTGGGCAACGACCTGAAGATATATGGTAACAGGTTATATGCCGTGATCAACTGCTCGAACAAGGTGGAGGTACTCGATGCGCGAACGTGCAAACGTATCGGGCAGGTGAATATACCCAACTGCCGGTACATAACCTTCGACGGCAAGTATGCATACGTCACCTCGTACGCCGGTCCGGTGTCGCTGGACGCGAGTCATGCGCAGATAGGTTACGTGGCACGGTTCGACACAGCCACCTTGCAGATTGACAGCACCTGTCTGGTAGGCTACCAGCCGGACGAGTTGGCTGTGGCTAACGGCAAACTGTACGTAGCTAACTCCGGCGGATACATGGTGCCGGACTACGACAGCACGGTGTCGGTAATTGACCTGAAGACCTTCATGCAGACCAAACGTATCACCGTGGCAAAGAACCTCTGGCGGGTACGCACCGATGCGCAGGGACAGTTGTGGGTCAGTTCGCGAGGCGACTACTACGGCACACCTGCCAAACTCTATTGCATCGATCCGGCTACCGACCAAGTAACAGACTCGATCAGCATTGCCGTGTCGGCTATGGATATAGCCGGCGACTCGCTCTACGCCTGCGCCACAGCGTGGGACTACATCAACTACGAGGACGTAGTGACCTACTCTATCATCAACACCCGCACGCACAAGGTGGTGAGCACGAACTTTATCACCGACGGGACAGAGACACAAATACAAAAACCATACTGCGTCAAGGTACATCCGCTGACAAGGGATATCTACGTGTCGGATGCAAAGAATTACGTCAATCCCGGTATGTTGCACTGCTATGCACCCAACGGCACGCATAAGTGGGCGGTGCAAACGGGGGATATACCTTCGCAGATTGCGTTTGTAACCAAATGAGACAAGCCTACCCCCTTCCCCTCCCTGAAAGGAGGGGAGTGAAAGCCTACCCCCAACCCCTCCCTGAAAGGAGGGGAGTAAGGGAAGCAAAATTGAAAGATAATATGAGAGCATTAGTAAACAAACTTTTATCGTTGAGCACTAACCCTCCGACAGCGAAGCGCTCATACGGCATTGGCATTTTATGCCTGTGTGCGGTGCTGCCGCTGGTGGCACAGAACAGCCCGTACCTGACGCGTGTGTATGAGTATATGCCTGCACCCGGGCAGTTTGTGAACACATTGCCGGAGTATGAGCCGGGCGACGATATGGATGCTATGTGCCGCAAGGTGGAAGAACAGATTGCCGACAACAACGGCGGCATGATCACCTTGGGCAGCTGGGGAGGATATGTGGTGTTCGGTTTTGACCACCCCGTAGTGAACATGCCCGGAGCATACGACCTGATCATTGAGGGTAACGCTTTCTATGCCAACAAGCAAACCGGTGCAGCCGGTGGGGGCAGTTGCGAACCCGGCATAGTAATGGTGAGCACCGATGCCAACGGCAACGGCAAACCTGATGACGAATGGTACGAACTTGCAGGCTCGGAATATACCAACCCGCTGACCGTTCACGGCTACAGCGTTACCTACGAGCGTCCTGACGACAGTCATGTTGCCACGCCGGACAAGGATAAGAAGTACCGCACAGACACAACGTACATTCGCTGGACGGACAACCGGGGTGCAAGCGGATATGTGGAGAAGAACAGTTTTCACAAGCAGCCGTACTACCCCGAGTGGATTGATGCCGACAACCTGACGTTTACCGGTGCACGTCTGCCGGACAACTACGAGTGGAAGAACAACCAGTACGTACTCTACCCGTACGCCTACGGCTATGCCGACAACCACCCGAACAGTGCTGCCGAGGCGCAACTGAACATCGATTGGGCAGTACGCGCCGATGGCACACCGGCAGGACTCACGCAGATTGATTTCGTCAAGGTATATACCGCCCTACACCAATGGTTGGGCTCGATTGGCGAGACGTCCACCGAGATTAAGGGCGCACGCGACCTGCACCCCGATGCAGAAACAACCGGCGTAGATAACAATAGGTTAGGCGGGAAAGCAGGCAAGGCGTCAAAGGTGATACGCCATGGGAAACTGACCATTATTCGCAACGAAAACGAATATAACCCATTAGGGATTAAAATAACCAATATTTATTAACTAAAAACCAACTAAAAGATGAAAAAATCATTTTTGATTGTAGCCGTAGCAGCTTTGGCGCTGTCGGCTTGTAAACCTACAGAGCCGGAGGTGAGCCTTCAGGTAGCCGACTTTGAGAACATTACTCTTGCATCCGAGAGCGTGCTTCACCTCAGCCAGAGCGGTACGTTTGAGAGCGGTGACTTTGTGTTCCAGCAGGAGGTAAGTGCTTCAGACTGGGGAACATACTATTACGGCAATGTTGTCAGCAACCAGACGAGCAACGAGTACAAAGGTGACTATCAGAACGATATGTCTGCCAAGGGCGGTGCTTTTGCAGGCAAGAACTTTGTTGTGTGGACAGGTTCGTATGTCGGGCTGGACAGCGTTCTTCTGAAGAAAGCATTTGTTGTACCGGGTATGTACGTATGCAACACGCCGTGGGTGGTAGATGCCATCGTTAATGGTGACGGCATGTCGGATGACAATGGCGCACCATTTGGCGCTGACGACTACTTCACACTGACTATCACCGGCTCACTGAACGGCGTAGATGCTAACAGCCAGGTACGTGTGGAGCTTGCCAAAGGTACGGAGTATATCAAGGATTGGACGTACGTTGACCTCAGTTCGCTGGGTAAGGTCGATGCACTGAAGTTCGCGCTCACCGGCTCGAAGAAGAACGATTACGGTGTGACCACTCCGCTATACTTTGCAATCGATAACCTCGGTGCAAAGAAGTAAAGTAAGTGTGTCTGCTTTTTTAGGCACCTTTTCGGAAGGCATACACCTGCGCCAGCATCAGCGGTGTGCATACCAGCGTGAGCCACCATGTATGCTCCGTGCCTAAGGCATCAAGCTGCGCCTGCGTCATATCCCACACGTATGTACCCAAGTAGAACAGCAGCACCGACAACGCGTTGTTGGTGGCATGCATGATCATGCTGTAGCGGATGTTTCCGCTCCACAGCAGCGCGTAGCCTAACAACGCGCCTAACAGCAGTCGCGGTATGAAGCCGTAGAACTGAAAATGTATGAACGAGAAGATGAAAGCCGTCACCCAAACAGCCACATGCTCTCGACTTTCGACTTTCGACTTTCGACTGACTAGCAGTTGCTGCAGCACTCCTCGGAACGTCAGTTCCTCACCTATGGCCGGCAGCACGGCGAGCACAAGCAGATTCAGCAGCAGCACCCACCATGCGCCATTCTGATAGGTGAGGAAGTTCTGCAGCAGCTGGTCGGCTTGTGCTTCCATCTGTTGCATCAGTTGCTCGAGTCCGCTCAGACTCTCCGGCAGACGTATCTGCTCGTTCCAGCTCACCAGCAGGTTGATCAGCGGCAAGGCTGTGAGCATTATACCTATACTCAGCAACGCCAACCGCCCTGTCTTTCGACTTTCGACTGTACGGGGTCCCCACAAGCAATGCGCGCAGTGGGGTGTCTTCGACTTTCGACTATCGACTATATGCAGCCACTCCAGCGGCCAATCGCTCCACAGGTATGCTACTACAAACGGTGGAACGATGAACAGTCCTATAGCCTGCAGCGCCTGAAACAGCAGCAGTGCACCTGTCGAAGCGTGATTGACAGGCAGCACCTGCCACAGGGCAAATACTGCCGCCATGCATACAACCATGATCAGCAACCACTCCGCAGCCTTCAGCAGCGGATGAAGATCTTTATGTCGGGCCTTAAGCATAATGCGCGATGTTTATAATCAGATGTTTGTTCGTTGGTAGTCAAGGCTATCAGCATCCTCCTTAAGGCAGTTCCGGCTTATATATGATAGGTGCAATCTGCGCCTGATGATGCATAAACATCGTCATATAAACAGGCGCATACACAATGTTGCCCTTTACCGAAAGATTGTTGTTACTTAGCACAATGGCGCGGTTGATATGATATTCTTTGTTAGCGAGCACATTACTGAGTGCCGAATGTCGCTGATAGTCCTTGCCGGATTTTACCTCCAAAGGAATGATCTCATCGTCCTGCTCCAACAGAAAATCCACCTCGCCCTGTTTCTTACTATTGAAGTATCGCAACGCCCAGCCGTGTGCGTGCAATTCTTGTGCCACAGCATTCTCATAGATTGCCCCATTGTTGATATTGACATCCCCCTGCAGGAGTTTCAGTTGAATACCACCAACATACTGCGATGCCAACAATCCTACATCGTTCTGGAACAATTTGAACAAATTGCGCAGTTCGTTGAGCTTCAGCGGTACGCGCGGTTCGTCCACATTATATGTAGGTAAAGCCATATCCGCATCGCGCAGCCACACAAAGCTATTTTCGTGCCGTGAGAACTTGATATGCTCGTTCAAGTTCTTCAGTATGAACCGTTTATTCTTGGCATTCAGTTCAGAGGGTATGAGATCAAAGATGTCGTTAATGTACAATTTGTCCACAGGATCATATCGTGCAATGTCAGTCTTGTACAGCCCCAATATGGCTTGTTGCTCCAGCAGCACGCGCTGCAGGTCATTCGTGTCCGCATACGTTTGCACAGCAGCCGGCATACCGCCCACTATCAAGTACAAGTTATACAGACGCATCAGTTTCTCATGAACATATGCATCTACCGGTCTGCGTTGTTCCCAAGCCTGACGCACCGATGCAATCACTTCATCGGATACACCGATGTTTCGGATGAACTCTTCATAATCCAACGGGTACATTCTGAATTCGGACATGTACCCTACAGGCACCGAGCGAACATTCTTCAGTTCCAACCCTAGTAGCGAGCCGCTCAACGCATACTTGAACCGCCCCTCATCTACCAGAGCTTTCACCCATGTCAGGACATCAGCATACTCCTGCACCTCATCGAAGAAGATCAGTGTCTTTCCGGTTTGTAATGGCTGATTGGCAAGTGCAGAGATGCGCAGGAGCAAGTCCTGTACGTTTGCTGCACCTGCGAAGATCCGCTTGGTCTCCGGTTGCAAGAGTAAATTCAATTCCACCAACTGCCATCCCGCTTGCTGTGTAAATCTGCGGATAGCATAGGTCTTGCCAGTCTGACGTGCACCAGTAAGCAGCAGAGCTTTGTTCGTTGTTGCAAAATGATGCGCAATCACGCTGTCAATGTGTCTGTTTAGCATATCATTGTCCGTTTTTCCAATACAATTAATTGGCATTTTGTCCGTTTTTCCAATACACATATTGGATGTTTCGTCCGTTTTTCCAACAAATTGGCACAAAGATACACGTTTTTCGTGAATTATGCAAATATTTTTTGCCTGCTGAGGTGCAATTGTGGTGAATATGCCAAAAATGTAATCTTGATCTGCAATTACACTCGTCACTTAAATCGGCTTCACACTTGTTGTTGAGTTACGTTGTATCCACCAAAATTTACGAATTTTAGCAAAAGAAGTCTCGGGTTAACCTGCTTTCAATTCGCTTTTGCCTTCGTCTTGCCCTCGTCTCACACACGTCTCGGGTTATGCGGAAGTGGCAGATGAGTTGCAGAGGTGGTAGATAAGCGCTGCAAAGATACAGCAAAATTTCCGGATTTGCAAATAATTGCTTGCGCAAATCTCAGCAGGATGAGATTTCGGGCGTCCAAAATTATCCACAATTTCAGCAATTAATTGTTAGAAAATAAACCGAAAAAACACTTATAAATGCTTGCAGCTACGCTTTATTCGTGCTTTGCTGTTAAAACTCCTCGTGAGTGAACTCCCGGATAGTTTTTACCATCAAACCCCGACCCCTGCAGGGTAAAGCATTTAAAAGCAACATAAATAATGTGTGATGCGGATATATTACTAATGCATGGATACAAAATACCGCCGCATGGAAGTATGCGGCGGCGGTGTGATGAGAAATTAATCGCTTGTTGTTACTTTATCTCCCTGCCTTGGGCATCGTAGGTCTTGTCACCACGGAGGATGAGGAGTTGACCGTTGTGCAGGGCTTTTCTGTTGCTTGCATCATCTGACATGTTCTGCCCCACAGCTGTTCCCATGTCATTGAGTGTGGTGAACGAGCCTTGCTCCTCGTCGATGACTTCATCAAGCACATTGTAGGTGCGGCGGACAAAATAATAGTCGCTGCCGGCATGCAACCCCGTTACAGTGAAACTGAGGTAACTATTAAATCCTTCGCTTTCCTGTTGTTCTGCCAATTGGCGGACGTGACGCGCCATGGATTGTGGTTGAGTATAAGCATCAGAATTGATGTCCATATTTTGTAGATAACCTCGATTATCAAAAGTCAGCGTCAAAAGTCTGCGCGTATGCTCTGCATCCAGATACAATGTCAGTGAATACGATGACGCATCGGCATTGGTGACCCAGCTTATTTCCGCACTATTCACACCGGACACCACAGGTGGCTCAATCGGCTCAATACGATCAAACCATTTCCAGCCATCTGAATATTTATATTGAGTGACGCTTTTCCTTGGGACATATAAAGTTAACTCATCGGTTCCATAGAATTTCTCAACCGTAGTTTTAGGAGGACTAACAGCCAAACATATTATACGCTTTAATGCACTTTGCTTATTTCCGAAATATAGTCCTCCAATGTATTGCAAATCAGAACCCAATATAATTTCTTCCAATTGCTCTCCGGAAATGCCTATACCGTTAGGTAATGATCTTGTTGCATTTGGGAAACGAAAACTTTTCATGAAGCGTGCTTGTTCAATGAAATTATACCCAAACTGAACATCAAAATAATCAGAAAAGACAAGGGAATCTAACGATGTGGCAACAAATGCATATTGATCGACGTATTTTACATATTTGGGGACATTGTATGTCCCTCTTTGCTCTGTCGGGAAAAATAGCAACGAATCTTTCTCTTTTGAGAATATTACGCCATCATCTGATGTCAGCAAAGGATGCTCCTTGTCAACTATGTAACCTGAGAAATATGGATTATACACGGGCATTAAAAATATTTTATATGAATAGTTGTCTTTTATATCCGTGAATAGTGCTTTTGGAATATAAACATATTGTGGTGATGCTTTTGTTGCACCTAATAAAAATGCCAGTTGACCATTATTCCCAATAAAACGCCACCCTGTTTTATAGGTTATTCCGTTATGCTCAACAGTTTCAGGGATTCTAAATGTATCTGTTTTATAACGGCAATCTTCTGCAAACGTATTCCAACCATCAAATATGGCATTACCATATTCAATATTATAGTAAATCGTATCACCATCTTGATTAGGTTCTGCAAAGTCCCATGCTTTGGCATTGGATATACCAATGCAAAAGCAGAGACTGCAAAGCATTATAATGCGTTTCATATCATTGCTTTATAAATGATTTTACATAAGAATCAGTTAGCATAAATAGGCTCACGAGAAGCCATAGAAGATTTTTTGTTTCCATCATTGCAAAATTTTGTATTGTACATGTAAATAAGCACTTGAAACCGTTCTTACGATTCCAAGTGCAAAATTACTGCTTTTTTTGCAAATATGCAAATATTTTTGTAGAAAAGTTTTTTCTTACAAAAGAGTTAAAATCAATTTGTTACATCATTTTGGATGTAGAAAAATGTTTTAGGGGAAGGGATTAGAACGTCTATTCTGTGGCTTTTTGCATTAGATAATCATGTAAATGAGCACTTGTTGTACCTAATTTTTTAGCCGCGTTCAGTTTGATGCTCCTTATACTCTTTTCGCTATAATTGAGTAACTGCGCCAATT